>CAVXXY010000004.1:0-73143 GCA_963765905.1 uncultured Actinomycetota bacterium
TTGGGCCAGTCCGCCGATCACCAGCACGCCGAAGCCCCTGAAGGCACCCCTGACAAGTTCGGCGTTCTCCTCCGCGGATCGTTGCGCGCTTGTCGACCGCGAGTGTTGTGTGGTCATGTCAGGAGGGCTCCTAGCAGTCGGCTTCGGAATGCGTGGTCAACGCCTCAGGAGGTTGCGTGCGGCTGCGGGGACGAGGTCCCGAGCTCGGCGTACCAGCCAGGGGGTGGCCTCAGTCGCGAGGAACCGCAGGTTGGCGAGCGTTGACGCGGCCTCCCCGTCCAGCTCTAGGGCAGGGGGCTCGAAGGTCAGACCATGTCCGTCCAGCAGCGCGGCGAACTCGTGGGCCAGCGTCCGGTGCCCGAGCTCGGAGGGGTGGAGCCGATCGACCGACCAGAACTCGCGGTCGTAGATGCCTGGGTGCGCGGCCAAGTCCACCTGGAGTCCGCCGAACGTCTCGCGCACCTCGTCGTAGACCGCGTTGAGGGCAGCGATGCGCTGTCCCATCGGTCGGGCCAAGAGGCCGGGAAGGCGAAACACGCGGCTGTGGTCGTGGAACCGAGCGGTGAGCAGGAGTGCGCCTTGGTCGTTGAGCCGCTGCGCGCATTGGAGGATGTCTGACCGCACGTGGTCGACGTTCCACGACGAGCGCACGGTGTCGTTGATGCCGACGATCAGGGACGCGACATTGGGACGATGCTCCAGGGCTTCGCGGAGCTGCTGGTAACGCACATCCCTCGCGGTCGCCCCAGGGCGAGCAACGTTGCAGAAGGAGACGTCGTGGTTCTGGCCGATCGCGTCCGTGAGGATCCGTGCCCAGCCTCGCGAGCCAGTGGGGGCGTTGTCGCCGACGCCGTGGCTCACTGAGTCACCTAGAGCGACCACCCGCAGGTAGGAGCGCCGGACGCCCGAAGAGTCCGTGCGAGTCGGTGCGCCGAGGATGGGGCCGGGGTTCCTCATCGCTAGCTCACTCGTCTGCTTCTTCGTCGTGCTTGTCCGGCACCCATGAGCCGTTCGCTGCAAGGGTGACGCGGCCACCCCAGTCTTCCGAGTCCCAGTCGATCATTGGCTTGCCTCTCGATTGCTATGTGGTCCTACCAGAATCGCCTGGCGCAACTCATTGCGCCTGAGCAGGAATGCGTAACTCACTACCTAGATGCAGGCTCTAGGTGCCCGTCGGCCTCGGCACGCGCGTTTTGGAACCGCTCTCGGGTCACCAGATAGATCGGAAACGTGAACGAGACCCCGATGTAGGACAGCGCCACGAAGAACCAGCCCCATTTGGCACCCATGCCGATGCGCTGGGCGTCGTGGACGACCCAGACCATGAACACTGCCCAGGCCACCAGCAGGTCGATGCTCAGGAACGCCGCAGTGCCGCCGGCGTCGATCGCGTCACCGAAGAAGTCGAGGGGGTTGAGGATGTTGCCCCCCGCGTCCATCCACTCGAACGCGTGTGGCCAGGTCGTCACCAGAGCGACGACTCCGATGATGACGAAGAACGTCTGACGAGCGGCGGTTCCCATGGGTTCTCCTTGCGTACGACGAGATCGGTGCACCGTGAACTTAGGCCCCGAGCGGGCCGCGGCACATCGCTCGCTGGAGGTGGGTGGCACCGCCTTTCGGGCGCACGTTCAGGCTTTGTGCCGGGTCACGGTGGCAAACGTGCACGCGCGACCGTCCAACGTCTCGGCGCGCACGTGCGCGACACCGAGAGTCCGCCCGCTGTGCACGACGGACGTGATGAAGCGTGCCTTGGAGTCACCGACGATCGGTCGCACGTAGGTGATGTGCACCGATGCCGTGGTCAGGCCGGGCGTGCCGTCCGCGCACCTGTCAGACAGCAGGTCGGAGAGGAAGAGGGTGATGCCGCCGTGGACGTTTCCGAGCGGGTTCGAGAAGCTCGCGATGCCTTCTATCTCCAGCCTGCCTTCGGCAAACGTACCTCCCGCGCTGGCGTCCGTGCGCGATCTCGCGTCCCTCACCATCAACGAGCCGGCCGAGCGCGAGCCCACCGTGGACGTCGTGATGCACCAGCCGCGCTTCGGCTCTGATCAGGGACCCGGGCGGCGGCACGCGCCCCACCACGTCGTAGGCGATCTCCGTGCTCACCGACCACTGGTCTCCCTGCGCCCGCACAGAGTCCCCAAAAACCTCCGATGACTGCCATCAAAAGTCCAAGCACGAGCGAGGACAAAACCGCAGGCCAGAGGCGGTGTCCGGCAATTCCCAACATCAGCCGCTAACGCGGGGCCAGGTCCCGGCCTGCAGGCCAGCTCATCCGCTTACCGGGGGCGCGCCTCTGCGTCTAGCCGAGAGAGTCGAGCGGGTCGGTCAGCGGGTCGAACAGGCGGGGCGCCGGCATGACGGGCGCCGGCATGGCGGGCGCCGGCTGGGGCGGCTGGGTGACGATCGCGCGCTCTGCGGGCGGAGCGGTGCGCTCGAGCGGTGGAGGTGGGGGAGCGGGCGCATGTCGCCCACCCTCCGGCGGAACGACGGCCGCCTCACGCTGCCACTCCTGGATCGAGGCCCACGCGTTCGGCCCGTAGGCCATCACCTGCCCGGTCGCACCGTCGACGACGTACAGCACGCCGTTGTCCTCGCCGATGCGGTACGACGAGTCGCCCGGGAACTCCCGGAACCCTCCCGCATTCGTGAAGACGGTGAACTCCATGGTCTGAAAGTACCGTTTGTCCTCCCGCGGCGTGCGGGAATCAGGCGGTCCGACGTGGTGTTGTGGAGGCGTGACGCTGCCACCCTTCCAGCTGCCCGGGCCGGGGGCGAAGCACCCGGCCGACGCCTACCAGCAGGCGTGGAGACTCCTCGAGGCGTCGTCCCCGAAGAAGGCGCTCGAGATCCTCGCCTCGGCGATCGAGGCCGAGCCGACCTCTGCGAGCCTGCGCACGCTTCGTGCGTGGGCGTACTTCCAGACCGCCCAGCTGGGCAAGGCCGAGGCGGAGCTCACCACGTTGGTCGAGGAGAACCCGACCGACCTCTGGGCGCGCTTCGCGCTCGGGCGTGTGCTCGAACGCCAGTCGCGCTACGCCGAGGCGCTCCCGCACCTGCGGCTCGCGGCCGTGATGAGCGGCGACCCCGAGCACGAGACCGGGGTGCTCCGTTGCGAGCGCAAGCTCTGGGAGACTCGCGGCGACAGCCTCAGCTGACCTTCTTGCGCAGCGAGTACGCCACGCCGCCGAGGAAATAGTGGCCGACGCCGATCACAGCCGGCCGTGTCGTAACCGGGTCCTTGCCGTCGCCCATGCGCCACATCTGGGTGGTGTACCAGACGGTCTCCGCCATGCCGTCGAGCTTGCGCACCCCGACGCGCTTCTCGGTGATCGAGGCGATCGCCGCCTGCTCACCCGAGAGCAGCCGAGCCGGCGCTTCGGGCTCGACGGCGAGCGGGCGACCGAGCCCGACCACGTCGACCGCGCCACCGGAGAGGGCGTCGTCCATGCCGGCGCGGGTGCGGAACCCACCGGTGACCATGAGCGGTACGTCGACCTGTGCGCGCAGCTTCTCCGCGAAGTCCAGGAAGTACGCCTCGCGCTGACGCGTGCTCTCGCGTCGTACGACGCCCATCATGGCTGCCTTCTCGTAGGTGCCGCCGCTGATCTCCAGCAGGTCGATGCCGGCGCCGGCCAGCTCGCGGGCCACCTCGATCGACTCGTCCTCGGAGAACCCACCGCGCTGGAAGTCGGCACTGTTGAGCTTGACCGAGAGGATCCTGTCCGGGCCGATGGCCTCGCGCGTCTTGGCGACCAGCTCGAGAAGGAAGCGCCGGCGGTTCACGGGGTCGCCGCCGTACTCGTCGGTGCGCTGGTTGGCGAGGGGTGAGAGGAACTGGCTGATCAGGTAGCCGTGCGCGCCATGTAGCTGCACGCCGTCGAAGCCTGCCGCCACGAGCACTCGAGAGGTGCGTGCGAAGCGCTCCTGGATCTCGTGGATCTCGTCGACGGTCAGGGCGCGTGGCGTCGCAAACGCGCCCATCATCCCCTTCAGCGGGACCGCCGACGGTGCGACCGGACGCCGGCTCACAGTCACCGGGACCTGGCGGCCCGGATGGTTGACCTGCACGATGGCGAGGGCCCCCTCCGCCTTCGCTGCCCGCGCCCAGCGACGCAGCTTGTCGAGGTCGCGGCCTCCTTCGACGACAACGTTCGCCGGCTCGCCGATGGCGGTGCGGTCGACCATGACGTTGCCGGTGATGAGCAGGCCGGCGCCACTGCGGCTCCAGCGTTGGTAGAGCCGCATCAGCTGCTCGCTCGGGGCGTGCTGGGTGTCTCCGAGCTGCTCGGAGAGCGCGGCCTTGGCCAAGCGGTTGGGCAGGGTGAGACCACAGGGAAGGTCGAGGGGTGCGTCGATCATGGAACTAGTAACTCTGAGTTACATCAACGACGTCAAGGAAGTGTGATGATCTCCGCACCGGTGTCGGTGACCAGCAGCGTGTGCTCGAACTGGGCACTCGCCCGCTTGTCCTTGGTCGTGACCGTCCACTGGTCGTCCCACATGTCCCACTCGGCGGTGCCCAGGCACAGCATCGGCTCGATCGTGAAGGTCATGCCGGGCTTGATCTCGTCGTCGTAGTAGGGGTCGTCGAAGTGGGGGATGATCAGTCCCGAGTGGAACGACGTGCCGATGCCGTGCCCGGTGAACTCCCGCACCACGCCGTAGCCGAAGCGCTTGGCGTAGGACTCGATCACCTTGCCGAGCACGTTGACGCGGCGCCCCGGCCGGACCGCGTTGATCGCCCGGCGCAGCGCCTCCTCCGTGCGCTCGACGAGCAGCCGGGTCTCCTCGTCGACGCTGCCAGCGAGGAACGTGGCGTTGGTGTCGCCGTGCACGCCCCCGATGAAGGCGGTGATGTCGATGTTGACGATGTCGCCGTCCTCGATCACGCGGCTGTCGGGGATGCCGTGGCAGATGACCTCGTTGACGCTGCTGCAGAGGGACTTCGGGAAGCCGCGGTAGCCCAGCGTCGAGGGGTAGGCGCCGTTGTCGACGAGGAACTCGTGGCCGACGCGGTCGAGCTCGTCGGTGGTGACTCCCGGCGCGACGTGCTTGCCCACGACCTGCAGGGCCTGGGCGGCCAGCCGGCCGGCCACGCGCATGCGCTCGATCGTGTCGCCGTCCTTGACCTCGCTGCCCTCGAAGGGAGTGGGTGCGGGACGGTCGACGTACTCCGGACGGGCGATGTGCGCAGGCACGTCGCGCCTCGGAGAGATGGTCGCGGGGGCGATCGGAGTCACGGCTCCGAGTGTAGGTGAGGCGGTCCCGCGGTACGTTCAGCAGGAACGCACGCGAGCACAAGGAGAGCCGCCATGGCCGATGAGGGCAAGTACTGGTTCTGCCTCAACCACCACGTGGTCGAGGGCGAGGAAGGCTGCCGCAACCAGGACCGTCTCGGTCCCTACGCCACGGAGGCGGAGGCGGCTCGTGCGCTCGACCGCGTCGAGGAGCGCAACGAGGAGTGGGAGACCGACCCGGCCTGGAACGACCAGGACCTCGAGGACTGACGCACCCGGCCACGACGAAGCCCCCGCGAGTCTCGCGGGGGCTTCGCGCATGTTCGGGGAAGTGTCGTGCGGTTACTTCTTCGCGGCCTTCTTGGCGGTCTTCTTCGCGGGCGCCCTCTTGGCAGCGGCCTTCTTCGCAGGCGCCTTCTTGGCGGCGGCCTTCTTCGCAGGCGCCTTCTTGGCGGCGGTCTTCTTGGCGACCGTCTTCTTGGCGGCGGTCTTCTTGGCGACCGTCTTCTTCGCGGCGGCCTTCTTTGCCGGTGCCTTCTTGGCTGCGGTCTTCTTGGCGACCGTCTTCTTGGCGACCGTCTTCTTGGCTGCGGTCTTCTTGGCGACCGTCTTCTTCGCGGCGGTCTTCTTGGCGGCGGCCTTCTTTGCCGGTGCCTTCTTGGCGACCGTCTTCTTCGCGGCGGTCCTCTTGGCGACCGTCTTCTTGGCGGCGGCCTTCTTGGCAGGAACTGCCTTCTTGGCCGGAGCCTTCTTCGCAGCAGCCTTCTTAGCCGGCGCTGCCTTCTTCGCTGCAGGCACGTATGCCTCCTGGGTCGTGGCGCCGACCTTCTCGTCGGTGCTCGTTCTCTAGGGCTAGGTAACTGCGGCCCGTGCGTATGATCTTGGCAACATCGAGGCGTGAGGTAAACGAAATCCGGAAATAGCAAGTGCGTGTCGCATTGCGCGGCGAAGCGCATCGCGATAGTGCATCTCACCTGAAGAGCCCTAAACCCCCTTGTTTTGTTGGGGTTTGACGATCCGCAACCCGACGACATGAAGGTACGACGCCATGAAACTAAATCTTCGGCAGTCGGGAAGTTTCATCGGCATCGCGGGCATTGTGGTGATGGCGTTCCTCTACTTCGCCTCTGGACTGCTCGCTCCGCTGTGGGCAGTGATCGTGCTCAACGTGATCTGGCTCGGGCATCTCGTGCTCGGTTGCATGTGGTTCATGAAGCACCCGATCCGCGTGCTGTTCCTCCCGGTGTCACTGGCCGTCATCTGGTTCGGCAGCCTGACGCTGGGCGAGCAGCTGCTCGGCTGGACGGGCTGACCCCAAGCTCTAGAACGTGTGCTCTGGTCCGGGGAACGTGCCGGCCTTCACGTCGGCGTCGTAGTCCAGAGCTGCCTGGAGAAGCACGGAGTGCACGTCGGCGTACTGCTTGACGAAGCGGGGCATGCGCCCAACGCGCAGCCCGGCCATGTCCTGCCACACGAGCACCTGCGCGTCGCACTGGCTGCCGGCGCCGATGCCGATCGTGGGGATCGCCAGTGCCTTGGTGATGTCGGCGGCAACGTCTCCGGGCACCATCTCCATCACGACCGCGAACGCTCCTGCGGCCTCGAGTGCCTTCGCGTCGGCCATCAGCTTGTCGCCGGTGCCGTCACGTCCCTGCACGCGGTAGCCGCCGAGCGTGTGCTCGCTCTGTGGGGTGAAGCCGATGTGCGCCATGACGGGGATGCCGCCCTTGGTCAGCAGCTCGACCTGCCCGGCCATCTCCTCGCCGCCCTCGAGCTTCACGCAGTGCGCGTTGGCCTCCTTCATGAAGCGGGCCGCCGTGTGGAACGCCTGCTCGGGCGAGGCCTGGTAGGAGCCGAAGGGGAGGTCGGCGACGACGAGCGCGTGCTTCACCGACCGGGTCACCGCACGAACCAGCGGGATCAGCTCGTCGACGGTCACGGGCAGCGAGGTCTCGTTGCCGTAGACGTTGTTCGACGCCGAGTCACCGACCAGCAGCACGGGGATGCCGGCCTCGTCGAAGGTGGCCGCGGTGTACATGTCGTACGCCGTCAGCATCGACCACTTCTCGCCGCGATCCTTGAGCTCGCGCAGGTGCGGGATGCGGACTCGCTTGCGTGGCGACGACTCGGGTGCCGTGGGCACTCCGCCGTAGGGGGCAGTCTGCTCGCTCTGTGCCATGACAGGTGTCCTCCGTGGACTGCTCTCGAGGCCTCCTGATGAGGTCCCCGGACCAGTCACCACGTTAGGCCGGGTACGGCGCGCAGGGAACTGTCTCGTGCGTCACAGCCGCCATGGGAGGATCGACTCGTGGACTTCACGTCGATCTACGCCCACGGGTTCGCGCGCGTCGCCGCCTGCACGGTGCCGGTCGCGATCGCCGACCCGGCTGCGAACGCCGCGACCATCCTCGCCGAGGCACGGGCCTGCCATGACGAGGGCGTGGCGGTCGCGCTCTTCCCCGAGCTCGGTCTCTCCGGCTATGCCATCGACGACCTGCTGCTGCAGGACGCTGTGCTGTCCGAGGTGCTCGCGGCGATCGACACCCTCGTCGAGGCGTCCGCGCAGCTGCGCCCGATGCTAGTCGTCGGCGCTCCGCTCGCCCACGGCAACCGCGTCTACAACTGTGCGGTGGTGATCCAGGGCGGCGAGGTCCTCGGCGTGGCCCCGAAGTCCTACCTCCCGACCTACCGCGAGTTCTACGAGCGTCGGTGGTTCGGCCCCGGCGACGACCAGCACGGTAGCGACATCGTGCTCGGCGGGGTCGAGGTCCCGTTCGGCCCCGACCTGATCTTCCGTGCGAGCGACGTGCCCGGGCTCGACGTACACGTGGAGATCTGCGAGGACATGTGGGTGCCGATCCCGCCCTCGTCCGAGGCCGCCCTCGCGGGAGCGACCGTGCTGCTGAACCTGTCGGGCTCGCCGATCACAGTGGCGCGTGCCGAGGACCGCCGGCTGCTGGTGCGGTCGGCGAGCGCGCGCTGCCTCGCGGCGTACCTGTACGCCGCCGCGGGCGAGGGCGAGTCCAGCACCGACCTGTCGTGGGACGGGCAGACGATGATCTACGAGTGCGGTGACCTGCTCGCCGAGTCCGAGCGCTTCCCCGAGGGCTCGCGACGCTCGGTCGCCGACATCGACCTCGACCGGCTCCGGCAGGAGCGACTGCGCCAGGGCACCTTCGACGACAACCGCCGCGGCGCCGGCGTCGAGCCGTTCCGCACCGTCGAGTTCGAGCTGAAGCCACCCGCGGGCGACCTGGGCCTGCGCCGCAAGGTGGATCGCTTCCCGTTCGTGCCCGACGACCCCGAGCGGCTCGAGCTCGACTGCTACGAGGCCTACAACATCCAGGTCTCCGGCCTCGAGCAGCGGCTGCGCGCCATCGGGCAGCCCAAGATCGTGATCGGAGTCTCGGGGGGTCTTGACTCCACGCACGCCCTGATCGTCGCGGCACGCGCCATGGACCGGCTGGGTCGGCCGCGCAGCGACATCCTGGCTTACACGCTGCCGGGCTTCGCGACCGGCGACTTCACCAAGACCAACGCCACCAGACTGTCGAAGGCGCTCGGGGTCACGTTCCAGGAGGTCGACATCAAGCCGGCCGCCCGGCAGCTGCTCGAGGACCTCGACCACCCTTTCAGCGACGGCGAGCCGGTCTACGACGTGACCTTCGAGAACGTCCAGGCCGGGCTCCGCACCGACTACCTCTTCCGGTTCGCCAACCACCTGGGCGGCATCGTGCTCGGCACGGGTGACCTCTCCGAGCTCGCCCTCGGCTGGTGCACCTACGGCGTGGGCGACCACATGTCGCACTACACGGTCAACTCGGGCGTCCCCAAGACCCTGATCCAGCACCTGATCCGCTGGGTCATCACGCACGGCCTCTTCGACGACGACGTCAACGAGATGCTCCGGCTCATCGTCGACCAGGAGATCACCCCCGAGCTGATCCCGACCGAGGATGGCCAGAAGCCGCAGGCCACCGAGGACACCATCGGTCCTTACTCCCTGCAGGACTTCAACCTCTACCACTTCCTGCGCCGCGGCTACCTCCCCAGCAAGGTCGCGTTCCTCGCGCTGCACGCCTGGCGCGACGCCAAGCAGGGGGAATGGCCGCCGGGGTTCCCCGAGGAACGTCGCAACGACTACGACCTCGCCGAGATCCGGCACTGGCTCGAGGTCTTCGTCAAGCGCTTCTTCGCGTTCAGCCAGTTCAAGCGGTCGGCGATCCCCAACGGTCCCAAGGTCGCTGCCGGAGGCTCGCTGTCACCTCGCGGTGACTGGCGGATGCCGTCCGACGCCAATGCCGTGGTCTGGCTCAAGGACCTCGAGCGCGTGCCCGAGGCGTGAGCTCGACCGACTAGGCGTGGGAAGCCTCCAGCCGCGCGAGGTCCGCGGCGCCGATCATGCCGGCGTCGTTGCCGAGCGCCGCGAGCTGCACGTCCGGGCGCGGTCGGCGTTCGCCACCGCTGAGCCGTTCGTGGAAGGTCGTGCGCAGCGGATCGAGCAAGAGGTCGCCGGCTTCTGAGACGCCACCGCCGACCAGGACCAGCGCGGGGTCGAGCACGATGCAGAGCCCGGCCAGGCCGATCCCCAGCCAGTGACCGGTCTCCGCCAGGGCGTCGAGCGCGACCCGGTCGCCGTCCCGCGCCGCTTGGGTCACCATCGGCCCGCTGAGCTTGTCGGGGGAGGGGCCGAGCAGATCGGCGAGCGGTCCCGCGGTGGCCTCGGCCAGCCGCTCGCGCACGAGGGCCGTCAACGCGTTGCCGGACCCGTAGGTCTCCCAGCAGCCGTGCTGGCCGCACCCACACGTGCGACCGCCCTCGACCACCTGGAGATGCCCGATCTCCGCGGCGACGCCGTGGGCTCCCCGGTAGAGCTGACCGTCCAGGACCAGTCCACCTCCGATGCCGGTGCCGACGGTGATGAGCAGCTGGTCGTCGACACCCCGACCCGCGCCGAAGCGGTACTCGCCCCAAGCAGCGGCATTGCCGTCGTTCTCGACGGCCACCGCGAGGCCGAGCCGGTCGGACAGGTGGCGGCCCAGGTCACGGTCGAGCCAGGGCAGGTTGGGCGCGAGGAGCACCGCGTGGTCCCGGGCGACGAAGCCCGCGACTCCGACGCCGACCGCGTCGACGGAGTGGGAGTCGCGCAGCTTGTGGATTTCGGCTGCCACCACGTCGACGAGCCGGACCGCGTCGTCGGGAGTGGCGACCTTGACGCGTTCGACGACAGCACCGTCGGCGTCGCATACCGCGATCGCGATCTTGGTGCCGCCGATGTCGACGCCGACAGCGGTGCTCATGAGACGCCGCTGGGCAGGGTGATGTCGGTGCGGTCGAGTGCAAGCAGCAGGGCACCCACCAGCGACGCGCGCTCGCCCAAGGCCGCGGCCACGACCCGGGTCTCGGCGGCGACGGTGCCGAGTGCGTGGCGGCGCATGCCGACAACCGCCGGCTCGATGAGCAGGTCTCCGGCTCGCGACATCTCACCGCCGATGACGATCGTGGTGGGGTTGAGCAGGTTGGCCATGATCGCAAGTCCCCAGCCGAGGTGGTGGCCCACGTCCTCGAACATGCGGACCGCGGCCTGGTTGCCGTCGTGAGCCGCATCGACGACCTCCGCGAACGTCGCACCGGGCAGCTGCTCGGCCAGCTGCTCGAGGACATGGGTCGCGCTGACGTAGGCCTCGAGGCAGCCCCGGCTGCCGCAGCGGCAGATGGGACCGCGTTCGTCGACGGTCAGGTGCCCGAGCTCACCGGCCGTGCCGGCACCGCCGCGGAACAGCCGACCGTCGATCAGCAGCCCCGCGCCGACACCGGAGGAGATCTTCACGAACGCCGAGCAGGGGCTTCCCCGCGAGGCGCCGCGGCGGAACTCGGCCAGCGCGCCGAGGTTGGCGTCGTTGTCGATGTGGATCGGACGGCCGAGCCGGTCCTCGGCGACGCGCTGGGCATGGACCCCCACCCAGCCCGGGAGGATCGCGGGGAGCCGGACCAGTCCGTCGGGAGCGATGGGAGCGGGAAGGCCGAGCCCGATGCTGAGCACGTCCTCGAGCCCCGCCTCGACCTCGTGCAGCTGCTGGTCGAGGAGCTGCTCGGCGAGCGAGAGCCCCTCGTCCGACGAGTGCGTCGGCGCGAGGGGGTGGGTCGTCTCGGTGAGGACCGTGCCGTTGAGGTCGGCCACCGCCACCCCGAGGTGGGTCCGCCCGAACTCGACTCCCGCGACAAGCCCGGCGTTGCGCGAGATGCGCACGGAGGTGCCGCGGCGACCGCTCCCCGCGACGGTGTCGACGAGGCGGGCACCGGCAAGCTCACGGACGATGGTGGACACCGTGGCGGGGGCGAGGCTGGTGGCGCGCGCGATCTCGGCCTGGGTGATCCCGTCGTCTGGCGACGTGTGGTCCTGCAGGACTCGGATGATCCGGCGCTGGTTGGCGGTCCGGAGGGCTGCCGTCGACCCCGGCGAGGAGGTGCCCGGAGGCGTCGCGGAGGAGGTCGGCATGCACGAAGGGTAGTCACGTCGGTGCCCTTGTCGTCAAGACTCGAACAATAAGTTCCAGCGAAATCGTGATCTAACAGTTTTACGTTCAGGTCTTGACGATTACGGTGTGACGGTCAACACTCGACCCAACAGAACCGTCCCGGGCCGCCGCCCGACCAGGAGGAACCCGTGAAGCCCACGTTCCGTCGACTCACTCGCCCTGCCATGGCCTTCGCGGCCCTGACTCTCTCCGTCGGGGCGCTCGCCGCCTGCGGCTCCAACGACGCCGAGTCCGGTGACGGCGGCAACGGCGACAGCGCCAAGAAGATCGCCCTGCTGCTGCCGGAGTCCAAGACCACGCGCTACGAGGCCTTCGACCGGCCGCTGTTCGAGGCCAAGGTCAAGGAGCTGTGCGACGACTGCGACGTGTCGTACTACAACGCCGACCAGGACCCTGCCAAGCAGCAGCAGCAGATCGAGGCCGCGATCACCGACGAGGTCGACGTGATCGTGCTCGACCCGGTCGACGGCAAGGCCGCCGCCGGGCAGATCGTGGATGCGCAGGACGTAGACATCCCGGTCCTCGCCTATGACCGCTTCATCGAGGGTGCGGACTACTACCTGTCCTTTGACAACAACACGGTCGGCCAGCTCCAGGCTCAGGCGATCGTGGAGGCGACAGGGGACAAGGGCGGCATCCTGATGCTCAACGGTGCACCGACAGACCCGAACGCCGGCCAGTTCAAGGCGGGTGCGCACAGCGTCTTCGACGAGAGTGGCCTGAAGGTACTCGCGGAGTACGACAACCCGGACTGGAGCCCGGACAAGGCGCAGAAGTGGACCACCGACCAGCTCGGCAAGTACGACCCCGCCGACATCGCCGGCGTGTACGCCGCCAACGACGGCCAGGCGGGCGGCGTCATCGCGGCGCTGACCGGTTCAGGCGTCAAGGAAGCCGACCTTCCGCCGGTGGTGGGCCAGGACGCAGAGCTCGCCGCGATCCAGCGCATCGTTGCCGGGCTGCAGTACATGACGATCTACAAGCCGATCCCGATCCAGGCCGAGAAGGCTGCCGAGGTCGCCGTGCAGATCGCCAACGGTGACGACGTCACCGGCACCGAGGACTTCGAAGGCGTCGCGTCGTTCATCTTCGACCCGATCGTCGTGACCGCCGACAAGGTTGCCGACAGTGTCGTTGCCGACGGCTTCTACAAGGTGGAGGACATCTGCACCCCCGAGTACGCCGACGACTGCACCAAGGCCGGTCTGTCCTGAGACAGTGAGGGTGGCCCTGGCCACAGGGCCACCCTCAGTCCTGCTCAATGCCGGGCGACGACCTCGAGGAGACAACTGATGACTGCCATCGCGCCGGAGCAAGCACCGGCACCAACTGGAGCCGACAGCGTGCTGTCGCTGCGGGGGATCAGCAAGCGCTTCGGTGCCGTCCAGGCGCTGACCGACGTGCACATCGACGTGGCGCCCGGTGAGGTCGTGGCCCTGGTCGGGGACAACGGCGCGGGCAAGTCGACGTTGGTCAAGATCATCGCCGGGGTCTACCAGCCCGACGAAGGGACCATCGAGGTCGACGGTCGCGGCGTCAGCATCGCCAGCCCCAGTCAGTCGCAGCACCTGGGCATCGCGACGGTGTTCCAGGACCTCGCCCTCTGCGACAACCTCGACGTGGTGGCCAACCTCTTCCTCGGCCGGGAGCGCACCTCGCGCGGACGCATCGACGAGGTGTACATGGAGCAGGAGGCCTGGCGGCTGCTGCGCACGCTCTCCGCCAAGATCCCCTCTGTGCGCGTGCCGATCGCGGCGCTGTCCGGCGGGCAGCGCCAGACCGTGGCCATTGCGCGCAGCCTGGTCGGCGATCCCAAGGTAGTCATGCTCGACGAGCCCACGGCAGCGCTCGGGGTCGCGCAGACCGCTGAGGTCCTCAACATGGTGGAGCGCCTCCGGGAGAACGGGCACGGGGTCATCCTGATCAGCCACAACATGGCCGATGTCCAGGCGGTCGCCGACAAGATCGTCGTGCTCCGGCTCGGGCGCAACGCCGCCGAGTTCGCCATCGGCGACGTCACCACCGAGCAGCTCGTCGCCGCGATCACCGGAGCATCCGACAACGTCGTCGCGCGACGAGCCGGACGCGGTGCCGTCGGCTCCGACGATGCAGAGGTCGACGTGGAGGAGGAGCAGCCGTGAGCCGCATCAGCCAGGACCCCACGGCCGCCCCCGGGGTCGCCCTCGACCGCGACGACGAGCGGCTCATCGCCAACACCGGGCTCGCCGGCGCCTTCGCGGACTTCGTGCAGCGAGTGCGCGGCGGCGACCTCGGCAGCCTGCCCGTCGTACTGGGGCTGGCAGTCATCGCCATCGTCTTCTACGCCCAGGACGTCACGTTCCTGTCCTCGCGCACCTTGGTCAACATCACGCTGTTCGCAGCACCCGTGGGCATCATCGCCATCGGTGTGGTGCTGGTGCTGCTGCTCGGCGAGATCGACCTGTCGGTCGGGTCGGTCAGCGGCCTCGCCGCCGCGGTGGTGGCCGTCCTGGTCGTCAACAAAGACGTGCCGCTGTGGCTCGGTCTCGTGGCCGGCTGTGCGGTGGGGCTCGGTATCGGCCTCGGCTACGGCTTGATCTACACGAAGGTGGGAGTGCCCAGCTTCGTCATCACCCTGGCAGGACTCCTCGGCTTCCTCGGCCTGCAGCTCGTCGTGCTCGGTGACCAGGGCACTCTCAACCTTCCCCGCGAGTCGGGCCTGGTCGAGTTCACGCGCCAGAAGTTCGTCACCGGTGCCGCGGCGTACGTCCTGGTGGTCCTCGTGGTCGCGGCGTACGTGCTGGCAGCCTTCCTCTCGATGCGTCGCCGGGAGGCCGCGGGACTGTCCCGTCAGGCCTACTCCGTGCTTGCGGTGAAGGCGGGTGCGCTCCTCCTCGCTCTAGTCTTCACCGCGTACTACCTCGGCGTGGACCGCGGCATCGGTTATCTGCCTCTGACCTTCGTCGCGCTCGTGATCGTGATGGACCTGGTTTTGCGCAAGACCACTTGGGGCCGGCACGTCTTCGCGGTCGGCGGCAACGTCGAGGCCGCGCGTCGCTCCGGCATCAAGGTGACCCGGGTCTACCTGTCGGTCTTCGCGATGACCGGGTTCTTCGCCGCGCTGGGGGGCATCCTCGCGGCCGGCCAGCTCACCTCGGTGAGCCAGGCCAGCGGCGGCACGGACACCAACCTCACGGCGATCGCGGCGGCGGTCATCGGTGGCACCAGCCTCTTCGGTGGCCGTGGCTCGGCGTACGCCGCGCTGCTGGGCATCCTGGTGCTGCAGTCGATCCAGTCCGGGCTCAACGTGATCCGCGTCGAGTCGTCGGTCCGGTTCATCGTGACCGGTCTGGTGCTGGTCCTGGCCGTGGCGATCGACTCGATCTCTCGCAAGGCACGCACCCAGAGCGGGCGAGGGTAGGTGCTGCGGGTCGGCCTGGTCGGCTTCGGCCTGGCCGGCAGGGTCTTCCACGGACCGCTGCTGGCGGCCGACCCGCGGTTCTCTCTCCGGCTGGTCGTCACCCGCGACCAGGAGCGGGCTGCAGCGGCGCTGGAGCTACACCCGGGGGCCGAGGTCGTCGCGAGCACCGAGGTGCTGCTCGACCGGTCCGACGAGCTCGACCTGGTCGTGGTGGCGTCGCCGCCGGCCACGCACGTCGACATCGCCAGGCGCTCGCTCGACGCCGGGCTGCACGTGGTGGTCGACAAGCCGCTGTGCCCCACGGCGGACGAGGGCCGGGCGCTGTGCGAGCAGGCCGAACGTCTCGGGCTGATGCTCACGGTCTTCCAGAACCGCCGGTGGGACAGCGACTTCCTCACCTTGCGTCGGCTGCTGGAGGCAGGTGAGCTCGGGGACGTACGTCGGTTCGAGTCGCGCTTCGAACGCTGGAGGCCCCAGGAGACCAAAGCCTGGCGTCGGGCTGACCCGGGCGAGGCCGGCGGCGTGGTCTACGACCTCGGCACCCACCTTGTCGACCAGGCGATCCAGCTCTTGGGACCGGTCTCGGACCTCCACGCGGAGGTGAGGTCGTACGGTGGCGGGTCACCGGACGACGGGTTCCTCTCGCTCGAGCACGCCAGTGGGGTCCGCTCCCACCTGTTCGCCAGCTCGGTGGTCGGCCAGGTCGGTCCGCGCTTCCGTGTGCTCGGCTCGGAGGCGACGTTCACCAGCGGGGGGCTCGACGTCCAGGAGCCGCAGCTGGCGGCCGGGGTCGTGCCCGGCAGCCCGGACTACGGCGTCCTGAGCCCCGACGCCTGGCCGCTGGTCGGCCTCGACGGAGCCACCAGGCGGGTCGAGCCGGTCCGTGGTGACTATCCCGCCTTCTACGACGGCGTGGCGCGCTGCCTGCTCGAAGGAGCGCCACCTCCGGTCGACCCGCGGGACGCCGTGGCCGTCATCGACGTGGTCGAGCGGGCCCATGGCGGACCGTCACACGCCTGAAACACCGGATGCGGGATAGTGAATCCATGCGAGCGAAGCGAGCGTCGAGCTATGGGGAGGTGACCCATGGTCACCGCACCGCGGCGCCGGCGATCGGCACCCACCGATCGGTTGGCTGTGAAACCAGCCACGGGACGCCCGCCTCTGTCAACATTGCGGGAGAAATGTGATGGGCAAGCAGGAAGACTTCGTACTCCGGGCGCTCGAGGAGCGTGACGTCCGCTTCGTGCGGCTGTGGTTCACCGACGTGCTGGGCTACCTCAAGTCAGTGGCGATCGCTCCGGCCGAGCTCGAGGGTGCGTTCACCGAGGGCATCGGCTTCGACGGCTCGGCGATCGAGGGCTTCGCACGCGTCACCGAGTCGGACATGCTCGCCAAGCCCGACCCGTCGACGTTCCAGATCCTGCCGTGGCGAGGGGAAGGTCCGGCCACGGCCCGCATGTTCTGCGACATCGTGATGCCCGACGGCTCCCCGTCGTACGCCGACCCGCGCTACGTCCTCAAGCGCACGCTCTCCAAGGCTGCGGAGAAGGGCTTCACGTTCTACACGCACCCGGAGATCGAGTTCTACCTGTTCAAGGACACCCCGGAGCCAGGTGCGGAGCCGCGGCCGGTGGACCGCAGCGGCTACTTCGACCACACCGCGCAGAGTGCCGGCTCCGACTTCCGCCGCGAGGCGATCACGATCCTGGAGCAGATGGGCATCTCGGTGGAGTTCAGCCACCACGAGGGCGGCCCTGGCCAGCAGGAGATCGACCTGCGCTACGCAGACGCCCTCTCGACCGCCGACAACATCATGACCTTCCGCACGGTCGTGCGTGAGGTGGCGCTGAGCCAGGGCGTCTGGGCGACGTTCATGCCCAAGCCGTTCACCGAGCACCCCGGCTCCGGCATGCACACGCACGTGTCGCTGTTCGAGGGTGACCGCAACGCCTTCTACGAGGCCGGGTCGGAGTACTCCCTCTCCAAGACCGGTCGTCAGTTCATCGCCGGCGTGCTCCGGCACGCGTCCGAGATCGCGGTCGTCACCAACCAGTGGGTCAACTCCTACAAGCGGCTGGTCGGCGGTGGCGAGGCGCCGTCGTACATCTGCTGGGGGCACAACAACCGGTCCGCGATGATCCGGGTGCCGATGTACAAGCCCAACAAGGGCAACTCCACCCGCATGGAGCTGCGCACCATCGACTCGGCGTGCAACCCCTACCTCGCCTTCGCTGTCGTCCTGGCGGCCGGTATGAAGGGCATCGACCAGGGCTACGAGCTGCCGCAGGAGGCCGAGGACGACGTCTGGTCGCTCAACGACCGCGAGCGCAAGTCGCTCGGCATCGACCCGCTGCCCAAGAGCCTCTACGACGCGATCGGCATCGCCGAGCAGAGCGAGATGTTGGCCGAGACGCTGGGCGAGCACGTCTTCGACTTCTTCCTGCGCAACAAGCGGGCGGAGTGGGAGGAGTACCGCGTGAACGTGCACCAGTTCGAGCGCGACCGGATGCTGCCGCTGCTCTAGGTTGGAGGGGTGAGCGTCCTCGTCGTCCAGCACGAACCCGAGTGCCCACCCGCGTGGCTGGGTCAGTGGCTGACCGAGGCCGGAGTGGAGCTCGACGTACGTCGTCCGTACGCCGGCGACGACCTCCCAGCTGATCTTCGCCGGCACGACGGGATGCTCGTGCTGGGTGGCGCCATGAGCGCGTACGACGACGCGGAGCTCGCCTGGCTCGGCGCCGTGAAGGACCTGGTTCGCGAGGCCGATGCTCCGGTGCTGGGCGTCTGTCTCGGCCACCAGATCGTCACCGTCGCGCTCGGGGGAGCGGTGCAGGTCAACCCGCGCGGCCAGCAGATCGGGGTGCTGCCTGTCGGGTGGACGGATGCCGCCGCGCAGGACCCACTCCTCGGCGACCTGCCGCGGCCGACCCGTGCCGTGCACTGGAACGACGACGTGGCATCACGGCTGCCCGACGGTGCGACGCTGCTGGCGCAGACCCCGGCAGGTGAGGTGCAGGCAGTGCGCTTCAACGACCACGTCTGGGGTGTGCAGTGGCATCCAGAGGTCGACGAGCACGTCATCCGCCCCTGGGCAGACGCCGACAAGGCCGCAGTGGCTGCACGGGGCGACGACGTCGAACGCTACGTCGATGACGTAGCCGCGGCGCGCGCCGAGCTGGAGAGCACCTGGCGCAACCTCGCGCAGGCGTTCGCGACGCTGGTGCGCCCATGAAGGGTTCCCGCGTCTCGACGACGGCGGGCAAGCTCGCCCGCCTCGGCTTCGCGGACGCCGACGCGTCCTCGACCCACGTCGAGCGGCTGGGCGAGCACGCAGAGCCCCTGGTGCACCTGATCGCCTCCGTCGGTGACCCGGACCTGGCCGTGCGCTACCTCGCCGACCTCGCCGACAAGGAGCCGGCGGTGCTGCCGGAGATCGTCGACGACGAGGGCACCGCCATGCGGCTGCTCACCGTGCTCGGCTCCAGCATCGCGCTGGGCGACCACCTGGTACGTCACCCGACGCACTGGCGGGAGCTGACCGACGCCTCGATGGGCTCGACCCGGCCGGCCGCCTACGCCCTCCGCGCCGACCTCATGCGTGCCGTCGGTGCCGACCCGACCTCCTCCGCGCCGCGCTCGACGGTACCCGACGGGGAGGCGGTCAACGCGCTACGCGTGGAGTACCGCCGCCTCCTGCTGCGCCTCGCCGCCCGTGACCTCGCGCACGAGCTCCGCGTCGACGACGTGGCGGCCGAGCTCTCCGACCTCGCGGGCGCCACCCTCGATGCCGCCCTCGCCATCGCTCGGGCGCGCGTGGGTGACCCGGCGGACGCTGCGCGGCTCGGTGTCATCGCGATGGGCAAGTGCGGTGGCCACGAGCTCAACTACGTCAGCGACGTCGACGTGATCTTCGTGGTCGAGGCGGCTGACGGCTACGACGAGCCGGCGGCGATCCGCGGCGGGACCCTCCTCGCCTCCAACATGATGAACATCTGCTCCGACCACACCTCGGAGGGCACCATCTGGCCGGTCGACGCGGCGCTGCGACCCGAGGGCAAGTCCGGCCCGCTCGTGCGCACGCTGGCCAGCCACGTCGGCTACTACGAGCGCTGGGCCAAGACCTGGGAGTTCCAGGCGCTGTTGAAGGCCCGGGCGGTCGCGGGCGACATCGAGCTCGGGCGGCGCTACTGCGCCGAGCTCGCCCCGAAGATCTGGTCGGCCGCCGAGCGCGACGGCTTCGTGCCCGAGGTGCAGGCGATGAGGAGGCGAGTCATCGACCACATCCCGGCCGCCCAGGCGGATCGCCAGCTCAAGCTCGGGGCGGGCGGCCTGCGCGACGTCGAGTTCGCCGTGCAGCTGCTCCAGATGGTCCATGGGCGGGCCGACGAGTCCATCCGCGACCCCGCGACGTTGAGCGCCCTCTCGCACCTGACCAAGGGCGGCTACGTAGGCCGCACCGACGGTCGCGCTCTCGACGAGGCCTACCGTTTCCTGCGGACCATGGAGCACCGCATGCAGCTGTACCAGCTGCGTCGTACCCACGTCGTGCCCTCGGACGAGCGGGCGCTGCGACGGCTGGGCCGCTCGATGGGGCTCACCAAGGACCCGGTCGCCGAGCTCGACAGACGGTGGAAGCAGCACAGCCGTGAGGTGCGGCGACTCCACGAGAAGATCTTCTACCGCCCCCTGCTGGAGGCCGTGGCCAAGCTGCCGACCGACGAGGCCAGGCTGAGTCCCAAGGCGGCCGAGCAGCGCCTCCGCGCTCTCGGGTACGACGACCCGGTGGCCGCACTGCGCCATCTGGAGACACTGACCAGCGGTGTCTCGCGCACCGCAGCGATCCAGCGCACGCTGCTTCCGGCCATGCTGGAGTGGTTCGCCGCCGCGCCCAACCCCGACATGGGCCTGTTCGGCTTCCGGCAGATCTCCGAGGCGCTCGGCAGCACGCACTGGTACCTCCGCCTGCTGCGCGACGAGGGCCAGGTCGCGCAGCGGATGGCCACCATGCTCGGCTCGAGCCGCTACGCGACCGACCTGCTGCAGCGGGCGCCGGAAGGGGTCGCACTGCTGGGCGCCGACGACGGCCTGGTGCCCCTGACGCGCGAGGCCTGCCAGGCGGAGATGGTGTCGTCAGGCACCCGGCAGGCCGACCCCGCCGCCGGCGTGACCGCCGTGCGGGCGATCCGCCGGCGAGAGCTGTTCCGCATCGCCTCCGCCGACCTGCTCGGCCTGGTCGACGTCGAGCAGGTGGCCGAGGCACTGACCGACGTCACCTCCGCGACCCTGCAGGCGGCACTCGACGTCGCCACGGAGGCCGTCGCGGCCGACCGCGGTCACGAGCTTCCGATGAGCATGGCCATCGTCGCCATGGGCCGCTTCGGAGGCCATGAGCTCGGTTACGCCAGCGATGCCGATGTGATGTTCGTCTTCCAGCCACACGACGGAGCTGTCCAGGAGGAGGCCACGCGCTCGGCCCACGACGTGGCCAACGAGATGCGAAGGCTGCTCGCGCTGCCGGGCACCGACCCGGCGGTCGAGGTCGATGCGGGGCTGCGGCCCGAGGGCAAGCAGGGACCGTTAGTGCGTTCGCTGGAGTCCTATGCCGCCTACTACGCGAAGTGGTCAGCGGTCTGGGAGGCCCAGGCTCTGCTGCGCGCGGAGGCGACGATCGGCGACGAGGAGGTGTGTCGGGCGTTCACCGAGCTCATCGACCCGCTGCGCTTCCCAGCCAAGGGACTCGACCACGACGCGATCCGCGAGGTACGCCGGATCAAGAGCCGAGTCGACAACGAACGCCTCCCGCGAGGAGCCGACCCGGCGACGCACCTGAAGCTCGGTCGCGGCGGGCTCGCCGACATCGAGTGGACGGTCCAGCTGCTCCAGATGCGGCACGCGGGGTCGACGCCCGCGCTGCGCACGACGCGCACGCTGCTCGCCCTCGATGCTGCCGTGCAGGCCGAGCTGGTCGGCGAGGACGAGGCTGCAGCGCTCAAGGAGGCGTGGCGCCTGGCCAGTCACCTTCGCAACGCGATCAACCAGGTGCGTGGCAAGCCCGGCGACTCGCTTCCGCGAGACTCCCGGGAGCGGGCCGCGGTGGCACACGTGCTCGGCTACCGGCCGGGTGAGACCGACAAGCTCCTCGACGACTACCTGCGCGTCACGCGTCGCGCACGGCTGGTCGTGGACAAGGTCTTCTGGGAGTAAGGGGCCAGAGCAACGGGCAATTCGCGCGCGGGCTGCCCGAAGTGCCCGGCTATGCCGGATTTTCACGCGGCACGTGCACGTCCTTGTGGCCCCGACCCCGCAGCGGCGGTCAACCAGGGGACAGCACGACGGGGAGCGAGGCCAGTGTCCGGAGGTTGTTCCGGCCCAGGTACTCAGCCGGCCCGGCTGGCTCGATCCTGGCGAAACGCCAGATGATCTCGGTGAAAGCGACCTCAGCCTCGAGGCGGGCGAGCCGCGCGCCCACGCAGAAGTGCCGTCCCGAGCCGAAGCTCAGGGGCGGGGGGCCGGTCCGGTCGAGCCGGAAGTCGCCGGGACTGTCGAAGCGCCGGGGGTCGTGGTGAGCCGCCCCCAGTGCAACCACCACGAGCCCTGCTTCCGGCACGTGAACGCCGGCGAGGTCGACGTCGCAGCCCGCTCGCCTGCCCGTGAACTGGACCGGGGTGTCGTGGCGCAGGGTCTCGTCCAGGAAGGACCGCACCGAGGACGATCCCGCGCGCAGCCTGTCGTGCACGCAGGGAGCCTGTGCGAGCGTCGCGACGCCGTTGCCGAGGAGCCCGACAGACGTCTCGAAGCCGGCAAGGAGCATGAGGACCGCATTGGCGACGAGAACGTTGTCGCTCATCGGCTCGGCGGCGGCATCCGCGAGTCGGACCATGTCGCTGAGCAGGTCGTCCCGAGGGCGTGCTCGGCGCTCGCGGACCAAGTCCAGGAAGTACGTCGAGAGCTCGTCGGCTGCGGCGTCGGCGTGTCGCAGGTCGAGGTGGACCCAGCCCGGGTCGAGAGCGCGGGCCAGCCGAGCCACGGGCTCGCGGAAGCCGCCACGGTCGGCCGGGGGGACTCCGAGGATGTCGCAGATGACGTTGACCGGAAGCCGGTAGGCGAACTCGCTGATGAAGTCGACCGGACCTGAGTGGTCCACCAGCTCGTCAGCGAGCAGGCGGACCCAGGAGCACACCGCAGGACGCATCGCGTCGACCCGTTGGGCGGTGAACGCACGGTTGACGAGCCGGCGCATCCGCAGATGCGCCGGCCCGTTCTCGAAGAGCATGGAGCTGTTCAGCAGGGTCACGGAGGGATGCGCCCGCCACCCGGGTGCGGTGCGGTCGAGGTGCGAGGCGTCCTCCACGAGCAGCCGGCCGTCGCGCAGAGCGGACTCGGCCTCGGCGTACCCGACGATGAGCGCCGTGCCCCCGGGCACTTCGAGGACCGGCCCCTGGGTGTGGAGGCCGGCGAACACCGGCGCCGGGTCGCGAACGCCGTCGGGGCTCAGCCAGCGGCTGACCAGAGCCCCGACGGCGTCCTCGCGGTGTGGCTGCACCGTTGCGTCGATGCGGTTCAACCCCCCAGCTTCGTGCTGGCGAAGCGCTCGCCGATCTTCCCGTCGCCCGACGCGCTCCCATCGACGCGGAAGACGACGCTTCCGAAAGTGCTGCTCTTCTGGTCGAAGAGGTGCGCCAGGAACGGGATGCCGACCCGACCGGTCTCTGCCCAGGTGAAGGTCACCCGCACGCTGCCGTCGGGCTGGAACGCTGCCCCGGCGCCGATGTCGACCGTGGTGTTTCGCCAGGTGACGAGCGACTTGTAGGGCCCGCACTCGGCCACGGGATTGACCGCGAAGGAGGTGATCTTCTTCTTGCCCGTCGCGCTCTTCTCGAGTCGCTCCTGCTCCTTCACGATCTCTTTCTTGTACTCCTTGTAGCGGAGAGAGATCGACTCGTTCTTCTCTCCGAGCTTCCCGAGGCGGGTCCGCAGCTGCAGGAGTGTCTTGGCCCCGGCCTTCTGGTCCTCGGGGTCGAGCGCGCGGAAGTCCTTGAGGTTCTCCATGACCGTCTTGATCTGCGCGTCGACGGCGTTTTTCTCCGCCTTGCGCTCCTTGCGCAGCTTGTCCTCCAGTCGACGCCAGCGTGACTTGACCTCGTCCATGTCGACCTCCATCACCTGGTAGGCCACCTCGTAGCAGAACACCACCGAGGTCTTCTTGGAGGACATGACGTCCCTAGCAGTCGCCTTCTGCATGATTCCGTCGAGCTTCTTGGCGTCGGCAACCTTGCGGGGGTCAAGCTCAGGATGAGCCTTCTGGATCCGCTCCCTGTACTTGGTTTGGTAGACCCCTTCGTACACCTTCTGGTACTTGGACTCGAAGTCCTTGGTGATGACCTTCGCCATCTCCTTGCCGAAGTCCTTGTCGCTCATGTTCGTGCCGCCCAGCTTGAGCGTCGGGTACTTGCCCCTGATGCCGTCGTGAAGCGCCGCGATCTCGTGCGTACGGTCGCCGGTCTTCTTGATCGCGGCGAGCTTGACCCGGTACTTCTGCGCGTACCTGTCTGCTAGCTGTTGTTTCACAGCTTTCTCGATGTCCTTGCGCAGCTCCTTGCGATCGTCGCGATCTAACCCGGTCTCCAGGCCCCTCTTCGCTGCCTTGAGCTCGTGTCTCTTCTCACCCTTGGTGGTGGCCCGGATGTGCGAGTAGTAGGCAGCCGTGTATCGAACGGTCGTTACCAGCTTCCAGCGGAAGGTTGCGTCCGACTCGCTGAAATTGGAGACGATCGGGTCCTTGGGGAAGTTGAACTTGAGCTCCTTGGCCGTCCAGTTGCTGCCGATCGAGTCCCGGATCTCCTGGGCCGCCGCCTTGGCCTCGTCGTACGCCTTGATGCCGACCTCGGGGGCCATCGCTGCGAACTCACCCATGGCGCGCCGCCTCTCCTGGAACGAGCGAGCAGATCGTCAGCGGGTCACAGCTCGTCGTCATCGTCGTCCTCCTCCAAGAGGCTCTCGGCTTGGGCCAGGAGCTCGTCGACCTGGTCTTCGGGGCTCGCTGCGGGGTTGGGTTCGGTGGTCATCGTTCACCTCTGGATCTCTCGTTGTGATTGGTTCAGTCGTCGACTTCCACGAATTCGATGCCGGCCTCGGCGAGCATCGCTTCCTCGTCCTCGGTGGGACCGCGCAGCAGGATCTCCATTGCCTCCGATGCGTCGATCCCCGTGGAGTCGTCTTCGTCATCGGCTGCCTCGTCCTCTTCAGCGAAGAGTGCCGCCAGCCCGAGGTCCTCGTCGTCGACCTCGTCCAGGGCGTCGACGATGACCTGCTCCAGGAGCTTGTCGTCGTCCTCCTCGAAGAGGCTGCTGATGTCCAGGTCGATCTCGTCCTCGTCCTGCGCGACCTCGGCGGCGGCGTCCGCCTGCTCTGGGATCGCGGGTGCCGGGGGCGCCTCGGGAAGCGCCGCGGCGTACGTCGCGACGACCTCGGGATGTGCGTGCAGGTACTCGTCGACAAGCTGCTCTACTTCGGCGCGGACCCTGTCTCGCGTCGTGGGCTCTGCTGATGTGGTCATGTCGCTTCCGTTCGGTCGTGGTGATGGTCGTGGTGTGGTTGGACGCGGTACGTCGGGGGTGGCAGGTCCGCCAGCTCCTCGGGGGTCAGGGCGTAGAGCGCGAGGTCGACGCGGCCGTAGCGGTCGGAGCCCGCGTTGCGCATGACCCCCTCCCGAACGAACCCGCAGGCCTCGGCGACCCGTTGCGGGGCGATGTTCTCGGTCGCGGCAGTGATCTGCACCCGCTCGAAGCGCTGGTCGGTCAGGAGCCAGTGGCTGATCGCGAGCAGCGCCTCTCGCGCGTAGCCCTTGCCGAGGACCTCACGGGCCGCGTCGGCCGAGACGTCGGTGACGCGGTTGCGCCAGTCGGTGCTGTGGACGCCGGTGGCCCCGACGACCCTCCCGGTCTCCCGGTCCTCACCGGCCCAGCAGATGCCGTCTCCGCTGGTGCGGACCTGGGCGGCACGTCGGGTGCACCAGTCGTAGGCCCGCTCGCGCGTGTACGGGCGGGGTACGACGGACCAGCGCCGGGCCAGGTCGTGCTCGAAGACGGCCAGGTGGTCGTCGACGTCGTCGGCGGTGTGCGGCCGGAGCCGGAGGTGCTCGGTCACCAGCTCGACGTCGGGGAAGACGTCGACCGGCGCGAGGGCGGCGAACAGGCTCGCCACCGTCCGCGTCCGGTCCTCCTGCAGCATGTCAGGCCCCTTCCGTAACCCTGCTCAGCGTCAGGCCGCCGCAGCGACTCGTTCGCGGAGCACCTCGGTGACGAGGGCCTCGAGCTGCTCCGGCCCGCCGAGCTCGTCGGCCAGGTCCGCGCGACTGCCCAGCACGGCCGTGGCCACTTCGGTCTCGATCCGCTGCGCGGTCTCGGCCGGCGTCTCGTCGACCGCTTCAGGCGCCGGGGGCGCGAACGCGATGCCGTAGTCCGCGAACAAGCCTGCGGGGTCCGACGCGCTCTCCACCTCCGCGAGGAAGGCCTCGGCGTACTCGCCGGCCTGCCGACCCTCTGCGGCCTGGAGGAACTGCTCCCTGAACGCCCGCCAGTGCTCCGGGACACCGGTCCAGGCCCACCCCATGTCCCCCGTCAGCGCGTCGTACCAGGCAGCCGTGTGCTCGCCCCACGCAGACGTCTGCCCCTGGGTCGCCTCTTCGCCGCCGATGACGATGCCGAGGTCTGCGAGGGCAGCCAGTTTGCCGCGGGAGTCGTTCGCGACCTCGTTGAGGAAGAGCGTGGCCTGCGGATGCGCCTGGTGCTCCGCGGCGTACTGCAGGAACCACTGGCAGAACTCGTCCCAGTCCTCCTCACGTCCGGACCATCCGTACCAGTTCTTCTGCTTCGTGAGGTAGTCGTACCACCCAGCTGTCTCACCACTGGTCCACGGTGTGACCTCGCCCTGGTCCTGCCCAGCAAGCGCCTCCCGCAGCTCTTGGACGAGCTGCTCGTAGGCTCGCGGCAGCTCGTCGCGCCGGTCGACGACCTGGCGTAGGACTCCGAGCTGGTCGGAGATGTCGTTCTCCATGACCAGGACGAAGGTCTCGACGACCTCAGTTCCGAATCCGCGCTCGTAGGCCCGTGTTGCGAGCGTGTCCTTGAGCATCGACCAGTTCTCGCCGAAGTCGTCGTAGCTGCCGCACAGGACGTCGAACCACTCCTCCGCCTGCTCGGAAGGCACGTGGTCGGCGACGGCGACGATGGCGATCTCAACCTCATCCATGGCTTCTCCTCGATTCGGTGACGAGGCCTCGATCATGCGTCGGCGGCTCGTGTCGGTCTGCCACCTGTGGGGCACCGTTCGAGACATGGCACCGTGCCTGATCAGGCAGCCGCCCTGCCGACTCCCGACACTGCCCCACGTACTGCCCGCTCGGACGCTTCGCCTCGGCTGCTCCTCTGGCAGGGTTCGGCTGCGGGCCCAAGCCCGGAGAGGAGTGTCCGCGATGGGGTTCATCCTGCTCGGTCACGGAGGTCTCGACGTCGACCCGAACGTCACGGCCCGGGACATGGAGTTCGTGGCGATCCCACGCGGCACGGTCCTTCGGTTCTTCGCCGACTCCGGGCAGGGGGTGCTCTTCGGGAGCGGGAGCCCTGCGCTGTGGGAGCAGCTGGAACCGCCCTGGCCGGCGCTCGACGCCTCGGCCGTCACCTACAACCTCTCCCTCTACAGCGCCCAGGAGCTCTGGGACGAGGAGCTGCGTGCCTGGTTGCCCGTGGCTGAGCACACCCTGGTCAGGGCGGGAGTCGCCGGGGTTCCGGACCCGCTACGGATGTGCACCGGCACCCGAGCCACCTGCCCGGTCGATCCAACGGCTGTCGCACGCGGGTCGGAGCACACCTGCGACGGCGTGCTCGGGACGTACGCCGGGGAGCTGGTCTGGGTGGCCTGCACCTCGTTCGAGCGGGCTCGTGCTTCGGCGGAGGAGAGGGGCTACCTAAGATGACTATTGCCTGACCCGTCCGTGCAAGGGAGAGTATTAGCACCTTGGGGAGGGTTCGCACGATCTGCGGCGACCCCTCCTTTTTGCGTCTCGGGACGGCTTGGACCCTGCCCCCGACGCGCGGCGACGAGTGCGGAGGTGCATCACATGGGGACGGCTCGGGCACACGCTCGCGAGGCCGGCGGCTCCGG
This sequence comes from uncultured Actinomycetota bacterium, assembly GCA_963765905.1. Lineage (GTDB taxonomy): Bacteria > Actinomycetota > Actinomycetes > Propionibacteriales > Nocardioidaceae > SSC3. Next base: position 27,348 of record CAVXXY010000004.1, read on the forward strand.
TCCGTGCCCCGCCCGCCGCGAGTCTCCCCGGGAGGGTGTCGGCCGATGTCGGCGATGACGCACGCTCGTCAACCCTGGGTCCCCTCCGACGAGGACCCCGTCAGTCTGACCGGCTTCCTGGCCGAGCCGGAGCGTCACGGACACACGCTGCTCATCGTGCGCGGTGGGGCCGGCTCCGGCCGCACGGTGCTCCTGCGAGACATCGCACGGAGCTGGGAGGGCACGGCCCTGATCAGTCGGTGCCGCCCCGGCGACGGGGAGCTCGACGCGCTTCGGAGAGCGCTGCCCCCCGACCCAGGAACCGCCGACTCGCTTCCGGCACTCGCCGCACAGCTGCACCGACTCGGCAGCGATCAGCCCGTGCTCCTCGTGCTCGACGACCTCCACCACGCGCACGAGGCAACCGTCGGGGCCTTGGGCTCGTTGATGCGAGCGCCTGGGAGCGCCCGGCTCGCCCTGGCCGTCGCGCTGGATCCCGACGCGGTATCGGTGCCCCTGCTGCGCCTCCTGTGGTCGTGGGCCGCGCGACTCGACGTCCGTGAGATACGCCTCGGCTCGGACGGACCACACAAGCTCGAGGCGTACGACGACGCGGAGCCCACCACGGACCACATCTCCACGGCCCCCGGCCTCGACGCTTTGAGCGAGGAGACCGGGCAGATGCTGAGCTTCGCGGCGATGCTCGGCGCCACCTTCTCGATCCGGAGCCTGTGCGTTGCCACTGGCCGCCCGATGACCGACCTGCTGCCGGGGGTGCTGGAGGCGGTCCGATCTGGGCTGGTCATCGACGCGGGAGAGCGCGAACTGGCGTTCGCCCGGTCCAGCATCCGTGATGCGATCCTCCAGCGGCTGCCCCGGGCGGTGCGCGGCGAGCTGCACCGTGACATCGCGCTCAGGCTCGAGGCAGGTGGCGCACCGGTCGCGACGGTCGCGCAGCACATGCTCGCCATGGACGTCGTACCCGAGGACCTGGAGTGGGTGGGTGGCGTCGCAACCAAGGTGGTGCCGTCGTCGGCCCGCACCGCGGTTCAGCTCTGGCAGCATCTGCGGTCGGTAGTGGACGAGTCCGATCCGCGCAGCAGCGACATCGACGGCGACCTGGCGGCGGCCGAGCTGGTGTCGGGGCGGCTTCGCAGCGCCGAGCTCACGGCACGCTCGGCGCTCCTGCGGTTCGGCCCCGATCGTCGTGCCGGCGCCCTGCACCTGGCGCTGTCGACCGCTCTGCTACGCCAGCGGCGCTGGGCGGACGCACGGCTGGCGGCGGAGGACGCCGCGTCCTCGGCGTCGCTCCTTCCCGAGGAGCGAGCCGACCAGCTGGCGCTGGCTGGCATGGCAGCGATGCTCGAGGGCGACTTCGATGCCTCGATGTCCTACCTGGCTCGTGCCGAGCGGGCTTCCGGCGCCGTGGCCGCGGATCTCGCGTCCGTGCGCACGCTGATGCTGCGGGGCCACGTGAGCCACCTCCGCGGCGACCTGGCTTCTGCAGAACGGGCGCTCGGCGACTCGTCCCGTCTCGCGGAGCGCCTCGACTCGCGAGCAGGGTACGACTCTGGGGCGCATGCCCGTCACGCCCTGGTGCTCGCCGACCTCGATCGTTTCGAAGAGGCCACCACGCTGGTGGAGGTCGCGCTGGCTGCCACACGCCGCGAGGGGGCGACCGCGGGGAGGCAGTCCGCGCTGCTGGCGGCGGGATGCCTGCGGCTGGACCTCGGCGACCTGAGCGGCGCGGCAGACGTCATCGACTCCGGGGTTGGGCTGCTCGAGGCGGGCGCGGGGCTCCTGCATCCGCTCGGAGTCGCTCGTCGGACGCTCGTCGCGCTGCACGTGCACGGCGCCGAGGGTGCCGCACGCTGGGCGGGCCGGCTGCCGACCGACCTGCAGGAGGCCGTGTTCCTCTGCGGGTTCGGGTGGCTGATCCGGGCGCGTGCTGCGCTGCTGGCCGCCGAGGGGGACGCTGCGGGCGCGCACCGTGAGCTGGAGGACGGATGGCAGCTGTGCCTGACCCACGGGGTGCAGTCCGAGCTGCCGGTTCTGGGCGTCGAGCTCGCGGCATCAGCGTCGGAGCGCGCGGACGCCGACCGCGCGAGGTCGGTCGCCGAGGTCCTCGAGGGCATCGCAGCGCGCAACCCGGTGGCCGCAAGGATCCAGGACATTGCCCTCACGGCACGCGCCCTGGTCGAGCCGGACGGCCTGGCGCTCGGCGACGCGTGGCAGCAGTGGGTGGCGTCCCCCAGACTGCTCGAGGCAGCCCGGGTGGCAGAGCTGATCGCGCGAAGGCTCGCTGCACTCGGTGCTCCGGGTGCCCGAAGCCTGGCCGAAGAGGCAGCTCAGCGGTACTCCCGGGCAGGTGCCACGGGGGACGCGCAGCGCGTGCGCGCATGGACGAAAGAGCACTACGTAGGACACGCAGGTCCAGAGCTGAACCGCCCGAAAGAGTGGGACGCACTGACCCGGACGGAACGCGTGATCGCCGAGTACGTCGAGCGGGGGCACTCCAACAGCGAGATCGCCCGACGCCTCGTGGTCTCTCGTCGCACCGTCGAGACGCATGTCTCCCACATCCTCGCGAAGCTGGATCTCCGCTCGCGTGCGGACCTCGTGCTCGCCGCGGCTCAGCGCGCCCGCATCGTTCCTCAGGCTGGAGCCCAGCACCGCCCCGGCTCCGGAACCGAGGAGAGCCCCGAGCCGGGGGCCGAGAAGCGTCGCTCGGCCAGGAAGGGACCTGCGTAGGACTAGTCCGGTCCGACTACGCAGGATGGCCCACACGCCCGTGCCCGGAGGGGTCGTTTCACGCGCATTTCATGGTGTCCAAAAGACCCAATCGTGCACGAACTGCCGTGCCCATACGGACGCCTTGTCGGCCTGGGAGGCCTAGCGTGCATCTTCCCGGCCCACTTCCCCTGGAGGACCCGATGTCGACTCGGCGACGTACCCATGTCCATGCTCTGGATCCGATCTCCGCTGCAGGGCTCACCGCGCAGCTACAAGGGCACCCTCGCATCGAGCTGGTCGAGGTGGGCTCCACGGCAGACACCGACTCCGTCGGTGTCGCGGCCGCTGAGAGCCTGTGCGAGCCAGCCGTCATGATGCTCCGCCGGGCCAGGCGCTACGGGTGCCGCCGCATCGTGCTGGTCTCCGGTCAGCCGCAGCAGGTCGATCTCTTCTCAGCCATCGAGCTGGGTGTGTGCGCGATCCTTCCGCGCGACGAGGCGACCTCGCACCGTCTTGCCCACGCCGTCCTCAGCGTTGCCGCCGGCGAGGCGGCCATGCCGGCGGACATGCTCGGTCGGCTCCTCGACAACGTCGCGAAGATCCAGAGTGACGTCCTGGCCCCGCGTGGCTTGCGCGTGTCCGGCATGGCGGACCGTGAGGTCCGCATCCTGCGGCTCGTCGCCGAGGGTCTGGACACCAAGGAGATCGCGGGGCAGCTCAACTACTCCGAGCGGACGGTCAAGAACGTGCTGCACGACGTCACGACTCGCTTCCACCTGCGCAACCGGTCACAGGCCGTCGCGTACGCCGTCCGCGAGGGCCTGATCTGAGTCAGCTCTCGTGGATGCGGGCTGTCGGTCGCCGGCGCGGCGTCTGCTCCTCCGCGCCGGCGCTGGGGCCGATCCGGCTGGTGCCGACCTCGATCTGGGACGGCGGTGCCGCCACCTCGTGCGCCGCGACGTACGGGAGTGACGCGAGCAGGGTGAGCTCGAGTGTCGTCCTGGGCGCGATGCCCCAGGCCTGCCAGAGATGCGTCGGGTCGACGAACCGGCGGTTGGGCGCGCAGCGGACGATGACCGGCTGCTCGCTCTGGTCGAGCGCCCCGGAAAGGTACCGAGCAGGTATCGCGGCATCCATCGCCGTTCCGGCGAGCACCCGCCCGAGCACGTCGTGCGCGGCCATGGTGTCGGGCCCCTCGGCCGTCACCAGGTAGGCGAACCGGTAGCGGCGAGTCACGGGAAGCCGACCGACCGCGACCCCCTCCTCGTCGCGGAGGGTGGTCCAGCCGGTGATCGTCGAGTCGTCCTCTTCGCGCACATCGGCGAGGAACAACCGGAGCACCACGTCCTTGCCGTTCGCAGCGCTCACGTCGGGCGGCTCGAACGACACACGCGCACGGGGCACGAACGACGCCAGCCAGGCCACGAGAGTCTCGTCCACTTCACGGATCACGGCACCCAGTGTCCGGCCAGGACCTCGCCGTGCCGCTGCCCAACGGGCAGATTCCGGTGACCGCGTCGGGGCCGGAGGGGCAGCGAGGACTGCCCGGCTGATGGCACAGAGGTCAATGGGTTCGACGTCGGTCGCCTGTGACCTTGGGAGACCTGATCGTTCGACTCATCGATCCTGAGGAGGTCCGATGCCGACTTACCTGTCGCCCGGCATCTACATGGAAGAGGTATCGGCCGGCCCGAAGCCCATCGAGGCGGTCGGCACTGCCACCGCGGCCTTCGTCGGGTTCACCGAGAAGGGCCCGGTGAACGCGCCGACGCTCATCACGAGCTGGCCGCAGTACACCCGCACGTTCGGTGGCTTCGTGGAGGGCGCCTACCTGCCGACGTCGCTGTTCAGCTACTTCATGAACGGCGGCGGCAACGCCTACGTCGTCCGGATCGGCGCCGAGGACGAGGTCGACGGCTCCTCGAACGGCGTGCCGAAGGACCTCACGCCGCGTGCGGTCGCCGAGCTGATCGGTGCGGACGGCAAGCCCGCCCTCACGGTCCGCAGCCTCGGGTCCGCCGACGAGTCGACGGGGGTGTCCGTCGAGGTCACCGAGCCTGGCGAAGGATCGGGTGAGGACACGTTCAAGCTCCAGGTCGTCAAGGACGGCAAGGTCGCCGAGACCTACGACAACGTGTCGCTGAAGCGCGGCCCGAACAACGTCGCGACCCAGGTGAAGCAGCAGTCGAAGCTGATCCAGATCGAGGAGGTCAAGAGCGGCTCGGTGCTGGTGCCGACCAAGGGTGCCATGGCACTGGCTGTGCCTGAGCCGACCCTCGACGTGCCGGACGTCTCGCCCGACTCGTACGTCGGCGACGTGAGTGACCGCACCGGGTTCGGCGGCCTCGAGGCCATCGAGGACGTGACCATGCTCGTCGTACCCGACCTCATGTCGGCGTACCAGCGCGGAGCCATCGACGCCGAGCAGGTCAAGGCTGTGCAGCTCGCGATGATCGCGCACTGCGAGCTGATGAGCGACCGGGTTGCGATCCTCGACGCTCCGCCCGGCCTGAACGCCCAGAAGCTCAAGGAGTGGCGGATGGACTTCGCCGGCTACGACTCCAAGTACGCAACGCTGTACTGGCCATGGATCAAGATGCTCGACCCGGCCACGGGCAAGCCGGCCATGATGCCGCCGTCCGGCGCCGTTGCCGGCGTGTGGGCGCGCAGCGACGAGACCCGTGGGGTCCACAAGGCTCCGGCGAACGAGATCATCCGTGGGGCGATCGCGCTCGAGCTCGACATCACCAAGGGCGAGCACGACACGCTGAACCCGGTCGGGGTGAACTGCATCAGGGCCTTCCCTGGGCAGGGCATCCGGATCTGGGGGGCGCGCACGTTGTCCAGCGATCCCGAGTGGCGCTACCTGAACGTGCGCCGCCTCTTCAACTTCGTCGAGAAGTCGATCCTGCTCGGCACCAACTGGGTCGTCTTCGAGCCGAACGACCCGCAGCTGTGGGACCGAGTACGCCGCACCATCGCGATGTTCCTGCGTCGCGTGTGGCAGTCCGGAGCACTGTTCGGACGCACGCCTGCAGAGGCCTACTTCGTCAAGTGCGACGAGGAGAACAACCCAGCCGAGAACCGGGACGCCGGGATCCTCACGGTCGAGATCGGGATCGCTCCGGTCAAGCCCGCCGAGTTCGTTGTCTTCCGGCTCTCCCAGCTGGCAGACGGTGCCGCACTCGAGGAGTGACCGCCATGACCGAACACCCCACATCGACACACGAAGGAGAACGCCATGGCTGGTGAGCTGACCTCTGGACGGCAAGTTGCACTAGACCCGGCACGCCGGGAAGCGACGCTCAGTTCGGCGACGTTCATGATCGTCAACCAGTTCGGGACCTTGCTCTTCTCCGAGCTCGGAGGCATCAGCAGTGAGCTCGAGCAGGCCGAGTACATGGAGGTCGGGCCCACCGGCAACCCGATCTTCGGTCGCTTCCTCGGCAAGGCCAAGCCACCCACCGTGACCTTGAAGCGCGCGATGGGGGAGGGCAACGACAGCCACTGGGTGTGGCTGTGGCACGCCCAGGCGCGCATGGGCGGGGGGACGGCGTACGTCAACACCGACCTCAAGCTCATCCCCGCGGGCAAGCCGGACTCGACCCGGACCTACACGCTGCACAACGCGATCCCGACCAAGGTGGAGCTGGCAGGAATGAAGGCCGGCGGCACTGAGGTCGTCATCCAGACCCTCACCCTGCAGTGCGACGAGATCTCCGAGATGTGAGGCCATGACCGCTCAGCTCACCACCGGCCGGCAGCTCGCCACCACGCCGGACTCACGTGACTCCATCCTCACCTCAGCTGTGTTCCGGCTCTGGACGGTGGAGGGGACAGCCGACTTCTCCGAGCTCGGCGGCATCTCCAGCGAGGTGGAGCAGACCGAGTACATGGAGGCCGGTCCGGTGGGAGCACTCTTCTCGCGACACCCGGGACGGTCGAAGCCACCGGTCGTCACGCTCAAGCGCGCCCTGCGGACGGGTTCGAGCCAGCTGTGGATCTGGACCTGGCACCAGTCCGCACGCCAGTCCCTGCCGACGATGTATCGCGACTGCACGCTGACGCTCTACGGGCCGCAGGACGATCCGACCGGTCCCGGCCGGGTCTCGTACCTCCTGATGAACGCCATGCCCACCAAGCTCGAGATGAGCGGCGCCAAAGCCGGCGGCACGGAGGTCATCGTGCAGACGCTGACCCTGCTGTGCGACGAGCTCATCGACCCCAACGCGGTGTGACCGCTCGGCCGGAAGGACCAACGTGAGTCTCAGCCTGGACCATCATCGAGAGCGGGACGGGACCGCCCTGCGGACCGAGTTCTCCTTCGTCCTGCCTCGCGGGTACGTCGACGAACGCGGCCGGACCCATCGCGACGGGCGGATGCGCCTGGCCACCGCGCGCGACGAGATCGCACCTCAGAGCGACCCCCGTGTGCGTGCCAACCCCGCCTACCTCACGGTGCTGCTTCTCACCCGCACGGTGACCGCGCTGGGAAACCTGCAGGAGGTCGACACGGACGTGGTCGAGGAGCTCTTCGCAAGTGACCTCGCCTTCCTCCAGGACCTCTACCGGCGGATCAACCAGAAGGGCGAGGATGCCGCGGATGTCCGCTGTCCCCAGTGTGGCCACGACTTCGCGGTCGAGCTGGCAGGTGAGGCGGTGGGGGAATCGTGACGCACCCCTCTTCGCGCTTGTGGGCTGAGGTGGTGCGGATCGCCTATCACCTGCACTGGTCGTTGGACAGCGTGCTCGACCTCGAGCACGCGCAGCGTCGGCAGGTTCTTCTCGAGATCGAGGCGCTGCGAGCCCTGGCTCCGCAGCGTGGATGAGGCGGGAGCGCCGGCATGAGGTGGCCGTTCGCGCGACACCGTGAAGTGGTCCGGCCTGGGCGGGCCGATGGCTGGAGGTCCTTGTCCCCGCTGCCGACAGCCACGGCACACAATCCCCTTGCGGCGGCGCCCTACCTCGACCTACCGACCGTGGCCGGTGCGACGGCCCTGGTGCCGGTGGCCTTCAGCAGCGCGGAGCTCGCCGAGCCGGCAGGCTCCGGACCGGCGGCGGAGGTTCCACCTCCGGTTGAGCTGGTCGAGTTCGACGACACCCAGGCCGCGAGTGGGGGACAGGACCTCGCCGGCATCATTGCGATGCTGGACTCCCACGTGACGCGTGCCCCTGGCTCGGAATATCCGAGCCTCGGTGCGGTCGATGCACCGGCTGTGCCCACGCTGCTGCGGCCGAACCTGGCCGAGAGCCGGCGTCGTGGTGTCGCCGTGAAGGGCACCCCGGTGGCGCCGCCGTCCGAGCCGGCCGGCGCAACCTCGTCCGTGGAGCCGGCCGCCCCGCCCGTGGATGACGCCTCGCCCGTGGTCGACGCCCCAGCGGGCAACGAGCGTCGTCCGGTCATGCGGGAGACGCCGCCGACAAGCGAGGTGGCCGGCGTGCCGCAGGCGCCCGACGTCGCTACGGCGCCGGCAGCCGACCGCGGCGAGGCGGCGCACCCACCGTCGGCCCCCTCTCGGCATTCGACGGCGTCAGGGCCGTTCGTCCCGGAGACCGTGGCGCCAGCCGCTCCGCAGAGGCCGAAGCCACCGCTGGAAGCGGGGGCCGGGGAACAAGCGGATCCCCATGCTCGGACGGATCCACGAGCGGCCGCACGGACGGACGTCGCACGAGACGACGCTCCACAGCGCGAACGAACCGAGCGGGCAACCGACCCGAGAGCGGAGCAGCCGCCGCCACATCCCCAGGACCGCGAGCCCGACCACGCGCAGGCACGGCCACCTGCCCAGCATCCTCGCGCCGCGGCGGGAGGCCCTCCCCAGCTCCCTGCGGGCACTGATCAGCCCCCCGTCGTACCGTCGAGGTCTCCGGCGTCGCCCGCCCTGCCCGTCAGCGCACCGGAGGAGGGCTCGTCGACGGTGGAGAACGCGACCCCGGAGCAACCCCGCCGACAAACGTCGAGCTCGGCCGGCACGGAGGAGCCGCGTGCTTCCTCGGCTCGCCCAGCTGAGCCGCTCCCAGCCCTGCCCGACGTTTCAACGCCACCCGTTCCGCGGCCAGCCGTGCTACCGCCGGCCGTTTCGCCTCGGGCCGCTTCGCCTCGGGCCGTTTCGCCGCGGGCCGTCTCGTCTCCGGCCGTCTCGCCTCCGGCTGCGAAGGCTCCGCCTCCGCCTGGACCTTCGCCCGACGAGCCCACGTCCGCGCACCTGCCCCTCGACCAGCACATGGTGCCCGAGCCGGCGGGTGTCGTGCTCCCGTCGGCTCCGCTGCGGTCCGAGGCCTCCCAGGGGGCGGAGGCCGATCCGCCGCCGCGGCCATCGCCTCGTCGTGAGAGCCCGCGGGGGAGCGGCAACCACGATCCCCAGCCGGGAGCTCGAACGCAAGGCCCGCCCTCGGCCGGGCCGGCCGGGCCGGCAGGCGGGCAGGTGGCGCCGTCGCGGGCACCGAGCGTCGTTGCGCCCGCGCCGACGGTGGCGAGCTTCGAGCGGCTCACCGGGGTGGACCTCGGATTCGTCGAGGTCGTCCGAGGGCCTGAGGTGACCCGCGAGGCGACGCGTCGAGCCGCGCGTGCCTACACGTCCGCCGGGGTGGTCAGCCTGCCCGAGGAGCACGGCCCGCTCGACGGCCACAGCACCCAGGCTCTCCTCGCCCATGAGCTGGCACACGTGATGCAGCAGCGCGCCCTGGGGCCTGCTGCGACCGAGACCGGTCCTTGGGGCAGCCAGCTCGAGAGCCAGGCCGAGGCAGTCGAGCGGGCTTTCCGCGGCGAGGCCGTCTCGGAGGACGAGCTCGCGTGGCCCGCCGACCTGGCGCCGGCACCTGCGACGCTGTCATGGACCCCGCAGCTGGGATTCAACCGGCGCGAGCCGGTGTCCGACCAGCAGCCGGCCCCGGCCGAGGCCCAGCGCGCTCCCCTCACCGAGACCGTGCTTCCCGCACCTCTGGCGCCGGCGCGCGACGTGGAGATGGACCCGGGCTCCGACTCCCTGACTCTCAACTACCCGACGGAGGACGAGAGGCCCTCGCGGGCGGATGAGCCGTCACCGGGGGTGGCCGAGCTGTCGGACGACGACATCGAGCGGATCGCGTCGCGGGTCGGTCCTCGGACAACGCGCCATTTCCCACCCCCGCTGGACTTCCGCGACCCGGACCTGCTCGACATCCTCGCCGGAGGTCTCTACCCGCGGATCCGGCACCGGCTGCGCACAGAGCTGCTGGACGACCGTGAACGAGCCGGCTTGCTCACCGAGTTCGGCTGACCTGCCGACCTGACCACGAACCACGAGCGGAGGAGACGACCATGGGCCTAGGGGCACGCAGCGTCAGTAGCCTGATCGCGGGCGAGTTCAACCTGCGCGGCGACTCGAGCAAGTTCCTGGTCGTGGTCGACGACAGCAAGTACGACCTCGGATCGTGGTCGAAGATCAGCGGTCTGAGCGTCAAGTGGGACCCGATCGAGTACCGGTGCGGCGACATGACCAAGATCTGGACCGCCCCCGGCGTGCGCAAGTACACCTCGATCAGCCTGAGCCGTGCGACCTGCTTCGACTCGCAGGCGGTGCAGGACTGGCTGCGGGACACTGCGATGACGCCGAAGGTCTACAGCGGGTCGATCAAGCTCTTGAGCTGGATGGGCGTGCCCCTGTGCGAGTGGACGCTCGACTCCTTCGTGCCGGTCGGCTGGAAGATCGCCGACTTCGAGACCAAGGCTGCGACGGTCGTGCTCGAGACCCTGGAGATCGCGCACAGCGGCTTCCTTCCCGACGACATCCGCTTCGGCGGACCGACGGCGGTGAAGTGATGACGGTCAGCGCGGTCGGTTCGTTCGTCAACGCAGCCATGTCCTCGGGCCTGGGTACCCGGGACTTCAGCCCGAGCTACGGGCTCTCCTTCAGGTTCACCGTGGAGGTCGACGGGCTCAGCCTCGGAGCCTGGCAGAGCTGCTCGGGCCTCAAGGTCGACTTCAAGCCCGCCGAGCAGAAGTCGGGCGGTACCTACGTCGGCGGGACCTGGCTGCCGGGAGAGGTGGCCTGGACCAAGATCACGCTCAAGCGCGCCGTGTCGAAGGACGCTTCACAGAAGGTGCAGCAATGGCTGCAGGAGAAGGCGTTCGGCTGGGTCGAAGGCAAGCCTGTCGAGGCCGGCGGCGCGATCGTGACCCTGTACGACGCGCAGGCGAACCCGGTGATGCACTGGAAGCTGCGAGGCGTACGACCCGCCGCGTGGAGCGGCCCCGACCTGGAGGCCACCCAGAGCCGTGTCGCCATCGAGCAGCTGGAGCTCGTGCACGAAGGCTTCACGGTCGGAACCGGCGCGGCGACCGGCGGTCCCTCCGCACCCGCGGGAACGGGTTCCCAGTACAAGGTCGTGCTGACCGAGGGGGAGAACCCCTCCCAGGGCGAGAACTCCACGACCTCGCTCGCGTTCGAGCATCCGCCCGTCGAGATCGAGCTTCGCAAGACCCAGAAGCCCTTGGGCTTCACGACAGCGCCGGCTCAGAACCTCGAGGGTGAGACGGCCACGGGGGCCGACGCCTCGATGACGTTCAACGCCATCTCGCCCAACGTCGCCACCTGGGGGCTCAAGAAGCTGGTGATCAGGGGAACGAACGTCGCCGCCGACATCAAGAAGCTTCGGAGATGGGCCACCAAGCGGCTCGACGCGAAGGGCAACGAGCGGCTCAAGCTCCTCTGCCTCAGCTGGGGGCCAGGGTTCGAGCCGCAGGCGGTGTATCTGACCTCTCTCAATGTGAACATCACGCGGTTCGCTCCGGACGGCACCCCGATCAAGGCCGTGGTGGGGCTCGACCTCGAGGAGAAACCCACCGGATGGGCAGACGCCAGCCCCAGCCAGACGAAGACGCCGGCCGCCAAGCCGGCGAGCAGGCCTGCGCCGTCCGCAGCGTCCGGCGGAGGAGCCCCCGCTGCGACGACGCCTCCGCCCAAGCCCGAACCCCCGAAGCCCGCGATGCAGATGGGCTCCCATCGAGGTGGCAGCACCGGAGGCGCCAAGCTCGGTGCGATGAACCCGACGTCGGGCGGCACGCCGGGCAGGTCTGCGCGCGTGCTCCAGGCGGGAGACTCGCTCGCGGCCATCGCCCAGACGACCTATGCCGATGCTTCGCTGTGGCGCGAGATCGCCGAGGTCAACGGGATCGACGACCCACTCGATCTGCCGCCGGGCTACGCGCTCTTCCTTCCCGCTGCGAGCGAGGTGTGACCGGATGACGACCACGCCGGAAGTGGACATCCAGCTCGTCCTGGGCCAGACGGTCATGCGTCCCGAGGTGCGGGTAGGGGCGGGTCGGACGCCTCTGGCGCGGGCTGTGGCGAAGAAGCTGCTCCGGGTGGTCGTCGACCAGCACGTCGCACTCCCTGACACCTTCGAGCTGGTCTTCCTCGACTCCGGCTTCGACGTGCTGCAGCAGGCCGGCCTCCAGATGGGGGCCAAGGTGCAGATCCTGGCCGGGAGCAGGACCGACACCGCCGGTCACCCGCTGCTGGAGGGGGAGGTGATCGCCTTCGAGGGGACGTACGGCGAGCGCTACCCGCTCACCCGAGTGCGTGGGTGCACGCTCGACCACCGGCTGCAGCGGGTACGCCGGATCCGCACGTTCGTCAACGCCAAGGACTCCGACGTGGCGCGACAGCTGGCCGGCGACGCCGGAGTGCCGGTGGGCACGGTCGACGCGACGGCCCAGGTGCACCCCGTTCTCGCCCAGGAGAACCAGACGGACTGGGAGTTCCTTCGGGAGCGGGCCGAGGAGATCGGCTATGAGATCGGCGTGGAGGCGGGCAAGCTCTGCTTCCGCAAGGCACGCGGAGCGGACGGTGCGGCCGTCAAGGCAACCCTGGGCCTGGACCTGCTCCAGTTCAACCCACGGATCACCTCGGCCGGACTCGTGCCCGAGGTGGAGGTGCGTGCTTGGGACCCCGTCAACGCGAAGGCGAAGGCCACGTCGGCTCCGATCAGCGCGTCCACGGTGTCCATCGGGGCCGGCGATGCCGCGTCGGCAGCCAGGACCTTCGCAGGCACGGTGGCTCCGGCAGCCGCGGGTAGCGGTGAGCTCGGACCCCCGCCGAGCCAGCAGGCACGCCTGGTCTACGACCAGGCCGTCACCGTGGACAACGACAGCGTGCGAGCGCTGGAGGATGCTGCCGCGGCCTTGGCGCAGAAGGCGGCCAGTGGCTATGCCGAGGCGGAGGGCGAGCTGCTGGGCGAGGCGAAGGTCATGGCCGGGACCGTGCTCGACATCGACGGCGTGCCCGAGCAGTTTGCGGGGACGTGGACGATCAGCCGTGCCCGTCATGTCTTCGACCACAACGACGGGGGTGGCTACCGGACCCAGTTCACGGTGAGCGGCCGGCAGGACCGGTCGCTGCACGCGCTGTCCAGCGCGAACGGTGGCGGCAAGAGCCGCGGACCGACCCGGGTCTCGGGAGTGGTGGGCGGCGTCGTGACGAGCATCGAGGACCCGCTGGGCCTCGGTCGCGTGAAGGTGGCACTGCCCTGGCTGTCGCCCGAGTTCGAGACCAGCTGGGCGCCGGTCACGCAGCTCACTGCCGGGAAGAACACCGGCGCGATGTTCCTGCCGGAGCCAGGCGACCAGGTCCTGGTTTCGTTCGAGTTCGGCGACCTCCGGCGGCCCTACGTCATCGGCTCGATCGTCAACAAGCGAACCGGCGCCGGAGGGGTGATCGAGCCCGGCGGATCGGAACCGGGCAAGGCGGTGGTCAAGGCTGGGCGGCCGGCAACCGTCATCCGGCGAGGCTTCGTCTCGCCGACCGGGAGCCGTCTGGTGTTCTACGACGACGGACCGCCGGGGGGTGGCAGGCCTACGGCGTCCCAGGTGGTGCTGGCTACCGAGAAGGACAAGGTCGGCCTGCTCCTGGACCAGGTGGCCGGCACCCTCTCTCTCGTCTGCAAGCCGGGCAGCCCGCCCGGCAAATTGGTGATCGAGTGCGACGGCAACGTCGAGATCAAGGCCGGTCCGTCCGGGACGCTCACGGTCGACGGCGGGCAGCAGCTCACGCTCAAGGGCAAGACCGTTCAGATCGAGGGCACCGGCCCGGTGGCCGTCAAGGGCAAGCCGATCCAGCTGAACTGACGCAACAGGAGGAGTGCGATGACCACCGACTTCATCGGAAAGGGATGGTCGTTCCCGGTCACGACCGGGTCCGACGGTGCGATCGCGACGGTCGGCGGGCTGACCAACGTCGAGAAGGCGATGCGCATCGTGCTCATGACCCGGCTCGGGGAGCGCCCCATGCGCCCGGCCTTCGGCTCGCGTCTGCACCAGTTCATGTTCGAGCCGGTCAGCCCCGAGGGTGCTGCCGCTATCGGCTTCGAGGTACGCCGCGCGCTCGACAGCTGCGAGCCCCGAGTCGCGATCGAGCACGTCGACGTACAAGCCGCTGATGACGGTGGCCCACGGTTCGACATTGACATCACCTACTCGTTGCTCGGGTCCACCGACCAGCACAACCTGGTGGTCCCCTTCTACGCGATTCCTGGCGAGGAGTCCTGATGCTGCCGGCACCCGCCCTCGACGACCGCAGGTTCCAGGACCTCGTTGACGAAGCCAAGCGACGAGTCACTCAGCTGTGTCCCGAGTGGACCGACCACAACGTGTCCGACCCTGGCGTCACGCTCATCGAGTCGTTCGCCTTCATGACCGACGTGCTGCTCTACCGCCTCAACCGGGTTCCTGACCGGCTCTACCTCAAGTTCCTCGACCTGATCGGCCTCCAGGTCCTGCCCGCAACCGCGGCCACCTTGCCGGTCACCTTCTGGCTGGCCAGCCCCCCCGAGGCGGACTTCGTCATTCCCCGTGGCACCGAGGTGGCCACCGCGGGATCGCCGGGGAGCGACCCGGTCGTCTTCACCACGAGCACTGACCTGGTGGTGGTGAAGACCGAGCTCGGCGGCATGGCGACAAAGGTTGCCGGCGAGGACCTCGTCGACCAGAGTGCCCCGGCCGAGATGGGCACCTCGGTCAACGTCTTCTCCAGCCCGCCCGCCCTCGGTGACCAGCTGTACGTCGGGCTCGCGCAGGCGGCGCCCGGCTGCGCGGTGCGGCTCGACGTCGTGGCGATGGCCGACGGCGTCGGCGTCAACCCCAAACGCCCGCCGCTGGTCTGGGAGGCGTTCTGCGGAGAGAGCTGGCTGACCTGCGACGTCAGCGACGACGGAACGGGTGGTCTCAACCGCTCCGGCAGTCTCGTGGTCCACGTCCCGGAGGGGCATGTCATGAGTCTCGAGGCCGGGCAGGTCTACGGGTGGCTCCGCGCGCGCGTCGTCGAGCCGGAGTCCGGCCAGCCGTCGTACGCCGAGAGCCCGGTGATCCGCGGCATGAACGCATGCACAGTCGGAGGGACCACGCCTGCTGTGAACGCGCGCGTGATCGCCACCGAGACCGTCGGAAGCTCCGAGGGCGTCCCGGGGCAGCGGTTCCTCCTGGCCGACGGCCCGGTCCTCGCCGGCCTGGGTGACCCCGTTGTGGAGGTCAGCTCCGAGACCGGCTGGCAGGCCTGGACCCGGGTCGAGCACTTCGCCGCGAGCGGACCCGCTGACCACGACTACGTGCTGGACGCGTTCTCCGGCGAGCTCGTTCTGGGGCCGCTGCTCCGTCTGCCGGACGGAGGCACGCGTCAGTACGGCGGCGTACCTCCGCACGGTGCTGTCATCCGGGTCCGGGACTACGCGGTGGGCGGTGGCCCTCGGGGCAACGTCGGCACCGGCACGGTCGTGAATCTTCGGTCGTCCATTCCGTTCGTCACCAGCGTGGAGAACCGCGCGCCCGCGACGGGAGGGACCGCCGGGGAGAGCCTGGAGCAGGCGATGGCCCGCGGACCTCTCACCCTCCGCAGCCGCGACCGGGCGGTCACGGCCGAGGACTACGAGACGATCGCCCGGCAGGCCGCGCCGGAGGTCGCCCGGGTGCGTTGCGTGTCGGCGGACGGCGACCAGGTTCCGGCCGGGTCGGTCAAGCTCCTCGTCGTACCTGCTGCCGCATCGCAGGACAGCCGGGTCGCGCTGGAGGACCTGATCCCGGCCCCGTCGACCCTCGACAGGATCCGTCTGCGGCTCGAGGAGACGAAGGTCGCCGGTGTCCGGGTGCTGCTCGAGCCTCCGCGCTACCTCGGCGTCACGGTGGTGGCGCGGCTGGTGGCGCGGCCCAGGGTCCACGCCGACCAGGTGCGCGACGACGCGCTTCGTGCGCTGTATCGACTGGTGAACCCACTCCCGGGCGGGGGCATCGATGGCTCCGGATGGCCGTTCGGGCGGCCGGTCCAGCACGGCGAGCTGTTCGCCGCACTCCGCGACGTGAGGGGCGTCGAGCTCGTCGAGGACCTGCGCCTTTTCGGAGCCGACCCGGTGACCGGCCGTCGGGGTCCTGAGACGCAGCGGCTCGATCTCGACAAGCACAGCCTGGTGTTCTCGTTCGAGCACCAGGTCCGCGTGGAGGAGCAGTGATGCGATCCGACATCGAAGGACTGGCGAGTCCGCACCCTCTGGTGCAGCTGCTGCCGTCGTACTTGCAGGAGGACACGTTCCTGACCCGCTTCACTGCCGGGCTGGACCAGGTCCTGGCTCCGGTCTTCTCGGTCCTGGACTGCCTCGACGCGTACGTCGACCCGCTGCTGGCGCCGCCGGACTTCCTCGAATGGGTCGCGGAGTGGGTCGGTGCTGTGCTCGACGACCACTGGACCGACGAGCAACGACGTCAGGCCGTGGCAGCGGGGGTCGCGCTGCACCGACGTCGGGGGACCTCTTCGGGGTTGGTCGAACTGGTCCGCGTCGCGACCGGCGCGGACGTCGTACTCGAAGGTCACGACGAGGTGGTCACGTCGACTTCGCCCAGCAACGTCGACGCAGCTGAACCCCCGGGGCTCACGGTGCGGATCCGTGTGGCCCCGGGCCAGGACGTGAGGTTGTCGGCTGTCGACGAACTGGTGGAGCAGGCGAAGCCGGCCCACCTCCCGCATCGGATCGAGGTGGAGACGCGATGATCGTCTGCCGCAAGTGCCGTGCCAACAACGCGGACTCCGACGCCTTCTGCGGCTCCTGCGGGGCGTTCCTGGAGTGGACCGGGGAGAAGGTCGTCGTCGAGGCCGAGGCGGAAGCCCCCGTCGAGGCCGAGCCCGAGCCGGAGCGCAAGCGCGGTCTCATCGAGCGCATGCAACGCGCACTCGACTCCGCGTTCTCTCCCGAGCAGCGACGTGAGGACACGACAGAGGTCTGGACGGGCTTCGGCAAGGAGCCCGCCGATGGCGCGGCCAAGCCGGGCGGCCCCGCCGGCAGCCCACCGGGCGCTCCACCCGGCGGGCCACCGAAGGCGGGGCCCCCAGGCGCACCACCCGGCTCGCCTCCAGGTGGGCCTCCGGGTGGGCCTCCCGGCGGACCTCCGGGTGGGCCTCCGGGTGGGCCTCCGGGTGGACCTCCGGGCTCACCCCCCGGCCGACCACCGGGCGGGCCACCGGGAACACCGCCGGGCGGGCCGCCGAAGCCGGGACCACCGGGTGCACCACCCGGCGGACCTCCGGGCGGGCCTCCGGGCGGGCCTCCGGGTGGGCCTCCGGGTGGGCCACCTCCGGGTGGACCTCCGAAGGCTGGGCCCCCTGGCTCGACGCCACCGCCGGTTGCTGCGCCGGGCGGCCCTCCGCCGGGGGCCCCGCCGCGACACGCCACGGGGGTCCCCCCTGCGCCGCCTTCTGCGCCGCCACCGGCAGGAGGACCGCCGGGCGTCCCAGGCGACGAGGGCCGCGAACTGGCTCCGGCAGGGGCCGGCGGACTTGTCGTGATGGTCGAGGGAACAGCCAAGGCTCGGGCGACCGAACAGGGTCCCGGCGCCAACGGCGCTGCCTCGGTTCCTAGCCAGGTCCTGCCCACCGAGGTCACGCCCCAGCGACTTCGGCCGCGGACCGCTCCGGTGGTCAAGACCAAGCCGACGCGACGGCTGCAGCCCGGCGACCTGATCTGCGGCAAGTGCGGCGAGGGAAACCCCCCCACCCGGAACTTCTGCAGCCGATGCGGCGAGGCGCTGTCAGCCGCGACCGTCGTACGACGGCCGTGGTACCGACGTCTGCTGGCGCCGCTGCGCCGGGGTCCGCGGACGATGGAGGCGGGCAGCCGGCCAGGCCAGGGGGGAGCTGAGCGGCTGCCGGTGAAGAAGCGCGTCATGAGCGGCTACCGCAAGGTGCGCCGTGTGCTCGCAGCGTGCATGGTGGTCGTGGCGATGACCTACCTCTTCGTCCCACCGCTTCGCAACGTCATCAACCAGCACGTGGCACATCCTGTCGCCGGTGTGAAGTCAAAGGTGATGGAGCGATGGCGTTCCTTCACCAGCCCCTACAGCGACGTGTCCGTGGTCGAGACCAAGACGACGGCCACGCTTGCGGGGACAGAGGGCGGTGACGGTGTCGACGGCAACACGGTCTCGTTCTGGGCCGTCCCGTGGCAGGGTGGTCGCCGGCCCTTCCTCAGGGTCGCGTTCGCCGATCCGGAGACGATCAACGCGATCGTGGTGCATGCGGGGGCCTCAGGCGAGGACGCGAGCAAGTACCTCCAGCCCAAGGTGCTGCGGCTGCGGTATCCCAACGGCCTGCACGAGGACGTGGAGCTCAAGTTCAGTGGTGACCCGCAGACGTTCGACCTGGACAAGGCACAGCTCGTCGGGAGCATCACGGTCATCGTGAGAAGCGTCTATCCCAAGAAGGGCCTGACCGGGGTGGCGGTGAGCGACATCGAGTTCAAGGCCAGGAAGTAGGTCGGGTCAGTCCCGGTTGACGAAGTTGGGGGGCTGGGCCGATCCGACCACGACCGGGAGCGGTGGAGCGGTCACGTTGATGACCTGCTCCGCCAAGGTCCGCGGCGGCTGGCTCAGGGTGAGCGCGCGCAGCCCCGCCCCGGACCCGGAGTCGAAGATCACTGGCACGGTGAAGGTTCCGTCGCGGTCTGTCAGGGCCAGGGGGCTCGTGACGATGCCGCCACCCCACTGCAGCACGACGATCTGCCGCGGATAGAACCCTGTCCCACGCACGAAGGTCACGCGGCCCAGGTAGGCGACGGTCGGCGAGTAGGAGACCGAGGGAGTGAGGGTCGCGCCGGACAGGGCCAGGTCCTGGAGCGCCACCGTCGTGCCCGCCGTCGAGGCGATGACCCGCAGCGTCCCCGCCTGCTTGCCCAGCCGCCGAGGGGAGAAACGCACCGTCACTGTGCACGTGGCCCCTGGTGCCAGCGAACGGCAGGACGCCGCGGCGCGTGGCGAGTAGTCGGCCTGAGCCGGCAGGATCGTCGGCACGACGGTCAGCGGCCTCGTGGTGACGTTGCGGACCCGGACCTCCAACGACGTCCGCCTGCCGATGCCCGTGCGCGGGAACGTCAGACCCAGCGGTCGGAGCCGGAAAACCGTCGGAACGGCGTTGCCGCGTAAGGCGACCGTGAGCTCGCGCACGGGCAAGCCGTCCGCGGCCAGGGCGGCCCGCAGCACGCCCGTGTGCGGCCCCAGCGTTGTCGGGGCGAAGCTCACGTCGATGGTGCACGACTCGCCGCGGTGGAGCGTCACGGCGGCGCAGCCGGTGCCGGTGACGAAGGGTCCTTCGACGCGAGTGCTGACCCGGGTCGGCCCGGGACCATCGTTGGTGACCGTCACCGGACGGGACAGCCCAGGCACTCCGACCTGCTGCTTCTCGAAGTCGAGCTGAACCGGATGCAGGCGCGGCGAGGGGAAGCGGTGCCGTGCGTACACCTGGTGGGTGGTCGCCCGGGCGTCGGAGGTGAGGCGGGCCGCTGCGACGAATGCGACGACGCCGGCGTCCGCGTCCAGCGCCGGCATCCCTGCCACGGCGATACCCAGCGAGCCGTCTGCCGGAAGCGAGACGACCTCGGGTCCGGGCGTCCCCCCGCCCCCGAGGTCGGGAGCCAGGTCGCGCGCATACACCGCCGGCCCGGCACCGTCTGCCCCCTGCGGCAACAGGTTGGGCGCGTCCGACGCGAATGCAACCGTGCTGCCGTCGCGCGCGAGCGCCGGCGAGTGGCTCCATCCCCAACCGAGCGAACCGTCGGGGGTGGAGGAGGCGACGACGACCCGACGCAGGTCGAGGTCGTAGACCTCGACCTGGGTGCTGAACAGCAACACCTCGACCCTTCCCTCGACCGGGGGTCGCAGCCGCGATGCAGGGAGCTGGAGGGCGACTTCCGCCGAGACCTCGAGGAGCTGGGCCCTGGTGAAGGCCACCCGCCTGCCATCGGCGGAGAGCGAGGGCTGCGCCGCCCAGTCCAGGACGCCCAGGACAGGCAGCAGCGTCGACACCGGGACCTCGCGCGTGCCGCCGTTCGAGCCACCCGGGGGGCCGGTGTCATGCACCAGGACCCTGGAGACCCCCAGGAGCCGGTTGCGCGTGGACGCGAAAGCGACGTACCTGCCGTTGTGCGACAGCGAGGGCTCCGCGCCGTCGATCACCTCGCCGTCGGCATCGAGCGAGACGATGCGCGCCGGGGGGTCCTGCTCACCGATGAAGTCCCCGTCACCGTTCGCGTCCCGGCGCAGGACCAGCACCGTGTCGATGACGGAACCCACAGTGCTGGTGCGGACCTCGGCCGCCGCGCCGAACGAGAATGTGCCGAGGATCTCGTCCGCCGCGTTCAGCACGACCCTGGCCCCTGGCACCCGGAGGCCGCGAAGGAGCCGAGACGACTCGGCAGCTGGCAGCTCGACCGGGTACACGATGGTGCGTCCGTCACCGGAGAGCACCGGTCCGCATCGCCCCGCCTCCACCGGGTCCTCGATCTCGAGCGCCGGGCTGCAGTCGGGCACCTGCGCGTCCCACGGGTCGCCACTCCCCGACACGCGTCGCGTGACCCGCTGACCGTCCTGGACCGAGCTGACGAAGACCGCGGCGTTCGAGACGTTCCCGTGGCTCTGTCGGCGCTCCCGCGCAGCTACGTACGCAACACGGTCGCCAGCGGCGTCGATGCTCGGAGCGGTGGCGTCCAGCGCCGCGGGACTGACCGCGACCTCGTCCCCGCCGGTGAGGGCGCGCACGAGGACTCGGCGGGTCTCAGTCTCCGGGGCGTCGATCACGTAGGTGGCCAGGGCGCCACTCGCTGAGAGCGCGGGACTCGACGCGGCGGGGTCTAGGACGTTGGGAGGTTCGGCTCCGGAGACCAGCTGTGTCTGCCCGGAGCCGGTGGCGCCGACGGAGGGAGCGGCGGGAGAGATCACCAGCGGCGCCAGCAGCAGCCCCGCGAGGATCGCCGCACGGCGGCAGGGGCGCCGCTGCGAGCCGGTCATGCGCGGGCGCCCGATCGGGCACTGCAGGCCGCGGCAAGTCGGGCCGGACGGGCCCTGCTTCGAGGCGGCCGGCGACCTAACGTCGTGTCCATGCCGGCACCGCTCACCACGTCTTCGGCCCTGATGACCTGCAGCTTCGGAGCCGGTGCAGCCACGCTCACGGTCCTGCCCGACGCCCAGGTGCTTGTCGAGGGCAACCCGGTCGCGACGATCCAGGACAGCGCCGCCACGGTGAACATCCCGTTGTTCGGCATGTGCTCGTCCTTGTCGAACCCGGCCGTCGCCAGTGCCACCTCGGCAGCGTCGGGAGTGCTCACCCCGCAGCCGTGTACGCCGCAACCGGTCCCGTGGACCCCAGGAGTGCCGCTCGTGCTGGTTGCCGGGAACCCCGTCGTCAACCAGACCTGCACCACCACGTGTGCTTTGGGGGGTGCCATCACCATCACCAAGGCAGGCTCGACGCAGACACTGGGATGAGTCGCCATCGGCTCATCCCTGCTTGCGCGCCTTGCTCTTGGCGGTGCTCGCCTTCTGGCCGGCGAAGTAGACCGACGGAGAGCAGCGCCGAGTGGCGTTCGTGCAGTCGACCGCGACGACCACCGGAGCCGCCTTGGTGAAGGACGCCGGCTGGATGAAGTGGTAGTCCAGGTCCCGGAAGTTCTCCAGGCCGAAGACCATCAAGACGTCGTCTCCGCGCTGGATACGCAACGTCCCCTGGTCCCCTGCCGGGTTCTGCAGAACGAGGTCGCTGATCCACACGATGGTGTCCTCAGGCGGGGCGTACGTCGAGTTCTGGAACTCCCCGACCGGCGGGACGTCGGTGGTGACCCGGAAGTCGACGGCGGCACTTGCATCGACAGTGCCTCCGGACGTCCGGCCATCCGCTCCGCTGTCCGCGCCTGAGCCCGTCGACGACGAGCCGTCGGCCCCCTGTCCCCCCGCGCCGCCCCGGCCACCCTTGCCGGTGGCCGTGCCGCTTCCGCCGGCCCCGCCAGCGCCACCGGAGGCGCCCGCTCCGCCTGCACCTCCGGCACCGCCGGCGGCCGCCTGCGCGGCGGCCGCCTGCTCCTGGGCGTCCGCGGCTTTGTCGGATGCGGCGGTGATCGCCGCCGCGAGCTTCTCGGTGTTGTCCTCCGCGACCGCTCGGGCCGTGGACTCCACGGTCGGCCGCAGCACGGCGAACCAGAGGACCGTCAGAGCTACCAGCCCGGCAACAGCGGCGACCATGACCTTGACGAACCAGCTCGGCAGGATCGCCGTCTGCACCATCGTGCCCTTGAGGACCATGGGCTCGCTCGACTCGGGGCTCGCCGTGATCTCGAACGGGATCGTCACGTTCTTGCCGCGCCAGAAGGTGTCACGGGGCTTGGCCAACACCTTGACGAAGGTCGCCGTGCCGGGCTGGAGCGTGATGCTCGCCGGCGAGAGCTCGAACCTCAGCTTCCGGTCCGCGTCCGCTGCGACGAGCGACATGACCAGCGGGTGGTTGCCGAGGTTGTCCAGCGCGAGCTGATGGTTACCCCGCGTTCGCCCGGTCGAGGTGCGCGGCACGAGCTCGGCGGCCATCTCGGAGTAGGCCGCGATCTCGAGAGTGCCCTCGTCGATGACCGACCCGCCTGTGTCCTCCTGCGACATGGCGCGTACGGCATACGGCAGGACGCCGGCCGGGATCCGGTGACTGCGCGGAGGGGCGAAGACGACCTCGACGCTGCCCTCCTCGCCGGGCAGGAGGTTGAGCGACCCGGGCTCGACGCGGGTCCAGTCGGCGGCGTCGCCTACGACGTCGACATGCACCAGGTCGACGACGGCCCCGGTGTTGCGCACGCGTACGCGCGTGGCGTGCTCAGTTCCCGGCTCGAGTGGCTCGGCCGGACGCTCGACCGCAACAGCAACGCCCATGGCGTCAGTGTCCCGGCGTGACCGGGGGAGATCACGGCCCGGACGTGAACCCTCCAGGGAACGCGGGTTGCACGGAGAGGCACTTCGATGCGAGTGCCGGGGCAACCACCCGGGCCTGGCCGTTGCCCCGGCCTCCCTACCGGGGGAGGGGAGCCGAGCAGACGATGTTGTGGTGTCACCCGACGTGCCCCTCCAGCGGAAGCTGTCGATCCTCCTTCCGGTGCTGCTGCTCGTGGCGGCCTCGACGGTTGCCGCCATACCGCCGTCTGCGACTGCTGGGGCGCAGTCGTCCGACGGCTTCACGCTGCCCTCGCTACCCACCTGGGCGCTCGAGATCGGAGCAGGTCCGCCAGCGGCCCTCAACCTGTCGCACCTGTCCGCCGAGGAGCAGGCTTGGTTCGCAGACCGGGAGACTGTCGTCGCGACCGTCTCCAGCCACGGCATCCCGGCCGCCGCGCTGGCGGCCTACCAGCGCGCGGCACAGGTGATGTCCTCGGCCGACGCTGGCTGCAACCTGCCGTGGACCCTGCTCGCCGCGGTAGGCCGGGTGGAGTCCGACCACGGTCGCTACGGCGGCAACGTCCTCTCCGCCGAGGGCACGAGCATGCCCGGCATCTACGGCATCCCGCTCGACGGCACGAGCGGCACGCGGGAGGTCCGCGACACCGACGTCGGCCTCTACGACCACGACCGGATCTTCGACCGCGCCGTAGGCCCGATGCAGTTCATCCCCTCCACGTGGCTGGTCGTGGGAGTCGACGCGGATGGCGACGGCGAGCGAAACCCCCAGGACGTCGACGACGCCAGCCTGGCCGCGGCGGTGTACCTCTGCTCCGGAGAGGAGG
Organism: uncultured Actinomycetota bacterium; assembly: GCA_963765905.1. Lineage (GTDB taxonomy): Bacteria > Actinomycetota > Actinomycetes > Propionibacteriales > Nocardioidaceae > SSC3. The sequence goes on from CAVXXY010000004.1 coordinate 51,099, forward strand.
ATCTCGCCACCGACCAGGGGGCTCGCGCCGCGGTCTACCGCTACAACCACAGCAACCAGTACGTCGCCCTCGTGCTGGCGATCGCGGCGGCCTACCTGAGAGGCGTGTACGACGTGGTGCCGACCAACGCATATGCGCAGACCTGGTTCGGTCCGTCGTACGGCGACTCGGTCCTCAGCGGGGAGACCCGGGGCGACCAAGCCATCGCACCGCAGGGCGCGATCGGGCCGGGCCCGGCGACCGACAGCCCGCAGCCTGCGACTCCCGCGGCGCCGTCGCCGCCGACCGCCGCTCCGTCTCCCGACCAGCCGAGCCAGTCTCCGGAGCAGCGCCGACCGGTCAAGAAGCTGAAGGACGTGGTGACCGGGGCACCCGCCGTCGTCTCCCAGGCGCTCACCGAGCTGCAGCAGGCGGCGCTGTACTGCCAGGAGAGACTGGCGCCGTCGCAGATCGACCTGCTGGGTGGCCTGGCTGCCTGTGCCCAGGCCTATGTCGCGGGCGGGGTCGACGCGCTCGAGACCCTCCTGGCCGGTCTTGGTCTCGGTGGGCTGATCGGGGGCCTGCTCGGTCCCTGAGCAGGCCGCGACACCGACCGGTTGATGCCGGTGAACACTATGACCGCAACCTGGTGACCGCCTGTGACGTGCGTCACGGTCCAAAGGTCCGGAGTTCCCGGGCGCTACGGAGCAGGAGGAGCACCGATGAGAAGCGCGAGCTCGACGAGTTCTCACCAGCGACGACCGTTCTGGACGCGACGCGCACTGTCGGCCGCCGTAGCGGCTGGCCTGTGTCTCAGCGGCACGCTGGCGACGTCACCCGCACCGGCGGCGGGCGATCCCGGCCTTCCCCAGGCGGAGTGCCCGACGTCCCTGCCGGAGGGCACGACCTGCTACTCGGGGGAGCAGGCGTCGGGCGCCTACTACTGGATCGCCGTCCCCGACGACTGGAACGGCACGCTCGTAGTGCACGCCCACGGCGGGCCAGACCTCGGCGCGGCGTCGCCCGAGCGGTCCCGCGAGGACCTCGACCGGTGGGCAGTGATGGTTGCTGAGGGCTATGCCTGGGTCGGCTCGTCGTACCGCCGCGGTGGGTACGGGACGCAGATGGCGGCCGCCGACACCGAGCAGGTGCGCGGCCTGTTCGTCGACGCCTTCGGCGAGCCCGACACGACGCTGCTCCACGGTCAGTCGTGGGGAGGCGACGTCGCTGCGAAGACCGTGGAGATCTACGGCGCCACAGGACGCTATGACGGCGCGTTGCTGACCAACGGCGTCCTCGGCGGGGGCACCCGCGGGTACGACTACCGGCTCGACCTGCGAGTCGTCTACCAGTACTACTGCGGCAACCACCCCCGTCCTTCCGAGCCGCAGTACGAGCTGTGGCGGGGTCTGCCCGCCGGGTCAACCATGACGTCGGCGGAGCTCCGCAGAAGGGCACAGGAGTGCACGGGCTACCAGTCGGCGCCGGAGGAGCGCACGTCCGAGCAGCGCGCGAACCTCGCCAACATCCTGGCGGTCGTGCGCATCCCCGAGCGCACGTTCTTCTCACACCTCAGCTTCGCGACCTTCACGTTCCGCGACATCGTCCACGAGCGCCTCGGCGACCGGAACCCGTTCACGAACGCAGGCGTCGCCTACCAGGGATCGGACGACGACGAGGCCCTCAACAAGGACGTTCTGCGGTACGACGCCGACCCCGCCGCGCGCCGCGACCTGTCGTTCGACAGCGACCTGACGGGGGAGATCTCGATCCCGGTGCTCACGCTGCACGCCATCGACGACCCGACCGCGTTCGTGGAGCACGAGTCGGCCTACCGCGCGTCCGTGGTGAGAGCGGGCAACCGCAAGCAGCTCGTCCAGGGGTTCACCCGGGAGAGCGAGCACAGTGCGCTGAGCAACTCCGGCTATGCCACGGCGATCGACGCGCTGCACACCTGGGTGACCGACGGGCGGCGGCCGAAGGCATCATCGCTGGCCGCGGCCTGCCCGGCGTACGACGACACCTACGGACAGGGCTGCTTCTTCGACCCCGCCTACCGGCCGGCGTCGTACTTCGACCGGGTCTACCCACGACCGGGTCTCACGAAATGGCCCGCCATCACCGAGCGACAATTCGACGACTGGGAGGACGAGGGCGGCGTCGGGATCGACTTCTAGGCCCAGCGCCCTCGGCTCGGCGACTCAGGCACGCGAACCGACGGGCGCGCCGGCGGGGAGCAGTCCCTCCCGGCGGCCCACGACGACCGACCACCCCACGGTTGTCGCGGCAGCGAGCAGCGTGAGGGTCATGATCGCGCTGCCCTTGACCAGCACGAAGTTGACGGTCGACAGCGACATCAGGAGCCAGAAGGTGACGGAACCTTTGACCAGGATGACCAGCCCCCACAACATCGTGAGTCGTCGGAACAGCTCCTGGATCCCCGGGCGCGCGGCGAGCTCGGCGTCGATGGGATAGAAGTCCGGAGCCAGGCGAGCGACGATCGGGCGAGCGGACCTCAGCGATCCGAGGAAGACCGTCGCGACGGCGAGATCGACGAAGACCGGCTGCACGAAGTAGACGAACGTGTTGCCCGTGGCGAGCGTGAAAGCGGTCTTGAGGGTCATGATGCCCAGGGCCAGGAGGAGCAGACCCGACACAGGTCGTCCGGCTGCCCACCGCCAGCACATCGCGGCCATCATCCAGGCCAGCGCGACGAGCACCGCGGTGGTGATGTTGAAGATCACGAGCGTCGTGGCGAACAGCGCTGCCGGCGCAACCACGGCGGTGGCGAGGCTGGCCGCCACACGAGCGAGGACGTCTCGAAGGTGGGGAGGCGCTTGTCGGATGGACTCGTGCGACGTCAACATGACGTCCGCCTCTCGGTCGGCGCTGGGTGTCCGGATGGAGGCCGCATCGCCGTTCAGTTATGTCAAGTCTACACTGCGGAGCGGTCTCAGCTCCCTCCTGAGCTGGACCCGTCGCGAGCTTGAGGCGCTGGGGATCAGTGTCATCGGACAACGCTCGTGACGAGGTGCTTGCTCTGCACCGCTATCCTGCATAGAGGACTGCAGCCGTCGGGTCGTCCATCGTGATCATCACGAGGGCATGAGCACCGGCGCCAGCAGCAAACGAAGGCGGTGCGAGATCACCTCGCAACCTCACAGCACTTTCCTTCCCCGACTCGACCTAGCGTGATCTCCTTCGTCTGGGAGCCTGGCCTGCGGCTTCCGGCAGGCACCGGTGGGTCGGAGAACTACACGGTCGGGCACGTCCGGGAGCTGAACCGGCGCGGCGTGGCCGCGCAGGTCGTCACCATCGGGCTCGGCACGGCCGATGGCCGGGACGAGTTCGTCGGGGTTCCGTTCCGGTCCCTCGCGACGGTGGCCGAGGTCAGCGACCTGGACGGCACGGTCGTGTTCGTCACCGACTTCCCGGTCGTCGAGACCAGGAGCCCGTCGTACCAGATCCTGCACGTCCCACCGCCGCTACGCGACCACCATCGGGCCGCGAAGATGAGGACGACCCAGGACCGTGGCCTGATCGCCACCAGCCGGTTCGCCGCCGAGCTGTGGTCGGCGTTCCTCGATGTCGACGTCGCCACGATCCAGGTCGTCTACCCGTTCGCTGAGCCGTGTTTCGGCAACCAGCCGCGGAAGGCCGGCAGCGGAGAGGACATCCGCATCCTGTACGCCGGGAGGCTGAGCCCCGAGAAGGGCATCTACACGTTCTTGGCGATGCTCCACAACGACCTCATCGACCAGGATGACCGCCTCAGCTTCACGGCCACGCTGGCCGGGTCCGACAAGCCACAGGGCCGGATCATCAGCCGACTCCTCCGGGCGCATACGGGCATCAGGCTCGTCCCAGCCCAGAAGACGCCGGCCCTCATGGCTGCACTGATGGCCGAGCACGACATCGTTGTCCTGCCGTCCAACGGCCAGTACTGGCACGAGACGTTCGGCATCGTCTCGATCGAGGCGCAGCACGCCGGCTGTCGGGTGGTGGCCTCGGACGACGGCGGCCTACCGGAGACCGACTGCGGCGCACTGACCCTGGTCGTCCCCGACGACGCCGAGGCGCTCGCACTCGGCATTCGTGAGGCGATCACCCGTGGGGCGTTGCCGGGATCGAGCCGAGCCTCGGCTGCCACCAGGTTCACCGTCGAGCAGTCGGTGGATCAGCTGCTGGCGGTGCTTGCGCAGCCGCACCCGCTCACGCCTGCCCGGATCATCCAGGAGCTCGAGGCGATCGCCCTGCTGCCCTCTGCTGCCGGACCGGCGGGATGGCCGCGGACCGTGGCGACCGCATGAGCACGAGCAGAGCGCATCAGCTCAACGATCCGTGCGGGTACACCCGCCCGGCAAAGGAGGAACCATGGCCGACAAGTCACCGCGACAGCAGATGACCCAGAAGTCCGGGAAGTCGCTCAAGGAGAAGCGCGCACAGAAGCAGGCCAAACAGGCCGCGGCAGAGACGTCGATCCCGACGACTCGCAAGGCCAAGGGCGCCGGTCACTGACTGCGGATCGGGCTGACGCTAGTGGACTGATGGGCTCAGCCTGACCCCCACTGCGAACAGGTCTCGCGGTAGGGGTCAGATCCGAAGACACTGCGCCACTCTTCAACGGTCAGGTTGCGACCGGCAACCTGACAGGCGTAGCCGAGCCAAGCCTCGGGGTCGGTGTCCCAGCGGAACATCTGCCCGTTGGACGTGGCGATGTGCACCGTGTGGCCGTCCGGCAGGAACGCGATGCCGGTCTCGAACTCGGGGCCGAGTGGCTGGACGGCGGCCAAGCGTTCTCCGGTCAGACCGTCCCAGAGGACCACGCGTCCGTCGAGGCCGCTGGTCACGAAGCGGGTGCCGTCGCCGTTGAAGTCCACGCGTGACGCGGTCTGGTCATGCGCGTGGGTGAGACCGGCGAGCCAGCGCCCGGCCTGCAGGTCGACGAGTCCGGCCAGTCCCTCCTGGGTGACCGCGAGCCGCTTCCCGTCGGGCGAGACCGCGGCATAGTTCGCCTGGCCGTCGCCCTCGAGCGTGCCCACGTCGACGCGACCGCTAGCCGGATCGACCTCGACGTAGTACGGCCAGGTTTCCTTGTCGCCCGGGCCTACGATCACCACGACACCCGTTCCCTCGGCACCCGGGACGAGGTCGCTGAGGTGCAGGCCGAGGGAGATCTGCTCACCGACCGGCGCCAGGGTGGCGGCATCGACTGCTTGGATCGTCCCGTCGCGGTCGCCGACGACGAGCCACGACCCGTCCTGGGTGAACGTGGCAGCCTCGCCGTGCGCGATGCCGGGCACCTTCGCCTGTCTCAGGAGACGCCCGCTTTCCGGGTCCCACACCTGGAGTCGGCTGTTGACGACCGTGGCGAGCAGATCGCCCGACGGCGAGTAGGTGCCCCAGTTCGCGAAGCTGGCTCGCAGAGTTTGGCGTTCACCGCGCGCCGTCACGATGTCGAACGTCTTGTCCCGGCCGAAGGTGGTGACTGTCGCCCGGAAGTACGCCGCAGAACGGCCATCGGGCCCGGCCACGACGAGGTACCCGAGTTGGCCGACCGGCTCGCTGATCGTTGAGACGAACCGCCGTCTTCCGGCCAGGTCCCAGACCAGGATGCTGCTTTCTACCGATCCGTACAGCGTCTCGGAGTCCGGCGCGAAGGCCAGGGGGTACACCGGCATCCGGATCCCTTCCAGCCGCTCGAGCAGCGCTCCGGACTGTCGTTCCCAGACGAGCGTGGAGCCGTCGAGGGCGCTGGCCGCGACCAGTCGGCCATCGCGCGAGAACTCGGAGTCGATCACCCTGTGCGTATGCCCGCGCAGCCGGGTCGTCACCTGCATCGTCTCCGAATCCACGAGTACGACGTCGGCTCCGTCGTTGGTGGCGAGCGTGCGGCCGTCGTGGCTGACCTGGATGAAGGTACGAGCGCGGTCTTGCTGACCGCTCGCGGTCGCGCTCCTAGCCCGCAGCGCGCCGAGCTGGTCACCGCTGTCGGCGTCGTAGGCCCGGAGCCATTCGCGTGCGCCGGGCGCCGCGACGTACAACCGGTTCCCGTCGGGGGCAAGAGCGAAATCGTGTATCCCGCTGCCGGCGGCTGTGCCGTCGACATCGACGCGGAGGAGCGGGTCTGCCGGGCGCTGGGCGTCCCAGACCACCACGGCCGACTCATAGCGGCCCGCATCCGACGTCTCCGTGTCGTAGCCTGCGGCCAGGCGGCGTGCGTCGCGGTCGCTGGTCGCGTACCACAGCTCCCATCCGCGCATGTGCGGTAGCTCAATGGGCCGCATTTCACCATCCGGACCCTCGACCACCGGGCCGTCGTCGCAGCAGAAGACCTCGCGGCCGGGCTCGGCCAGCAGATGGTCGATCGCGTCGCCCTCCTCTGCGAGCGTCTCGAACGAGGTGGTGTCGACCTCCCTGTATCCGTCGCCGAGGACGAACAGGCGCGTGCCGTCCTCACTTGCGACGAGCTCGCCACCCCCTGGCACGACCCGGACCAGCGCAGGGCTCCGGTCGAGCGCGGCGAGCAGGGTCGCTCTCGTGTCGGGAGAGTCGTCTCGGCGAACGGCCTCGACAGCGAGCAGCAGCGACGACGCCACGTCGTCCGTGCCGTGCGAGAGCGAGGCGGCGCGCCGCGCCGAAGCCACGAGGCGCTCCTCGGACGCCTGATCCCGCTCGCGCAGCGCGACCCAGGCCGCGAGCCCGGCGACGACGGCAAGTGTCGTCGCCACCGCAACCAGGGCCTCAGCCCGGCGCCGGTTGCGGCGCCGTGCAGAGGCTGCTCGCTCGAATTCGGCTGCTGCGATGTCGGCTACCTCGCGGGACCGTGCCAAGAAGTCGGCCTCGTGTGCAGTCAGGTCAGGACCGGAGGCGGCCTGCCACGTCATCGTCCTCGCAAGCCGGTCTCCCCGGTAGAGCTCCGCGTCCGGACGTCCCATCGCGTGCCAGCTCTCGGCCGCGGTGCTGAGATGGCGCAGGATGCGCTGCCCTTCGATGTCGTCGTCGAGCCAGTCCCGCAGCCGCGGCCAGGCCCGGGCGAGGGTCTCGTGCGCGAGGTCGAGCACGTCCGCGTCGGCGGTCACCAGCCGCGCCTGCACCAGTCGCTCGACCAGGTGCGCGTGCGCGGCATCCTCGGGGATCGCTCCGCGCGGCACCGCGGAGCGGAGCGGCTCCCCGTCGGGCGCGAAGGTGAGGAGGCGGAGCATGAGACCGCGCAGCCTGGCGCGGTCGTCGTCCGGCAGGTCGTCGTACACCTGCTCGGCCGAGCGGGCCACCGCGCCCCTGATGCCGCCGGAGGCTCGGTAGCCCTCGACAGTGAGGGTGCGGCCCTCGCGGCGTTCCCAGGTCTCACGCAGGGCGTGGGAGAGCAGCGGCAGGGCACCTGGGTCGTCACGAACGTCCTGGAGCAGGACGTCGACCAGGCCCGGCTCGAGGAGCAGCGCCGCCTCGCGGGCAGGGCCCTCGATCGCCTCGCGCAACGCCTCCTCTCCGAGCGGACCCAGCAGCACCAGGCCGCGCTCCGCGAGACTGGCGAACCCGGACAGCTCGGCAAGGTCCCCGAAGCGGTCGGCTCGGACCGCCAGCGCCAGCCGTCGGCGATCTGCACACGCGGCGAGGGCCTCGGCAAGCCGGGCACGCTGTCCGGTTGAGGAGAGCCGGGCCACGACCTCCTCGATCTGGTCGAGCACGAGCACGGTCCGTGCGTCGCCCTGCTCGATCTCGGTCAGCAGCTCGTCTTCCGAGGCGCCTGTAGGGACGATCGTGCACTGCACGCCCTCGTCGGCCAGCGACGCGGCCAGGCCGGCCCGCAACAGCGAGGACTTCCCATTGCCCGAAGGGCCGACGAGCACCAGCACACCGGTCTCGGTGAGGCGTCGGCGACAGGCGACAAGGTCCGCGGCTCGGCCGAAGAAGAAGTCGGCGTCGTCGACGTCGTAGGGCAACAGCCCCGGGTACGGGCACCGCGCGATGGGCCGCGGCAGTGCGGTTGCCGCGCTCAGGGAAGGGTCCTGGCGAAGCATGGCCTGCTCGAGCTCGACGAGCTCGGGTCCGGGGTCGAGCCCGAGCTCGCGGGAGAGCATCTCGCGAGCGCGGCGAAGGGTCGCCAGCGCGTCAGCCTGAGAGCCGGAGAGGTACTGCGCGAGTGCCATCAGAGCCCAGCGCCGTTCCCGGACCGGTGCCTGGCTCACGCGTGACCTGGCTTCGGCGAGGATCCCAGCCTGAAGGCCGACTCGCAGGCTCGCGTCGAGCACGGCCTCTTCGGTCTGCAGGCGGAGCTCCTCGAGGCGCTCGATCTCGGCGCGGGCCGGTGGCCACTCCTCGACATCGCGAAGGGCGGGGCCGCGCCAGAGGGTCAGCGCCTCCCGGAAGGCGAGGATCGCGCGGTCGGGCTCGCCCAGGGCGAGCATCTGGTGGCCTTTGGCGAGCAGGCGCTCGAACCGCCGCAGGTCCACTTCGTCGTCACTCAGCTCGAGCCGGTAGCCAGTGGGAGAGGTGACGATGGCCTCGGCGCCGATTGCCTTTCGAAGGCGGTTCACGCAGCCGGGGACGACCTTGTGCCACGAAGCTGGTGGCTCGTCGCCCCAGAGCGCGTCCGCAAGCTCCTCGGCCGACGTTGCGGACCCGTTGCGGACCACCAGCGCGGAGAGCACGACGCGGTCACGCGGCGACAGCGCCCCGTTTCCTCCTGCCGTCAGCGGACCCAGCACGCCGATGCCCATGAAGCCAATGTGGGCGTCAGGAGGACCGAGGTCAACGGCGCTGATAACGGACTGATACCGCGGCGACGACCCCCTGATACCGCCGGGCGGTGCCCTTGTCGACATCACCGGGCTCCCGATACCCGAGGAGCTCACGAAACCGAGGAGGAGTCATGAACACGATCACCCGCCGAAGCACCCTGGCCGTCGCCGCCGCGTTCCTGTCCACCGGGCTGGCCGCGTGCAGCGAGGGCGCGGCCCAGCAGGTCCTGCCGCCGCCTTCAAAGGCGACCGAGACCCAAGAGAGCTCGTCGCCGTGCCCCGACTACCTGGAGGGCTGGGAGCGAGCGCACTGCAGCACGCGGCGTTGACCCGCGCTGCCACGGACTCGTCCCTCCAGGAAAGGAGACAGACATGAAGCTCAACCATCGCTACCTGGCCGGCATCACCACCGCAGCCGTCGCCGCCGGACTCTCCGTAGCAACTCCGAGTGGCCCGGGAGCCGTCGCCGCGGAACCCGATGCCGTCGAGGTCGCGCTCGCGTGGCAGGGCACCGCCCTGGCCACCGTGCCGTTCTCGCCCGCCCAAGGTCTCTACCTGGCGTTCACCAGCAGGGCCGTCGACCGGGCGGTCCGAAAGTCGATCAAGAGGAGGGGCTCGTCGGAGACCGCCGCGATCGCCCGGGCTGCACACGACGTTCTCGTGGAGTACTTCCCGGCGTCGAGTGGAACCCTCGACGCGAAACTCGCGGAGAGCCTGGCCGGCGTGCCGGAAGGTCGCGCAGAGGCCATTGGTGTCTCCATCGGCGCGAAGGCGGCCGCGGCGGTCATCGCCTCGCGAGTCGGCGATGGCCGGGGCGACCCCTCCTTTGTCTACAGCGCACAGCCGGGGATCGGCGTGTGGGTGGACACCCGGCCGATGGCGGCGGCGTGGTACGGCTTCGTCGACCGGATCGTCCGAGGCCGCCCGGTTGCTGTCGACGGACCGGATCCAGTCGGGAGCCGTGCCTACCGGAAGGACCTGGCCGAAGTGCGAGCCGACGGCCGCGCGGGTGCGGACCCCGTCAAGGCCGCCACGGCGACGTTCTTCGACGTCCCGGCCTTCGCGCTCTACCGTAACGCGCTGATCGCCTACCTGCGCGACCACCCGTTGGGCCTGGCCAAGACCACTGACCTGTTCGCCGACCTCGACCGCGCGACGGCGGAGGCCATGCGGCAGACCTGGCGGCTGAAGTTCACGAAGGGGTTCTGGCGTCCGACCGCGGCGATCACCTCCGACGACGGGGACCCGCTCACCGAACCGGTGGCCGGTTGGACGTCGGTGCGGCCCATCCCGCCGTACCCCGAATGGCCAAGCGGTCACGGGACGCTGACCGGGGCGTTCGCCGAGACGGTGCGCTGTCACCTCGGTGACCTCTCGCTGACGCTCAGCGGTGCCGGCGACCCGCGCACCTACACCAGCCTGGCAGCGCTGGAGCACGACGCGTCCAGGTCCCGCATCTGGGCCGGCATCCACTTCCGGGACGCGATGGACGACGCCTATGTGATCGGCCACAAGGTCGCCCGTCGTGCTTGCAGCTCCTAGCGTTCGATGCGCTGATGAGTGCTGGAGTCGTGCGTGGGCTTGCGGCCGTCGTCGTTCTCGATCTCGGCCGCAACGCTCACGGTGAGTCCTCCGAGGAGGAATCCGACGACGCCGGCGGCGAGGGTGCTTGACAGTGCGGGTGCGCCGTTGTGCGCGTCACCGTGCATGAACCGGTGGGTCAGTGCGTGGCCCTTGCCCTTGTCGATGAGGTAGCGGTTGACCGGGAACGCGGCGATGAAGGCGGCAGCCAGGGCGATCATCATGCCGAGCCAGAAGGTCGGGTTGACCAGGCCGGCGTCCATCGCGCCCGGGATCACCGCCATGACGAGGTTGTCGACGATCTCCATGACGGCGATGGAGAGGGTGTCGGCGGTGAAGACCACGCTGAGCGATGCGAAGAAGCCAAGCCCCGCCTGGATCAGCGGCAGGGTGGAGAGCGAGTAGCCGAACAGGAATGCGAGCCCGAGGGCGAGCGCAATCGTGATGGCGTTGCTCAGACCCATGGCGGTACCGATCATCAGGCCGACGACCTCGCCGATGGCGCAGCCGGTGAGGCAGTGCAGGGTGGCGTTGGCCGCCATGCTGTTGCGGGAGTTCATCGAAAGTCCTCTTCTCGTGGCCCGAACGATGGTCAGACAACCGGTGGCTGCGATCCATGGGCAACTGCGGACAGGTCAGCGCGCCAGTGGCGCGGTCGTCCACGGCGAGTCGGGGTCGGCCCGCCACGCCTCCTCGTCCAGACCCACCGTCGTCCTTGGGTCGTGGCACTGCTCCTCCTTGTGTTGGCACCCTTTGTATCGCGGCCCGTCGGCGCCGGTCATGGGATGTCCACAGGCCCGCCGTCCGGCGGTTGCTTGGTCGCCTGGGTCGTCCAGGCTTGCCCTGGCAAACGGCCCCCGAACGAGGCCGCCGTCAGTGTCCGGGTCGCACGATCTGCTTCGCCAGGTCAACGAGCGTCGGAGCATGGTGCCGACGAGGGCGAGGCCGTCACGGAGAGTCTCGGCGACGATCGGCTAGTCGCGTTGGCACCGCCAAGGCGGTACGACGTGCCGTGGCACGACGATCGCAGCGCCGGCTCAGCTGGTGCTGAAGGCGAGCGGCGGCGTACTCATGTCGCCGAACGAGAAGACGCCGAAGCTGTCATCGGGTTGCCCGGCCGAGTTCAGCACAGCGACGGACAGGACGCAGGAGCCGAGGTTCGAGGGCTCGGTGCAGTCCTCACCGTCGACCGTGAACCGCTTCGCCAGGTAGTACGCGGAGTAGGTCCCGTCCCTGTGGACGCGGGTGGTGACGACCTTGCCCGGGGAGTAGCAGCCGGTCTCCTGGATGATGTCGAAGCACGAGCGCTGGACGATCTGGACCTGATGGCCTTCAGCGCCGCGTGCGGTGCCGCGGACCTTGACCCATTGCGAGGCCGCGAGGTTCGTGTTCGGTGTCGCGGTGATGGTGGCCGGCGATCCCTTGAACCTCAGTGCCACGGACTCCAGGATCAACCGCTCGCCGACACCGTCATAACCGACTGCGAAGAGGTGACATACGTCGGCGCGGCAATAGGTCGGTCTTGGCTGGCCGACGTCGCGCCGCCACCAGACCGGGTCGCCCAAGGTGACCTTGGTGAAGATCCGGCCAGTCGTCCCGGCGGTCAAGGCCGTGTCGTTGAGACACACCCGATCCGGGGAGTCGGCGAAGAAGTCGCACTGGATGACATGGACCTCTGAGCCGGGCGCGAAACCGCGAGCGCTGACCCAGACCTGATCGCCCCCGGCCAGGCCCGTGGTCCGGCTCACCTGGATCGACGGTGCCGACGGTGTCGCAGTAGCGACCGCCGGCGCCGACACCATGCTGAGAAGCAAGGTTGCACCAACAATGGCAGAAAGAGTTCTCATAGATCCCCCCTCAAGGACTGATAACTCGACTGTACGGCCTTTCAGCGAAGGCGGCGAGGTCGTGCTGATGGGTAGCCGACCAGGGGGCACAGAGGGCCGGACATTTCACCCGCGGGGCCACGAACGGCACCGGCGTCAGGAGTCGTAGTCGACGCTGACCGACGAGGTGATCGGGTGAGATTGGCAGGTGAGCACATAGCCGGCTTCCACGACGGCCGGCGACAGGGCGAAGTTCTGTTCCATGGCGACCGACCCAAGCAGTACCTTCGCCTTGCAGGTGCCGCATGCTCCGCCCAGGCAGGCGTAGGGCGCCTCCAATCCGGCCTTCAGCGCGGACGCGAGGACGGTGTCGCCGGCTGCCAGCGGGACCTCGTGCTGACGACCGCGCAGGCTGACCGCGACCGTCGCCGGGGCGAAGTCGCCTGCGACCTTGGGCTTCTGGTAGCCGTGGAAAAGTTCCACGTGAACGCGGTCCGGCTCGGCGCCGCGTTCGATGAGCAGTTCGCGCAGGTCGGTCACCATCTCGACCGGTCCACACAGGAACCAGTCGTCCACCGAGGCCGTGGCGAGGTCGGAGCCGAGCCATTGTTCGAGCTTCTGGCGGTCGACGCGACCGCGGAGATGTCCGGGGTGTCGCGGGTCGCGGGAGCGCACGTGGCTGATCCGGAGCCGGTCGGCGTAACGCGCCTCGAGTTCGTCCAGCTCGTCGCGGAACATCGTGCTGTCCGCGTCCCGGTTGCCATAGATCAGCGTGAAGCGACTTTCGGTCTCGACGGCGAGGGTCGTCTGAAGGATCGAGAGCACTGGGGTGATGCCGCTGCCGGCGGCGATCGCCACGTAGTTCCTCGTGGCGAGTGGGTGCAGTGGGGTGCCGAACGAACCGGTCGGTGTCATCAGATCGAGGGTGTCGCCGGCCCGGAGCTGCTCCATCGCGAAGGTCGAGAACGCCCCGCCGGGGATGTGCTTGACGGCGATCGCGACTGTGTCGGAGGTGGCTGAGGAGCAGATGGAGTAGTTGCGCCGTACGCCCTCGCCTCCGAGGTCGGTGCGGACCGTGACGTGCTGACCGGGCTCGAAGGAGAACTGGTCGCGCAGGTCGTCCGGAACTTCGAAGTGGATCAGCACGCTGTCATCGGTCAACCGGTCGACGCCTGCGACCCGGACCGGGTGGAACTCCGCGGCACGGGCCGAGGAGCGCTTCGGCATCCGCACCGGCAGGAGTCGGGCCAGCTTGCCGTTCAGCTTCTTCCAGTCGCGGTACTCGTCCGGGTCGAGCTGCTGGCCGAAGACCGTGCCGATCGCAGCATCACGCTCGAGGTAGGCCTCCTCGTTGCGGCGCCAGGTCGCGACGTAGCGGTGGAACGGGATCGAGGGGTGCAGGTGGTGCACGAGGTGGTAGTTCTGCGACAGAAGCAGAGGCGTGAGGATCCATTCGGAGCCGACGCGGTTGCGGGTGGCGCGGTAGCGGTTCTCCTGCTGGGTGTCCTCCAGGTCGTGGTGCGGCAGCCAGTCGAACCACCAGGCCAGGACGAACATGGCGACCCGCTCGGGGATCAGGTAGAGCACCGCCAGTGTCCACACGTGTCCGGTGAACCCAGTGGTGACGATCACCGCGACAGTCGTGCCCATCAGGAAGGCTGTCTCCAGCACCTCGGCCCGGGGACGGCGCTTCACGTTGCGCACCAGGAAGGCCAGGTACGGCACGTCCATCAGCGGGAAGCGAACGGGAAGCTGCCACCAGGGGGCACCGCTGACGAAGTGGTCGGGGTCGTTGTCGTCGTCGTTGGTGTTGCGGTGGTGCTCGATGTGGATGAACGCGAACGACTTGAACGAGATCAGTGGCGAGACGAAGAGCATCGCGACCCGGCCGAAGGCCACGTTGACCCAGCGGTGGGTGCTGATCGAGTAGTGCGCGGCGTCGTGCAGCACGGTGAACAGCACGAAGATCGCGGTCGCGCTGAGCAAGACCGTCGCCGGGGCAGGAAGCCTGTCGGCCAGCGCCGCCCACGTGGAGAGAGCGAAGACCGCGATGGCACCGGAGAAGATGCCAACAATGGGCCACGAGAGCGCAGGGACCCGTTCGCCTGGGTCAGGAAGCGCGTGACGCGAGGCTGCGGGCGCGGGTTGCTCTGTGGTTGCTGACATGCCCCTCAACATAAGAACGGCGAGCTACCGCTACCAGTGGTGCCGAGCCCACGCCGGTGTGCGCAGAGCACATGCTGGTCAGGTTCGGCCGGGTTCCGAGGCGAGCACTACTTCGCCGAGCACATGGACCAGCCGCAGCGCTGCGTGCAGCTCGGCAACACGGTCCGTGGGGGGACGCCCTCGACGTTCCTCTGCGCGGCGCAGGCGCTGCAGCACGGTGTTGCGGTGCACCCCCAGCTGCTCGGCTGCGGCTGCCAGTCCTCCCTGTGCGTCGAGCACTGCCAGTAGCGTCCGTCGTTCCTCTTCCTCCCGGCTCCCCCTGACTGCCAGGGCACCGAGCTCGGTCGCGACGAAGGCACGGGCCAGGTCCAGGTCGCCGCTCATCGCGTCCACCAGCGCGATCTCGGCGTACGCCGTCACCGGAGCTCCCTGGCCGGAGAGCTCGATGATCCGTCGGCCGCGCTGCGCCTGTGCGTGGGAGTCGCGGAAGCCGCCAGGACCCTGCGCCGGCGTGCCGATGGAGACCCGCACCATCATGGGGATCTGGTCGGCCAATGGCGCGAGCTCCTCTGGCGCCACAGCGGGGGCGCGCGTGGTGGAGACCCAGCCCCATAGCGCCTGGGCGCCGTCCGGGACGAGCAGGGGAGGAAGCGAACCGAAGTGGGCACCGATCGATGTCCCAACGCGCACGAGGTCGGCGTCATCGCGCTCGGTCCAGCAGACGAAGGCGGTCTGCCATCCGGTGAGGCGATGGGACAAGGTGCGCTCGGCACGCCCGAGGTCGATCTGGTCGCCGGCGATCAACCCGCGGACCGCATCAGTCCGGGCCGCGCGGACTCGGTTCTGCATGCGGTCGAGCTCGGCGACGTACTCGGCGGCGACCTCGCTGGAGATGCGGTCGACGTACGCGAAGGCGTAACGCTGCAGGTTGGCCACCACCGGAAGGGCGAGGGCCGGGTCGGGCACGAAATCGGTGATCCCGGCCAGGATGCGATCGCTGAAGTAGGCATGACCGATCCGGTAGAAGCGCAGCATCACATCGACGCTGTAGCCGCGGGCCGCCATGGCGCGTGCATGCTCGAGGGCGGTGACCGGCGCCGTCGCGGCGCTCACGTCGATACCGTGCCTGACCATCGACAGCGCTGCCTCCAGGTTCGACGAGCACGACCCGAGCGTCAGGCCGCGGAGATCGTCATCGGCACCGGCCTCAGGGATACGTTCGAGGATGTAGTCGAGCATGTCATCGGCGTACGACGACCCGTTCCCCAGCAGTTCAGCGGCAGTGCGGCGAATCTCGATCACTACTGACTCGGGAAGGTCCGCAGACTCACCCGCACTCACACCCATGCCGGAAGACTATCGAGCGGTCACAGCAACAAGGGCTGCCCAACTGACGGCCTCCATGCAAACGAGCCCCTGACGCTGGAAGACGTTGGAAAGTGTCTTCGCTGGTCAGGGGCCCGCTCGGACTGATTCACCCGAACAGCAGAGGCAGCACGAGCAACATGGACCCCGACCACGTCACGTGGGTGAGGATCGGGCCGAGGATCCCGCCGGAGGCCCGCCGTTCCAGGCCCACGACGACCGCGAGGAGCACCGCGGCGAACGTCAGCATCAGGTTGCCAGCCGCGAGGACTACGACCGCGTTGGCGACGGCGGTGACCGCAACCGGGTGGCGGGTGACGGCGGCGTAGAGCGCTCCGCGGAAGAAGAGCTCCTCGGCGATGCCGTTGACCGCTGTGACCAGGACGACGAGCGGCAGCACGCCCTCGTCGGCGAAGACCAGGACGTGGCGTACCTGGGCGTCCAACGCCGGGATCTCGCGCACGACCAGCGCTCCTGCGACGAAGAGAGCCACCAGCACCAGACCGACGACGATCGGGGTGACGACCGGACGGGCGTAACCGTACCGGTGGCTGATCCGCCCCAGGTGCAGCGGACCAGAGGCGATGGCGCCGACGAACCACACCCCGGCCAGGGCAAGCGTCCACCAGTAGAACGAGGTGCTGCCCGGCTCGACGCGCAGGGAGAAGCAGAGGACCACCGCCCCGACGATCGCGACCGACACGGTTGTCAGTTGTCGACGACGCAGGACGGTCGAGGGCTCTCGGTGGTCGCGCGGGACGACCTCGCAGAGCGCTCGGCGCACCCACGAAAGCACCGAACCCTCTCCCTTCATGTGACAGCCCACGGCCCAGTGAGCGTAGACATCTAGAGCATTGCGTCGAGCGCTCGGGGTCGGCGTACGGCAAGAAGCTCAGAGATTCGGCAGCACATCCCTTACCGCGTCGACCACCTTGGCCAGCGCGGGGCGGTCGTCACCGCCGCCGGCCCAGACAGGGTCCTGCGGAAACGGCCCCATCGGGTCTGCGTCCTCGGGCACAGGCGCTCTCGGCGCCAACGAGCGGCGAAACGCTTCGTCCAGTCCGACCAGACGGTATCCCGGCGGCAACAGCAGCTCCTGAAAGTCGGTGTCCGCGACGATCATGTCGTTGTGCAGGCTCTCGACCAGGGCCTCGACCGTTGCTCGGGGCACGTCGGTGAGGCTGCCCACCAGGGTGCCGACCAGCGCCGTCGGCAACAAGGGCACACTGACCTGTGGTCGTTCTAGCCCTGCGTGCTCGGTGTAGGCCTCGAGCAGCGCGCCATAGCGCAGCTGGTCGGGTCCTCCCACGTCGAAGTGACGCGAGGGACCGGCGTACTCCAGCGCGCCGACCAGCGCCTCGAGCACGTCAACGGTCGCGATCGGCTGGACCATGGAGTCCATCCACGATGGCACGGTGTGCACGGGCATCCGCTCGCTCACCTGTCGAATGATCTCGAACGAGGTGGACCCGCTGCCCAGAAGCACCGCCGCGCGCAGCACGACAACGGTCGCGGGCACGGCGTCGAGGATCTGCTCGACCTCGAGTCGGGACTTGATGTGTTCTGACATCTCGGACTCTGCGACGTTCGGGACGATCCCAGAGAGGTAGACGACGCGGTCGATGCGGTGGGCCCGCACGGCGCCCGCGATGTTGTCAGCTGCCTTGCGGTCGCTCGCAGCGAAGTCGTCGCCGCTCATTCCGTGGATCAGGAAATACACCGCGTCCACGCCCTCGCAGGCGGCGGTGACCTGGTCGGCGTCGAGGGCATTCATGACGACGGTCTCCACGCGGTCGCTCCACCACGGTGGCTCGCGGTCGGGGTTGGACGTCGTGGTGCGCACGTGGTGGCCACGTTCGAGCAGCAACGGCACGAGCCGACCGCCTACGTAGCCGGTCGCGCCGGTCACCAGAATCTTCAACTCGTCCTCAGCTCTCGGTTGGAGGTGTGTCGAGCTCCGGGCCAGTAGTGGCTCGTGTGTGAGGCACGAAGGCATCGAAGAATGGTCATCGGCGTACTGCCGCGTTGGGGCTTCGGTAACCCGAGCGAATGAGCAAACTCCACCTCGAGGGCATCCCGTAGCCAGTAGCCGTTGGCGCCCAGTTGAAACGTGAGACCGGGCATGGGTCCGGCTCCTGAGCGGATCTAGAAGTTGTGTGTGCGACGCAGACCAGGCGGCCGCCCGTCGGGATCGTGCAAGAGGGCGTACGGCACCGAGGCGACTGCGCGAGCCAGCGGCCCGAGCTCGGGAGGCTCGATTTTGCGCAGGCGCCCCGCCGGTCGGGGACCGATCCCGCCACCCACACGCCATGCATCCAGGCGAGCCGCACTCGCTGCGTAGGTCGCGAACATGTCCGCAGGTTCTCGGCAGTCGGTCATCACTGCATCCAGATCACCTGCCTCTCGGTCCAGGTGCTCGGCGGCCAAGGTGAGCCGGAGCCGGCGGCCATACTCGCCGGCCCGGTCGATGACGACCGCGGAGAGCTCGGAGTCATGGGTCCACGAGCGCCGATTGAAGTTGTCGGAGCCGATGGTGGTCCAAGTGTCGTCGATCACGCAGGCCTTGGCATGCACGTAGACAGGGGTCCCTTCAGGATTCTCGAGCCCGTAGATCGCGACTCGGTCTGGAGCCATCCGCATCAGATCCTGCATCGCTCGACGCCGGCCCTCCAGCTGCGGAAGCCGACCCAACACGCCCTCCAGGGCGGGGTACAAAGGCACCACCCCGATGACGAACAGGTCAGGATGTTGCTCCAGGACCGTGCTGAACATGTGGGCCACGTGGCGCCCCCACAGGTACTGGTCTTCGACGTAGACCAGCTGGCGGGCGTGCTCGATCGCCTTCATGTACCCGCGCGCCACACTCCGCTCGCCGCCCGGGGCGAAGGGGTAGTCCCGGCTGGACGGCAGGCTCGGGTAGGTCCGGAGCAGCTGCACCACGTGCGTCCCGCCGGGGACGGGGGGCGGCGGGGGTAGCTGTGCCGGCAGCGAACTCGGCTTCGGACTCGGGGCGGCAGGTGTGCTGCGTCGCCGCAGACCCCACCAGGGACGGGGACTGCCGTCCAGCGGAGCCGGATCCTCCCAGCGCTCCCGAAAGACCGTCTCAACGTCGTGCACCGCCGGACCGGAGATCTCGGCCTGAACGTCGTGCCACGGCGGGGTGGCGCCGTACTCCGTGGCCATCCCGTCGGACTGCGGATCGCCGCCGTGAGTCGCGTCGTCGCGGCGGGAGTGGCACAGGTCGATCCCGCCGACGAACGCCACGTCGCGCGTCGCGTCGTCCCGGTGCCGCAGCACCACCAGCTTCTGGTGATGGGAACCGCGATTCCGGACCCGCATGTCGAGCCACGCCTCGACGCCGCACGCGCGCAACCGCGCACCGAACTCGGCATTGTCGCCCTCGGCGCCGGCCACAGCTGCGGCGCGGGAGTGCCATACGAGGCCACGCACATCGACCCCGCGCTCGGCGGCCCGACCCAGCACGGTCAGGACCTCGCTGCCTGGCTCGCCGGTGAGTCGCTCGTCGGCGTCACCCTGCCAGTCGGCGAAGACAATGACATCACCAGCCCCGGTGGCCTCGATGCGCAGGTACAGCTCGGCAAAGTAGGTCGCACCATGGATCAACGGCCGCACCAGGTTGCCCTCGGACCACGCCCTGCCCTGATGGGCTTCGTCAAGCTGGGTCTGCCCGTTGCCGCGCTCCGCGGGAGTCAGCAGCCACTCGACCTTGTCGTCCGGATCAGGCACCCACACACCATGGCACAGGAAGTGTCGTGGCCAAGCAGCCGCCGAGGCTATCCGACCTACCGGCCCTCCGGATCTGCCGACCAAGGCTTCGGCAGGCCCATGCCAGCCCTCGCCGAGCACGATGCTTCGAAGAACCCTCGGGGATCCAATGAGTTCGAGTTGGATAAGACGTTCGGTCTCGCGCCTGCACGGACCCCTCCGAGGCCGGGGGAGGGTCGACCTACACCGGCTGCGAGCGGCGATGGGTCTACGTGTCGCTCGACGTTGCGATTGACCGACAACGCTCAGCGGTTCGTTATGGGCGAGCCCGTCGGGATGCTCAACACGCATCGCGCGGCTTCCTAGCCCGGGGAAGTCACTCTCCCGCGATTGGAACGCCAGGGCCGCGTAGAGGACGAGCCGGAGTGCGTCACCGTTTGCGTCGGTGACCCCTGGGTACCGCCGGGGGACATACGCCGCGACTTCCCGTTGCGGCCTCATCATCGTTGTGGCTCAAGGAAGGCAACGGCCTATGACGCAAATCCAGCAGTCCATCGACGTCGACGTTCCGGTCAGCGTGGCTTACAACCAGTGGACGCAGTTCGAGTCGTTCCCCGAGTTCATGTCGGGCGTCAAGTCGATCACGCACGTCGATGACACCCACCTGCGCTGGGTGACCGACATCGCGGGCGTGGAGCGGGAGTTCGACGCCGAGATCACCGAGCAACACCCCGATGAGCGGGTGGCGTGGGCGAGCACGGGCGGAGAGGCCCAGCACGCCGGGGTGGTGACCTTCCACCGTCTCGACGACGAGAAGTCGCGAGTGATGGTGCAGATCGACTGGAAGCCGTCGGGATTCGTCGAGAAGGTCGGCTCGGCGGTGAACATCGACGAGCACCGCGTGAAGGGCGATCTCGAGCGCTTCAAGGAGTTCATCGAGAGCCGCGGCCGCGAGACCGGAGCGTGGCGCGGCGACGTCGAGGCGGACACCTGAGCGGCGGCACATTGCGACACGGGAATTCGGTCAGGGCGACCGCTTGACGTGGCACAGTTACGAGTGCACGGCAACGGGCGAGGTCATTCACGAGATCACGGAGGACATCGAACTCGCGGGGCGGCAGGTGCGAGCCAGCGAGGACGCCTCATACCTCGTTCGCAGCGAGAAGAGCGGCGGCGAAGCCGTGCAAGCCGTCAGCACAGCACGGCTCCAACGCACCAGGCAAGCACCGCGAGCGCACCGATGCACTGATCGACCTCACCACCGAGGTCACCATCACCCCGGCAACACATCTCCCGACGCTCGAACTCGACCCCCGGATCTCCACCCCGACACGCGTGCTCCTGGGCCCGGAGGCGAAGTGACGGCTTGATCTGCCGACGAGTTCGTTACCACCGAATCCTGGGTCACTACGACGCCGCCATCAGTGGCCGGGTCGCACGATCTGCTTCGCCAGATCGACGAGCGTCTGCGCGCGTCGGACGAGTGGTTCTGCCTTCGCGAGCGTGATGAGTGTGGTGCCGTATTCGACGTCGCCCTTGATGGTGATCAGCTCGCGCAGCGCCTTCTCGGCAGACGCCGCCTGGGGTCGAGCCCCGAGTGCGGCTCGCAGCTCACCTACCGACTTGGCGTGGTCCTTGGCCTTGCTCGTCGCGCCGGTGAGCATCGTGACGATCGCGTCCTTGGCGCTGATGCCGGCGTGGATCGCGTCGCCGGCCGCAGGGGTGGCGCGCTCGAGTTCGACGTTGTCCTGGGCGGAAGCCAGATACTCCTCGGCCTTCTGGAGGTAGCGCTTCGCGTAGTTCAGGCTCTCGGCGGAGCTCATGACGCCTTCTTGCGGCTCAAACGCGGCATGGTGCCGACCAGTGCGATGCCGTCTCGGAGGATCTCGGCGACGACAGGCTCACCATCCTCCGGGGCACGAGCGAAGTCCTCACGGGTCAGGTGGAGTACGTCGCAGTCGTTGCCGAGCCGCTCGTGTACCTGCTGCTGGAGGTCAGCTCGCCCGTCCCAGGCCTCTGGTGCGATTACCACGAGGTCGATGTCGCTGTCTGCGTGTGCCTCTCCGCGGGCGACGGATCCGAACACGATCACGGCCTCGACATCCGATGCAGCCTCGCACACAACGCGAGTCAGCATCTCGATCGGGCTGGCCAACGAGCGCAGGGGAGCGATGCTCTCATGGCCCTCATTGATGCGGTGTATGCCGGCTCGACCGATGGTCTCGGTGGTGATCACGCCGATCCGATCGAGGTCTCGCAGAGCTTGCTGAACTGCACCCAAGCTGTGGCCATCGACGAGCGCATGAATGCGCCGCCCAGTGAGAGGAGCGCCCGTCCGCAGCAGCACCGCGAGGACAGCGCCGCGGGCGCCGGGCATCAGGCCTCCGAATGGTTCGCCGAAGTTCATATGAACAGAATACTCGTCATATGATCGAACGGATAGTCGGAGAAGCCGGTTGCACCAGAGGATGATGTCCGGCTCGGCCTTCTCGCCGGTGTCCCACACAGCCCGCGATCTGACCAACTCGACTGCGCCCCGCTGCGCCCCAAACGCGAAGCGGCGGCTGACGCTACAGACTTTCTCTGCAGGTCAGCCGCCACTTTCGACGACCAAGGAGAAAGAGTTCGAGCTGTTCTCCAATATCTGATTCTAGATGTCGT
>CAVXXY010000005.1:0-61907 GCA_963765905.1 uncultured Actinomycetota bacterium
TATCGCCGGCAAGAACCTCAAGAAGTGCGTGCTCGAGCTCGGCGGCTCCGACCCCTACGTCATCCTGGACACCGACGACGCGGTCGCGGCCGCCGACCTGGCCTGGGAGACCCGGATCAGCAACACCGGCCAGGCGTGCAACTCCAACAAGCGGATGATCGTGATGGACGACATCTACGACGGCTTCGTGTCCCGGCTCACCGAACGCGCGAAGGACCTACGGCCGGGTGATCCCGCCGACAATGCGGACGGCACCTTCGCGCCGCTGTCCTCGCGGGCTGCCGCCGAGCGGCTGGCCGAGCAGGTCGAGGACGCTGTCAGCAAGGGCGCCACCCTGCACGCGGGCGGAGTGCTGAGCGAGGGGCCGGCGGCGTACTACTCCCCGGCCGTGCTGACCGGGATCACCGAGGAGATGCGCGCCTACCGCGAGGAACTGTTCGGTCCGGTGGCGGTGGTCTACTCCGTCTCCAGCGACGACGAGGCCCTCGCTCTCGCCAACGACAGCGACTACGGCCTCGGCGGTGCGGTGTTCAGCCAGGACACCGACCGCGCGCGCAAGCTGGCCGAGCGCCTCGAGGTGGGCATGTCCAACGTGAACACCCCGGCCGGTGAGGGTGCGGAGGTGCCCTTCGGTGGCGTCAAGCGCAGCGGTTTCGGTCGCGAGCTCGGCCCGCTGGGCATGGACGAGTTCGTCAATAAGCGGATGTTCTACGTCGCTGACTAGCTACGTCGGGCGCAGGTGGGGCACGCGCGGACCTGTGACCGACCCGACGGGTCTGGTACCCGTACTGATTGCTGACGGCGTCAGCACTAGCGAATAGAGGATGTCCGATGACGCAGCTCACACCTGAGATCGTGGCGCGGCTTACCCGCACCGCGCGACAACTCGAGCCAATGGCCCAACTCTGGGAAGAGACGACGCTGCTCACCGACCGTCATCGGGAGGCGGTTGACGAGCTGATGCGTCGTCTCGCGGACAACTACCCCTACGGCGACGTGAGCTACATCGGGCAGATTCTCAAGCCTCCTCACCCGGTCGCTTGGATTTCTTACGCGGCAGCTGCGCTGATCAATCCGAACAATCACGCGCTCGATGCAGGTCCAGCGACCTCAGCGATGGAGAAGGAAGTCGTCGAGGACATTGCCGAGATGTTTGGGATGCCGCAGCACCTCGGTCACCTCACATCCTCGGGGACCATCGCCAACCTCGAGGCGCTATACGTTGCTCGCGAACTAGCGCCCGACACGGTCGTCGTGTCCAGTCAGGCAGCCCACTACACGCACGGGCGGATGAGCCACTTGCTTGGAATGACGCACGAGACCATCCCGCAGGATCGCCTTGGCAAGATGGATCTGCAAGCTCTTGAAGCTCGGCTCGAGGGTGGCGGGGTCGGGACGATCGTTGCCACGCTGGGAACGACCAGCCTGGGAGCACTCGACCCAGTCAACGAAATCGTCACAATGGCGCGACGCTACGAAGCCCGCGTTCATGTGGACGCGGCGTACGGCGGGTTCCACACGCTTCTCGCGACCACCGATCCGTCCGTCGACCCGCGGCCGTTTCATGCGCTACCTCACGTGGACTCGATCGTGGTCGACCCACACAAGCACGGACTCCAACCATATGGGTGTGGCTCGATCCTCTTCTCGGACCCCACAGTGGGCCGCCTTTTCGCCCACGACTCCCCATACACCTATTTCACTTCGAGTGAGCTGCACCTGGGCGAGATCAGCATCGAGTGCTCACGCGCCGGCGCAGCCGCTGCGGCCTTGTGGGCAACCTTGCGCGCTCTCGGCCTTGACCGAGATGGGTTGGGCGAAGTCCTCTCGAAGGGCCGGCAAGCGGCTGTGATGATCGCGGACCGCGTGAGAGGTTCCGAGACCGCGCGTCTCGTCGTCGAGCCTGAACTCGATATCGTGTGTACCTACTCAGCATCAGGGAGCACCTCCGAGGTCAGCCGACGTTCCGAGTCCGCCTTCAATAAGCTTCAAAGCTTGGGCTGGCACGTAGCTAAGCTTCAAGTGAACAGCGAATGGCTCGCAACTGCCGACGAGGCGCTTGTCGTCGACAGCGACCAGACCACGGTCTTGCGTTGTTGTGTCATGAAGCCGGAACATCTTGCGGTGGCTGAGGAGTTTGCGTCCACGCTCGTCGACGCCCTTGCGCCGGGCGGGTCATGACGCCTGAATCCTCTTGTTCTTGGGGAAGGTGGTCTGGCGTGAGGCGGTGATCTCGAGGAAGGTGGATGCCGACTTCTTCCCCGAAGAGACGTGGCCAGCGAACCGCGACCTTGACGCCACCGGCGAGCGGCAGCACAGGACTTGTGGATCTGCATTGAGCATCGATCAGCCCCTGGAACTTGACGTTACTGCCGAGAAGCCGGGCCAACTGCACGTGCACTCCAGTCCCGATCACACCTTCGACTACAAGGCCGGTGAGACCACTTTCATCTTCGCGACCGGCCGGCCCGGCATCGTGGGCGTCGAGTCCCACGAACTCAGTAAGATCATCGTCCAACTCGGGCTCCAGTAGAGGACAGGCGGTCTCGAGGCGCAGCGTCCTCGGCACGGCGCCCGGGCCGAGGACTCGACCCCGCAGTGACACTTTTGTGCCACCTTTGAGTTTCCCGAGCGTGCGCACCTGCGCACAGTAGCGACACCTAGTGAGGCAACTGTGACCGTCTGGGTGCAGGGTTCCCCGAGTCGAAAGATCGTGCGTTCCCGCAGGTCAGGGCACGCATTCGCGCAGGCGTGCAATGGTCAGCACACTCCATCATGCGATCGCCGAGGCCGGTTCGAGATTCAACGTCTGGTACCGGAGGGCTGTTGGTTCGAGTCCAACCGGGGGAGCCCAGAGAAGGGCCTTTGACGCGAAGATTCACTCGCGTCAGAGGCTCCTCGGGTTATCCGACCCGGTCGAGGGTGACCTGGTAGCCCATGGACTCGAGCCGGTGGAGGCGCGGTTCTTGGCTCTCTCAGGGTGGAGCCGGGTGAAGTAGTCGGCCCCTGGGTCGTCGTAGAGGGTGCCGGTGGTGCCCATATGCCAGATCTCGGTCACGATCGGTCGTTGGATCGCGACGTCGGTCTTCTGCGGTCCTCGTCGGGTGGCGTTCCGGCGGTAGCGAGCGCCGAGGTAGGTCGTTGGGTTCTGCGCGCAGGCCATCGGGGCTCGAGACTTCATCAACCGCTTCATTGGCATCAGCTACCGCTGCCTGTGCCACCGGGTCGGCCAACGACGAACACATCGCGTGGGCATGCCAAACGGGTCAGCCTACTTGTCCTGCGATATCGAGACCGTGCGACTACAACGTGGTTGCAACGTTGCGCGAGCAACAGTCGGTGGAAGAAGGGATGCAACGTAATGGGACGCCGATGTTTACTGGAGTCATGACCGAGGATCTGCCCCCAGCCCCGATGCGGGCTGAGGTGGTCGCGTCCTGGGAGCGATCGGCTGCGGCCGGGGTCGACGTCGAGCGACCGGAAGCCCCCATCGCGCTCGGCGACTCGGATCTGCGGGGTCAGCGCGAGATGCATCCGCTGTCCCGGGTGTTCCCGCTCCTCGATGACGTGCTCGGCCGCGAGGTGCGGGCGTGCGGCGCGCTGATGGCGCTCGCCGATGCCGAGGGCAACCTGCTGTGGGTGTGCGGCAATTCGGAGGCGCTGCGCCAGGCCGAACGGATCGGGTTCGTCGAGGGCAGCAACTGGGATGAGCGACTGGCCGGCACCAATGCACCAGGGTTGGCGCTGGCCACCGGTCGTGACGCGATCGTGACGCGCGATGAGCACTTCCGGTCGAGCGTGCGTTCGTGGAGCTGCGCGGCCACTCCGATCCATGACCCCGCCACCAACCAGCTGCTCGGCGTGCTCGATGTGACGGGCGGCGACGAGGTCGTCGTACCCCAGACGATGGCGATGGTGCGCGCCGCGGCCCGGCTGGCCGAGGCCGAGCTGGCCCGCCACCTGCCGTATCCCGACGTCGCGGCGCAGTCCTCCGGTCTGCAGGTCGTGCTCGAGCTGCTCGGCCGCAACGAGGCGCTGGTGAGCGTCGCGGACGGGCGCGATCGGGTCGGCCAGTTCCGGCTGTCGCGCCGGCACAGCGAGATCGTCGCGCTGCTGGCAGCGGCGCCGACCGGACTCAGCGGTGACGAGCTCGCCGTACTTCTCTATGAGGAGGACGGCGGGTCCTCGACCTTGCGCGCCGAGCTCAACCGGCTCCGCAACCTGCTCAGTGACGACCTCCTCGCTTCGCGTCCCTACCGGCTGACTGCGCCGGTGATCGGCGACTGGCTTGCCGTCGGCGCCCAGCTGGCGGCCGGGGACCTCCGCTCCGCGATGAGGGGGTACGACGGACCGGTCCTCCCGCGCTCGACGGCTCCCGGCGTCGTACGACTCCGCGACGAGCTCGAGTCGTCGCTCCGGCACGCGCTGCTCCGCTCGGGCACCGGCGACCTGATGTCCGGCTGGACCAGGTCCAGCTGGGGCCGCGACGACTACGAGATGTGGGTCGCGCAACGCGCGGTGGTGGCAGATGCATCGCCGATGCGGGCTTTGGTCGACGGGCAGATCGCCCGCCTCGACCGCGAGCTTGCGTAGTCCGGCGGCTGCGCAACGTCGGCGCAACGTGGCGCTTCGTAACGTGTGATGACCGTCACCAAGGCACCTTTAGGGAGCACTGCATGACCGTCTATTCAGCACCCGGACAGCCGGACTCACCCGTCTCCGTCGACAACCGCTACGGCCACTACATCGGTGGCGAGTGGGCCGACCCGATCAAGGGCGGCTACTTCGAGAACATCTCGCCGGTCAACGGCAAGCCGTTCACCGAGGTCGCCCGCGGCACCGCCGAGGACATCGACGCCGCCCTCGACGCCGCGCACGCCGCCTTCCCCTCGTGGGGCAAGACGTCGGCCACCGAGCGCGCCAACATCCTCAACAAGATCGCCGACCGGATGGAGGAGAACCTCACCGCGCTCGCGATCGCCGAGACCTGGGAGAACGGCAAGCCGGTCCGTGAGACCCTGGCCGCCGACATGCCGCTAGCCGTCGACCACTTCCGCTACTTCGCCGGCGCGCTGCGTGCCCAGGAGGGCTCGATCGGCGAGATCGACAAGAACACCGTGGCCTACCACTTCCACGAGCCGCTCGGCGTCGTCGGCCAGATCATCCCGTGGAACTTCCCGATCCTGATGGCCGTGTGGAAGCTCGCTCCGGCGCTCGCGGCAGGCAACTGCGTCGTACTCAAACCTGCGGAGCAGACGCCGTGGTCGATCCTCAAGCTGAT
The DNA here is from genome assembly GCA_963765905.1 of uncultured Actinomycetota bacterium. GTDB lineage: Bacteria > Actinomycetota > Actinomycetes > Propionibacteriales > Nocardioidaceae > SSC3. Next base: position 5,282 of record CAVXXY010000005.1, read on the forward strand.
CGAGCTGGTCGGCGACCTGCTGCCCGCCGGCGTGCTCAACGTCGTCAACGGGTTCGGCGTCGAGGCTGGCAAGCCGCTCGCCTCGTCGTCGCGCGTGGCCAAGGTGGCCTTCACCGGCGAGACCACGACCGGCCGGCTGATCATGCAGTACGCCAGCCAGAACATCATCCCTGTCACCCTCGAGCTCGGCGGCAAGAGCCCGAACATCTTCTTCGAGTCGGTCGCCGACCAGCGCGACGCCTTCTACGACAAGGCGCTCGAGGGCTTCACGATGTTCGCCCTCAACCAGGGCGAGGTCTGCACCTGCCCGAGCCGCGCGCTCGTGCAGCGGAGCATCTACTCCGACTTCGTCCACGACGCGGTGCTGCGGACCCAGCAGATCAAGCAGGGCAACCCGCTCGACGACACCACGATGATCGGCGCACAGGCGTCCAACGACCAGCTCGAGAAGATCCTGTCCTACCTGGAGATCGGCAAGGAGGAGGGCGCGAAGGTCCTCACCGGCGGCGAGCGCAACATCCTCGAGGGCGACCTTGCCGAGGGCTACTACGTCACCCCGACCATCTTCGAAGGCGACAACTCGATGCGGATCTTCCAGGAGGAGATCTTCGGACCCGTCGTCTCGCTGACCGGGTTCGACGACGAGGCCGACGCGCTCAAGATCGCCAACAACACGCTCTACGGGCTGGGCGCGGGCGTCTGGTCGCGGAACGGGTCCCAGGCCTTCCGCGCGGGCAAGGAGATCCAGGCCGGCCGGGTCTGGACCAACTGCTACCACGCCTACCCCGCGGCCGCGGCGTTCGGCGGCTACAAGCAGTCCGGCATCGGGCGCGAGAACCACAAGATGATGCTCGACCACTACCAACAGACCAAGAACCTGCTGGTGTCGTACGACGACAACGCGCTCGGGCTCTTCTGAGAGGGCGGAGTCTCGTGACGGTTGCAGAGCAACCTCCTCGGCCAACGGGTCGAGTCGCGGTCACTTACGAGGCGGCGGAGATGATCCGCCGCCTCGTCGGCACCAACGGTCAGGTGATGTTCCACCAGTCCGGCGGCTGCTGCGACGGCTCGTCGCCGATGTGCTACCCGGACGGCGAATTCCTGCTCGGCGACGCCGACATCCACCTCGGCGATCTCGACATCGGGCTGGACGGCCCGGTACCGGTGTGGATGTCGCGCTCCCAGTTCGAGTACTGGTCGCACACCCACCTCACCATCGACGTCGTACCGGGCCGCGGCGCGGGCTTCTCGCTCGAGGCGCCCTACGGCGTCCGTTTCCTCATCCGGTCCCGGCTGTTCACCGACGCGGAAGCGGCTCAGCTTTAAAAGTGAGATGTCAGCCAGGGTTTGCGGCGCCGCATTGCGATGTACGCACTCGGGACATGACCTTTGGCACGGATCTCGCGTCCGGGGCGATGGTCATCGGCCACGGTCTAGGTACTGCGTTCTCACAGGGTCATCCTGGCTATGCGAACCGCGACCGCAGCACGGGCAATCTGGATGCGGAGCAGCATCAGGTGCGCTGGCTGTGATGCGCATCGGTGCCGTTGGCTGCGGCGCCAGAATCAGGCGACGAGGTGCCTTGGACGCTGCTGCTGCTGCAGGTTGCGAGTGAGGATGTGTCGGATCACCTCGACGTCGGCGCCTTCTTGGCCTCTCAGCGAACCGAGCAGGTCGTTCACGTCGCTAGCAGTCCGGTAGGTCGCGAGCTCGCGCGTGAGTAGACGGTGGGCCGCCCGCGACTGACGGGCCCCGCGCAGTTGGCTGCCGACGTTGCCCAGCAGTTGCTTGGCGGACGGGCGGGCAGTGTGGTCTTTGTTCATGCTTCAAGTGTTCACTACTTCTATTCATGCGTCCAATGACTGGAGGAACAGTGATTCATGCTCCATGCTTATGAGAATGGACCTGGAGACCCTGCGTTGGTTTCAGCAGGTTGCCGATGGCGTGACGGTCACCGAGGTGGCGGACGTCTACGGCCTCAGCCAACCCGGTGTCTCCCGAGCCCTGGCCAGGCTGGAGGCAGAGGTGGGCACGCCATTGCTGCACAAGTCCGGTCGGGTGCTCCGGCCCACGCACGCCGGCACCGTGTTCAAGCGGCATGTCGACGCCGCGGTGCACAGCCTCGACGACGCCCTGGCCGCCGTCAGCCAGCTTGTCGACCCGTCGACGGGGACTGTCGTCGTCGCCTTCCAGCTGTCGTTGGGCACGTGGCTGGTCCCGGACATGATCGGTCAGTTCCTCCGCGAGTACCCCCGCGTGCAGTTCGAGCTCGAACAGTCGCACGACGCTCTTGGATCGTCACCCCTGGCGGGCGGGGGGATCGATCTCGAGTTCACCGCTCAGCGCCACCGAGACCCGGCGGTGCAATGGAGACGACTCTTCGCCCAGCCGCTCTATCTTGCTGTGCATCCCGGGCATCGCCTGGCCGGTCGAGCCGAGGCCCATCTCGTTGAGGTGTCGCACGACGACTTCGTGATGCTCCGTCCAGGCTGGGACCTTCGGACGCTTTCCGACAACCTGTGCGCGGCCGCGGGGTTCTCGCCTCGCGTCACCTTCGAGTGCGACGACCTATCCGTGGTGCAGGGCTTTGTCGCCTCCGGATTGGGCGTCGCCATCGTCCCGCCCATGGACGCAGGACCCGAGCCCAGCGGACCGGCAACCGTATGGCTGACCCGTCTCATGGACGTCGGCGCCCACCGAGACGTCGGCCTGGCCTGGGCACAAGCACGCCGTCTCCTGCCATCGGCCGAACTGTTCCGGCAGCATGTCCTGACCACGAGGTACGGGTCGAGGAGGTAGACGCGCTGCACGCACCGCGCGAGGCGCGCGCGTACTCGCGGACGCCCTTCATCGTGGTCCGTTCGCGCGTCCGGACTTTAGGATCCGCCGGCTCAGGCCGGCCGTGGACGCCGTCGTCGAGTTCCCATCTCGGAGACTCGGGGCGCGTGGCCGAGCGGGGGCCAGGAGGTGGCGCCGAGCTCGCGAGAAACAGATCGTGCGGCAGTCCGAAGCGATGCGACCACGTTGGCCCCGAGCGGCCATTCGTCGGTCGATGCGACCAAGCCGATCGCGCCGACGGCGCCCCCGAGCCGATCGCCGAGGACGGCCGCGATGCCACACTCGCCGAGTACGGCCTCCTCGACCTCCTCGGCGATCCCGGTCTCGCGGACGGCTTCGAGCTGCCGACGAAGGATGCGGACGTCGGTCAACGTCTCCCCGGTCATGCTGCGGAGGGGAGTGCTGTCGAAGAGTCCCTCCGCGGTCTCGTCGTCGAAAGCGAGGATCGCTTTGCCCAAAGCAGAGGCATGGGCCGGGATCACGATTCCGACCTCGGGCATCTGGCGCGAACCGTCGGGACGGGGCTCGTGGTGCACGACCACAACGTCCTCGGCCATCGCGACGGCGGTGCGTACGGCGAGGCCGCTGCGGCGGGCCAGATCCTCAGCCCAGGGAGTGACCCGGGCACGTAGCTCGAGGGTGTCGAGGTACACGTTGCCCAAAGTGAGCACGGCGGGGCCGAGGCGGTACTGCCCGGAGTCGTGCTCCTGGACGACCATGCGGTGGACCAGCAGGGTGCGGACGATCCCGTGCACGGTCGACGGTGGGAGGTCCAGTCGCGCGGCGATCTCGCCCAGGCTGAGCCGATGGTCTCCCTGGAGGACGGCCAGGATGCGCAGTGCCCTGTCGACGGACTGAATCATCTCGTCTCCTCTTCGGCCGCCGGTTTGGACCGGTCGATCTGGGGTCTTGTGCGGTGTGAAACAGAAGCGTAACGTCCGACCATCATTCGACATTATCGAATGATGTTCAGAGAAGCCAGTCTCGTCGTGGAACCACGGCGACCGCTCGGTCCAGGAGACCTCATGAACGAACCGTCTACTCCCCAGAAGCTCGCCGCCGAGGTCATCGGGACCGCGTTTCTGGTTTTCATCGGTGTCGGGTCAGTGCCGGCGACCCTCATCGTCAACGGCGATGCCCCGTTCACCATGGCCGACCTCGGGATGATCTCGCTCGCGTTCGGGACCATCGTCGTAGCCACCGTCTACGCGCTCGGTCACGTCAGCGGCAACCACATCAACCCGGCAGTGACGCTCGGGCTGGCCGTGACCGGCAAGTTCCCGTGGAGCAGGGTGCCGGGCTATCTCGCCGCTCAGGTGGTCGGTGCCACGATCGGTGCTGCGGCCATCATCGCGGTGCTCGGCGAGAAGGCGAGTGACGTCGGGCTCGGCGTTGCCGCCTATGCCGACAATGTAGGCGTGCCTCAAGCTTTCGCGGCCGAGTTCGTGGGGACGTTCATCCTCGTGTTCACCATCTTCGGTGTGATCCACAGCAAGGCGCCCGCGGGTTTCGCCGGCGTGGCCATCGGCCTGGTCGTCTTCGCAGCCATCATCCCGGTCGCTCCGACCACTGGTGCCTCCATCAACCCGGCCCGCACGTTCGGCCCGATGTTCGTCCAGCAGCTGGCAGGCGGCACAGTGAAGTGGGAGCAGTTGCCTGTCTACCTCGTGGCCGAGCTCCTGGCCGGCGTCATCGCTGCCGTGGCGTACCAGGCTCTCGTCAGGGGTGTCGACGGACCAGCAGCCGAGGTCGCCGACAGCTCGGCGCCCGCTCCCGTGCTCGCCGAGCACGCGACCCGTTGACCGACCAGCACAAGGAGACAGAACAGTGAAGAAGCTCATCAACGCACCCGCCGATGTCCTGTCCGAGTCGCTGCTCGGGGTCGAGGCTGCCCATCCGGAGCTCCGGGTCGACCATGAGAACAAGGTGATCTTCCGAGGCGACGCACCGCGTCCGGGCAAGGTTGGCCTGATCTCCGGAGGTGGCTCGGGTCACGAGCCGCTGCACGGAGGGTTCGTCGGGCTCGGAATGCTCGATGCCGCCGCATGCGGTGAGGTATTCACCTCACCGGTCCCGGACCAGATCCTGGCCGCGACCAAGGGCGTCGATGCCGGGGCCGGAGTGCTGCACATCGTGAAGAACTACACCGGCGATGTCATGAACTTCGAGATGGCAGCAGAGCTGGCCGAGACCGAGGTCGTGTCTGTCGTCACCGACGACGACGTCGCCGTCCAGGACAGCCTGTACACGGTGGGTCGGCGCGGAGTCGGAGTCACGGTGCTCGTCGAGAAGATCGCCGGTGCAGCGGCCGAGGAGGGGCGCAGCCTGTCCGAGGTCGCCGATATCGCGCGGCGGGTGAACTCCGCCGGCCGCAGCATGGGGTTGGCGCTGACGTCCTGCACGGTGCCGGCGGCCGGGAAACCCACGTTCGACCTGCCGGAGGACCAGATCGAGGTCGGCATCGGCATCCACGGTGAGCCCGGCCGGGTGCGCGCTCCGCTGGGGTCTGCAGCCGAGATGGCTCAGCTCCTCGTCGATCCGATCCTGGACGACCTCGAGTTCTCCGGTGACGGCGTTCTCGCGTTCGTCAATGGCATGGGCGGCACTCCTCTGATCGAGCTCTACCTGATGTACCACGAGGTCAACACGCTGTTGGGCAAGGCAGGGATCGGCGTGACCAGGTCCCTCGTCGGGAACTACATCACGAGCCTCGACATGGCTGGATGCTCGGTGACGCTGCTCAAGCTGGACGAAGAGATGCTCAGACTGTGGGACGCTCCGGTGAGGACCCCGGCCCTGCGGTGGGGCTTGTGAGCGGGACGAAAGCACAAGAGGTGAGCGCGGTGGTCGACGCGACTGCGATCCGGTCATGGCTGAGTCTGTTCGCGGAGGAGGTCGCAGCCAACCGCGACCTCCTCACTCAGCTCGACGCTGCTATTGGTGATGCCGACCACGGTGCCAATCTCGACCGCGGCGCCGCGGCTGCGGTGGCTGCACTCGCCGGTGCCGCCGACTCGTCGCCGGGTGTGCTCTTGAAGACCGTGGGGATGACGCTTGTGAGCACGGTCGGAGGTGCGAGCGGTCCCCTGTACGGAACACTGTTCCTCCGGATGGCTGGAAGCGTGGGTGACGCCGACTCGCTCGACGGACCGGCGTTCGCGGCAGCCCTGCGGGCCGGCCTCGAAGGCGTCGTCGCCCGTGGCCGCGCAGAGGCTGGGGACAAGACCATGTACGACGCTCTCTCGCCCGCGTGCGACGCACTCGACGACGCGCTCAACAGTGGACAGGACCTGGTCGGCGCGCTCTGGGCGGCCTCTGCGGCGGCAGACGCCGGACGCGACAGGACGACTCCTATGCTCGCGCGCAAGGGTCGCGCGTCGTATCTCGGTGAGCGCAGCGTGGGACATCAGGACCCTGGCGCGACCTCGACAGCGCTGCTGGTCTCCACTGCCGCACAGGCCCTCTCGAGGGGCGTGTCGTCGTGACCGGACTGGTGGTCGTCTCCCACAGCCGTGTGCTGGCCGACGCGGCGGTGTCCCTCGCCTCGGAGATGCTGCACGGCTCCGAGGTGCGGATCGCGGTCGCCGCGGGACTCGACGCGACGACGTTCGGGACCGATGCGACGGCCATTGTCGAGGCGATCCACGCAGCAGATGACGGTGTGGGGGTCGTCATCCTGATGGACCTCGGCAGCGCCGTGCTCTCAGCCGAGATGGCGTTGGACATGGTCGACCCGAACGTCCGAGAACGTGCGGTGCTGTGCGCGGCCCCCCTCGTGGAAGGTCTCGTGGTGGCGGTGGTTGCAGCGGCGGGCGGAGCGGCCCCTGCGGAGGTCGCCGCCGAGGCCGTCGGGTCGTTGGCCGCGAAGCAGGCACACCTTGCCGAACCCGTCCCGAGCGGAGCGGCTGCGACGGAGGTCTCGGTCCACGGCGGCCAAGCCGTCGACACGAGCAACCACCTGCCGGCGAACACGGCGGTCATGAAGATCACCAACCCGCACGGACTGCATGCGCGACCGGCGGCGCGGCTGGTCCAGGAGGCCAGGCTCTTCGACGCCCGGATCGAGCTGCGCAACCTCGATACCGGGGTTGGCCCTGTCCCCGCCACCAGCCTCTCCCGAGTCGCGACACTCGGCGCGCTCTGTGGTCATCGCGTCGAGCTGAGCGCCACCGGTAGCCAGGCGCGCGAGGCGCTCGACCATGTCATAGCCCTAGCCGATCGCCGCTTCGACGAGCAGGAGCCACCAAGCACAGTCACGCCAGAGGTGTCCGCTCGGCAGCTCGCGGCCGGGTCGCCGATGCCGGCGTCGCCCGGCATCGCCATCGGGCCGGCCATCTCACTTCGCGCATCAGACGTGGATGTGCCCGACGAGGCGCCCGGCGATATTGCCACCGAGTGGCGACGAGTCCGGGTGGCGATCGCCGAGGTACGCCGCGAGATCCAGCGGATCCGGGTCAAGGCCTCACGCGAGGGTGGCGAGAGCGAGGCACGCATCTTCGACGCCCACCTCATGCTCATCGACGACACCGACCTTCTCGACGACGTTCGGGCTCGCCTCGGCGCGGGCGTCGCCGCACCCCGAGCCTGGTCCGACGCGATTGCCGCCGTGGAGGCGGAGTTCGCGGGCGTCCCGGACGAGTACCTCCGGGCCCGAGCTCTCGACGTGCACGCAGTGGGGCAGCAGGTGGCTCGTTCGCTCACCGGAGCACCGGCACCCCGGGTAGAGGGGGAAGGCGTGCTGATTGCCGACGACCTGGTCCCGGCGCAGGTGGCCGAGCTGGACACGTCGGCCGTGACCGGTCTCGTCCTGGCCGGTGGGAGTCCCACGAGCCACAGCGCGATCCTGGCGCGGTCGCGCGCCATCCCGGCCGTGGTCGCTGCCGGTTCCGCGGTGCTCGACATAGCTCCTGGTACGACGGTCGCGCTCGACGGTACGACGGGCCGGCTCTTCGTCGACCCGAGCGAGGAGACGCTCTACCAGCTCAGGACGGCTGACGAGCTGGCCCGCGCGAAGGCTGCGCTGGCCAAGGCGGGAGCGTTGTCACCCGCCGTCACTGGCGACGGGGTCGACGTGCTGGTCGGTGCCAATCTCGGATCTCTCGAGGACGCGCACGTCGCCGCCGTACACGGCGCCGATCTCTCCGGGCTGGTCCGCACGGAGTTCCTCTATCTTGGCCGAGGCGAGGCACCCACCACCGAGGAGCAGATCGAGGTCTACCGGTCGCTCGCCGAGGCGCTGGGCGGAAAGCGACTCACGCTGCGGACCCTCGATGTCGGGGGAGACAAGCCACTTCCCTACGCACCACAGCCGTCCGAGGCCAATCCTTTTCTCGGCATGCGAGGCATCAGGCTCGCACTCGCGCAGGGTCAACTCCTCGATGACCAGCTCCGAGCGATCGTCGCAGTGGCCCACGAAACCCCGGTCAGTGTGATGTTCCCGATGGTGAGCACGATGACCGAGCTCGCACAGGCGCAGCTCTGCCTCGACGACGCGATCCGGCTCTGCGGCCGAGGCCGGCCCCCCGGCCTTCAGGTCGGGATCATGGTCGAGGTCCCGGCCGCAGCCTTGAAGGCAGCCGCGTTCGCACCCCACGTCGACTTCTTCAGCATCGGAACCAACGACCTCACCCAGTACACCCTGGCCGCCGAGCGGGGGAACCCATCGGTCGCCGCGCTTGGCGACCCGCTGGACCCCGGGGTACTTCGTCTGGTCGACATGGTGTGTCAGGCAGCGGACGGCAGGTGTCTGGTCGCGGTCTGTGGCGAGCTGGCCGCCGACGAGGCGGCGATCCCGCTCCTGGTCGCACTGGGAGTGCGCGAGCTGAGCGTCGGGCCATCCTCGGTCGCTTTGGTCAAGCAGGTAGTTCGCCAGATCGAACACGCGGCGGACGCGGAGCTGGCCAGCCGTTGCCTGAGCGCCGTCGGCCCGGAGGACGTCCGCGCAATCCTAGGCTGACCGCTCCGGCCCCATCAGTCCTCGTCGCCACCCCAGGTCAGCGAGTACACCTCGAAGACCGACCCGAACGTCGTACCGAGGCGGGTGCCGGTCATCCGCCCGAAGCCCTCGAGGAACTCGCGCGGGTCCCAGCCTTCCCAGCCCAGCCCCTCGATGTACGCCTCGTGCGCCTGCAGGGACTCGACGCCCTTGTCGAACGAGTCGGTGGTGTCGACGCCATGCCTGGCCTCGGGGGAGCCGGACGCCCATACCGCGCGTACGCCGCCCCACGGCTCGAGCCCGTCGACGAGCTGCTCGGGGAAGATCCACCTGTTGCCCGCGTCGCGCACGCCATCGAGCACTGCCCGCCCGACCGCGATGTGGTCCGCCTGGTTCAGCGCGCCGGGCCCGAAGGTGTCGCGGAAGTTGCCGGTGATGACGATCTCGGGCTGGTGCTGCCTGACGACCTTGGCGATCGCGGCACGCAGCTCGAGGTCGTACTGGACCACGCCGTCCCTGAACCCCAGGAACTCGACGCTCTCCACCCCGACGACTCGCGCTGATGCGATCTCCTCGGCCTCGCGCACCTGGCGGCACTCGTCGGGGTGCATCCCGTCGATGCCGGCCTCGCCGCTGGTGACCATGACGTAGCCGATGTGCTTGCCCTGGCCGGTCCACCGGGCGATCGCCGCGGCGGCGCCGTACTCGATGTCGTCCGGATGGGCGACGATCGCCAGGGCGCGCGACCAGTCCTCGGGCAGGGGCTTCAGCGGCGGAGGTGCGGATTCGCTCATGGCGCGAGCATCGCACGAGTCTCCCGCACCTGGCCAAGCCTTTGGCAGCGACGTTGCCCGAGTTGTCTGTTGACGCCGAGCGGCGGCTGGCGGAGGTTGGGAGTGAGCGAGAGACACTCGCAAGGAGGTCAGCATGAACCGACAACGGCTCCGCGTCGGTCTGGCCGTGGCGGCGTCAGTCGCCGTCGCGACCACCACCGTCGTCGCAGCACAAGGAAGCTCCGGACAGGGTCACAACCGGGTGAGCACCCGGCTGAGTGGCTTCCATGAGACCCCGCTTGCCCTGTCGTCACCCGGCAGTGGCTGGTTCCGCGCGAAGCTCGACGTCAAGAACGACGAGATCCGCTACACGCTGTCGTTCCAGGGCTTGCCGTCCGCGGCCACGCAGGCGCACATCCACTTCGGCAGCAAGTCGCAGTCCGGAGGTGTGAGCGCGTTCCTGTGCAGCAACCTGGGCAACGGCCCGGCCGGCACCCCGGCGTGCCCCGCGTCAGGCCCGGTCACCGGCACGATCACCCCGGCTGGGGTGGTGGGCCCGGCTGCGCAAGGCATCGCCGCGGGTGAGTTCGCGGAGCTCGTGCGGGCGATCAAGCACCGCACGGCGTACGTGAACGTCCACACGGTCGACATCCCGGCAGGGGAGATCCGGGGACAGCTCCGCTAGCGTCACGAAAGCGGCGCACGGTCGTTGTGACGTAGAACGCGTTCTACGTCAGGAGCTTCCGTGCGCCGTACTGCCGTCGTCCTTGCCTGCCTCAGCACCCTGATCGCGGGCGCCCTGGTGCCGGCGGGCGCGGCCGACAGACTGCCGGTCAGCTACAACTTCCTGGTCGGCGCCGTCGCGGGCGACCCCCTGCCCCAGCTCGCCTCGGTCTTCGGCTTCTCGGCTGACGAGGTGCCCGTGTGCGCGGCCTGCGGCCAGATGGCTCCTGGCTCGTCGTACCTGCGCAGGATCCGAGCCGGCGGCGCCAAGGTCCCGGGTGTCCGCTACACGAACATCATGACCAGGTACGACGAGCTCGTGGTGCCCTACACCAGTGGCCGCGAGCCCGGCATGCGCAACATCGTCGTCCAGGACCACTGCGCGCTCGACCTCTCCGAGCACTTCGAGATCGCCGCAGACCCCGTCGCCAGCGTGATCGTGCTCAACACCCTCGATCGCAGGCGCAAGCAGAAGGTCCCGTGCCTGCCGGTGCTGCCGCTCGTCGGCCCGGTCGGGTAGCGGGAGAGTCACTGGCTAGGCTGCGAGCGTGCGCTGGCTTACCACGGCCCACCGGGCCAGGACCCTGCGGTTGTCGCCCCTCGGCAGGTTCGCAGGCATCCGCCCTCGTGCCATGCGTCGAGTGGTGCGGGCCGGTCGGCTCGTGCGCTTCCGGATCGGCGGGAGCATCGCCGTGCAGAACGGACCGGCCGACGGTGCCTACCTGCTGCTCTCGGGCCAGGCGCGCGTCTCCCGACACGGTGTCGAGGTCGGGGTGCTGCAGGCCGGTGACGTGATCGGCGAGATCGCGTTGCTCGAAGGCTCCCTGCGGACCGCCTCGGTCGTGGCCGAGTCGGAGATCGAGGCCGTCCACCTCGAGCCGCGCGTGGCCGCAGGGCTGTACGACGACGTACCCGAGTTTCGCCGCGCCCTGGAGGAGACCGCCCGCGAGCGCCTCGCAGCCGACAGGGGTCGCGGGCAGGCCTGAGCAGACCAGGGACAGTTGGCCTTCAGCTTGTTGGCGGACTGTTTTTGCGATCGAGCTCGGAGTTGAGCGGCTCGAATGACCTGTCCTGCCGATGAGCGGGCCGGAGGACAGCTGCGCTCGATAGTCTGCTGTTCGTCGATGGGACGGCGGTGAATGAGACGGCGGACACTCTGCATCTGGCGCGGCAGGCTCACGGGGCACACGATTGGGCCACTGCCGCGGCGCATTTCGATGCCATGGGGGCCAAGCGACTCACCGCCGACGATCTTGCAATGTATGCAGATGCCCTGTGGTGGCTCGGCCGCGTCGAGGACAATCTGCGGCTCGAGGCCGCCGCGTGCGAGGCCTTTCTGGGCGACTCCCAGCAGGCAGACGCCGCGTGGGCGGCGATGCTGCTCGGGGTCTTTCACATGGGGCGGGGTGACGTTCCGCAGGCCACGGGCTGGATCGCCCGCGCCGGGCGTCTGCTCGAGGGCACCCCGGAGTGCCCCGCGCACGGGCTGCTGATCCAGGTAACTGAGGTCGAGCCGAGTCTGCAGGCCGGGCAGCCGACCGCAGCGGTGGCTGCGGCGCGCCGCATGCGGGCACTCGGCGTCCGGATCGACGAGCCCGGGGTGGTGCTCCTGGGCATCAGCTGCGAGGGACGCGCGCTGATCAAGGCCGGCCAGGTCGTCGATGGGCTGGCGTTGCTCGACGAGGCGATGGTCGCTGCCCTGGACGGCCGTCTCGGACCGTTCCTGTCGGGCAGCCTCTACTGCCATACCATCGCGTCCTGCCGCGAGGTCGCCGACCTCGGCCGCATGACCCGCTGGACCGACCTGACCGAGGACTGGCTGTCGACACTGACCGCAGGCGGTGTCTTCGGCTCCCTGTGCGCAGTGCACCGGGCTCAGCTGCACGTCCTCCGCGGCGCTTGGGAGGAGGCGGAGCGCGCTGCGCTGCAGGTGGTGACGGACCTCGATGCGATGCGGGTCGACTATGCTGCGGAAGCCTGGTACGTCGTCGGTGAGGCACGCCGCTTGCGCGGCGACCCAACCGCCGCGGAGGCGTACTACGAGGCGCACGCCCGCGGACGGGACCCCCAACCGGGCCGAGCGCTGCTACAGCTCCAGGGAGGCGACGCGACCGGGGCCGCGACATCGGTACGCACTGCCCTGACAGCGGTGGGCGACGACCCGCTGCGGCGGGCGCCCCTGTGCGCCGCCTCGGTTGAGATCGCGGTCGCTGCGGGGTGGCTGGAGGCCGCGAGGGCCGCGGCGTCAGAGCTCGCGGAGACCGCGGCGATGTATGCCACATCGGGGCTGGAGGCGATGGCCGCGACGGCACACGGTGCGGTGCAGTTGGCCGATGGGCGCGCCGAGGCGGCCCTCCCGCTGCTCCGCGACGCCTGCCGACGCTGGCACGAGCTGGGCGCGGCGTACGACGCCGCCGGCACCTGTGCCCTCCTTGCTCAGGCTTACCGGTCACTCGGCGACGAGGCGTCCGCGGCAACGGAGGCGGCGCAAGCAGAGGCGGCATACGCTCGCCTGGGCGCACACCGACCCGCGCCAACGCCGCCCGACGGATTGAGTCGCCGCGAGTGCGAGGTGCTGGCCCTGGTAGCCGGCGGCCGCTCCAACCGGGAGATCGGCGAGACGCTCTTCATCAGCGACCGCACGGTTGCCCGGCACCTGACGAACGTCTTCCACAAGATCGGGGTCAGCTCCCGGACCCAGGCCGCCCGCTACGCCATCGACCACGGGCTCACGGTCACGCGGTGAGAGCACTACGCAGAACCGCGTAGCGTCCGCCCGCAGGTTGGCCAATCACACCGATGCCGGCACGCCACCGCACATCCGAGCATTCCCTCTAGACGCGCCGAACAGCGGCGCCTCGATCGGGAGCGATCACCATGACCTACACGAGGATTCACCGAGCGGTATCCACGGACGGCACCGAGATCGCCGGACGCGTCTTGGGAGAGGGGCCGGCGCTGGTCCTGGTCCACGGCGGCATCGGCGACGGCGAGACCGCCTGGGACTCGATGCTGCCCCATCTCACCGACCGGTTCACCTGCTATCTGCCGAGCACTCGCGGACGCGGACTCTCGGCGGATGGCCCTGACCACTCGCCGCCGCGTCTGGAGGAAGACGTGACGGCTTTCGTCGACAGCATCGGCGAGTCGGTCTACGTCGTCGGCTGGTCGGGCAGCGGGGCGTGGGTCCTGGGCGCGGCGGCTCGCAGTGACGCTGTCGCTGCCGTGGCGGTCTACGAGCCGACGCTGATCCCGGTGATGACAGCGGACGACCTCGCCGAGACCCTGGACGCCATGCAGCATGTCAGCGCCGCGGCCTCCGACGGCCGGCTCGTGGATGCGATTCGCGCCTTCGTCTCGTGGATCTGTACCAAGGAGGAGGCGGCTGCGCTGGCACAGACGAGCTTCGGCGACATGTGGGCGAGGCTGGTACCCGCGATGCTCCGATTCGTGCAGCAGGACGGGTCATACGAGGGGCCACGGTCCACCGACCCCGGGGCGCTCTCTCGGATCAGGGTGCCGGTGCTGGTCCTGTTGGGTCAGCAGACCCGACTGCGGCCGTTCTTCACTGCAGTGGCGGAGTACGTCGCCCACCACGTGACCGAGTCCCAGGTCTGGGAGCTGCCAGGCGCCGGACACTTCGCACCGGTACTCGCACCGGAGTCGGTCGCCGATGAGCTAGTCACGTTCTTCGACTCCGCCCGGCAACCGGCCTAGCCGCGTTCGGCCGAAAGCGAGGCGGAGGATCAAGTCCATGAGTATGACAAATCCGCAGGTCGCGGCCCTGGCTGGGAACCAGACGGATAGGCTCGCCCGTCGAGGGGCGGTAGCTCAGTTGGTTAGAGCAGAGGACTCATAATCCTTGGGCCGTCGGTTCGAGTCCGACCCGCCCTACCCAGCCTAATCAGCTCCGAGCGAGCCTTGAGCGAGCCGTGAGTTGAGCCGGGCGGACTGGCGCGTCAGATGGTCGCGCTCGGCGAGGTTCGGTGCGTGGTGGGCGGCCTCGGCGTACAGGCGTGCGGCCGCCGTCAGGTCGCCGTCGCGCTCGTGGAGGTAGGCCGCCACCGCGGTGTAGCGAGGCAGCGAGCTGTCGAGCGTGGCAAGCGCGGCCAGGCCGGCGCGCGGGCCGTCGGCCTCCCCGACAGCCACTGCGCGGTTGAGCAGGACGACTGGGTTGTCGGTCAGGCGCGCGAGCTCGTCGTACCACTCGACGACCTGCACCCAGTCGGTCTCGGCCGCGGTGCGTGCGTCAGCGTGGAGGGCCGCGATGGCGGCCTGGGCCTGGAACTCGCCCAACCGGTCGCGGGCCAGGGCGTACTGCAGGATCTCGACGCCCTCGGAGATCGAGTCGGTGTCCCACCGGCCGCGGTCCTGCTCGGCGAGAGGCACCAGGCTGCCGTCGGGCGCGGTCCGGGCGGTACGTCGGGCATGGGTGAGCAGCATCAGTGCGAGCAGGCCCGCCACCTCGGGGTGGTCGATCGCCGCTGCAAGCTGCCGGGTGAGGCGGATGGCCTCGGCGGCGAGGTCGACGTCGCCGGAGTAGCCCTCGTTGAAGACCAGGTAGAACACCCGCAGCACGGTCGCCACGTCGCCGGGCTGGTCGAACCGCACCTCGGAGACTGTGCGCTTGGCTCGGCTGATGCGCTGCGCCATGGTCGCCTCGGGAACGAGGTAGGCGTCGGCGATCTGGCGGGTGGTCAGCCCGCCGACCGCCCGCAGCGTGAGCGCGACCGCCGACGACGAGGTCAGCGACGGGTGGGCGCAGAGGAAGTACAGCTGAAGCGTGTCGTCCGCCGCGGCCGCTGGACCCGGCCCCGGCTCCTCGTCGACGAGATCCTCGCGTCGGCGCCGCGCGGTGTCAGCGCGGGTGGCGTCGAGGAAGCGGCGCCAGGCCACGGTGACCAGCCAGCCCTTCGGGTCCCGCGGCGGGTCGGCCGGCCATACGCGGACCGCCTCGACCAGTGCGTCCTGCAGGGCATCCTCGGCCGCCGCGAAGTCAGCTCCGCGGCGGACGAGGATGCCGAGCACGCTCGGCGACAGGCTCCGAAGGAGGACCTCGTCCACGTCGGAGGTCACTCCGTGATGGTGGGCGTCTCGGTCAGGAACGGGCGCAGCTCGAGCCACTCGTGGATCGGCTTCCCGCCCGCCCCTGGGGCCGCCGACAGCTCGCCGGCCAGCTCGAGGGCGCGCTCGTGGCTGTCAACGTCGATCACCATCCAGCCCGCGATGAGGTCCTTGGTCTCGGCGAACGGGCCGTCGGTGACAGGTGGCCGACCCTCGCCGCCGTACTGGACCCAGGTGCCCTCCGGGGCGAGTGCCTGGCCGTCGACGTACTCGCCGGAGCCCTCGAGCCGGGTCGCGAAGTCGCGCATGTACTGCACGTGGGCCGAGATCTCCTCCGGCGTCCAGTGCTCCATGGGGACGTCGTTCACGGCAGCCGGGGCGCCGCGGTAGTGCTTGAGCAGCAGGTACTTGGCCATGGTGTCTCTCCTTCAAGTGGTGCGACCCATCTTGGTCGCCTTCACAGCGGGGACGGAGCCAGCCACGGGTTCTCGACATCATGTGGCGCATCTCTTGTCGACGCCCGTTGTGGGACCTAGGTCCCATAACGGTCCGCCCTGTTGGTCTATGGCCCCGGGAAAGGTACCCCCTCTACTTTGGACGCAGTCCTTTGATGCAGGCGTCCCCACGGCGTGCATCGGGGCTGGGGAGGGAGACCAAGCCTGCTGAGTCTCTCCGGGTCCTGCCCGCGCCGACACCCCCGAGGCGCGGCAGGGCCCTTCAGCATCTCTGCGGTCGCATGCCGGCTCAGGCGCCGATGAGTGCGGCGAGGTGTTGTTCCATGATGGAGATGTCGGGTCCGAGGGTGCCGGTGCCGAGGGGGTGGGTGCCGTGTCGGTCGACGCGGGTCCAGTGTCCGGTGGGGGTGGCCCAGAGGTGGACGCCGGGGCTGATCTGGTGGTGTTGCCAGCCGGGGGCGTGGGTTTTGAGGCGGTGGTGGCGGCGGGTGAGGGGTCCGAGCTTGTCGGGGTGGGTTTGTGCGGGTGGTCCGCCGTGGTCGGGTGGTCGCCAGGGGCGGGTGTGGTCGGTGTCGGTGCCGCGGGCGGGGTGGGTGGCCCAGGGGAAGATCTCGTGGGGGTGGCGCAGGGTGATGGTGTGGTGCATCCGGTCGGGGATCTCGTAGCAGTCGACCGGCATCCCGCCCGCCAGGTCGAGCACGGGGGTGATGGTGATGTGGGAGTGGCCCAGGAACTCTCGGGCTTGCTCGATCGTGATGGGGCCGACGTTCTCCATCCGCGCCACGCCCTGGCTTCCGGCCGTGGCGCCGGTGACGCTGGTGGCCGCGGTGGCCCAGGACTCGTGGGAGAGGTGTAGGTAGAGGGTTGCTGGGGGGCGGAGCTTGGCGGGGTCGGCGGTGGCGAGGGTGGCGGCGATCGTTGCGTTGAGGTCGGGGTCGTTGCGCCCTGAGTGCGGCTCGGTCTCCGGCTCAAGATCCAGCTCGGGTTTGGGCTGGGCTTCGGCCCAGGCCAGCAGGTGGAGGGCGTGGGCGGGGGTGGCCAGGATGGCCAGGGCTTTGGAGCGGCGGAGGTCGGCGGGGTCGGTGTCGCCTTGGAGGGCCAGGATCTGGGCGAGTCGGTCGATGACGGCGACCAGGTAGATGATCTGGCCGGCGGTGGCGCGGGCGACCAGGGTCTTCAGGCCGTGTTGGTTGGACTGGCCGGTGCGCACGAACCGGTCCAGGGCGGCGGCCTGGGCGCGGGCTTGGGCGGCGGCGGGGTCGGCCTCGATGGTCTTGGCCTCGACCAGGGCCAGGAACCGGCCCGGGGTCAAGGTGGCGGCGTAGCCGCTGGTGACCTGGTCGACCCAGCGGGCCTGGTGCTGGACCAGCCCCGCGGCGGCGACGGTGCGGGCGGCCTTGATCGCGACCCAGTCGGGCACCTGGTGGTCCTGGACCCGGGCCCACAGCAGCGGGTGCCGGTCGCGCAGGTTGACCGCGTCGGCCAGCAGCGCCTGCGCGGCGTGGGTGTGGATGCCCAGCAGCACGCCCAGCTCGTCGGCGGCGAACTCGCCGACCTCCACGATCCCGTCGGCACCGACCCGACGCCCGCCAGGCCGGCCGGGCAGCACCGGCAGAACAGCGCTGGCGACCGGGCTGGGGACGGCGTCGGTGAACGGGTGCAGGTCAGCCCAATGTGCGACCAGGGCGAGCCGGCGGGCACCGACCTCCAGCACGTCGCGACGCACCTGGGCCAGGGCGGCCGCGGTCCCGGTCCGGCTCTCTGGCCGGTCCTCGAGCGCCGTCGCTGACATGGTGCCATTCTAGTCGAACATATGTTTGAAAACAAGGATCTAGCGGTTCGTCTAGGCATCGTTCGGCGACGCTTTCGCTGTCTGAGGTAGCCGCGGCCATCCGGACTAGGAGTACTCCCGATGTGCGGACCCCTGCCTTAGACCGAGTCTTGAGTCATGAACCTGATCAATGTGCACCTGGCCCAGAGCCTCGCCAAGGAGCGGGAGCAGGAGATCGCCCGACACATCGAGCACCTCCAGCTCGTCCGCCCCGACACCGCAACCTCACGTCGCTCTTCACTCGTCGAGCGTCTGCGCGTGCTGCGTCACCTCCCCATCGGGAGGCACGTGACCGGCACCACCTACAAGGCGGCGTAACCTCATGCGCCCGTCGCCCGTTGTGTGTACCAGAACGCGGGGCGCACCTCGAATCCCTCCCTCTCGAGGCCGCCCGGCACTCTCCCAATGGGGTTGAGGCCCACGATCTATCTCCCTAGATCGTGGGCCTCCCTCATTTTCTGAGGACGTTCGGCCTGTCGCAGTGGTCGCCCTCTTCAGGTGGGGTCATCGAGCCTTAGGCGGCAGCGGGAAGAATCCCGACGTACGGCGGACGTACTCGTCGAACCCCGCCCGCCCGGCCATGTGCCTCTCCAGGACCCTCTTCCCCGAGCCGAACGCCAGCAGGTAGACCATCACGACGGGGGACAGGACCGTGAGCACGCCGGGCCAGCGCTCGGCCGCGATGAGGAAGATGCCGACCCACACGCAGGCGTCGCCGAAGTAGTTCGGGTGGCGGGTGTAGCGCCAGAGACCGCGGTCCATGACCGGGCCGCGGTCCGGGTCTTTCTTGAACCTCTCCAGCTGCCAGTCGCCGACCGTCTCGAAGAACATCCCGACGGCCCAGAGCGCCACTCCCAGCCACGCGAGGAGCGTCAGCCCGCCGTCGGTGAACGAGCCGACGAGGATCGGCTGCGCGATCAGCAGCACCAGCGCGCCCTGGAGCCCGTAGACCACCAGGGCGGCGAAGACCGGGCCTCGGCCGGCGAGGAGCTTCTCGTAGCGCGGGTCTTCGGGCTTGCCGCGGGCACGCAGCCCGATGTGCACGGCGAGCCTCAGACCCCACACCGCCGGGAGCAGGAGCAGCAGCCACCTCCGCCCGTCGAAGCCTTCGCCCGACGAGGCGACGAACGACACCAGGGCAACGAGCGCGAACATCACGCCCCACGCCACGTCGATCACGCTGTGCTTGCCGACCACCGCCCCCGCGAGGTAGGTCAGCAGCAACACGGTGACGACGGCGCCGAGCGCTGCCAGCTCGGCCTCAGCCACGGCGGCCGGCAAGGATCTGGTCGACTCCCATGCGTCCCTCCTCGAAGGACAGCCCACCACCGACGAGGTAGAGGCGCCAGACCCTCGCCACCTCCTCACCGACCAGGGCGACGGCATCGTCGTAGTTGGACTCGAACGTGGCCAGCCAGTCCTCGACCGTCCGCACGTAGTGCTCCCACAACGCCTGCACACCCCGGATCTCGAACCCGGCGGCTTCCAGCAGCGCGAGGGTCGCCGGCAGTGGTCGCATGTGCATGTCCGGTGCGATGAACGACTCGATGAAGGGTCCGCCGCCCGGTGCGGCGTCGGCGCGCCGTGACATCTGCTGCAGGAGCAGGTGGCCACCAGGGCGCACGTGTCGGAAGAGCGCGGCGGCGTACGACGGGTAGTTGGCCTCGCCGACGTGCTCGCCCATCTCGATCGAGGCGACCGCGTCGAACGCGGGCTCATCCAGGGATCGGTAGTCCTGGAGCCTGACCTCGACGCGGTCGGCGAGGCCCCGCGCAGCGATCAGCTTCTCCACATGGTCGCGCTGCTCGGCCGAGATCGTGACACCGAGCACGCGGACGCCGAAGTGCTCGGCGGCGTGGAGCGAGAGGGACCCCCAGCCGCACCCGACGTCGAGCAGCCGCTGGCCGGGCGCGAGTCCGAGCTTGGTGCAGACCAGGTCGAGCTTGGCGCGCTGAGCATCGCCGAGTGACGTCGAGGGGGTCTCGTAGTAGCCGCACGAGTAGGCCATCGACTCGTCCAGCAGCAGTGCGTAGAACTCGTTCGAGAGGTCGTAGTGGTGGCTGATCGCCTCGGCGTCGCGCCGCGACGAGTGCAGCTCGCCCGAGAGCCGGGCCTGCGACCCGGGTGCTGAGGGCCGTCGACCGATCGCGCCCAGTCGCAGAGCGGACCAGGCCAGCGCGGGGGAGACCCGAGGCTGCGTCACCGACCCCGTCCGGGCCAGGTGCCATAGCCCGCGCAGCCCGGCCGCGAGGTCGTCGGCCGAGGCGTCGATCTCCCCGGTGACATAAGCCTGGGCGATGCCGAGCTCGTTCGGCTCCCAGAGGAGTCGCCGGAGGGCTCGGCGCGAGCGCACGTGCAGCAGCGGCGCGTCACCCGGGCCCGCTTCGGATCCGTCCCACGCGCGGATCCGAAGCGGTACGACGTGCCCGAGCGCCGAGCTCGCCAGGGCGTGCAGCCGCTCCGCCGTACTCATGGCTTCTCCAGCCCGAACTGCACGACGTCGAGGTAGCCCGAGGCGAAGCCCGCCTCGGAGTAGGCCAGGTACAGCGACCACATCCGCCGGAACACTTCGTCGAACCCGAGCTCGGCGACCTCGGGCGCCCGGTCGAGGAAGGTGCGCCGCCACTGCCGCAGCGTCTCCGCGTAGTGCGATCCCATCCGCAGCTCGTCGGTGATCCGCAGCGACGTGGCCGCCACCTGCTCGTGCACGGCCTGGACGGAGGGGAGGTGTCCGCCCGGGAAGATGTACTTCACGATCCAGGTGTAGGTGTCGCGGGTCGCGAGCATCCGGTCGTGGGGCATCGTGATCGCCTGCAGTGCCACCTTGCCGCCGGGCGCGAGCAGCCGGTCGAGGGCAGCGAAGTAGGCCGGCCAGTGGTTCCAGCCGACAGCCTCGACCATCTCCACGCTGACGACGGCGTCGTACTCGCCGGTGACCTGGCGGTAGTCCTGCAGCCGTACGTCGACGCGGTCGGCGTAACCCGCGCGCGCGATCCGCTCGCGCGCCAGCAGCGCCTGCTCGACCGAGATCGTGACGGTGGTGACGGACGCTCCGCGGGCGGCCGCCCGGATCGCCAGCCCGCCCCAGCCGGTGCCGATCTCCAGCAGCCTGGTCCCCTCGGCCACGCCGGCAACGTCGAGCAGCCGGTCGATCTTGCGTCGCTGCGCACTCGCCAGGTCGTCGCCCTCGAAGAGTGCCGACGAGTAGGTCATCGTCTCGTCGAGGAAGAGCTGGAAGAGGTCGTTGGAGAGGTCGTAGTGCCTGTGGATGTTCTCGCGTGCGCCGTCGACGGTGTTGTCCTGGTGGTGCGGGCGTGCGTGCACGGCCAGGTGGCGCAGCCGCTGCAAACTGCTCGGCACCAGCGCCGCCAGCTCGCCGGCCATGATCGTCAGCAGCCCCGGCAGGTCGTCGGAGTCCCAGTCGCCGGCCTGGTAGGCCTCCCCGAACCCGATCAGGCCACCGGCACCGACCCGCTGGAAGAACGCGTCGGGCCGCACCAGGTGCAGCGCTGGGTCGTCGCCGTGCCCGCCACCCCAGTCCGTGCCGTCGGGCAGCAGCACGCGGATCGGCAGCCGGCGTACGGCGCGCCGGGTCAGCCGCCGCGCGACCGCCGCCCGGACCGGTCGGTCGGGGACCCGAGCAACATCGGGCCAGCGCTCGGCGTCAACGGGGGTGGGCGTCGAGACGGTGCTGGTCATCGTCGCTCCTCTCGTGGGTCGGTCGTGGGTGGAGCCGGAGCCCCTTCAGGAAGAGCGCGATGCCGTGCATCCTGATGCCGGCCGGCACCGCCCTCGTCTCCCAGGGCCGCCGCAGTGCGTCGCGGAGCTTGGCGCCGTCGCGGCGCACGCCGGTCATGGCCGCCACGAACGGCGGCTCGCCGTCGCGGCGCAGCGCCACCGACACCGTCAGCCTCTCGTCGGGCAGCGGCGTGCGCATCGTGTAGCGGCCGTCGACGGGGTAGAACGGTGAGACGTAGAAGGCCTTCTCGGTGTGCAGGTCGTCGGCGGGCATCAGGTACGCGTGCCGGCCGCCGTAGGTGTTGCGCACCTCGGCCACCACGTGGGTGAGGGTGCCTTCGTCGTCCAAACAGTAGAAGAGGGTCAGCGGGTTGAAGACATAGCCCAGCACCCGCGGCTGGGCCAGCATCAGGACCCTCTCCGGGCGGATCCCGGACCCGGCGAGGAGCTCGCGGACGTCGAGATGGTCTGCCGGGTCGAAGCGCACGAACCGCGCGCTCGGCAGGTCGGCCAGGTCCACCAGCCACGTCGTCATGCGGTGCCGGACGGTGTGGTCGACCGGCTCCCGGCGACGGTGCACGATCTCGACGTCGTACATCGCGGGCAGGGTCACCATGTGACCCCCAGGCTCTCGGCGGCGAGTCCGCCGGAGCGGCAGCCGTCCTCGTGGAAGCCCCACCCGTGGTAGGCGCCGGCGAACGCCAGCACTCCGTCGTTGAGGTCGGGCAGCCGCCGCTGGGCCGCCACCGAGGCCGGGGTGAAGGTCGGGTGCCGGTAGGTCATCCGCTCGATCACGTTGCCGGCCGGGATCGTGCCGGGGTCGTTGAGCGTGACCAGGAACGGGTCGTCCGTGGCGAGCCGCTGCAGCCGGTTGAGGTCGTAGCTCACCTCGACCGACGAGCTGGTCGAGTCGCAGCCGCGCATCAGGTAGTTCCACGAAGCCCGTGCGCGCGGCGAACGGGGAAGGACGCGGGTGTCGTCGTGGAGGAGGGTCGGGTTGACCGAGTAGTCGAACGCCCCGAGCACCGAGCGCTCGTCGGCGGTCGGGTCGGCGAGCAGGGAGAGCGCCTGGTCGGGGTGCGTCGCCAGCACCACGGCGTCGTACGACGAGACCTGGTCGGCATCGTCGCGGACCTCGACGCCATCGGTGACCCGGGTCACCGCGCGCACCGGGGTCTGTGTCTGGACCGCGCTGAGGTTCTTCGCCGCCCGCTCGACGTAGCGGGCGGAGCCGCCGGTCACGGTCCGCCACTGCGGTGAGCCGGTCACGGTGAGCATGCCGTGGTTGCGCAGGAACTCGAAGAGGTAGCGAGCCGGGTACTGCCCCGCGACGTCGGGCCCGCACGACCAGACGCAGGCGACGAGCGGGGTGACGAAGTGGGTGCGGAAGTAGCGGCTGAACCGGCCGCGGTCCAGGAACGCGTCGAGCGTCTCGACCTCCTCGGTCGCCGCGGCGAGGAGCGCCCTGGCCTGCCGGTGGAACCGGGGCACGTCCGCGAGCAGTCGGAGGTACCGGCCGCGGGTGAGGTTGCGCGGGCTGGGGAAGAGACCGGAAAGACCCAGCGCCCCGGCGTACTCCAGGCCGCACCCCCTGCAGCTGACCGACATGCTCATCTCGGCGGGCTGCGTCGCGACGTCCAGCTCGGCGAAGAGGCGTAGCAGCTGGGGGTAGGTGCGCTCGTTGTGCACCAGGAAACCCGTGTCGACGTTGACCGTGGCCCCGGCCCCGTCCGTCAGCTCATGGGTGTGTGCGTGCCCACCCAGGCGAGGCTCGGCCTCGTAGAGGGTGACGTCGTAGGCGCGCTGGAGGAGGTGCGCAGAGGTCAGACCGGACACGCCGGCTCCGACCACGGCCACACGGCGTCTGGTCATGCTCCGGGTTCGGAGCGGGCCGTGGCCCGGATTGGGCCCACCTGCGGCCTCCGCCGAGCAGGCCGCCCAGGAGGTCCCCGAGAACGTCGCCGCTCGAGGTACGACAGCACGATCGGCGCCAGGATCGACAGCAGCTTCTTGGTCAGCCCGGCCCCGAGGCCCGCTGCCTGCGGTGCGTTGGCCAGCTGGCTGACCACCTGGTCGGTGTTGCCCCCGAAGACGTGACCGACGATCTTCTCGCCGTCTCCGACGTCGATGCCGGACACGTCGACCGCGCCGTCGAGCGGGTCGTGCTGCGTCAGCGCCTCGCCCAGCGACTCCGCGGCCTGGTGGTCCTCCGCGTTGGCCGCCACGCCGTACAGGAGCGCGGGCAGCGCGTGCTGCACAGCCGACTCGGCCTGCGCTCGGTCGATCCCTAGCTGCGCGGCGATGTCGTCGAGGGGCAGCTGGCTCATGAGCTCGTCCACGGCTGACATGTCTCGCACCTCAAGCCTGGCACCACGACGCGGCTAGCCCCCTGCGACCATGGCGCCATGACTGCGCCGGACAAGCCCGCCCTCGAGGGCACCTGCAACCTCGCCGACGGCCGTGAGCTCGGGTTCGCCTCGTTCGGCGACCCGCGAGCAAGCGAGACGATCTTCTGGCTGCACGGCACGCCGGGCGCACGGCGGCAGATCCCGCTCGACGCCAGGACGTACGCCGAGCGCGCGGGCGTCCGGGTCATCGGCGTCGACCGGCCGGGCATCGGCTGGTCGACCGCGCACGTCTACGACAACGTCCTCGGCTTCGCGGCCGACCTGGAGCAGCTGGCCGACCACCTGGGGGTCACCTTCATGCACGTGGTGGGTCTGTCGGGCGGCGGGCCCTACACCCTCGGCGCAGGCGCTGCGATGCCCGACCGGGTCAAGAGCCTGGGCGTCATCGGAGGCGTTGCCCCCACCGTCGGACCAGATGCCGTCGCCGGCGGGCTGGTCGCCGTCGCCAGGCCACTCGCCCCCGTCGTCAAGGTCGCGCGACGGCCGCTGGGTGCCGTGCTGTCGGCCGGCATCAAGGTGGCCACGCCCATCGCGCCGTACGCCATCGACGCCTACCGGGCCGTCCAGCCCAAGGGCGACCGCAGGCTGCTGGGGGAGGACGACTTCCAGGCGATGTTCATCGACGACCTCACCACCGGCGGCCGTGAGCAGTTCTCCGCGGTGATGTCGGACATCCTGGTGTTCAGCCGTTACTGGGGCTTCCGGCTGGCCGACGTGCGCGTCCCGGTGCGCTGGTGGCACGGGCACGCGGACCACATCGTGCCGTTCCGCCACGGCGAGCACTGCGTGCGCCGGCTGCCCGACGCCGAGCTGGTCCCGCTCGCGGGGGAGGCGCACCTCGGGGGGCTCGGGTTCGCCCGAGACATCATCGGCGGCATCGTGCCCGGCCAGCAGCTGATCGACGAGGTGCTCGAGGCCGACCACGAGTCCTAGAGCGGGAGTCCTAGAGGGGCTGCCCGACCTGCTCCCTGATCTCGTCGATCGCGTCCCAGTCGTTGGCGTGCATGGCTGCGACCACGACGTCGTCCTTGACCCAGTAGGCGCGGTACGCCGTCGGCGGATCGCCCTGCAGCACGACGCGGTCGTAGCCGTCGGGGCCGACGTTGCCGACGTACTCCATGCCGAGGTCGTACTGGTCGGTGAAGAAGTACGGCAGCCGGTCGTAGGTCTCGCTGCCGCCGGCCAGGTTCCGCGCCGCGACCTTGGCCTGCTCGATCGCGGTGTCCCAGTGCTCGACGCGGACCCGCCGGCCGAGCACGGGATGCTGGTGGTTCGCAATGTCGCCGATGGCGTAGGCGTCGGGGTGGGAGGTCCGGAGCCGCTCGTCCACCAGGACCCCGTTGTCGACGTCGAGCCCCGCGGCCTCGGCCAGCCCGACCTCGGGGATGACTCCGATCCCGACGACGACCAGGTCCGCCGACGTGAGGTCGTCGGGGGTCACCGAGGTCTCGAGCCGGAGGTCGACACCGTGTGACCGGTGCAGGTCGGCGAACAGCGACGCCACCTCGGGGCCGAGCACGCCGAGCAGGGGGAGCGCTGCGGTCTCGAACACCGTCACCTCGCAGCCCGCCGTGCGAGCCGCGGCCGCCACCTCGAGGCCGATCCAGCCGGCGCCGACGACGACGATGCGCCCGCCCCCTGCGAACGCCTCCTTGAGCCGGTTGCTGTGCTCGATCGTCCTCAGGTACGCGACGGGAGCGCCGCTGTCGTCGGCGAGCGGGAGCCGGCGCGGGGTCGAGCCGGTGGCCAGCAGGACCTTGTCGAACGAGTGGGTGCCGGTGTTGGTGTGCACCTCGTGGCCGTCGAGGTCGAGCGACTCGACGGTCGTGGACCGGAGCAGCTCGACGTCGTGCTCGGCGTACCAGCCGGTGTTGTGCACGAACGCGTTCTCCAGCGGGTCGTTGCCCAGGAGGTAGCCCTTGGAGAGGGGCGGCCGCTCGTAGGGCAGGTGCTCCTCCGCGCCGACGAGCACGACCCGGCCTTCGTACCCCTGTTCGCGCAGCTCGGTCACGGCGGTGGCGCCGGCAAGCCCGGCTCCGACGACGACGATGGTCATCTCGTTCCTCTCGTCAGGGCGAGGAACTCCGCACGCAGTGCGGCGTTGTCCCTCAGGTCTCCGAACAGTACGGACGTCACTGTTCGTGCCCCGTGAGCACGCGCGCCACGCAGGCTCATGCAGGTGTGCTCGGCGACGACCACGACGCCCACCCCGCGGGCGCGCAGGTTGACGCGCAGGGCGTCGGCCACCTGCTTGGTGAGCCCTTCCTGGGTCTGGGGCCGGCGGGCGTGGTGGTCGACCAGGCGGGCGAACTTCGAGAGGCCGAGGATGCGCTCGCCGGGGAGGTAGCCGACGTGGGCGACACCGGTGAAGGGGAGCATGTGGTGCTCGCAGACGGAGGTCACCGGGATGTCCTCGACGACCACTAGCTCGTCGTACTCCTCGTCGTTCGGGAACGTCGTCAGGTCGAACTCGTGCGGCCGGAGCAGCTCTGCGTAAGCCTGCGCCATGCGGCGCGGGGTGTCCGCGGTGGACTCGTCGTCCAGGTCCACGCCGAGAGCGGCGAGGAAGGCCGCCGCGGCCTGCTCGGCCTCCACCGGGTCGACCTGGCGCGCCGGATGCGTGATCGTCGGCCGCCAGTGGGCGAGCTGGCTCATGGCACCTGCTTTCTAAAAGACACTAGTCTGGACTTTAGGAGCCTTCGCGTTCTAAAGTCAACAGTCGTATCTTTTAGAGAGGTCCTCATGCCCCGTGACCTGGCCGCCGACGCGGCGGGCATCGGCGCGCTGTCCGAGCCGGTCCGGCGCGCCCTCTACGAGTGCGTCGTGGCGCGGCCGTCGGCTGTGGGCCGGGAGGAGGCCGCCGAGGCGGTCGGCGTCGCGGTGCACACCGCGAAGTTCCATCTCGACAAGCTGGTCGACGAGGGCCTGCTCGACGTGGAGTTCCAGCGGCTCACCGGGCGCAGCGGTCCGGGTGCAGGTCGCCCCGCCAAGCTCTACCGCCGCGGCGGCAGGGAGTTCGCGGTGAGCCTGCCCGAGCGCCGCTACGACCTGGTCGGGCACATCCTGGCATCGGCGTACTCGCGGGCCGTCGACGGCGGGGACCTGGACGCCGCGCTTCGCGAGTCAGCGGCGGAGGAGGGGCGCCGGGTGGCGTCGCAGTCGACGGTGCCGCCTGGCCGCGACCTCGAGCGACTGGGCACAGTACTCAGCGCCCAGGGCTACGAAGCCACCGTCGACGACGACGACGTGCTGCAGCTGGCCAACTGCCCCTTCGACGCACTCGCCCAGGACCACACCGCGCTCGTGTGCGGGCTCAACCGGTCGTTCGTGCAGGGCATCGCGGAGGGCATGGCGTGCGACCAGCTCGAGGCGTGCCTCGAACCCGAGCAGGGACGCTGCTGCGTGAAGGTCTCCCGGTCGAGGGGCAAGATGTCCCCATGAGCACCTTCGAGACCGTCCACGAGCCGCTCGAGGCGCGCGACGTGGTCCTGGGACGCACGACCCACGTCCGCCGCGTGCTGCCCAACAAGGTCCGGCGCATGATCGGCGCGTGGTGCTTCCTGGACCACTACGGCCCCGACGACATCAAGACCGTCGGCGGCATGTGGGTCCCGCCCCACCCGCACTCCGGCCTGCAGACGGTGACCTGGCTCTTCGAGGGGCTGGGCCGGCACACCGACAGCGTGGGGTCCGACCAGCTGATCCGTCCCGGCCAGCTCAACGTGATGACCGCCGGACACGGCATCTGCCATGCGGAGGTCTCGCCAGACGACGCACCACCGACCTTGCACGGCGTACAGCTGTGGGTCTGCCTACCCGACGCCGCGCGCGACACGACACCACCTGCCTTCCACCACCTGGCCGACCTCCCCGTGCACCGCGAGCCGGGCGCAGAGCTGACGGTCTTCGTGGGCTCGCTCGCGGGGCTGACCTCGAGGGCGCCGACGTACACGAGGCTGGTCGGTGCGGAGCTGCGCCTCGACCCCGGATCGACGGTCACGCTGCGCCTCGACGAGACCTTCGAGTACGGCGTGCTCGCGGTCGACTCCGACCTGGTCGTCGACGGCTCCACGACCAGCCGCCACCAGATGAGCTACCTCGGCTGCGGACGCACGGAGCTGGAGATCGCAGCCCCCGACGGCGGCATCGCGGTCCTCCTCGGCGGCGAGCCGTTCGAGGAGGAGATCGTGATGTGGTGGAACTTCATCGGCCGCAGCCACGAGGACATCGTCGAACAGCGCGAAGCGTGGAACGAGGGCGGCTTCGAGGGGCGGCCGGAGCGGTTCGGGTCGGTCGAGGGCTTCCCGGAGCACCGGCTGCTGGCGCCGGCGATGCCGACGACGCGGCTGAAGGCGCGGGCCCGGACTAGCTGGCTGTAGGTCGCGTCAAGTCTGTGGCTGAGCATGGGTGATCGGCTCCGGTGCCTGGAGCTGGTCGAGGATCGTGTTGGTCGTCAGGTCTGGCTGTCGGGTGCCGGGCGCCCACGCTGACTTATGCGACCTTGCGGTGGGCGGGTCGTCTGGCTTCGTTCGGGCTGCCGCAAATGGCGAAGGACCCGGGCGCCAAGCTAGTAGCGGCATAACGCGTTGCGGCGTCTGCCATAGCTAACGCGGCGTCTGGTCCGGGTCCTTCGTGCCTTTGAGCCTGGCACTAACGACCGGAGTTGTGAAGTCCCTGTGGGTCAGTCCTCCTGGGGCCATCTGCTGGCGTCGTAGCCGGCTTGGTCGCGCACCAGGGCGAAGGCGATCTTGTTGGCGCGGTGCGCCATCGCGCAGCCGATGACCAAGCCCTTCTTTCCACGAGCACGCAGCTGAGCGCCGTAGACCTTGGCGGCGGGATCGCTCAACCACAACCCAACACCAAGGTCGATCAAGGCGCGGCGCAGCTCAACGCTGCCCTCGCGACTGATGACACTGTCGCGGCGCTTGCCAGCTGACTCGTACTGGATCGGGTTCAGCCCAGCGGAGCGGTAGACCTGCCGGTGGTTGTCGAACCGGGCCGGGTCACCCAGTGCGCCGCCGTAGTTCCCGGCCCGAACCGCACCCCAGCCCGGAACGGTCAGCAGCGGCGCGAATGGGGTCAACGGCAGCAGCCGAGCCAGCTGCTCAGTGGCCTGGTCGACCTGCGCGTCCAGGTCGACCAGTAGCGCCAGGTCAGCAGCCAGAACAGCGCGGGCGACCGCGGCGTCGGTGGTCGGCAGCGCGTTGCGTGCAGCCTGGACGAGCTTGTCGGCCACGGGCTTGCGGATCTGCAGACCGCGGGTCGCTCCGAACCGGACGAACCTGCCGCTGCCTAACGCGGCGAGCCGAGCGGGGTCGGCGAACTCGGCCGCGACGAGCCGACCGACCTTGGTGCCCAGCACGTTCGGCAGCGCCAGGGTCAGGCCGGGGAAGGTCCTGTCCAGCTGGCCGAGCAGCTGGTTCTTCGTGGCCGTCCGCAACGCCACCCGTCCTGTCCGATGCGCTGACCATGCGGTGAGCTCACCCAGCACCAATGAGCGGTCCCGGACCGGCTGACCGCGTCCGGCCAACAGCAACTCGGTCATCGCCTGCAGGTCGACCACGTCGGTCTTGATGGTGCGTTTGCCCAGCACCCGGCGCTGCTCGGTGACATGGCCAGGGTTGAGCTCCAAGACCTCCCAGCCAGCCGGCCACGCTCCGGCCATCAGCAACGGCCGGTGGTAGTGCCCAGCGGCTTCGATACCGACCTTCACCACCGCACCAGCGGGGAGGACCTGGCCGATGTCGGCGACAGCCTGCGCCAGAGATGGACCGGTCATCGGGCAGCCGGTCCGGGGCTTGAGCAGCAAGGTCCGGGTCACATCGGTGACAGAGAACGCGAACTCGGTCTTGCCAACATCGACCGCGACGACGACCGTCGAGGATGTAGCGCGAGCAGCCTGAACAACCACGGGACTCACCTCCGGGGGTGTCAGAAGGCCACGGCGCAGCAACGCCAGACCTTCAGATGAATGGAACCTGTCGGTCCCTTCCAAGCACCTCCGGAGGTGTCCGTGAAGGACTAACCCCGACCTATATCAGCTGACCGAGAAGGTCGGCGCCCAGGGGGCGTGCTGCAGGCCCACCCGGTGGATGGCCTCCGCGCTCGCCGCGGCGAGCTCGCGCACCGCCTCGTCCAACGGGATGGTATTGCATGCATTGTTGTATGCAACAGCGCGTCTTGCCGTGGTGCTGGCGGGAAATTGTGGTGTCTGTGTGGTTTCTGGGGCGGTTGTGCCGCACAATGGTGAGCACAACCGCATAGGTCGGCCTCCGATCCGAGAGAGACCGCTGGGGAAGGCGTACCTCGACGCCGGATCACCAGGAGGCAGGCATGACCACACGACACGCGACCAGAGGCGTTCTCTACGTCCACTCGGCGCCGTCAGCATTGTGCCCCCACATCGAGTGGGCGGTGGGTGGCGTACTCGGCGTTGCCGTGACCCTGGAGTGGACCCCGCAGCCGGCCTCGGCCGGGAGCTACCGGGCGGAGTACTCCTGGAGCGGTGACGCCGGCACCGCGGCCGCGATCGCCAGCGGCCTGCGTGGCTGGACCCACCTTCGCTTCGAGGTGACCGAGGACTCCACCGCCTCCACCGAGGGCACGCGCTTCGCCTACACGCCCGACCTCGGCGTCTTCCACGCCGTGACCGGCATCCACGGCGACATCATGATCCCCGAGGACCGGCTCAAGGCTGCGGTCGTCAAGGCCGCCCTCGGCGACACCACGCTGGTGGCCGAGATCGACAAGCTGCTGGGCAAGCCGTGGGACGACGAGCTGGAGACCTTCCGCTACGCCGGCGACGGCGCTCCGGTGCGCTGGTTGCACCAGGTCGTCTGATCGGGCCGTGTGACGCAGACTGGAGCGGTGAGGACTCCGCTCCTGGTCGCCGGCCTGCTCCTCGCGGGCTGCACCTCCGACGCAGAGCCGTCCGCGCGCGAACCCGATGCCACGCCTCCGGCTTCGAGTCCCGCGACGGACACACCCACGACGACGTCCGGCACGCCGTCCCCGTCGAGCACACCCACCAAGCCGCCGCACCCGGTGTCGTTGCCGGCGTACTTCGACCGTGCCTACACCGGCGGTGCGCTGCGGCTGCGGGTCCTTCGCCGCGAGGCGACCTACACCGAGTACCACGCGACCTACCGCACTGGCGGCCTGACCATCTCCGGACAGCTGCTGCGGCCCAACGGCAAGGGCCCGTACCCGGCGCTGGTCTACGCGCACGGCTACATCGACCCTGACTTCTACGTCAACGGCCAGGGGCTGACCCGTGAGCAGGACTGGATGGCCGCGCGCGGCTACGTCGTCCTCCACGTCGACTACCGCGGGCACGCGGAGTCCTCGCCGGCGAGCGACCTCGTGCAGGCCGCCCGGCTCGGCTACACCGAGGACGTGATCGGGGCGGTGCTCGCCCTGAAGAAGCAGCCGTACGTCGACCCGGACCGCATGGCGCTGCTCGGCCGCTCGATGGGCGGCTCGGTCGTCTACAACGCCCTGGTCGCCCAGCCCGGACTGGTCAAGGCGGGCATCGTCTTCGCGCCGGTGTCGTCTAACGCCGCCGACAACTTCGACCGGTGGATCCGGCGCGACCCGAGCCGCGGGCCGTTGCGCAGCGAGATCGCCCGGCGGTTCGGGCTGCCCGAGGAGCGGCCGGGGGTCTGGCGCAGGCTCAGCGCGCGCACCTACTTCGACCGCGTCACCGAGCCCGTGCTCATCCACCACGGCACCCTGGACGACTCCTGCCCGATCCAGTGGTCGCGCGACACGGTGCTGGCGCTGCGTGCCGCGGGCAAGGACGTCCGCCTGCACGTCTACCAGGGCGAGGGGCACGCGTTCGGGCCGCAGTGGCCGCTGTCGATGGAGCGCACGCTCAGGTTCCTGGAACGCAACTTGTAGGTTCGGACGGGTGCGCACCCTTCTCGGAACCCTGACGCTCTCGCTTGCCCTGACCGGCTGCTCCCTCTTCGGCGACGACGGCCCGACGGCCAAGGACGCCGCGACCGAGCTCGCCGAGGACCTGACCGCGGGCCGGGTCGAGGACGCCTGGTGGACCGACGCCACGGAGGGGCTGGGCGATGCCCGACTCGACGTCTCGGTCGGCGAGGTGACCGAGCGGGAGGGCACCGCCGACGCGCGGCTGACCTACCAGTGGACCCTGCCCGAGGGCCCGGTCTGGAGGTACGGCGCGACGGCGCGGTTCGAGAAGGGGGAGGACTCCTGGACGCTGGCACCATCGCCTTCGACTGTCGCTCCCGACCTTCGCGAGGGCGAGCGGCTGGCCTTGTCCAGGGAGTGGCCCGAGCGCGCCGACATCCTGGGCGCCGGGGACCGCCCGATCGTGACCGACCGCGACGTCGTCCGCATCGGGATCGACAAGACCAAGGTCGCCGTGGCAGCCCTGGCGTCCTCTGCCCGTGCCCTCGCCCAGCTCGTCGAGGTCGACGCAGCGGAGCTGGTCAAGGAGGTCGGGGCTGCCGGGCCGAAGGCCTTCGTCGAGGCGATCGTGCTGCGCTCCTCCGACCTCGCCGGCGTGCCCGCCCGGCTCCAGGCGATCCCGGGTGCTGTTGCGATCGAGGACACGCTCCCGCTGGCGCCGACGCGCGAGTTCGCGCGCCCGATCCTCGGCACCGTCGGAGCGGTCACGGCAGAGATCGTCGAGAAGAGCCGGGGTGTCTACCGTGCCGGTGACGAGGCGGGGCTCTCCGGGCTCCAGGCGAGGTACGACGAGCAGCTGCGCGGGACGGTCGGCGTCCGCATCGACGCGGTGGCAGCCGACGGCGAGCGACGGCCCCTGCAGACCTTCGACGCCGAGCCGGGGGAGCCGCTCCACCTCACCCTCGACCCGGACCTCCAGGTCACGGCCGAGGGTCTGCTGGCTAACGTGGAGCCGGCCAGCGCGATCGTGGCGCTGCAGCCGTCGACCGGGCAGGTGCTGGCCGCCGCGAGCGGTCCGGGCGGTGGCGGGCTCTCGACCGCGACCGTCGGCAAGTACGCGCCCGGCTCCACGATGAAGGTGGTCAGCAGCCTGGCGCTGCTGCGTGCCGGCCTGAACGCACGCAGCGCGATGGCGTGCCCGCCCACCACCGTGGTCGACGGCAAGCGGTTCAAGAACTACTCCGACTATCCCTCCGCACAGCTGGGTCGCATCGACCTCGCGCGTGCCCTGGCGAGCTCGTGCAACACCGCGTTCATCGGGCAGCGCGACCGGGTGAGGCAGGCCGAGCTCGCAGACGCCGCAGCCGCCCTCGGCCTCGGTGTCGACCATGACCTCGGCTACCCGGTCTTCCTCGGCTCCGTGCCGGCGCCGGCGACGTCGGAGACCGACCACGCCGCCTCGATGATCGGGCAGGGGCGCGTCGAGGCGTCCCCGGTCGCGATGGCAGCGGTGGCGGCGTCCGTGACGAGCGGGCGGACCGTCGTACCGACGCTGGTGCGGGACTCGCCCGCGGTCGAGGCTGCCCCGGCCCAGCCCCTGCGCGAGGGCGAGGTCGGTCTGCTGCGATCGCTGATGCGTGGTGTCGTGACGTCGGGCAGCGGGGCGTTCCTGGCCGACGTACCCGGCGCGCCGGTGCTCGCCAAGACCGGCACCGCCGAGTTCGGCGACAAGACGCCACCCGCGACGCACGCGTGGATGATCGCGGCCCGAGGCGACCTCGCCGTGGCGGTGTTCGTGGACGTCGGTGAGTCGGGCTCGCGCACGGCCGGGCCGATCCTCGAGGCGTTCCTACGCGCCGCCGCGTAGCTCCTTGTCGAGCGGGGTCGGGAAGCTCGGGACCACCGCGGCGCCCTCGAGCCGCGGCTGCAGGGCTTCGGCGGCCTCGGCCACCTTGGTGCGGGCCTCGCGTCCGCGGTCGACCAGCAGCCGGGTGGCGACCTCACCGGACGGTCGCACGGACCACCCGCCGACGACCTCGCCGCCCCACCAGACCGTCGGCCCGATGTTGCCGTTGCGGTCGTAGAGAGGCTGCCAGTCGTCGGGGAGATACCACGCCCGGTCCTTCCAGCCCATCGGCGTGGGGTCGAGGGCTGGGAGCAGCGCGGCCGTCGGCTCGACCGGTGGGTCGGGGCTGGTGTCGTCGGCCATCACCAGGCCGGAGCCGACGTCGACCGTGTCGAGGGCTGCCAGCGCGCTGCGGGTGGCGCCCAGGGTCCAGCCGGTCCACCACTGCACGTCGGTCACCGTCACCGGGCCGAACCGCCGGAGGTAGAGCTCGACCAGCCTGGCCTGGGCGTCGGGGACCGGCGCGATGCCGTCGGGCCACCACCGGGTCGCGGGCTCCCAGCTGTGCTGACGAGCGAGCCAGGTGCCACGCGGCGCGGCCCGCACCAGACGGCCCTCGGCCGCCATCATGATGAGCACCTGCGAGGTGATGTTGCGCTTGATGTCGTAGGCCTTGTCGGTGGTCGGGAGGATCGCCGTGCGCAGTCGTGGCTCGTCGGTCGAGAGGGCGTTGGCCAGCGCGGTGCCGCGCTCGGCGATGCTGGCCTCCACGCCACGCTCGACGTCGAGGAGCCACGCCGTGACGTCGCCCTCCACCGCCGGCTCGGTCGGCAGGGCGGTGAGCTGCTTGACGAGCTGCTTGCGGAGGTTGGCCGCGACGCCGAGCGAGGCGGCGTGGTGCACGACGGGGACGTGGTCCCTGGGCACCACGAACAGGGTGCGGCGCATCGCCATCATGCGCACCATCGCGCGCTCGTCGTACATCACGCGGGCGACGTCCTTCAGGCTGACCTCCGGGCAGCGCGCCAGGACCGAGAGGTAGACCGTCGCCGGATCGGTGGCGTGCAGCACGACCAGGCCGGTCGCCGCCTGGACGGGGTCCGCTGCCGTGCCGGCGAGGTGATGCCGGGCGACCAGGCGCGCCCGCCGTGCGCCGGTGCTCTGCTCCATGGGGCTACTCAACCAGCGCGCACCGACAGGCTGGTGCGGGACCTAGAGCGGGATGTTGCCGTGGGCGCCGCGGACGTCGCCGGCGGCGAGTGCGTCGGACAGGGCCTGCGCGATGGCGGTGCGGGTGCGGTCGGGGGTGACCACCTCGTCCACGACGCCGATCTCGACGGCCTTGTCGACACCGCCCGCGATGCGCTCGTGCTCGGCGGCCAGCTCGATCTCGACCTGCGGGCGGATCTCGGGGTGGACCTCGAGCAGCTTGCGGCGGTGCAGGATGCGGATGGCGGCAACCGCACCCATCACCGCGACCTCGGCGCCCGGCCAGGCGAACACCTTGGTGGCGCCGAGCGAGCGGGAGTTCATCGCGATGTAGGCGCCGCCGTAGGTCTTGCGGGTCACCAGGGTCACCCGCGGCACGACCGCCTCACCGAACGCGTGCAGCAGCTTCGCGCCACGTCGTACGACGCCGTCCCACTCCTGACCGACACCGGGGAGGTAGCCCGGCACGTCGACCACGACGACCAGAGGTACGCCGAAGGCGTCGCACATGCGCACGAACCGCGCGGCCTTCTCGGCGGAGGACGAGTCCAGGCAGCCGCCGAGGCGAAGCGGGTTGTTGGCGATGACGCCGACCGTGCGGCCACCCATGCGGCCCAGGGCGGTGACGATGTTCGGAGCCCAGCGCTCGTGCAGCTCCTGTGCTGTGCCCTCGTCGAGGATGCCCTCGACGAGCGGGTGCACGTCGTAGGCCCGCTTCTTGTTCTCCGGCAGCAGCGCCTCGAGGTCGGAGTCGTGCACGGTGTCGAGGGCGAGAGCGCCCTGGTTGCCGAGCAGCGACGCCACCGTGCGCGCACGGTCGAGTGCCTCGCGCTCGGACTCGGTCAGGATGTGTACGACGCCAGAGCGCCGGCCGTGCGGTTCGGGACCGCCGAGCCGGAGCATGTCGACGTCCTCGCCGGTGACCGAGCGGACCACGTCGGGGCCGGTCACGAAGATGCGCCCCTCGGGGCCGAGGATCACGATGTCGGTCAGCGCCGGACCGTAGGCCGCGCCACCCGCTGCCGGCCCGAGCACGACCGAGATCTGCGGCACCTTGCCGGAGGCCTGCGTCATCGCGTGGAAGATCAGGCCCACCG
The DNA here is from genome assembly GCA_963765905.1 of uncultured Actinomycetota bacterium. Lineage (GTDB taxonomy): Bacteria > Actinomycetota > Actinomycetes > Propionibacteriales > Nocardioidaceae > SSC3. Next base: position 41,077 of record CAVXXY010000005.1, read on the forward strand.
CGTGCAGCGAGAGCACGCCCTCGGCCAGCCGCGCGCCGCCGGAGTGCCAGAGGCCGATGATCGGGGCACCGTCGGCCAGCGCCCGGTCGTAGGCCTGCACGACGTGCTTGCAGCCGACCTCGCCCATCGCGCCGCCCATCACGGTGGCGTCGGAGCAGAAGGCGACGGTGTGAGTGCCGTTGATGCGACCCACGGCGGCGAGCATGCCGCTGCCGTCGTCTTCGGTGATGAGCTCGAGCGTGTCCTCGTCGAACAGCGCGGCGAGGCGCGCGTTCGGGTTGCGCGGGTCCTGGTCACGTGACGGCTTGGCCGCCGGTGCCTGGGCCTGCGCCGGAACTGTTGCGGGTGCGACAGGGGCCGTCGTCATCGGGTCTCCTGGAAGGGTCGGTCAGACGCTCTTGAAGGCGATGGCGATGTTGTGGCCGCCGAAGCCGAAGGAGTTGTTCAAGGCCGCGAGGCTCCCCTCGGGAAGCTCGCGCTTGGTGGTGGCGATGTCGAGCCCGATGTCCTCGGGGTCGTCGAGGTTGATCGTCGGAGGAATGACGCGGTGGTGGAGAGCGAGCACGGTCGCCACCGACTCGAGGGCGCCGGCAGCACCGAGGAGGTGACCGGTCATCGACTTGGTGCCGGTGAGGATCACCTTGCTGGAGGCCTCCTCACCCAGCGCCTGCCGGATCGCCGACGCCTCGGCGAGGTCGCCCTGCGGCGTGGAGGTGGCGTGGGCGTTGATGTGCACGATGTCGGTCGGCTCGAGGCCGGCGTCGGCGATCGCCTTCTTCATCGCACGGGTGGCGCCGGCGCCGGACGGGTCCGGCTGGGCGATGTCGTGGGAGTCGGCGGTGATGCCGTGGCCGGCAGCCTCGGCGTAGACGCGCGCACCGCGCCTGGCGGCGTGCTCCTCGGACTCGAGCACGAGGACGGCAGCGCCCTCCCCGAGGACGAAGCCGTCGCGGCCCTTGTCCCAGGGACGCGAGGCCTTCTCGGGGTCGTCGTTGCGCTTGGACAGTGCCATCATCTGGCCGAACGCGGCCATGGGCAGAGCGTGTACGGCGGCCTCGGTGCCACCGACCACGACGACATCGGCTCGGCCGAGCCGGATCATGTCGATGCCGAGGGCGATGGACTCGTTGCCGGAGGCGCAGGCCGACACCGGCGTGTGGACCCCTGCCTTGGCTCCGATGGTCAGGCCGACAGCGGCGGCCGGGCCGTTGGGCATCAGCATCGGGATCGCCAGAGGGGACACCCGGCGGGCGCCCTTCTCCTTCAACGTGTCGTAGTTGCTGAGCAGCGTGGTGACGCCACCGATGCCGGACGCGATGGCAACGGCGAGGCGCTCGGGGTCTACCTCGACCTTGTCGAGACCGGAGTCCGCCCATGCCTCGAGGGCGGCGACCAGAGCGAACTGGCCCGAGCGGTCGAGGCGGCGGGCCTTGACGCGGTCCAGGACATCGGTCGGCTCGACCGCCACCTCAGCCGCGATCTGGGTGCTGAGCTCCTCAGCCCATTCGTGCTTGAGCGGCCGCACCCCGGACTGGCCGGCCAGCAGGGCCTCCCAGGTCGTGGTGACGTCGCCGCCGACGGGGGACGTGGCCCCGAGTCCGGTCACGACGACTCGAGTGCTGCTCATGTGGTTCACCTCTGTGCTTGGGGGAGAAAGGGGGTGGTTTCCCGGCGCCGGAGGTCCGGCGCCGGGAGCGGGTCAGCCCTGGGCCTTCTCGATGAACGAGACGGCGTCGCCGACGGTCTTGAGGTTCTTGACCTCCTCGTCCGGGATGCGTACCCCGAACTTCTCCTCAGCGGCGACGACGATCTCGACCATCGACAGCGAGTCGATGTCCAGGTCGTCCACGAAGGACTTCTCGAGCTGCACGTCGTCGGCGTCCACGCCGGCGACCTCGTTGACGATCTCGGCCAGGTCGGCGCGGATGTCGAGACTGGTAGCCATCTGGCTTCTCCTTGTTGCTGGTGTTGGTTGGGAGGGTTACTGCTGCCCGCCGGCGTACGACGGGAGTCTGGGTGTTACGGGACGCGGATGACCTGGGCGGCGTACGCCAGGCCCGCGCCGAAGGCGATCAGCAGGGCGAGGTCGCCGCTCTTGGCGTCACCCTCCTCGATCATGCGGTCGAGGGCGAGCGGGATGGAGGCCGCGGACGTGTTGCCCTGGTCGACGATGTCGCGGGCGATCTTGACGTGTGCGGGGAGCTTCATCGAGCGCGCCATCGCGTCGGTGATGCGGTTGTTGGCCTGGTGTGGCACGAAGACGTCGAGGTCGTCGACGGTGATGCCGGCCGCGTCGAGCGTGGCCTGGGCGACCTTGGCCATCTCGAACGACGCCCAGCGGAAGACCTGGTTGCCCTCCATGACCAGGTGGGGCATGAAGGCCTTGTCGGCGGCGACCACGTCGCGCCAGTCCTCGGTCTGACGGATGAAGTCGAAGTGCTCACCGTCGGAGCCCCACACGACCGGGCTGATCCCCGGCTCTTCGGCGGGACCGAGCACGAAGGCACCGGCACCGTCGGCGAAGATGAACGCGGTGCCCCGGTCGGTGGGTGAGGTGATGTCCGAAAGGCGCTCGACACCGATGACCAGCACGTGCTTGGCACTGCCGACGCGGATCATGTCGTTGCCCATCGCCACGGCGTGGCAGAAGCCGGCGCAGGCCGCGGAGATGTCGAAGGCGGCCGGCTTGTCGGCGCCGAGCTCGGTGGCGATGGCGGGCGCGATGGCAGGGGTCTGCAGGAGGTGCGAGACGGTCGCCACGATCACCGCGTCGACCTGGGCGGGCTCGATGCCGGCCTGTGCGATGGCCTTGCGGGAGGCCTCGACCGACATCATCTGCACGGTCTCGTGCGGCTGGGCGAAGCGGCGGGTCTTGATGCCCGAACGCTGCTGGATCCACTCGTCACTGGAGTCGATCGCGTCGATGACCTCGGCGTTGGACACCAGTTTCGACGGTCGGTAGGCGCCGACGCCGATCACACTGGCGTGGGACCCGATAGTGCTGGTCAGACCGGGCATCAGGAGACTCCCTCGGGGTGAAGACGGACCAATGGCTGGCCGGGCGAGACCAGGTCACCGTCCTGGACGAGCCACTCGACGATGGTGCCACCGTGAGGCGCGACCACGTCGGTCTCGTCGCGGAGGCTGGCTACGGCGCCGATCCGGGACTGCACCGGGATGTTGGCGCCCTCGGGAAGGTCGGGCTCCTGCTTGAAGGTGCCCTTGGACGGCGAGACGAGCATGCGCCAGGTCGGGCTGGTGTCGAACTGCGAGGGCACCACGCCGTGCTTGTCGATGAACGCGCGGGCGTCGTCGAGCTGGTCAGGGGTCTTGAGCGCGAACGTCTCCACGCCCTTCATCGCCCGCTTGGCGATGCCGGTGAGGACGCCGGCCGGCGGCATCTCGAGGATGCCGGTGACGCCGAGGTCGAGCATCGTCTCCATGCAGAGGTCCCAGCGGACCGGGTTGCTGACCTGGTTGACGATGCGCTCGAGCACGTCGCGGCCGTCGTGGATGACCTTGCCGTCACGGTTGGAGATGACCGGCGTACGCGGGTCGTGGGTCGAGACCGAGCGGGACAGCCGGCCGAGCACGTCGACGGCCGGGGCCATGTGCTCGGTGTGGAACGCGCCGGCGACCGACAGCGGCGCGAGGCGGGCCTTCTCCGGGGGATTCTCGGCCAGCTGCGCGAGCTGGTCGAGAGTGCCGGCGGCCACGATCTGACCCGGGCCGTTCTCGTTGGCCGCGGTCAGGCCGAGCTCAGCGAGGCGGGCCAGGACCTGCTCGCGGTCGCCACCCAGCACCGCTGTCATGCCGGTGGGGGTGACCGCGGAGGCGGCGGCCATGGCCTTGCCGCGCTCGCGGACCAGGACCATCCCCTGCTCGCCGGTGATGGCGCGGGCGCCCACCGCAGCGGTGATCTCTCCGACGCTGTGGCCGGCCACGGCGCCGATCCGCCCGAACGCGTCGGCCGGATGGGGGAAGAGAGCGAGCGCGGCGACGCCACCGGTGGCGACCAGCAGGGGCTGGGCGATCGCGGTGTCACGGATGGTCTCGGCGTCGGCCTCGGTGCCGTAGTGGACCAGGTCGATGCCGGCGACGGTCGACATCCACTCCATCCGGCTCGCAAAGGCCGGGTCCTCGAGCCAGGGCGTGAGGAAGCCGGGGGTCTGGGCGCCTTGTCCGGGGGCGACGATGATGAGCACGTCTTCACTCTCCCGCGACGAGGGGCCAAGTCTCGCCTTCGACGCCGACGAACTTTGCCGGTCGAGTCTTGTAGGTTTCCTACAAAGGTTGTTGCGGGGGTGTTACGGGCGCCCGAAGTCTGCCCAACGTCAGGGCAACGCGATAGGTGTAGGAGTGCCGCGCGTCGTTCGGGGAGAGCCCGGTGACTTCGCCCGCGCGACGCAGCCGGTAGCGGATCGTGTTCGGGTGCACGAACATCGCACGCGCCGTCGCCTCGATCGAGCTTCCGTTCGCGAGGAAGGTCGCGACCGTCTCGAGGATGCCTGCATCGACCAGCGGCGTGAAGACCTCCTCGACCAGCTGCTGGCGGGCGCGGCCGTCACCGGCGAGCGCCCGCTCCGGCAGCAGGTCGTCACTGGTGACCGGCCGGGGAGCCTCCGGCCACCCGGGTGCGGCGCGTAGTCCCGCGACGGCCGCGCGGGCGGACACGTGCGCCAGGAGCAGGTCGTTGACCAGCGGACCGACGACGACCGGGCCGTCGCCGAAATGCCGCGCAATCGCCGCTCCCGCTTTGTCCGGATCTGACACTCCGCCCAGCACGGCCACCACGCGGTCTCCCTGCACGGCGACCAGCGCATCGAGCCCTGCGTCAGCCGCGGAGCGGTGCACGTCGTCGATCACGGACTCCTGCGCGTGGCCGGTCGTCGCCGTGCTGGGAAGCCTTCCGAGCACCACGACGACGTCACCCCTGGACTCCCAGCCGAGGGCACTTGCGCGCGTGCGCACGGTCTCGTCGGCCTCGGCGCGCATCACCGAGTCCACGAGCAGCGCCTCGAGCCTGGCGTCCCAGGCACCACGCATCTCCGCCGCCCGCGCGTAGACCTCGGCCGTGGCGAAGGCGACCTCGCGGCCGTACTGCAGAAGGGACTCGTGCATGAGCGCCGCATCGGAGGGGGCCACGACGTCCGAGATGCGTTCCTCGACCACCGCGATCGTCAGCTTCACGAGTGCGACCGTTTGGTGGAGGTTCACAACACCGGCCATGTCCCGTGGAGCCACCTCGAACGGCCCGATGTTGCGCAGCAGGCCAGGCTCGGGGTCGCGCAGCCAGTCCGCGAACGACGCGATGCCGCGCTGCACGATGAGGCCGACGAACGAGCGCGACTCTGCCGAGAGGTCCCGGAACCAGGGGAACTCTTCGTCCATGCGCCCCGTGGCCGCCGTCGTCAGCCGGCCGGCTGCCTTGGTGATCTGGGTGGCCAGCCGGCCCCGCGCGCGCTTGTCGGTCGGGGCCATCTACCCAGCCTAGAGGCGAGCCATGTCAACTCCATGTAAACACGTGGTTTCGCTGGGTTTCGCCCATCGTTGTAGGAGTAGTTTCACGGCATGGCGGAGTCGACAGAGGTCCGGTCTGTGACCGTGCACGGCTATCGCCGCGCCTACCGCAGGGCGGGTTCGGGGCCGGCTCTCCTGCTTCTGCACGGTCTGGGCTGCGACAGCTCGACGTGGCTGCCGGTGATGGACGCGCTCGCTAAGGACTACACGGTGGTAGCGCCCGACTTCCTGGGCCACGGGATGTCGGACAAGCCCCGTGCCGACTACAGCCCCGGCGGCTACGCGAACGGCATGCGTGACCTGCTCACGATCCTGAGCATCGACAAGGTGACGGTGGTGGGTCACAGCTTCGGCGGCGGTGTCGCGATGCAGTTCGCCTACCAGTTCCCCGAGCGCACCGAGCGGTTGGTTCTGGTCGGCACCGGTGGCCTCGGCGCAGAGGTGACATCGCTGATCCGCGCGGTCACCCTGCCGGGGTTCCACCAGTTCGTGGGTCTGATGACCCTGCCCGGCATACGTCACGTGACCAAGTCGGTGCTGCGCTCGCTGTCGACCAGCGGGGTGCAGGTGACTCGTGACTTCGCGGAGATCGCCGACGTCGTGGAGTCCTGGCGCGACCCGGCAGCCCGACGTGCGATCCGGCACGTGGTGCGCGGAGTGGTCGACCTTCGGGGCCAGATCGTCACACTGCGTGACCGTGCCTACCTCACCGAGTTCATGCCGATGTGCGTGATCTGGGGCGAGAACGACGCGGTGATCCCTGCTACCCATGCCGGCATCGCCGCCGAGATCGCGCCCGCCGCGACAGTCGAGGTGATCTCCGACGCCGGTCACTTCCCGCACAAGGATCACCCCGAACGGTTCGTGCAGATCGTCGGCGACTTCATCCGCGGCACCGAGCCGGCGGTCTACCGCCGCAGCAGGTGGCGGTCGGTGCTCGTCCGGGGCGCTCAGGCACCGATATCCCAGGTCACCGAGGAGAAGGTGCCCGTGACTGCCTGACCAGGGCGCAGAGGCGCCCCGGTCGGTCAGGCGTCGCCGCCCTCCTGCAGCACGCCGGCCACGGCCGTCGGGTCGTCGATGCGGTACTTGTCGAACGCCTCCTGCACGACCTCCGGCTTGACGTCGCCACGCTCGGCGAGCGCCGCGAGCGCCTGTACGACGACCGACTGCGCGTCGACCTGGAAGAACCGCCGCGCGGCGGGACGGGTGTCGGCGAAGCCGAAGCCGTCGGTGCCGAGCGCATGGAACTCGCCGGGCACCCACTTGGCGATCTGGTTCGGCACCGCGCGCATGTAGTCACTGACCGCGACGAACGGGCCGCTGGCCGAGGGGAGCTTGCTGGTGACGAACGGCAGTCGCGGCTCGCTGGAGGGGTTGAGCAGGTTGTGCCGCTCGGCCTGGACTGCATCACGGGCGAGCTCGTTCCAGGACGTGACCGACCAGGTGTCGGCGTCGACGCCCCACTCCTCGGAGAGCAGGCGCGCCGCCTCGGTCACCCACGGGAAGCCGACTCCGGACGCGAGCAGCTGCACTCGCGGGCGGTCGGAGGCGGGTGCCTCGCTGACGCGGTAGATGCCCTTGAGCAGACCCTCGACGTCGAGGTTCTCGGGCTCGGCGGGCTGCACGGTGGGCTCGTTGTAGACGGTCAGGTAGTAGATGACGTCCTCGGCGTTGTCGCCGTACATGCGGCGCAGGCCGTCCTGCATGATGTGCGCGATCTCGTAGGCCATCGACGGGTCGTAGTGGACGACCGCCGGGTTGGTCGCCGCGAGCAGCGGCGAGTGGCCGTCGGCGTGCTGCAGCCCCTCACCCGTGAGTGTCGTGCGGCCGGCGGTGGCGCCGATCAGGAAGCCGCGCGCGAGCTGGTCGGCCATCGCCCAGGCTGAGTCGCCGGTGCGCTGGAAGCCGAACATCGAGTAGAAGATGTAGAAGGGGATCATGTGCTCCCCGTGCGTGGAGTACGCCGAGCCCGCGGCCGTCGCCGATGCCATCGACCCCGCCTCGGAGATGCCCTCGTGCAGCATCTGGCCCTGCACGGACTCCTTGTAGGCGTTGAGCACCTTGCGGTCGACGCCCTCGTAGGTCTGGCCGTGCGGGTTGTAGAGCTTGGCCGTGGAGAACATCGAGTCCATGCCGAAGGTGCGGAACTCGTCGGGGGCGATCGGCACGATGCGCTTGCCGATCTCCGGGTCCTTCAGCCAGTCCTTGAGCAGGCGTACGACGGCCATGGTGGTGGCCACCGCCTGCTTGGACCCCTGCTTGAGCTCGGAGTAGACCTCGTCGCCCGGCAGCTTCAGCGGCTTCGCTCGCACGACCCGCTTGGGCAGCGAGCCACCGAGCTGCTTGCGACGCTCGAGCATGTACTCGGTCTCCGGCGCCTTCTCCCCAGGGTGGAAGAACGGCGCGGAGCCGGTGCGCTCGTAGGCCTCGTCGATGTCGCGGTCGCTCATCGGCAGGTAGAGCCGGTCGCGGAACCGCTTGAGGTCGGTGACCGTGAGCTTCTTCATCTGGTGGGTGGCGTTCTTGCCCTCCAGAGCGTCGACGGTCCAGCCCTTGATGGTCTTGGCCAGGATCACCGTGGGCTGGCCGACGTGCTTGGACGCGGCGTCGAACGCGGCGTAGACCTTCTTGTAGTCGTGGCCACCGCGCGGGAGCTTGCGGATCTGCTCGTCGCTCATGTGGGCGACCAGGGCCTTGAGCCGCGGGTCACCTCCGAAGAAGGACTCGCGGATGTACTCGCCGGTCTCGACCGAGTAGGTCTGGAACTGGCCGTCGGGCGTGGTGTTCATGCGGTTGACCAGCACGCCGTCGACGTCGCGGGCGAGCAGCTCGTCCCACTCGCGTCCCCAGACGACCTTGATGACGTTCCAGCCGGCGCCGCGGAAGTAGGACTCCAGCTCCTGGATGATCTTGCCGTTGCCCGTGACCGGGCCGTCGAGCTGCTGCAGGTTGCAGTTGACCACGAAGGTGAGGTTGTCGAGCTCCTCGCGGGCGGCGACCCGGATCGCGCCGAGCGACTCGGGCTCGCCCATCTCGCCGTCGCCGAGGAACGCCCACACGTGCTGGTTGGCGGTGTCCTTGATCCCGCGGTTGTGCAGGTAGCGGTTGAACCGGGCCTGGTAGATCGAGTTGAGGGCGGTCAGGCCCATCGACACGGTCGGGAACTCCCAGAAGTCCGGCATCAGCCGCGGGTGCGGGTAGGACGAGATGCCCTGGCCCACGCCGTGCTGAACCTCCTGGCGGAACCGGGACAGCTGGGTGTCGCTGAGCCGCCCCTCGAGGAACGCGCGGGCGTAGATGCCGGGCGAGGCGTGGCCCTGGATGAAGATCTGGTCGCCGCCACCCTCGGCGTCCTTGCCCTTGAAGAAGTGGTTGAAGCCCACCTCGTAGAGCGAGGCCGAGGACTGGTAGGTCGCGATGTGGCCGCCGACCTCCAGGCCCTTGCGGTTCGCACCCGACACCATCACCGCGGCGTTCCACCGGATGAACGCACGGATGCGCCGTTCGGTCTCCTCGTCGCCGGGGAACCACGGCTCGCGCTCGGGCGGGATCGTGTTGATGTAGTCGGTGCTCCGAAGCCCCGGCACCCCGACCTGCTTCTCGCGCGAACGCTCGAGCAGCTTGAGCATGACGTAGCGGGCGCGGGCACGCCCGCGGTCGTCGATCAGCTTGTCCAGCGACTCGAGCCACTCACGGGTCTCGTCCGGGTCGATGTCGGGAAGCTGCGTAGGAAGGCCCTCGTGGATCACAGCCGGGCGCTCGTAGGTCTCTGACACTCTGGCATCGTTGCACGCTGTAGCGCTCGAGAAAATCTACTGAGCGGTAGTCCCAGTCACCGGCGATGTTGTGCACAACTGTGTGGAAACGCTTGCGCCCAGGTGTGCATGTCCGATGGACTACGCGCAAGGACGGGCCCGCCGAGAGGCCCCAGCGAACGGAGGAACCAGAGTTGAGCCCCACCCAGGGTGGCGCGGAGGTCAAGGACGCAGGCACCCGCCTCGGCTTCAAGGCCGAGATGGTCGTCCAGGAGCTCGGCTGGGACGAGGACGCCGACGAGGATCTGCGCATCCAGATCGAGGATGCGATCGATGGCGACATGGTCGACGGCGACTACGGCAACGTCGTGGAGGCGGTGGTGCTCTGGTGGCGTGACGACGACGGTGACCTGGTCGACGGGCTGGTCGACTCGCTGACCGACCTGGTCGGAGGAGGGTTCATCTGGCTGCTCACGCCCAAGATCGGCCGGCCCGGCTCCGTCGAGGCCGCCGACGTCGCCGAGGCCGCGGAGATCGCGGGCCTGGCGACGACGATCACGCTGACGGTCAGCAAGGACTGGGCCGCGACGCGGCTGGTGGCGCCCAAGAACGCCACTCGCTGACCCGTGAGCCACCTGCCCGTCGGGGCCGAGGCTCCCGACTTCTCCCTGCGGGACCAGCACGGCCGGACGGTCACGCTCTCGTCGTACCGGGGGAGCAAGGCTGTCGTCCTGCTCTTCTATCCCTGGGCGTTCAGCCGCGTCTGCGGCACCGAGCTGGCAGCCCTGCGGGACGACCTGGAGCAGTTCCAGAACGACCGGGTCCAAGTCCTGGCGGTCTCCTGCGACCCGATGTTCTCGCTGCGCGCCTACGCCGAGGCCGAGCGCTTCGACTTCCCGTTGCTCTCCGACCACTGGCCACACGGTGCGGTCGCGGCGTCCTACGGCGTGCTCAACCCCGAGACGGGGGCGGCCGACCGGTCGAGCTATATCGTCGACCGGACGGGCACGATCGCCTGGAGCGTGCACCACGAGATCCCCGACGCCAGGGACCTGTCCGAGCACGTTTCGGCACTGCAGGGACTCTGAAAGTAAAGAAATCGTCCGAAATGCAGAATCTGGGGGACAGCATGCCCACGGACGGTGTTCAATTGTTCTTGCTAGGACCGCTGGTGACCCGAGACGCCAGCGGTCCTACGCACGTCCGGCGACGTGCTCGGACCGCGCTGTGTGCCATACCCGCCCTCCGTGCGGTTGAGCGGTGGTCACCGGTTTCGCGGTGCGGTCTGCTTCTGGCTGGGCCCCCAGAGCTGGACTCTTGTGCCCGATCGCTCTCGCTTCGGTTACCTCCCCAGGGCCTCATCCGATTCTGTTTCGGTCCTGGCCGTGGCGTAGTCTGTGCGACTGCAATGCGACGGTAGCTCAGCGGTAGAGCACTCGGTTTACACCCGAGCGGTCGGCGGTTCGAAACCGTCCCGTCGCACCACCGAAGCGGGTTGTGGCAGGAATGCCCGTGGCGGACGATGGAGCATGGCCACCGAGGGGCACCATGCGGAGGAGCACCACGGTGGCTGACGAGACCCAGGCGTACTCCGGTGCTCCGGCTTCTGCGCTGGAGAGCCTTCTCGAGGATCAGGTGCTTGCCCTCGAAGCGTTGCTGCTCGAGCTGCGCACCGACCCCGAAGGCGTGGTGCACGATGCACGGGTGGCGCTGCGCCGGTTGCGCAGCTCCCTGTCGATGTACTCCCGAGCACTGGTCGCAGAAGCCGCGGTGCCGTTGCGCAGCGAGCTGACCTGGTTGGCCGGGAAGCTCGGCCCGGCACGCGATGCGCAGGTGCTGCTGGAGCGCATGCGGGTCGCCGTCTCCCTTGCAGGGCAAGGGGATCCTGACGCCGCGGCGCTCCTGGCGGTGTTCGAGGAGGAGGAGGACGAGGCCTTCGTCAGAGCCCGAGACACTCTGGCGGGCGCACGCTTCGCTGCGCTGGTGGCGCGCCTGGACGTGGCTCGGTTGCGCGGCCTCGTGGCCCATGACGGCGATGCCTCGGGCGTGACCGACCGAAGCCTGAGCCGCCTGGTCCGCGACCTCGAGACGGCGACCGGCGCGTCCGACGAGCACCTGCACGACCTGCGCAAGGCGGTGAAGCGGGTCCGTTACGCGCGCGGCCACCAGGACGGTGTCGACGTGGCACTCAAACGCGTGCAAAGCGTGCTCGGGGAGCACCAGGACTCGGTCGTCGCGCGACAGCGCCTGACCGACCTCGCCCGGACTCCGCTGGTCTCGCTCCTGCTCGAGCGCGAGGAGGAGCTCGCCGGTCAAACGCTCGCCCAGCTCGGGCATGCGGCCGAGAAGCTGCGCGTCGCGGCGTCGCACACGTGAGGTTCGTACAAGCCCGCCGGGATCAGTAGAACAGGTTCTAGCCCGATAGGCTCCGCCCATGAGCGCCCGCCTCAGCGACGTCCTCGACGTCCTCGACCGGCTCTACGACCCGCGCTGGGCAGAGGCCTGGGACAGGGTCGGCCTTGTCTGCGGCGACCCGGCCGCCGCCGTGGAGCGCGTGCTCTTCGCGATCGACCCGACCGCGGCGGTGGTCGCCGAGGCCGTCGAGTACGGCGCCGACCTGCTCGTGGTGCACCACCCGCTGTTCCTCACGCCGGTCAGCTCGGTCGCAGCCACCACCCCCAAGGGAAGGGTCGTCCACGAGCTGGTGACGCACGGCATCGGGCTGCTGACCGCACACACCAACGCAGACACTCCGGCGTACGGCGTCAACGACTCGCTCGCCCGGGCTGTCGGGATCGTCGACCCGCGGGTGCTGCTGCCGACCGACGAGACGGGGCTCGACAAGCTCGTCACCTTCGTGCCGCTCGACGAGGCGGAGCTGGTCCGGCAGGCCGTCACAGCGGCAGGCGCGGGGCGGATCGGCGACTATGACAGCTGCACGTTCACCACGACCGGCGAAGGTCGGTTCCGGCCGCTGTCGGGTGCGAACCCCACGATCGGGCGCATCGGGGACGTCGAGGTCGTGGCCGAGGCACGGGTCGAGTCGGTCTACCCGCGCGCCCGTCGTACCGAGGTGGTCGAGGCGATGCTGGCCGCCCACCCCTACGAGGAGCCGGCGTACGACGTGCTCGAGCTCGGGGGCGGGGCAGCTCCAGCTTCGCGCGGGCACGGCCGGATCGGACGGCTCGAGGCTCCGACGTCGCTGCAGGCGTTCGCCGACCACGTCGCCGAAGCGCTCCCAGGCACCGCGCACGGCGTACGCGTCGCAGGTGACCCCGACCGCAGGATCGAGACAGTCGCGGTCGGTGCCGGGGCCGGCGACTCGTTGCTCGAGCTCGTGGCCGCAACGGACGCCGACGTCTATCTGACCAGCGACCTGCGCCATCACCGCGCAGGGGAGTTCCTGGAGGGGGGCGGGCCCGCGCTCGTCGACGTCTCGCACTGGGCGGCCGAGTGGACCTGGCTGCCGGTGGCCCAGGAGAGAGCGGCCGTTGGCCTGAAGGAGCGGGGTTATACGGTGGACTCCCGGGTGAGCACGCTGGTCACAGACCCGTGGACCTTCAGAGCGCACCCGCCCGAAGCCCCTTAGGAGCCTCCCCTGAAAGCCGATCCCTTCGCCCTGCTGAAGCTGCTCGACCTGCAGGAGCTCGACTCCAGGCTCGACGCACTGCGCCACCAGCTCGCGACCCTGCCCGAGCACGCCGAGCTGAAGGAGCTGTCCGTCCGGCGCCACGAGGTCGACAACGCGGCCAAGGACCTCGGCATCACCGTCGACGACCTGACCCGCGAGCAGAAGAAGGCAGACGCCGACGTCGAGCAGGTCAAGGGCCGGCGCAAGCGCGACCAGGACCGCATGGACCAGGGGCTGGTGACCAACCCCAAGGACCTCGAACACCTCTCCCACGAGCTGGTCTCACTCGACCGGCGCATCTCCGAGCTCGAGGACATCGAGCTCGAGGTGATGGAGCAGCTCGAGACCGCACAGGCCGAGCTGACCTCGCTGCGTGACCAGCTGGCCACGATCGACGAGAAGGGCAAGGGCGTGCAGACCGCCCGTGACCAGAAGGTCGCCTCCGTCGAGAGCGAGTCGGCCACGGTCACCTCCGACCGCACCACTCTCGCTTCAGGCATCCCGGCCGATCTCCTGGCTCTCTACGACAAGCTCCGCGCCTCCAAGGGCGGCGTCGGCGCGGCCGCTCTGCGCCAGCGTCGCTGCGGCGGCTGCGGCCTCGAGCTGAGCCCGGCCGACCTGTCCGTCATCAAGGCCAAGCCGTCCGACGAGGTGGTGCGCTGCGAGGAGTGCAGCCGCATCCTGGTGCGCACCTCGGAGTCCGGCCTGTGAGCTTCCGCTCGGTCCAGATCGAGGCCGACGGGGGTTCGCGCGGGAACCCCGGGCCGGCGGCCTACGGCGCGGTGCTGTTCGACGCGGAGACCCGCGAGGTGATCGCGGAGGATGCTGCCACGATCGGCGAGGCCACCAACAACGTCGCCGAGTACCGCGGGCTGATCGCCGGGCTCGGGCTCTACCACCAGCACGCCGAGGGCGCGGAGCTCGAGGTGCGCATGGACTCCAAGCTGGTCGTCAACCAGATGTCGGGCGAGTGGGCGATCAAGCACCCCGACATGCGCACGCTCGCTCTCGAGGCGCGCGACCTGGTCCCGCCCGGCACGACGTTCACCTGGATCCCACGCGCCGAGAACTCGCACGCCGACCGCATCCTGAACGAGGCCCTCGACGGCACGCGCTCCGAGGACACGCTGGTGGAGGCGGCCGAGGAGACAACGCGGCGCAAGCCCCCGTGGGAGCAGGGGCCACCCACCACGCTGATCCTGGTGCGCCACGGCGAGACCGACCACACGCGCGACAAGAGGTTCAGCGGGCTCGGCGGCGACGACCCCGGCCTCAACCACGACGGTCGAGCGCAGGTGCAGGCGACGGCCAAGTGGCTCGAGCCGATCGCCGAGCAGGTGGACGCCGTCGTGACGTCACCGCTGCGTCGTACTCGCGAGACGGCGGAGATCCTCGCCGGTGTCCTCGGCAAGCCGGTCGAGGTGGAGGACGGCATCGCCGAGGCGGCCTTCGGGGTCTGGGACGGCCTGACCTACGCCGATGCCCGCGCGCTCGACGAGGCCGCCTTCGACAAGTGGCTCGGCTCCGCCGACCTGCCCGCCGGCGGACACGGGGAGTCCATCCACGACGTACTCGCGCGGGTGACCGCGGCGCGCGACCGGCTGCTCGCCGCGCACCCCGGCAGGACCGTGCTGGCCGCGTCGCACGTGACCCCGATCAAGCTGCTGCTCAAGCTCGCACTGGACATGCCCCTCGAGGGGCTCTTCAAGACCGAGCTGGCGCCGGCGAGCGTCACCGTCATCGCGTGGTACCCCGACGGGCATCCCGTGCTCCGGCTCTTCAACGGCCGCCCCGGCGACGTACTCGGGTCGGACCGCTCTTTCTGACGCCGAGTTGTCCCACGAGTCCCCCGAATTTCCGGCGAGTTGTCTCACGAATCCGGAAGGGCCGGGAGTCGCGGGACAACTCGGCCTCTACGTGCGGGAGTCGCTGGACAACTCGGCGTCCAGGTGCGGGAGTCGCGGGACAACTCGGCGGTTACAGCTCGGCGGTTACAGCTCGGTGACGACCACGTCGAGCTGGTTGGGCTTCTGGCCCTCGTAGACAGTCCAGCCCAGATCGGCCAGCAGCTCGGCGAAGCCCCATGGTGAGGTGGCGGTGCGGCCGTCCTCGAGCACTGCCCGGACGATGCGGCCCTTGGTGGCCTTGTTGAAGTGCGAGACGACCTTGCGGGTGCCGTTGACCTCGTGGAGCACCCGGATCGTCACCACGCGTGACGACGCCTCGCGCGACGGCCGCCAGAACCCGGCGTACGTCGTGGAGCGCAGGTCGACCACGAGCCCCTGACCCGCAGCGTCGAGGACCGTCTCGTCGAGGTGGCGGTTCCAGTACGTCGCCACGCCGCCGATGCCGGGCAGGGAGACGTTGCCCGAGAGCCGGTACGCCGGGATCGGGTCGCCGGGTCGCACCAGGCCGAACAGTGATGAGGTGATCGCCAACCACTGCGTGGCCCGTCGCTTCGCCGATCCCTCGAGCGAGCCCAGGTCGAGCGACTCGTAGAGGACACCGGTGTAGACGCGGTCGGCGCGGGTCGTGCGTGCCGCGCGCAGCGCCGCGTTGCGGTCGATCTCCTCGGCCTGCGTCTTGCCGAGTCCCAGCGTCTGGGCGGCGACGTGACGGGCAGCCTCGGACTCGAACGGCAGACCGGCGGTGGTGCAGAGGGAGATGAGCGCGTCGAGCATCTCCTCGCGCTGCTTCTCCAGGTCCGGGAAGCTCAGGGCGTCCAGCTGCAGAGTCCTGCCGCGACGCGGCTCGGTCTTGCCCTCCGACGGGGGCAGCAGGATCAGCACGAGGGTCACTCTAAGGTGGAACGGCGCAGGCGTCTGTGACGTGTCCGGAGAGCAGGGGAGTGGTCGGGTTGCCCAAACGTGTCGTACGTCTCGCCGAGGAGGCCTGGGAGGCGGACGGAGCGCGGCTCCGCGATGCAGTCGACGAGATCCAGCGCGAGATGGGCGTCACACCCGCGTTCCCGGCCGAGGTGGAGAACGTCGCGTCCTCGGCTGCCGAGTCTCCTCGGCTGCCGCCCCTGGACCGCACCGACCTGCCGTTCGTGACGATCGACCCGCCGACCTCGATGGACCTCGACCAGGCGCTGCACCTCGAGCGCAACGGCAAGGGCTACGTCGTGCACTACGCGATCGCCGACGTCTCCGCCTTCGTGTCGCCCGGTGACGCGGTCGACGCCGAGACGCTGAACCGCGGCGAGACGTTGTACGGCGCCGACTCCAAGATCCCGCTGCATCCCAAGGTGCTCTCCGAGGGCGCCGCATCGCTGCTCGCCGACCAGGTGCGGCCGGCCGTGCTCTGGACGATCGAGGTCGACGAGACCGGTGAGGGCACCGCGGTGCACGTCGAGCGCGCGCTGGTCCGCAGCCGGTCGAAGCTGAGCTACGAGGCGGTGCAGGAGACCTTCGACAACGGCACCGTCGACCCGATGCTCGAGCTGCTCAAGGAGGTCGGTGAGCTCCGGCTCGCGCGGGAGGCCGCCCGCGGTGGCGTCACGCTGCCGCTCCCGTCGCAGGAGATCGACGTCGACGAGGACGGGCACTGGTCGCTCAGCCACCGGGTCGCCCTCCCGGTTGAGCTCTGGAACGCACAGATCTCGCTGCTGACCGGCATGGCCGCCGCGCACCTGATGGTCGAGGGCAAGGTCGGGCTGCTGCGCACGCTCCCGCCCGCCGACGAGCGCGACCTCGCCCGGCTACGGCGTACGGCGAAGGCGCTGCGCGTCCCGTGGCCCGAGGGAATGTCCTACCCCGACTTCATCCGCTCGGTCGACGCCGGCACCCCGGCCGGTGCCGCGGTGCTCGTCGCCTCGACCCGCACCCTTCGCGGCAGCGGCTACGTCGGGTTCGACGGCGAGCTCCCCGAGCAGCACTACCACTCCGCACTCGCCGCGAACTACGCCCATGTCACTGCTCCTCTGCGCCGGCTGATCGATCGCTACGCCACCGAGATCTGCCTCTCTCTGTCTGCTGGGGAGCCGGTGCCCGAGTGGGTGCTGTCCCGGCTCGACACGATTCCCGACGTGATGCGTGAGTCCGCCCGCAAGGCCGGCCAGTACGAGAGGTCACTCCTCGATCTCGTGGAGGCGGCCGTCCTCGAGGAGCACGTCGGCAAGGAGTTCGACGGCGTCGTGGTCTCGCTCGACGACCGCAACGAGCGCGAGGGCCGGGTCATGGTCCGCGAGCCCGCTATCGAGGCGGAGGTGACCGGCTCCGCCAAGCTCCCCCTCGGCCAGGACACGGAGGTCACGCTGACCACGGCCGACGTACGCGCGCGCATGGTGCTGTTCGCGATCTCCTAGACTGGAGGCGGATGAGCTGGCCGGGCGGCCGCGTGGAGGCAACTCCCCGAGGAAGGTCCGGGCTGCGCAGGGCAAGGTGGTGGGCAACACCCACCCGGGGCGACCCGCGGGACAGTGCCACAGAGAACAGACCGCCCCTGACTGCTCCGGCACCAGGGGTAAGGGTGAAACGGTGGTGTAAGAGACCACCAGCGGTTCGGGTGACCGGACCGGCTCGGTAAACCCCACCTGCAGCAAGGTCAAGAAGAGAGCCGCAAGGTTCTCGCGCGAGCGTTCGAGGGCGGCCCGCCCGAGCTCGCGGGTAGACCGCACGAGGCGGCCGGCAACGGTCGTCCTAGATGGATGGTCGCCGACCGTGACGCCGCAAGGCCCACGGAGACAGAACCCGGCCTACAGGCCAGCTCATCCGCTTTAGGGCTCTGACCTGCGGTTTTATCGCTCTCGAGGGCATTTGGTCCGCGGTTAGTCCGCAAGAAGTTCCGGCAACGACCGTCGCCGGCAGTCGACAGCGGGCGATGACCGTGACCCAGCAGCCATCGCGTCGGGGTTCGATCAGATCTGCCTTTCGCATTGGGAAGGCAACGAAGAGTATCGGTGTGGGCACCGAGATGGTGTAGGAGTCCAGGCAACACGCGGAGGCCGGGGCGGCGGCGTGCGAGGATGCCGGGAACATCGGCGGTACCGTGAGTGGCGGACCCCATAGCAGACAGGGGAGAGCGATGGGCCAGCCGACCAGCGACCGAGTCAATGAGCTCTGGGCCCCCGTGCGGGGGGCCGCGGAGACGGTCTTCCGCAAAGCCGTGGCCCAAGTGAGGGCCCTTCGAACTGAGAACGCGGGCGCGTCCGATGGCAGGTGGAAGCCGCTTCCCGAACTTGGTCCGGCCACCCTGCAGCGCCTCAGCGCCATGATCGACAGCATGAGCGAGGCAGAGCGCGAAGAGATGCTGCGCACAGTCGGGCAGACGGTCCTAGTTTTCGAGAGCACCAAGGACGTCGACTTCTTGCTCCAGTTTGCGCGTCAGGTGCGTGTCACGATGGCGCTGCGCAGCTCCGACGAGTACGTCAAGGCGCTGCGCGACGATCCTCAGGAGGCTGCGCCGGCTGCCCACGCGGTGCCGATTGGTGATCTGTTGGCCAAGCTCCGCTGACGCCGAACACCAGGGGATCGCGCGTTGACCAGGTATGAGCTGCATCCCGACGCCGTCTCGACGGTCATGGACTGGTGGGATTACCGTCTCAACGGTGAGCAGCGCGTCTTCGTGAGGGAATTGCTCGACCTCCTCAACGACAGCGGCATGGATGCAGTCCGACAGCGATTCTGGACGGCTCCCGATGCCTCCAACCCTCGAGCGACGAACGTGGTCGCCGAGGGCTTGATCGTGCAGATCCGCCCACTGTGGCCGCGGCAGGAAGAGCCTGGTTCGTCGCCGCAATGCGCAGTCAGCATCGACTGGTACGAGCCCGACGAGGACCTCGATTGAGCGCGTGGGAATCCCCCCAGTCCAAGCCGACCGCTATGGAACCCGGAGCCATCACGGCACGCCGGAGGCCCAGGCCGGATTCCTTGTTCGATGCCGAGTCGGCAGGGGGGCGGACGCTCCTCTCAGTCGTCATCCTCATCATCGGGCAGTTCGTCACGCAACTCGTACGGCGCATCGGGGAGATATGTACACAGCAAGGTCCCGGTTACAAGCTCGCCATGGCGGTCATCCTTGACCTCGAGAGTCCCGTCGGCGTAGAGCCCATCGGCTTCGGCCTCTGAGGTTCCCCCGGACCGTAGAGGCATCGACAATGAGGATCGAGATGCCAGAGAAGCGGAAGAAGTACGACCGGGAGTTCGGTGAGGGAGCTGTTCGGATCGTCGAAGAGACCGGGAAGCCGATCGCGCAGGTCGCGCGTGACCTCGGCGTGAACGAGGGCACCTTGGGCAACTGCGTGAACCGGGCACGCGAGGCTGCTGAGGGCACCACAGGGTTGTCGAAGGACGACATCGAGGAGCTCAAGCGGCTGCGTGCCGAGGTCGCCGAGCTCCGGATGGATCGTGATGTCCTCAAGCGATCCGTGGTCGTGTGGGTCAAGGAGGCGACGAAGTGAGCGTGGCACGCTTCATCGCCGACCAGAGGACGAACTACCGAGTGCCGCACACCGTGACCTGCCTGCTACTCGGCGTCAGCCTGGCCTGGTTCTACCAGTGGCTGGGCCGGGCGACCGGGCCGTCGGCGACCTCGGGGTTGCACACGACTCGCCACCGCCGCCGCGACACCATCGACCGGGCTGTGAAGGTGATGTTCACCAAGAAGCGCGGCCTGCATGGCTCACCACGGCTGCACGCCGACCTGCGCGAGGATGGCTGGGACGTGAGCGAGAAGACGGTCGCAGACTCGATGCGCCGCCAGGGCCTGGTGGCTCGTCGGATCAAGCGCCGGAACGGTCTGACGAAGCAGGATAAGACCGCACCGGAGTTCCCCGACCTGCTGCGCCGCGACTTCACCGCGCAGCGTCAGAACACCAGGTGGGTCGGTGACATGACCGAGATCCCCACCGCCGGGGGGAAGCTGTACCTGGCGACCGTGATCGACCTCTACTCCCGTCGCCTGCTCGGCGCCGCAACTGGCCTGCACCCGGACGCGGAGCTGGCCTGCTCGGCGATCAAGATGGCCGTCGCGGCACGGGGTGGTGTCGATGCCGTCAACGAGCCCGGGTGGCGCGAGGACGAAGCGAAGCGGGTCGTCTTCCACACCGACAGAGGGTCGACCTACACGGCGAACGCGTTCACCAAGCTGTGTCGCCAGCTCGGGGTCCGGCAGTCGATGGGCCGGGTCGGATCGTGCTTCGACAACGCCGCAGCTGAGGCGTTCTTCAGCTCGTTGGAGTGGGAAGTCCTCTCACGCCACGAGTTCTCCAACACCCGCCAGGCCCAGGCCGTTGTGCTGGACTGGTGCTACGGGTCCTACTACCACGAGCGCCGGCACAGCTCGGCGGGCATGATGAGCCCGGTCAACTACGAGAACACCGCGGTCCCCGATCGGGAAGCCGCATAGGGAAGCCCTCCACGATTCGGGGGGAACCACATCCGCTTGCGTGTGCGTTCATCGAGCTGGCGGGAGCTGTAGATACACGGTGGAGGCGAACTCCTGGGCGAGGAACGTCTTGGGCCACTGCTGGCGGGTGAAGGCTGAGGACGGCCGCTCTGCCAGGGCGACGATCTCACCCGTGGTGGTGCGCCAGACATGGACCGACTGGTCGTCCACCGTGCAAGCCCGCGGAACGGGCCCGATGTCGGTGCTTGCGCCCACTGGGTACCAGGACCCGTCGAGGGACTCACCGAAATCGCGCATCAGCCTGCCCGCCTGCATTTCAGGACGGCGCCGGTCAGACTGCCGACGAGGACTGCGGTCAACGACGTCAAGAGCGCTTGCGACGGATCGAGCGAGCCGGCCGCCATCATGACGAGAGGAACCACCAAGAGGTAAGCGCCGAGTGCTGCGATCAATCCTGTCACGACCGGGCTCTGAGCCTTGGCTGCAGCTATCCGGGCTGCCCAAGCAAAGGCAACGACGGCGACGAGCGGTAGCCAGACATAGCCGAGTGGACTCGAAGATCATGCCGATCAGTG
>CAVXXY010000006.1:0-1316884 GCA_963765905.1 uncultured Actinomycetota bacterium
CCAGCGTTGCCTCGACATCGGCGATCGGGGTGTTGCAAGGTCGCCGCCTTGGCCAACAGGCCGGCGTTGGCCATCACGACATCGAGGCGGCCGAAGCGGTCGACCGCCTGTGCCACGACCTCGTCCAGCGAGGCCCGGTCCCGGACGTCGGCGACGCAGCCCAGCACCCGGTCGACGCCGAGGGCAGCCGAGCGCTCGGGCGTCGAGGCGTCGATGTCGGCGATCACCAGGCGCGCGTCGCGGCGTAGCAGTTCGCGCGCGGTCGCTCCTCCGATGCCGCCATTGCCGCCGGTGATCAGCACGACCTTGTCGGTGAGGTCGTACGACGCGCGGGTCATGCGAGGCCCCGCTTCGGTCGGAAGGTCACCCGGCCGTTGCGACGCACCATCGCCAGGGCGGTGACGAGTGGGCCTCGGTTGAGGTCCGGCTCGAGGCCGCCTGCGAGTCGGTGCAGCTGGTCGACGTTCCAGCTGAGGTTCAAGAACCCGTCGAGGGCCTTGACATCGGTGAGGCGGCCGAGGAACCGGCGCATACCGGCCTGGATCTCGTGTGTCGTCAGCGTCGTGGTGCGTCCGTCGAGGAGGCTGGCCGCAGCGTCCGTGGCGGTGACCGTCGGTCGGGCGATGCCCACCAGGTCGCAGTCGCCCGCCCTGAGCGCGTCGTCCATCGCCGTTCGGTTACGGAACCCACCGGTCACCGCGATCGACACGGAGCCCGCCTCGTGACGAACGGACCGCGCGTAGTCCAGGAAGTAGGCCTCCCGTGCCCGGGTGGCCGGCGCTGCGGACCCGCCCATCGCCGGGGACTCGTAGTTGCCGCCGGAGACCTCGATCAGGTCTATGGCCTCGCCGGCCAGTGCGGCGACCACGGCTCGTGAGTCGGCCTCGGTGAAGCCGCCGCGCTGGAAGTCGGCCGAGTTCAGCTTGACGGCGACGGCGAAGCCCGGGCTCACCCGCTTCCGGACCCGTCGCACGACCTCGATCAGGAACCGCATCCGTCGTTCGGGGGTGCCGCCCCATTCGTCGGTGCGCAGGTTTGTCAGCGGCGAGAGGAACTGGGTGACCAGGTAGCCGTGGGCCGCGTGCAGCTCGACGCCGTCGAACCCGGCCTCTTCGCAGACCGCGGCCGCGGTCGCGAACCTGTCGATGATGTCCTCGATCTCAGTGGAGGTCAGCTCGCGCGGCGTCGCGGCGCCCGGCATGGCGAGGGGCACCGGGCTGGGGGCGACCGGCGTGTGCCCGAGGGCCAGCAGGTTGGACTGTCGTCCCGGATGGTTGAGTTGGGCGAAGATCGCCGCACCACCGTCGTGCGCTGCCTTGGTCCATTCGGTGAGCTGGGCGAGTGCTCGGTCGTCCTCGATGACGATGTTGCCGGGCTCTCCCAGGTGGTCGCGGTCGACCATGATGTTTCCGGTGATGAGCAGGCCGTAGCCGCCCTGTGCCCACCGGCGATAGAGCGTGACGATCCGCTCGTCGGGTGAGTTGTCGGCGTCACCCAACGCCTCGCTGAGTGCTGCCTTCGCGATTCGGTTGGGCAGGCGGACGCCGCAGGGAAGTTCCAGCGGGTCGGTGAGTGCGGACATCGAGGCTCCTGGGTCACGGGTTGCAATACGTTCATACTAGTATGCTCGTAATGCTATTCTTGCGCAAGTAGCACGAGGAAATGCCCTTCCTTGCGGACGAACCTGGAACCCGTCCACGAGGCGAAGCGCTGTTTCCCGACCGATGCCCGATGAAGCGCCTGTCACGAGTGCGACTTGGTTTGTTGCTGATGCACGGTGAACACCTTGAAATCATTGTCTGTCCCTCATAATATTACGTTCGTCAGCCCATAGGATATGGTGGCTCGAGGGCACGAGACCCGATCCAGAAACGTGGAGGAACACATGACGCGGTACGGCAACGAGCACAAGGAAGAGACCCGCCGGCGAATCATCGAGAGCGCGGGCCGCCGGCTCAAGCGCGACGGCATCGACGGCTCCGGCATTGCCGCGCTGATGGCCGACGCCGGTCTGACCAACGGCGCGTTCTACGCCCATTTCGCGTCGAAGGAGGACCTCGTCGCGAGCGTCGTGCAGGAGGAGCTGCGACTGCAGTCCGCAACCCTCGACGGTCTTGCGCCCGGCGTCGCCGGGGTCGAGCAGCTGGTTCGCGGCTACTTGTCGGCGGAGCACCGCGATCACCGGGAGGATGGCTGCCCCTCTGCCGCACTGCTCGACGAGATCGGGCGGTCGGCTGAGGTGACCAAGAACGCCTACACCGCGGGCACGAAGACCTTGGTCGACGAGATCGCGACCCGCCTCTCCCCCGACGACCCGGAGTCAGCACACGGCAGAGCGCTCATCCTCTTCACGATGATCATCGGGACGCTCCAGCTCTCCCGCGCCGTCACCGATCCCGACCTCTCCGACGAGGCGCTCGCCCACGGCCTGGAGCAGGCCCTCACCTTCCTCGGCGCCGAGCAGGTCGCCGACTCACCCCACCAGCCAACAGGAGAACAACGATGACCCAGCTAGTCGCCCAGACCGCCCTCGTGACCGGTGCCAACCGTGGACTCGGGCGCGAGTTCGTCAACCAGCTTCTCGAGCGTGGCGCCACGAAGGTGTACGCCGGAGCACGCAACCCCGAGACGATCGACATCAACGATCCCCGCGTCGTACCGCTCCAGCTCGACGTCACCGACCCCGACTCAGTGGCCCGGGCGGCCGAGGTCGCCGACGACGTCAGCGTCGTCGTCAACAACGCCGGGATCTCCGTCGCGGCGCGTGTTCTCGACGACGACACCGTGCAACTCCGGCGTGAGCTGGAGGTGAACCTCTTCGGGCCGCTGGCGGTGACCTCGGCCTTCGCGGACCAGGTGGCCGACCGCTCCGGCGTGGTGGTCAACGTGGCCTCAGTCCTCTCCTGGCTGGCGCTGGGTGGCAGCTACAGCGTGTCCAAGGCTGCCCTGTGGAGTGCGACCGACTCCATGCGCCTCGAGCTCGGTCCCCGGGGCGTCCAGGTCGTCGGCGTCTACATGGGTTACGTCGACACCGACATGACCTCAAGCGTCGACGCGCCGAAGATCGCGCCGGCAGACGTCGTCCGCCAGGTGCTCGACGGCATCGAGGCCGGCGCCCTGGAGGTCATGGCCGACGACCTGACCCGCAGCGTGCGGAGCGGACTCCAGCAGCCGGTGGCCGAGCGCTACGCGGCATTCCTTCCCGAAGCGGTTTGACAAAACCCACCATCAAAACACCACATCCACAAGGAGATCCATCATGAGCGCCACCAGCAACGAACCCGTCGTCACGTCATACGTAGAGGCGCCGGCCCGCACCGTCACCACCGCCGGCACTACCTACGCCTACCGTGAGCTCGGCCCGAAGGGCGACATCCCGGTCGTCTTCTTCGTCCACCTCGCCGCCAACCTCGACAACTGGGACCCCCGCATCGTCGACGCCATCGCCAAGACCCGCCACGTCATCACCTTCGACCAACGCGGCGTCGGCGCCTCGACCGGAACGGTCCCCGACACCATCGAGGCGGCGGCCGATCATGCCTACGAGTTCATCACCGCCCTCGGGTTCGACAAGATCGACGCCTTCACCTTCTCGATGGGCGGCATGATCGCCCAGGACCTGATCGCCAAGCACCCCGATCTGGTCCGCAGGCTCGTGCTGACCGGGACCGGGCCGCGCGGCGGCAAGGACATCCCCAAGGTCGTCGGCGTGACGTACTGGGACATCCTGCGCGCGACCCTGACCCGGTCGGACGTGAAGGAGTTCCTGTTCTTCAACCGCAACGCCACCGGCAAGCCCGCCGCGAAGGCGTTCGTCAAGCGACTCGAGGAGCGCACCGCCGACCGTGACCAGCCAGTCAGCCTCAAGGCGTTCCGGACCCAGCTCAAGGCGATCGCCAGGTACGGCCGTTCCGCCCCGTCGGACCTCTCGACGTTCACCCAACCGACCCTGATCGCCAACGGCGACAACGACCGCATGGTCCCCTCGGTCCTCTCCGAGGACCTCCACCGCCGCATCAAGGGCAGCGAGCTGATCATCTACCCCGACTCCGGCCACGGCGGCATCTTCCAGTACCACGACAAGTTCGCCCCCGTCGCGGCCGAGTTCCTCAGCGACTGACCAGCGCCCGTCCCACCGGAAGAGAGAAGCAGAGACATGAGCACCACGTCGTCGAAGCCGCAGGTGGGCGTGGAGAAGCACTTCACGTCCTCCATCCTGCTGTGGATGCGCACCGACCAGCCCCGCCAGAAGGGCATGGACCACTGGAAGGGTCCGCACTCGGGGATCATCTCCGCGACTCCGGGTCTGCAGGAGTACCGCCAGATCCACTTCGCGGAGGTCAACCCGGGTCTCTGGCCGGCGTTCGAGGGCATCCAGACGCACATTCCGGACGACCGGAGGGCCGACGGGGTCGCAGAGGTCACCTTCCAGTCGGCTCTGGCGCCGCTCAAGGGCCGCGCCCAGACGAAGCTGGCGTACAAGGACGAGATCAACGTGTTCCGGCGTACCTTGCTGTACGCCGGGCTGCCCGGCACCTCGCGCTGGTACAACGTGGCCAGTCCGGGTGACCCGGTGGGCGCCCGAGCCGCCGTCTACCTGCGGCGCAGGGAGGGCGTGAGCGGCCGGGACTTGCGCAAGGTCTTGAACAACGGGTTGGCACCCACTCTCGTCGGCACCGGCGTGCTGAAGGAGCTGCGCACGCAGACCTTCCTCCCGTGGAACAAGAAGACCTGGGACACGCCGAAAGTCGCTCATGACAACCCGCCCGACCAGCGTTTCCACGCTTCGGTGATCCTGGGGTTCGCTGACGCCACCGCGCGGGAAGCGTTCTTCCAGGGACCTGAGGTCCGGGAGGTGTCGCAGGCGCTCGCACCGGTTGCCTCAGCGATCCATGCCTACGACATCTCCGCGGCGCTGGCCTTCGTCAAGGACGGCAAGATCCTTCCGCACTACGAGGAGTGAGCAGGCGCGCGCCCCTCGCAATCCCGAGTGGTGGCGGCTAGCAGGCCATTGCTTCGCTATTGCGGACGTATGAATCAGGCTGACGGCCGGGAGGCAGTGACCGACTGTGCACCGGTGGACGCCTCCACCCTCGCTGTATAGATGTCGACCGCCCTACAATGGGATGGGCGCCTGTCCGGGCGGCCCTCCGGCGACCGTAGAGACGAACAGGAGCGAGTCGTTGGCGCGCTACAACAAGGAGCACAAGGAAGCGACGCGAAGGCGGATCATCGAGACCGCCGGCCGTCGCTTCAAGCAGGACGGCATCGACGGCTCCGGCATCGCGACCTTGATGGCTGACGCAGGCCTGACCAACGGAGCCTTCTACGCCCACTTCGAGTCCAAGGACGACCTCGTTGCGACCGTCGTCGGCGACGAGGTCGGTCGCCAGGCCAGCGATTTTGCCGAGCTGCCCTCCGGACTACCAGGACTCGATGCGTTCATCAGCTGGTATCTCTCGCGCGAGCACCGCGAGCACCGCGAGGCAGGATGTCCCTCAGCGGCGCTGCTCGGCGAGATCGGGCGATGCGACAAGGACACGAAGCGTGCCTACACGAAGGGCGCCAAGGCGATCCTGGACGAGATCTGCGTCCGGCTGCGGCCAGAGGACCCCGAGTCAGCACGCGGAACCGCCCTCGCTCTCTACGCGATGATGGTCGGCACGATGCAGCTCGCCCGTGCCCTGTCCGACCGAAAGCTGTCCGACGCCGTACTGGAGGAGGGCATCAGGTCTGCCCGCGCCATGCTTGGCGCCGCCTGATCTCGCCACAGCGTAGCCCCGGGCAACTGACGGGGGCCGTGAGCCCCGCACGCTCCACGGGACCGCGCCGACCCAACGCCTTCCGCCAACTCCGCGGACGACTGGGCGTCACAGGTGTCGGCGCTGTCATCGCCAGGCACGCCGTCCTAGTGGCCCCGAAGCGGGAGCCGGACGGGGAGGATGAGGCGCGGCGTGTCGAGCGCGGCATCGTCGTCGCCGTCGAGCCCGGCGCTAAGGGCGCGGATCGGATCGGTCGCGGAGTGCAGTCCGGCGGCAACGCCGACGAGACGGCATGCCCTCCTGGTCGGTCTTGGCGCGCCGGATGGCGATGAGCAGGCCATTCTGGTCGACGGTGATGTCAGCAAGATCGAGTCCAACGAGCTCGCTGGGCGCCGGCGTTCCGCGACGGATCGGCAGCAGATGGGTCAGGTTCTCCCGCACAGCCATCAGCTGGATGGCGTCGTTCTCGTACGCCTCAGACAGGCGCCGGGCCTGGCGAAGTCGTTGCACCCGACCGCGATGTCGATCTCGCGTAGGTAGCGGTTGTGCAGTTCGTTGAGCTCGTCGATCAAACGGATGGGGGTCTCCTGTTCCCGGGCAAGGAGTCCAGTTTCGCCGACGAATTGGATCGATCTAGCCCAATGTCGGTGTGACTACGATCCCGCCGAACTCGACCCTTGCAGGCGAGTCCGGCGGAGTCGCCGCAGCACATCAGTCGTTCTGGGGGAATCCCAGATTCAAACCACCGTGGCTGGGGTCGAGCCAGCGCTGGGTGACAACCTTGCCTCGGGTGAAGAAGTGCACGCCTTCGGCGCCGTGCGCGTGCGTGTCGCCGAAGAGGCTGTTCTTCCAGCCTCCGAAGGAGTAGTAGGCGACGGGGACGGGAACTGGGACGTTGATGCCGACCATCCCGACCTCGACCTCGTTCTGGAACTTGCGGGCGGCGCCGCCGTCATTGGTGAAGATGGCGGTGCCGTTGCCGTAGGGGTTGGCGTTGATCATCGCGAGGCCGTCTTCGTAGGAGTCGACCCGGAGGACGGACAGGACGGGCCCGAAGATCTCCTCGGTGTAGATCGACATGTCGGTGGTGACGTGGTCGAAAAGGGTAGGGGCGACGAAGAAGCCGGACTCGCCCTCGGCGCCGCCGTCGGCGTCGTACTCGCCGTTGCGTCCGTCGGCCACGAGCTTGGCACCCTGCTCCTCTCCTTCGGCGATGAAGCCGACGATGCGGTCGCGGGACTGGGAGGTGACGACGGGGCCCATGTCGCAGCCGCGAGTGCCGTCACCGGTGCGGAGCTTGCCGATGCGGTCGTGGATCTTGGCGACGAGCTCGTCAGCGATGGGTTCGACGACGACGAGCGCGGAGATGGCCATGCAGCGCTCGCCGGCCGAGCCGAAGCCGGCGTTGACGGCAGCGTCCGCGGCGAGGTCGAGGTCGGCGTCTGGCAGCACGAGCATGTGGTTCTTAGCGCCGCCGAGCGCCTGGACGCGCTTGCCGTGGGTGGTGCCCGTCTCGTAGACGTACCGGGCGATCGGGGTGGAGCCGACGAAGGAGACGGCCTTGACGTCGGGGTGGACCAGGAGAGCGTCGACGGCCTCTTTGTCACCGTGGACGACGTTCAGGACACCGTCGGGGAGCCCGGCCTCGGTCCACAGGGCCGCGATGGCGACGGTGGCGGACGGGTCCTTTTCCGACGGCTTGATGATGACGGAGTTGCCGCACGCCAGGGCGACGGGGACGAACCACAGCGGCACCATGGCCGGGAAGTTGAATGGGGAGATGACCGCCACGACCCCGAGGCTCTGCCGCACGGAGTAGACGTCGACGGCGGTCGAGGCGTTCTCGGTGTGGCCGCCCTTGAGCAAGTGCGGGATGCCGCAGGCGAACTCGGCGACCTCCATACCGCGGGTAACCTCGCCGAGCGCGTCGTCGAGGACCTTGCCGTGCTCGGCGGTGATGAGGGCCGCGATCTTGCGCTTGTCCCGGTTAAGCAGTTCGCGGAACTTGAACAGCACCTGGCTGCGGCGAGCCAGTGACAGGTTGCCCCACGAGTCAGCCCAGGCCTGCTTGGCGTGGGTAACGACTTCGCCGACGAGGTCGGCTGAGGCGAGGTCGAGCTCTCCGGTCTGCACGCCGGTGGCGGGGTTGAAGACGGGGCTGGTGCGGGCTGCGGTGCCCTCCCAGGGCTTGCCGTCGATGAGGTGGGTGATACGGGTGGCGGTCACGGTTCTTCTCCTGGTGTGTGCGGGGTCAGGCCAGCGGTCCGCAGGACCGCAGGTAGTCGAGGGTGCGGGTGGCGATGGGGAGCGGGGCGTCAGGCAGGCAGGGGTACATGTCCTGCTCGACGATGGCGAACAGCTCGACGTGGTCGAGGGCGGCGAGGGCTTCGAGGATTGGCGCCATCTCGGGTACCCCGAGCGGCGGCTCGCACATGATGCCGAGCTTGACGGCCTCGCCCATGCCGATTCCTTCGGCGAGGACCTTGTCGCGGACGGCGGGGTCGACCTGCTTGAGGTGGACGTAGCCGATGCGGTCTGGGTACTTGCGGATCAGCTCGAGGTTGTCGCCGTTGCAGTAGGTGATGTGTCCGGTGTCCAGGCAGAGGCTGACCAGGTCGGGGTCGGTCTCGGCGAGGAGCCGTTCGACGGTGTCTTGGGTGTCGACGTGGGTGTCGGCGTGTGGGTGGAACTGGACTTGCAGGCCGAACTCATCGTGCACAGCCTTGGCGAGGCGATTCACCTGGGTGGCGTAGCGCGGCCACTCCTCGTCGGTCAGCCGGGAGTCTTCTAAGACCTTCCCAGTGGAGGGGTCGCGCCAGAAGTCGGGGATGACGACCAGGTGCCGGGCGCCCATCGCGGCTGCGAGTCCTGCGGCGGCGCTGACGTCCGTCCAGGTGGACTGCCAGGAGTCGGCGCGGTGCAGGTGCTCGAAGATCGTCCCGGCGGTCAGGGTGAGGTCACGCTGCGCGAGTTCGTCGGCCAGCTGCTGCGGGTCGGTGGGCAGGTAGCCGTAGGGGCCGAGCTCGATCCGGCGATAGCCGGCCGCCGCAACCTCGTCGAGGAACCGCTTCCAGGGCACCTGCTGCGCGTCCTCGGGGTACCAGACGCCCCAGCTGTCGGGGGCGCTGCCGATGTGCACGGGCCTGGTCATGACTGCTCCTCGGCGCTCGCGGGAGTGACGGGCGTGAGAAGTGGACGCTGGCGCTGGCGGTGCTCGAGGTACGCGGTGTACGCGGCCTGGGTGGAGTCGAGCTCGGAGACCTCGCTGACCGGGACGTCCCACCACGATTCGCTGTCGGGGGCGTGGACCAGCGGGTCCGTCTCGACGTGGATGAGGATCGGGCCGCCGTCGCCGGGCGCGGCCTTGGCGGTCTTGATGGCCTGTTCGAGCTCATGGCGGTTGTGCACCTCGATCACGTAGACGCCGAGGCTGCGGGCGTTCGCGGCCAGGTCGACCGGCAGGTTGCCTCCGTCTAGGCGTCCGGACTGCTCGCCGCGGTAGCGGTACTGGGTGCCGAAGCGCTGCGATCCCAGCGACTCCGACAGCGAGCCGATGGAGTGGAAGCCGTGGTTCTGAACGAGGACGACAATGACCTTGATGCGCTCTTGGACGGCGGTGACCAGCTCGGTCGGCATCATCAGGTATCCGCCGTCGCCGACCATGGCGAACACGTCGCGGGACTCGTCCGCCAGCCGGATGCCGAGGGAGGCGGGTACCTCGTAGCCCATGCAGGAGAAGCCGTACTCGACGTGGTAGCTGCGGCGGTCCCGAACGCGCCAGAGCTTGTGCAGGTCTCCCGGCATGGAGCCGGCGGCGCAGAGCACGACATCGCGTGGGTCTGTGAGCTCGTTGACGAGGCCGAGCACGGTGCCCTGGGTCAGCAGGCCCGGTGCCAGCGCGTCGGTGACGTCGGGCGGCGGGTTGTAGGCCTGCTCGACCTTCCGGTCCCACTCCTTCCACAACGACGCCTGCTCGTCGCGGTACCCCTGCGAGACCGACCAGCCCTCCAGCGCGGCGGTGAGGTCGGTCAGGGCCTCGCGGGCGTCGGCGACCAGGGACAGTCCGGAGTGCTTGCCGGCGTCGTAGCTCGCGACGTTGATGTTGATGAACCGGACGGGCTCGGTGCCGGGGGCCTGGAAGGCGGTGCGGGAGGCGGTGGTGAAGTCACTCCAGCGGGTGCCGATCCCGATGACGACGTCAGCGGTGCGTGCGACCGCGTTCGCGGCGGTCGTGCCGGTGGACCCGACGGCGCCGAGCAGCTGCGGGTTCTCGTGCAGCAAGGAGCCCTTGCCGGCCTGGGTCTCGCCGACCGGGATGCCCGTGGCGGCACAGAACGCGGCGAGCGCGTCCTCGGCGCCGGAGTAGTGGACGCCCCCGCCGGCGACGATCACCGGTCGCTGGGCGGAGCGGATGAGCTCGGCTGCCGCTGCGATGCGAGAGCGCTCGGCCGGGGGGCGGGCCACGTGCCAGACGCGGTCGTCGAAGAGCTCGACCGGCCAGTCGTGGGCTTCGGCCTGCACGTCCTGGGGCAGGGCGAGCGTGACGGCGCCGGTCTCCACTGGGTCGGTGAGGACACGCATCGCCGACAGCAGTGCTGAGGGAAGCTGTTCGGCGCGGGTGACGCGGTCGAAGAACCGGGAGACCGGGCGGAACGCGTCGTTGACCGTGACGTCGCCGCCGTAGGGGGCCTCCAGTTCCTGCAGGACTGGGGCGGACCGGCGGGTGGCGAAGGTGCCGGAGGGCAGCAGGAGGACCGGGAGACGGTTGATGGTCGCCAGCGCGGCGCCGGTGAGCATGTTGGTGGAGCCGGGGCCGACGGAGGCGGTGCACGCCCAGGTCTGCAGGCGGTCCTTCTGCTTGGCGTAACCGACGGCGGTGTGGACCATGGCCTGCTCGTTGCGGGCCAGCACGTACGGCAGACCGGGTTCGGTGCCTGCGGCGAGTGCTGCGGTCTCCTGCTGCAGCAGGGCTTGTCCAAGGCCGGCGACGTTTCCGTGCCCGAAGATGCCGAAGCATCCGGCGAAGAGCTTCTGCCGTACTCCGTCGCGTTCGCTCCACTGGTGGGCGAGGAACTCGACCGTGGCCTGGGCGACGGTGAGCCGGATGGTGTCGGGTTGGCGGTCGTTCATCGTGCTCCTCCGAAGGGCAGGCGCGGGTCGACGGGCTGGCCGGTCCAGGACTCTCGGATCCAGCCGTGCTGCGGGTCGTCGCAGATCAGCCAGGCCCGGGACTCGCCGGGGCCGGCCATCACGTTGAGGTAGTAGAGGTCGTAGCCGGGCGCGGCCATCGCGGGGCCGTGCCAGCCGTGTGGCACCAGGACGACATCGCCGGTGCGCACCTCGGCCATCACGTCGATGGGACGCGCGTCGGTGCCGTACACCCGCTGGTAGCCGACGGGGTCAGCGCCGGCCGGTACCGCGCGGCCGGTGTGGGCGCCCTCGACCTGGGTCTCGAAGTAGTAGATCTCCTCGAGCTCGGTCTCGAGGCCGGGACGTTCCTCGTCGTGCTTGTGCGGGGGGTAGGAGCTCCAGTTGCCGGCGGGCGTGATGACCTCGCACGCGATGATCCGCGCGGCGTCCAGGACGCCGGGGGTCGCGAAATTGCGGACTTCGCGCGAGCACATCCCGGCGCCGCGAAGCTCGACAGGCACGTCGGTCGCGGGTAGGTGGGCGAATTGCTGCCCTTCGCCGCCGGGGGGCACCTTCGCCGCGCAGATCGCGACCCGGGTGGGCCCCACTGCCTCGGCAGCCATGAGCCGCAGCGTCGAGGCGGCAGGGACGTACGCGACGTCTGTCGGTCCGGCGAAGACGTTCCGGCGACCGGTCAGGTCAGCGGTATGCGGGTTGCCGGCGGCGTCTTGAACGTCCACGCGGAGGCCGCCCGAGAGTGGCACCACGACGAGCTCCCACTCCCCTGCGTCGAGCTGCACGCTCTGGCCGGCGTGAAGTGAGAGCACTCGCAAACCCGTGTACTGCCAGCCGTCGACGCGGTCGTCGACGACGAGGTCGTACTCGTCCTGACTGGCTGCCCCCAACGGGAGCACCCAGCCGGAGGTCGGCGAGGTCGTGAGGGTCATCCGTGCACCAGGGCGCAGGCGGTGTCGACGGCTGCGGCGACGTCGGAGTCGGGCGGGTAGAGCAGCGCCCGGCCGACGATGAGGCCGCGGACGGCGTCGGGCTGGAGCGCCTTCTCCCACGAGGCGTAGACCTCGTCCGGTGCTGCCGTGGGGTCACCGCCCAGCAGCAGGGACGGCAGGGTGGTGGCTTCCATTACCCGCTCGATCTCCTCGACGACCGGGAGCTTGAGCCAGGTGTAGGCGCTGCTGGCTCCGAGGCCCGAGGAGATGGCCATGGACTTGATGACGTTGTCCGGGTCGAGCAGGTTCTTGACCTTGCCGTCCTCGCGGACCGAGATGAACGGCTCGAGCATGGTGACGAGCTTGAGCGCGGCCATCTCGTCGATCGCCTGCGCGGTCCGCTCGAGCATCGCGACTGTGCCGGGGTCATCGAAACAGATGCGGTTCAGGGTCTTGCCGCCGTTGAAGCCGCGGGCAGCCATCTCGGCCGGGGTGTGGCCGGTGAACCTGTCGTCGAGCTCGAACGACGCGCCGGCCAGCCCACCGCGGTTCATCGACCCGATGACGACCTTGTCCTCGAGTGCGCCCAGGAGGAGGAGGTCGTCGAGGATGTCAGCAGTGCCGAGGACGCCGTCCACGCCGGGCCGGGCCAGCGCGGTCGCGAGGCGCTCGAGCAGGTCTTGGCGGTTGCCCATAGCGGTCGGGTT
This sequence comes from uncultured Actinomycetota bacterium, assembly GCA_963765905.1. Classification (GTDB taxonomy): domain Bacteria; phylum Actinomycetota; class Actinomycetes; order Propionibacteriales; family Nocardioidaceae; genus SSC3. The sequence goes on from CAVXXY010000006.1 coordinate 12,547, forward strand.
GCCGCGAGCGGCAAGGGCTCCGCGGGCGGGGTGGTCGGCCGCGACGATCATCAGTTTGCCGTCCTCGGGCAGCAGCGGCCTGCGGGTGCGGGCGGCCCAGGCCTCGGGGATGCGGTGCGGCTCGCGAGAGCGGATCTCGGTGAGGTCAGTCATGGAAGCGATGTCCTTGAGTTGAGTGCTTCGTCTGGGATGCGTCGGTGTTTGTTGTGGTCAGCGGTTGTGCAGGCCGTTCAGGGTCCGGTTGACGTCGGCTTCGGTGGGCATGGCCGTCGAGCACTCGAGGCGGCCGACGACGATGGCTCCGGCCACGTTGGCGAACTCGAGGATCCGGCGCAGGTCCCAGCCAGAGAGCAGGCCGTGCACGAGCGCGCCGCCGAACGCATCCCCGGCGCCCAGGCCGTTGATCACGTCCACCAGGACGGGCGGTACCTCGACCCGCTCCTCACGGGTCTTGGCCAGCACGCCCTTCGGGCCCTGCTTGACCACGGCGAGCTCGAGCCCGCGATCGAGCAGCGCGTCGGCGGCTCGCTCTGGCTCGGTCTCCCCGACGGCAACCTCGCACTCCTCGCGGTTGCCGACGGCGACCGTCGCGTGCTCCAGCGCGAGCTCGACCTGCTTGGACGCCTCACCGGGCTCGGGCCAAAACATCGGCCGGTAGTCGAGGTCCAGGATGGTGTGGGCGCGCCGGCCCCTGGCCGCGTACGCCGCGAGGTGCGCGTCGCGTGAGGGCTGCTGGGACAGGCCGGTGACGGTCGTCCAGAACACCCTGGCGTCGCGGATATGCTCCATCGGCAGGTCGGCTACCTCGAGCTGCAGGTCGGGGGCGGTCGGGAAGCGGTAGAAGTAGATCGGGAAGTCGTCGGGCGGGAAGATCTCGCAGAACGTGACGGGGGTCGGCGGGCCGTCCGGCGCCGCGGGTCCGGTAGCGATGTGTGTCGCGTCGACGCCGAGCCGTTCCGCCTCGCGGCGGACGTACCGGCCGAACGGGTCGTGGGCGACGCGGCTGACCAGCGCGGAGGTGCGGCCGTACCGGGCGGCTGCGACGGCGACGTTGGTGGCGCTTCCGCCGAGGAACTTCTGGAACGTGTTGACGTCCTCGAGGCCTACGCCGTGCTCCAGCGGGTAGACGTCGACACCGGTGCGGCCCATAGACACCAGGTCGAGCGGTGCCCCGTGCTCGGCCTGTTCGTTGGTGTGCTTGTTGATCTGTGTGCTCATGCTGTCACCCGCTCTAGGTTGAAGGCCGCCCGGAACCGCTCCAAGGCGAGTTCGCTGCCCGCGATGCCGGGCTCAGAGGTCCACGCCTCCAGGGCGACGACGCCGTCGTAGCCGGCGTCCACGAGGGCGCGGGCCACGACCTCCCACCTGATCTCGCCCGTGCCGGGCTCACAGCGGCCCGGGACGTCGGCGACCTGCACCTCGCCGACGTACGGCATCGCCTTGCGGATCAGCTCGACGAGGTTCCCCTCCCCGATCTGCGCGTGGTACAGGTCCAGGTTCATACGCAGGTGCGGGCTGTCGACGGCGGCAACCAGGGCGAGGGTGTCGGCGGCCTTCGCGAACGGCGTGCGCGGGTGGTCGACCTCGGTGTTGAGGTTCTCCAGCACGAAGGTGACGTCGTGCTGCTCCCCGAGTGCGGCGATGCGCTCCAGGGTTCGCAGGGCGGCCAGCCACATGGGCGGGGTGACCAGGTCGACCGGGATGACCGGCAGGCCCTGTCCGTCGAGTCCGGTGCCGTGCAGGTTGAGGGCCGGGGTGCCGATGCGGTTGGCGAACGCGATGGACTCCTCCGCGGTGCGGAGCAGGTCGTCGGCGCCGGCCGGGGTGATCAGGTCGCCGGTCACGTAGCCGGTCATGGACGTGAACCAGGCGCCGATCGCTGCGAGCGCGTTGGGGTCCTTGTCGGTCCAGTTCCACAGCTCGACGGCGAAGCCGGCCTCGTGGAGCCGTTGCACGCGCTCGAGGTGCGGAAGGTCGGTGAACACGGTCTCGGAGCAGACCGCCAGCTGAAGGCTCATGCCGGCACCTCGGTGGCGACGGCCGCGCGGGCTCCGGTCTTCATCGACTCGATGCACGCCTCGGCGATGGCGAACGCGGCGAATGCGTCCGCTCCCCCCACGGAGGCCGCCCGGCCATCGTGGATGGCGTGGGCGAACTCGGTGAACTCGCCGGTGTAGGCCGCGGCCATGAGGTCGACGTCGCTGCGCGAGGTGGTGGCGGTGCGGCCGGTGATGTCGTGCAGGCGCAGCGAGGTGGTGGACCCGTCGCCCATGGAGACCATCCCGGCGCTGCCGAAGACCTCGCCGCGGACGTCGTAGCCGTAGGCGGCGGCGAAGCTGGCCTCTGCGGTGGCGATGGCGCCGTTGTCGTAGCGGATGGTGACCACGGCGGTGTCGAGGTGGCCGGTGTCGCGGACCTCGGGGGCGATCAGTGCGTCGGCCGTGGCCAGGACGTCGACGGCGCGGGCACCGGGGTTGAGCCAGTTGAGCGTGTCGAAGTCGTGGATGAGGGTCTGGGTGAAGATGGTCCACAGCGGCACGGCGGTGGGGTCGGCGGGGCCGGAGCCGGGGTCGCGGGTCAGCGAGCGGAGCAGCTGGACGGTGCCGATGCGGCCGTCGGTGATGGCCTCGCGGGCAGCGGCGAACTCGGGGGCGAAGCGGCGGTTGAACCCGACCTGGAACACGACGCCGGCCTTGGCGGCAGCGGTGGTGGCGACGTCGATCTCGGCGAGGGTCATGCCGGCCGGCTTCTCGCAGAAGACGTGCTTCTCGGCCTCGGCGGCGGTGCGGATGAGCTGGTGGTGCACCGTGGGTGACGCGGTCACGGCGACGGCGTCGACCTGGTCGAGGACGTCGGTGACGTCGAGTGCAGCTAGGGCGCCGTACAGGCCGGCGACCGTCTCGGCTGCGCCGGGGCGGGGGTCGACGACGGCGACCAGGTCAGCCTCGGGGACACGGCGGGCGATGGTGGCAGCGTGTGCGGCGCCGATCCGTCCTGCGCCGACGAGGGCGATGCGGACAGGTGTTGCGGGCATGGAGGTGGCTTCCTGTTCCTCGAGAGGTGGACGTGCGAGCGGGTCAGGTGACGGGCTCCGCGGCGGGCTGGGGGGCGGGTGCGGCCAGTGCGGCGCGGAGCGCCTCGACGGATTCGGCGACGCCATCGACAGGGGGCTGGGAGGCGTCCTCGTGCTCGATGCTGAGGGCGCCGTCGTAGCCGGCGTTGCGGAGAGCGGCGATGAAGGCGGCCCAGAACTCGGCGCCGCCGGTGTGTCCGCGACCGAGGGTGACGTAGTTCCAGGCGCGGTCCTCGACCTGCTCGAACGGGTGGGTCTCGTAGCAGGAGTTGACCTTGGCCTCGGTCTCGATCCGGGTGTCCTTGGCGTGAACGTGGTAGACCGCGCTGCCGAGCTCGTTGACGGCGGTAATGGGGTCGGCGCCCATCCACATCAGGTGGCTGGGGTCCATGTTGACGCCGACCACGTCGCCAACTGCGGCTCGCAATCGCTGGAAGGAGCGGACGTTGTATACGAGCTGGTGCGGGTGAAGCTCGAGCGCGAGCCGGGTGACTCCGCAGCTCTTGGCGAACTCGACCAGGTCGAGCCAGTGCGGGATGGCGACCTGCTCCCACTGGTGCTCAAGGATGTCGAGCACCTCCGGTGGCCAGCACGTCGTGATCCAGTTCGGCGAGGTGTCCCCCGGCGCCGCCGGGAGGCCGGACATCATCACGACCTTGTCGACGCCGAGCTCACCGGCCAGCCGGAAGGTGTCCCGGGTGACCCGGTCGTGCTCGGGACCGGTGATCGGGTGTAGCGGGTTGCCGCTGGCGTTGAACGCGTCGATGTCCAAGCCACGGCTCTCGACCTCGCGGCGCAGCGCGGTGATTGCGGCGGGGTCGGCGGTCAGCTCGTCCAGCCGGATGTGCGGCGAGGATGACCAGTTCCCGGTGGCGAGCTCGATCGTCTCGATGCCGAGGTCGGCGGCGGTGTCGAGCGCCTGGGGCAGGGTCAGGTTCGACAGGCTGTCGGTGAGCAGTCCGATCCTCATGCCGCACCGCCCTGGGTGCGGTAGAGGGCGGGGATGTCGCCGAAGGTGGTCGCGACCCGCCGGCCGTCGCCGGCGTGCATGGACTCGATGGCGGCCTCGGCAACGGCGGCGGCGGCGTAGCCGTCCCACGCTGTGGCGAGTCCGACCTCATCCGGGCGCAGGCCTTCCTGGATGCTGCGCAGCCAGGCGCGCAGCTCCCCGGCGTAGGCCGCCGAGTACTTCAGCGTCGCGTCCGGCGGGAAGTCGCGCGACTCGAGTGCCGCGTGGCGCTCGATCGTCCAGCCGGCGTCGTTGAGGCGGGTGGTGCCCTGCTCGCACAGGACCTCGCAGCCGACCTCGTAGCCGTACTGGGCGCTCATGAACATCTCGAGGGTGATCAGCACGCCGCTCTCCGTCTCGATGAGCATGAGCTGGGGGTCCTGGCGATGCGACAGGCTCGAACTGCGGGTGCTGTGCCAGGACACCGACGCGATCGGGCTGTCCAGCAGCCACGGGAGGAAGTCGAACTCGTGAACCGCTGAGGCGTTGACGGTGTGCTCGGCGCCGCCCGGGTAGGGCGAGACGTTGCGGTGCAGGCAGTGCACCATCAGCGAGGGGCCGAGCCGGCCCGACGTCAGCCGCTCCTTCAGCTGCCGGCAGCCGGGGTCGAACCGGCGCATGAAGCCGAGGCTGGCTCGCACCGTGCTGCCGGAGTCGGCGAGCTCGGCTTCGAGGTCGAGGACCTGCGTGGCCTCCTTGGAGGTCGGCGCTAGGGGCTTCTCGCACAGGACCGGCTTCCCGGCCCGCAGGGACTCCATGGTGAGCGGGGTGTGAAACTCGTCGGGGGTGGCGACGATGACCGCGTCGACGCTCTCAGCGTGGATGGCTTCGAGGGGGTCGGAGAAGGCGGTGGCGGAGGTGCCGCCCGAGCGCTCGACGACGCCATGCGCGCGGCAGAGGTCGACGTCGGCGACGGCGGCCAGGTGGGCACCCTTGATCTCGCGTTCTATGCGGAGTGCGTGGTCCTCCCCCATCATCCCGGTGCCGATGACGGCGATACCGAGGCTCATGTGTGGAGCTCCTTCGTGTGGTTTTGGGTACGTGGGGTCCCGGCCCCGGTGGGGGCCGCAGTGGAGAGGTGCCTGGGGGTCGCTGCGTGGCAGCTGTGGGGCAACCTCAGACGGGCCGCTCGAGCTCGTGGGCGAGGTCCTCGAGCTCGGAGCCACCGGCCATGAGCCGGGTGAGCTCCGGGACGGTGATCTCGGACTTGGCGTAGTAGCCCAGCGCCGTGCCGCGCTTGAGCAGCAGGAACTGATCGCCGACCGGGTAGGCGTGGTGCGGGTTGTGGGTGATGAACACGACGCCGAGACCGCGGTCGCGGGCGCGGGCGATGTACTTCAGGACGACGCCGGCCTGCTTGACGCCCAGGGCCGAGGTCGGCTCGTCGAGGATGAGTATCTTGGCGCCGAAGTACACCGCGCGGGCGATGGCCACGGACTGGCGCTCGCCACCAGAGAGGGTGCCGATGCTCTGGTCGACGTCGCGAAGCTCGATCCCCATCTTCTGGAGTTCCTCGCGGCAGATGGCGCGCATCCGTCGCACGTCGAGGAACTTGAAGGGCCCGAACCCGGTGGTCAGCTCGGAGCCGAGGAAGAAGTTGCGCCAGATCGGCATCAGGGGTGCGACGGCGAGGCCCTGGAACACGGTGGCGATGCCTCGGTCCAGCGCGGCGCGCGGGCTGTCGAACTCAACGTCGTCACCCTCCAGGCGCAGGACGCCGTCGGAGGGCTTGTGAGCGCCGGCGAGGATCTTGATGAAGGTCGACTTTCCGGCGCCGTTGTCGCCGAGGACGCACAGCACCTCGCCGGCGTTCACGTGGGCGCTGACGCCCTTGAGCGCCACGACCGAGCCGTACCGCTTGCCGATCTCCTGGAGCTCGAACAGTCGGGTTGCCTCAGCCTGTCCGGCCTTTGCGTCGGTCGGCTCAAGTGCGTGTTCGAGGGCTTGCTCGACCGCGTCCTCGCTGCCGGGACTGGCGGCGTGGGCGCCGGTGACACTCGTGGCGGCGGCGGTCTGGTCGGGCACGTGGTTGGTTGTCTTGTCGGTCATCGCTTCAACCCCAGGGCTCGGTTTCGGACGTACATGTTGATCAGCACCGCGCCCAGCAACATCACCCCGAGGATGAGCTTGAGCCAGTTGCTGTCCCAGCCGGCGAAGACGATCCCCTGGAACGTCATGCCGTAGATGAGGGCGCCGATGGCGGCGCCGATGACGGAGCCGTAGCCGCCGGTGAGGAGGCAGCCACCGACGACGGCGCAGATGATGTAGATGAACTCCTGGCCCACACCGGAAGTGGCCTGGACGCTCGAGACGGCGAACAGGGAGAGCATGCCGACCAGCCAGCCGAGGCCGGCGGTGGTCATGAACAGGCCGGTCTTGACGCGGGCGACGGGGACACCGAGCTCGCGTGAGGCCTCGGGAGCACCGCCGACGGCGAAGATCCAGTTGCCGACCTTGGTGCGCATCAGGATGACGGTGGCGATGGCGATGACGACCACCCACCACACGAGGCTGATCTGCAGGTTCATGCCGAACAGCGGGATGTCGGAGGCGAACAGCTTCGTGGGGCCGTCGACGTAGGGGACGCGGCTGAGGCCGGTGACGGTGACGGCGCCGATGAGGACCTTGGTCAGGCCGAGGTTGAGGCCTTGGAGGGCGAAGAAGGTCGCGAGGGTGATGATGAAGCTGGGCACCTTGGTCTTCTGCAGGATGAACCCGTTGAGGGCTCCGACTGCGAGTGCGAAGACTAGGGCGATGGCGATGGCGGCCCAAATGTTGAGGCCGTACTCCGTGGTCGCGACGCCGACGACGAGGCCGGTGGAGCCCACCATTGCGCCGGCGGAGAGGTCGAACTCGCCGCCGATCATCAGGAGTGCGACGCCGACTGCCATGATCCCGAACAGGGACGAGGAGTACAGCCACGTTGAGGCACCCGCACCGGTCAGGAACGTGTCCGTTCCGAGGCTGAACCCCAGGAAGATCACCAGGGCGGCGGCCGCCGCTCCCACCTCGGGTCGGCGCATGAGCCGGACGAAGGGGTGGGTCGGCAGCAGTCGCTCGTCCGCGGGGGCGGCGGTGGCCGTGGTAGTGGCAGCGGTGGCATCGGTAGTAGTTGGTGTGGTCACCCCTGCACTCTCCTTTCTGGGTGTGTGGCCGGTGCGGGTGTCGCTCATCGGGTTCCCTGCTCCACGTAGTCGGCCACGGAGTCCACGTTGTCCTTGGTGACGAACGAGGGGCCGCTGAAGACCGGCTGCCCGCCGCCGACGGTGACGCCGTAGCGGAGGTTCTCGGTCACGAACTGGGTGGCCTGGTAGCCCTGGAGCCAGCCCTGCTGGTCGACGGTGAAGAGGACCTTGCCGTCGCGGATCAGGTCGACCATGTCGGCGTTGAGGTTGTAGGCGGTGACTTGGGCCTTGCTGCCGGACGCTTCGACGGCCTCAGTGGCGGCCTTCCCGATGTCGGTGTTGATGGTGAACACCGCGTCGATGGAGTCGTCGCTGAGCAGCTGGGACTGGATAGTGGACTTCACGTCGGCGATGTTGGCGCCGTCCACCTGGAGGTTCTTGACGGAGAGGCCGGGGATCTTGCCGAGCTCGGAGCAGGTGGTCTCGAGGTAGACGTTGCCGGCTTCTTGGATGACGCACGAGACGTTCTGGACGCCGGCATCGACGAGGCGCTCGCCGGCCGCGTCGGCGGCGACGACGGGGTCCTGGCCGACGAACGTCAGTGCGCCCATGCCCATGGCCTTGTCGCCGCCGGCATTGATGGCGACGAACGGGATGCCGGCCTCGGTGGCCTTGGCCAAGGCGTCCTGGACGCCGTCGGGGTTGGCCATGGAGACGACGATGCCGTCCACGCCCTCCGCCACGGCGGAGTCGATGAACTGGCTCTGTTTCACTGGGTCGGAGTCGCCGTTGTAGTCGACCTTGACGTTGAAGTCCTGGCCGGCCTGTTCGGCGCCAGACTTCACGAGATCCCAGAACTCGTCGCCGGGGGGCGAGTGGGTGATGACGGCGATGTTGAGGTCGCCCTTCGAAGCTTGGGCGGCTTCGCCCTCTTCCTGCCCGGTTCCCGAGCATGCTGCCAACAAAGAAAGAGATCCCGTCGCGGCGACGACCGCGATCACTCGAGTGAACTTCACGTCATGTTCCTCCTGGTCGGGCACGTGGGCTCCTCGCCCGACCCGGCGGTGAGCTCCACCTCGGATCAGATCACGTGCGATACTAGTGCGCATTAGTGGCCTAGTGCGCATTAGTATGTGTCGGTGCTCACACCATGTCAACACCCAACCTTTCGCGAGTCAGAGATACTCGCTCTCGAGGTGAGAGATGCGATCTAACGACCGGGCCCCCTCGGTGACCCAAGCTGACGTAGCGCGCCACGCGGGCGTCTCGCAGCCGCTGGTCTCGATCGTGTTCCGCAACAGCCCCGGCGCCAGCCCGGAGACGCGGAAGCGTGTTCTGCGTGCGGCGGAGGAGCTCGGCTACCGGCCGGACCATCGTGCGCGCCTCTTGGCGACCAAGCGCACTGGCGCCATCGGCGTGTCGTTCCTGTTGGGTCACGAGTTCCACGCCGACCTTGTCGGGCACCTCTACGACGCGGCCAAGACGCACGGGTTCGAACTGCTGCTGCAGGGGGTCACGGCGACGCACACTGAGGCCGACGCGGTGCGCTCGCTGATGGGCTACCGCTGCGAGGCGCTCATCATGCTGGCGCCCAGGCACTCGCGCCGGGAGCTGGAGGACATCGCCACCCACCAGCCGGTCATCGCGGTGAGCCGCACGGTCCGCTCCGACGAGGTGGACGTGGTGCGCGTCAACGACATGGCCGCCGCGTCGATGGCCACCCAGCACCTGATCGACCTAGGGCATCAGCGGATTACTCATGTTCATGGCGGCAAGAACAGCGGCGGGTCAGAGCGCCGCGCGGGCTACAAGGCAACGATGCGGGCCGCCGGACTGTCCGAGTTCGTGGACCTCGTTTCCGGCGGGTTGTCCGACATGGACGGCGAGCGTGCGGCGCTGGAGATCCTGGAGCGCCCCGAGCTGCCGACCGCCATCCTCGCGTTCAACGACCACTGCGCGGCCGGCGTGCTCGCAGCGGTGCGGGCGCAACGACTCCGCGTTCCTGGTGACATCTCGGTGGTCGGGTTCGACAACGTCGGCCTGGCGGACTTGGCGACAGTGCGGCTGACGACCATCGACCAAGACGCTCATGAGCTCGCCCGTCAAGCGATGGACCGGGCAGTGGCGCGCATCAACGGCGGCATACCGGTCGAGACCGTGATCGAGCCATCACTGGTGAAGCGGGAGACGGTTGGCCCACCGCCGATAGCGACACCAGACCCTCTTCGGAGCTGACGGGATCACCGGAATCATCGGCGATGTCCAGCCGCAACCGCGCTGCGCAGCATTGCCCGGGCGATACCCGCTGCGGCACGGAGGTCGCGGCATGATCCCCGAGGGAGAACCCCTTCTGCGTGGGCCGGCACTAGGCACAGCTTTCTAGATGCGCTCCAAAGCGCGCCGCGCGGAGTATGTGGCGACCGTGGACTCGACCCCACAGAGAACACCTGGAATAGCGCTGGCCGACGGTTTCGTGATGTCGCGTGTCCGAGGACGCGTGCAGGGCGGTTGATGCCGCGTGAACTACCTCCACAAACAGCGAGGCCCCCTCGGCGGCCGTGATCGAGGCCTCCGGCTTCCAAAGCTCATCGGTGGACACTCGAACGCGAGTCCCGATCGGTGGTGGTGTTGGTGGCGTGGTGTGGCCCCCCTCGGTCGGGAGACGCTACTCCGAGAGGAACTCGGCCGCGACCGGAGCGAACTGCTCGTGGTACTGGAAGATCCCGCCGTGCCCGGAGTTCGGATAGATGATCAGTTCCGATCCTGCTATGCGCCGATGCAGGTCATACGAAAGCTCGGTCGGGACCATGCGGTCGTGGTCGCCGTTGGCGATCAGGGTGGGCCCTGTGATGATCGACAGGTCCGAGGGCGCCGCGCGACCGTACGCCACCAGTGCCTTGAGCTGGTTTCGGAAGCCCTTGATGGACATGTCCTTGTCGCGGTCGACCGTGCGCTCTTTGAGCCGCGCCACGAAGTCCTTGCCGGCCTTCTTCCCGGCAGCATCACGGTTGAAGAAGAGGAACTCCTTCGGGTCGGAGCGGGTCAGCGTCGCGCGGAAGATGTCCCAGTAGGTGACACCAACGACCTTGTCGATGCCCTTGCCACCACGGGGCCCGGTCCCGGTAAGAACGAGCTTGCGCACGAGGTGGGGATGCTTGACGACGAGGTCTTGGGCGATCATGCCGCCCATCGAGAAGGAGAGGATGTCAATCGTCTCGTAGCCCAGGGCGGTGATGAACGCGTACGCGTCGTCTGCGGCCTGCTCCATCGTGCGAGGCACGGTGCCGGAGGATGCTCCGACTCCAAGCTGGTCGAACGCAATGACGTGGCGATGGGCGGCGATGGCGTCGACGATGCGGGGGTCCCAGTTGTCCAGGGTCGCGGCGAGGTGGACGAAGAAGACGACGGGGATGCCGCCCTTGGCGCCGAGCTCGCGGTAGGCGAAGGTTTCGGCTCCCACCTTGATTGTCAGGGCCGGCGCCTGGGCGTACGAGGTGATGGTCCGGCCGTTGCCGGAGGTTGAGGCACTCATGTCGGTTCTCTCGTCTCGAGCTCAGTTGGCCAGGAATTTCAGTACGTCGGGGACGAACTCCCGGTGGTGCTGGAAGACCCCACCGTGACCTGAGTTGGGGTAGATCTTGACGGTGGCGTCGGGCAGACGGCGGGCCATGTCGACCGAGTGCTCGCTGGCGACCATGAGGTCATGATCGCCGTTCGCGACGAAGACCGGCACCTTGATGACCGACAAGTCATCAGGAGCGTGAAGCCCGCCTGTCGTGATGGCCCGGAGCTGAGCATTGCGGGCCTGTCGGGAGATCGGCGTGTCGCGGTCCTGAGTCCGCTCGGCCAGCCGCTCGAAGTACTCGACAGACGCCTTCCTGCCCTCGGCATTGCTGGGGAAAAACAGGTAGTGGCGGGGGTCCTTGCGAGTGACGAAGGCTTTGAAGTACGCACTGCCCACGATGAACGGCATCTTCCAGATGCCGCCGCCGCCACGGGGGCCGCTACCGGCGACGACCATCCGCCGCACCAAGTCGGGGTCCTGGAGGGCGACCATCTGGGCAACGGCACCGCCGACCGAGAAGCCGAAAAGATCGACCTTGTCATGGCCGAGTGCTCGGATGAAGGCAATGGCGTCTGCGCCCATCTTCTCAAGATCCGATGGCACCTTCCCGCCGGTGGCGCCGACCCCGCGATTGTCGAAGGCGATGACTCGGTGGTGCGCGGCGAGGCCGTCGATGACGCGGGGGTCCCAGTCATCGAGAACGGCGGTGAAGTGGTGGAGGAAGACGACGGGGACATCCGAGGTTGCTCCGAGCTCGCGATAGGCGAACGGGACGCCGTCGACAGACACGGTGCGTGTTGGGACGTCTTTCCAAATGGTCATGAGTGGCCTCCGGCTGTGTGTTCAACTCTTTATATTACGATCATACTGTAATTGATGCACGAGACAATGGCAAGAACAGGCTGCGCCGCTCAAGGAGCTAGGACCTCAGCCAGTCCCTGGACTCCAGACTTGCCAGGTGCGAGGCCGCACAGGCCGATGGTTGATCCCCCAGCCCGACGAACACGTTGACGGTCATCGGGAGCAGCACCTCGCGGACCGGGTCAGCTCGATGCGCGAAATGGCCGCCGAGTTCGAGGGTGATGAACCCGTGCACACAGCTCCAGAGTTGGTCGGCGATGTCCTCGGGGCTAGGGCCAGGTCGGATCCGGCCGCTGCCCATGAGCCGGCCGCATGGCTCAACGAGGTGGGCATAGGTCGCCCGGAACGCTTCGCTGCGGCCGGCCGAGGGCGCGGCCACCGACCGGTAGGTCCCGCGCGTCGAGAGTCCGAACATGAGGTCGTAGAGGTGCGGGCTGTGCTGAGCGAGCTGCCGTGCGGTCAGCGCCATCGCGAAGAGATGTGAGACCGGATCGTCCCCAACCGGACCTTGATCGAAGGCGGAGTCCAGCTGCCGGAAGGCCTGGTCGACGACGGCTTGGAAAAGTTCCGGCATGCCGCCGACGTGGTAGTACACCGCGCTGGTCGAGACCCCAGCCAGCTCCGCAACCGACCTCGCCTTCAGCTCGGAAGGTCCCTTCTGAGCAAGCAACGTCATCGCGGCATCTACAAGCAGCGACGTCGCCTCCTCGCCGCTGAGCCGAGTCGCGGACTCGCGGACTACAGCAGCCGGCATCGCGCCATCCTCCTTCAGCCCAGTCATTCTCGGGGGTTGCCATCACTGGCCCTTGGCTCTAGTCTCGACTATAACGAAGTTTGAAACAAAGTTTCACTGGGAGTGTCGGCATGTCTCGATCGCATCAGGACCGCGTGGGGCTCGTTACCGAGGACCTCGGGGAGGGGGTCCTCCTCGCGACGTTCCAGACCGGCGACCTCGGACTCTTCCGTCGCGCTGACGCCCCCAAGCTCTTCGAACTCGTGGAGCGCGCCGACCGAGATCCGCAGATTCGCGCGGTTGTGTTCACCGGGTCTCACCCGGGTCGGTTCATCAGTCACGCCGACCTTTCCTGGCTGCAGGAGGACGGGGCCGTCATCCCGCCGGTCAGCCGTCGCGTAACGAGTGTGGTCGCACGCACGGCAAGACTCCTGAACCGATCGCGCGCCACCAGATGGCTTGCTCGCCGGACCCTGATGACCGGGGCACTGCAGCTCGACTACATGCACCGCACGCTCTCGCGCATGACGACAAGCTCGACGATCTTTGTCGCCGCCCTCAACGGATCGACCCTGGGACTTGGCGCCGAGATCTCGTGGGCCTGTGACCTGCGTCTGATGGCGGATGGGGATTACTTCATCGGCCACCTCGAAGTGCTCCTTGGGTTCCCGCCGGGTGCTGGCGGCACGCAGCGACTCCCCCGGCTCATCGGGTCGCACCGTGCGCTAGTAGCGATGCTGGAAGGTAGGCCGATCCCGGCAGCGGAGGCTCTGAAGTTCGGGGCAATCGACGAGATCGTCGACGCCGACTTCTTGGTGGACAGGGCTGCAGAGCGCGCGCGGGAGCTGGCAGCACGTCCAACGGAGGCGATCGCAGCCATCAAGCGCGCGGTGAACGTCGGTGGGTCCCTGCCTCTCGCCAAGGGTCTGCATCTTGAACGGACCGAGTTCCTGGCTTCCTTGCCCCAGCGGCAAGCCCAGGAGTTGATGCTGGGCTACCTGCGCGACACCACCGAACACGGCGAGCTGTTGGTCTACCGCGATGAGGGCTACCAGGCCGCTCTGCGGAGCGGTAGCGCGGCCGCCAACGTCCCTGCGGAGGCCTGAACGTCATGGCACCCTCAACGCCTCCGGTGTTCGAGCGTCACTCAGTCCGGTTCACGTCGGGCAATTCCTACTGCGAGGCATGGCTGTACATGCCGGCGCAGGCAGCGAACTCCCTGGTCCCCGCCGTGGTGATGGGCCACGGCTTGGGGGCCACACGGGAGATGGGCCTGGCACCCTACGCCGAGCGGTTCGCCGCCGAGGGGTTGGCGGTGCTCGTCTTCACCTACCGAGGGCTGGGCGACAGCGGCGGGCAACCGCGGCAGATCCTGTCGATGCCCAGACAACGTGCGGACTGGCACGCAGCAATCGACTATGTCCGGACGCACGCGTCGGTCGACCCGAGCCGCATCGCGATCTGGGGCAGCTCGCTCGGCGGTGGCCATGCCCTTGCCGTGGCAGCAGAGCGCCCAGAGCTGGCTGCAGTCGTGTCCCAGTGCCCGTTCACCGACGGCCTCGCGTCGGCAGCCGCGCTCGGCGTACGTCGGTCCCTCGCCTTCTCCGGCGTCATCACTCGCGACCTCGTCGCGTCAGCACGCGGTAAGGCCCCTGTCACCATCCCGGTCGCTGGTGGGCCCGGTGAGTTGGCGCTCATGAACGCCCCCGACGCGCTGCCGGGGATGTTGGCTCTCCTGCCGGACTCATACGAATGGGTCAACGCCGCTGCCGCCCGCAGCGTGCTGAGCCTGATCAGATATCGCCCCGGACGCGCCGCTCGCCGGATTTCGGCACCTACCCTGATCTGCATCAGCGCAACGGACTCCGTCGCGCCACCGGGACCCACCGAGAAGTACGCTCGACAGGCGCCCCGGGGAGATGTGCGGCGATACGACGCCGGCCACTTCGACTTCTACCTCCAGCCTGCGTTCACCAAGCTCGTCGACGACCAGGCTGAGTTCCTCGTCCGTCATCTGCACCCAGAAGCGGCGACCAACACCCGGCCCACCGGGAATCGGACGGCGTGAGCGTCCATGGCGAACATCGCCCTCCGCGCGCTGCTCTGGACCCTGGGCGTGCTCATGACTCAGGGATCCAAACTGATGCCTTCCTTGCGGTCCCAAGTCACCAAGACCTTGACCTTCGAGCTCTCTGCCGGCGACAAGGTGGCCCGCCACTGGACATTCGACGCGCCCACACGACGCATCCGGTCAGCACCTGGGAGGGCCGACCGCGCCGACTGTGCAGCGCACTTCCACAGCAGCGCCGGGGCACTTCGCGCGCTCGCCTCGAGCCGTACCGTCGATCGATTCGTCGCGGGCCTACAGAACGGAAGCGCCGAGCTCACCGGGAGCGCTTTCGTGCTGTTGTGGTTCCATGGACTGACCCGCAAGTTCATCAAGCTGGGCAAGCCCGCTGGGCCAAGCTACGCGTTGCCTGACCGCTACCTCGCGCCCGACCCGGCAGCGACCGGGAACGAGACCATCATCATCGAGCCCGCAGTAACCCGGCTCGATCCGAACTGGACCGCAGCCTGGAAAGCCCGAGCGACCCTGCTCCAAGTGCGGTCGACCACCGACGAACCCGTCCTGGAGCCGTGACATGTCACGACGCGATCAAACCGACACCTCCACGATGTCGTGGACGACCACCACCGAGGAAACAGGACTCAACGACCGGTCCCTGGGTTGGCTCCGGTTCATGTGGGACAAGGCGACCACCGACGACGACTGGTCCGACAGCGGTGAGCCACACCTCTGGTGGGACCGCTACAGCGAGCCCCCGATGTGCGCGTTCCCGCGCTTCGACGTCGCCGAGATGGGCTACGTGCTGCCGATGATGCTCGAGGCCACCCCCGCATGGCGCGAGGGCTATGAGCACATCCTCGACGAGCTGATCCGTCGCTACCGGTCCTTCTGGGGCGCGATCGACTGGAACACCTTGATCGGACCCGACCCAGGCGTCGACCGCTACCCACCGGAGTGGCTCACCGTGGTGCCGGAGGAGGTCAGGGGTCGCTACGCCCTGCCCGGTTGGACGGGCAACGGGATCGAGCCGTGGGGCCTCCAGCCAGACCCGGTGGGCTGCGACGGAAACCTCTTCTACAGGGGCTGGCTGAACCTCCTGCTCAGCATGCGTCGCTACGTTTCGGGCCGTCCCACCGAGAACGACCCGTTCGAGGTCTCCGGATACCAGAACCGACAGTTCACCTGGACGCACCAGCGGATCTCGGAGTTCATCTCGGCACAGCTCGTTGCCCGACCTCAAGGGGCGCACTGCGAGAACACCAAGATCTGGCCGTTTTGCATGAGCGCGGCCGGCCTCGGTCTCCAGCTCTACGACGGGCTCCTGGGGACCTCGGTCAACGATGCGTTCCTGGAGTGGATCTCCTACGCCCGCAAGCACTACATGGGACGCGACCGCCGGGGCCGCATCGACTGGGTGGCGTTCTACTACGACCCCATCAAAGACCTGACCATGACCTTCCCCGGCACCGTCAACGCCTACAGCGCCCTGATCCTGCTGCACTACCTCTACCCGCAAGATCCCGAGCTCGGCCTCGAGCTCTACGAATCGGCTATGCGGCAGCTCGGCTGGAACAACCCCAAGGTTCCTGTCCTGCAACTGGCGGATGATCCGCAACTTCTGTCGACCGCCATGTGGATGGCACGAGAGGTCGGCGACGCCGTCACGTGGGAGCGCCTCCGCGACGTGTCCGAGCGCCAGTTCGAGCCACGCTACTTCGGCGAAGACGACACCCGCTTCGCCTTCTGGCTGGGCGAGGACCGGCCGTGGCCACGTGGTCAGATCAACGCGACGATGATGATGATCGAGTGCGCAACGCCCGGCGCGTGGTCACGAGTGTTCCAGGCGCCCCGCACAGCGATCTGGAACGAGCCCACGATCACCGGTCTCGACTACCCGCTGATCGGCGTGCGCCGCACCCACCACGACTCCCAGCGCCGGGTGCTCGAGATCGATACGTACGCGGCAACCCCAGCGAGGCGCGGCACCCCGACGACGTTCACCGTCGACAACCTGCCCATCGGGTCGCGCATCCGCATCGAAGTCGACGGTCGCGCGGTCGAAAGCTGGCGCCAGGCAGGCTCCACATCAATCGACCTCACCCTCGACATCGACCACCACCGAGTTCGCCTTTCCTACGGCGCCAACGCCTGACCTCGAAGAAGCGACATGAAGGGACCACACCCATGAACCAAGCCGTCTACGCAGAGCAGCTGACCAGGCTGCTCAACCTGAGCCACGCACCCGTCGGTGTCACGTTCGACGCCCCCGACGCAGAAACTGGGGCCACAATGGAGCCGCAACCCGCGGGGTGCTGCTTCTGGTCGCCGGCCCAGAGCCAACGCCTGGACACCGATGCCTCGGATCACGCCAACTGCAGCGTCGGCAGCTACACCCACGGGCTCATCCCGCTGGAGCAGGCCGCCGGCGGTTCCGACACCGAAGCCCTGCTCGGCAGCGGCTGGGTCGCGGAACAAGACCTGATGAGCGCGGCAGCCCTCCCCTTCAAGCCGGGCTCGATCACCTACGAGCCGCTGGTTTCATCGACGAACCCGGCTGTGGTGCTCGTCCAGCTCTCAGCTTCCAGCCTGATGACCTTGCTCGGCGCTGTCCCTGACCTCTTCCTCGCCCGCAAGCCTCAATGCGTCATCGTCCCCCTTGCCGCCGCCGGCACGATCGCGGTCAGCCCGGGGTGTGCTGTGAGCCGGACCCGCACCGGCCTGCCCGGCGACGCGATGACCTGCGCCATCCCAGCAAGCGAGGTGCCGGCCATCATCCAGCGACTCGAGACGACAACCGCTGCGGATCGAACCGTGAGCGAGTTCGCGGCGGCTGACATGGCCGCCAACTTCTCCCCAGCGTGAAGGCGACCGCCACATGGAGAGCTTCCAAATGCTGCTCCCCGGCGTGTTGTTCATGGTCGCGCCGCTCATGCCACCGATCCTCGGAGCCGTCTTCGGTGCTGTAGCCGACCGCATGCAGCTTTCCAGGGGACCATCTCCCCGCAGCCACCCTGCGCGCTCGACCGTTGACAGCCGCTCAATACAGACCGGCGGCGTCAGTCGCCAACTGGCACGGGAATCCGGGACATCGCGTACTCAGCCAGGGCTGTGATCGTCAGAGCGGGGTTCACGCCCGGATTGGCGGGAAGCGCTGCAGCATCGCAGACGACGAGGTTCTCGTAGCCGAATACCCTCAGTTGGTCGTCGATGACGCCTTCGGCGGCGTCGGAGGCCATGACCGCACCGCCGAGCACGTGGGCCGTCATGGGCCTGTTGCCCAGCGCTTCGAAGACGCTGCTCTGCGGGATCCCACCTGTCTGCTCAGCCACCCACCTCACTGCACGGTGACCCACGTCCAGGTACGTCGGCGCCGGCCGATCTGGGTCGACCTCGGTGACAAGCCGGTAGCCTTTGCCGAGCAGACGCCTCTTGGCGCGGAACCTGATGGCGTTGTCCCTCGGCTGCATCACGAGCATCATCAGCGTGCGATTACTCCAGCCACGCCTGGTCGTTGCGATCAGTCTCCTGGGATGCCGAACGACACCACCTAACCACTTCAACAGCCGCACCGCGTGCGTCCCATCCCCCACGAGGACGGTGAACATCAGGCGCATGAAGTCCCCGTTGCGGCCGTAGGTGAGGAACTCGATCTGGGTGTCGCCTTCGAGGATGACCCGGCTGCTGGCCGTCACGTCCTGCCACGTCTCCCGGTCCTCCGGAAGCAGCACCGTGAGAACAGCCTCGCTATTGGTCCGGACGAGCGCACCGAGCCGGTCGCTGACTCGTGGCAGTGACCCTCGGTGCTTGCAGTCGGCGAGAAGCTGGTTCGTTCCCACTGCACCGCCTGCAACCACGACGCCCTGGGCCGTGATGGCCTCTCCACGACGCCTGCGAGCGGCGGTCCCCTGCAGCGCGACCCGGTACCCGTCGCTCCCGTCGGGAGACCCCACGGGTGCGACGTCGACGACCTCGCGTTCGTCCAGGATCTGTACGCCGAGCTTCTCGGCGAACCAGAGGTAGTTCTTGGTCAGTGTGTTGGCTGCGCCCGTCCGGCAACCGATCAAGCAGTCGCCGCATCGCGTGCATCCTGTGCGCGCGGGGCCCTCCCCTCCGAAGTACGGATCGTCCACGGTCTTGCCGGGTTCGCCGAAGAAGACTCCGAGCGGGGCGGGAACGAAGGTCTCCCCCGCGCCGAAGTGCTCCCCCAGATCCTGCGTGAGCTGCATAGCGGCGGACTTCCACGGGGTGGTCGCGACGCCGAGCATCCGTTCGGCGGTGGCGTAGTGCGGGGCGAGTGCTTCCTCCCAGTTGGCCATCTCCCGCCACTGCGGATCGTCGTAGAACCCCGGCTGAGCACGGAAGAGCACTCCGCCATACACGAGGCTGCCTCCGCCGACGCCTGTCTGGGTGGAACTGAAGACATGGCGGAACAGGACGTTTCTCATGATGCCGCGAAGGCCCAGCCTCGGCGCCCAGATGAAGCGCTTGAAGTCGGACGCAGCCGATGGCAGCTCCGTGTCGGCGTACCGACGGCCGCGCTCGATGACCGCCACTCGGTAGCCCTTCTCGGCAAGCCGAAGAGCTGCCACGCTCCCTCCGAACCCGGAGCCGACAACCACCCAGTCGAAGTCGCGCGTGGGGCCCGCGTGGGGTGCCGACGGTGTCAGTCTCGCGTGCTCTTGCATGGGCTCCGGTCTCCCTCTCAGGTCTGTCTTGCACTAATATAACGAAGTTATAGTCCCGTCGCAATGCTCCGGAGGGGCACGAAGGTCCGGGGGTCCGCTACAGCAATGAGCGGGACAGCACGAAGTCCGAAACCAAGGGCGCGAGCTCGTCGGCCTTGATCACCAGGCCGAGGTGACCGTCGTCGTAGACGTGCAGTCGGCTGTGAGGCAGAAGCCGATGCATGATCCGGGCGTTGGCCAACGGGATGATCGGATCGTCGCTGCCGGCGAGGATCATGACGGGCTGTCGGATCAGGGGCAGCGCCGGCAGGCTGGTCCAACCCGCACCAGCCAACAGCTGCATGAGGTAGCCGCGGCGCGAAACCCGCGTCCATCCGTGCAGCAGCTGACGAGCCAGTTCGGGTTCCTCCCTGAGTCGGCCGCCGTACAACTCCGCAGCGACCGAGGCGGCGTAGTCCTTGTCGACATAGCGTCGCGGCGTGACCATCTTGCGCAACACGCGAGCACTGGCCGGCACCATCAGAGAACCGGTTGCAGTGCTGACCAGGACCACACGGCGGCACCGAGCCGGATGTTGAAACGCGATCTGCTGCGCCAGCCCGCCGCCCCAGGAGATGCCGAGTACGTCGAACCGATCATGGCCCATCTGGCCGAGTGCCCTTCCGACCGCCCAGGCGAGGGCCGGAAACCGGTAGGGGACACAGGCCGGCGGAGACTCCCCTACCCCCGGCACGTCGAACCTGATGACTTCGATGCGGTCGTCAACCTGGTCGACGAAGGGCTGCAGCAGCTCCAGTCTCGCGCCGATTCCGTTGCACAGAACCAGTGGCGGCTGGGAACCCGAACCGCCTGCGCGCACGGAGACCCGGAGCGACTGCCCCAGCACGGAGATCTGGCTGATGGTCTCACTCACGTCACGCGGGCCCCTACCCCTCGAAGACATACGCGCCCGGGGCGTCGGCGATCGGGGGCCAGGCTGCCGAGCCCAACTGACCCGGCGCAGGCTTGAGCTCGCCGCAGCGAGCATTCAGCCAGACGGAGAGATCAGTCCACCAGGTGCCTTGATGGGTCTCGGCCTCCGCAAGCCAGGTCTCAGCCCCTGGGGGCGTCCGCTCGCCCGTGCGGTAGGTGGACTTGGGGTTGCCCGGCGGGTTCACCATGGCCGCGACGTGCCCGCTGTTGGACAGCACGAAGGTCGAGGACCCCCCGAGCAGCTGCGTGGTTCGATAGCAACTCTGCCAAGGCGTGATGTGGTCGGTCAGACCGGCCACGATGTAGGAGTCGACCGTAATCGCGCCAAGGTCGATCGGGACGCCCAGCACCTTCAGTGCGCCGGGGCGGGTCAGCTGCCGGTCGACCGCCGCATCGATGAAGTCGGCGTGCAAGCCAGCCGCCATGCGGGTCGTGTCGGAGTTCCAGAACAACAGGTCCAGCGCCGGTGGCCGCTTCCCGACCAGATAGTTGTTGACCCAGTAGCTCCAGATCAGGTCGCCCGGGCGGAGCCAGGCAAAGACCTCCGCCAACGCGTTGCCATCCAGGTAGCCCTTGGCCGCTGACTTCGCCTTCGCTCGCGCCGCCAGCTTGTTGTCGGACAGGGCTGCGAGAGTGCCGGTCCCTGCGTCGTCGATGACGGTCACCGCCAGACACAGCCCAGCAAGACGTTCGACCTGGCCGACCGTCGCTAGGTAACCGGCCGTGATCGCGGCCAAGATGCCGCCTGAGCAGATGCCTCCGAGGATCGTCTGCGCGCTGCCTGTGATGTCGTTGACGACGTCCAGAGCCTCGAGGATGGCACTGATGTACGTGTCGAAGTTCCAGTGAGAGTGCTCAGCATTGGGGTTCCGCCAGGAGATGACGAAGTTCTGACGCCCTTGTTGTGCGCCGAACTCGACCAGACTGCGACCGGGTGCCAGGTCGACCGCGTAGTACTTGTTGATCGTCGGAGGCACAATCAAGGCGGGCACGGTGTACACCTGCTCCGCCAAGGGCTGGTACTGGATCAGCTCCAGAACGTCATTGCGGAAGACCACGGCGCCAGGCGACGCCGCGATGTTTTCCCCTACCGCGAAGCCAGAGCTGTCCACCATCTCCGGGATCCTGGGCGAGCTCGAGAGGTCCTTCACGAGTTGCTTGCCTCCTCGAATGAGGCTGAGCCCCCCGGTGTCGACGACTGCCTTCGCCGAGGAAGGGTTGACGAGCGGCACATTGCTGGGAGCCAGCGCCTGCATGAGGTTCTCAAACAGGAACTTGACTCGTGCCTGGTCGCGCGGACTGAGATCGGCATCCGCGACCAACTCGTCCAGGGTGTGCCCGCTCGCCAGATACAGCTGAAGGAGTCGCTTGAGCAATGGGTTCTCGGCCCATGCGACATCAGCGAACCGACGGTCTCGTCGGTCTGGCTCCAGCGCCGACGTGCCCGCCGCGATCTTCCGTGCCTCACCAGCGAGTCCGCCGAGGCGGCGGCCCACAACCCGCGGCTGTCGAGCCAAGGAGGCCAGCCACCTTGCCGTCGACCGGTCGGGGGTGTGCCCACGCAAGGGCCCCAACGCGGCATCCACAAGCGGCGCAGCCGCCACCGATTCGCCGAAACCAACAGAGCCCTGTGCGTTCATGAGAGCTGATCCCCTCAGGTCGGGATGAGTAGCGCCTGTCACTGCTGGGGCCGCGTCGGCCACGGTGCCGGACTGCCCATGCAGACTATAACCAAGTTATAATCGCGGACCAAGTCGCCCTCCCGTCCGGGACTCCTGCGGCTGGGCTCCCATGCTGATGACGACCTTGCCCTTGGCCCGTCCGCTGTGGACGTGACGGATCGCGTCGTTGGTCTCCTGGAACGCAAATGTCTTGTCGAGAACGGGCGTGATGACGCCCTGGTCCACGAGGGCCGCGATTTGCTTGAGTTGCTCACCGTCGGCTCGCATCACCAGATACGAATAACGCACGCCATGGCGAAGTGCGTTCAGCCGGGTCGGCGCGCTGATCAGTTCCGTCCCGAGGCGCATCAAGGCGTTGCCTCCCATCGATCGCACAAATTCGGGGTCGGGGGGCCAGTAGATCCCGACCGCAATTCCACCTGGGCGCAGGACGCTGAAGGATTTGCGCAGTGTCCGGCCCCCGAGGCCGTCGATCACCACGTCGTAGTCGTGGAGCACGCTCGCGAAGTCGTCCTTGCGGTAGTCGACCACAACGTCTGCGCCTAGGTCTTTCACCCAGGACACGTTCGAGGTGCCGGTCGTGGCCGCCACGTGTGCGCCGAGATGCTTGGCCAGCTGGATCGCGATCGTGCCGACTCCGCCTGAGCCGGCGTGGATGAGCACCTTGTGTCCCGGCTGCACATTTGCCGTGTCCACCAGGGCCTGCCACGCGGTCAGCGCAACGAGCGGCAACGCTGCGGACTCCTCCATCGACAGGGAGGTGGGCTTGAGCGCAAGGTCTCTCTCGGAGACTGCGATGAGTTCGGCGAAGGTGCCGATCCGGCCGTCGTCGGGGCGCGCGAAGACCTCGTCGCCGGGCACGACCGACTCGACTGCTGATCCCACGCGAACCACGACGCCAGCCAGGTCGTGGCCCATGACGAAGGGAGGCCGGTATGGCAGCACCGTGCGCAGGAGGCCCGATTTGATCTTGACGTCGAGGGGGTTCACGCTCGCCGCGGCTACCTGGACGAGCACGTCGTACGGACCGACCTCGGGCTCGGCCACGTCCTGTCGTTGCAAGTCGACCTTGCTCCCGTATCGCTCGAGAACGAATGCCTCCATTAGCTGCTTACCTGCTTTCCGTAGGAAAGGGCGTGTGCCTCTGCGGCGGCGCGGTGTGAGGCCACGGCGCGCGCCGGGTCGTCACCGAGGCTGACTGCGAGGCCCGCGCCGAGCGGGAGAAGGACCTCCGAAGGTGGATCGTCGAGGTCGTCGAAGTGGTTTGCGAGCTCGAGCACTACAAAGCCGTGCACCATGCTCCAGAGCTGGCCGGCCACGATGCGGGGGTCCCGGCGATCGACTCGGCCGGACTGGAAGAGGCGCTCGCAGGCAGTGGTCACATGATCGTAGGCGAGCTGGAACGTCTGGCAGCGCGCACCCGCCAGGGCACCGGCGTCCTCCATTGGCCGGTAGGTCGAGCGCATCGACAAGCCGAACATCAGGTCGTAGAGGTGTGGGTTCGCCTGCGCGTGGTCGCGCGTGCTCAACGCCATTCGGCAGAGGTCGGCGACGGGGTCATCGGTGACCGGCAGCTCCGCGAATGCCTGGGCAAGCTGGTTGAAGCCGTGCTCGACGACCGCGCCGAGCAATTCCGGAATGCCACCGAAGTGGCTGTAGACGACCATCGTCGACAGCCCGCTGGCGGAGGCGATTTCACGAACTTTGAGGGCAGCAGGTCCCTGTTCGGCGAGCAGCCGGATCGCGGTCTGGATGAGGCGAGAGGGCACGTCGTCCTGGTCGGACAACTTGGTGCGCAGTTCCATCGAACTAACCGCCGGGACCGCGCAGCGACTTCTTGTCGAGCTTGCCGACGGCGTTCTTCGGCAGTTCCTCGAGCACCTCGATCTGCCTGGGACGCTTGTAACCACTCAGGTTCTGCGCGCAGCGTGCATCGAGCGTCTTGAGGTCGATACGGTGACCGGGCTTGGCTTGGACGTAGGCGACGACGACCTCGCCCCACTTCTCGTCTGGGAGACCGACCACAGCGGCTTCGAGCACTGCCGGATCGCCGGCCAGCACGTCCTCGATCTCCTTGGGGTAGATGTTCTCCCCGCCGCGGATGATCATCTCCTTGGACCGGCCCACCAGAGTGAGGTAGCCGTCCTCGTCGAGGTGGCCCACGTCGCCGGTGTAAAGCCATCCGTCCTTGATCACCTCGGCGGTGTCGTCGGGACGCCCGAGGTAGCCGCGCATCACGTTGGGCCCACGCACCACGACCTCGCCGTCCGCCCCCTGTGGGAGCTGGTTGCCGTCGCCGTCAACGATCTGCAGGTCCTGGCCGGGGAAGGGAAGCCCGACGGTCCCGGCCTTGCGAACTCCGGAGACGGGATTGATCGTGGACCCGCACGTCGCCTCGGAAAGGCCGTAGCCCTCGACGATCGGGAACCCGTAGCGGGTCTCGAACCGCGTGAGCAGATCAGCGGAGGCCGGAGCTGCACCGCAGACGGCGAACCGGACCGACGAGGTGTCGGGTCGCACGTGCTCGGGAAGGGCAGCCAGCATGCTGTAGATGGTGGGCACCGCGCTGAAGAAGGTCGGGCGGTGGTGCTCGATCGTCTCGAAGAAGGTCGTCGGGTTGAACCGGTCGGCGATGACCACGCTCGCGCCGAACCGCAGAGGTGTAAGCACGCTGACCACGATCCCGTTGACGTGAAACAGCGGCAGGATCAGCAGGCACCGGTCGTCCGGCCCCACCTCAAGAGCGGCCTGACCCATGGTGGTCATGGCCTCCAAGTTCGCGTGGTCGAGCATCACACCCTTGGGAACACCGGTCGTTCCGGAGGTGTAGATGAGCAACGCCATAGCCGCCGGGTCCTCAGTGGGAGCCGGCTCGTCGACGACCGAAGCGTCGTCGTAGAGGTCCCGCGGGTAGAGCGTTCGCACCCCGCATCCGCCGTCCGACTCATCCTCTTCAATGACCATGAGCTTCGAGCCAGAGTCGGTGACTTGCCGCCCGACCTCGACGGGAGTCAGGCTCGGGTTGACCGGGGTGACCGTGGCACCCAGCCGCCAGGCGGCGAACAGCAGAACCACGAAGTCGACACGGTTGGATAGCTTCAGTGCGATGACGTCGCCAGGGCCGATTCCCCGCGCATGCAGCCGAGTTGCCACAGCCCGGACAGCACTGAGGAACTCGGCGTTGTTTAGCGAGGCGGCGCTGTCGGACAAGGCGAGCCCGTTGGGGTCCTCGGCCGCGCGACGGTCCGGAAGGGTGACGAACTCCATGGTGTTCTCCTAGCTGGCCGGCTTGAGGTGGCGGGTGAGGAACTCGACCTGGTCGGTCGCCAGTTGCTCGAAGGGCTCGCCGAGGTAGAACGCGAAGTGCCCCGCGTCGTAGGTCTTGATATCGCCGCGGGGAGCGCTCTCGGCATAGCGGATCGTTTGTTCGGGCGGCGTCACGGTGTCGTGGTTGCTGACGCAGAACAGAATCGGCATCGTCACCTTCTTCGCCGAGCGACCCGGGCGATAGCGAGTGATCGTCGGGACCACTCGAGCGGCGGCGGCGTTGACGAAGTTCAGACCGGGGGGCATCAGCGCCTCGTAGCCGGGCTGAGCGTCGTGCGCGTTCATCAGTGCTAGGGAGCCAGGCGGGCCGTACAACGGCAGTGTGACCGGGTCCTTGCCGCGCACCATCGCCACGATGTCACGGGCGACGTGCGGCAGCAGTTTGGCCGAGGCGGCAGGCCCGAGAGCTCGCGCCGAGGCCAGCCCATCGGTGAAGGGGCACTGCGAGACTGCGGCCTTGAGCTCCGGGTGTCGCGAGGCGACGGTGATGGCATGTCCGCCTCCGAACGAGCTCCCCCAGACTGCGATGCGGGTGGGGTCCAGGTCCGACCGGCCCTTGACGAAGGCGATCGCTGCGTCCCAGTCCGCGAGTTGACGCTTGATGGACAGCAACTGCCTTGGCTGGCCCTCGGAGTCACCGAAGTGCCGGTAGGTGAACGCCAAAGCCGCGATGCCTGCCTGCGCGAACCGCTCGGCGAAAGCATCGAGGCGCATCTCCCGCGTGGCACCCAGGCCATGGCCCATGACCACCACCGGCGGGTTGACCACGCCGGCCGGAAGGTAGAGCCACGCAGCGCAGCGTTCGTTGCCGGATGCGAACGTCACGTCGAGTCGGGTGTAGTTCTTGGACTTGGCCATGAGGGTCACCGTCCCTTCTTCTGGTCGGTTGTCTGGTTGCGGAGCCCTGGGACAGTGCCCGCCACGAGCGCTTGCTCAAAGACGCCTTCGCGGTACAGCGACAGCTCACCGTGTGCCTCGGTGGTGGCCATGTAGTCGAGCATCAACTCCTGGCCGACCTTGGACAGCGCCGTGGCGAGGAACTCCGCGCGCTCGATGTGGAGGCCCTCGGTCAGGGACGCCGAGCCACCGAAGTACACCGATCGCTTGATCGCAGCCACAGAGCCCTTGGGTCGGGATCCGAAGTGCTCAGCGAGTTCGATCGCGCGGGCAAGGACCTGGTCCTGGGGTACGACGTCGTCCACGGCTCCGATCTCGAGTGCTTCGGTCGGGCTGAACGGCTTTCCTTCGAGGATGGCGACCAACGATCGGTGGGTGCCGACGAGGCGGGTCAGGCGTTGCGTGCCGCCGCCACCAGGCATGATCCCGAGGAGGATCTCGGGTTGGCCGATGAAGTAGTCGCCGTCAGCCATGACGCGCAGGTCGTTGGCCCAACTGAACTCGGCACCGAGGCCCAGCGCTGACCCGTTGAGGGCGGCGACGAAGATGACTCCGCTGCGGTTCATCTTCAGGAAGGTCTGGTGGACCCGCTCCAACTGGACCGCCGGCCACAGGGGCGTCTTGCCCAGCAGAGACTGGAACCCGCCTACCCGGTTCGCGCCCTTGGCGGTGCGCGCGAGTGCGGCAGCGCCGGTCACGTTGACAGATGGAACCTTGGCGCCACCCTCTTGGAGCCAGCGCACCTCGGCGTGGCTCACGAAGCGCTCGGGGTGAGTGCCGGTGAACACGACGGCATGGATGTTGTCGTCACGATCGGCCCGATCCACGAGCGTGTCCAATTGCTCTGCAATGTCGTTTCCGAACAGCCCCAGCGGGCCGCCATCCACGCGGGCCACGAGCACGGCCCCGCGGTCCTCGATCTCGAGGTTTCCCCTGACTTCTTCTGCCATGACGACTTCCTTGGTTGCGGTGGACCCGACCCTCATGACTATAACGAAGTTATACACGTCAGGCAACATCTGATCGCTAGGCGTGTTCGACTGGGTGACACCATGGGCCCATGACCCAGGAAGCGATCGCGAGCAGCGTGCCTGAACGTCTTGTGGAGGCGACCATCAGACTCCTTGCTCGGGAGGGACCGTCGGCCATCAAGGCCCGGACGGTGGCCACCGAGGCTGGGATGTCGACGATGGTCGTCTACCACCACTTCGGTGGTATTCCCGAGCTGATCACCGCCGTGATCGACCATGGGTACGCCGGAATGGAGCACGCCTTCGCGGCAACTCCCGTCACCGACGACCCGGTCCAGGACCTCTTCTCCATGGCACTGACCACCCGAGACCTCGCGCGAGCCAATCCACACTTGTACGACCTGATGTTCGGACTCGCGACCCGGGCGACGTACCGGCCGACGGCTGACAAGGATGTCCGCCGCAGCGGCCACTCCCCTGCCTTTCAAGCCGCCTATGCACACCTCCTCGATGCATGCGCTCGGCTCGTCGAGTCGGACCGAGTCGGACCGCGGGACCCCCGCGTGGTTGCCGCCGCGTTGTGGAGCTTCGTCCACGGCTACGTGACCTTGGAGCTCGGGGGGCACTTCACCGACTTCGACAACCCAGTCACCGAGGTCATGGCCCCTATCGGGGTGACCTTCTGCGTCGGGCTTGGAGACGACCCCGAACTGGCGCGTGCCTCTCATGAGCTCGTCCTCGCGCGTCGCAGTCCGGCCCGAACGGCCAAGAGGGCAGCGCGCAGATCCCGTTAGCCGCGGGAACCGAGCATTGGCGGCGGCAAGCCCTACCGGAGGAAGTTCAGCACGTGCGGCACGAACTGCGCGTGGTGTTGGAAGACGCCTCCGTGACCGGAGTCCGGGTAGATGCGCAGAGAAGCGTTGGGGAGCCTGTGGGCCAGGTCGAAGGATGCTCGAGTCGCGAGCATTCGGTCGTCCTCGCCGTTGGCGACCAAGACCGGGTGGTCAATCGACCCCAGGTCCATCGGAGCCTGGGCGCCCCAACGGCGAATGGCGACCAGTTGGGCGGCAACGCCTTGGACCGACGTGGGCTTCACCCGGTCGTGAGTCCGCTCCCGGAGCCGGTCCATGTAGGACCTGGCGGAGGCCCTGCCGTTGGCAGTCCTGGTGAAGAAGAGGAGCGGCTTCGGGTCTCGCAGGGCGAGGAGGCCATGCAGGGTGTCGCCAAAGAGCCTGCAATTGGCATTACCGACGCCGGCTCCGCCAGCGGGGCCGGTTCCAGCCAGGATCGCGCGGCGCACCAGCTTTGGCTCCTTGACCATGAGCATTTGCGCAATGAAGCCACCCAGCGAGAATCCAAGCAGGTCGACTTGCCGCAGCCCCAGCGCACGGATGAACGCGATCGCGTCGTCAGCCATCGCTTCGACGGTAGTGGGAGTCCGACCCCCGGATCCCCCGACACCGCGGTTGTCGAAAACGATGACCCGCCGCTCGGCCGCGATCCCATCGATCACGCGGGGGTCCCAGTCATCGATCACCGCAGTGAAGTGGTGCAAGAGCACCAGGGGCGTGCCCTTGCCTGGACCGAACTCACGATAGGCAAAAGGAACACCGTTGACGTCAGCAGTGAGGGTCGGTGACGTCTGCGAGGTCGCCAGCCGCGTGACGTTCGCGCTCATCGACCGGCCTCGTCGATTGTGATGACGACCTTGCCGCGAGCCTTACCTTGCTCGACGTAGGCGAGGGCCTCGAGCGTCTGGTCGAGGGTGAAGGTCTGGGCGTCGAGGACAGGCTGCAGGTGGCCTGCGTCGTACAGCGCGGCCAGCTCGCGGAGCTGCGCGCCGCTGGCCCGCATGAAGAAGAAGGTATAGCGCACGCCAAGCTTCTTGGCCCGCCTGCGCAACTTGCGACTCAGCGCGCCCATGACCGGGCCCAGCATCGGCTGTCCGACCTGCTGAGCGAAGGCCGAGTCAGGCGGTCCGACGACGCTGATCGCCAGGCCGCCGGGCTTGAGGACCGTGAGCGACTTCTCCAGGTTGGCGCCGCCCAGCGAGTCGAGTACGACGTCGTAGCCCGAGAGCACGGTGGCGAAGTCAGTCTGAGTGAAGTCGATGACCTCGTCGGCACCGAGGGCGCGAACCTTGTCCAGATCCGTGGTGTGTGCCGTCGTTGCGACGTGGGCGCCCAGGTGCTTGGCGAGCTGGACCACGGTCGAACCCAGCCCACCCGCGCCGGCATGAACGAGCACCTTCTGGCCGGGCTTGACCTGTGCGACGTCGACGAGACTCTGCCAGGCAGCGAGGGCGACCAGTGGGACCGCCGCCGCCTCGCGCAGGCTCAGCGAGCTGGGTTTCAGGGCCACGTCGTCCTCGTGGATGGCGATGTACTCCGCGAACGCGCCGATGCGCAGGTCGCGGGGGCGGGAGTAGACCTCGTCGCCAACCTGGATACCCCGGACGGCCGATCCGACCTTGGTGACCACCCCGGCCAGGTCATGTCCCAGGACGAAGGGGCGCTTGTACTTGATGAGCTGCTTGAACTCGCCGTTACGCACCATCTTGTCCAACGGGTTGACGCTGGCCGCGCTGACTTTCACGAGCACGTCGTTCGCACCGACCGTGGGCTCGGGGACCTCGCTGGAGCGAAGGCCAGTTGCCCCGTACTTCTCGACGACGAATGCCTTCATGGCGACCTGCTTTCTCAGACGGTTGATAAGACTCAATATAACTTCGTTATATCAGACAGGCAAGTCGCCCAGCGGGCCAACCAGGGTGGCCATCGCGGTCAGCACCGGCGCAAGGCCCCGCCCCTTCTCGGTGAGCAGGTACTCCTAGCGCTGAGGACGCTGCCGCTCGATATCCCACGGGCTGCCGGAGAAATTGACCTTCACTCGGGGCGCCCACGGCCTGCGGGTCAGGATCCGCGCTTGCGACGGAAGGACGCCCGACCGTTCCTCCGAAGCATCGCGAGAGTCGTCGCCACCTGGCCACGCTGAAGATCGGGCTCCAGCCCTGCGCCGAGGCGGTGGAGTTGATCGGCGTGCCAGCCGAGCTCCAGCACGCCGTCGAGGGTCTTGAGGTCCGCAACCTTGCCCAGGATGCGCCGCATACCGTAGCGAGGCTGGTGTGCCACGACGGTCTCCGTCCGACCGTCGAGGAGGGCAGCGGCAGCGTCGGGGGTCGTCGCGGTCGGCCTCCCCATCCCGACTACGTCGCACTCGCCTGTCCCCACCGCGGCCTCCATGCCGGCGCGCGAACGGAAGCCTCCAGTCACCGCGATCGGAATGTCGCCGACAACCTCGCGAACGGTGCGCGCGTACTCGAGGAAGTAAGCCTCCCTGGACCGCGTGGATGCGGCAGCCGAGCCAGCCATCGCAGGAGACTCGTAGCTGCCACCACTGATCTCGAACAGGTCGATGCCCTCCAAGGCGAGGGCTGCAAGCACGCCCCGCGACTCTTCCTCGGTGAACCCGCCGCGCTGAAAGTCGGCCGAGTTGAGCTTGATGCCGACCACGAAGTCGGGCGACACGCGCGCGCGGATGCCACGCACCACCTCCAGAACGAACCGCATGCGGCGCTCCGGATCGCCGCCCCACTCGTCTGTGCGCTGATTCGTCAGAGGCGAGAGAAACTGCGAGACCAGGTAGCCATGCGCGCCGTGCACCTGCACACCCGAGAATCCGGCCTTCTCGCAGACCGCGGCAGCGTTGGCGAAACGCTCGACAATGTCTTCGATCTCTGGAGTCGTCAACTGACGGGGGGTAGCTGCGCCCGGCAGCTTCAGCGGGATCGGGCTCGGGGCGACAGGCACGTGCCCGACCGCAAACAGGTTGGACTGACGTCCCGGGTGGTTGAGCTGGACCAGTGTCGGGATCCCGGCATCCTTGGTCGCCGCCGCCCAACGGGTCAACGCGTCAAGGTCGCGCTCGTCCTCGATCACCACGTTGCCGGGCTCACCGAGCTGCTCGCGGTCGACCATCACGTTGCCCGTGATGATCAGGCCGTAGCCGCCCTGAGCCCACGTGCGGTACAGCTGGACGAGCCGATGGTCGGGCGCATTCCGCCTGTCGGCGAGCGCCTCACTCAGGGCAGACTTCATGATCCGGTTCGGCAGCACCTGACCGTTGGGCAGGGTCAGGGAATCGCCCAGCGACGCTGGGCTATGTGCCGTGCTTGCGGAACGCCCTGTGTTCGAGCGTCGGGCTGGTCGGCTGGTCGTCTGCGTCATCGAAACTCCACTCTTGGACAGGGCTGTCACATATATTATCTGCTGATCGTAATATTATGCTCATCAGACTATAGGCTAGGATGGGCATGAACAACAACATGAGAGGGAGGTCTCGGTGGCGAGGTACTCCAAGGAGCACAAGCTGGAGACTCGGCAGCGCATCATCGAAACCGCTGGTCGACGCTTCAAGCAGGATGGCGTCGACGGCTCGGGCATTGCGACGCTGATGGCCGATGCCGGTCTGACCAACGGCGCCTTCTACGCCCACTTCGAGTCGAAGGAGGACCTGGTAGCAGGAGTCGTCGCAAACGAGCTCAACTTGCAGGCCGAGAGGTTTGGCGCGCTACCGCCGGGCCGCGCGGGCTTGCGGGGATTCGTAGCCGAGTACCTGTCTGCCGAGCACCGCGACTCTCCCTCGCTCGGCTGCCCGTCTGCGGCACTGCTCGACGAGATTGTCCGATGCAACGACACAGCAAAGCTGGCGTACACCGGCGGAGCGCGGCGCATCCTCGACGAGATCGCTGTTCGTCTCTCCCCGCGTGATCCGGCATCCGCGCGCGACAAGGCGGTGGCGTTGTACACGATGCTTGTTGGGACTCTGCAGCTCTCACGTGCAGTCTCCGACTCGGAGCTCTCGGCCGAAGTTCTGGAAGCCGGCGTACGCAACGTGCTTGCGCTGTTGCGCTGACGCTCTGGCACTGACGCCGCCGACAGTCGCATTGATGGCGACTTCACTCCGCACTGTCTGCCGATGGAGTGCCTCGATCATCGACGTCTCTCCTTCCTCCCTTTCCCCAGTCCCTTTTTGATATTATGATCATCCGATGATCCCGACCGCAAGCAACGCTTGCGAACGAGAGGAACCACAAAATGACCCAGGCCTTCATCGTTGACGCTGTCATGTGCGAGGCCGGCGGCCTCGCCAACGCGACCATCATCGACAGGATCTGACATGGGCGTCCTCGACGTCGTCCTGGTGACCGGCGCAAACGGCGGGCTCGGCAGGGAGTTCGTTCAGCAGGCCCTCGACCTGGGCGCTGGCAAGGTCTACGCAACCGCTCGCTCTCCCCAGACCTGGGACGATCCCCGCGTCTCCCCCCTGACGCTGGATGTCACCGACCCCCCGTCAATCGCGAAGGCAGCCGCCCACGCAACCGACGTGACCTTGGTGGTGAACAACGCTGGCGCCGCCAACGGGGCGTCGGTCCTAGGCGACCAGACCAGCCTGCGGGACCTGTTCGAGGTGAACTACTTCGGCCCTCTCGCCGTTGCCGATGCTTTTGCTCCCGCACTCGCGGCCAACGGTGGGGGTGCCGTGCTCAACGTGCTCTCTGTCCTGTCGTGGCTCGGAATCGGTGACGGCTACAGCGCCACCAAGGCGGCCCTGTGGTCAGCCACCAACACCCAGAGGCTTCATCTCGCAGCCCAGGGAACGCTGGTGACGGCGCTGTATCTCGGCTACACCGACACGCCCATGACCGCAGGGCTGAATGTTCCGAAGAACGACCCGGCCGATGTGGTCTCTCAGGCGTACGCCGGACTCATCGCGGGCGACTACGAGGTCCTGGCGGACGATGTCTCGCGCCAGGTCCGGGCCGGTCTCGCGGGCCCGATCGATCAGCTCTACCCACAGCTCGCGGTTCGCTAGCCATGCTTGCGTAACGAAGTTATATCCCTCTAGCCTGTCCGAACACCCAACTCTCGAAGGTACCCATGAACCGCTACCCCCTGACCGACAAGGTCGTCTTGATCACCGGAGCCGGCCGCGGGCTTGGGGCAGCCACGGCCTCACTCGCTGCCAAGCGCGGCGCTCGCATCGTCGTGGCTGACATCGACTTCGAATCAGCCCGAGGAGTGGCCGAAGGGCTCCCCGCGGGGCACGGTCTTGCGGTCCACTGCGATGTCACCGACCTTGCCTCGGTCGAAGCCGCGACCAAGGCTGCCCTCGAGCGTTTCGGCCGCATCGACGTGGTGATCGCGAACGCCGGCATCCTCGGCAGAGGTGGAACGATCCGCGGGCTCCACCCTGACAACATGGCTGGCGTCCTCAACGTCAACGTGAGCGGCGTGCTGAACACCGTGTCCGCCACGCTGGAGCCGGTCATCAGTAGCCGAGGCCAGATCGTTCTCGTGAGCTCCGTGTTTGCCTATATCAACGGCGCTGGAGCCATCCCCTATGCAATGAGCAAGGCCGCCGTAGAGCAACTCGGCAGGGGGCTGCGGGTCGAGCTCGCCAGCCACGGTGTCTCGGCGATGACCGCGTACTTCTCCCTCATCCAGACAGACATGATCCGGACCGGCATCGACGAGGACCCGCACGTGCTCGCGGTCCTGTCCGAAAGCCCGAAGTTCATGCTCAAGCGCATCAAGCCTGCCAAGGCCGCATCCGCGCTGGTCCAGGGAATCGAGCGGCGCAGGAGTTCCGTCACCGTGCCCAGAAGATGGCTGCCCCTGGCCGCGCTCCGCGGCGTCCTCCTCCCCCAGATGGACGGGCGCCTGGCCCGTGACGAAGGAGTGCAACGAGCCCTCCTCGCCCTCGAGAACCGCTGATCCCAGGGAGACAACCGTGCTCAACCTCTCGATCCTGCTTGAAGACTCCGCCCGCAACTACCCGGGCCGCGACGCCCTCGTCCTCGGAGAGACACGCCTGACCTATGCCCAGGTCAACGCGGCCGCCAACCAAGTGGCAAACCTGCTCGTCGAGCGCGGCATCAAACCCGGCGACAAGGTTGCCCTCAGCTGCCCAAACCTGCCGTACTTCCCCATCGTGTACTACGGGATCCTCAAGGCTGGCGCGGTTGTGGTCCCCCTCAACGTGCTGCTCAAGGGACGCGAGGTCGCCTACCACCTGGGCGACGCCGATGCGAAGGCGTACTTCTGTTTCCAGGGAACGCCGGACCTCGCAATCGGGGAAGAGGGATACGCCGGCTTCGAGCAAGCGGAGGGCTGCGACCACTTCTTCATGATCACCACCGACCCAACTGCGACGAGCCCCATCGAGGGCAGCGAAACGCTGGGACAGGCCCTGACCGGCCAATCACCGGTATTCGATCCGGTGGTCACCGAAGCGACTGACACCGCGATCATCCTCTACACCTCAGGCACCACCGGGCAGGCCAAGGGCGCGGAGCTCTCCCACGTCAACACGATGATGAACGTGGTGACGATCAACCGCCTGTTCAACAACCAGCCGGCCAGCGACTCCCACGTGCTGACGCTGCCCTTGTTCCACACGTTTGGCGCGACCGTACAGATGCACGCCGGCTTCTCGATGGCCGCCACGCTCCACCTCGTGCCCCGCTTCGACGCCGATCAGGTCATCGCCCTCATGGAGAAGGAGGACATCACCGTCTTCGCCGGCGTCCCCACGATGTGGTGGGGGCTGTTAGGCGCTCTCAAAGAGGGGGTGGACGTGGAGCGGATCGCCCGCAACCTGCGGATCGGCGTCTCTGGAGGCGCAAGCCTGCCCGTCGAGATCATCAGTCAGGTCAAGGACAGGCTCGGCGTCACGATCCTCGAGGGATACGGGCTGTCCGAGACCTCACCGGTCGCGACATTTAGCGATCCCGAGCGCGAACCTCGGCCCGGCTCGATCGGCATCCCCGTTTGGGGCGTCGAGGTGAAGTTGATCGACGACGACTGGAACGAGGTCACCGAGGTCGGGGCGATCGGCGAGGTCGCCATCAAGGGCCACAACATCATGAAGGGCTACTACGGCCGACCACAGGCGACGTTCGAGGTGATCAAGAACGGCTGGTTCCGCTCCGGCGACCTCGCGCGCAAAGACGAAGACGGCTTCTACTACATCGTCGACCGGTCCAAGGACATGATCATCCGCGGCGGCTTCAACGTGTACCCCCGCGAGATCGAGGAGGTGCTGATGACGCACCCCGCAGTAAGCCTGGCCGCCGTCATCGGTGTTCCTCACGAGAGCCACGGTGAAGAGGTGAAGGCGTTCGTCATCCTCAAGCCCTCCATGTCAGCCACCGCAGATGAACTGGTGTCCTGGGGCAAGGAGCAGATGGCGAACTACAAGTACCCGCGCATCGTAGAGATTGCGTCCTCGCTTCCGATGACGGCGACCGGCAAGATCCTCAAGCGCGAACTCAGCTGAGAAAGTACAAGGAGGGCGAGGAATGAGCAGCGACGAGTACGTGGCGAGTGCGGCACAACTGCAGCCTGGCTCGATCGTCGGGCACGACGGTTTCGCAGTCGGCAACAACGGTGAGCTCTTTGCGGTCAGCAGGAAGTGTCGCCACCTCGGAGCTGACCTCGCTGAAGGCGCGATCGACGCTCAGGGATGCCTCGTCTGCCCGTGGCACGGCGCGGCGTACGAGGTCGAGACGGGGCACATGGTCCGCGGACCAGGAGGTGTCTTCGGCAAGGTCCCTGGTCTCGGCACTACGTTCAAGTTGATGACACGTGTTCTTCCGCTTCGGCGTCGCGAAGCCCACGAACGAGAGGGCAAGGTCTACCTACGCTCGAGATGACGTCAGGCTAGGGCAAGACACCCAATCCTGGCGTCCTCTCCCCTGAGCCAGGGACAGCGACCCTGGTTCTGGATGACCGTCCGCGCAAGACCACCGGATCCACCTCGACCCACCGGCTCCGCTCCTGCGAGGTAGCCATTTCGAGCAGATCGGCGTTCGCGACCACGCCGCCCGGCTGGCTCTTCGCCGACTCCGTCAACCTTGCCGCCTCGTTCACCCGGTCGCCGATGGCCGTGTATTCACACCGCCGAGCGGCACCTATGTTCCCGGTCGCGCTTGTGTGTGCTCTCCAGATGGTTGCCACGTCGCGGTCGCCGCCGATGAAGAGTGCAGGCACGGTGACTGGCTTGCCTTCGGCCTTGCCGTTCCGTGTGCGCTTAGTCGGCTCCCGCCGCTGACGCAAGGAATTCTCGGAGGATCTCGGCGGTTTCGTCCGGGAACTGGTCTACGAAGAAGTGGCCGCTGGGGAGGGTGGCTGTGCGCATCCGCGACAGGCGAGGCGCCCAGACAGCTTCGACGTCGAACAGGCGAGCGATCCCATGCTCGCCCCAGAACACCAGCGCCGGGCAGTCAACTGTGCGCCCCAGGTCGGCTTCGTCAAGGCGAGTGTCGACGTCTGCCGCGGCTCGGTAGTCCGCACAGCCACCGAAGATCGACTCGCGCTGGCGCCACGTACGCCGATACTCGGCGAGCTGCTCGGGGTCGAACTCCGAGATGTCCATCGCACCCCAACCGCTGAGGCAACCCTCGAAGAAGTGGTCAGGGTTGGCAGCGATGATCTCCTCCGGATACGGCGCGGCCTGCTGGAGGAAGTACCAATGCCAGTAGGCCTTTGCCGTCAACGCGTCGACACGGTCGAACATGTCGAAGGTGGGCACGATGTCCAGCAGCGCGACCGAGCGCACAGCCTCGGGATGGTCAAGGGCCATCCGATGCGCCGTTCGTGCGCCGCGGTCGTGGCCGACGACATGAAATCGCTCGAAGCCGAGAGACCGCATGACGTCGACCTGGTCCTGCGCCATCTGACGGAAGCTGTAGTTGGCCAGGTCGGGGTCCTGGGGAGGCTTGTCCGAGTCACCGTAGCCTCGGAGATCGGCGCAGACGACCGTGTGGTCCGCTGCCAGGGCCGCCGCGACCTGGGCCCACATCGAGAGGTTCTGCGGATAGCCGTGCAACAGCAGCACGGGATCGCCGCTGCCGCCGACGACCGTGTTGATGGTGATCGCGGTGCGGACCGCCTGGCGGCGAAAGTCGTCGAACATGACTCACATTGTCCCGTCGGTCCGCACCGCGGTGCTCAGAAGTGCCCTGTCCTAGGCGTTGACGTCGACGACCGTCCGCCCGCGCACCGTTCCCGCGAGCACCTGCTCGGCCACTTTCGCTGCCTGGTCGAGAGGAACCGTCGTGGTCATCTGCTCGAGCAGGTCTGCGTCGAGGTGCGCCGCGAGGAGGCCCCAGGCCTCCTCCCGCTTGCTCTCCGGCGCGTTGACCGAGTCGATCCCGGCCAGGGTTACGCTCCGCAGGATGAACGGAGCGACCGATCCCGGAAGGTCCAGGCCCTGTGCGAGCCCGCAGTTGGCCACCACTCCGCCGTACTGGATCTGGCTGAGTACGTTCACCAATGTGTGGCTGCCGACGCTGTCGACGCCACCGGCCCATCGCTCACTGCTGAGCGGTGCCTCGGCCGGCTCGGAGAGCTCCGCGCGGGGAATGATCGTCGAGGCGCCCAGCCGGCGCAGGTACGCCTCCTCGGCGGGACGTCCGGTCGAGGCGTGCACCTCGTAGCCGAGCGAGGCCAGCAACGCGATCGCCACGGAGCCCACCCCTCCGGCCGCACCCGTGACGACGACCGGTCCGTCCTGCGGCTTCAACCCGTGCTGTTGCAGGGCCACGACACTGAGTCCGGCGGTGTACCCGGCCGTGCCTATCGCCATCGCCTGCCACGTGGTGAACCGCTGAGGAATCCGGGTGATCCACTCGGCGGGCACGCGTGCCTTCGTGGCGAAGCCCCCGTTGTGGTTCACGGCCAGGCCCCACCCGTTGACGGCGACGGCGTCACCCGGCGTGAAACCGGACTCGGCCGAAGCGTCGACGACGGTGCCGGCGAGGTCGATGCCGGCGACCACCGGAAAGCGCTCGACCACCGGTACGGCGCCGGTCACGCCCAGCCCGTCCTTGAAGTTGACCGCCGAGTACTCGACGGCGATGGTGACGTCGCCGTCACCGATCTGGTCGTCGGGGATCTCGGTGAGCTCGGCCCGCTGGCCGGACTGGTCCTTGACGATCTGCACTGCTCTCATGATTACTCCCAGGGTGTAGGTGGATCGGTGTGCGAATCCGCGACGCGGATCACGCGAGGCAGAAGCCGGCGTCGATCTTGAGCTCGAGACCGGTGACGAAGCGGGCTTCGTCCGAGACGAGGAACAGCACGGCGTTGCTGACGTCCTCGGCGTCGACCCACGGCGTCGGCATTGGGTTCATCGTCGCGAAGACCTCCGCCGCCTGCTCCCTCGTCGGGTTCTCGATGTGCGGCACGAAGAGCCCGTACATCGCCTCGTTCTGCACCATCAAGGTGTCGGCGATGCTCGGGTGGACGGTGTTCACCCGGATCCGGTCCGCGGCGAGCTCGAGGGCCATGGCCCTCATCAGGCCGACGACACCTGTCTTGGCAGCGACGTAGTGCGGCAGGTTCGGCATCGCCCGAATGCCGAGGGCGGAGCTCGTCAGGACGATGGATCCTCCGCTCCCACCCGCACGGATGTGCGGGATGGCGGCCTTCGCGGTGTGAAAGACGCCGGTGAGGTTGACGTCGATCATGTCCTGCCAGCTCTGCTCCGGCAGCGCATCGGTCGGGGCCGCTCCGGTGATCCCGGCGTTGGCCAGCGCGATGTCCAGTCGGCCCAGCTCGGCCACGCCTTCGCTCAGCGTCTTCTCGAGAGCCGAGAAGTCCCTCACGTCGGCTTGACTCGCCACGATCTTGCGGCCGAGGCCCTCGACAAGGCGGACCGTCTCCTTGAGGTCGGCCTCGGTAGCAAGGGGATAGGGCACGGAGTCGATCGACTCGCAGAGATCGACGGCGATGATGTCGGCTCCCTCCGAGGCCAGCCGGACGGCGTGCGCCCGTCCCTGTCCCCGGGCTGCCCCGGTGATGAAGGCGACCTTGCCCTCGACGCGTCCAGTCATGGTGTGCTCCTTGGTTGTGTCGGTGAGTCCTGGGTCAGTTCTTGTTGGCGAAGCCGGCGTCGACGGTCAGGGTCGTACCGGTGACGTAGCGGCCGTCCTCGGAGACGAGGTAGAGGACCGCGCTGGTGACGTCGTCGACGGAGACGAGGCCGACCGGCATGGCGTTGGTGACGTGGGCGACCAGCTCGGGATTGTCCTCGAGGAACGCGTCGATCGACGGCGTGACGATCATGGGCGTCTCCACCCCGGTCGGATGCACGGTGTTCACCCGGATGGAGTGCGCCGCCAGGTTGTTCGCGTAGGACCGCATCAGCCCGACCAGGCCGTGCTTCGAGGCGACGTACGCGAGCGACCCCCGTGACGGACCGAGGATCCCGCGCAGACCCGCCGTCGAGCTGGTCATCACGATCGCACCGCCGGCGCCTCGCTCGATCATCGACGGTACGACGGTCTCCAGGGTGTTGAAGACGCCGGTGAGGTTGATGTCGATCGTGTCCTGCCAGGCCTCGTGCGGCTGGTCCACGGCGAACAGGGCGACTCCCGCGTTCGCGATGACGATGTCGACCGGACCGATCTCGGCAACGCCCGCCTGGAACGCCTCGGCGAGCTGCTGCTCGTCACGGACGTCCGCCTCGAGGGCGATCACACGGCGCCCGAGAGCCTCCACGGCCTTGCGTGTCTCGACCAGGTCCTCGGACGTGGCGAGGTCGTAGCGCGCGGACGGCAGCTGCTTGCACATGTCCAGCGCGATGATGTCGGCGCCCTCCGCGGCCAGTCGCAGCGCATGTCCACGGCCCTGTCCCCGGGCCGCGCCGGTGATGAACGCGACCTCGTTCTCGACTCGTCCCATGATCTCTCCTTCTCGTTGTTCGAACTGGACGGGACGGGCCAGGGCGGCCGTTCCGTTAACGCGGTCCCGATGAACGCCGAAGAGTCCGGCGCTGCGGTCGGTCAGTGCACTGCCTGCCCCTCGACCGCCCCGAAGGCCTCCCGGAGACGATCGACGACGTCCGGGTCCTCGATCGTCGGTGGCACCTGGACGGGGCCGCCGGTGGCGAGGTCGCGGAGGGTGCGACGAAGGATCTTCCCCGAGCGAGTCTTGGGGAGCTGGTCCACGACGATGACGTTGCGGAACGACGCAACGGCGCCGATGCGCTCGCGGACCATCGCCACCAGCTCGTCGGCCACAGCGTCCGGGTCTCGGTCGATGCCCGCCTTGAGCACGACCAGCCCCGTGGGCGACTCGCCCTTCAACGGATCGGGTGCGCCGATCACGGCGCACTCGGCGACATCGGGATGCGCAGCCAGGACCTCCTCCATCGCACCGGTGGAGAGCCGGTGCCCCGCCACGTTGATGATGTCGTCGGTCCGGCCCAGCACCCAGACGTCACCGTCCTCATCGATGTGCCCGGCGTCGCCGGTGCGGTACCAGCCCGGGAAGTCCTCCAGGTACGACGTCCGGTAGCCCTCGTCGTCCTCCCACAACGTCGGTGCGCAGCCCGGCGGAAGCGGTAGCCGGATTACCAGGTTGCCGGTCTCGCCAGCGGCCAGCAGAGCGCCGGAGTCGTCGAGCGCGGTGACCTCGAACCCGGGGCTGGCTCGTCCTCCGGAGCCGGGCTTGAACGGGGTCAGCTCTCCTCCTCTGAACCGGGCTGTGATCGGCCAGCCGGTCTCGGTCTGCCACCAGTTGTCGATGACAGGTCGGTCGAGCTGCGACTGCAACCAGGTCGCGGTCGGGGGGTCACAGCGCTCGCCGGCCAGGAACACCGCCTGCAACGAGGAAAGGTCGTGTTCCGCCTTCAGGTCCAGCTCCGGGTCCTGTCGCCTGATCGCTCGAATGGCGGTGGGCGCGGTGAAGAGGATGTTGACCCGGTGCCGCTCGATCACGCGCCAGAACGCGGCAGCGTCCGGGGTGCCGACCGGCTTGCCCTCGTACATCACCGAAGTGAGGCCGGCGAGCAGTGGTGCGTAGACGATGTAGGAGTGTCCGACCACCCACCCGACGTCGGAAGCGGCCCAGTAGACGTCCCCTTCGCTGAGTCCGAAGATCGTCGGGATCGAGGCCGCGAGCGCGACCGCGTGCCCGCCGTTGTCGCGGACGATGCCCTTGGGTCGGCCCGTCGTACCGGAGGTGTGCAGGATGTAGAGCGGATCCGTCGCCTCGACAGGTACCGGATCGTGCGGGCTCGCGGCCGCCTCTGCCACCAGCAGGTCGTGGTCACGACCCGCCAGCAGCGTCGCGTGGGCCTGCGGGCGTTGGAGCACGAAGCACGCCTCGGGGCGATGATGCGCCAGGGAGAGTGCCTCGTCGAGCACCGGCTTGTACTCCACCACCCGGCCGGGCTCCAGCCCGCAGGACGCGGCGATCACGGCGCGCGGTGACGTGGCATCGATCCGCGCCGCGAGCTCGGAGGCCGCGAACCCACCGAACACCACC
Organism: uncultured Actinomycetota bacterium; assembly: GCA_963765905.1. GTDB lineage: Bacteria > Actinomycetota > Actinomycetes > Propionibacteriales > Nocardioidaceae > SSC3. The sequence continues at coordinate 53,851 of CAVXXY010000006.1, forward strand.
GAGTGGACCGCCCCGAGCCTGGCGCACGCCAGCATCGCGATGGCGGCTTCCGGGACCATCGGCATATAGATGACGACCCGATCTCCCTTGGTCACCCCCACCGCAGCGAGGGCCCCGGCCACTTTGGCGACCCGGTCGCGCAGCTCCCGATAGGTGTGGGTGACGACCTCACCTGTCATCGCGCTGTCCCAGACGAGGGCCGGCCGGTCACCGGCACCTGCGTCCACGTGACGGTCCAGGCAGTTGTAGCTGGTGTTCAGCCGGCCGCCGGGAAACCAGCGACCGTACGGACCGGCGGCCGCGTCGAAGACCTCGGACCACGGCGCGTCCCAAGCGAGCCGCGCGGCCTGCCCTTCCCAGTAGCCGAGCGGGTCGTCCCGCCAGCCCTGGTAGAGGCTCCCGTGGTCGGTCATCGAGATGCTTCCGCGTCCTCGGCGCTGAGGAACCGGTTGACCTGCGCCGCAACGGCCTCCGGGTGCTGCTGGTGGGGCGCGTGACCGGCCTGGGGGTAGATCGCCAGCTGCGCGTTGGGCAGTTCGCGATACAGCAGCCACTCGTTCTTCATGGGGAAGAAGTGGTCGTCGTCCCCGTTGACGATGAGCGCCGGCTGACGCAGCTCGGCAAGTCGCGCGTAGTGGTCGGTCTTGCCGCCCATGAAGTCCAGGACCAGGCCAACCATGGCCTGGATGGTCTCGGCCGAGACCAGCGGCTCCCGGTCGGTCCGCAATGCATGGCGCTCGATGTAGGCCTGGGTCTCGGCCTCACGGCCCTCCGCGAAGAACAGGTAGCGGACGTCCTCGAAGGAGTACTCGGGCTTCAGGGCGATCTCGAAGACGATGTCCGTGGGCGGGTCGGTCTCCGCGTTGCCACCCGGACCCGTCCCGATGAGCACGACCTTGCGTACCAGCGCAGGCTCAGCCAAGGCGATGGCCTGGGCGACGAAACCGCCCATCGAGAAGCCCAGGACGTCGACGGTGTCATGGCCCAGTGCGCGCACGAACGACGCCGCGTTGCGGGCCTTCTCGTCGACGCTCGTTGCCGGCGCTCCGGTCGACGAGCCGACTGCCGCGTCACTGAACAGGATCACGTGCCGCTCCTCGGCGACCGCGTCGACAAAGGCGGGGTCCCAGTCGTCCAGGGTCCCGCGGAACCGGTGCAGGAACACCAGAGGCGTCGTGTCTACCGGCTGGGCGGGACCGAGTGCACGGTAGGCGTACCGCACCCCGTCCACCTCGACGTACTTCGTCTCGATCTCCACCGAGCGGTAGTCCCGGACGCTCCGGTCGGTCACCAATGAGCTCACAACGCACCTCGTTCACTTGAAGGACTGGCAATGAGGGGAATGTAATCCTCGTCACTACCATGATGCAAGTGACTACGATCATGGAATTTGCTCATTGGATCTCCGAGCCGCTCGCCGATCCGCTCTCGTGAGTCCGCAACCCCGTGTCACAACGCGGCTCGGCTAGACTTCCATCATGGAACGCACAAGCTTCGAAGGCATGAGCTGTCCGGTAGCGCTGGCGCTGGAACGGGTCGGCGAGTGGTGGAGCATCCTGATCCTGCGGGACGCTACGCACGGGCTCACCCGGTTCGAGCAGTTCCAGAAGAGCCTTGGCATCTCCCCTAACTCCCTGTCTCGCAGGCTCGCCGCCCTGGTCGACGCGGGACTCCTCGAACGGCGCCGATACAACGAACGCCCTCCGCGCGACGAGTACGTGCTCACCGAAGCCGGGCACGCCTTCCGCCCCGTGCTGACCGCCCTGTATGCGTGGGGCAACCAGCACTACCCCCCGGAGGCCGTCAACGTCCGCCTGGTCGACAGCGAGACTGGCGCGGACGTCGATCCCGTCCTGGTCGACCGCCTGACCGGCAAGCCGCTCGACGACGAGCACACGGCGTTCCTGCCCGGACCGGCCGCCGACGATCGGCTCCGGGCCGTGCTCGAGCGTCGCGCAGCTCGCGCATCGTGAGTCAGGCAGCCAGCGGGGCAGAGGCGGCTGATCCGCCCCCAGCCTGACCGGTGGCCTCACCTGAATCGCGCTTACGTGGCGAGATGCTCCGCAAGCGATGCCATCGCCGCCTCGAGCAGCGTCGGCAACGACGCGTCTGGCGACTCGAGCCATTGCTCGTACGCGGTCAGGGCCAGCGCGAGCGACACGTGACCGACCGTCCTCGGCATCAGGTCGTCCGCCTCGAGTCCGCGTCGGTCGGCGACGTAGTCCGCGATGACGGCGCGCCACTCGGCGTACCGCAGGACCGAGTGCGCCTGGAGTGCCGGGGTCCGGAGGATCAGCCGCATCCGGTCGCGGTTGGGGAGGCTGGGAGTCCTCGGGGAACTCGTGGAACGCGAGCACGCCGCGACGGACCGCCTCGTGCAGCGAGAGGTCCGTCGGCATGCCGGCAAGGATCTGGCGGAAGCCGTCGAGGGTTCGGTCGAACTGCCCCCACGGGATGTCGTTCTTCGATGAGTGGTAGCGAAAGAGGGTGCGGCGACTGACCCCGACTTCATCGGCGATCGCCTCGACCGGTCGCCTCGAAACCCTGTTCGGCGAAGAGCCGGAACGCCGCCTGCTCGATCTCGGCGTGCCAGGTCACCTCGGGCCGCCCCGCCCCAGAACGCCGGCCAGCTGAGGGCATCGACAAACCTTTCGTCTCGAGGTCTTCCATTATGGCATCCGGTGCATTTATTGTGTGACCTCCACCACGCCTCCGGAAGGAAGCGCCACGAGCCAGACCCACATCACGAGTCCCGAAATCCACCCTCCAACGACAAGCCGATCCTCGCAGAAGACCTCATTGAAGAGGTCTCCATCGACGGCATGTGCGGCGCCTACTAAGACAGCGACGACCGTGATGCTCGATGAGCCCTGGGCGCTGTCACCGTCGGTGGCCTGAGGGCCCGAGCGGTTCGGCGCGCTGGCCTACCCTTCTGCAACCGCAAGCTCACCTTCCTGAAGCGGCCCGAGCTAGTTGCTGTCGTTCGCGGCCTCGCCACGCAGGCTGACGTGCGGAGTGCCTTGGCCGCAGCCGGCGTACCGGCACACCAGCACGCGGCGTACGCCGAGGCGCTGCGCGGGCTCGCCGCGACCGACCTGATCGGGCCGCGGCCGGTCGCCGAAGGAGCCGCATGAGCGCCGTCCAGGAACGTCCGACCACCGGATCGCTGGTGGCGCAGTTCGAGCTCGGTCTCGACGCTCCCATCTGCCTGACCTGGGAGCTCACCTACGCCTGCAACCTGGAGTGCGCGCACCGCCTCTCGAGCAGCGGTCGGCGTGACCCGCGTGAGCTGACCACCGAGCAGTGCGAAGCGGTGATCGAGCTCCGATGGGGACTTCCCGGTCCAGGTCTCGGACGCACGGCAGAAACTCGCCCGTCTCGACGTAGCCGAGCCGACCTCTTCGACCGATCAACCCGGCGTTGGTCGTGCCCAGCGCTCAGTCCGGCGCTGCTCGCGTGTCCATTTTCGAGTCCCTGGGGGGCATCTCGAGCCGGGTCGTCACCAGTGACGACCCGCAGGCCGACAACGCTCTGCCAGCACCATCTCCTGCCGACGCGTGTCGCACGTCGATGCCGAACTCGGCGCAGGGCTTGGGAACTCAACCGGTGACCTTTGATCGAACGAGCCGGGCTATTGGCAAGGTTGGCTCACGCGACAACAAGCATCTCTTTTGCGCCGTTCAACGCTCAACCCTCAGCGGGATTGAGCAACGTCAAGGTGGTTCAGGAGCGCGTCCCTGCACCCCTCGAGTAGCGTGGGCAGCGAGGCGTTGGGTTGGTCGAGCCACTGGTCGTAGGCGGTCAGCGCGACAGCTAGCCAGAGCTGACCAACCAAGCGTGGTTTCAGATCATCTGGAGCGACTCCGAGCCGGTGGCTGACGTATTCGGAGATGACGTCGCGCCATTGCGCGTATCGCAGGACCGAATGTGCTTGGAGGGCAGGGGTTCGGAGGATGAGCCGCATGCGTTCCCAGTGCGGCGGCTGGGCGTCGGCTGGGAACTCGTTGAAGGCGAGCACGCCGCGATAGACGGCTTCCCACACGGGCAGTTCCGCGGGCATCGCCGAGAGGATCTCGCGGAAGCCGTCGAGGGTGCGGTCGAACTGTCCCCACGGGATGTCGTTTTTCGACGCGTAGTAGCGGAAGAGTGTCCGGCGACCGACGCCGACTGCTTCGGCGATGGCGTCCATCGTCGTGGCGTCGAACCCGCGCTCTGCGAACAGGCGGAACGCGGCCTGCTCGATGGCCGCGTGCGAGGTGACCTCGGGCCGACCCACATGGGGCCGTCGTACGGGCTCTGGATCTGGCACGAGCATGAACCTACTTCCTCCAGACTCTTCCATTATGACACTGAGTGCATTTACTCTGGTGGGAACGACAACCAAGGAGCGTCCATGAACCACATCGACCCCGAAGAGTCCACTGTCCTGGTGACCGACGACGAGCTGGTGAGCGAGGACCTGATCGAAGAGGTCTCGATCGACGGCATGTGCGGCGTCTACTGAAGACGCGGCGGCTCACATGATGCTCGACGAGGCCTGGAGCCTCTCCCCCTCGGTGGCCTTGCGGCCCGAGCCGTTCGGCGCGCTCGCGTACCACTTCGGCAACCGCAAGCTGACATTCCTCAAGCGACCGGAGCTCGTCGCTGCCGTCCGAGGCCTCGCCGAGCAACCAGACATTCGTAGCGCACTGACCAACGCGGGCATCCCGGCGAGCCAGCACGCGGCGTACGTCGAGGCTCTCCGAGGTCTGGCCGCCACCGACATGATCCGCCCGCGCATCGAGGAGCCCCAATGACAGTCGTGCAGGAACGTCCGAAGACCGGGAGCCTCGTCCAGCAGTTCGAGTACGGCTTGGACGCGCCGATCTGCCTCACTTGGGAGCTCACCTATGCCTGCAACCTGGAGTGCGCGCACTGCCTGTCGAGCAGCGGACGACGTGACCCGCGCGAGCTGACCACCGAGCAGTGCGAGGCCGTGATCGACGAGCTGCAGCGGATGCAGGTGTTCTACGTCAACATCGGTGGGGGCGAGCCGACGATCCGTCCCGACTTCTGGCACCTGCTGCAGTACGCCGTGGACCACAACGTGGGCGTGAAATTCTCCACCAACGGCGTGCGCCTGGACCCGGAACGGGCCAGGTTCCTGGCCAGCACGGACTACGTCGACGTGCAGATCTCCCTCGACGGCGCCACGGCCGAGGTCAACGACTACGTCCGCGGCCCCGGGTCATATGACATGGCTCTGACGGCATTGGCAAACCTGCAGGCAGCCGGCTTCAATGACGCCAAGATCTCGGTTGTATGCACGCGCCAGAACATCGGCCAGCTCGATGAGTTCAAGGCCTTGGCCGACCGATTCGGTGCGACCCTTCGCTTGACCCGGCTGCGTCCTTCGGGCCGCGGTGCCGATGTGTGGGACGAGCTGCATCCCCTTCCCGAGCAGCAGCGTGAGCTCTATGACTGGCTGATGGCCAACGGCGACAACGTGCTCACCGGCGACTCCTTCTTCCACCTCGCCGCGTTCGGGAAGTCGCTGCCCGGCCTGAACTTGTGCGGGGCCGGTCGGGTTGTGTGCCTGATCGATCCGATCGGCGACATCTACGCCTGCCCGTTCGCGATCCACGACAACTTTCTGGCCGGCAACCTGCTGGCCGATGGTGGGTTCCAGTCGGTATGGCAGACCTCGGAGCTGTTCCAGGAACTGCGTTCTCCGCAGACCGGCGGGGCTTGCGCGTCCTGCAGCTTCTTCGACTCCTGCCGCGGTGGCTGCATGGCCGCCAAGTTCTTCACCGGCCTGCCACTGGACGGCCCGGACCCCGAATGCGTCCAGGGGTACGGCGAGCAGGCACTCGCGCACAACCGCGTCATCCCGGCGCCCAGCCAGGACCACTCCAAGACGACGCCGACCAGGAACCAGCCGGTGATGCTCCAGCTAACCCGACGCCCCGACCTCACCGCACCGCCCACGTCCGCCTGCGCCGAGAGCCCACTCGCCGGCTTCATTTCCTAGGACTACCGAACCCATGAGCAAGCTCGAAAACCCCTGGAAGCAGAACCCCTGGTTCGAGTCCGTCGCCGTCGCGCAGGAGCGCGCCCGCAAGCGGCTCCCCAAGCCGGTGTACGGCGCACTGGTCGCCGGGTCCGAGCGCGGCCAGAGCATCAGCGACAACGAGACAGCTTTCAAGGAGCTCGGCCTCGCCCCCCACGTCGCAGGCCAACACGCCCACCGTTCCCAGGCGACCACGGTGATGGGCCAGGACATCTCGCTGCCCGTGATCATCTCCCCTACCGGCGTGCAGGCGGTCCACCCGGATGGCGAGGTCGCCGTGGCACGGGCCGCCGCAGCTCGCGGCACGATCATGGGATTGTCAAACTTTGCCTCCAAGCCAGTTGAAGAGGTCACGGCGACCGGGGCCACGACCTTCTTCCAGATGTACTGGACCGGCGACCGCGATGTGATGATCCAGCGGATGGAGCGCGCCCGCGCCGCGGGCGCCAAGGGGCTGATCGCCACCCTGGACTGGTCGTTCTCGATGGGTCGCGACTGGGGCAGCCCAGAGATCCCCGAGAAGGTTGACCTCAAGACGATGGTGCGGATGGCTCCGCAGGTCGCCACCAAGGCCCGGTGGCTCTATCAGTTCGGCCAGAACTATCGAAGGACCGGTCAGATCCCCGACCTGACTGCACCGAACCTCGCACCTCCCGGAGGCGAGGCTCCCACCTTCTTCGCGGCGTACTACGAGTGGATGACGACACCGCCGCCCACCTGGGAGGACGTGGCCTGGATGCGTGAGCACTGGGCCCAGATCAGTGGCATGCCTTTCATGCTCAAGGGTGTCTGCCGCATCGACGACGCGCTCCGGGCGGTCGATGCGGGGGTCACTGCGATCTCGGTGTCCAACCACGGCGGCAACAACCTCGACGGAACCCCCGCCGCGATCCGCATGGTGCAACCCATCGCCTCGAAGGTGGGCGACCAGATCGAGGTGGTCATGGATGGTGGTATCCGACGCGGGAGTGATGTTGCCAAGGCATTGGCTCTCGGCGCCCGAGCAGTGATGATCGGCCGCGCTTACCTGTGGGGACTTGGTGCTAACGGACAGCCCGGTGTGGAGAACGTCCTCGACGTGCTGCGGGGCGGCATTGACTCAGTGCTCCTTGGCATGGGCCACTCCTCGATTCACGACCTCACTCCTGCTGATCTGATCATCCCGGCCGGATTCCATCGCGCGCTCGGAGTCTGAGCATGAGCGAGCTGGCAGAAACCGTTTGGACCCAGCTGCCCGCTCGTCCCGTCGTTCTTATCCCCGTCGGTTCGACCGAGCAGCACGGCCCACACCTTCCTCTCGAGACCGACACACTCGTCGCGACGTCCGTCGCCCGGAGGCTGGCGGGCGGCATCGAGGGGTACGTCGCACCCGCGGTGGCCTTCGGAGCGAGCGGCGAACACCAGGGCTTCCCCGGCGTGCTGTCGATCGGTACCGATGCACTCCGGGTGATGCTCGTCGAGTTGGTCCGCTCGCTCTCGTTGTGGGCCGGACGGGTCGTGTTGGTGAACGGCCACGGTGGCAACGTCGAAGCGGTCGAGAGAGCAGTCCGGCAGTTGGTCCATGAGGGGCACGACGTGGTCTGGGTCCCGTGCTCCGTTGCGGGTGACGCCCACGCCGGGCGCACTGAGACCTCTCTCTTGCTGCATCTCGCACCTTGGCTGGTTCGCACGCAGAAGGCCGAGGCCGGGAACACGCGGCCGCTCCCAGAACTACTCCCGAAGCTGCGTTCCTACGGCGTGCAACATGTCGCGCCCAACGGTGTCCTTGGCGACCCGACCGGTGCATCGGCAGACGAAGGCAAAGCCCTGTTCGAGCAGATGGTGGAGACTGCCCGCCGTGGACTTTGAACGCGTAGCCCTGGTCACCGGAGCCGCCCGCGGGATCGGCGCGGCGACCGTCGTGGAGCTCTCTCGACTGGGCTACGCCGTGACTGCGCTCGATGTCTGCAGCGGAGGCGACGTACCTCCAGGCGTTGGCTACCCGATGGCCACACCGGAGGATCTCGACAAGCTCGGTAGGGCTTATCCAGACCAGGTCCTCGCCGTCCAATCCGACGTACGCGACCGAGAAGCCCTCGAGTCGGCGGTCAACGCCACCCTGGTCCGCTTCGGCCGACTCGACGCAGTCGTCGCCGCGGCCGGGGTGGTCGTCGGCGGGCTCTCCCAATGGGAGACCCCAGACGACCACCTCCAGACCCTCCTCGACGTCAACGTGTTGGGCGTGTGGAACACCGCCGCCATCACCATCCCCGTCTTGCTCTCAGGCCCTGCCCCCACTGAGGCGCGGTTCGTCGCGATCGCCTCGGCGGCCGGTGAGCGCGGACTGTTCAAGCTCACCGGCTACACGGCCAGCAAGCACGCCGTCATAGGCATCGTCCGCGGTCTCGCCGCCGACCTGGTCGGTACCGGGGTCACCGCCGTCGCCATCGCCCCCGGTTCCACTGACACAGCCATGCTCGCCGCGACTGCCGACCTCTACGACACCACCCCCGCCGACCTCGCCGAACATCAGGGCATTCGCCGCCTCCTCGCCCCGGACGAGATCGCGGCAACCATCGCTCTGTGTTGCTCTCCCGCGGGCGCCGCTCTCAACGGCTCTGTCATCCGCGCCGATGGAGGGTTCGGCGGATGAGTCTCCCGCATGGGTACAGGGTGCGGCTCGCCGACGACCTGCTCACCACGCGGGCCGGTGACGTCTTGGTGGGCGGATCGCCGCTCACCGCGCTCCGGCTCTCCCCTGCCGCCCGCGACCTCCTCCGTGATCACACGGTCACAGTCAAAGACGCCGCCAGCGCCCACCTTGCCCGTCGGCTCCTGGCGACGAACCTGGCACACCCTGAGCTCGCCGACACCCCACCCGCCGACTCCAGCACAGTGACCGTCGTCATCCCGGTCCGCGACCGACCGCAGCAACTCGATCGAGCCCTCGCAGCTCTCGACGGCCTCGACTGTGTCGTAGTGGACGACGCGTCCCTGGATCGGGCCGCCGTTGCGAAAGTTATTGCCGACCACGGCGCGACGCACGTGGCGCTCGACCACAACGTCGGACCCGCCGCCGCCCGCAATGCCGGCCTGGCCCAGGTGACGACGCCCTACGTCGCGTTCGTCGACTCGGACGTCCAGGTCGCTGCCGCCGACCTGCTCCTGCTGACCCGACACTTCACCGACCCAACCCTTGCCGTCGTCGGACCCCGCGTCATCGGACGACCAGCCTCTTCTCAGCCCCGCTGGTTCGAGATCTACGATGCCGCCGCGTCCTCCCTCACCCTCGGCGTCATCCCCAGCAACGTCCGCCCAGGCGCGGCCGTCGCGTGGCTACCCAGCGCCTGCCTCGTTGCTCGTGTCGACGCACTCGGCGGCGGGTTCGACCCAACGATGCGGATCGGTGAGGACGTCGACCTCGTCTGGCGACTCATCGACGCCGGCCACGGCGTGCGTTACGACCCTGAAGTCACCGCCCATCACGACACGCGCCCCACCATCCGCGGCTGGCTCGGCCGCAAGTTCGTCTACGGCGGCGGGGGTGCACAACTCGCCGCACGCCACGGAGACAAGGCAGCGCCCGCCATCCTCAGCCCAATCAATGCCTCGGCCGCCGCCGCGATCCTCCTGCGCAGTCGCTGGAGTCCACTGATCGCGGCCACCGCTCTCGCGACCGGTCTGCGACATGTCCGCGTCGCGCTCCCCGACACGCCAGGACGCACGCCTATCGCTGCCCGCCTCGCCATGCGGGGCCTCGGCTGGGCAGTCCGGCAGGAGTCCGCCCTCGCCGTACGCCACTGGTGGCCCGCCGTCACCCTCTTGGCCTGCATCTCGCACAAAGCGCGCCGGGTCCTGGTGACTGCCCTCGTCGTCGACAGCTTGGTCGCCCTGCACGAGCAGAGCACTTCGCCCGCACACCTCAACCCGGCGATCGGCCTCGTCGGCCGCCGGCTCGACGATGTGGCCTATGGTGCCGGCCTTTCATGGGGCGCTGCGCAAGTTCGTTCGCTGCGAGTTCTTATCCCCCGGCGCCCCTGAATCACGACTCGGGGTGGCAAACTTCGATCTCGGCCACCGGGCGCCTAGATGCCCAAGATCCTGGCGAGGTTTTGACCCAGGATGCCGTCCTCTTCATCCTTCGTCAGGCCGAGGTTGCGGATCGCGGCGATCTCAGCGGCAGGATCGGCCATCGGCCAGTCAGACCCGAAGACGACCCGGTCGGCTCCGTGCTTGCGGATCAAACCGACGACACGCTCGGGCTCGAGCTCAGCCATCGTCGGCGGCCAGGAGGTTTCCAAGGTCACCGACGACCCAACGACGTACTGCTCGGCCTCGTCCAGGCGGTGGTACCCACCGTAGTGGCAGGCGATCAGTTTGAGATCCGGAAGCGAGTCAGCCAGCCTGCGCAGAAGCACCGGAGCTCCCCGGCGGTTGGCCTCCTCGTCTTCGCCGGCCCCAACGTGGGTAACGACGGGCATGCCGTGCTCGGAGAGGCCCGCCAGGATGTCGTGGACGCGCGGGTCGTCTAGCGAGAGCTCCTGGAAGAGCGGATGAAGTTTCACCCCGACGATGCCGTTGTCCAAGAGGCTCTTGAGGTTCTCATCGACCGACAAGTCAGGGTGAACCGTCCCCATCGGAACGAGCCGGTCTCGCGGGACGCTGCCAATGAACTCGTTGGTCCGAGCCACCGTGGACGCCTTGATCCCGACGCCGAGCGCCAGCCCTTTGTCGATCCCGGCACTGTCCATCGTCTCGAGCAACCCGGAGAGCTTGCCGTTGAAACGCAGTGGCATCCCAGCAGGTGTCTGCGGCTGCATGGCATCCGCGATGTGGTCGGGCCAGACGTGCATGTGACAGTCAATAATCACAGTGCTCGGTCCTTCACAAGATATCGACCTCGCAGCACTCCTCCTTGGCGTCGTGCACGAGGAGCTCCGGCCCCGGCTCACCCAGCAACGCTCGCCATCGGGCGCATCGACAGGTCGGCACGACTTCCAGGAAGCGATCGTGCACCGACCGGAGCGGCAGGCTCCCCGCGCGATCGGCGACTGACCTCCGCAGACCAATGCCAATCGGTGGGTCAGGATTTCAGTGCGAGCTGCCAGGCCCCCTGGATCGCTTTCGAGTGGTCCGGGGCGAGTTGGCTCTTGTGGATGTAGTGGGTCTCCGCGACCTCGCGGCTGTTCCCCATCTGCGCCGCCGCCGCTTCGGCTCCCAACGCGTTCGCGACGAACGTTCCGGTGGCCGAGCGCAGCAGCCGGAGCTCGAACCACTGGCCAACGTCGGTGTCCTTCAGAATCCTGTCGCGGAAGCGGGTATTGATGTTGGTCAGCGACAGCCAGTTGCCCGTACGCGAGGCGAAGACCGCGTCGTGTTGGTTGGGCGGGGAGGCGATGAGTCGTTCGCGGAGCATGGTGACCACGAAGGCCGGCAGAATCACCGTCCGGTCGCCGGCACCGTTGGCCTTCGTGTGCGGCTGCCGGTAGAGCCCCCCGTGGTCCGAGTCGTAGACGACCGTGCCGGTCAGATGAGCCACCGCCCCCGTGACTCCCGGGGCGATCTGGTAGGTGAAGTCGATGTCGGTGCGACGCAGCGCCAGCGCCTCCCCGGGACGGCAGGCTGTGCCGGCGATGAAGAGAACCAGGTCACGGTAGACCCTGGACGGCCGGGGCCCGGAGCGCTTCGCGGAAACGTACTCCTCGATGGCGGACAGGACGGCTTGGAGGTCCTCAGCGGTCACCTCTCGGTCCTTGGACCTTCGCTGAAGACCCCGGCGCTGGTAGCTCTGCAAGCTGTCCATCGGGTCCTGTTTCACCGCTCCCTGCACGATGAGCCACTTGATGAACGAGTGGAGTGTCTTGCGGACATCGGGGTAGCGCGAAGGCGGGACGTCATTGCGGAAGTAGTCGTCCAGCCGGCCGGAGTTCAGGTGTCGCACCTGCAGCTGGCCCAGGATCGGAACAATCCAGTTCTCGGCCACGGAGCGGTAGATCTTGATGCTGCGGGGGTTGGCTCGGCCGATGCCGTTGCGCGCGTCGTCCATCCGGTTCGTGAGGTAGATCTCCAGCGCCTGGCTCACGCGGCTCTTCGGCGTGACCAGGCTCCCTGCTGACGCCCCGAACTCCAGTCGCTCCTCGATCTCGTCCAGGAGAGCGCGTCGTGCGGCGGTCTCGGTCCTGCCCACCTTGCGAGTGCGGCCCTTGTTGCCGTCGTGATCGCAGTAGAACGCGTCGGCACGCCAGAGTCCGGGCTTGATCTGGCGTGTCCGGAGGTTGCCGATCTCACCCGGCTGAAGAAGTTCCCGTGCCATGTCGTACTGCCTTCTGCGTGAGGTCCGGGCACGTTTCGCGGGATACGTGCCTTAGCGGACCGAATGTGAGGAGAGGTTGTACGGAGCGTCGGCGGGGCGGGCCGGCCGACGCTGCCGCGTGAGCGACGGGAGGTCGCCGGGAGTCGTCTTGCCACGCTTCGAGGACTCGACGCCGTCGGGGAGCTCACCTCCTGGCGTCTCTGTGTGCTCCTCGATCCAGGTCAAGAGGTCGGCGAGTCGGTAGCGAATGCTGCCCCCGACCTGGACTGCGCGAGGCCCGTAGCCGCGGCGCCGGGATCGCCACGTGCGCAGGGTGGCGACCGGGACGCACAGGACGAGGGCCGCCTCGTCTGAGTTGAGGAGGCGGTAGGCGGCGAGGTCCTCCGGAAGGCCTTGGGCGGCGGAGGCAAGAAGGTCGCTGGACATGGCTCTGCCCAACAGGTGCGCCCCGCCGCCCAGGGGCGAAAGAGGAGGGCTCTCCGTAGACGCCTGGAACCCAAAAGAGGCGCAAAAGAGGCGTTAGGCGGGTCGGCACCCGGAAACGATGAAACCCGCCTGTCCTGTTTTCGCAGGTCAGGCGGGTTTTCTGGGCTCCCCCGGTTGGACTCGAACCAACAACCCTCCGGTTAACAGCCGAATGCTCTGCCAATTGAGCTACAGGGGATCGTGCAGCCCGCATAGGTTAGCAACTACCCCAGGCGAGGGTGAAATTGGAGCCCCAGCTCGTCGTGCACCTCGCGGAGCGCCTGCAGAGCCGCCTCGCGGACCGCTGGAGCGTCGGGGTTCAACGCACGGTCGTACTCGAAGGTGAGCGTGATCTCGCCTCCTCGAGGGGGTCGGCGGGCCACCACGGTGAACCCCGTTTTGCCCTCCCCAGTCACGCCCTCCACCGGGACCCTCCGGGTGAGGACGACGCTGGCGGTGACCCGCTCCCGCACGAGCTGGAGCAGGAGCGCCTCGTCGGCGAGCTCGAAGGTGAGCGCCTCCGGCTCCACCAGCACGATGGTCAGCGTCTCGGTCTCGTTGTCCCACTCGGCTGAATGGATCTGCTCCCAGGGGATCTCCCGCCCCGGTACGACGAGCGCGTCACGCGTGCCGACCAGCCTCCTCGCCCGCCTTGGTGCGCGCGACCGCGAGACCGCGGCGCCGCCAGCTCACTCGCTGCCGCCGATGGCGCGCTCGCGCAGGTTGCGACGGTGCTGCTCGAGCGCGACCAGCTCGCCGAACATGCGGTTGTAGTCGGCGGCATGCTCGACCGGGTTGGTGCGCTGCAGCTTGGACTTGAGGTCGGAGATCGCGCGCAGCGCGGTGACCTCCAGCAGCCGGTACACGTGTGCGGCGACGTAGGCGCGGTCGAGGTCCTTGTTGGTGCGCAGCGGCTCCACCGACAGCGCGTTGACCGCCTGCGCCAGGGCCGGGTCGCTGGTGGCGCCCCGGAGGGTGTCGGCCCACGCCTCGGTGGCGGCAGAGACACCACCGGCGGCGGTCACCAGCTCCCAGACCGCGGCGTAGGTCGGATGGGTGAAGTCGTTGACGCCGAGGTCACCGGCGAGGGGTAAGACGAGCTGGGGGGCCTGAACCACGAGCTTGAGGACGTCGCGCTCCAGCGAGAAGCGGGGGTCACGCAGGTCGGGCAGCTGCTGCTGCGCCGCTCGCTCCTCCGGCACCATGACCTCGGGGGCGCGCTGGCCACGAGCCGCGGCACGTCGTACCTCGGCGCGGGCGTCGTCGATCTCGACCCCCACCAGACCGGCCAGCTCTCGGGCGAACGCCTCGACCTTGGACTTGTCCCTGATCGAGGAGACCAGCTTGGCGGCCTCGCGCAGGGCGTCGATGCGGCCGTCGGCCCGGTCGAGGTCGTAGCGGGACGCGACGTTGGACAGCACGAAACGGTAGAGCGGGATGCGCCGGGCGACCAGCTCGCGCACCGCCGCGTCGCCCTCACTCAGGCGCAGGTCGCAGGGATCCAGGCCGCTCGGCTCGACCGCGACGTAGGTCTGGCCGGCGAACGACTGGTCGCGCTCGAACGCCTTCATCGCGGCGTTCTGACCGGCCTGGTCACCGTCGAAGGTGAAGATCACCTCGCCGCGGAACTCGTCGTGGTCCTGCAGGAGCCGGCGTACGACGCGCGCGTGGTCGTCGCCGAAGGCGGTGCCACAGGTGGCGACCGCCGTCGGGACGCCAGAGAGGTGGCAGGCCATCACGTCGGTGTAGCCCTCGACCACCACGGCCTGCGACGCGCGGGCGATGTCGCGGCGAGCCAGGTCGATGCCGTAGAGGACGTGCGACTTCTTGTAGATCGTGGTCTCGGGGGTGTTGAGGTACTTCGCCTCGATCCGGTCGTCGTCGAAGATCCTGCGGGCGCCGAACCCGATCGTCTCCCCCGACGTGTCGCGGATCGGCCACAGCAGACGCCCCCGGAACCGGTCGTAGTGACCGCGCTGGCCCTGTGCGCAGAGCCCGGCTCCCACGATCTCCGCGTCCGTGAAGCTCTTCTGGCGCAGGTGCTTGTAGAGGTCCTCGCCCCCACGCGGCGCGAAGCCGATGCCGAAGTGCTCGGCCGCGTCCTTGTCGAAGCCACGCTCGCTGAGGAACTGCCGGCCGGCCTGCGCCTCGGGGGTCTGCAGCTGGTCGAGGTAGTACTCCCCCGCCGCGCGGTTTGCCGCGATCAGCCGCTGCCTGTTGCCGCCGTCGCGCTTGGGCCGCTCCTCGCCACCCTCGGTGAACCGCAGCTGCACGCCGTACTTGTCGGCAAGGTACTGCACGGCCTCGGTGAACCCGAGCCCGTCGTGCTTCATCAGGAACGAGATGACGTCGCCGCCCTCGCCGCAGCCGAAGCAGTGGAAGCCTTTTCCGGGTCGTACGTGGAACGACGGGGACTTCTCGTCGTGGAAGGGGCAGAGGCCCTTGAGCGCGCCTCCCCCGGCGGACTTCAGGGTGACGTAGGCGCCGATGATGTCGGCGAGGTCCGCCTTCTCGCGCACCAGCGCGATGTCGTCCTCACGGATCAGCCCAGCCACGGGGGGAGTCTACGTCCAGGGTGCGAGCCGCTTGTGCCACACCACCGCGGACGCGTCGGTGAGCGAGGCCACCTGGTCGACGACGACGCGCAGCCGCCCGGCATCGGACGTCGCTGCGGCGAAGTCGGCCCGGAACGCTGGCTCGAGCTCCTCAGGCCCGCGCAGCCGCAGTGTCGACACCAGCTCGGCGACCAGCTCCCGCTGCTGGGAGAGCGTGCCGACGCGGTCCTCGGCCCGCATCACGAAGTGGGCGGCCACGCCCTTGAGCGCGGCGATGGCCAGACCGGTCTCCTCCGGTACGACGAGGTCGGCGGCGTAGCGCACCAGCGGCCCCTCGTCGTACGCCGCATGGGTGGCGTGCTGCACCTCGGCGCAGAAGACGCCGATCAGCTCGGAGGTGAGGTTCTTCAGCGCGGCGAGCGAGCCGCGGGAGCCGTCGTGGGCCGCGACCGGCCAGGAGTCCAGGGCCCACAGCCGCCCCAGGGCTTCCTCGAGGTCGGCGTCGTCCACGTCGGGGAGGTACCACTCGCGCACCGTCGTCCAGACGTCGCGGCGACGACCGGGGTCTGCCAGGTCGGCCAGGTCGATCCGGCCGGCGACGATGCCGTCCTCGAGGTCGTGCACGGAGTAGGCGACGTCGTCGGCGAGGTCCATCACCTGCGCCTCCAGGCAGCGGCGGCGCCCCGGAGCGCCCTCGCGCAGCCACTCGAACACCGGCAGGTCGTCGGCATAGACGCCGTACTTGCGCGGGTCACGCTCGGAGCGGGGCCAGGGGTACTTGGTGGCGGCGTCGAGAGTGGCGCGCGTGAGGTTGAGGCCCGCTCCCTCGCGCTTGGCCTCGAGCCGGGTCAGCAGGCGCAGCGTCTGCGCGTTGCCCTCGAAACCCCCGCACGCCCCGGCGAGTCGTCCAGCGCGCGCTCGCCGTTGTGCCCGAACGGCGGGTGGCCGATGTCATGGGCGAGCGCCGCCGTCTCGACCACGTCGGGGTCGCAGCCCAGCCTCCGGGCCAGGTCGCGACCCACCTGGGCCACCTCGAGGGTGTGCGTCAGCCGGTTGCGCACGAAGTCGTCGGTGCCCGGCCCGACCACCTGGGTCTTCGCGGCCAGCCTCCGCAGCGCCGCGGAGTGCACCAGGCGGGCCCGGTCGCGCTCGAACGCGGTGCGCGGGGTCGACTTGGCCGGCTCAGGCTGCCATCGTGCCCGCGCCGCCTCGTCGTACAGCTCCGTCGACCCCATCGGACCCGACCCTAGTCGGCGGGCCCGTCACAAAAGGCAGACAGCCGCACAAGGCCGACCACGCACGCGCGAAGCGCACGCCGCGAAGCGGCCAAAAAGGAGTCACAGACCCAACCAGGCACTACCTACACCGCGGAACCGCCGAGTGGCACCCAACGGTGCGGGAAAGCGGAACCGAACCACAACACCCCGGCAGAAGAACGAGGACCGCCACACCCGGGTCACGGGCAGTCGGCGGTCAACGAGGAGCGAAGCGACTAGTTGACCGACGAGTCACAGACCCAACCAGGCACTACCTGCACCGCGGAACCGCCGAGTGGCACCCAACGGTGCGGGAAAGCGGAACCGAACCACAACACCCCGGCAGAAGAACGAGGACCGCCACACCCGGGTCACGGGCAGTCGGCGGTCAACGAGGAGCGAAGCGACTAGTTGACCGACGAGTGCACGTGGTCGTAGTGGTTGGCGGTCGCCGACCCACGGTTCGACATGAACCGCCAACCCTCACCGCCGCGCTCCTGGGTGAAGATGTGCTGCGACCAGATCACGTTGTAGAGGTCGAGCTGGGCAGCATGCGCACGCAGCCACTCCGCGAGGGCCTTGCCCAGAGCAGGGTCGGAGACCATGAAGTCGATCGCCTTGCCGCTGCTGTGCTCGCCGTGGTTGTCCCAGCCCCCGTAGGTCGAGAGCGCGGGAAACGCCGCGCAGGCCGCGCGGAAGAGGCGCACGGCACCCGCGGTCAGGCCGCTCTCGGTACCCGAGCCGTCCGGGCAGGGTGCCGTGGAGATGCCGTTGGTCGCGGCGAGGCCGGCCGGCTTGTCGGCGGAGAGGTACTCGGCGTTGACGTAGCGGACCTTGCCCTTGATGAGCACCTCGGCCCAGCCCTTGACGACCTGGCCGGTGACCGGGATGCGCTTGCCGGCCTCGAACGTGCCGAGCTGCCGGGACTTGTCGGACGCCTGGGACCAGACGTTGAGCTCCGCGGTCGCGAACTTCTTGCCCACCGCGACCGGCTCGAGCGCCACCCGCTTGGCCGTACGCGACGGCTGCCGGGTGCGGTCCTGGATCTGGCTCAGGTCGAGCTTCATCACCGTCTGGCCGCTCGCGGCTCGCAGGGTGTCAGCACCCGTGACAGTGGTGCCGACGGCCACCACGAGGCCGGTCACAGCCGTCGCCAGAGCTACAGGTACGGCGAGCCGCCGGACGCGCACGCGCAGCGGCGGGGCCGCGGCGCGGTGACGTGAGGGGCTCATAAACGCGGGACCGATCGGTAGACAGCGAGGGGCATTGACAGGGCAACGGCATCGAGTAGAGCACAGGGATTCTGGCGAAGTCATATCCCCACGCTCAGATGTGCGGGTGCTCACACGTGCAAGCAAGGTGTGACCCACGCCACAAACCGGCGGAATTACGCGGGTTCCGCGGGGTTGTGGACGGCGTCGAGCCGCACTCCGGCGGTCCAGACAGCCGCGGTCACAGCCAGCCGTACTCCTGCGCGATGCGGGCGGCCTCCGCCCGGGTGGAGGAACCGGTCTTGCCGATGGCGCTGGAGAGGTGGTTGCGGACCGTGCCCTCCGAGAGCACGAGCCGATCGGCGATGGCCGCGACGGTGTCCCCACCCAGCGCAGCACGCAGGACGTCGGTCTCCCGGGCGGTCAGCGGGGAGGCGCCGGTGGCCATGCTGTCCGCGGCGAGCGCGGGATCGACCACGCGCAGCCCCGCATGCACCCGGCGTACGGCGTCGGCCAGCTGCTTGGCCGGGGTGTCCTTGACCAGGAACCCGTCGGCGCCCGCCTGCATGGCCTTGCGGAGGTAGCCGGGGCGCCCGAAGGTCGTCACGATCAGAACGTGGGTGTTGGGCCGAGCCAGCTTGACCTGGGTGGTGGCCTCGATGCCGTCGAGCCCGGGCATCTCCACGTCGATGACGGCTACGTCGGCCTCGTAGGTGCGGCAGGCGTCCACGACCTCGTCACCTCGGCCGACCTCGGCGACGACCTCGAGGTCGCTCTCCAGGTTGAGCAGCGCCGCCAGGGCGCCGCGCACCAGGGCCTGGTCGTCGGCCAGCACGAGCCGGATCATCGGGTCCCTCCTCCTACTTCCAGAGCGAACCCTTGTGGCTCCTGGCGCCGAGTCTGCAGCACGGCCCCCACCGCCCGGGCGCGTTCGGCGAGGCCGCTGAGCCCGTTGCCCGGCGAGGGGGTCTCCCTCGGGCCCTGGCCGTCGTCGCTGATCACCACGCGGTCGGCGTAGAGCTCGACCGTACAGGTGCGGGCCGAGCTGTGCCGGATCACGTTGGTCACGCCCTCACGGATCGTCCAGGCGAACACCTCGCGCAGGGGGCCCTCCACGTGGTCGGCGGACTTGGGCAGCACCGCGACGATCCCGGCCGAGTCCAGCGCCTGCTTCGCCCGGGCGATCTCACCGGAGAGGCTGAGGTTCTTGTAGCCGTGCACCGCCCGGCGTACGTCGGCCAGGGCGTCGCGGGAGAGCCGCTCGAGGTCGTCGATCTCGGCCCGGGCCCTGACCACGTCGATGTCGAGCAGCCGACTGGCCAGCTCAGCCTTGACGGTGATGACGGTCAGCGAGTGACCCAGGATGTCGTGAAGGTCCTGGGCGAAGCGGTTGCGCTCCTGCTGCAGGATCAGGCTCTCGTTCTCCTCACGCATGAGCAGCAACTCGACGTTGCGGGTGATGATCTGCTTGACGCCCCACATCACGAATCCGGCGGACAGCACGATGGCCGGGGTGACCCAGTCGGGCTCGAACGCGTCCACGGTGAGCGTGGAGTAGAGCAGCGCAGCGGCCAGCAGCGGAATGAACAGCACCGCGTGCCGGGAAGGCAGCACCATGGCGGCCGTGACGGCGATGTAGACGACCGAGCCGATGCCGTCCTGGCCGAGCCCCGAGATCATCACGCCGTCGAGCACCATCAGCCCCACCACGAACGCCCAGCCCAGGCCGAGGGCAAGGTCGGTCTGCAGACGCTCGCGACGCCGGCGCAGCAGCTCGAACGCCACCAGGTACACGACGCAGAAGACGCCCATGGCCACGAACCCGACCTGGACGCGGGGACGGTCGAGGTCGGCCCAGTTCTGGCTGATCGGCAGGGCAAGGAACAGCAGCCACACGGCGGGCAGCGCCAGGCTGATAGGACCCGCCTGACCCTCCGCCGACCCATCGGGATGCAGCCGGACCATGGAAGGAATGTAGCCCGCCGTCACCGGCCGCGCAGACAGGTGAGGGACTCCGCCACCCCCCGGTCACGAAGTCCCTCTCCACATGTCGTACGACTGCCGCTCAGTCCCCAGCCGCCGCAGGTCCCCCACGCGCCTCGTCCCCACCCTTTGCGAGACGTCGATGGCGGTCCAGTCGATCCTGGTTGTTACGACTCCTACCAGACTGGGCGGTGTGTCATGAGTTGCCCATGACATCTGTAACGGTCTGCTCGGAAGGTTCAGCCGCCCGTGGTCTCGCCGGCGTCCTCACGTACGACGCAGCCGACCCCGTCGGTGTCGTCGAGCCAGCCCTCGGGCAGTACGACGCGCCGCGGACTGCCCTGCCGCCCGCGCGGCGAACCGAGCTCTGCCACCGGGAACGGCTCGGTCGGGTCCAGCCCCTCCAGCAGTCGGTCGAGGTCGACCAGGGTCGAGACCAGCGCGAGGCTGTGCCGCAGCTCCCCACCGGCACGGAAGCCCTTGAGGTACCACGCCACGTGCTTGCGGAACTCCTTGCAGCCCCGCTCCTCCCCGAGGTGCTGGCACAGCAGCTCGGCATGCCGGCGCATCATCACCGTCACCTCGCCCAGGGTCGGCAGCGTGGCGACACCCTGACCCGCGAATGCGGCCGCGAGGTCGCGGAACAGCCACGGCCGGCCCAGGCAGCCGCGCCCCACGACCACTCCCGCGGCACCGGTCTCCTCGACCATGCGCAGCGCGTCGCCCGCCTCCCAGATGTCTCCGTTGCCCAGGACCGGGATGTCCACATGCTCGACCAGCCGGCCGATCGCGTCCCAGTCGGCCTGGCCGGAGTAGGCCTGGCTCACCGTGCGGCCGTGCAGCGCGATCGCGGCGCAGCCCGACTCCTGGGCGATCCGGCCCGCGTCGAGGTAGGTCAGATGGTCGTCGTCGATGCCCTTGCGGGTCTTCATCGTCACCGGCGCGTCGAAGGGGGCTGTCGCGGCGACCGCAGCGTCGAGGATCTGGCCGAGGAGGTTGCGCTTCCACGGCAGGGCTCCCCCACCACCCTTGCGGGTCACCTTCGGGACCGGGCAGCCGAAGTTCAGGTCGATGTGGTGCACGCCGTACTCTGCGCAGAGGATCTCGGCGGCCTTGCCGACGTACACGGGGTCGGTGCCGTAGAGCTGGACCGAGCGGACGTCCTCGAGCTCGTCGAAGACCAGCATCGACATCGTCGTCGCGTCGCGCTCGACGATGCCCCGCGAGGTGATCATCTCGCTGACGTAGAGTCCCGCGCCCTGCTCGCGGCACAGCCGGCGGTAGGCCGCGTTGGTGATCCCCGCCATCGGCGCGAGCACGACAGGCGTGGCCACGCGCACGCTGCCCAGGACGAGGGGGGTCACGGCTTCTTCTTCTTCTTCGGCTCGGGCGTGGGGGTCTGGATCGTCCCGGACCAGGTGATGGGCTCGGCGGTGTCGCTGGGCTTGAAGCTGACTGCGGTCAGCACGCCCTTGTCCGGGGAGAGGAAGACCAGGCAGGTGTCGAACTTCTTGCCCTGGTCGAACAGCTTCGGCATCTTCTGGCTCGGGCACTTGCTGAACGCCGACTGGAAGACCACCGGCGGCAGCAGGGTGTCGGCGGCGTTGACACCGTTGAGCGGCACGTCGCGGCCCCCTAGGTCGGTGTCGCCGACGTTCTCGACCGTGACGTTGACGTAGTAGTAGTTGGCGTTCTTGCGGTAGTCGTCGCTGAGGTTGAAGCCCTTGAGGTCCTCGATCCTGCCCAGGGTGGCGTCCTTGACCGTGAACGACAGGACACTGCCCAGCGACTGGCTCGGGGCGTACTCCGCGGTCGCCGTCTCGCCGAAGGCGAGCTCGGTGCCCGCCTCGGTGAGCTCGACCCCTGCGGGCAGGTCGATGCTCGGGGACGGGGTCGGGGTGACCTTGGCCGTGTCGGTGCCCTTGCCGTCGTCGCCGCAGGAGGTCAGCGCAAGAACGGCGACCAAGGTGAGCGCAGCGGCGTTTCGCAGAGTCGTATGCACGCGGCCATTGTGCCCGATCAGGGTCGCTAGGCCCCGACCAGACGCGTCGCGAAGTACGACGTGACCTGGTCGAGCCCGACGCGCTCCTGCTTCATCGAGTCGCGCTCCCGGACCGTGACGGCGTTGTCCTCGAGCGTGTCGAAGTCGACGGTCACGCAGAACGGCGTGCCGATCTCGTCCTGGCGCCGGTAGCGCTTGCCGATGGCGCCGGCGTCGTCGAAGTCGACGTTCCAGCTCTGCCGCAGCTCGGCTGACAGCGCCTTGGCCTTCGGGGAGAGGTCGGCGTTGCGCGACAGGGGCAGCACCGCGACCTTGATAGGTGACAGCCGCGGGTCGAGCCGCAGCACCGTGCGCTTGTCGACGCCGCCCTTGGTGTTGGGGGCCTCGTCCTCGTCGTACGCGTCGACGAGGAAGGTCATCAGCGAACGGGACAGGCCGGCTGCGGGCTCGATGACATAGGGGGTGTAGCGCTCGTTGTTGGCCTGGTCGAAGTAGGACAGGTCCTTGCCGGAGTGCTTGCTGTGCGTGGTGAGGTCGAAGTCGGTGCGGTTGGCGATGCCTTCGAGCTCGCCCCACTCCGAGCCCTGGAAACCGAAGCGGTACTCGATGTCGACGGTGCGCTTGGAGTAGTGCGAGAGCTTCTCCTGCGGGTGCTCGAAGTGCCGCAGGTTGTCAGGGTCGATGCCGAGGTCGACGTACCACTGGGTGCGCTCGTCGATCCAGTACTGGTGCCACTCCTCGTCGGTGCCGGGCACGACGAAGAACTCCATCTCCATCTGCTCGAACTCACGGGTGCGGAAGATGAAGTTGCCGGGTGTGATCTCGTTGCGGAACGACTTGCCGATCTGAGCGATGCCGAAGGGCGGCCTCTGCCGCGAGGACGTGACCACGTTGGCGAAGTTGAGGAAGATGCCCTGCGCGGTCTCCGGGCGGAGGTAGTGCAGCCCGGTCTCGTCCTCGATCACGCCGAGGTAGGTCTTGAGCAGGCCCGAGAACTGGCGCGGCTCGGTCCACGCCCCGCGCGTGCCGCAGTTGGGGCAGGCGACCGTTGCGAGGTCGACGTCGTCGGGGTTGACGACGGTCCCCTTGGATCTGCTGAGCTTCTCCGCGACGGCCTCCTGGAGGTGGTCGGCGCGGAACCGCTTGTGGCAGGACTGGCACTCGGTCAGCGGGTCGGTGAACGTGTCGACGTGGCCCGAGGCCTCCCAGGTCTGTCGCGGCAGGATCACGCTGGAGTCGAGGCCGACCACGTCCTCACGCGACTGCACGATCGAGCGCCACCACTGACGCTTGATGTTCTCCTTCAGCTCCACGCCCAGCGGCCCGTAGTCCCACGCCGAGCGGGTGCCGCCGTAGATCTCGCCGCAGGGGTAGACGAACCCGCGGCGCTTGGCGAGGGAGACGACGTTGTCGATGGTGGAGGGAGGCTTGGCGGCCACGGTGCTGTGCTCCTGGTCTGCGTTCCACCGGCTGGGTGCCGGCGCGAGCGCCCATGGTATCCGGGCACCGACTCAGTCGTCGGACGCCTCCTGGTCCACGAGCTCGCCCCAGTCACTCCCCGCGGGGCCTGGCCTCGTTGAGCAGCTCGCCCGGCACGACGGGCTCGTAGGCGCTCGGCTCCTCGATGGCACGGCCCAGCATCTCCCAGGCACCGACCTTGACGTCGTACGCCGAGAGCGCGCGACGGTAGGCGCCCGGCCCCTCCCACTGGGTCTGCAGCAGCCACAGCTCCGGGTCGTCGACGTTGCGACCGATCTGGCCGGCGACGTAGCCCTTCTGGGCGGCCAGCACGGCATGCGCGGCCTCGAGACCCAGCCGGAACTGGTCAGCCTCGGCGGAGAGGACCCGGAAACGGTTCACGACGAGCACGCTGCACCCTAGCGTCGCGGCTCACTTGACAACGGTTCTCATTCCAGTTGAGAATCATTGTCATGAAGTCCGCCACGCGCCTCGGCGCTGCCGCCGCGTTGATCGCTCCCCTTCTTCTCGCGGGATGCGGCGACGACGCCGCTGCGGGTTCTGGTCCCCGCATCGTCACGTCGTTCTACGCGCTGCAGTACGTCGCCGAGCGCGTGGCGGGCGACCACGCGACGATCACCAGCCTGACCCAGCCTGGGCAGGAGCCCCATGACCTGGAGCTCTCGCTGAGGCAGACCGCAGTCGTGAACGAAGCCGACCTGGTGGTCTACGAGAGGGGTTTCCAGGGTGCGGTCGACGAAACAGTGGACACGACCGACCCTGCCCACGTGGTCGACGCGGCCAAGGTGGCGGACCTGGTCGACGACGACCCGCACTTCTGGCTGGACCCACGGCGTCTGCGGCGGGTCGCCGACGCGCTGTACGCCGAGCTGGTGGAGCTCGACCCCGCGCACCGTGAGGACTACCAGGTGAACCACGCCGCCCTGGTGAGCGACCTGACCGGCTTCGACGGCCGTGCTTCGGTCGCGCTCGACGACTGCGAGCGCAACACGATCGTGGTCAGCCACGATGCGTTCGGCTACCTCGGCAGGCGCTACTCGCTCGACGTACACGCGATCAACGGGCTCTCCCCCAACGCGGAGCCCTCGCCGGCGCACATCCAGGAGCTGCGCGCGCTGATCCAGGACAAGGGCATCACCACCGTCTTCAGCGAGGAGCTCGCCAGCGCCCAGATGTCCGAGACGCTCGCCGACGACCTCGGTCTCCAGACGGCCGTGCTCGACCCGGTGGAGGGCCTGTCCGACGAGACCGAGGACGAGGACTACCTTTCGCTGATGGAGAAGAACCTCCGCGTGCTCGTGAAGGCCAACGGCTGCTCATGACTCCCATCAGCAGCAGCATCGTCAACGTCACCGACGGCGCCGTCGAGCTCGGCGGCAGACCAGTCCTGCGCGGCATCGACCTCACCGTCGCGGGAGGCGACGTCGTCGCAGTGCTGGGGGCCAACGGCTCGGGCAAATCCACCCTGGTCCGCACGATGATGGGGCTGGTCCCGACGGTGCGCGGGTCGGTAGAGCTGTTCGGCACCCCCCTCGCCCGCTTCAAGGAGCACCACCGCGTCGGGTTCGTGCCGCAGCGCACGACGGCGGCCGCCGGCGTACCCGCGACCGTGCACGAGGTCGTCGCGTCGGGCCGCCTCTCCCGACGTCGCATCGGAGCGCCCGCACGACGCGCCGACCGCGACGCGATCCGCGCAGCCATCGAGGCGGTGGAGCTGACCGACCGCACCTCCGACAGCGTCTCGACGCTCTCCGGCGGTCAGCAGCAGCGGGTGCTGATCGCCCGTGCCCTGGCGACGGCGCCCGAGCTGCTCGTGCTCGACGAGCCCACGGCAGGTGTGGACCTCCTCAGCCAGCAGACCTTCGCCGACGTGCTCCACACCCTGATCCACCGGGGTACGACGATCGTGCTGGTCGCTCACGAGATGGGCCCGATCGTGCCGCTGGTCAGCCGCACGATCGTGATGCGCGACGGCCGCGTCGCCTACGACGGCGCGCCGCTGGCCAACTTCCATGAGGCTCAGCACCACCACGGCCACCACCACCCGGAGCTCGACCGCAGCGTCGACTACACCCCGGGCGTGGCCACTCCACTGGACGGGAGGACGCCACGGTGAGCATCCTGACGACCGACTTCATGATCCGGGCGATGCTCGCCGCCGTCTTCACCGGCCTGGCCGCTCCGGCGATCGGGACCTACCTGGTCCAGCGCCGGCTGTCGCTGATGGGCGACGGGATCGGCCACGTCGCGGTCACGGGCGTGGCCGTCGGCCTGCTGACCGGCTCCTCGCCCACGCTCACCGCGGTGGCAGTCGCGATCGTCGCCGGCATCCTCATCGAGGTGATCCGCGACGCGGGCCGCACCAGCGGCGACGTCGCGCTAGCGCTGCTGTTCTACGGCGGCATCGCGGGCGGCGTCTTCCTGACCGGGATCGCCGGGCAGAGCGCCGCGACCCTCAACCGCTACCTCTTCGGCTCGATCGCGAGCGTGCGGTGGGACGACGTGTGGCTGACGATCGGGCTGGCGGCCATCGTGATCGCGCTCGCCGTCGGGCTCTCGCCACAGCTGTTCGCCGTGGCGCAGGACGCCGAGTTCGCCAAGGTCGCCGGGCTCAACGTGCGGTTCTACAACCTGCTCGTCTCGGTGATGGCTGCGGTGACCGTCACGGTCGCCATGCGCACAGTCGGCCTGCTGCTCGTCTCGGCGCTCATGGTCGTGCCGGTCGCCACCGCGCAGCAGCTCACCCGCGGCTTCAAGGCGACGCTCGTGTTCGCCATGGGGCTGGGCGCGGCCGCGTCGCTCGGCGGCGTCGTCGTCTCCGGGTACGTCGAGAAGGCCGCCCCGGGCGCCACGATCGTGCTCATCGCGCTCGCCGGCTTCGTGGTCGCCTGGCCGGTCGGCATGTTGCTGCGCCGGCGCCGCCGCCTCACCCAGCCGTTCCTCGAGCCCGAGCAGGACGACCTTCCGGTCCCGGTCGGCCACACCGCCGTACCGGAGACCCATGCCCACGAGCACGGGCCCGACTGCGGGCACGCTGCCGTCCAGCACGGGGACCACGTCGACTACATCCACGACGGGCACCGGCACGCTTCGCACGGAGGCCACTATGACGAGCACTGAGGGCACCCTGCGACCGACCCGGCAGCGCAAGGCCGTCGCCGCCTGCCTGGAGACCTTCGACGACTTCCGGAGCGCCCAGGACATCCACGACCTGCTCAAGCAGAACGGCGAGAACGTCGGGCTGTCGACGGTCTACCGCACGCTCCAGGCACTGGCCGAGGGCGGCGAGGTCGACGTGCTGCGGGCCGAGGACGGCGAGGCGCTCTACCGGCGGTGCAGCACCACCCACCACCACCACCTGGTCTGCCGCTCGTGCGGTCGCACGGTCGAGGTGGAGGGCCCGACGGTGGAGCGCTGGGCCGACGGGATGGCGCAGCAGCACGGCTTCCGCGACGTCAGCCACACGCTCGAGATCTTCGGGACGTGCCCCACCTGTCACTGACAAACCACTATGTAACGCCCAATTTGGACGACTCGAAGGGGTCATTCCCAAGCAGCACCGGCGGGCCCTACCTTCTATTGTTGGGGAGGGTCGACCCGAAGGGGAACAACCCATGATTCGATCGGCCGGGAGGCTGCGCGCGTTTGCCGCCGCCAGCGCCGTGGCACTGCTCGCTGCCCTCGCTCCGCACCACGCGGAGGCTGCGCCGGGCCTGGCCACCCACATCGTCTTCACGTCGATCACCACGCCCAGCGTCGATGTTCCGGCGACCGAAGGTGCGCCGGCGATCTTCGTGACCGAGGACCGGGACTTCACCGTTGTAGCCGAGTTCCACGACGACAGCGGTGCCCAGCGCGCGGCGTACCTGTTTCCCGCCACGGCTCACCTGTTCGTCGACGGAAGCGCGACCCCGTTCGCGACCCAGTCGGTGCCGGCCAACGCGACAGGCGTGACGTTCACGGGCCTGCGGCTCCCGGAGCAGAACCACATCCGGCTGCGCATGGAGCTCCGGACCCTGCTCGGCGTCCTGATTCCCGTCCGTGAGGGGCTGTCGGACTACTTCGACGTACAGCGGCTGAGCGTGATCGCGCCGTCGACGTCCAACCCGACCGGCATCGGCAACGGTGGTGGCACCAACAACCCGTGTGAGCCGCCCGTCGGCGGCATCTGCGCCGACCTGGTGCTCAGCAAGCCCGCTGGTGTGCAGAGCGACCAGCTCGGGTCCTTCGGGTTCTGCCAGCCCGCCGAGTGTCTGACCAACGAGTACATCCAGGCGCTGGTCGAGCTCAACCCGAGCGTGTACAACAACAACTTCCCGATGAAGATCGTGGTCAAGTGCCACCCGACCCTCTGCGACGGGATCGTGGCCGATCGCCATTCGAACACTACGGGCGGCGGACACAACGGCGGCAGCGGCGGCAAGGGTCACAGCGAGATCTCCCACCTGACGCTGGTCGGCAGCACGTTCGCCGACGGGCCCCTGGCCGCCTCACCTGCCTGCAAGTACTCCGGCAAGGTCGGCTCCGGCCAGGCGTTCTGCACCGACTACGCCGCGAGCTTCCGCGCGGAGAACGGTGTCTGGCACCTGGTCTGGCTGACGCCCGGCGACGCGAGGGTGAGCTTCCCCTAGTGGACCGTCCCCGTAACCCCCCGAAAACGGACGACCCGAAGGGGTCATTCCGCTGACGGCTGTCCCCACCTACGGTCGAGGGTGGAGAAGGGTGCCAACTACGAGGGGAAGACCATGACTCGACCGGCCGGGGGGCTGAGAGCCCTCGTCGTTCTCGCCACTGCTTTGATCGCCACGGTGCTGATGCCGGCGCGCGCGGATGCGACATTCCTCGCCACCAGGATCGTCTTCACCTCGATCACGACGCCCGGTGTCGACCTGCCCGAGACGGAGGGAGCGCCCGGCATCTTCGTCACCGAGGACCGCGACTTCACCGTGACGGCGGAGTTCCAGGACGACAGCGGCGTGAAGCGCGCCGCCGTCTTCTTCCCCGCCACCGCCAGGCTGTACGTCGACGGTAGCCCGACGCCGTTCGCGACCAAGTCCGTGCCGGCCAGCGCGACGTCGGTGACGTTCACCGGGCTGCGCCTGCCCGAGCAGAACGACATCCGCCTGCGCATGACCCTCACGTCGTACTTCGGCCTCATCCCGCTCCGCGAAGGTGTCTCCGACCAGTTCGACGTCCAGCGGGCGTCGATCATCGTGCCGTTCGACTCCAACCCCACCGGCATCGGCGGTGGCGGCGGACAAGGGGAGGACACCGCGTGTACGCCGACGGTGGCCGAGCCCGTGTGTGGCGACCTCGTCCTCAGCAAGCCCAGCGGCGTCCTCTCCGACCAGATCGGCTCCGTCGGCTTCTGTCAGGCCGCCGAGTGCCTGACCGATGAGTACCTCCAGGCGATCGTGGACCTCAACCCGAGTGTGTACAACCGCAGCTTCCCGATGCGCATCATCGTGAAGTGCCACCCCTCGTTGTGCGACGCCATAGTGGCGGACAAGCACAAGAACACCACCGGCGGTGGCCACCACAGCAGCAGCGGCAAGGGCCACAGCGAGGTCAGCCACCTGGTCCTGGTGGCGAGCAAGCTGGCGGACGGCGCGCTAGCCGTGTCACCGGCCTGCCAGCAGTCCGGCAAGGTGGGCTCGACCCAGCCGTTCTGCACCGACTATGCAGCCAGCTTCAAGGCCTACAACGGCGTCTGGACCATCGTCTGGCTCTCGCCCGGCGACGCCCGCGTCAGCTTCCCGAAGTAGACAGCCCAGGAGCTTGTAGCGGGAGGTCGACGACTCCCAGGTCCTGCAGGACCTGGTGGGCGCCGGCCTCACGCTCTGCTGCGCCGTCTCCACCGCTGCGCGCGAGCCCGAGCTGGCTCATCGCGAGCGCGAACCGGTTGCCCTCGGCCTCCGCCGCCTCGATCCCGCGCGCGAACTCGTCGGCAGCGTCGAGCAGCTGGTCCGAGCCGAGCAACGCGAAGCCACGCACCCAGTGCAGGTCCGGCCTGAGACCGTCGGCCTCGGCCGCAAGCAGTCGCTCGGTGAGCCGCAGTGCGACCGGACGGTTCCCAGCCAGCAGCATCGCCTCCGCCTCCACCGCCTCGACGCCGACGAGCTCCTCGTGCTCGCCGATCCGGGTGAACACCGCCTTGGCCTCGGCGAGGTGTGCGAGCCCAGCCTGAACCTCGCCGGCACGACACAGGCAGCGGCCCAGCTGGCGCAGAGCGAGCGCGACCAGCTCGTCGTCGGAGACCGACCGCGCCGCGGTGAGCACCTGGTCGAGCAGCGGCTGGGCTTCGACCAGCCGGCCCTGGTCGACCTGGACCTCGGCCTGGTTGCAGAGCGCGTTGGCCTCGCTGGCGGTGTCACCGAGCCGGCGGAAGATGTCAGCCGCCCGCCCGAACATCTGCTCGGCTTCCACCCACTGAGCCGCGTCGAGCGCCTCCACGGCCAGGTTGTTGGTGCAGTGCGCCTGGCCCAGAAGGTCGGCGAGCTCGGTGTACTCGTGGAGCGCCATCTCGCCGTAGGGCAGCGGGGACGGCCGCCCGATGGCCACATGCACGCCGTGGAGGGTGGCGTAGGCCTGGGCGATGACCGCCCGGTCGCCGGCCAGGCTCGCCTCCTCGGCGGCCCGGCCCGCCCACTCGATGGCGCTCTCCACGCGGCCCTGGCCGAGCCGCGTCTGGGCGTAGCCGAGGCAGAGCCGGCAGCGTGCCGCGCTGGCCTCGGTGCCGACCAGCCCCTCCAGGGAGGTCAGCCCGCGACTGAGCCGCCGCAACGACTGGGGGAACTTGCGCAGCCGCTGCTCGATCGAGGCCTGCTTGCCGATCAGCGTGGCCACCGCGACGGCGTCGCCGACCACCAGGCGACGAGCCCGGGAGAACGCCTGGGCCGCGGGTCCGGTGAGCCCGATCGTGAACCAGGCGTCTCCCAGGTCGCGCAGCACCCCGGCCAGGTCGTGGGGCGGGACCAGACCTCGGGGACCCCGTCGCTCCGCCTCCACCGCCCGCGACAGCAGGCCGACGGCCTCGGTGTGGGCATACTTCGCCTTCGCCTGCTCGCCTGCCCATCGGCTGTAGTGCCAGGCCTTCCCGAAGTCGCGGGCGTGGAAGGTGTGCAGGGCGAGAAGCTCGGGGCTGTCGGCGTCGGGCCCGAAGCCCTGCTCGAGCAGCTCGGCGATCCTGGCGTGCAGGTGCTCGCGTCGCTTGTAGGAGAGCCCTTCGTAGGCCACGTCGCGGATCAGCTCGTGCTTGAACTTCATCGTGTGCGGCCCGTCGGGCACCAGGAACTCGCTGAGGCTGTCCAGGGTCTCGCCGTCGGGCGGGCGGTCGAAGAGGCCGCCGAGGTAGTCGATGTCGAACCGCACGCCGAGCACCGAGGCGTGGCGCAGCACCGAGCGCTCCTGCGGCGGCAGCCCGTCGATCTGGGTCGTCACGACCTCCGCCACCGACTCCGGCAGGTCCTCGACCTGCCCCGTCGGCCCGGCCACCTGCACCAGCGACTCCAGGAACAGCGGGTTGCCACCGGCACGCTCGGCGAGCAGAGCCGCGACCGACTCCGGGAGCGGGTGCTCGCCGGTGGACAGCTGCACCAGCGCGACCGACTCCTTGGCGGTCAACGGCTCGGGGCGCAGGCTCTCGATCTCGACCTCCTCGCCCGGGTGCCAGCCGTCGTCGACGTCGCGCCGGGTGAGCAGCACGAGCCAGGCATCGTCGCCGCTGCGCTGCACGACGCCGTCGAGCAGCTCGCACGAGGCGCCGTCCATGTGGTGCGCGTCCTCCACGACCAGCAGGCACGGCCTCGGCAGCAGGGTGTGCATCAGCTCGAGCCCGACCTCCTGCACCTTGCGCCTTCGGAACTGCTCGTCGAGGCCGGCGGTGGCCTCGGTCTCGGCGACGGGGAGGTCCATCAGGTCGCCGAGCACGGGCAGCCAGGCGTCGAGATGAGGCGTGTGCTCGTGGACGGCGTCGGTGAGCGCCTCCACGCGCGCCTGCCGGTCCGCGCGCACCGGTACGCCGGTGAGGTCCGACAGCAGCTGCTGGAAGGGGAAGTACGGCGTGGACGACTCGTACTCGCTGCAGTGCAGGGTCCGGACGGCGGTCGGACGTGCGGCATTCACGGCTTCGGCCACCAGGCGGGACTTGCCGATGCCGGGCTCGCCCACGAGCTCCACGGCTCCACCGCGGCCCGCGCGGAGGGCGGCGGCGGCCTGGCGCAGCACCGCCACCTCTGCGACCCGGCCGACGAGCGGACCGAGCTCCGCGCTCGTCGTACGCCGGGCCAGGATGGCGCCGACGTCGACGGCCTTCACCGGAAGCGCCTTGCCCTTGACCTGGAACGGAGCCAGCGGCGTCGCCTCGAACTCCGTCGGAGAGTGCTGCATCAGGGTCTCGGTGGCCAGGAGCTGCCCCGGCGCCGCCTTGCCCATCACCCGGGCCGCCAGGTTGATCGGGTCGCCCTTGATGGAGTAGGTCCGCCGCCAGCGCGGACCGAAGTCACCGGAGAAGACGTGGCCGTGGTTGGCGCCGATCTTCAGGGGCAGCCGGCCGGCATCGTCCAGGATGCGCCGGCACGCCCTCAGCAGGCGCTCCCCGTCGTGACCGGCGCTGGTCGGCACGCCGGCCGCGAGCATGATCTTGCCGCCGTCGGCGTCGATGTCGGTCTCGAAGAACGTCACGCCGAGGTCGCCGGACGCCCGCGACACGTTGACGATCACCTCGTCCAGCGCGGTGGCAACCGCCTGCGGTCCCTCGGTGCGCGACAGGTCGTCGGTGCCGGAGAACTTCACGAACGCCACCGCGATGTCACGGTGCTCTGGGTCGGTCTCCCCCAGCTGGAGGTGGTTGCGGATCTCCCGCGGCAGCAGCGGCTGCAGGTCCAGGTGGCTGCGCTGCCGCCCGACCTGAGGCACCGGCGCCGGGTCGGGATGGCCCTTGAGCAGCACCCCGCCCTCGACCGCTCGGCCGGCGTAGGCGCGGCCGATGTCGTGCACGGTGGCCCCGCTGATGGCGATGTCGCCGGCGTCCGCCACGGCCTCGAGCCGCGCGCACACGCTGGCCGCCGGACCGCTGACCAGCAGCTCGAGGTGGTAGGCCGGGTCGCCCACCAGGTAGCAGTCGAACTCACCGGTGTGGACGCCCACTGACATGCGCAGCCGGGTCGTCCCCGCGCGAGAGCCGACCGTGCGCAGCCGCGCCCGCATGGCGTACGACGCGCGGCAGGCCCGGGCGGCGTGCTGGTCGCCGGTGAAGAGCAGCAGCACAGCGTCGCCGCCCCACTTGACCAGGTCGGCGCCGTCCTCGTGCGCGGGCTCGAGGATCTGGGAGAACACCGCGTTGAGGGTGTCGCTCATCTCCTCGGCGCCCACCTTGCCCTTGCGGGCCAGTCGCTCGGTCAGCGCCGTGAAGCCTGAGATGTCGGCGAAGACCAGGGTCCCGGGAACACTGCGGTGCTGCTCGCCGGTCCCCTCCGCGTGCCACTCCGCATGCAGGCGCGCCACATAGGGCAGCAAGCCCGTCGCATCACGCGTTCCCGACATACAAGGTCCCCACCCTGGATCGTCCCAGACGAGTGTAGGACGAATCAGGCGCTAGGCACGGCTCCGCCGTAGCGCCGGTCGCGGCGGGCGTACTCGTCGATCGCCGCCCAGAGGTGCGTGCGGTCGACGTCGGGCCACAGCACGTCGCTGAAGACGAACTCGGCGTAGGCCGCCTGCCAGGTCATGAAGTTGGAGAGCCGCTGCTCGCCCGACGTACGCCAGACCAGGTCCGCGTCGGACCACTCGGGAACGTAGAGGTAGCGAGCGAAGACGTCCTCGGTGACCTTCTCGGGTCGCACCTTGCCCGCCGCCACGTCGTGCGCGAGGGCCTGGGCGGCGTCAGCGATCTCCGAGCGCCCGCCGTAGTTGACGCACATGGTCAGCGTGCAGACGTCGTTGTCCTTGGTGAGCTCCTCGGCGACCTGCAGCTCCTTGATCACCGACCGCCACAGGCGCGGTGCCCGGCCGGCCCAGCGCACGCGTACGCCGAGCTCGTGCATCTCGTCGCGACGACGCCGGATCACGTCGCGGTTGAAGCCCATCAGGAAGCGGACCTCCTCCGGGGAGCGCGACCAGTTCTCGGTGGAGAACGCGTAGGCCGAGACCGCCTTCACGCCGATCTCGATGGCCCCCTCGACCACGTCGAACAGCGCATGCTCGCCGCGCTCGTGGCCGGCGGTGCGCGGCAGGCCGCGCTCCTTGGCCCACCGGCCGTTGCCGTCCATCACGACCGCGACGTGCTGAGGCACCAGCTCGGCAGGGATCCGCGGGGGCGTTGCGCCGCTGGGGTGCGGGGACGGCGGACGGAACTCGCGCCGGACCGCCCGCCCCGCCTGCGACCGACGTGCTCGCGCCACTGCTCTCCCTCGGGTCAGCCCACCCGTTTGTGGGCGGGTCAGACCTAGACTATGGGCCGTGACCTCCACCGGATCGGCCCCTGGACCGAACAGCCAGATCGAGCAGCAGCTGACGATCCTGCTGCGCCGCGTCCAGAGCATCCATCTGTCGACAGCCTCCGGCGAGGTCGACCTGGACCGCTCGGCCTACGGCATCATGTGCCGCCTGGCCGACGAGGGTCCCCAGCGGCTCGGCTCGCTGGCCCAGGCCTTCGGTCTCGACCCGTCGACGATCACCCGGCAGGTGCAGGCACTGGAAGGAGCCGGTCTGGCGCAGCGGGCGACCGACGCGGCTGACCGCCGGGCCTCGATCCTGGACCTGTCCTCCGAGGGACGTGAGGTGCTCGAGCGCACGCGTCAACACCGCCGGGCGCGGTTCGAAGCAGTGCTGAGTGACTGGAGCGCCAAGGAGAAGCAGGAGTTCGGGCGGCTGCTGGAGAAGTTCAACCTCTCCGCCGAGCAGCTCCACGAGAAGGTCGGCTCCTAGGGATGGCAGAGGCGTCGCACCGGCTCCGCCTGATGGCAGGACGCGACCCCCACGAAGAGCACCGCACGGCAACCCCGCTCGAGCTCCTGTTCGACCTGACGTTCGTGGTCGCCTTCGGTGCGGCCGGCAACGAGCTCGCCCACGCGCTCGCCGAGGACCACGTGGCCAGCGGGCTGGTCAGCTTCGGCTTCGCGGCCTTTGCGATCTGCTGGGCGTGGATCAGCTACTCGTGGTTCGCCTCGGCCTACGACACCGACGACTGGGCCTTCCGGGTTCTGACCATGGTGCAGATGGCCGGGGTCATCATCCTGGCGCTGGGCCTGCCGGAGGTCTTCACCTCCGTCCACGAAGGGCACGACCTGGACAACGGCGTCGTCGTCATGGGCTACGTCGTGATGCGCGTGTCGATGGTGGGCCTGTGGCTCCGGGTGGCTCGCCAGGATCCCGATCGCAGACCGGTCGCCCTGACCTACATCGTGACGGTCCTGGTCGGCCAGGTGCTCTGGTGCCTGATGCTGCTTCCCGACATCTCGGTCAGGCAGACGTTCGCCCTGCTGACCGTCCCGTACCTCATCGAGGTGTCCGGTCCCGTGATCGCCGAGCGCCGCTACGGCGGCACGCCGTGGCACCCGCACCACATCGCGGAACGCTACGGCCTGCTCGCGATCATCACCCTCGGGGAGGGCATCATCGGCACGGTCGCCGCCATGTCTCCGCTGGTCCACTCCGACAACGGCTGGACAGTCGATGCCGCCGTGATCCTCGGCGCCGGCGTCACGCTCACCTTCGGCATGTGGTGGGTGTACTTCGCGATCCCCTGGGCCGAGGTGATCCATCACCACCGCGAGCGCTCGTTCTTCTGGGGCTACGGCCACATGCTCATCTTCGCGAGCATCGCCGCGGTCGGGGCCGGACTGCACGTCGCCCAGTACTACCTCGAGGACCACTCCAAGCTCGGGCTGGTCGGCACCACGATGTCGGTCGTCGTCCCCGTTGCGGTCTTCGTCCTCGTGGTCTACCTCATGTACTCGGTCACGATGCGCGCCGCGGACCCGTTCCACATCGGCCTCATGGTAGGCACCGCAGTCGTGCTCGCCGCGGCGGTCGTACTCGCCGCCTCGGGTGCCTCGATCGCGACCTGCCTGGTGGTGGTGGCGTGCGCGCCCCTGGTCACGGTGGTGGGCTACGAAGCCCTGGGGCACCGGCACATGCAGCAGCACCTCGAGCAGCTGCGCGCCTCAGCCCGCGCCCTCTGACCCGGCTCGCCGCCGAGGTCAGCGCTCGACGAGCGCCAGGGACTTCAGACCCCGCTCCAGGTGCCAGGCGAGGTACGCCGAGACCAGGGTGGTCGCCTCCCTGCGGTGGCGGTGCTCGGTGGCGTCCACGACGTCCCACTCCCCTGCCAGCAGGGCGCCGAGCAGACGCACCGTCTCCGGGGCGGGACGGGCCGAGCCGGGCAGCCGGCAGCCGGCGCACAGCATGCCGCCCGCGGCCGGGTTGAACGCGACGTGCGGGCCCTCCAGGCCACACCGGGCACACGCCTCGAACGTCGGCGCGTAGCCGGCCACCGACAGCGACCGCAGCAGGAACGAGTCGAGCACCTGCCCTGGCGGCCGACCCTGGTCGCACATCGCCCGCAGCGCCCCGACCAGGAGCAGGAAGTGCTGAAGCGCGGGCTCCTTGTCCTCCACGACCAGCCGCTCGGCGGTCTCCAGCATGGCGGTGCCGGCCGTGTAGCGCTCGTAGTCGCCGCCCATCTGCCCCGCGAACGGGGACAGCGTCTCGGCCTGGGTCACCACGTCGAGGCTGCGTCCCTCGGCGATCTGCAGGTCGACATGGGTGAACGGCTCGAGCCGGGACCCGAACTTCGAGCTGGTGCGGCGTACGCCCTTCGCGACCGCGCGGACCCGGCCGTTGCGGCGGGTCAGCAGGGTGATGATGCGGTCGGCCTCACCCAGCTTCTGGGTGCGCAGCACGACCGCCTCGTCGCGGTAGAGGGGCACACGGACAGTCTCCCACCGATCGGGCTAGGCGCCGGCGTAGGACTCGCAGAACCTCTTGAAGGAGGCGAGCTGCTTGGGGAACTCCTTGCGCATCATGCCGGCCGTCAAGGGCATGAGCACCTTCATGTAGCTCTTCGGTTGCAGGTCGAACGTGGCGTCGAGCGTCGTGCCGTCCGCGGAGTCGGTGAACTGCATCGTCGCGGCGATCTCGAGCACCTTGCCCACCACGCTGAACGCGACCCGGTCCGGCCGCTCGTAGGTCGTGACGACGGCGAGGTACTCCTGCCCGCGGTTGGTGGTCGTGTACTCGGTGCCCAGGCCGATCGGCTCCCCGGTCAGCAGCTCGGAGCGGCTGACCGCTGAGTTCCACCTGGCCTCGTTGCGGGCGTCGGCCATCAGGTCGAACACCTGGTCGCGCGGGCGGGCGACCTCCACCTTCGCGTTGACGATCACCTGCCGAACGCTACTCCTTGTGGTCCCTAGGGCGTCATCGTGTAGGCATCCGCGAGGCCGAGCCGGGCTTGCCGGGTCGGGACCTCCGGTAGCTCCTCGGGCATGAACAGGTACGCCGGCATGAACTTGAGCACCAGGCCGAGGTTGACCGCGACCGGAACGACGCCATAGCTGCGTGGGCGGCCGCGACGGCGCCGTGGATCTTTAGGCGATCTCGACGCCGTCGCTGCTTGCCATGCGCTCAGCCGATGGATACCACGGTGCTTCCCACCTGCTCGCCGCCGTTGGTCCAGCCGACGACGCCGAGCCAACGCTGGGCCGTGTCGAGGCCGCTCCACTGCGCCTCGAACGACGCCTGCTCGCCGACCGTGACCGGCTGGCTGGCCGGCGTGACGGTCAGGTTGCCGGCGTCGGCCTCGCCGACGACCCACTGGGTCCAGCTGTAGCTGCCGTCGCCGCCGAAGCCGTTGACGTAGGCGACGTAGGTGCCGTCCTCAGGCTCGAGCAGGGTGACGGCCTCTTCAGCGTCGCCGTCGGCGCTGGAGGCAACCAGGACCTCCGTGCCCTCGTCGTCCACCTGGTAGACGAAGAGGTCGAGGTCGGCCGTATCGGCTCCGTCCACGTCGAACCGGATCGCCTGGGCGCCCGCGGCGTCGACCTCGAAGCGGTCGGTGTCGGCATCTGCGACCGGGTTGTCGGGATCGAACGCGCCGACGGTCACCGACTCGGCCGTCGGAGTGGCACCGACCAGGCCATGGACGACCGTGCCGAGCGTGCCGTTGAACCCCGACGTCACGTCGAGCTCGACACTTCCGTCGGCACCCTCGCCGGTGACCTCAGCCGGGACAGCCACGTCCACGGGCCGAACCGCGAGCGGCATCCGGGCGACGTGGCCCTGGTTGCCGGTCCAGGTCAGGCTGCCGGTCGTGTACTCGTCGGCGGCCGCGTCGGTCCGGGTGAACGTGATGTCGACGCTGGCTGTGCCGCCCGCCGGCACCGTCACCGTGGCCGGCGAGAACGTCACCGCGACACCGGGCAGCGAGACCGACGGGGAGTAGGTCTCCGCCTCTCCACTGACATTGGTCATGGTGCGCGTCACCGTCTCGACCCCGGCCAGCGCGCCCAGGGCGATGGACGCCTGGTTGAGCTGGCTCCCGTCCAGCGGCTCGATGCCGTCCACGAGGTCCTCACCGCTGACCTCCTCGAGGTAGCCGACCCAGTCGGCGAACCCGTGGTCGAAGACGACGCCGGGGTCGGTCGCCAGGTTGGGCCGCACGAAGCCCGCGCCCTGGGCGAAGACGCCGCCGTCGGCGGTGCTCGTCGAGGCGTGGTCACGAGCGGTCGTCATCAGCGCGGACTTGACCGCCATCGGCGACCAGGTCGGGTGCGCCTGCCGGATCAGGGCCGCCAGGCCCGCGTTGTGCGGGGACGCCATCGACGTGCCGGAGATGAGGTCGTAGCTGCGCCCGAAGTGGAAGGGCGGAGCCACGGCCGCGAGTACGTCCACACCGGGAGCGGCCAGGTCGGGCTTGAGGATGTCGCCACCAGTGGTCGTCGAGGGACCACGGGACGAGAAGTCCGCGATCTCGGGAACCTGGGTGGCGGACTCGCCGGGCGCGAGCGCCACGATCTTGCCCGTCGGGCTCGCCCCGCCGACGTACGCCGTGACCGGCGCGAGCGCCGTGTGCGAGATGTGCACGCTCGGTACGGCGTGCAGGTCGCCGTTGAGCGAGTTGGCGCTGGGGTTGATCATCACCATGCCCACGCCGCCGGCCCGCTTCACCTCGAACGACTTGGCGATCCGGTCCACGACGCCGCGAACGCATACGACGAGCTTGCCGGTCACCTTGGCCGGGTCCAGAGACCCCGGTGCGCACAGCTCGGCCTGGGCGGGGTCGGCCCCCGAGCTCTTGGCCATCACCATCGGGGTCAGCGCCGGCAGCTCAGCGGTCGTCGAGGCGCCGATGTACTGGTCGCCGTTCCCGAGGACGAGCTTCTTCTCCGAGATGCGGTGCGTGCTCGCGGCCGTGGTCGAGATCCAGGGGCTCGGGTGGTCGAGCGTGCTGGCACCCGGACCGGAGTTCCCGGCGGAGGCAGCGTTGTAGACACCGGCAGCTGCCGCGAACAGGAACGCCAGCTCGACCTCGTCGAGGACTGGCGACTCGCTGCCGCCACCGATCGAGTAGTTGATGACGTCGACGCCGTCGGCGACCGCCTGGTCGATGGCTGCCGCGGAGTCGGAGTTGAAGCAGCCGTCGTCGGCGACGCCTACCTTGCCGGTCCAGCAGACCTTGTAGGCCGCGACCTGGGCGGCGGGAGCCATCCCGGACACGGTGCCGAACGAGGTGCCGTCGACGACAACGCCGTCGACCCTGTTGCCGGCAGCCGTCGACGCGGTGTGCGACCCGTGCCCGTCGCCGTCACGCGGCGAGAGGTAGTCGGACTTGTCGATGTTCTGCTTGACGAAACCGTCGGCGAAGTAGCGCGCACCGATCAGCTTGTCGTTGCAGTCCTGGGAGTTGAACTGCTCACCCTGCTGGCAGATGCCGTGCCAGGTGGAGCGGATGCCCTGGCCGGGCAGCGGCTGGCCGGCCTTGTTGTGCTTGACGGTCTTGCCGGCGAACGAGGGGCTCTCCGGCCAGATGCCGGTGTCGATCACTCCGACGATGACGTTCTTGCCAGCGTTCGTCTGGCCGCCCACCTTGGACCAGAGCCCACCGGCACCGGAGAGCCCAAGGAACGCCGGGGAGAGGTCTGTGTCGATCTTGCGTCGCGCGTCAGGCTGCACCGCGAGGACGCCAGGGCTCTTCGCCAGCGCGGCCGCCTGCTTGGCGGTGAGGTGCGCGGCGAAGCCGTTGAGCGCCACTGTGTAGTCGTAGTACGGCGTCGCGCCGACCTTGGCGGTCAGCCGGTCGTGCTTGGCCTTCAGGTAGCCCCGGTACTTCACCGAAGCAGCCGACGTGGCATCGAAGCGCTTCCCCGCCGCAGGTCGCGTGCCGGCGTACCCCTGGACGCCGCCCTGATAGGCAGCGGCCGGGATCTCGGCCAGCGTGACGAGGTAGTTGCCGGGCCTGAAGGCGGTCTGAACGACCTTGGCCGGCGCTTTCGAGGCTGGTGCTGCTTGAGCGACGAGCGGAGTGGTGGTCAGGGTTGCTGCCAGCAGTCCTGCTGCCGCGACAGCGGCTAGGGCGCTGGTACGCGCGCGCCGCCTACGGGGTCGTGACACGGTGGGCCTCCAAGGCTCCGAGAGTGAGTAAGGCTGTCAACGCCGAATGCGCGGCGGAGCCCCCTCCGCGAACATCCCAACGCGCAACCATGACCCCCGTCAAGGTTTGACGTTCACCTTTTACGCGTCATCTTGCGCGTCCTGTGCTCGCGACGGGCCAGTTCTTGCTGCGAAGTGGCGCGAGCGCCACATGATTCTCGCCCCTTCCTGCGGAAGCCCGCGGGTGCTTAGACTCGCAAGATGAGGCTCCATGGTGATGCCAAGGCCGATCTGATCCGCCGCGTTCCGCTTTTCTCGGAATGCTCCAAGCGCGAGCTGGCGGAGGTGGCCAGCCTGGCAGACGAACTCGATCTCCCGTCCGGCTCGCACCTGACCGAGGAAGGTGCCCTCGGTCGCGAGTTCCTCGTGATCATCGAAGGCACCGCCGAGGTGCGGCACGACGACCAGGTGATCGCCGATCTCGGCCCGGGAGACTTCGCGGGCGAGATGGCTCTGGTCACCGGCGCACCTCGCACGGCAACCGTGGCCGCCACCTCGGACATGCGCGCGCTCGTCCTCTCCCACCAGGCGTTCCGTCAGCTGATGGCGGACTCGCCGAGCGTCAAGGGGAAGATCGACGCCGCCGTGTCGGAGCGGCGCGCGAAGACCTAGCCTCAGCCGCGGTTGACCGCGCTGAGCACCGCCTTGAGCGAGGCGGTGACGATGTTGGCGTCCAGGCCCACACCCCACAGCACGTGGTCACCCACCGCGCACTCGACGTAGGCCGCCGCGATCGCGTCACCGCCGGACGACAGCGCGTGCTCGGAGTAGTCCAGGACCCGCACGTCGTAGCCGATCGTGGAGAGGGCGTCGACGAACGCCGCGATCGGGCCGTTGCCGTTGCCCTCCAAAGTGCGTGCCTCGCCGTTCTCGTAGACCTTCACGGTGAGCTGGTCCTTCTCCCCCGCGGCACTCGAGGTGTGCACGGAGTTGAGCTGCAGCGGCGTGGTGCGGTCGAGGTACTCGCCCCTGAAGGCCTGCCAGATCTCCTCCGGCGACACCTCCCCGCCGGCCTCGTCGGTGTGCTGCTGGATGACCCGGGAGAACTCGATCTGCAGGCGTCGTGGCAGGTCGAGCTTGCGCTCGGTCTTCATCACGTAGGCCACGCCACCCTTGCCGGACTGGCTGTTGACCCGGATGACGGCCTCGTAGGAGCGACCCACGTCCTTCGGGTCGATCGGCAGGTAAGGCACCGCCCACTCGTGCTCGCCGACGGCTACGCCGGCCTCGTCGGCGTCGCGCTCGAGCGCCTCGAAGCCCTTCTTGATCGCGTCCTGGTGCGAGCCGGAGAAGGCCGTGTAGACCAGGTCGCCGCCGTAAGGGTGGCGCTCGGCGACGGGCAGCTGGTTGCAGTACTCCACCGTGCGACGGATCTCGTCGATGCCTCCATTGCCTGCGAAGTCGATCTGCGGGTCGATCCCCTGGGTGAACAGGTTCAGACCCAGCGTCACCAGGCACACGTTGCCGGTGCGCTCGCCGTTGCCGAACAGGCAGCCCTCGATCCGGTCCGCGCCGGCGAGGTAGCCCAGCTCGGCCGCGGCCACCGCGGTGCCGCGGTCGTTGTGCGGGTGCAGGCTCAGCACGACGTTGCTGCGGTGGTTGAGGTTCCGGTGCATCCACTCGATCGAGTCGGCGTAGACGTTCGGCGTGGCCATCTCCACGGTGGCCGGCAGGTTGATGATCACCGGCTTGTCGGACGACGGCTCGAAGATGTCCAGCACCGCGTTGCAGACGCGTACGGCGAACTCGAGCTCGGTGCCCGTGTAGGACTCCGGGGAGTACTCGTAGAAGACGTTCGTCTCGGGGATGGACTCCTCGTACTTCTTGCACAGCCGCGCACCCTGCACGGCGATGTCCTCGATGCCGTCCATGTCCAGGCCGAAGACGACTCGTCGCTGCAGCGTCGAGGTCGAGTTGTAGAGGTGGACGATCGCCTGCTTGGCGCCGCGCAGCGACTCGTAGGTGCGCTCGATGAGCTCCTCGCGCGCCTGGGTCAGCACCTGGATCACCACGTCGTCGGGGATCAGGTTCTCCTCGATCAGCATGCGCACGAAGTCGAAGTCGGTCTGGCTCGCGCTCGGGAAGCCGACCTCGATCTCCTTGTAGCCCATGCTCACCAGGAGCTCGAACATCTTCTTCTTGCGCGCCGGCGACATCGGGTCGATCAGAGCCTGGTTGCCGTCGCGCAGGTCGACCGCGCACCAGCGGGGCGCCTGTGCCATCCGCTTGGTCGGCCAGGTGCGGTCGGTCAGGTCGATCGGGATGAACGGCACGTAGCGCTCGTGCGGCATGCCGGACGGCTGCTGGGGGTTGGTCTGGTGGTAGCTCACTGGTTGCCTCGCTGGTCTGTGGCTTGGGCCCGGAAGGCGACACAAGGACTCCGCAGCGAGGGGGTCCGGATTAGCGAACCTCGCTGCGGCAGCGAAGGAGGAGGCTGCGCATCATGGTCGTCCTAGGGTAGCAGCCAGGATCCGCTGCCGGTCCAGCCGAACCGGCTAGCGGGACGGCAGCACCGGGAGCGTGACCGCCGCCGGGCCCACTCGCGTCCGCGGGCAGCTGGACGTCGCCGCGGAGGACACCGTCGGATGCCCGGGCAAGATGGACCCATGCCCCGTCTGCTTGTAGTCCACCACTCACCCACCCGTGGCGTGCAGTCGCTGACCGACGCGGTGCTGGCGGGCGCGCACGACGACACGATCGAAGGCGTCGAGGTGGTGCCGCGCCCCGCCCTGGAGGCGACGGCCGAGGACGTGCTCGCCGCCGACGGCTACCTGCTCGGCACCAGCGCGAACTTCGGCTACATGAGCGGTGCCCTCAAGCACTTCTTCGACAGCACCTTCCTCCAGATCGGCGGATCGCTCAGCGACGACGGCTCCGCGGCGGCCGCCGGCGGTGGGAGGAAGCCGTTCGGGCTCTACGTGCACGGTCGCTACGACACCACCGGCGCCGTCAGGTCGGTGCTGAGCATCGTGGGCGCCTTGCCGTGGCGGCAGGCGGCGGAGGTGCTCGAGGTGATGGGCGATGTCACCGACGCGCACCGGGCGGCGGCCTACGAGCTCGGCGGTACGCTTGCCGCACTGCTCACCGAGTCCTGAAGGCCCCGATTTGCCCATCCGATCCGCAGCCTGGCTGGCCGCACTCCTCCTGGCCGCGACGACAGGCTGCAACGGAGCCGAGGCCGGCGGAGCCTCGGACTCCAGGACCCCGCCGGAGCTCGGCGTCTGCCGGGCGCTGAAGCCCGACGACCTGGGCCGGTCCACCAACGACACCAAGCCGGTCAGCTGCGCCAGGCAGCACACCGCCGAGACGTTCCTGGTCAGCACCTTTCCCGGCGAGGAGGCCACGGGCGAACCGGACGACGAGAAGCTCGGCGCGTTCGCCTACGACGTGTGCCAGAAGGGCTTCATGCAGTTCCTCGGCGGCGACGAGAGCCTCGCGATGCGGTCGACGCTGACCTGGGCGTGGTTCCGGCCCTCGGAGAAGGGCTGGGACGCCGGCGCCCGCTGGTTCCGCTGCGACGTGATCGGCGGTGGCCAGCAGTCCAAGCGCTTCGTGAACCTGCCCGAGACCGCCGAGGGCATCCTGCTCGGACGGCCCGACGACCGGTGGCTGGTGTGTGCCGACGGACCCACGGTGAGGGGCTCGGTGAAGATCCCCTGCAGCGAGCCACACGACTGGCGGGCCATCTCCACGATCCAGCTCGGCAAGCCCGGCGACCCCTACCCGGGCGACCGGGTGGTCGAGGTGAAGACCCGTGACTTCTGCTCCGACCAGGTCGGCGCCTGGCTCAACTACCCCGTCGAGGACTACGACTTCGGGTTCACCTGGTTCCACGAGGGCGAGTGGAAGGCAGGCAACCGCCGCTCGATCTGCTGGGCGAAGACCGACCAGTGAAGCGCCTCGCCTGCCTCGTGCTCGCCATCGTCGTCGCGGCCACGGGGTGCACCGCAGACACCCGGCCTGACGCGCGTCGTACGCCGTCGGGGTCGCCCAGCAGCCAGACCCCCAGCGGGGCACCCATCCCGCCCGCGCCCGCTCGCGGCGCCTGCTACCGGCTGACCGCCGACGAGCTCACCCAGCCCACCAACGACGACCAGCCGGTCCCCTGCCGCCGACCCCACA
This sequence comes from uncultured Actinomycetota bacterium, assembly GCA_963765905.1. Taxonomy (GTDB): domain Bacteria; phylum Actinomycetota; class Actinomycetes; order Propionibacteriales; family Nocardioidaceae; genus SSC3. The sequence goes on from CAVXXY010000006.1 coordinate 97,912, forward strand.
CCGCCCAGACGTTCTTCGTGGGTCGCCTCGACCTGGTCGTCGACGGCCACGCGATCGCAGTGGACTCCCGGCGCGTGCAGCGGCAGGTGGCGACCGCCTGCCCGCGACGGTTCGCGGCGTACGTCGGTGGCCAGCCGCAGCAGCGCGACCTGAGCCGACTGCGCGTGGTGTGGTTCAGCCCGACCCTGGAGGAGGCGGACGCCGGCGCGCGGTGGTTCCGCTGCGACCTCGTGGCGTTCGGGAAGGGCGACGAGCTGCACACCAGCCGCAGCCGGGTCGCCCGCCAGGTCCTCGACGACGAGCCGGGCCGCAACCGCTTCGGGCTGTGCGGCACGGCGGCACCCGGCAAGCCAGGGCATCAGCGCGTGCTCTGCAGCATGAGCCACTCGTGGCGCGCGCTCACGACGATCCCGCTGGAGGGTGGCAGGCGCTATCCGGGCCCGGTCGCCGTGCGTGGGGCCGGCGACAGCGACTGCGCCGACCTGGTCCGCGAGGCCGAGGACTTCGCGCTGACCTACACCTACGGCTGGGAGTGGCCCAGTCGTGACCAGTGGAGAGCGGGCCAGCACTACGGCATCTGCTGGATGCCGGTCGGCTGAGCCGACCGACATCCACCGGGGAGCAGTCGGTCTTTGCCCTTCGTTGCGCTTTGGTCACCGCTTCCGCGGTGCGGGTAGTGCCTGGCTGGGTCCCCAGTTCCTATTGGCTCGCTCCGCTCGCAGGGCCTTCGGCCGCCGTGGTCTCGCCCCCGTCCTAGAAGCCGAGGCGGCGGAGCTGCTTGGGGTCGCGCTGCCAGTCCTTGGCGATCTTGACGTGCAGGTCGAGGTAGACCGGCGTGCCGAGCATCGCCTCGATGCCCTGGCGGGCCTGGGTGCCGACGGCTCGGAGCCGCGAACCCTTGTGTCCGATCACGATGCCCTTCTGCGACGAGCGCTCCACGAACAGGTTGGCGTGGATGTCGAGCAGCGGCTTGTCAGGGGGGCGGTCGGGACGCAGCGCCATCTCCTCGACCACGACGGCGATCGAGTGCGGCAGCTCGTCTCGGACGCCCTCGAGCGCCGCTTCGCGGATCAGCTCGGCGACGATCGCCTCCTCCGGTGAGTCGGTCAGATCGCCATCGGGATAGAGCGGCGGGCCCTCGGGCAGCTGCTGCACCAGCAGGTCGGTGAGCAGCTCCACCTGGTTGCCCGACTTGGCCGAGACGGGCACCACCTCTGCCCAGTCGGTGCCGGTCTGCTCACCGAGCCGGGCGATGTCCAAGAGGTGCTCGCCGAGGCGGTCCGGCGAAACGAGGTCGGTCTTGGTGGCGACCGCGAACTTCGTCGTACGCCGGACCTTGGCCAGCTCGTTGACCAGGAACCGGTCACCCGGGCCGACCTTCTGGTCGGAGGGGAAGCAGACCGCCACCACGTCGACCTCGGCCCACGTGCTGGTCACCAGGTCGTTGAGCCGCTCGCCCAGGAGCGTGCGCGGACGGTGGAGGCCCGGTGTGTCGACCAGGACGAGCTGAGCCTCGGGACGGTGCACGATGCCTCGGACGACGGTGCGCGTGGTCTGCGGGCGTGACGAGGTGATGGCCACCTTGGTGCCGACCAGGGCGTTGGTCAGCGTCGACTTGCCGGCGTTCGGTCTGCCGACGAAGCACGCGAAACCACTGACGAACCCACCCGTCGCTTCAGCCACGGGCCGATTGTGTCACCCGTCCGACTTGTTCTTGCCGTTGCCGGGGGCCCGCGTCTCGTCCGGGGCGGCGTCACCGACCGGCGGCTTCTTGCCGTTGTCGTTGCCGTTTCGGTTGCCGTTGCCCTTCTCAGGCTTGGAGGACTCTCCGGGCGGGGTGCCGTTGTCGTTGCCCTGGCCCTGCCCCGGTGAGCGACCGTTGCTCCCCTGTCGCCCTGGGTTCTCGGGCTTCGCGGGCTTCGCGGGCTTCTCGGGCTTCGCCGGCTTGTCGCCCGACCTGCCTTTGTCGCCGCCCTCGCCCTGCCCCTCACCCTTGTCGGCGCCGTTGTGCTTGCCGGGGTTGTCGGTCTTGCCGGCTCCACGGCCATCGCCGACATGGCGGCCCTGGTCGTCACCCTTGCCGACCTCGGACACCGGCGTGGTGTCGTCGCTGGGAGTCCTGGGCACGCCCCCGCCCCGCTCGTCGGGAGACGGGACCTCGAACGGGAGGTACTTGTCGCTGAAGTCGGAGACGAACCGCTGCATCGGCTCGGGCAGGCTGTTGTTCGCAGCAGCGACACCGGTGCCGACCAGCACCGTGGCGACCGCAGCACCGGTAGCGACCGCGATGCGCCGCCTCCTCGAGAGGCCGGGCGCGATCGCGGTCACCTGTCCCCCCGACAGCAGCACGGCAAGATCGGCCGATGGGGCCGGAGCGTCCTCGGGTACGAGGTCGCGCAGGGACGCAAGGGCGTCGGCGACGCCGGCGTAACCCGCCGCGTCGAGCCCGGCTTCCTCGATCAGGTCCTTGATGGGATCGCTCGCTTCTTCCGTCACTGGTTCACCTCCCCCCGGTCGATGAGGCCGCGGAGGTTCTCCAGCCCGCGTCGTTGGAGCTGCTTGATCGCTCCGGTGGTCTTGCCCAGGACTTCCGCGGTCTGCTCCAGCGAGAGATCCCCGAGGATCCTCAGGCTGATCACGCTGCGCTGGTCCTCACCGAGGTGGTCCAGCAGCCCGATCATCCGCGCGGAGCCACTCAGCTCGAGGGCTGCGGTCTCCGCAGAGGGGGCAGTGCGGTCGTCGTACTCCTGCTCGTACGGCGTGGTCGCCGGCCGACGCGTTCGGCGCCGGGTCTCGTCGACGTACCTCGCATGTGCCACGGAGAACACCAGCGTCCGTAGCCCCGCCGCCCCTCCCTCGAGCTTGGCCAGCCTCGGGATCACCGCGAGGAAGACCTCGTTCGTCAGACCTTCCGGGTCCTCGGCGCCTCGAGCCCTGAGGTAGCCCAGGACCTTCGGTGCCAGCGCCCGGTAGACCATGCTGACCGCATCGCTGATGCCGGACTTGGCGTCCGCAACGGTCGACTCGGTCAGCTCCACGGGACAATCTTGACATTCGGCGGAGTTTCGCTCTGCCGATCAGGCGAAACGGGCCGACGCACTGCGGAGGGGGATGCAGCACGCCGACCCGCCCGTCATGTGTCACGCCTCTGGGGGGCGTGAGCCTGCGAGTGGTGAGCCTCAGCCCTTGTTGGGCTTCGCCTTCGCCTTCTTCTCCGGCTTGGCCGGCTTCTCCGGCTTGTCGGGCTTCGCCGCAGCGTCAGGAGCCCCGCCGTGCTGGCCGTGGACGTCCCAGCCCTTGTGCTTGCCCTTGCCCGGGTTGTCGATCACCTTGTCCCAGCCCTTGTGCTGGCCGTTCGCACCCGGTGCCGGGGACTCAGCGGGCTCGTCCGCCGGGTCCTCCGCCGGATCCGGCGCGGGCTCGGCCGCGGGAGCACCGCCGTGCTGTCCGTGGACGTCCCAGCCCTTGTGCTTGCCCTTGCTCGGGTTGTCGATGAGCTTGGCCCAACCCGTGTGCTTGCCCTTGTCGGCCTTCTCGACCTTCGCGGGCTTGGGGCCATCCTCGCCCCCGTTCTGGGCCACGGCCGCGCCGACTCCCACCAGCGCAGCCCCGGTTGCCAGAGCGAGAGACGCGACTGCTACCCGTGCAGAGCGCTTCTTGATCCTCACGTGCTTCCTCCCGTGAAGTCACGTACCGAGACGGTTGTCTCGGTGCCGTAATCGCACGCAGGACGGCGCGGGTTACGCAGGTGCGGACCTTTCTCGCAGATCGGTCAGCTCGGGTCGACTCGGAGAGTGGGTCAGCTGAGCCAGGTGGGGCGGAGGGGGAAGTCCGCCGTGCCGTCGTCGTGCGGGAGCACGCCGAGCACCTGGTGGAGCTGGATCTCGTTCCACTCGAAGCCGATCCTGGCGCCCGCCAGGTAGATGCCCCAGACCTTGGCGGTGCCCTCCCCGACCTCGGCGACGCACTCGTCCCAGTGCTCCACGAGGTTGCGGGACCATGCCGCGCAGGTCATGGCGTAGTGCTCGCGGAGGTTCTCCTCGTGACGCACCTCGAGCCCGGCCTCCTGCATCTCGCTGATGATCTTGCCGGAGCCGATCAGCTCGCCGTCGGGGAAGACGTAGCGGTCGATGAAGGCGCCGGTCTGGATGTTCTTGTTGGTCCAGCGCGTGATCGAGTGGTTGAGCACCCGTGCCCCCGGGACGAGCTTGCTCCGCATGAAGCCGAAGTACGCCGGGTAGTTCTTCACGCCGATGTGCTCGGTCAGGCCGATGGAGCTCAGGGCGTCGAACCCGGTCTCGGCGATGTCGCGGTAGTCGCCGAAGCGCACCTCGGCGACGTCCTCGAGGCCGTCGCGCTTGATGGCGTCCTCCGCCCACAGCGCCTGCTCCTGGGAGAGCGTGACGCCTATTGCCTTGACGCCGTAGTGCTTGACGGCGTGACGGACCATGCCACCCCAGCCGCTGCCGATGTCGAGCAGCGCCATGCCAGGCTCGAGGCCGAGCTTGCGGCAGACCAGGTCGTACTTCGCCGCCTGTGCCTCCTCCAGCGTCGCCTCCGCGTGCGGGTAGACCGCACAGGTGTAGGTCATCGACGGGCCGAGCACCAGCTCGTAGAAGCGGTTGGAGATGTCGTAGTGGTGGTGGATCACCTCGGCATCGCGCTGCAGCGAGTGACGAGCCCCCTCCACGAACCGGCGCCAACGGGGCAGGTGCTCCTGCGGCGGAGGAGGCGGCGGAGGCAGCAGGTTGCCGACCCCCAGGCTCGTGACGATCCTGGCCACCTCGACCGGCCCGGGCAGGGTGAAGGTCATGTTGTTCTTCAGGCGCACCAGCGCGTCGTACGGGTCGCCGGGGTGGATCCCGTCGACGGTGACGTCGCCCATGACGTAGGCACGGGCCATGCCCAGGTCGCCGGGCGCCGTGAGCAGGTAGGCGAGGCCGCGCTCGTTGTGCAGGTGCACCTGGATCTCGGAGTCGGCAGGGCCCGCGGTGCTGCCGTCGTACGCCGTGAACCGGTACGGGACCCCGTGGTGCGCCATCAGCCTCTCCAGCGCCTCCCCGATCTTCATCTGTTCCTCACCGCTTTCTCGTACAGGCCGGTCAGCCGGTCCTCCGGATCGTAGGTGCTCTTCACGTCAGCCAGGTTGGCGGTGCCATAGAGGGCGTCGAAGGTGGCGCGGTCGTAGAACGCGTCGGAGTAGAGGGACTTGTGCCCGCCGAGGTCGGTGACCTTGGCCTCGACCGCGCGGTTCTTGTCGCCGTCCTTGCCGCCGGGCTCGATGAAGACAGTGCCCCAGAACCCGACGTTGACGTAGGTGGTGCCTCCGTGGAGCGGGTACGACGGCCAGGTGCGCTCGTCACGCAGCCGCAACGGACACAGCCACACCGGCCGCATCCCCACCTCGTCGTCGAACCAGCGCAGGAACTCCGCGAGCTGGTCGACCGGGACCTCGATGTCCTGGATGACCCGCTCGCGTGCGGGCAGCCCCTGGCGCTTGTCGAGCCGGCGGCCGATCCCGTGACGCTGCTCGAGCCCCACGAGCTTGTGGTAGACGTCGCTGCGGCGGTAGCGCCGGGGCCACCACCGCCGGATGCGCGGGTTGTGCAGGCCGAACGCGCCGCTGCACCAGAACCAGTCGGTGTCCCAGCGCCAGAGGTAGTCGTAGGTCGTGAGGTGGTCGGTCGTGCGCTCCTGCACCGACCGGAAGTAGGGCTGCATGCCGGTGTAGTCGCTGGTCGGCAGGCCCTCGTCGCTCCACGTCGCGAGGGTGAGGTAGAGCTCGTCGGGTGCGAACGCGGTGCCGTCGAGGGCGTCGACGCGAGTGCCCTCCCACTCCCGGGTCTCGGTGATCTCGGCAATCGCCTTCGCGGCGTGGTCGGGATCGTCGAAGCGGACGTGCCGCAGCCCGACGAAGGGGCGCACCTGCTCGAGCTCGATGCGAAGCCGAGTCGCGTAGCCGAGCGAGCCGTAGGAGTTGGGGAACGCGTCGAACAGCGGCTCGCCCGGCCGGGTGGTGACCAGCGCGCCGGCTCCGGTGAGCACGTCCATCTCCAGCACCGACTCGTGCGGCAGGCCGTTGCGGAACGACGTCGCCTCGATCCCGAGCCCGGTCACCGCGCCGCCGAGCGTGATCGTGCGCAGCTGCGGCACGACGAACGGGATGAGCCCGAACGGCAGGGTGGCGTCGACGAGGTCCTCGTAGGTGCACATGCCCTGGACGTCGGCCGTGCGCCGTGCGGGGTCGACCTCGATGACGCCGCGCAGCCCATCGACGTCCAGCCCCGGTGCGTCGTGCTCGGTGCGCGCACGGAACAGGTTGGACGTCTTCTTCGCAAGTCGCACGGGAGCACCGGGCGGGATGGCGTCGTACGACGCACGCAGTCGACGCACCGCCACCTCGTGTGCTTCCCAACCAAGACTCAGAGCCACCCCTCAAACTTACCGAACCCAGGTTTCATCTGGCTCGCGGATTTCACTCTCGGCCTGGTCGACCCGTCACAGCCGGCGTACGACGCGCGCCGGGTTGCCCAGCGCCAGCACGCCCTCCGGGAGGTCCCGGGTCACGACGGAACCCGCGCCCACGACCGTGTCGGCACCGATCGTGACGCCGGGACAGACGATGACGCCGCCGCCCAGCCACACGTTGTCGCCGATGACGATCGGCTTGGCGGACTCCCACTTGTCCCGGCGCGGCTGCGGCTCCAGAGGGTGCAGCGGCGTGAGCAGCTGCACGTTGGGCCCGATCTGGCAGTCCTCGCCGATCGTGATCGGGTTGGTGTCCAGCGCGATGAGCCCGAAGTTGGCGAAGGTGCGGGCGCCGACGCTGATGTGCTCGCCGTAGTCGACGCGGAGAGGCGGCCGCAGCACCACCTCGTCACCCACGTGCCCCAGCAGCTCCTGGAGGATCCGGGTGTGCACGTCGTGGTCCAGGGTCGCGTTGTACTCGGCCGTCAGTCGCATCGCGCGCCGGCTCTCCGCGACCAGCTGGGGGTCGTCGGCGAGGTACTGCTCGCCGGCGAGCATCCGCTCCTTGGCGGTGCTCATGTCGTGCGCTGGTCGGTGACCGAGCCGTCCGAGGAGGCGAGGTAGATCGGCACGCCCGCCCCGGCGAAGTCGCGTACGACGGCCACGTCCTGGTCGTCGAACGCGGCACTCCCCAGCACCGCCACGGCCTCGAGCCCCGCGGCGGCACTGGACGCGGCCATCGCGACCGCGACGCCGACGGCGCTGACCTGCAGGGAGGGCAGGTCGACGGTGGCCCCCGCGTAGGTGCGTCCGTCGGTGTCGCGAACGCACGCGCCCTCCGCGGCACGCGTGCGGGCACGCGCGGACCGGGCGAGGGTGACGATCTTGGTGTCCTCGGGGTTGGTCAGCTCGATGGGCATGCGGCAAATCTACGTGGCCGGTCAGTGCTCAGGTGCGACGGCTCTTCTCGCGCAGCAGGATGACCGCAGCGGCCATCATCGAGCCCAGCAGCAGCATCACCGAGAGCAGGTCGACGACCCCGTCGCTGAACCCGATCATCGAGTCCAGGACGATCAGCGCCAGAGCGCCGAGGATGTAGACCAGCACGCACGCGGCGAGCGCGATCGCGATGGCCAGGGACTTCTCGTCCTTGTTCACGGGGCTCACACCGCCTCCGTGGTCGTGCTGACCTTCTCGTCGTCGGCCGAGGCGGGCTCGATCCTGCTGACGACCACGGCGCCGATGCGGTTGCGTCGACCCAGCGGAGCCTCGGCCTCGAAGCGCAGGCCGTCGCACTCCACCACGGAGCCCGCGATCGGGACCCGGCCGAGGTGCTTGGCCATCAGGCCGCCGACGGTGTCGACGTCGTCGTCGTCGATCGCGATGCCGGTGATCTCCTCCAGGTCGTCGACCGGGTAGCGGGAGGAAACGCGGCATGAGCCGTTGGCGAGCCGCTCGACGTCGACCTCCGCCTCGTCGTACTCGTCGGTGATCTCTCCGACGATCTCCTCCAGCACGTCCTCGATGGTGACCAGGCCGGCCGTGCCGCCGTACTCGTCGACCACGACAGCGACGTGCTTGCGCTCGGCCTGCATCTCTCGAAGCAGCTCGTCGACGGGCTTGGAGTCGGGCACGTAGAGCACCGGCCGCATCACCGACTCGACCCGCTCGGTCTGCTCGGCCTCGTGCTTGTCGAAGACGCGCTTGGTGAGGTCCTTGAGGTAGGCGAAGCCGACGATGTCGTCGATGTTCTCCCCCACTACGGGGATGCGTGAGTAGCCGCTGCGCAGCGCGAGCGACATCGCCTGGCGCAGCGTCTTGTGCCGCTCGATGAACACCACGTCGGTGCGCGGCACCATCACCTCGCGCACGATCGTGTCGCCGAGCTCGAAGACGGAGTGGATCATCTCCCGCTCGCCCGACTCGATGACCTTGCTCGCCTCGGCCAGGTCGACCAGCTCACGCAGCTCGGCCTCGGAGGCGAACGGGCCCTCGGAGAACCCCTTGCCCGGGGTGATGGCGTTGCCGACCAGGATGAGCAGCTGCGGAAGCGGGCCGAGCACGGTCGTGATGCCGTGCACCAGCCCGGCGCCGGCCAGCGCGACCCGCTGTGCGTGCTGGCGGCCCACGGTGCGCGGAGCGACTCCGATGACCACGAACGACACCAGCAGCATCACTCCGGCCGTCGCGAGGATGCCGAGCCAGCGCTGCTGGAACAGGGCGTCCTCGCCCTCGCCCAGGAAGACCTCGGCCACCAGCACGATGGCCGTGATCTCGAAGAGCATGCGGATGAACAGCGCGGTGTTGAGGTAGCGGGGCGGGTCGTCGACGATCTCCAGCAGGCGCCTGGCACCACTCTTGCCTTCGGCGACGAGCTCCTCGGCACGGACCCGCGAGAAAGACGCCAGCGCGGCGTCGATGCTGCTGAAGACACCGGCGAGTACGACGAGGACCGCTGCTGCGACGAGCAGCCAGCTATCCGGTCCGCTCATGCCGCGCCGCTCGGGTCACTCAACGGGGTTCCCACGGGAGACACCTTGCCACTCCGCGAGCAAGCGTGTCTGAAGACCGAACATCTCGCGGTGCTCCTCGGGCTCGGCATGGTCGTAGCCGAGCAGGTGCAGGATGCCGTGGACGGTGAGCATGTCGACCTCGTCGGCCGTGGTGTAGCCGGTCTGGCCCTTGTCGCGGGCCTCGGTCGCCTGGCGCTCGGCGACGCTGGCGCACAGGACGAGGTCACCGAGAACGCCGTCCTCGGGCTCCTCGTTGACCAGCCCCGGGCGCAGCTCGTCCATCGGGAAGGCGAGCACGTCGGTCGGCCCCTCCTTGCCCATCCACTGCTCGTTGAGGGTGGAGATGGTGTCCTCGTCGACGAGCTTGATGCAGAGCTCGGCCTGAGGGTGCACGCGCAGGCGGTCCATCACGAACCGGCTGAGCCTGGCCAGCGCCTTCTCGTCGACCTCGGCCGAGGCCTCGTTGAGCACCTCGACCGTCACGGACGGTCCTTCCGGATGCCAGGCACGCCGGAGATCTCGGGGTCGCGCCGGGCTTCGTAGTCGTCGTAGGCGGCCACGATGTGGCCCACCAGCCTGTGGCGTACGACGTCGTGGCTGGTCAGCCGGTTGAACGCGATGTCCTTGACGTCGTCGAGGATCTCCTCGACCACGCGCAGACCGCTCTTGATGCCGGCCGGCAGGTCGACCTGGGTGACGTCGCCCGTCACGACCATCTTCGAGCCGAAGCCGAGTCGCGTCAGGAACATCTTCATCTGCTCGGGCGAGGTGTTCTGGGCCTCGTCGAGGATGATGAAGGCGTCGTTGAGCGAGCGGCCACGCATGAACGCCAGCGGTGCGACCTCGATGGTGCCGGCCGCCAGCAGCTTGGGGATCGTCTCCGGGTCGAGCATGTCGTGGAGAGCGTCGTAGAGGGGCCGGAGGTAGGGGTCGATCTTCTCGGTCAGCGTGCCGGGCAGGAAGCCGAGCCGCTCCCCCGCCTCGACCGCAGGGCGGGTCAGGATGATGCGGTTGACGTTCTTGTTCTGCAGCGCCTGCACGGCCTTGGCCATCGCCAGGTAGGTCTTGCCGGTGCCTGCCGGGCCGATCCCGAAGATGATCGTGTGCTTGTCGATCGCGTCGACGTAGCGCTTCTGGTTGAGCGTCTTGGGACGGATCGTGCGGCCGCGGTTGGAGAGGATGTTGAGGCTCAGCACGTCGGCCGGGCGCTCCTTGGTCTCCGCTCGGAGCATGCCGATGGCGCGCTCGACCGTCTCGGGCGTGATGCCCTGGCCGGTGCGGATGATCGTGACCAGCTCGTCGATGAGGCGCTCGGCCAGCGCGACCTCCGCGGACTCACCGCGCAGGGTGACCTGGTTGCCTCGAACGTGGATGTCTGCCGCGAACGCCTTCTCGATGAGCGCGAGGTGCTCGTCGCGCGGGCCGAGAAGGGAGACCATGTTGATGCTGTTGGGCACCACGATGGTGTGCATGGGGTGGTCGTCGTTGCTCATAGCGGCCTCGTTCGGCCGGCCTCCTCAGCTGGCGGGCGTTCGGTCCACTCCATGCTACGGGAGCAGCCGTCACCCCAGGCCAGTGAATTAGCCAGGAGGCCACGTCATGCGCCGGCCGCCCAGCACGTGGCAGTGCACATGGAAGACCGTCTGCCCGGCCTGCGGCCCGGTGTTGAAGACCAACCGGTAGCCCTCGCCCAGGTCCTCCAGCTCGGCCACCGCGGCGGCCGCGGCCACGACCTCGGCCATCAACGCTGGAGCCTCGGCCGCGAGCTCGGCGGCCGTGGCGTGGTGGGCCTTGGGGACCACGAGCACGTGCGTGGGCGCCTGCGGGTTGATGTCGCGGAACGCCAGGGTGGTCTCGGTCTCGTGCACGACGTCGGGCGGGATCTCGCCCGACACGAACTTGCAGAAGAGGCAGTCGGTCACGGGGCAACCCTAGCCAGGCCCGAACCAGCCCGAAACCAGCCGCGAACCAGCCCCGCGACGCGGCGTGTAAACCGCGCTGGACGGTCGCGCGTGGAACTAGCGTGATGACACATGCCATCGCTCCGGTCAGGCGGGTGAGAGCCGTCTCCACGACTGCGTCCCACTGGGACGCCGACGACGCCGTCGAACAGCTGTATGCGACGCACTATCGCCAGCTGGTTCGGCTGTCCGTCCTGCTCGTCCGCGACCAGGAGACCGCCGAGGAGGTCGTGCAGGACTCCTTCGTCGCCATGCACGGGCGGTGGCACTCGCTCAACGACCCGGACAAGGGTCTGGCGTACCTGCGCCAGACGGTGGTGAACCGCTCGCGCTCCCTGCTGCGGCGGCGCGGGGTGGAGCGCCGGTACGTCGGCGCGCAGCCCGGTGCGGCCTGGACCGACGTACCCGGTGCTGACGAGAGCGCGCTGGTCTCCGAACGACGGGCGCGAGTGCTGGACGCCCTGCGACAGCTGCCCGCACGCCAGCGGGAGGTGCTGGCGCTGCGCTACTACCTCGACCTCGACGAGGCGGGCATCGCCGGGATGCTGGGCATCTCCCGGGGCGCGGTGAAGAGCCATGCGTCCCGTGGCGCCGCCACGCTGAGGACACTTCTGGAGGAACGGCCATGACCGACGAGCCCAACCTCGACCTCTGGCTGCGCGAGACTCTCGACAGCGCCGTCGCCGACGTCGAGCCCGCACCGGCGCTCGATGCGATCCGCGCCCGCACCGGCCGCCCCGCGCGCAACCGGGGCTGGATGTGGGCCGCCGGCGGTGCCGGGATCGGTGTAGCGGCGACGCTGGTGACCATCGCACTGCTGCAGGGGCCCGGCACGAACCGCGGCGGGCCCGTGCCGGCACAGACCCCGACCGTGACGGCAGCGGCCACCCGGGCGGCCCCGGTCTACTACGTGGGCGACACCCCGTTCGGGCCGCGGCTCTACCGGGAGTTCCACCAGGTCCCGGCCGACGGCACGCTCGCCGTACTCGCGCTCGAGGAGGCGCTGGCCGGTGACCCGCTCGACCCCGACTACCGCACTCCCTGGCCCGAGGGCGTCGCAGCCTCCGGTGTGCGGACCACGCCCGACCTGATCACCGTCGACCTCACCGGGCCACAGTCCTTGGCCGGCGCCACCAGCAGCTTCGCCGACCCGCTCGCGGTCCAGCAGCTCCTCTACACCGCGCAGGGTGCGCTGCAGTCGACCAACAAGGTCCCGGTGCAGCTGCGCTACAACGGCGACGTGGTCACCTCGCTCGCGGGCGTCGACGTCTCCGAGCCCCTGCTCCCCCGGCCGGCGCTGAAGGTGCAGAGCACCGTGTGGATCACGGCTCCGCAGGAGGGCGACACGATCGCGGCCGGCACCCCGGTGACCGGCCGTGGCGCCTTCCCCGAGGCGAACGTCTCGTGGCAGCTCCTCGACGAAGGCGGCGTCGTCGTGGACGAGGGGTTCACCACCGCGGAGGAGTGCTGCCGGCTCGCGCCGTACGAGTTCATCCTCGACGCACCGCCGGGGACCTACACGCTGCGCGTGTACGCCGCCGACCTGTCCGGCGGCGAGGCCCCGGGCGAGGTCGAGGACACCAAGACGATCACCATCGAAGAAGAAGAGTGAGGGGAAGCAGATGAACAGCAGGTCCTGGCTGTGGGGCGTGGTCGGAGCGGTGCTCGCGGTCGCGGTGACCGTGGGCGTCGTACGCCTGGTGTCAGGTGACGACGACCCCGGCGACACCGCCGGTCCGTCGGAGCCGACGTCGTCCTCGACACCGGACGACGAGGTCACGCCGTCCGACGAGCCGTCCCCGACCGTCACGCCGTCGGACGAGCCCGCCGCCGCCCTCGTGGGGGCGTACTTCATCGGTGACGCGCCACGTCGGCCGGTGCTCTATCGCGAGTTCCTGCGGGTCGAGGGTGAGGACACCCCGAGCGCGGCCCTGGCCGCCCGCCCGAACGACCCCGACTACCGCGCACCGTGGGCCGGGCTCGGGCTGGGCTTCAGCGCCACCGGTGACAAGGACCTGGTCACGGTCGACCTGCTCGCCGACGACCTCGCACTTCTCCAGCGGCCCGCCGGGATGAACGCGAAGGAGGCTCAGCTGTCGCTCGAGGCGATGATGCGCACGGCCCAGGGGGTGCTCAAGGCAGGACGCGCGCCCGTGCAGTTCCTGGCGAACGGCAAGCACGTCAACGAGATCTTCGGGCAGCCCACCTCGGAGGCGCTGGCCAACTCCGACGACGACGACGTGCTGGCCCACGTGTGGATCGACGACCCGGCCGAGGGCGCCACGGTCTCGGCGGGCGACCAGGTCACCGGCCTGGCGAGCTCCTTCGAGGCGACGGTGACGTGGGTGCTCAGGCGAGGCACCGAGGAGGTGGAGAGCGGCTTCACCACCGCCGAGGAGGCCTTCCGCATGGCGCCCTACGCGTTCGACCTGCCGGACGTGCCCGCCGGCGACTACACGTTGGTCGTCTCCGAGGACGACCCCTCCGGCGGCGAGGGCGGTGGCCCGCACACGGACTCCAGGAACCTCACCTTCGACTGACCCTGTCGGTGACACGGGCTAGGTTCAGGGCGTGCTCAGTGAACGCGTCCTGAACCGGACCCTCCTCCAGCGCCAGCACCTGCTCGAGCGGGCCGACCTCGAGCCACTCGCGATGGTCGAGCACCTGCTCGGGCTGCAGGCGCAGGACGTGCTGCCGCCGTACCTCTCGTTGCGGGCACGCTTGCGCGACTTCGACCCGGAGGTGCTGTCCGCGGCGCTCGAGCAGCGCGCCGCAGTGCGGCTGTTCAGCATGCGCGGCACGATCCACCTCCTCACGGCCCAGGACGCGCTGACCCTGCGCGGCTTCGTGCAGGAGTTCCTGACCTCGACGATCCGTCGTGCCGACTGGGGCCGGGACTTCCCGGTCGAGTCCTACGCCGCCCTCGCCGAGGCGTCGCGGCAGGTGCTGGCCGACGGCCCTCTTCCGGCAAAGCTGCTCGGCGAGGCACTGGCGGAGCGCTACCCGAGCCTGTCGGCCAGCCAGGCCACCAACCTGGCCAAGACGCTTGTCGCCCTGGTGCAGCTCCCCCCGCGCGGTCTGTGGCAGCAGCCCGGCGGCCAGGTCTACGACCTGGTCGAGAGCTGGCTGGGTGGGCCACCGGTCGCGCCCGAGCCGACGGACGTCCTACGCCGCTACCTCGCCGCCTACGGACCTGCGACTCCCGCCGACCTGACCAGCTGGTCCGGCACGACCGGGACCCGAGCGGCGTTCACCGCGCTGGGCGACGAGCTGGTCAAGCTCAAGGGCCCGGACGGGAAGGACCTCTGGGACCTGGCCGGGCTCGACGTCGCGACCGGCGACGAGCCCGCGCCGGTGCGGCTGCTCGGCAAGTACGACAACGTCTGGCTCTCCCACGCCGGGCGCGACCGGGTCACGAGCAAGGACGGGCGCAAGCGGTGGATGGGGGTCAACGGCGGCGTGGCCGCAGCGATCTTCGTCGACGGCTGGCTCGAGGGCCTCTGGCGACAGACGCCGTCGGGGGCAGTCGACGTGGAGGTGTTCCGCGACCTGACCCGTGACGAGCAGGGCGAGCTCGATGCCGAGGTGGCAGCGGTGGAGAGGTTCCTGGCCTGACGCTTGGCGGGTCGGCTACCGCCAGCGCTGCGTGCGCGAGAGCAGTGCTGCCGCGGCCGCGACCCCGGCGGTCGACGACCGCAGCACCGAGGTGCCCAGTCGCAGAGGCTCTGCTCCGGCGGCCGCGAAGGCGTCGAGCTCCTCGTCGGTGATGCCACCTTCGGGGCCAACGACGATGACGATCTCGGCCCGGCCGGGGATGGGGACGTTCGCGAGCGGACCGGAGGCCGCCTCGTGCAGCACGACCGGCACTCCGGCCTTGGCAAGCAGCGCTGCGACGTCGCCGGTGGAGGCCAGGTCGGCGACCTCGGGGAACCAGGTACGACGTGCCTGCTTGGCGGCCTCACGGGCGGCTGAGCGCCACTTGGCCAGGGACTTCTCCGCGCGCTCGCCACGCCAGACGGCCACCGAGCGGGACGCCGCCCAGGGCACGATCACGTCGACGCCGACCTCGGTCAGCATCTCGACCGCGAGCTCGCCACGCTCGCCCTTGGGGATCGCCTGGACCACCGTGACGCGTGGCGACTCCTGCGCGACGGTCGCCACCGAGTCGACGGTCGCGGAGAGGTCCTTCTTGCCGGTCGCGGTGACGGTGACGACGGCAGTGGTGCCGGCACCGTCGGTCAACGCGAGCTGCTCCCCGACGCGGACCCGGCGGACAGTGACCGCGTGGTGGCCCTCCGAGCCGTCGAGCGTGACCTCGTCACCTGCCGCGACCAGCGCGACCGTCTCGTGGACGAACGTCGGCAGGCTCATCGGGGGCCGAAGGCGCCACGCAGCCGGTTGAAGACCGACTTGTGCTGCGCAGCGAAGTTGCCCTCCGGCTTCTCCTCGTCGCGCAGCGTGGCCAGCTCGCGCAGCAGCTGCTCCTGACGCTCGTCGAGGTCCCTGGGGGTCTCGACGACCACCTGGACGACGACGTCGCCTCGACCACCGCCCCGGAGCGACGGGACCCCGAAGCCCGGGATGACGATCTCGGAGCCGGACTGCGTGCCCGGCCGGATGTCCAGCGGCACCGACATCTCGCCGGCGTTGCCCTCGAGGTCCGACTCCAGCGTCGGCAGCGTGAGCGAAGTGCCGAGCGCCGCGGCGGTCATCGGGATCGAGACCGACGCGTGCAGGTTGCGGCCCTGCCGGACGAAGACGTGGTGCTCGTTGACCCGCAGCTCGACGTACAGGTCGCCGGCCGGGCCACCTCCGGGACCGACCTCGCCCTGCTCGGAGAGCTGGACCCGGGTGCCGGCGTCGACGCCGGGCGGGATCTTGACCGTGAGCGTCCGGCGGGTGCGCACGCGGCCGTCCCCGGCGCACTCGCGGCACGGGTCGGGGATGATCGTGCCGTAGCCACGGCAGGCGGCGCACGGGCGGAGCGTGCGGATCTCGCCGAGGAACGAGCGCTGGGTGTGGAACACCTCGCCGCGCCCCTGGCACGTCTCGCACGGCACCGGGCGAGAGCCGGGTGCTGCACCGCTGCCGGTGCAGACGTTGCAGAGCACGGCGGTGTCGACCTTGAGCTCGCGGGTCGTGCCGAAGGCCGCTTCGGCCAGGTCGATGTCGAGGTGGATCAGGGCGTCCTGGCCACGACGTACGCGCGGGCGCGGCCCCCGGCCGCTGCCGCCGCCGGCTGCCCCGCCACCGAAGAAGGCGTCCATGATGTCGGTGAAGGAGAACCCTGCACCGGCGCCCCCGAACCCGGCGCCGGCCCCGCCGAACGGGTCGCCGCCCAGGTCGAAGACGCGGCGCTTCTCGGGGTCGCTGAGGACCTCGTAGGCGCGGGTGACGTCCTTGAACCGCTCCTGGGTTGCCGGATCGGGGTTGACGTCAGGGTGCAGCTGGCGAGCCAGCCTGCGGTAGGCCTTCTTGATGGTGTCGGCGTCCGCGTCCCGGGAAACGCCCAGGGTCTCGTAAGGGTCCTGACTCACGTGTGCTCTCGTCATCCTTCGTCGAGGATCTTGGACAGGTAGCGCGCGACCGCGCGCACGCTGCCCATCGTCCCTGGGTAGTCCATGCGGGTCGGCCCGACGATGCCGAGCGTGCCGAATGCCTCGTCGCTGGGCCCGTAGCCGGTCGCCACGACGGAGGTGCCGCCGAGGCCTTCGTAGGGAACTTCGGAGCCGATCCGCACCGTGACGGCGGACGGCGTGGTGGCCTCGCCTAGCAGCCGCAGGAGCACGACGTGCTCCTCCAGCGCCTCGAGCAACGGCCGGATCGACACCTCGAAGCCGTCGCCGAACTGCGCGAGGTTGGCGGTGCCGCCGACGACGACGCGCTCGTCGGACCGGTGGTCGCTGATCGCGGCCACCAGCGCGGCGACCAGCAGCGAGACCGGCGCCCGCTCGGAGTGCTCGAACATGTCGGGCAGCGCGGCGAGGTGCTCAGCCGCGTCGACGAGCCGCTCGCCCCCGACCGCGTGGTTGAGCCGGGTTCGCAGCACCGCCACCTGCTCGTCGGCCATCGGCGCCGGCAGCTCGACGAGCCGCTGCTCCACCCGGCCGGTGGAGAGGATGAGCACGACCAGCATGCGCGTGGCCGACAGCGTCACCAGCTCGACGTGCCGGACCGAGGACCGGGAGAGGACTGGGTACTGCACGATGGCGACCTGGCGGGTCAGCTGGGCGAGGAGGCGAACACTGCGCTGGACGACGTCGTCGAGGTCGACCGCCCCTTCCAAGAGGGTCGTGATCGCGCGCTTCTCGGCCACGGAGAGCGGCTTGACCTGGCTCAGCCGGTCGACGAAGAGGCGGTAGCCCTTGTCGGTGGGGATGCGGCCCGCGCTGGTGTGCGGCTGGGCGATGAGCCCCTCCTCCTCCAGCGCCGCCATGTCGTTGCGGACCGTGGCCGGCGAGACGCCGAGGTGGTGACGCTCGACGAGCGCCTTGGAGCCGACGGGCTCGTGGGTGGAGACGTAGTCCTCCACGATCGCCCGGAGGACGGCCAGCTTGCGGTCCTCGACCATGGCGGCCCTCCTTCCCAGCGCCCCTGGCACTCGTCGTGTTCGAGTGCCAATGCTACTAGGGTCGACGGCATGGACGAGGTCGCAGACCGGGTTTGGGTGGCACGTCACGAGTACCTCGACGTCAATGTCGGGGTGGTCGGCGGCTCGCGCGGCCTGCTGGTCATCGACACGCTGTGGTCCGAGGAGGCCGCCCGGGCGCTGGCCGCCCGGCTCCCCGGAGAGGTCGTTGCCGTCCTCAACACCCACGACCACTGGGACCACGTGCTGGGCAACGCCGTCTTCGGAGCCACGCCGATCCACGCGCACGACGAGGCGGCCGCGGTCATCGCCGTCATGGAGCCGCGCAACGACTCGCGGATCGTCCCGCCCACGCAGACGTTCTCCTCGGTCACGTCGGTGGACCTGGGCGACCGGTTCGTGGAGCTGCTGCACCCCGGCCGGGGCCACACCGCCGGCGACGTGGTGGCGCGCGTGGGTGACGCCGATGTGCTCTTCGCGGGCGACCTGGTGGAGCAGGGCGCTCCCCCGGCGTACGGCGAGGACAGCTGGCCGCTCGACTGGCCGGCCACCCTCGACCTCCTCGCCGACCTCATGGGAGCGGCCACGGTCGTCGTACCGGGGCATGGCAGCCCTGTCGACCAGGCCTACGTCGAGCAGCAGCGTGCCGACCAGGGCGTGGTCGCGGAGACCATCCGCGACCTCGCGAGCCGCGGCGTGCCGGTCGGAGATGCACTCCGCGAGGGCACCTGGCCCTACGACGTGGAGGCGCTCGAGCACGCCGTACGCCTCGGCTATGCCCACCTTCCCCGCACCGCCCGACAGCTGCCGCTCGTCTGAGTGCCTCTGGCCTGACTGCCTCTCGGGGGTGCACTCTGGGAGCGACCCGAGGAGGCATGCATGCACAACCTGACCGCACGCAAGGACGACCTCGCCCCGGTGAGCAGCCCGCGAGGCGAGAGCCGGCTCGCGGAGCTCGGTGGCTACACCGTCGACTTCGGCAACGCCCCAGCAGGCGTCAAGCTCGACGCGATCCACTACCACGGGCTTCCGGACGAGGCCTGCCCCTGCCCGCACTGGGGCGTGATGCTCCGCGGCAAGTGGCTGGTCACGCTGGTGCACGGGGAGTCGTTCGAGGTCAAGGCGGGCGACGTCTACTACCTGCCCGCCGGACACCGGCTCGAGGCCGCGGAGGAGGCGGAGTACATCGAGTTCAGCCCGCACGAGCTGCACCGGCAGACCCGTGAGGCTGTCGCGCGCAACGTGGCGGCGCACTCGTCCTAGCGGCGGCTCGGGGAGTGGCCCCAGCTGCGCGCGCACACGCCGGCGAACATGCCGCTGAACCACATCCACCCGAGGATCAGCCACGCCCACCAGGGCGCACCGAGCGCGGCGAGCAGCACGACGGCCACGACGACCAGCGGGAACGCCGAGAACCGCCGACGTCGCCGGCTACGGGTCGGCGCCTGCTTGGCCACCTGAGCCTGCATCTGCGGGAGGTCCCAGAAGAGCGGCTGCAGCTGCGACACGGTCCTGGCCGACCAGGCGGCAGCGGTGCGCTCGTCGTACTCCTCCTTGGTGATGCGGCCGGCGAGGTAGTGCTCGCCCAGCTGCGACACGGCCTGCTCGCGCTCGGTGTCGCCGATGCGGGTCTCGTCGGCGCGGTTGCTCTGTTGTGCCATCACGACTCCGGTTCCCCATCTGCCAGCAGCCCGTACAGCCGCTTGCGCGTATCTGCCAAGATCTCCGCCGCCTCCGCCTGCTGCTGGCGAGTGCCCGACACCACGACCTGCCACACCGCTGCCATCACCTGGCCGATGACCGGCTTGAGGTCGTGGGTCTCCTCCTGGGACTCGCCCTCCGTGAAAGGGCGCCAGGTCTCCGCGAGCTCGTCGGGGTGCTCCACGACGTAGCGCTGCCCGGAGTCGGTCAGCCGGAGCAGCCGCCTCCCGGACTCGTCAGCAGTGCCCTCGACCAAGCCTTCGTCCTCGAGCTGCTGCACGGTCGGGTAGACCGAGCCGGGGCTCGGCTTCCACGCGCCACCGCTGCGCTCGGCGATCTGCTGGATGATCTGGTAGCCGTTCATCGGCTCGACCGCCAGCACGTCGAGGATGGCCGTGCGCACGTCGCCACGGCGTACCCTCGGCCCGCGGGCCGCCTGTCCACCCGCCTGCGCGAGGCCGATCAGCCCCTGCACCCAGGGCGGCGGACCACCCTGACGCCAGGACTGGCCACCTCCCCACTGCTGGTCCCAGCCGTGTCCCCACGGGCCATGATGACGTCCCATCGTGCATCTCCCTTTCAGAACAGTCGCGATACGTTGACGATATATCGCGAACAGTCGTTAGCCAAGGGGATTTCGCGGGGTCGGACGCCGACACGCGCGGTTCAACGCCCCGACACGCGCGGTTCAACGCCCCGACACGCGCGGCTCAACGTCTACCGTCGCGGCGTGAGCATCGACCGCTATGGCAGTGACGTCCTCAATACCGACTGGCGGGCCCCCAAGCGCGGCCGTGCCGTGGAGATCGAGGCGGACCTCGGTCTGGTGGTCGAGGAGGTCACCACGGACTGGTGCGGCGAGATCGTGCGGGTCGAGCGCGACCTGGGCACCGTCGTGCTGGAGGACCGGCGGGGGAGGCAGAAGACGTTCGAGCTCGGCCCCGGCTTCCTGCTCGAGGGCGTCCCGGTCATCCTCCGCGCGCCGACACGCACCGGACCGGCGGTTCCGACCCGGACCGCGAGCGGCTCCGTCGCCGTCCCCGGCACCACGGCGCGGGTGGCTCGCGCGAGCCGGATCTTCGTCGAGGGCCGGCACGATGCCGAGCTGGTCGAGAAGGTCTGGGGCGACGACCTGCGGGTCGAGGGCGTCGTGGTGGAGTACCTCGAAGGCGTCGACGACCTCGCCGCCCAGCTGCAGGACTTCAGGCCCGGACCGGAGCGACGGGTCGGCGTGCTCGTCGACCACCTCGTGCCCGGCTCCAAGGAGAGCCGCATCGCCCAGGCGGTGACGAAGAGCCCGATCGGCAAGCACGTCCTGATCGTCGGCCACCCGTACGTCGACATCTGGCAGGCCGTGAAGCCGGAGCGGTTCGGCAAGGACGCGTGGCCCACCGTTCCGCGCAGCCTGGAGTGGAAGAAGGGCGTCTGCCAGGCCTGGGGCTGGCCGCACCGCGACCAGGCCGACATCGCCCGCGCCTGGAAGCACATCCTCGGCGGTGTGCGGGACTACGGCGACCTCGAGCCGCAGCTGCTGGGTAGGGTTGAGGAACTGATCGACTTCGTCACCCAGGGGGACGCATGACCACACCCACACCCGAGCCGCCGGACGAGCCGGAGCGCCCCGAGCAGCCGGAACAGCCCGAGCAGCCCACGCCCCCGCAAGAGCCGCAGCCGGGCTTCCCGCCGCCACCTCCGCCGCCGGCGTACGGCCAGCAGCCCTACCAGCAGCCCTACCAGCAGCCTTACCAGCAGCCCTACCAGCCGCCGTCCCGCGTGCTGGCGCCGGAACAGGAGCGCACCTGGGCGGGAGCGGCCCACTGGGGCTGCTTCCTCGCCGCGTTCGTCGCCCTGGCCCTCCTCGCGCCGCTGATCATCATGCTGGTCAAGGGCAACGAGTCCCCGTTCGTGCGCCGGCACGCCGTGGAGTCGCTCAACTTCCAGATCTCCATGCTGATCTACGGCCTCGTCTCGGCGATCCTGATCCTGGTCATCGTCGGGATCTTCATGCTGGTCGCTCTGGCGATCATGTGGCTGGTGTGCGTGATCATCGCCAGCGTGAAGGCCTCCAACGGCGAGGACTACCGCTACCCGATGACCATCCGCTTCGTCAGCTGACCAGGTCCCGCACCACGGCATCTGCCAGCAACCGGCCCCGGGTCGTCAGCACGACGGTCCCGGGGTCGTTCGCGACCAGCCCCTCGGCCACCAGGTCCGGCAGCCAGCCCCGGCCCTCGTCGGTCAGCACGTCGGTCGGCAGCCCGTCGGACAGACGCGTCTCGAGCAGGATGCGCTCGACTCGCCGAGTCTCGTCGTCGAGCACCTCGCGGGCCAGCGCGGGACTCGTCCCGGCGGCCAGCCGCTCGGCGTACGCCGCGGGGTGCTTGACGTTCCACCAGCGCACTCCCCCGACGTGCGAGTGCGCACCGGGGCCGACACCCCACCAGTCGCCACCCTGCCAGTACAGGAGATTGTGCCGGCACCACTGCGCACGGCTCCGGGCCCAGTTGGACACCTCGTACCACCCGAAGCCGGCTGCGGTGAGCAGCTCGTCGGCGAGGAGGTACTTGTCCGCCAGGTCGTCGTCGTCGGTCATCGAAAGTTCACCTCGGCGCACGCGACGCGCGAGCTGGGTGCCGTCCTCCACGATCAGCGAGTACGCCGAGACGTGGTCGGGCTCGCACGCGAGAGCCGACTCCAGGGAGGCTCGCCAGTCGTCCAGCGACTCGCCCGGCGTGCCGTAGATGAGGTCGAGGCTGGCCTTCTCGAAGCCCGCCTCGCGCGCCCACTGCACGGCTTGGGGCACGCGCTCGGGGTCGTGGGTGCGGTCCAGGACGCGCAGCACGTGGCCCACCGAGGACTGCATCCCGAACGAGATGCGGTTGATCCCGCCTTCGCGCAGCGCCCGCAGGTCTGCGGCAGTCACGGAGTCCGGGTTGGACTCGGTCGTCACCTCGGCATCGGCCGCAAGCCCGAACTCGTCGTCGATCGCCGCCACGACCCGCACCAGGTCATGGGGCGGCAGCAGCGTCGGCGTGCCCCCTCCGAAGAACACCGTCGCGACCTCGGCGTCCGGCAGCACGCGTCTGGCGAGCCTGATCTCCTCGACCGCCGTGTCGGCGTACGACGCCCGGGTCGCGCCCTCACCGAGCTCGGAAGCCGTGTAGGTGTTGAAGTCGCAGTAGCCACACCGAACCGAGCAGAACGGCACGTGCACGTAGAAGCCGAAGACGCGCTCTCCGACGCCCACGAGTGCCGCGCCGGGCAGCGATCCGTCGGCCGGAGCCGGCTCACCGTCGGGCAGGGCAGAGGGCATGGCGCCACTGTGTCACGGCTGCGTCAGGGCGCGACCGCGGCCTGGACGTCGAGCTCGGCCATCCACGCGGTCGCCCCCATGGCTCCGTAGAACGCCCGTGCGCCTCCGACCAAAGGGAGACCCTCGTCGAGCCGACCCTGCCGACACAGCAGGAGACCGAGATCGGCCTCCGTGCGGAAGCGGTAGAGCGGTGCGTGCCAGCGCTCGTAGCCGGTGATCGCGCGCCTGAACGCAGCCTCGGCCGCCTCGGCGTCGTCGGAGCGGACCGCGAGCAGCCCACGGGTGCGCTCGAGGTGCGATCGCAGGCCGAGCGAGATCCTCTGGTCGGCTTCGTCCTCGAACCGGGCGAGCTCCAGGAGCCTGCGCAACCCCGCCTCGGCGTCGGCTGCGAGCGCGATCTCGACGGCCCACTGCCACAGGATCGGGAAGTCGTCCGAGATGCCGGAGAACTCGAACAGCTGCTCCATCGAGTGCACGGCACGTTGCGCAGCAACATCGGGCTCCCGTCGAACGACGTGCGTGAGAGCCTCGCCGTACAGCTGCCAGGCGTGCGAGTTGAGGTCGAAGGACTCAGTGACCTCCTCCGGCACGGGCGAGGCCCACTCCTCCCCCTTCGAGAGTGCGATCGACCCCTCGATCGCATCCCAGGTCGGCGAGAGCGCCGCATCGTGCCGCCTGTCGGATCCCATGAGCTCACGTTCGATCCGCAACCAGTCACCCTGCGCGAAGAGGGCGATCAACAGGTTGACCTCACTGAACCCACTCCAGTTCGCGTCACCGATCTCGGCGCCGACCTGGGCACCCTCCGCTGCCGCGCTGCTCGCCGCGTCGAGGTCGTCCTCGAGGTTGGCGGCGGCGAGAGCCGCCAGCGCGCGGGCGAGTGCCAGGGGCTGGTGCTGCTCACGTGCACGAGCAGCCGCCGCCTCGCACAGAACCTTCCCCACCAGGGGAAGCGTGTCGAGGTATCCGCTGGCCAGGCTCGCGAGCGAGGAGCAGATCTGCTCCTCGTCACCGCCTTGCAGCGCCAGAGCCAGGGCTGTCTCGGCGAGCCGCGAGCTGCCCGTGCCCAAGGCGCTCCGGATCGTGCGGAGGACGGTGACCAGGGCGAACTTCTCCGCCACCGCGCCAGGGTGGTCGGCGAGCGCCTCCCAGCGCGGGGAGGCTATGGCGCTGGCTGCCTCGCGGTCACCGAGACGGTGGACGGCACCTGCGTGTGCGGCGGCGGCTCGACCGGCTGCAGCCACGTCGCCGAGCTCGTCGAAGGTGGCCGTCGCCTCCTCGGCGGCCTCGGCCGCCTCCTGGAACCGCCCGACGAACAACAGGGCTTCCGCAATGTCGACCTTCGCACGAGCACGGTCGGCCGGGTCCTTGGTCAGCTCGAGGGCGGCTCGGAGGTGCAGGATCGCCTCGGCCGGAGCGCCGAGTGCACGGGCCCGCACCGCCGCGCGGTTCAGCTGCCTGATCGCCGCCAGGCCGAGCTCGTCTACGTCGGGGTCGCTCGGCACCGCATCGATCGCGTCGAGGTAGTGCTGGGCGATGATCGCGGCGAGCTCGTCGGCCGTGTCGGTCAGCTCGTCGAAGACCTGCACCACCCGGAGGTGGAGCCGCTTGCGGTCGTGACGCGAGAGCATCGAGTAGGCGACCTGGCGGACGACGGACTGAACGAAGCGGTACTGGCCGAACTCCGCGCTCAGCCGGCTCGACTCCTGGCTCAGCAGCTGAGACCTGAGCAGGGAAGCAAGCACGCCGTCGATGTCGGCGATGCCGTCGCACAGCTTGCCCAACGCGTCGGGCGTGAAGGTCATGCCGAGGACGCTGGCACGGTCGATGACCTGCCGCTGTTCCTCGGCCAGTGAGTCGAGTCGGGCGGCCACCAGCGCCTGCAGCGATGCCGGTGCGGCGAGGGACTCGACATCCAGGGAGGACGGGTCCGCGACGACGTACTGCCCTCCTCGGGGCACGACGAGATCACGGTCGATCAACGAGCGCACGGTCTCGACGGCGAAGAGCGGGACGCCCTCAGAGCGTGCGATGAGCGCATCGCGAGCACTGTCCGGCAGGCCGACCACGAGTCCGCTGAGCAAGGTGGCCACGTCCGCGTCGGACAGCAGGGGAACGTGGACGACGGTGCCGCGGCGGTTGGTGGCCAGCGACGGGTGCCCCTCGAGAAGTCCCGGCCGGGTCAGCAGGACCACGAAACAGGGGAACGAGCCCGCGGCCAGCAGATGCTCGACGAACTGCAGCAGGCCCTCGTCCGCGTGCTGGGCGTCGTCGATCAGCAGGACGACGGCGTCCTTCGGGCCTCCGCTGACTCGTTCGAGGAACGTCGTCCAGGCCGAGAACAGGTCCTCGCGCGGGTAGGAGCCGACCGAGCCGACGCCGAGCAGGGCACCCATCCGCGGCCTGAGCCACTCCTCCTCGTCAGAGGACAGCCCGAGCGCCGCAAGTCCTCCGGCTACGAGACGCTCCGGGTCCTCCGGGCCCTCGCGCGCGTCGGCATCGGTCTTGGCCAGGACGTGGAGGCGGACCCGGAACGCCTCGGCGAGCGCGAGGAAGGCGACCCCCTCGCCGTACGCCACGCAGCGGCCGCTGTGCCAGTACGTCGTGGAGGTCAGCCCGTCGACGTACTTCTCGAACTCCCAGGCGAGCCGCGACTTCCCGACGCCCGGCTCGCCGTCGACGACCGTGAGTGCTGGGGTATGGCCGTCGATGGATCCGTGGAAGAGCTCCTTGACCACCCGGAGCTCGCGATCGCGGCCGACCAGTGGTGCTTCGAGGCCGTCGGCCCGCTGGGCACCACCCATCGCCGCGACCACGGCGCGCACGGCCCACAGCGGCATCGGCTCGGCCTTGCCCTTGAGGACGTGCGAGCCGACGTCGACGTAGGTGATGGCCGAGGCGGTCAGCAGCCGCGTCGTCTCGTCGACCCAGACCTGTCCGGGGCTCGCAGCGGACTGCACGCGCGACGCCGTGTTGACGGCGTCGCCGGCGACCATGCCCTGCTGGGTGGCGCCGATCGTGACGGCCACCTCGCCGGTCACGATGCCGACGCGCATCGCGAGCCCGGAGACGCGTTGCTCCTCACCCAGAGCAGCGGTCGCGTTCACCAGCTCGAGCCCGGCCCGCACCGCCCGCTCTGCGTCATCCTCGTGGGCGGTGGGCACTCCCCAGACCGCCATCACCGCGTCGCCGATGAACTTCTCGACCGTGCCGCCGTACCTCCCCACGATCCGGCTGCACTCCTCGAAGTAGCGCGACAACAGCTCGCGCACCTCCTCCTGGTCGCGAGACTCCGACAGCGTGGTGAACCCGACCAGGTCACCGAAGAGCACGCTGGTGACCCGCCGTCCGGCAACCGGAGCCGGAGGCGGCGCGGCCGCGGCCGGTGTCGGCGCTTCCTGGTTCGCCCCGCACACGTTGCAGAACCGCGACCCCACGGCCAGCTCGGTGCCGCAGGCAACGCACGTGGGGGCGCCCAGGCCCGCGCCACAGCTGAAGCAGAACCGCGATCCGGCCTGAAGGTCAGTCGCACCGCAGCTGGGGCAGTCGCTCATGTCACGCTCCGAGCACTACTTGGGCAGGTAGTCGCTCGTCGAGCTCGGCCGACCAGGCAGTGGCACCGAGGTCGGCGTAGAAGGAGCGGACCTTCTCCAGCAGTGGCGCGGCCTGCTCGGCTCGCCCTGCCTCGACCAGCAGCACGGCGAGGTCGGCCTCGGTGCGCCGCTGGTAGAGCAACGCATGCCAGGCCGCGTAGTCCTCGATCGCCTGGAGGAAGGCAGCCTCTGCCGCCTGCGCGTCGCCTGCCCGTACGGCGAGCAGCCCGCGAGTCCGGTTGCGGTGGCCCTGGACGGCGATCGAGATGCTGTGGTCGGTGTCGTCGTCGTAGCGCACCAGCTCCAGCATCGCGGCAAGAGTGGTCTCGTCACCCGCAGCGAGAGCCGTCTCGACGGCGGTCTGGAACATCATCGGGAAGTCGTCGCTCAGCTCGCTGATCTCGTGGATGCCTCGAAGCGCCGTCAGCTGGTGCTCGGCGGCGAGCTGAAGCTCCCCTGCCGCCAAGGCGACGATGCCGCGCGCATGGCTCCCCCACGCGGCCATGGCCATGTCCTCGGTCTCGGGGATGTCCGGCACGGTGGGTGTCTGCCCTCTTGCCAGCCGGAACAGTCCGTCGACCGCCAACCAGATGGTGGCGTAGATCGGATGGGTCCGCATCTCGCTGCCGCCCAGCTCGTCAGTGGATGGCCACTCGCCCAACGCGTAGGCGGCGATGAGCACGTTCGCTTCCGCGTTGTGGCGCATGCTGGCGTCGCCGACGGTGCGCGAGACCTTGCCGGTCTCCTGAGCCAGCTCCCAGGCGAGGCGGACGTCGACGTCGAGGTTTCCCGCGGCCAGGTTGCCCAGCGCGCGGCCCAGCGCGGTGGGCTGATGGTGCTCGCGAGCCAGGTCGGCGGCGGCCTGGGTGAGTGTGCGCCACACCGACGGGAGCCCGATGGAGAGGAAGTGCCCGGCCAACGGCGTGAGGGCGGCACAGTACTCCTGCATGTCTCCCAGCCGCTGGGCCAGGAGCAGGCGCGTCTCGGCGAACTCGCGCGTGGTGATGCCCATCGCGGTGTTGATCGTCGTGCGCGCCGTAGCCAGGCGGAGCAGGGCGCGGGCGGCGTCCGGGCGATCGGAGAGGGCTTCCCAGCGAGGCTCGACCAGCGTCTGCGCCTCGGTCACTTCGCCGCGATGGGCCAGCGCGAGCGCGTGCAGTGCAACGGCGAGGCCGGCGGACACGTCATCACCTTCGGCGTCGAAGCGCTCGGTCGCGACGACCGCCTGCTCGATCACGGCGTCGTACTCCCCGGCCATCATGAGCACGTCGGCGAGCTCCACGCGGAGGCGGGCGGCGGAGGAGTCGTCCGGAGAGAGCTCCAGCGCGGCGCGCAGATGTCCAGCCGCCTCGTGCTGTGCGCCCAGTGCCCGGGCTCGGTTGGCCGCGCGCGTCAGCTGCTCGGCTGCAGCCTCCTTCAGTGCGGGGACGTCGGGGTCCGAGGGCGCGGCCTCGACCGCCTCGAGATAGTGCTGGGCGATGAAGGGCGCCAGGTCGCCGGCCGCGTCCGCCTCTGCCTGGTACTGCCGCACAGCCGCAAGGTGCAGGGCTTTGCGCTCGCGGCGACCCAGCATGGCGTAGGCGACCTGTCGCACCACGGTCTGCTCGAAGCGGTACTCGCCGTAGTCGGCGGAGAGCCGGTTGGAGACGTAGCCGAGCAGCTGTTGCCTCACCAGGCTGGTGAGGATCTCGTCGAGATCGCCGACGTCCTCGCAGATTGCCTCGATGTTGGCCTTGGGGAACGACATGCCCAGGACGCTCGCGTGGTCCAGGACGAGCCGCTGGTCGGGCGAGAGAGAGTCGAGCCGAGCGGCGATCAGGGCCTGGAGAGAAGCGGGCGCACCGATCGCGGTGAGGTCGAGCGCGTCGGGGTCCGCCAGGACGTACTGGCCCCCGCGCGGCACCACCAGGTCACGGTCGATCAGCGACCTGACCGTCTCCACGGCGTAGAGCGGCACCCCCTCCGACCGGGCGACCAACCCCTCCCTGACCTCGGCGGGGAGACCGACGACGAGCCCCGAGAGCAGCGCGGACACGTCTGCGTCGGACAGCTTCGGGAGGTGCACCACGGTGGCACGACGGTTCGTGGCCAGCCCTGGATGCTCCTCGAGCAGGCCCGGGCGGGTGAGGAGCACGACCAGGCACGGGAGCGAGCCGGCAACGAGCAGGTGCTCCAGGAACTGCAGCAACCCCTCGTCGGCGTGCTGGGCGTCGTCGATGACCAGCACGACCTGTCCGCCCTGCTCCAACCCGCAGACCCGCTCGAGGAACGTCGTCCAGGCGGAGAACAGGTCCTCGCGCGGGAACGTGCCCACCGACCCGATGCCCAGCAAGGCGCCGATGCGCGGTCGCAGCCAGTCGCGTTCGGAGTCTGCGAGCTCGAGCCCGGCCAGGCCGCGCTCCAGCAGCGTCTCGGGGTCGTCGGTCTCGTCGTCGGTCGTCCCTACGGCCCGACGGGAGAGCACCTGGAGCCGAACCCGGAAGGCCTCGGCCAGGGCGAAGAAGGCGACGCCCTCGCCGTAGGCGACACATCTGCCGCTGTGCCAGAAGGTCGGCTGGGTCAGACCGTCGACGTACTTCTCGAACTCCCAGGCCAGGCGCGACTTGCCCACTCCGGGCTCGCCGTCGATCACGAGAAGGGCCGGACTCTGGCTGTCCGCCGCACCGTGGAACAGCTCCTTGACCAGACGGAGCTCACGGTCCCTCGCGATCAGAGGTGCCTCCAGGCCGTCGGCCCGCTGGGCACCGCCGATGCTCGCGACGACCGCCCGGACCGCCCACAGCGGCATGGGCTCGGCCTTTCCCTTGAGCGTGTGCGACCCGACGTCGACGTAGGTGATCGCCGACGAGGTGAGCAGCCTGGTCGTCTCGTCGACCCAGACCTGGCCGGGGGCGGCGGCCGACTGGACTCGGGAGGCGGTGTTCACGGCGTCGCCGGCCACCATGCCTTGCTGCTGGGCTCCGATCGTGACCGCGACCTCACCCGTCACGATCCCGACGCGCATCGAGAGTCCCGGAGCGCGCTGCTTCTCGCCCAGTGCCTCCACGGCGGTGGTCAGCTCGAGGCCGGCGCGCACCGCTCGCTCGGCGTCGTCCTCGTGGGCGGTAGGGACCCCCCAGACCGCCATCACCGCATCGCCGATGAACTTCTCGATGGTCCCGCCGTAGCGGTCGACGATCCGGCGGCACTCCTCGAAGTACGACGAGAGGAGCTCGCGAACGTCCTCGGTGTCGCGTGATTCCGAGAGGGTCGTGAACGAGACCAGGTCACCGAAGAGGACACTGGTGACACGCCGGGCGGCAACCGGCTTCGCGGTGGCGGCTAGACCGGACGGTGCGACTGGCTCGACCTGGCTGGTGCCGCAGTTGCTGCAGAACTTCGCCCCGGCCACCAGCGCTTCGCCGCACGACATGCACTGGGCCAGGGTCGGAGCGCCACACTCGTGGCAGAACCGGGCGCCCGCGACCAGCCCGAGCGCCCCGCAGGCGCGGCAGCTGGCCGTTTGGCTCATGTAGTCAGCCTACGAGCGATGATGTCGTCTGCGGCGACTTTAGACTCATCGCTGCCGGCGAGCGCACCGAGGAAGGCGGCCCGGCTCAGGGTGAGCAAAGCGGTCTCCGCCGTCGTCGTGACGTCCGCGGTCCGCGGCACGTCGCGAAGGAGGCCGATCTCGCCGAAGAACTCGCCCCTGGCCTCGCGCCGCAGCACGGCACCGCCCTGCGTCACCTCCACGCCACCCGACTCGATGATGAAGAACCGGTCCGAGTCCTCGCCCTGGCGAAGCACGGCGTACCCGGCCGGGAGCACGACGCGCTCGAGCTGACGAGCAAGGGAGTCGAGCTTGGCCAGTCCGAGCGGCGCGAACATGGGGATGGCCCGCAGCAGGTCGAGGCCCTCCGGCGGACGCAGCTTCGCATCCAGCCTGCGAACTGCCGGCAGAAGCAGCACCACGGGTATGCCGACGATGAGCGCGAACGTGGCCAGGGCACCCTCGAGCTCCAGCTGGTCGATGGCCACGGGCATCAGGGCGGCACCAGCGGCCATGCTGGCGATGAGCAGTCCTTCGAAGGCGCCGAAGACCCTACCCAGGACAGCATCGGGGGTGAGGCGCTGGACCATCGTGTAGAAGGCGACGTCGACCAGCGGGTTGCCGATGCCGAGCAGCACCATGGCGACCACGACCACCGCGACCTGAGGCTGCCACGCGACGAGCAGCAGCGGCAACGACCACAGGAGTGTTCCGACTGCGAAGTCCATGGCGAGCTTGTTCTTGGAGGCACGCGCCAGCGCGACGAACCCGCCGAGGATCGCGCCCACTCCGAACATCGAGTCGATGTAGCCGAGGCCCTCCGGCCCGGTCCCGAGCACCTCGATCGCCAGCACGACGCCGAACACCGCGGTGCCGCCGGCAATCAGCGTCTGGGCGCTCATGATGACGGCGATCAGCAGGAGGTCGCGGCTCCGGGCGATGGTCGTGAACCCAGCGAGGGTCTCGGACACGAAGCCGTGCTTCTCCTCGTGGTCCTCGTCGCCCTCGGTCTCCGGAGCGTCCGCGGGATGCGGCCGCACGCCGACCACGAGCAGGGCCGAGTAGAGGAAAGTGGCCACGTTCAGAAGGAAGACCGTCTCGACGTTGGTAGCCGCGATGAGGAGCGCTCCGAGCGTGGGGCCGATGAAGAAGCCCAAGCTCTCGATCGTGCTGGAGGCGCCGTTGGACGCAGTGAGCTGCTCAGGGCTCTCGACGAGCGAGGGCATCAGTGCGGCCTGGGCAGGCCGGAAGACAGACGCGAACAGCGCGGTGACGGTGGCGAGGACGAAGATCGGCGCTGCCGGCGTGTCCGCGAGGAGGCAGGCGGTCGCCAGAGCGACGAGACCGGCGCGGCACAGGTCCGCCGCGATCATGACCTGCTTGCGCGGAAGCTTGTCGGCGATGCCGGCCGCGAACGGCGCAGTGACCGCCATCATGAGCAGGCGGACCGCGCCCCAGATGCCGACCGCCTTCACCCCACCGACCTCGTAGGCCCACACCGTGACAGCGGTCGCATACGCCCAGTCGCCGATGTTCGAGCCGGCGAACGCCAGCTGGATTCTGCGTAGGTTCTTGCTGCCGAACACCAGCCTCAGGGACGAGCCGGTCTCCCGGAAGCTCGCACGGATAGCGGCGCCCAGTCCGGTGGACTCGGCAGAGTCGACGCTCACTTGATTGCCTCCCCGCAGTTCGCGTCACCCCGAGCGGGCGCGCGGGCCGATCCCCCCTTGTCCGAATACTGCCAGCAAAAGCAGTAGTTGACATGGCCACATTGGGTCATCGAGGTCACCCGGGGCCGGAGGGGCGTGGTTCAGGCGTAGAGCGCGTCGATGTCAGCCTTGTTGTTCTCCTCGACGACCTTGCGCTTGACCTTCAGCGACGGGGTCAGCTCACCGGACTCGATGGTGAGGTCGTGGTCGAGCACGATGAACTTCTTGATCGTCTCCCAGCGGTTGAGCTTCGCGTTGAGCTCGTCGATGCTGCCCTGGAGCATGGTGCGGACCTCCTGGGACGCGACCAGGTCGGCGTAGGACTTGCCGCCCAAGCCGTGGTGGTTGGCCCAGTCGGCGATCGCCTCGGGGTCGAGCGCGACCAGCGCGACGCAGAAGTTGCGCTCGTTGCCGTGCACCAGGAACTGGCTGGCGTAGGGACAGATCGCCTTGAACTGCCCCTCGATGGCCGTGGGCGCGACGTACTTGCCACCTGAGGTCTTGAAGAGGTCCTTCTTGCGGTCGGTGATGCGCAGCAGGCCGTCCTTGCTGAACTCCCCGATGTCACCGGTGTGCAGCCAGCCGTCGACGACCGTCTCCGCAGTCGCCTCGGGCATGTTGTGGTAGCCGTCCATCACGCCGGGACCCTTGATCAGGATCTCGCCGTCGGAGGCGATCTTGACCTCGGTGCCGGGGAACGGCAGGCCCACCGTGCCGAAGGCGTACTGCTCGGGGTGGTTGACCACCGAGCCGGCGGAGGTCTCGGTCAGGCCGTAGCCCTCGAGCACCAGGATGCCGGCGATGTGGAACCACTCGGCCACCTCACGGTTGAGGGCCGCGGACCCGGAGATGAAGAAGCGGACGCGGCCACCGAAGCGCTCGCGCACCTTGGAGAAGACGAGCTTGTCGAAGAGCGCGCGCTGGATCTTCAGGTGCGGCGGGACGCTCTTGCCCTCGACCCGGAGCTTCTCGACCTGCCTCCCGACGGAGAAGGCCCGGTCGAAGATCTTCTTCTTCGCGCCGCCCTCCTGCTCGGTCATGGTCTGGATGCGCGCGTAGGCCTTCTCGAAGATGCGTGGTGCGGCACCCATGAAGGTCGGCTTCACGATGGCCAGGTTGTCGACGATCTTGTCCACTCGACCGTCGACGGCAGTGGCGAAGCCACAGGCGAGCTGGGTGGACAGCAGGACCTTGCCGAACGAGTGCGCCATCGGCAGCCAGAGGAACTGCAGGTCGTCCTCGGAGAGGATGTTCTGCGCCGAGATGGCGGCGCCCTCGTAGGTCCACGAGCTCTGCTTGAGCCGCACACCCTTGGGGCGGCCGGTCGTGCCCGAGGTGTAGATCAGCGTCGCGAGGTGATCGCCCTGCGTCGCCTCGACCGCCTTGTCGACGACCGCGGAGTCCTTGGCGAGAAGTTCCTCTCCGAGCTTCTCCAGGTCGGCCAGCGAGATCACCCAGTCACCGTCGGCGGTGCCGTCGAAGGTGACGACCTTGGCCAGGTGCGGCAGGTCGGCCTTGTGCTTGAGCAGCTTGGCGATCTGCTCGTCGTCCTCGGCGAAGACGATGCGGCTCTCGGAGTCGCCCAGGATGTAGGCGACGTCCTCGGCCATCGTCGACGGGTAGACGGTCGTGGTCGCCGCTCCGGCGGCCATCACGGCAAGGTCGGCGAGGATCCACTCGACCCTGGTGCCCGAGGCGATGCCCACACGCTGCTGCGACTCGACGCCGAGAGCGAGCAGGCCAGCAGCCAGCCGGGTGACGCGGTCACCGGTCTCCTGCCAGGTGATCGACTCCCAGTGGTCGCCGACCGGGTAGCGATAAGCCTCCTTGCCGGAGCTCTTGGCGACACGGTCGAAGAACTGCCGCGCAACTGTGACGGGGCGCTTCTCGATCTCGGTGAGGTCGTAGTTGATCGGGCTCACGGCTACCTCTCGGTGATGTGGTGACGACCACAATCTAGATCACGCCCCTACCCACGGGTAGGGAACCCCGGCCTATCTCGCCTTCTCGTAGACCCAGGGCTTGAGCCCCGGTACGACGCGCAGGCGCGGGAGCAGCGCCGGCTCGGTCGTCAGCGCCCGGAACAGCACCGCCACGGACACGTCGTGGGAGGGTCGCTCCTCGACCACGACCGGGTCGCCTGCCTCGACGACCCCCTCCTCCAGCACGCGGAAGTAGGGGCCGACGCGGCCGGCGAGTGTGAACCGCTTCACCCAGGCCGTGTCGTCGTACCCGCTCTCGCCCATCCAGCCCTTGAAGGTCTGGCACGGAATGCGCACGTGGGAGATCTGCAGCAGGGCGGTGCCGACCCGCCAGGTCTCGCCGACCAGCGCGGCGTTGAGGTCGATCCCGCTCGTGGTCAGCTGCTCGCCGAACTGACCGTGGCGGATCGGCATCGCGAGCTGCTCCACCCACCAGTCGTAGTCCTCTGCCGAGTAGGCGTAGACGCGCATCCACTGGTCGCCGTGGTTGGCCTTGTCCGCGAAGTCGTTGCCCTCCACACCCGCGGTGGTGATCCGGACCCGGCCCTCGACCGCGTGCTTCTCGATCGCGGTCTCCGGCAGCGAGCCGGCGTCCCACGACACGGGCTTGATCTTGCCGACATTGACCGACACCACACGAGCCATGTCTCAATCCTGCACTGCCTTCGCAACCGAGATACAGACCGTCACCCAGTCGGACGTGTCACCGTCCTGGATCGCCCACATCGCGTTGTGCAGCATGCGTACGACGACCCAGTCGCGTGCCCGGTCCTCGTCGAAGCCGGCCGCGTCGACGAGCGTGTGGAACCTCCGGCGTACGCCGTTGCGCACGTCTCCCGTCAGCTCCTCCCACCGGTTCCACAGCATCGGTGCGATCTCGTAGTGCGGGTCGCCGCTCATCGGCTTGGGGTCGATCACCAGCCACGGCTCGCGATCACCGGCCAGCACGTTCTCGTAGTGCAGGTCGCCGTGGATGATCCGGCCGGTGCTGTCCGGGTCGGCCACGAAGTCGCGCCCCAGCGAGACCGCCTGCTCGACCAGCCTGCGCGGGACGGGCGCGTTGCGCGGCAGCCGCTCGAGGTCATTGGTCCACTGCGCCATGAACTGGGTGAGTGGTCGCAGCTGTGGCAATGCGGGGACGTGCAGCCGTGGGTAGAGGCCGGCCACCACTTGACACGCCTCCAGGTCCCACAGGTCCTGCAGGTCCTCGGTGTGCAGTCGCTCGAGCAGCAACGCGTAGCGACGTGGGTCGGCGCGGTAGAGAAGCACGGTCCCGTTGCCGTGCCAGTGCTGCAGGGCCAGGTGCTCGTGGTCGTGCTCGGGGTCGGGTAGTCCCACCTTGAGCACGGCCGGGCGGCCGCTGGTCGTGCGCACGGGCAGGACGACCGAGCATGCACCGTGCAGGACCTCGCCGTCGCGGGTCAGGTCCCACTCCGCCAGCAGCTCCGCCACCCGACCCGGGAGCCCGTCGAGCCAGTCTCCCCAGACCGGCGAGAGCGCGCGGTTCGCCTCGAGGGCGGCGGGGATCACGAGCGTCACGGTCAGCGAGACCTGCTACTTCTTGTCCTTGCTCGTCTCACCGGTGGAGAGCGCGGCGATGAAGGCCTCCTGGGGGACCTCGACGCGGCCCACCATCTTCATCCGCTTCTTGCCCTCCTTCTGCTTCTCCAGCAGCTTGCGCTTGCGGGTGATGTCACCGCCGTAGCACTTGGCGAGCACGTCCTTGCGCAGGGCACGGACCGTCTCGCGAGCGATCACCCGCGCACCGATCGCCGCCTGGATCGGGATCTCGAACTGCTGCTGCGGGATGAGCTCCTTGAGCTTGGCGACCAGGGCGACGCCGTAGGAGTACGCGAAGTCCTTGTGCACGATGGCGCTGAAGGCGTCCACGGCCTCGCCATGAAGAAGTACGTCGACCTTGACCAGCTCGGCGGCCTGGTCGCCGGTGGGTTCGTAGTCGAGCGAGGCGTAGCCCCGGGTGCGGGACTTCAGCGCGTCGAAGAAGTCGAACACGATCTCGGCCAGCGGCATCGTGTAGCGCATCTCGACCCGGTCCTCGGAGAGGTACTCCATGCCCAGCAGGTTGCCCCGCTTGGTCTGGCAGAGCTCCATGATCGTGCCGATGAACTCCTTGGGCGTCAGGATCGTCGCGCGCACGACGGGCTCCCGCACCTCGGCGATCTTGCCCGTGGGGAACTCGCTCGGGTTGGTCACGATGTGCTCGGCACCGTCGTCCATCGTGACGTTGTAGACCACGTTGGGCGCGGTGGAGATCAGGGCGAGGTTGAACTCCCGCTCCAGTCGCTCCCGGACGATCTCCATGTGCAGCAGGCCAAGGAACCCGATGCGGAAGCCGAAGCCGAGGGCGCCGGAGTTCTCCGGCTCGTAGATCAGTGACGCGTCGTTGAGCTGCAGCTTGTCGAGCGCGTCGCGCAGGGTCGGGTAGTCGTCGCCATCGATCGGGAACAGACCCGCGAAGACCATGGGGGTCGGGTGCTTGTAGTCGCCGAGGGCCTCGGTGGCGCCGTTGTGCTGGCTGGTCACGGTGTCGCCGACGCGGGACTGGCGGACCTCCTTCACGCCGGTGATCAGGTAGCCGACCTCGCCGGCCGCGATCTCCCCCGCCTTCACCGGCTCGGGGCTGATCACGCCGACCTCGAGCATCTCGTGGACGGCACCGGTCGACATCATCTTGATGCGGTCCCGGTGGGTCAGCTTGCCGTCGACCACGCGGACGTAGGTGACCACGCCGCGGTAGGTGTCGTAGACCGAGTCGAAGATCAGTGCCCGTGCCGGCGCGTTCGCGTCACCGACCGGAGGGGGCGTCTGCGCGACGATCTCGTTGAGCAGACGCTCGACGCCGGCGCCGGTCTTCGCGCTGACCTGGAGCACGTCGGAGGGGTCGCAGCCGATGACGTGCGCGAGCTCGGCGGCGTACTTCTCGGGCTCGGCGCCGGGCAGGTCGATCTTGTTCAGCACGGGGATGATGTGCAGGTCCGCGCCGAGGGCGAGGTAGAGGTTGGCCAGCGTCTGCGCCTCGATGCCCTGCGCCGCGTCGACCAGCAGCACGGCGGCCTCGCACGCCTCGAGGCTCCTGGACACCTCGTAGGTGAAGTCGACGTGACCGGGGGTGTCGATCATGTTGAGCACGAACGTGGTGCCCTTGTCCTCGCCCTCGGTGACCGTCCAGGGCATGCGCACTGCCTGGCTCTTGATGGTGATGCCGCGCTCCCGCTCGATGTCCATGCGGTCGAGGTACTGCGCCCGCATCGCCCGCGGGTCGACGACCTCGGTCTTCTGCAGCATGCGGTCCGCCAGGGTCGACTTGCCGTGGTCGATGTGCGCGATGATGCAGAAGTTCCTGATGATCGCGGGATCGGTGTGGCCGGGCTTCGGCGCGTTGGGCTTGGACACGTGGCTCTCTCGGGCGGGTCTACGGGGACCAGACATTCTCCCATGCAAGATTGCCTCCCATGACCTTCGATCCGCCGATCCCGCACGGACGCACCGCGCGCAGGCTCGAGTGGCAGCACCTTCCACCGGAGGTCAGGGGCTACGTCGAGGGCCGGCTCGGCTCGCCCGTCGTACATGCGGAGTCGCAGGGCGCCGGGTTCACGCCGGGCTTTGCGTCGAGGCTCGTCGGTGCCTCCGGCGAGCGGCTGTTCGTCAAGGCCGCGAGCAAGAAGGCACAGCGCCCGTTCGCAGAGGCGTACGCCGAGGAGGCGAGGATCCTCGCCGGCCTCCCCGAAGGGCTGCCGGCCACTCGCCTGCTGTGGTTGCACGAGGACGACCGCTGGGTGGTGCTCGGCTTCGCCGACGTCGAGGGCCGGTCCCCGGAGCGGCCGTGGACCGGCCCCGACCTGCGAGCCTGCCTCGCCACGCTCGAGCAGGTCGCCGCCGCCAAGGTCCCCGAGACATTGCAGCTCAAGCCCATCGCTCAGGAGGCGCCGTCGTTCGTGCACGGGTGGCAGACGGTGTGGCGGCTGCATCCTGAATGGCCGCACCTGTCCGAGGCGGCCACGCTCGCAGAACGGCTGCCCCGACTACCCGGTGACCGCCTGTTGCACTGCGATGCCCGCGACGACAACTTCCTGCTCACGCCGGACGGCGCCTTGTTGTGCGACTGGAACTGGCCCGTCACCGGCCCGGCCTGGCTGGACGCCGTGGTGTTGATGATCTCTGTCCACGGCGACGGTGGCGACGCCGAGCTCGCCCTCTCCTCCACGCCACTGACCGCCCGGGTGCCGCCCGAGGACGTCGACACCTGGCTCGCTGCCTACGCAGGCTTCATGTTGGAGGCCACGGACCGGCCGGTGCCCCCGACCTCGCCGTACCTGCGGATCCACCAGATGTGGTACGGCCAGGCCGCCTGGTCCTGGCTCGTCCAGCGGCGAGGATGGCTCCAGCCCGCGGATTTGGGGCCCTGACCCGCCTTCCGGTATCGTTGGCGCTTGTGTGTTCGCGGGCCCTGAGGGTCGGCGGGGCGCACCATCCAGACCACCACACCCGTACGACCGCAATCGAGGCTTGTCCACCTATGGCGAACATCAAGTCGCAGATCAAGCGCAACCTGCAGAGCGAGAAGGCGCACCAGCGCAACAAGTCCGTGAAGTCCGCGCTGAAGACTGCCATCCGCTCGTTCCGCGAGGCGGCTGCTGCCGGCGACGCCGACAAGGCCAAGGAGCTCGCCGCGGCCGCGAACCGCAAGCTCGACAAGGCTGCGTCCGCCGGTGTCATCCACAAGAACCAGGCCGCCAACCGCAAGTCGGCCATCTCCAAGAAGGCCGCGTCGCTCTGACGCTCGCCTGCTGACGACAGCGCCGCTCCCGACGGGGGCGGCGCTTCTGTCATCCAGCTGTCATCTCGGCTGTCATCTCGGCCGTCATCTCGGCCGTCATCTCGGCTGTCATCTCAACCGGGCACCACAGATGGTCAGCACCATGCGCTCCAGGGCGTAGGCGGCGTCGGACCCCTGCCCCTTGACGTCGGCGTCGGCCGTCGCCACCGCGCGGATCGCCGTCGCGAGCCCGCGCTCGTCCCAGCCTCGTGCCTGCTCCCGGATCACCCGAACCTTCCAGGGCGGCACCCCGGACTGGTCGCCGGTCTTCACCTTGGCCAGCCCGCGGACAGCGCTGGCGAACGACCCGGTGATCGCCGGCGAGCTCACTCCCGCCTCGAGCGCCCAGCGCAGCTCCTCCAGCGCCTTGCTGGTTCGGCCGTAGAGCGCATGGTCGGCGATCACGAACGACTTGACCTCGGCCCGTCCGGCGAAGTAGCGCCCGACGACCTCCGCGGTCAGCGGATCGTCCGGGAAGTCGCCGGCGAGCTGGTGCGCTGCACCGGCGAGCGCGCGCAGGTCCTGGCCGACTGCCTGCACCAGCAGCTCGGCGGCCTCGTCCTCGATGCGGCCGCCGCTGGACCGGACCTCGGCCGCGACGAAGCGCGGGAACTCACTCGGCTTGAGCGCCTCGGACTTCACCTCGGTCACGGTTGCGGCCTTGCGGAGCTTGGTGAGCAGCCCGCTGCCCTTGGGACCGCCCGAGTGCACAAGCACCAGCCCGACGTCCTCCGGTGGCATCGCGACGAAGTCCAGCAGCCCGTCGAACGAGGTGTCAGGGGTGTCCTCCAGGTTTCGCACCACGACGAACCGGATGCTGGAGAACAGCGAGGGCGCCGACAGGTTGTCGAGCTCTGGCGTCGACAGCTGGTCGCCGGTGGTCTCGCTGGTCTCGGCCTCGGGGTCCGCGGCCAGGACCGCCCGGCGGGCGGCAGTGACCGTGCGCTCACGCAGAAACTCCTCCGGGCCGGTCACCAGCGTGATCCGGCCCAGCACGTCGGAAGCCTTCGCGTTCGCACTCGCCATGATGGAGCCACCCTGACACAGGCCGCCGACACGCCAGCAACGGGCCGGGCGCTCACCGGGCCGCGTCGTCAGCGAGTCGTCACCACTCTCAGATCTCCTCCTCGCTCGACGACGGCAACGTCACCGTCGCGATCGGTCCGCGCCACTTTCATGCCCGCGTCCTGGAGCAGCCGTAGCGTCTCCGGAGCCGGGTGGCCGTAGTCGTTGTCCTGACCCGCCGACACGACCGCGAGCCGGGCACCGAGAGCACGGAGCACGTCGGCGTCCTGGTAGCGGCTGCCGTGGTGCGGCACCTTGAGAACGTCGACCTGCAGCGGGCCGATCGCGCGCGCCAGCCGATGCTGCGCCTCGGGCTCGGCATCGCCGCTGAGGAGCAGCCGCTTGCCGCGCGTCGACACCAGGAGAACCAGGCTGGCGTCGTTGGCGCCCGTCGAGACACGGCCCACCGGCCCGAGCACCTGCCAGGTCAGCCTGCCGACCTGCACCACCTCGCCGAGCACGGGCACTCGCGTCGCCACGCCCGCTCGCGCCGCGAGCCGGTCGACCTCGGCCGCTCCCTGTGGAGGGTCCCGCAGCCCGGTCACCAGAACCTCTCTGACCCGTCTCCCCCGCAGCACGCCGGCCAGCCCGTCGACGTGGTCGGCGTGGAAGTGCGTGAGCACCACGACCGGCACCTCCCTCACGCGGAGACGGCGCAGACACCGGTCGATGGCCGCCGGCTCGGGGCCGGCGTCGACCACGACCGCGGCACCGCCGCCGGCGTTGAGCACCAGCCCGTCGCCCTGCCCCACGTCACAGGCCACCAGCATCCAGCCGGCTGGGGGCCAGCCGGGCTGCGGGGGCGGTCGGACCATGACCAGCACGAACAGGCAGCAGGCGATGACGGTCCGGGGTCCGCTCGCCGCGAACCGAGGGGCGACCAGGGCGAGGAGCCCGCAGCAGAGCGTGAGCAGGGCGAGCGCGGGCACGCCGCTTGACCACTCGGTTTCGGCGAGGGGCAGCGCTGCCGCGTGGTGAGCCACGTGCACGATCCAGGCGGCGCACCAGCCGGCGCACCGTCCGAGGGCGAGGCCTGCGGGCTCGAGCACCAGCAGGGTCAGCCCTCCGAGCAGGCCCAGGATCGTGGCAGGACCGACCACAGGCGCCACCAGCAGGTTGGCCAGCACGGCGACCAGGCTCACCGAGCCCGACAGGGCGGCCACGATCGGCGTGCAGGCGAGCTGGGCCGCACACGGCACGGCGACCGCCTCCGCGATCGGCTGCGGCAGCCACCGCCGGAGGGCGTCGCGCAGCGGCGGCGCGAAGAAGAGGATGCCTGCTGTGGCGACCACGGACAGCGCGAAGCCTGGCGACCTGGCCAGCCAGGGGTCGAACAGCAGCAGAGCCAGCACCGCGACGCTCAGGCCGCGTGCGGCGCGGTCACGGCCGCCGGCCGAAAGCGCCAGCAGAGCCACCGAGCCCATGGCGGCTGCCCTGACGACGCTCGGCTCCGCGCGAGCCAGCAGGACGAACCCGGCGACCCCGAGGAACCCGACCGCAACCAGGCCACGACCGCGAACCCCTGCCCAGCGCGCGAGCGCGAGCAGGAAGCCGACAACCAGGGTCAGGTTCGTGCCCGAGACCGCGGTGAGATGCGTCAGCCCAGCGGTGCGGAACTCCTCGACAACCTCCTCGGGCAGGCCTGCGTCGTCGCCCATCACGAGTCCTGGCACCAGCTCGCGCGCACCAGGCTCGGCTTCCGCTGACGCCTCTCGGATCGCTCGGCGCACGCCGGCGGCCGCGTTGAAAGCCACACCGGGCTCTCGGAGCAGCTCCGGCGCCCGCCGCGACGTCAGCACGCCGGCCAGGTCGCTAGACTCCGCCGGCGCCAGCCGACCCGAGGCACGGACCACAGCGCCCAACGGCACCTGCCGCCACTCCTCACCACCGATCACGAGCACGCTGCCGGCGGTCGGAGCGCGAGCGCCACGCCACTGGATGCGCGCGACCGACCCCCGCGCGACGACGTAGTCCCCGAAGCGACCCGAACGTGCCACCGGATCGCTGGTCAGGCGAAGGGTGACGGTGACGTAGGCGTGCCGGTCAGCGGCATCGGCGACCAGGCTGCGCGCGGTGCCTTCCGCCCGCAACGCCGCGCAGCCGGCGCACGCCAGGGCCACGAGCGCCATGCACGCGAGCAGCACCGAGCGCCTCCTGCCCGCCACAACCAGCGTGAGCGCTCCCGGAGGGCCCCAGGCCCACCAGGGCAGACCGAAGCCCGCCAGCGCTCCACCCCACCCCGCCATCGCGGGAAGCAGCAGCCGAAGGTCGGGAGGAGGCCTCACAGCGTGACGTAGGGAGTCAGCTCGCCGAGAGTGGCATCACCGATGCCTGACACCTCGAGCAGCTCGTCGACCGATGTGAACCCGCCGTGCTCCGACCGCCACGCGATGATGGCCGATGCGGTGACCGGGCCGACGCCCGGCAGTGTCTCCAAGGCTGTCTGGTCGGCGGTGTTGAGGTTGATCAGAGACACACCGGCCGGCGACGACCCGGCCGCAGCGGCGGCCGGCCCGGCCGCCGCTACCCCCACCACGATCTGCTCACCGTCGACGAGCAGCCGCGCCCGGTTGATCGACGAGCCGTCCACCCCGCGACGGACCCCGCCCGCCGCTCTCAGCGCGTCGACCACCCGTGACCCCGCCGGCAGCGTGGCGATCCCCGGCCGGCGCACGCTCCCCACCACGTCGACGACTACCTGTCCACCCGCCGCCGGCAAGCCACCCGTCACCGGCAAGCCACCCGCCGCCGGCGAGGCTCGCGCCGAGACCAGCGGTGACGACGCCACCACCGGCGACGCGGCCGGCACCAGCTCGCCCGCGTCATCGGTGCGAAGCACCCACCAGCCCGCGACAGCAAGCCCGGCCGCCACGGTCAACGCCACGACCCCCAGGTGAGCAGCCCCCAACCGGACCCGGCCCTGCAAGGTCGGCGGCAACCGGTCGTGCAACCAGCCCGCCACGAGACCGCGCCACCCGACCGACCGGCGGGCATGCCGCCCGGCCTGCGGCGGCGCGGTCACGCGGGGTGCGAGGTCGTCAGGCTCCTGCTCGGCCTGCTCCTCGGTGCGCGAGGGACGCAGGTCCGGACGGTTGCCCGCGATCTCAGCGCTCAGCAGTTCCAGACGGCGTCGGGTCACCTCGGCGAGGTCGGAGTCCGGAGCGTTTCGTGAGCGCATGCGGGAAAGCTACGCAAGGCGGGGCTCCTCGTGCGGCAGTCCACGGCGCAGCTGTGGACAACCGGGGCTGGGGAAGAAGGTCCGCCGGAAGTGGCCTGGGTGAGGCACCCCCGGCTGACAGCGTAGGAACGTGAGAGGGCTCTCACCAAGTCCTCACGAACACCTCATCGTCGTCCGGCAGGTTGCTGGTCAGGAAGCACCAGCGCTCCCTCACAGGAAAGGACAACACCATGCGGAAGACCCCTCTGCTCGGACTCGCCGGTCTGGTCGGGGCCGGGCTCATCTCGGTGCCGACAGCGAACGTGGCGTCGGCCTCCGACAACAACCCGGCCTATCTCAAGCGTGACGACCACGTGAGCGACCTCGTGCTCGCCTCCGACGACGACGATGACGACGACACGGCGACCAGGACGCGCACCCGGACTCGCACCGGGCGCAGCGACGACGGCACCAACTCCAACACGCACTCGAACACCGGTGGCAACACCAACACGGGCGCGAACACCAACACGAACACCGGCACCGGTGACGGCACTCGCAGCAACCGGACCGCGATGAGCCGCGATCGTGACCACAGCCACGGGGACAAGACCCGCGACTGGACGCGCGACGGTGGCGACCGCACCCGCGACCACAGCGCCAACCGGACCAACGACCGGTCGCGCAACGACACCCGGCGGTGACGCGATGACCGACCGCGACACCTGGGGGCTCACCGAGGGCGACCCGATCACGTCCGACCTGACGTGCCTGCGCAAGCTGGGCGGCGGGTCGGCGTACGAGGCGGTGCTGGCCTTCGACGAGATCACCTACTCCCCCGTCGTGGTGAAGCTGGTGCGACCCGCGCAGGTGGACGACAGGTCCACGCTGCGCGGGCTGCGCCGCGAGGTCGAGATGCTCGACCGGGTGCAGCACCCGGCCGTCGTACGCAAGCTGCGTGCGGTCGTCGACGGCGAGCGTCCGCACGTGGTGCTCGAGCAGCTCGACGGGCCTCGGCTCTCCACCCTGATCCGCCGGTACGGCGCTCTGGAGGAGCAGCAGTACCTTCCCCTGGGCATCGAGATCGCGTCGGCTCTGCACTACCTGCACGGCCTGGACATCCTGCACCTGGACATCAAGCCCAGCAACACGATCATGGGCGCGCCGGTGAAGCTGATCGACCTCAGCGTCGCGCGGACCGTCGAGCGTGCCACCGGTCTCGGGTACGTCGTGGGCACCGACCGCTACATGGCACCGGAGCAGTGCCAGGGCGACCCGCTGCCGGCCAGTGACGTCTGGGGCCTGGGCGCGACGCTGTACGAGGCTGTCGCGGGCTACCGGCCGTTCGAGGACGGCGCCGGAGATCGTGAGCCGCGCTTCCCGCAGCTCACCGATGAGGCCTTCGCGATGCCGGAGCACGTGCCGCTGGACCTCGCGAAGCTGATCTACGCCTGCCTCGAGCACGACCCCGCACAGCGGCCGACTCCCGCCGAGCTCGCAGACGCACTCGGCCCGATGCTCGAGCGGTCCCCGCGCGGCCGGCTCGCCGGGTTCAAGATCAACGGGCGTCGCTGAAGCGGTAGCCCATCCCGCGCACCGTGGTGATCGCCTCGGCCCCGAACTTCTTGCGGAGGTAGCCGACGTAGACGTCGACGATGTTGGAGCCGGGGTCGAAGTCGTAGCCCCACACGTGCGAGAGCAACTGCTCACGCGACATCACCTGGCCCGCGTTGAGCATGAAGATCTCGGCCATCTTGAACTCCCGCGCGGAGAGCTCGACCTCGCGCTGTCCGACGGTGGCCACGCGCGCACGGACGTCGAGCCGCACGCCGCCCGACTCCAGCACGTCGTCCCGAGCCGAGGGGAGGTCGCCGGCCTGGCGCAGCCGCAGCCGCACCCGGGCGAGGAGCTCGGCGAACCGGAACGGCTTGGGCATGTAGTCGTCGGCTCCGCCCTCCAGCGCCGAGACCGTGTCGGTGACCGAGTCCCGCGCGGTGAGTACGACGACGGGCATGATGCTGCCCGAATCACGCAGCCGCTTGAGCAGCTCGAACCCGTCCATCCGCGGCAGCCCGATGTCGAGCACCATCAGGTCGAAGTCGCCCGACGACGCCAGGTCCAGGCCCGTGACGCCGTCGGTGGCGATCGTGGTCGTGAAGCCGTCGGCAGCAAGCCCCTTGGCCACGAACGACGCGATGCGCGGCTCGTCCTCGACGATCAGGATGCGGGCCACGTCACACTCCTTCGCAGGGGCAGCTCGATCACGAAGC
Organism: uncultured Actinomycetota bacterium; assembly: GCA_963765905.1. GTDB lineage: Bacteria > Actinomycetota > Actinomycetes > Propionibacteriales > Nocardioidaceae > SSC3. The sequence continues at coordinate 142,599 of CAVXXY010000006.1, forward strand.
GCGCGCCGTGCGGCACCTCGTCGTACACGGTCACGTGGCCGGCGTGGCCGGAGGCGATCGCACTGACGATCGAGAGGCCGAGACCGAAGCCCTCGTCGTCATCGGCCACCTCGCCGCGTCCGAAGCGCCGGAAGACCTGGCCCTTGTGCGCGTCGGCGACGCCGGGACCGGTGTCGCGCACCCAGAGCTGCAGCATCTCCCCGACCACGCGCGAACCGAGACCCACGGTGTCACCCGGGCGGGTGTGCTTCACGGCGTTGTGGGCCAGCTGCACGAGCGCCTGCGTGATCCGCTGCTCGTCCAGCACGGCGACGACGTCGGTGCCGGCGTCGACGACCCACTCCCGGTCACCCAGCGCCCTGCACTTCTCCAGCACCTGGTCGACCAGCCCGTCCACCGCCACTGGTGCCGTCACGACGAAGTCCGGCCGGTCGGCCTTCGCGAGCAGCAGCAGGTCGTCGACGAGGCGGGACATGCGGTCCACCTCGTCGAGCACCAGCTCGCGGGTGCGAGCAACCTCTGCGGCGTCGTCGGGGTCGACCAGCTCCAGGTGGCCGCGCACGATCGTCAGCGGTGTCCGCAGCTCGTGGCCGGCATCGTCGAGGAAGGCCCGCTGGCCGACGAAGGCGAGCTCGAGGCGGCCCAGCATCGCGTTGACCGTGCGCGTGAGGTCGGTGATGTCGTCGTTGCCGGTCTCGGGGATCCGGCGCGAGAGGTCGGTCTCCTCGATCTCCTCGGCGGTCTCGCGCAGCACGCGCACCGGACGCAGCAGCCGGCCAGCCTGCCAGGCGGCCACGGCGGTGACCATCACCAGCGCCAGCAGCGCTGCGACCGCGTAGGTGCGCATCGTCCGGTAGAGCGAGTCGTACTCGTCCTCCATGAAGAAGGCGACGATGAACGCACCACCGTCGGACAGCGGCTGTGCGTCGACGTACACCTCGCCCAGGTCGGTCTGCAGCCACTGGCCGCGCCCGCTGCCGGCCACCTCGTCGGCCGCCGCCTCGAAGACCGCGCTGTCGGCGAAGGTCGAGCGGTCGGAGAACGAGCGCACCCGGGTCTCCCCGCCCCAGTAGCCGACCTGCAGCTCTGACTCGGCCCCGATGTTCTGCTCCAGGAAGGCCGTGACCAGCTCGCGGCTGGTGGCCAGATCGCTGGCCTGCTGGAACTTCACGAACTCGTCGATCTCCTGGTCGACGAGCTCACGGACGCGCTGCTCGCTGTCGGCATGGCTCAGGACGAACACCAGAGCTCCAGCGCCTCCGAGCGCCAGCGCCACCAGGACCGCCACCGCCACCGTGATCCGGGTGCGGACGGAGAATGTCGGGACCCGGGACCGGCTAGTCGCCGCCACCGGGGCCGGAGTCGTCATCGTCTCCTCCTCCCCCGCCGTGGCCGCTGTCGTCGTCATGACCAGTGTCGCCGTCAGACCCGTCTCCTGGGTCATGTCCGCTGTCGTCGCCCCGGCCGGTGCCGTCTCGACCGTCGTCGTCGCCGCTGTTGTCGTCGCTCTCTCCACCGTCGTCGGACCCGTCCCGGCCTCGTCCACCGCGATCATCGTCTCCTTCGGGGCAGGGAAAGACGACCTCGTCATCGTCGTCGTCAACGTCGTCGTCGCAGTCGTCGTGGTCGTCGGGTCGCTCGGTGGGCGTCGGAGCCGGGGGCGTGGACGCCGGTCCGCGCGGGCTGGGCGACGGGGTCGGCGTCAGCTGGATCACCGGCCGAGGCTCAGGCTCGTCACCGTCGGCCGCGAGGGCACCGGCGACGTAGGCCGTCGGCGGCAGCACGAACGCGATGGCGAGCAGCGCTTTCCAGGTCGTCACACGACCATCCTCTCAACCGACCATGGGCCGACCATGAGAGACAGATGAGAACCCTCTCATGCAGGCGCGAGCGCGACCCCGACCATCCCAGGTCCCGTGTGTGCGCCGATCACGGCCCCCACCTCCCCGACCTCGACCTCACGTCCCTCGAGGTTCGCCTCGAGCCGCGTCATCAGCTGGTCTGCCAGCGTGCGGGCGCGGTCCTCGCTGTCCAGGTGCGCCACAGCCACCTGCATCCTGCGGTCACCGGCAGCCGCAGCCGCGAGGTCGGCCAGCCGGGACAGCGCCTTGGCCGCGGTGCGCACCTTCTCCACGTTGGCGATGCGGCCGTCAACCATCTTCAGCAGGGGCTTGACCGCCAGCGCGGTGCCCAGCAGCGCAGCCGCGGGTCCGATCCGCCCGCCGCGACGCAGGTAGTCCAGGGTGTCGACGTAGAACAGCGACTCCGACCCCTCAGCGCAAGCGCGGGCGGCCGCCGCGGCCGCCATGGCATCGGCACCCTCGGCCAGCACTTCGGCGGCGGCGAGCACGGCGAAGCCGGTCGCGATGCCGACCTGTCTGCTGTCGACCAGCCACACCGGCACCGGTGACTGCTCGGCAGCCAGCACCGCCGACTCGAACGTGGCGCTCATGTCGGCCGAAAGGTGGATCGACACGATCTCCTTGGCGCCGGCCTTTGCCGCCCGCTGGTAGGTCTCCAGGACCGAAGCCGGGGTCGCCCGCGAGGTGCTGACCGGGATCCAGTCCTTCAGCGCCTGCGCCACGAACTCGGGCGTGGCCTCCTCGTCGACACCCTCGTCGTAGACCTTGCCGCCGACCACCACCTGAAGCGGCACCACATGGATGCCGTGCTTCTCGGCCACCTCGTGGGTGAGCGACGCAGTCGAGTCCGTGACCAGTGCCACCTTGGGCTTGGACTTCCGTGGCATGTCGGCTACGACCCCGCGACGATGTTGACCAGGCTCGGCTCTCGCACGATGACCTTGCGGACCGTCTTGCCCTCCAACGCTCGCACGATGTGCTCGTCGGCCAGGGCGGCCGCCTCAAGGTCGCCGGCCGAGATCGACGGGGACACCTGCAGCTTCGCGCGCAGCTTGCCCTGGACCTGCACGATCGCGGTCACCTCGTCCTCGACCAGCAGAGCCTCGTCGACCGCCGGCCAGCCGGCCTTCGCGACCGTCGGCTCGTGACCCAGCCGGGCCCACATCTCCTCGGCGGTATAGGGCGCGACCAGGGACAGCAGGACCGCGACGGCCTCGGTGGCCTCACGTACGGCGGGGTCGGCCGGACCGCAGCCGGAGTCGACCGCCCTGCGGGTGGCGTTCACCAGCTCCATGATCTTCGCGACCATCACGTTGAACCGGTGTGAGTCCAGCAGTTGCGCAGCCTCGTGCACGGTCTTGTGCACGACCTTGCGCAGCGCGACGTCGCCCGCGGGAACGTCGGCACCGGGCTCGGAGGTGACGTCGCCGGACAGCCGCCAGGCTCGCTGCAAGAACTTCAAGGATCCTTGAGGTGACAGGTCGGCCCAGTCGATGTCGTCCTCGGGCGGCCCGGCGAACACCATCGTCAGGCGCACCGCATCCACGCCGTACAGGTCGATCATCTCGCCCAGGTTCACGCCGTTGCCCAACGACTTGCTCATCGCCTTGCCCTGGTTGATGACCTGGCCCTGGTTCAGCAGCGCGGTGAACGGCTCGACGAAGTCGACCATCCCCATGTCGTGCAGGACCTTGGTGAAGAAGCGGCTGTAGAGGAGGTGCAGGATCGCGTGCTCCACGCCGCCGACATATTGATGAGCGGGCATCCAGCGCTTCACGGCGTCGACGTCGAACGGCCCGGTGGTCAGGTCCGGCGAGCAGTAGCGCAGGAAGTACCACGACGAGTCCACGAAGGTGTCCATCGTGTCGGTGTCCCGCTTGGCCGGGCCACCGCAGCTGGGGCATGCGACGTTGACCCAGTCCTCAGCCGCCGCCAGTGGCGAGACACCCTTGGGCTTCAGGTCGGCACCCTTGAGGTTGCCCGGCAGTACGACGGGCAGCTGGTCGTCCGGGACCGGCACCTCCCCACATGCGTCGCAGTGCACGATCGGGATCGGGCAGCCCCAGAACCGCTGGCGCGAGAGCAGCCAGTCACGCAGCCGGAAGTTGACCGTGCCCGTGCCCAGGCCCTTGCCCTCCAGCCAGGCGATGATCGTGGACTTGGCCTCCGGGACGTCCAGTCCGTTCAGCGACACCTCGTTGTTCGCGGAGTTGATCGCGCGGCCGGTCCCGACGAAGGCCTCGCCCTCGAAGTCGGCCGGGGGCTCGACGGTGCGCACGACCGGCAGCTCGAACGCCTTCGCGAAGTCCCAGTCGCGCTGGTCCTGACCGGGCACCGCCATGATCGCGCCAGTGCCGTAGTCGGCCAGCACGTAGTCGGCCGCGTAGACCGGGACCTGCTCGCCGTTGACCGGGTTGGTCGCGTGCACGCCCAGGAAGACACCGGTCTTGGGACGGTCGGTCGCCAGCCGGGCGATATCGGTCTCCTTGCGGACCTCGGCCAGGTAGGCCTCGAACGCAGGTCGCTGCTCGTCGGTCACGATCTCGGCAGCCAGCTTCGCATCGGCCGCGACGACGAAGAAGGTCGCGCCGAACAGCGTGTCGGGCCGCGTCGTGAAGACCATCACCGGACCGTGGCCCTCGATCTCGAACGCCACGTGCGCACCCTCGGAGCGGCCGATCCAGTTGCGCTGCATGGCCAGCACCCGGTCGGGCCACCGGCCCTCCAGCTGGGCCATGTCGTCCAGCAGCCGCTGGGCGTAGTCGGTGACCTTGAAGTACCACTGGCTCAGCTCGCGCTTGGTCACCTCCGCGCCGCAGCGCTCGCACATGCCCTGCACGACCTGCTCGTTGGCCAGCACCGTCTGGTCGTTGGGGCACCAGTTGACCGGGCTGAACTTGCGGTAGGCCAGCCCCCGCTCGCGGAACCTCAGGAACAGCCACTGGGTCCAGCGGTAGTACTCGGGGTCGCTGGTGTGCAGCCGCCGCGACCAGTCGAAGGAGATCGCATAGCGCTTGAACGACTCGGCCTGGGTCTCGATGTTGGCGTAGGTGTAGGTCGCGGGGTGCTCGTCGCTCTTGATCGCGGCGTTCTCGGCCGGCAGCCCGAACGAGTCCCAACCGATCGGGTTCATCACGTCGTAGCCCTGCTGCCACCAATAGCGCGCGACCACGTCGTGCAGTGCCATCACCTCGGCGTGACCCATGTGCAGGTCGCCGCTCGGGTAGGGGAACATCGTGAGGGCGTAGCGCCGCTCCCTGGAGCCGTCGTCGGCAGCCTGGAACGGGTTCAGCTCGTTCCACACCTTGCGCCACTTGTCCTGGGTGGCGGCCACGTCGTACGTCTCGCGCTCTTCCCGCTGCTCGCTCATCTCGCTCTTCCTGGTCCTCGCACACCTGTCCTTGCATGTCCTTGCATGAAAAAACCCTCCGGGCAGGAGGGTCGGCCGCGCTTGGTGGTCTCAGCGCGGCTGCGTAAGGAGCAGGCTCATCCGCATGGAGCCAAGGGTACCCGACCCGGCGGGCGCCCCTCAGTCGTGGTTCCTGCCGTGGGTCCTGCCGTGGTTCCTGCCGTGGTTGCTGTCGTGGTTGCTGTCGTGGTTGTTGCCGTTGTGGTTGGCGCCGATCGGGTGCTCGTCGAAGTGCTCGTTGAGCAGGATCAGCCCTTGCAGCAGCTCGTCGTAGGCGTCTCGACCCAGGACCGCCAGCCACTCGGCCTCGACGTCGGCGACGATCTGCTCCAGCACGGCGTAGGCAGCGCGTCCGCGTTCGGTCAGCTGCACGATGCGCGTACGCCGGTCGGCGGGGTCCTGCTGGCGCACGATGTACCCGTCGGACTCCAGCTGCCCGAGGAGGTGGTTCATCGCCTGCTTCGAGGCGTCTGCCCGCGTTGCGAGCACTCCGGGCCGCTGACCGTCGGGTCCTGGATAGGCGAAGACGGCGAGATGGCCCGGCTGCAGGTCCGTGAAACCGGCAGCATGGAGCCCAGCCACGATGCGCCTTCGCACAGCGACTGCTGGACGGCGCACCAGGGCGCCGACGGCCGGTAGCCCTCCGTTCACCGAGATAACCCCCCCGGGTTAGGAACGTGGGCCATATTCTCCATAAAACGGACGGCGTTGTGGAGACCCGGGTTGAAAACTTTACGCAGTGACTGGACCAGCGCCCCACTCCTTCCTGCTCCAGCCGCTGCTCCAGTTGCTGCTCCACTTGCTGCTCCACTTGCTGCTCCACTTGCTGCTCCACTTGCTGCTCCACCGGGCCTCGCGAGGCTCGGATAGGGTCGCCCCCATGACTTGGTTGGTGACCGGTGGAGCCGGCTACATCGGCGCCCATGTGGTGCGCGCCTTGCGCGACGAGCGCCTCGACGTCGTGGTCCTGGACGATCTCTCCAGCGGCCACGCGAGCTTCGTTCCCGAGGGTGTGCCGTTCGTGGAGGGCACGATCCTCGACGAGGAGCTGGTCTCGAAGGCCATCGCCGACCACGGCGTCACGGGCGTGGTCCACCTGGCGGGCTTCAAGTACGCCGGGGTCTCGGTGCAGCGGCCGCTGCACACCTACGAGCAGAACGTCACCGGCACCGTCATACTCCTGCGGGCGATGGAGACGCACGGCGTCGACAAGTGCGTCTTCTCCTCCAGCGCGGCCACCTTCGGCACGCCCGACGTCGACGTCGTGACCGAGCAGACCCCCACCAGCCCGGAGTCGCCCTACGGCGAGTCGAAGCTGATCGGAGAGTGGCTGGTGCGCGACCAGGCGACCGCGGTCGGCCTGCGGCACACCTCGCTGCGCTACTTCAACGTGGTGGGATCGGGCACCGACGCGGTCTACGACTCCAGCCCGCACAACCTGTTCCCCCTGGTGTTCGAGGCGCTGATCGAGGGCCGCACGCCGCACATCAACGGCGACGACTACGCCACCGACGACGGCACCTGCGTACGCGACTACGTGCACGTCGCCGACCTGGCGCTGGCACACGTCGCCGCCGCGCGAGCACTCGACGAGGGCCGGCCGCTCGAACCCGTCTACAACCTCGGAAGCGGCGACGGGCTGTCGGTGCGCCAGATCATGGACGCCATGGCGCGGGTGACCGGGATCGAGTTCACGCCCGGCATCGGACCCAGACGCCCCGGCGACCCGGCCCGCATCGTGGCCACCGGCGAGCTGGCGACCCGCGACCTCGACTGGCGCATGCGGCACACCGTCGACGACATGGTGGCCAGCGGCTGGAGCGCACGGAAGGCGGCGCAGTAGCTCACGCTCCGAGGTCCTCTAGGCTCCCTACATGACCGTGCTCGACATGTTCAGGCTCGACGGCAAGGTGGCGATCGTGACGGGAGCCTCGTCAGGGCTCGGCGTCGCCTTCGCGCAGGCGCTGGCTGAGGCGGGTGCGGACGTCGCGCTCGGCGCCCGGCGCGCCGACCGGCTCGCCGACACCGCAGCGCTGGTGGAGAAGGCCGGCCGGCGGGCACTCACTGTCGCGACCGACGTCTCCTCCCCGGAGGCCTGCCAGGCGCTCGTGGATACGACCGTGGCCGAGCTCGGCCACGTTGACATCCTGGTCAACAACGCCGGCATGGGCACCGCCGTCCCCGCCACCCGCGAGACCCCCGACCAGTTCCGGCAGGTCATCGACCTCAACCTCAACGGCTGCTACTGGATGGCTCAGGCGTGTGGCCGGGTGATGCAGCCGGGCAGCAGCATCATCAACATCTCCTCAGTGCTCGGCCTGACGACGGCAGGGCTCCCCCAGGCGGCGTACGCCTCGTCCAAGGCGGGCCTGATCGGTCTGACCCGCGACCTCGCCCAGCAGTGGACCGGCCGCAAAGGCATCCGCGTCAACGCGATCGCGCCGGGGTTCTTCGCCTCCGAGATGACCGACCAGTACCCTCCCGGCTACCTCGAGTCGCAGGAGCTCCGCATCCCGGCCGGGCGCAAGGGCGATCCGCGCGAGCTCGCCGCGGCCGTGGTGTTCCTGGCGTCTGATGCGGGCGGCTATGTGACCGGGCAGACCATTCCGGTCGACGGTGGGATGACCATCACCTGACGGCTGGCCTGGGGGGTTCCCCACGGTATGCAGCGAAGCCCGCCAGCTTCCCAGGGCGAACCCGGGCCTCCCCTTCGGTGCACAGCATGGGAGGCCCGGGTTCGGCTGCATACCGTGGGGAACCCGACCTGCATACCGTGGGGACCCGACCCGCATACCGTGGGGAACCCGGCTGCACACCGTGGCGAACGCGACCCGCTCAGCGCACCGTCATGACGGGCGCGAGGAACCTCGCCACCAGCCGGCGCTCCTCGTCGTCTTCGGCGCCGGGAACGGCGAGGAACGACACGATGCAGCGCAGCACCCACCGCGCCAGGTCGAGGTCGGGGAAGTCGTCGCGCTCGCCGACGAACCGGGCGGTGAACGTCTCGATGAGGGGCGACTCCCGCATCACCTCGCTGACCCGGGCGGCGTCGCCCGGGCCCACCCAGGCGAGCAGGCTTGGCTTGGCGCGGACCTCGCGCAGCGCACCGAGCACCGCCTCTACTGCGCGGTCGGTCGGGTCCTGGATCGGTTCGATGTGGTTGGCGACGACCTCGACGATCCGGCGCGCCTCGCGGTGCGCGAACGCGAACTGCAGCGCCTGCTTGTTGTCGAAGTAGCGGTAGAGCGTGGCACGCGAGCACCCGGCCTGCTTGGCGACCGAGTCCATCCCGATCCCGTCGATGCCGTGCTCGGCGTACAGCTCCTCGGCAGCCGCCAGGATCCTCTCCACGGCGACCTCGGTGACCTCGTCAGCGATCCAGGGCATTGCTCATCCAATCGTCAGGGGAACGGTGGTGGGCCGGCGGACGTAGGAGCCGGCGGCCCACTGCACAGCGTCGTGGTCGACGCTGAACTCGGGGAGGCGGGCAAGCAGCTCCTCCAGCGCGACGCGGCCCATCATGCGCGCGGCCGCTGCGCCCAGGCAGTGGTGGCCGCCGTGCGCGAAGGTGAGGATCTGCCGGGGGTTGCGCGTGACGTCGAGCTCGTCGGCGTCAGAGCCGTACTCGTCGCGGTCGCGGTTGGCCGCGGCGTAGCTGAGCAGCACCTTGCGGCCGGCGGGGATCGTGGTCCGCTCGATGGTGACGTCGCGCGTGGTCGTGCGAGCCAGGCCCTGCACCGGGCTGGTCAGCCGGAGCAGCTCCTCGACCGCAGCGGGCACGTCCTGGGCAGCGATCAGACGCTGGTCGGCACGGTCGGCCAGCAGCTGCACCGCGCCACCGAGCAGGCCCGTCGACGTGTCGTTGCCACCGGCGACCATCGTGAACGTGAAGGCGAGCACGCGCAGCAGGCCGGCGTCGTCGGAAGCCTCGCCCGCCGCGACCAGGTGCGAGACGATGTCATCGCCAGGCTCGGCTCGACGACGTTCGACGAGCTCGGCGAAATAGCCCATCATCGCGCTCACCGCGTCACCGACCTCGGCGTACGACGAGGTGGTGCTCGCGGCGACGATCGCGTCCGTCCACGCGTCGAACTGCTCGCGGTCTCCCACCGGCACACCGAGGTAATGCGCCACCACCATGCTCGGCAGCGGCTTGAACAGCTCGGCCACGATGTCGCCGCCGCCGCGCTGCACGAGTCGGTCGAGCCGCTCGACGACGAAGGAGCGCACGGCCGGCTCCACCGTCTCGACCTGCCGGGGCGTGAAGCCACGGGAGACCAGCCGCCGGAACTCGGTGTGCGAGGGCGGGTCGGTCATCACCATCGGGGGGTTGCCCGCCAGCCCGATCCGCTCCAGCTCGTCGTACGACGTGGTCAGGCCTTGCGCCGAGGAGAAGGTCTCATGGTCGCGCACCGCCCCCAGGACGTCCCGATGGCGGGTCAGGACCCAGTAGTCGCCGGCGGCGACGTGGTGCACGGGGTCGTGCTCGCGCAGCGCGGCGTACATGCCGAAGGGGTCGCGCCAGGTCTCCCCGGCCCGAGGAACGTACGACGCCTCGCGAGACAAAACATCCGCCATGTCTCAATGTTGAGACATGGCGGGCTGTTGTGTCAACGCCGGGTCAGTGCCCCGTCAGCGATGGGTCAGGGCGAGGTCTCGCCGCTGGGAAGACCCTGCATCATGCACTTGAGCGCGGGCTCCATGGCCTTCTGGCCGGCCTCGTCGTCGCCCATGAAGGTGGCCTTCATGACCTCGTTGAACTTGTCCTCGGTGATCGCGTCCTTGAGGCAGTCGGCTACCTCGGCGGGGATCTCCTGGTCTCCCGAGGCGAAGACCTGCTCGAAGAACTTGTCCACGTCGACGCAGTCGGTGAAGGCGTCGGCGCTCTTGCCCGCGTCGCTCTCGCTCATCTTCAGGTCCTCGACGTCCTCCTCGGCCTCGAGGTCCTCGTTGAGGAGCTTGTACTCCTTGAGCTTGTCGAGACCGACCTCGTCGACGATGTTGTCGGCGAAGCACTCGGCCGACTCCTCGTCGAACGGGGTGCTCTCCTCGTCCAGGAAGTTCTTGGCGATGTTCGCCTTGGCCTTCTTCTCGTCGGAGCTGTCACCGCCGCCGATACCGCCCCCGTCGCTCCCGCAGGCGGTCAGCGCCAGGAGCATGGCGGCGAGCAGTGCAATGAGCTTGTTCATGGTTTCCCCACTGGTCGGCGAAGGTGTTCCCCGGAGCATAGCGAGCGGGGTCCTGGCTCAGACCAGGTAGACCGACTCGAGCACCAGGTCCTTGATCATCGTCTGGTACTCCAAGTGGGTGCCGAGCTCGAGCAGGTTGCGCATCGCCACTTCGCCCTGAGTGTGTGGTGGTGCACGCCCTGGGTCATGGCCTCATCATGCTCTACGGTCGAGCCATGACCGTCTCCGCGCCGCGTTGGCTCGCCCGCTTCAACCGGGTCGTCACCAACCGGGTGCAGGGCGTCTACGCGCCGTGGATCGCTCCCTGGGCGGTCATCCACCACCGAGGCCGACGCTCGGGACGGGAGTTCTCAACCCCCGTCTTCGCGTGGAAGTCGGGTGAGCGACTGGCGGTCGCAGTGGCGTACGGCGACGAGTCCGACTGGCTGCGCAACGCGCTGGCCGCCGGATCTGTCCGGGTGACCAGGGTCGGCAAGACCTACACCTGGACCGCCCTCCGCGTGATGCCGGCCGAGGGCTCGGGTATGTCGGCCGTCGCGCGTGCGTACTCCAGGCCGTTCGGCTCGATGCTGGTCGGGGACCTCACCCGCGTCTAGCGCCCTCCGTCCCTGCGTCGATCGGGCCATGGCGTCGACGGTCACACAGGCGTACAGTCCTTGTGCCCACCTGGGGAGGACGGGCCGCCTGAAAGGGGCTACACGTGGTACTCGGACCACGGCGTCGGCAGGTCGCTTGCGCCATCACTGCAGCAGTTCTTGTCATGGGAGCGGCTTCGGCCGCCAACGGCGCATCCAGGGGTGACACTCCCCGGACGCCTACGCGCAACGAGGGCGGTCTCGCTCCGCTGGTCGGCACCGAAAAGGCCGGCGTGGTGCGGGGCGAGTACATCGTCGTCTACCACAAGGACGCCTCGGCCAAGACGGTCGCCGCGGCCGCACAGGGGAAGCGCCTGCGCTACACCCGCGCGTTGAAGGGCTTCGCCGGCCATCTCTCCGCTGCTGACCTGAACCGTCTCCGGCACGACCCGGACGTCGCCTACATCGAAGCCGACCAGGTCCTGTCGATCAACGACACCCAGACCCCGGCAACCTGGGGGCTGGACCGCATCGACCAGCGCAACCTCCCGCTCAACAACTCCTACACCTACACCGCGACCGGCGCGGGAGTCACCGCCTACATCATCGACACCGGGCTGCGGTTCACCCACACGCAGTTCGGCGGCCGCGCCGTCAGCGGGACCGACACCGTCGACGGCGGCGCCGCGGACGACTGCAACGGCCACGGCACCCACGTTGCCGGCACGGTCGGCGGCTCCACCTACGGTGTAGCCAAGGCCGTCAGACTCGTCGGCGTCCGGGTCCTGAACTGCCAGGGCAGCGGCTCCACCTCTGGGGTCATTGCCGGCATCGACTGGGTCACCAACGACCACCTGTCGGGGCCCGCCGTCGCGAACATGAGCCTCGGCGGCGGCGCCAGCACCGCACTCGACAACGCGGTGCGGAACTCGATCGCCGACGGGGTCACGTATGCCATCGCGGCAGGCAACAACAACGCGAATGCCTGCAACTCCTCGCCGGCGCGCGTCGCGGAGGCGATCACCGTCGGCTCCACGACGAGCACGGACGCCCGGTCGTCGTTCTCCAACTACGGCACCTGCCTCGACCTGTTCGCGCCGGGCTCGAGCATCACCTCGGCCTGGCACTCGAGCGACACGGCAACCAACACCATCAGCGGTACGTCGATGGCCACGCCGCACGTCACCGGCGTCGCCGCGCTCTACAAGCAGGGTGCGCCGAGCGCCAGCCCCGCCACGGTGCGCGATGCGATCGTGAACACGGCGACCACCAACGTCGTCACGAGCCCGGGGACCGGATCTCCGAACCGGCTGCTCTACTCGCCGCTCACCGGCGGTGGCACTCAGCCGCCCCCGACGCCCACCTGCGCCTCTGAGACCTACACCGCAAGCCTCAGCGGCACGGGCGACGCCGACATCCACCCCAACGGCACGTACTTCAGCGCCCCCGCCGGGACGCACCTCGCGTGCCTGACCGGGCCCAGCAACGCCGACTTCGACCTGGCGCTGTACCGCTGGAGCGGATCGGCCTGGGTCCGGGTGGCGGTCAGCCAGGGGATCACCTCGACCGAGAACATCACCTACAACGGCACCGCCGGGTACTACTACTGGCGGGTCTACTCCTACACCGGCTCAGGCAGCTACACGCTGAAGTTCAAGCGGCCCTGACCTACCCCGATCGGGCGTCGCGCGGCTCACGCAGCCGGGCGGCGCCCGATCCCGCACGTCTACGCGTTGTTGACCGCCCGGAACGCGGCGTTCGCCTTCAGACACCGTCGGTGTCGCCGTCCCCGTCCAGCACGTCCCACCCTCGACCACGATGAGTTTCCGGGCCGGCGCCAGTCAGGACCTGGACCGACCAACCGGACTCGAGGAGCTCTACGTGACCGCCATCTACACCTTCGACATCTTCTCCAGCCTCGACGGCTATGGCTCCGTCCGCGATGGAGCCGACTGGACCGGCTACTGGGGCAAGCAAGGGCCTGAGCTGCTCGAGCACCGCCTGGCGCTGTACGCCGGAGAGCAGCGGATGGTCTTCGGGGCCAACACCTATCGGGACTTCGCGCAGATGCTGGCGTCGAGCTCTGAGGAGTCCGAAGTCCGTGACGCGTGGGTCACGCAGATGCGGAACCAGCCCGCGACGGTGGTGTCGACGACGCTGGAAGGCCCCCTCGACTGGCCGAACGCCACCGTCGTGAGCGGTGACGCCGTCGACGTCGTCGCCCGGCTCAAGGAGGAGTCCGACGTGCCGTTGCGCTCACACGGCAGCCTGTCGTTGAACTGGGCGCTGCTGGCCGCCGGCCTCGTCGACCGCGTCCAGGTGACCCTCTTCCCCGTCATCACCGGTGAGACCGGGCAGAGCCCGATCTTCGGGGGCGCGACCGACTTCGACCTGGAGCTGCTCGAGAGCCGGACGCTCGACGGTCGGACCCTGGAGCTCGTCTACCGGCCCACTCTGCACTGACGCGGGGCTTCGCCGTCAGAGCGGATGTGAACCGCAGCTGTCGCGCACGACGAGCTGGGGCGCGAGCACTGTGCGCCTCCGGCGCGGTCGCTTGCCCTGGATCAGGTCGGAGAGCGTGTGCATGGCCCGGACCCCGATCTGTCCCGCGGGGACCTCGACCACGGTCAGTGCCGGGTCGACCAGTGACGCGAGAGGCGAGTCGGTGTAGCCCACGATCGCAAGGTCGTGCGGGACCCGCAGGCCTCGTGCCCGGGCTTCGGCCATGGCTCCGAGCGCGAGGTTCGAGCCTCCCGCAAAGATCGCGGAGGGTGGATCGGGGAGCTCCAGCAGCCGGGCCATCGCGACGCGTCCGGCCTCGACGGTGAAGTCCGGCACCTCGGCCACGAGCTCGGGAGACGGTACGACGTCGGAGCTCTCCAGCGCCCGCAGGTAACCGTGATGGAGCTCAGCGACGTTGTGCCAGACCAGCGGCGCCGTGACGAAGCCGATCCTGTCGTGGCCGTGCCGGCGGAGGTGATCGGTCGCCGTGTAGCCCGCATCGGCCCCGTCGAACACGAGGCTGTATCCGCGCCGATCCGGCTGGTCGACGTACACGATCGGCAGCGGGGTGTCGTCCGGTCCCGACCGGTCCGGAGGCAGGTCGCCGATCGAGACCGCGATGATCCCGTCCACTCCCCGGGCGACGAGTCGACGGATCATCGCCTGGGCCAGGCTCGCCGAGTCGCGAGTGTCCACGATCAGCACCAAGGTGCCCCGCTCACTGGCGACCTCCTCGATCCCGCGCAGCAGTGGGAGGTAGAACGGGTCCAGCCCCCCGATGAGCACGGCGATCGTGTTCGCCCCGAACGCGACGGCACCACCTGCGGCGGCCCGGGGCGCTGACTCCACGACCACGGTGCCGACGCCGTGGCGCGTCTGCACCAGCCCGTCCGTCTCCAGCTTGGCGTAGGCGGCACGGACCGTGTTCATGTTGACGCCGAGCTCGCTGGCGAGAACGCGTACGGGCGGCAGGCGGTCACCGGGTGCGAGCTCTCCGTCCGCCAGCTGCAGCGCGATCCGGGCGCGGATCTGCTCGGCGATGCCCAGCCCGGTCCGAGGATCGATCTCGAAGGTTGACAGTGCGTCCTCCGTAAGCGTACATTCTTACTGTTTCAGTGTTATAGAACACTGTACATCATCTCGGGGATCTGCAGTGCAACTGTGCCAGGAACGCGCGGCTAGTGGTTCGACCAGGCCCGCGACACGACCAAGAGGAGCCGGTCATGACGACGACCGACACGAGCACCAGCGCGATCCGGACCGCCGCCGCTCCGCTCCCCCGGGTGAGCGGAAGCTACCGGCAGCGACTGGCCGCTGTGCAGAGATACCACACCGGCGGTGAGTGGGTGCGGGACCAAGGGCACAGGGTCGCCGACCTGCACCTGGGTCCGCGGAACCTCGTCCCCCAGGTGGCGTTCGCGGTCTCACCACAGGCTGCCCACGACGTACTCGGCCGTCACGACGACGTCCTCGACAAGTACATGATGTTCAACCTGCAGCGGCGGCTGCTGGGGGCCGCTTCCCGCCGACCGTCCGATGACATCTTCCACATGGCGTACCTGCCCTGGCTCAGTCGCAAGCGCACGTTGCAGCCGGTCTTCACCAAACCGAGGGTCTCGACGTACGCCGGGCGCATCGCGGGTGCTGCCGAGGACACCGCCGAGGCGTGGATCCGCTCAGGGACGGTCGACCTCGGCAAGGCGACGAGAGCACTCACCTTGGAGGTGCTCGGCCGGTCGGTCTTCGGGCTGCACCTGGGTGAACGAGCCGCCGCTCTGGAGCCTGTCGTACAGACGTTCATGACCTACCCGCTGCGGCGGTCGCTGCGGCCTGTGCGGTCGCCGGCCTGGCTGCCGACGCCGGCACGCAGTCGCTTCTTCCGCGCCTGGGACGCAGTCGACGCGATCTCCGACGAGGCGCTGGCGCTGTGCCGACAGGACCCCGACCACGAGGCGCCCTTGATCAGGCAGCTGCTGGCGGCCACCGACCCGGAGACCGGGCGGCCGCTCACCGACGAGGAGCGCCGGGCCGACCTGATGGCCTTCCTGCTCGCCGGTCACGACACCACGTCCACCACGCTCGCCTACGCCCTGTGGCAGCTGGGCCGCGACGCCGAGCTCCAGGAACGCGTGGCCGCCGAGGTCGCCGCGGTCGGCGACGATCCGCTGACCGCTGACGACGTGAAGCAGCTGCCGTTCACCGTGCAGCTGATCCATGAGGTGCTCCGGCTCTGTCCGCCCGCCGCCGGCATCGCCCGGATGTCCATGCGCGATGTCGAGATCGACGGGCACCTGGTGCCGGCGGGCTACAACGTGGTCGTGCCCATCTACGCGCTTCACCGCGACCCGACCCTGTGGGAGGACCCCGAGCGCTTCGACCCCGAGCGGTTCGCGCCCGCGCGGATGAAGTGCATGGACCGCTGGCAGTTCCTCCCCTTCGGCGGTGGGCCGCGCAGCTGCATCGGCGACCACTTCGCGATGCTCGAGGCGACACTGGCGCTGACCACGATCCTTCGAGCCGCCACCGTCGAGTCGATGTCCGCGGAGTTCCCGCTGGCTCTGGCCGCCACGCTCACCGCCGGCGGTCCGGTCCCGGTGCGCGTGAAGAGGCGGAAGCGACTCGCAAGCCACTCCCAAGCCACTCCCACTTCCGAGCCAAGGAGAGCTCCATGAAGGTCACCAATCGCCGCCCCTACGGGCGGATCGCGCTCCTTGTCGCCGGCTTCGCGGGTCTCGCCGCAGTCGGAACGGCGGCGTACGGAGCCATCCCAGCCGGAGACGGGTCAGTCCAAGGCTGCTACGCGCGCACTGACGGCGGCATCCTCAAGCCGTACAGCAAGGGGGACGTCCGGATCATCGACTCTGCGGAGTCTTGCCGCTCGTACGAGACAGCCATCCGGTGGAACCAGCAGGGCGTCATGGGTGACGCCGGCCCCCAAGGACCAGCCGGCCCGGTCGGCGAAGCCGGCCCCGCCGGCACAGTCGGACCACAGGGCCCGACTGGTCCGGCGGGGCCTGCCGGGCCCGCCGGCCCCGCCGGTCCCACGGGCGCGACCGGGGCGACTGGGGCGACCGGTGCGCAGGGCCCGGCAGGACCATCGAGCGTGGTCATGGGCTACACGCAGGTGGCGGTGGCGGCCACCGCCCCCAGCCTCACGTTCGGCAGCGGGATCGCAGTGTGCCCGCTTGGCAAGCACCCCCTCAGCGGTGGGGCCATGCTCAACGACCACGACTTGATGGTGTACGAGTCGCAGCCCCGCAGCTTCGTCGAAGGCGACGTGCTGCGCGAAGGCTGGTTCGTGGAGGTCGGCAACAAGGGTGGCGGGAACAGGTCGTTCAAGGTGTTCGTCATCTGTGCCAACGTCTCCGGGTGATGAGCCCGCCTACGGCAGCCCGAAAGGCAAACCGGTCAACATCTTGTGGAGCTGAGGGGACTCGAACCCCTGACCCCTTGCATGCCAAGCCCACAGACCGCTGAGCCGCTACCAGCTGCGCCCCGGCGCCCGGCGCAAAGAAAGACCCGCCCGAAAGGCAAACCGGTCAACATCTTGTGGAGCTGAGGGGACTCGAACCCCTGACCCCTTGCATGCCATGCAAGTGCGCTACCAGCTGCGCCACAGCCCCATCACCTGGTGCTTCCGCGCCGGGCAACCAGGGAATCTTAGCGGGGAGGGGTCACGGATGCGAAATCGGGGGTAGCCCGTAGCCGACCAGCCGAAGGGTGCCACCGAAGGCCGTTTCGTCGACCACCGCGAGGTGGCAGTTGTCCAGCCCCCTGAGCGTGGCGGCCTGGTCGGACGACCAGCCGAGGAGCCCCGCGACCGCGACCTTGAGGCACGCTCCGTGCGAGACGACCAGGCCGGTCTCCCCCGGCTCGAGGGCCGCCAGCGCCTCACGGCAGGCCGGCACGATTCGACCGGCGACGTCGTGGTAGGTCTCCGACCCGGGTACGCCGGCGGGCGGGTTGCCCATCTCCCAGTCGGCACCGACCCCGGGAAAGCGCTCGGCGGTCTCGGCGACGGTGAGCCCCTGGCGCTCCCCCACGTCGTACTCCCGGAGACGGTCGTCGGGCTTGACCGCCACGCCGGCAGCGGCACCGAGGATCTCGGCGGTCTCCCGCGCGCGGGCCAGGTCGGAGGTCCAGATCGACGCGACCCCGAGGGAGGCGACGTACGACGCGGCCGAGCGCGCCTGCTCCCGGCCGAGGTCGTCCAGGGGGACGTCCGCGTGGCCCTGGGCGCGGCCCTCGTCGTTCCAGGCCGTGCGTCCGTGCCGGAAGAGGATGAGTCGGCGGGTCATCCGCCGGTGCGGCCGCTGGTGACGGTGTCGGGGAGCTTGATCAACGGGCAGTCGCGCCAGAGCCGCTCGAGGGCGTAGAACGTGCGCTCCTCCTCGTGCTGCACGTGCACCACGATCTCGGCGTAGTCGATCAGCACCCACCGGCCGTCACGCTCGCCCTCGCGCCGCAGCGGCTTGGCGCCGATCTCACGCAGCCGGTCCTCGATCTCGTCGACGATCGACTTCACCTGCCGGTCGTTGGGAGCCGAGCAGAGCAGGAACGCGTCGGTGATGACCAGCTGCTCGGAGACGTCGAAGGCCATGATGTTCTCGGCCAGCTTGTCGGAGGCGGCCTGGGCAGCTGCGTGGACGAGCTCGAGGGCATGTTCGGTTGCGGTCATGCGGCGCTATCTTTCGTAGAGATGGTGCTTGGCGATGTACTGCACGACACCGTCGGGGACTAGGTACCACACCGGCTCGCCCTTCGCCGTACGCGCGCGGCAGTCGGTCGAGGAGATCGCCAGCGCGGGGATCTCGATGATCGTGACGCGGTCGGTCGGCATGCCGTCCAGCGTGGACGGGTCCATGGCGTAGCCGGGCCGGGTGCAGCCGACGAAGTGTGCGAGGTCGAAGAGCTGGTCGGAGTCGCGCCAGCCGAGGATCTCGCCCAGCGCGTCAGCGCCGGTGATGAAGTAGAGGTGGGCGTCCGGAAGCTCGGCGTGGAGGTCACGCAGGGTGTCGATGGTGTAGGTCGGCCCGTCGCGGTCGATGTCGACGCGGGAGACCCGGAACGCCGGGTTCGAGGCGGTCGCGACGACCGTCATGAGGTAGCGGTGCTCGGCCGGGGAGACGTCGCGGCCCTTGTGGTACGGCTCGCCGGTCGGCACGAAGATGACCTCGTCCAGCCCGAACCACGACTGCACCTCGCTGGCCGCCACGAGGTGGCCGTGGTGGATCGGGTCGAAGGTGCCGCCCATCACCCCGACGCGGCGGGGTTCGGCAGGCGGTGAGACGTTCAGGAGTGGTCGCGCCCGCCGCCGAAGGAGACCAAGGCCAGCAGCGCAGCGAGGAGGATGCCCAGGGCGAGGCCGCCCACGAGGTAGGGGCTGGTTCCGCCGTTCTCGGCACCGTGCTCGGCGGCCTCGGACAGGACGACAAGGGCGTTGATCATGTGCGAGATCCTAGCGTGGGGGGATCGGGATGCCGATGCGGACCAGGCGGATGAGACTTGCGGTCTTCATCACCAGCAGCGAGCTGGCCACGAACGTGCCCGCGGTCACGGCGGTCTCGGCGTTGACGTACTCGTTGAGCACCAGCAGGAGCACGGCGAACAGCGAGCTGTTGACGGCCTTGGCGGGCTTGGACCAGTTCCAGAGCCAGGTCGGCCGGTCGATCACGAAGAAGTAGTTGGGGCTGCGCACCGGCCAAGCCAGGAAGGCCAGGGACAAGAAGCAGTCGATGACCATGAACTCGGCCAGGTAGATCACGATCGCCGGGGAGAGGTCGGGCTCGAGCCAGATCAGGCCGACGTAGAAGACCGCGCAGCAGAAACGGTCGCAGAGGATGTCCAGCGCCGCCCCGGTGCGGGTCTCGCATCCGCGCACGCGGGCGACGTAGCCGTCGAGCATGTCGCCCACCCAGTAGACCGCCAGCGCGGCGATCAGCAGGCCGAGGTCGTCCTCACGGGCGGCATAGACACCCAGGCCGACGGCGATGACCGTGCGGACGAAGGTGATGACGGTCGCGGACGTGCCGATGCGTTCCTTGGCGGGGTCGCTCCAGACATCGAGCGTCCGCGGGTCAGCGAGTGTGTCCATCGCCGGTGACTACGTACTTCGTCGAGGTCATCTCCGCCAGCCCCATCGGGCCGCGCGCGTGGAGCTTCTGGGTCGAGATGCCGATCTCAGCGCCGAACCCGAACTCGCCGCCGTCGGTGAACCGGGTGCTGGCGTTGATCATCACCGCCGCGGAGTCGACGGCGGCCGCGAACCGCCGGGCTGCCTGCTGGTCGCGCGTGACGATCGCCTCGGTGTGGCCGCTGGAGAACCTGCGGATGTGGGCGATGGCGCCATCCAGAGAGGGTACGACGGCCGCGGACAGGTCCAGGGAGAGGTACTCGGTCGCGTAGTCGTCGTCGGTGGCCGGCAGCACGCCGCGCTGCCGCTGGAACGTCTCGTCGCCGTGGATCGTCACGCCCGCGACCTGCAGCGCCTTGGTGATGCGCGGCACGAACTCCGCGGCGACGTCGGCGTGCACGAGCAGCGACTCGGCGCTGTTGCAGACCGAGGTGCGGTGGGTCTTGGCGTTGAGGACGAGCCGCTCCGCCATGTCGAGGTCGGCCGCTGCGTCGACGTAGACGTGGCAGTTGCCGACTCCGGTCTCGATCACCGGCACCGACGACTCCTCGACGACCGAGGAGATCAGCCCGGCACCTCCGCGCGGGATCAGCACGTCGACCAAGCCCCGCGCCCGCATCAGCGCCTTGGCGGTCTCGTGGCCCTCGCCCGGGACGAGCTGGACGACGTCCTCGGGAAGCCCGTGGGCACCGGCAGCGGCACGGAGCACCTCCACGATGGCGATGTTGGACCGCACCGCACTGGAGGACCCGCGGAGCAGCACGGCGTTGCCGCTCTTGAGGCAGATGCCGGCCGCGTCGGCGGTGACGTTGGGACGGGCCTCGTAGATGATCCCGACGACCCCGAACGGCACCCTGACCTGACGCAGCTCCAGGCCGTTGGCCAGCGTGGATCCGCGGACGACCTCGCCCACCGGGTCAGCGAGGCCCGCCACGTCACGCAGTCCCTCCGCCATCCCGTCGATCCGCTGCGGGGTGAGCCGGAGGCGGTCGACCAGGTGGGCCGGGGTTCCGGACGACTCGGCCGCCGAGCAGTCCTCGGCGTTGGCCGCGAGGATCTGCCCGGCATGCTCGAGCAACGCATCAGCCATCGCCAGCAGCGCGGCGTCCTTGATGGCCCGAGTGGCGAGCGCCAGGTCGGTCGCCGCCACCCGAGCGCGGCCGGCGATCTCGGCGATCGTGGATTCGGGAGTGGAGGTCACGTCTCAAGCGTATGCGACCGTCTTACTACTTCCGCGCGACGTAGAAGTTGTTGAACAGGTCACCCTCGACGGTTTGCACGGCGACGTCGCCGAACCCAGCCTCACCCAGCATCCGCGTGGCCAGCTCCTCGCCCCAGGCAGTGCCCAGCCCGTCGCCATCCAGGCCCAGCGAGACGGTCATGCAGTGCATCGTGGAGACGGTGTAGAGGAACGGCGCCCAGGGCAGCTCGAGGTTGTCCTCCACGGCCGTGGCGGCTCTGATGTCGACCATGAGGAACGTTCCGCCGGGACGCAGCGCCGTGGCTATGGCAGCGAGCACCTGACCGGGGTGCGCCTGGTCGTGGATGGCGTCGAAGGCAGTCACGAAGTCGAAGGTCTCGACACGGTCGAGCAACGCCACGTCGCGCAGCTCGAAGGAGGCGTTGGTCAGGCCCCACTCCTCGGCCTCTGCTCGCCCCGCGGCCACCGCCTCCTCGGAGAAGTCGAACCCGGTGAACCTGCTGTCCGGGTACTCCCGGGCCAGCACGTTGATCGCGTGCCCGCTCCCGCACCCGATGTCCGCCACGTCGATCCCGGCGCGCAGCCGCTCGTCGAGCCCCTCGACCAGCGGGACGGTCCGCTGCAGCAGCGTCGCGTCGACGAGGGCCCTGCTGTCATCGGCCATCAGGGCGTGGAACCGCGGGTAGTCGGCGTAGGAGAGCCCGCCCCCGCCGCGGAAGGAGCGCACGATCCCCTGCTCAACCTCCGCGAGCATGGGCAGGAACACCATCATGCGCGCCAGGTTGTCCGGGCCCGCGTCGTCGACCAGCCAGGCGCCGTGCTCGGGAGGGAGCGTGTAGGTGAGCGCCTGCCCGTCGTACTCCACGAAGCGGGCGGTCGTCATGGCGTTGAGCCACTCGCGCACGTAGCGCTCGTTGAGCGTCGCCCGCGTGGACAGCTCGGCCGAGGTTACCGGCCCGGCGCCGTGCAGCGTTGCGAACAGGCCGGTCTGGTGACCGATGCTCGTCATCAGCGCGGTGCACCCGTCGTTCAGGATGCCGAGCATCCGGTCCGCGAACGCCTCGGACGCAGCATCGTCGACGGTTGGCACGGGCACTGCGCTGGGCTCCTCCACTGTGGCCATGTCGGCCTCCTGGTCTGTGTCTGCCGGCTCCCTGCCGGATGCCACCACGCTAGGAGGGCAGGGTCAGGAGCCGCATCCACCAGAACGCGACACTCCCGCGGGGCCCATGGTCCGAATGATGTACGACGGGGTCAGCCGGCGAGGCCGTGCTGATGCGCCCACGCAGCCGCCGCCGTCCTGGAGCTGACACCGAGCTTGCGGTAGACGTTCGCGAGGTGTCGCCGCACGGTCGCCTCGCTGATCGAGAGCGCTCGAGCCGCATCCCGGTTCGACGCACCGGCCACGATCTGGCCGAGCACCTCGCACTCCCGGTCGGTCAGGCCACCCGGCAGGACGCGGGCATCCGCGCCCGGTTCGCCGAGGCCCAGCACCCGGAACAGAGAGGCCGAAGCCTGGGCATGCGTCGCCGACTCCCCCGCGTCGCCGTTCGCCTCGTGGGCGTGTGCGAGCAGCAGCTCCACGCACGCCGCCCCGTAGCGGTCGCTCAGCCGGCGGAAGCCGGCCCCAGCCCGCTCCAGGTGTGCCAACGACTCGGGCGCCTGGCCGCTGGCCAGCGCGAAGGCCCCGTCAGCGTGGTCGGCCCAGGCCCGGAATCCAGGGCTCGGATAGACCTCGCTCGTGCGCCGCAGCCGCTGGCACGCGGTCTGGGCCGCCTCCAGCCTTCCTGCGGCCAGCCCGATCTCGACCTGGGCGCGCAGCAGCGGCGCGCACGCGAGCGGGCTGGCGGCCGAGGCGACCGCGGTGCTGATCATCGACCAGGACTCTCCCCGGTTCCCGGCCGCCAGCTCCAGCAGGGCCAGGCCCGGCTGTGGGTCACGACCATGCCCCGCCGCGCGTACGTACCACGCGCGCGCCTCCGTCGCCCTTGCGTTCAGCCGGTGGATCTCGCCGAGCTGGTACTCGGCCTCCGCCACCGCGCCCTGGTTGAGCTCGGCCAGCTCGACGAGCACGCGCTGCGCCTCGGCTGCGGCGAGGTCCCACGCCCCCTCGGTGGCCAGCAGCTGCGCCCGGTGTGCCCGGCAGACCCCCTGGAACATGACCGCCTCCGAGAACGACTCGAGCCAGCGCTCGGTGGCCGCCGTCCACTGACGGGCGCGCACCAGGTCGGCCAGGTCCACGCACACACCGATGATCGTGCAGTAGATGTTGCCGGCGAACTCAGGCCGCACCTTCTCGGCTAGTACAGGCAGCATCGCCTCGTCTAGGAACGCGAAGCCCTCCGGGAGCCGGCCCCGACGGATCTCCACCAGCCCCTCGCTGAGGAGCCCCAGCGCGACGAACGTCGGGTCGTCCAGCGCCCGGCCCAGGTTCTGCAGCTCATGGGCTCCCTCGACGGCCACGTCGAGCTCGTCCTCCCCGATCGCCCCGAAAACCTCGAGGTAGAGCAGGATCGCGTGACCCTCGCCTCGAGGCTGGTCCGCCAGCAGCCTGCGGGCGCGGCTGAGCCAGCCCATCCCGACTGCCGGCTCGCCGCGCATGAAGAACGCGCCGCCGAGGTCGAGTGCCTGCAGCGCAGCCCGGTCGACACGGCCCTGCTGGAGGTAGCGCTGGTGCAGCTCCTCGGTCGCCGCGAGGTACTCCGAGACGCGGCCGAGCCACCAGGCGGCGTCAGCGAGCAGCCTGAGGTCGTCGTCGGGGAGGGCCCCACTCTCGCGGAGCGTGGACAGCTCTCGGTAGGCGTCGGCGTAGCGGTGCACGCCGTGCGCGGCGCGCGCGTCAGCGAGCAGGCTGTCAAGTTCGCGCATGGAGCTCACACCCTCCATGGTGCCCATCCGCGGCTAGAACGGAAGAGGGGTTACCTCGTGGAGGTCGACGATGACGCTGTAGTCGCGGCTGCGGCTCTGGAACACGGTGCGCTCCAGCACCTCCAGGCCCACGACCTCCCAGCGAGGCAGGCCGGCCGAGTCGCGGTACTCGTTCCACACGCGCAAAGCCAGCGAGGAGGCGTCCAGCAGGGAGTCGGCCTCCTCCCAGTACTGGATCTCCGCCCGGTCCGCGGCGTACTTCAGGGAGTGCAGGAACGGTCGTTGCTCACTGAGTCTGCGGAGTGCGTTGCGCACGATCAGCGCCTCGACCCCGTTGCCGGCCACGGTCAGGGTGACGTGCCACAGGCGAATGTCGTGGACCACCATCACCCCTCTCGACGCTCCGGTCCTTCCGCCTCACAGTGTTGCCGAGAGTTGTGGCCCCGGCAGGAGAATGCAAGAAATCCTAGCGACGTTCCAGGCGCTCAGAGCAGCACCAGATCGTCGCGGTGAACGACCTCCCGCTCGTACGACGAGCCGAGCTCCCGGGCCAGCTCACGCGTGGAGCGACCGGCCAGGCTGGGGAGCTCGTCGGAGTCGTAGTTGACCAGCCCACGGGCGACCGGCGTGCCGTCCCGGTCGACCAGGTCGACGGGGTCACCAGGCTCGAAGGTGCCGGTGACCTTGGTGATGCCGGCCGCGAGCAGCGACGCCTTGCGCTCGGTCACGGCGCGCACGGCGCCGTCGTCGAGGTAGACCCGGCCCTTGCCCTCCGTCGCGTGCGCGAGCCACAGCAGGCGGGTCGGCCGCCGCCGGCCCGTCGGGTGGAACATCGTGCCCACCTGGTCGCCCGCGAGCGCCGCGGCGGCCTGGTCGGCGCTGGTCAGGATGACAGGGATGCCCGCCCCGGTCGCGATGGCGGCCGCCTCGACCTTGGTCTGCATGCCGCCGGTGCCGATGGCTGTGCCCGCCTTGCCGACGTCCACGGCCGAGAGGTCGTCGACGCCACGCACGTCGCGCAGCAGCGTCGCGCCCGGCTTGGCGGGGTTGCCGTCGTAGAGGCCGTCGACGTCGCTGAGCAGGAGGAGCAGGTCGGCGTGGACCAGGTGGGCGACGAGGGCCGCGAGCCGGTCGTTGTCACCGAAGCGGATCTCCCCGGTGGCCACTGTGTCGTTCTCGTTGACGATCGGCAGCACTCCGAGCTCGAGCAGCTTGGCGAAGGTGCGGTAGGCGTTGCGGTAGTGCCCACGCCGGGTCACGTCGTCGACGGTGAGCAGGATCTGCCCGGCCTGGATCTCGTGCCGGGCGAACTCCTCGGTGTAGCGGTGCACCAGGAGCCCTTGTCCCACGCTGGCGGCTGCCTGCTGGGTGGCGAGGTCCTTGGGACGCCGCTTGAGCCGCAGCGGCGTCAGGCCGGCCGCGATGGCACCGGAGGAGACCAGCACGAGCTCCGCCCCGCGTTTGCGTACGTCGGCCAAGGTGTCGACCAGCTGGACGACGCGGTCGGGGTCGATCCCGCCGCCCTTGGTCAGCGACGACGAGCCGATCTTGACCACGACCCGCCGGGCCGCGGTGACCTCACTGCGCATCGGGCTCACCGGGATCGTCCTCGTCCCAGCCGTAGCTCACATCGAACTCGTCGGCAGCGACGGGCTCACCGAGCGCGAGGCGGCGGGCGACGTCGGCCCGGGCCTCGTGCTCGGCACGTTCGGGGAACGCCTCGTCGATGGCCTTGCGTCGCTCGGCGGCGGGGCGGTCCTCGCGGAACCGGACGTCCTCTCCGCGGCGGCTGCCCAGGATGGACGCTCCGGCGTCGACCATCGGCTTGAAGTCGAAGACGACAGCGTCCTCGGCGGGCCCGATGATCACGGCATCGCCCTCGGCAGCGCCCAGGGCCAGAAGCCGGTCCTCGATGCCGAGACGGTTGAGCCGGTCGGCCAGGAAGCCGACGGCCTCGTCGTTGGAGAAGTCGGTCTGGCGAACCCAGCGCTCTGGCTTCTCCCCCATGACGCGCCAGGCCGCCTGTCCTGAGCCTGTCGAAGGGTCGGAGGTCCGCTCGACGGTGAAGTCCGGGGTGCCACCTACGCCGACGGGCCGCAGCACGATGCGGGTGGCCTCGACGACAGGCTTGTCCTTGCGCGTCTGCGCCACCAGCTCGGCCATCGCGAAGCTCAGCTGGCGCAGGCCCTCGTGGCTTGCCGCGCTGACCGGGAACACTCGGAGCCCGCGGGCCTCGAAGTCCTCCAGGGTGATGTCGGCCAGGTCACGCCCGTCGGGTACGTCGACCTTGTTCAGGGCCACGATGCGGGGACGGTCCTCGAGCCCGCCGTACTTGGCCAGCTCGTGCTCGATGACGTCGAGGTCCTCGATCGGGTTGCGGCCCGGCTCCATCGTGGCCATGTCGATGACGTGCACCAGCGCGGCGCAGCGCTCGACGTGTCGCAGGAAGTCGTGGCCGAGCCCTCGGCCCTCCGCCGCGCCCTCGATCAGCCCAGGTACGTCGGCCACGGTGAACGTCGTGTCGCCCGCGGTGACGACTCCGAGGTTGGGCACGAGCGTGGTGAACGGGTAGTCGGCGATCTTGGGCCGGGCCCTGCTGATCGCCGCGATCAGGCTCGACTTGCCGGCGCTCGGGAAGCCGACCAGCCCGATGTCGGCCACGACCTTGAGCTCGAGGACGATCTCGCGGTCCTCGCCGGGCTCCCCCAGCAGTGCGAAGCCGGGGGCCTTGCGCTTGGAGCTCGCCAGCGCCGCGTTGCCCAGCCCGCCACGGCCACCCTCGGCCACGACGACCTCGGTCCCCACGCCGACCAGGTCGGCCAGGACCGTGCCGTTGGCGTCGGAGACGACCGTGCCGTCGGGGACCGGCAGCACCAGGTCGGAACCGTGTGCGCCGTTCTTGTGGCTGCCGGCTCCGTGCCCGCCGTGCTCGGCCTTGCGCACGGACCCGAGGTGGTAGTCGACCAAGGTGGTGATGTCGGGGTCGACCCGCAGGATCACGCTGCCGCCCGGACCGCCGTTGCCGCCGTCAGGGCCGCCCAGCGGCTTGAACTTCTCCCGGTGGACGCTGGCCACACCGTTGCCACCGCGACCGGCGATGACCTGCAAGGTCACCCGGTCCACGAAGGTGGGGACGGCCACGGCGTACTCCTCGGGTTGGGATCCGGCGGTCGATCTGGTGGGAAAGCCAAGAGGCGCCCCGCTCACTCAGCGGGACGCCTCTCGAAAGAAACAGCTAACCGGCTGAGCTCACTCAGCGGTCGGGACGACGTTGATGACGCGGCGGCCACGCTTGGTGCCGAACTCCACGTTGCCGGCCACCAGCGCGAACAGGGTGTCGTCGCCACCGCGACCGACGCCCGAGCCCGGGTGGAAGTGGGTGCCACGCTGGCGGACGATGATCTCGCCGGCGTTGACCAGCTGGCCGCCGTAGCGCTTGACGCCCAGACGCTGAGAGTTCGAGTCCCGACCGTTCTTGGTCGAGGCTGCGCCCTTCTTGTGTGCCATGGTTCAGTCCTTCTTCGAAGAGTCTGTGAGCGGTGCGGCTCAGGCCTTGATGTCGGTGACCTTGACCTGGGTGTACTTCTGGCGGTGACCCTGGCGCTTGCGGTAGCCGGTCTTGTTCTTGTACTTCAGGATCGTGATCTTCGGGCCCTTGGTGGCACCGAGGATCTCGGCGGTCACCGAGGCCTTGGCCAGCTTGCCGGCCTCAGAGGTCACGTTGTCGCCGTCGACGAGGAGCAGCACGGGAAGCGTGACGGACTCACCGACCTGGTTGGACACCTTGTCGATCTCGATGACGTCGCCAACAGACACCTTCTGCTGGATGGCGCCACTGCGCACGATCGCGTACACCGCGGACTCACTCTCATTCGTCGGACTACTAAGTTCTGGTCGCCGCGCTTCTGCCGCGCACACGGCCCAGGATCTGGGTGGGAGCGGGATCGTCGACACGCGACAGCGGGCGCGCCGAGGCGCACCGAGGGTCAAGTCTACGGATCACCCTCCTGCCGGTCAAAACGGCCGCCGCCGGCGGCAGGCCGGCAGCGTGGCCAGAGGCCCGGTCGGGCAGCCGGCAGCGTGGCGAGAGGCTGTTGGGCCCTCGCGAGCCTGCGAGCCGCTTGCCCCTGCCGCCGAAGCCACGCTCGGCCGATGAAGCTAGCGTTTGCGGGCGCCCTTCTTCTTGATCGGGACGTGGGCGGGAGCGACGTGCTCCGGCGCCTCGAGCTCGGGGATGTCCAGCGTCTGCGCCTCGGAAGCGCCTTGCGTCCCCGCGACCGGCGTGGCTACCGGCGGGCCGGCTGCGCGCCGGGCGCTGACCCGCCGCGTCGAGGTGACGACCTTGGGGGCCGCGGGTACGACGTGGCTCAGGCTCAGGCTCAGGCTCAGGCGTCACGTCCTCGGCGGGCGGCTCCTCTACGGGCTGCTCCTGGGCTGCCGGCTCGTCGGCAGGTTGCTCGACGGGAGCGACCTCGCCCTCGTCGACCTGGGGCTCCAGCTGCTCGCCGGGCTCGTCGGCCGGCTCGTCCCCGGGCTCGTCGGGGGCCTCGTCGGTGGGCTCGTCGTGCCGCGGCATCGCCGCGATGTCGGCCGGTGACGGCGGGCGCGGGGGCGTGGCGGGCGTGCCTCCGCCCGAGGCGTTCTCCTCGCCGCCCTTGCCGCGGCCGCGGTTGCGACGCGACCGGCGCGGCTCCTCCTCGGTGCGCTTCTTCGGCTCGACCGGGTCGTGGTGGACCAGCAGCCCGCGACCCTGGCAGTGGTCGCAGGTCTCGCTGAAGGCCTCCAGCAGGCCGGTGCCGATCCGCTTGCGAGTCATCTGCACCAGACCCAGCGAGGTGACCTCGGCGACCTGGTGGCGCGTGCGGTCGCGGCCCAGGCACTCGACCAGGCGGCGCAGCACGAGGTCGCGGTTGCTCTCGAGCACCATGTCGATGAAGTCCACGACGATGATGCCGCCGATGTCGCGCAGGCGGAGCTGGCGGACGATCTCC
This sequence comes from uncultured Actinomycetota bacterium, assembly GCA_963765905.1. Lineage (GTDB taxonomy): Bacteria > Actinomycetota > Actinomycetes > Propionibacteriales > Nocardioidaceae > SSC3. The sequence continues at coordinate 171,329 of CAVXXY010000006.1, forward strand.
TCGGCGGCCTCGAGGTTGTTCTTGGTGACCGTCTCCTCCAGGTTGCCCCCGGAGCCGGTGAACTTGCCGGTGTTGACGTCGACGACGGTCATCGCCTCGGTGCGGTCGATGATCAGCGAGCCACCCGAGGGCAGCCAGACCTTGCGGTCCAGACCCTTGGCGATCTGCTCGTCGATGCGGTGTGCCGCGAAGGCGTCGCGCCCGTCGTCGGAGGTGTGCCTCTCGACCCGCTCCACCAGGTCGGGGGCCACGTGCTCGACGTACTGGCTGACCGTCTCCCAGGCCTCGTCGCCGGAGATCACCAGCCTGGCGAAGTCCTCGGTGAACAGGTCCCGGACGACCTTGAGCGTGAGATCGGGCTCGCCGTACAGCAGCTGCGGGGCGTTGCCGCTCTCGACCTTCGTGGCGATGTCGTCCCAGCGGGCGGTGAGCCGCTCGACGTCGCGGGTCAGCTCCTCCTCCGAGGCGCCCTCGGCGGCCGTGCGCACGATCACGCCGGCGGACTCGGGGACGATCTCCTTGAGCAGGGTCTTGAGCCGGTTGCGCTCGGTGTCGGGCAGCTTGCGTGAGATGCCGCTGGTCGTGCCGTCGGGCACGTAGACCAGGAAGCGACCGGGCAGGCTCACCTGGCTGGTGAGCCGGGCGCCCTTGTGCCCGACCGGGTCCTTGGTGACCTGCACCAGCACGGCCTGGCCAGGCTTGAGCACGGCCTCGATCTTTCGCTGCGACCCGTCCTTGGCGCCGAGCGCATCCCAGTTGACCTCACCGGCGTACAGGACCGCGTTGCGGCCCTTGCCGATGTCGATGAAGGCGGCCTCCATCGAGGGCAGGACGTTCTGCACTCGGCCGAGGTAGACGTTGCCGATCAGGGAGTTCTGCGACTCCCGGGCGACGTAGTGCTCGACGAGCACGTTGTCCTCGAGCACCGCGATCTGGGTGAGGTCCTCGCGCTGGCGGATGACCATGACCCGGTCGACTGCCTCGCGGCGGGCCAGGAACTCGGCCTCGCTGATGATCGGTGCGCGGCGCCTGCCGGCCTCACGGCCCTCGCGGCGGCGCTGCTTCTTCGCCTCGAGCCGGGTCGAACCGGTGAACCCGGCGATCTCGTCGTCGCCCGAGCGGCCCTGCCGGACCCTCGTGACGGTGTTCGCCGGATCATCTGTGGAGCCCTCGCGCTGCTCCCCGGCGCGGGCGCGGACGCGCCTGCGGCGGGTCGAGCCACCACCGTCGGCGTGCTCGCCGGAGTCGCCGTCGGAGGGCTCGTCGGACTCCTCCGAACCATCGTCGCCCTCGCCGGTGCCGGGCTTGCGGCGGCGACGGCCGCCGCGGCGACGGCGACGACGGGCCGCGGCCTCGCCGCCCTCGCCCGCTTCGCCGTCGTCGGAGTCGCGGGTCAGGGTCTCCTCGGCCTCGGTGTCCTCGGAGTCGGCCGGCTTCGCGGCCCCGGGGGCTGCCTTCTTGGCAGCTCTCTTGGCGGTGGTCTTCTCGGCCGTCTTCTTGGCGGTCTTCTTGGCAGCCGCCTTCTTCGCCGGTGTGACGACGGGCTCGGGCGCCTGGAACAGCGGAGCAACGCCGGGGACCGTGGCCTCGGCACCGTCGGTCGACTCCGCGCCCTGGGCGTGGGCCGGCGCAGCCTCCGCCTTCGGGGCGGTCTTCTTCGCCGCTCGCTTGGCAGGCGCCTTCTTGGCCGGGGCGGGCGCGTCGACCTGGTCGGATGCAGCACCCTCGGGGGCGGCGGCCTCCGCGGTCCTCCCTGCGGCCTTCTTGGCGGCCGCCTTCTTCGCCGGCGCCTTCTTGGCGGCCGCCTTCTTGGCCGAAGCCTTCTTGGCAGCGACCTTCTTCGCAGCCGCCTTCTTCGCCGGCGGAGCGTCGGCGGCCTCGGGGGGTGCCGCCTCTGCCGCTGCCTGCGGCGAGTCGACGGTGTCGAGAACGGGGTTGTCTTGGTCGAGCATGTGCTCTCCTAGCCGCTCGCGTGCGCCGCCAGGGCGGAACGGTGAGCGTGTAAGTCGTCCGCGCGACCAGGCGAGCGGACTCAAGCTTTCATGGTGGCGACGGGACGAGCCGCTGGCAGGACCGCGGTCAGCGGGGAGATACCGGAGCTGTCACCACCGGTCACACCGTGTCGCGGTCGGGCGCCAATGGGTCGCCCACCATGCCGGTCTCGCTGTCGAGCGGACCCTGGGTAAGCCGCTGGTAGAGAGCCGCGGCGGTCCCGGGGAGTCCGGCCGTCAGGCGGAGTCCGGCGAGGATGTCGTCGGGTCTCACGGCCGGGGTGCCGTGCCGTAGGACCACGTCGAGTATCGCACACTCGCTGTTCACCTGCGGGACCAGCGACACGACCGCGGCGCGGCAGTCGAACTCACGCAGGCCGCGTTTGGTCATGCGCTCGACCAACACGTCGTCTGCCGCCAGGAACTTCTCGACCGCCCCGGACGCCTCCTGCGGCGGTACGTCGGGCAGGGTGATGAGCCACCGGCTGGCCTCCAGCCGGTCGGACAGCGCTCCCCCTCCGGAGACCACCACCTCGAGCACGTCGAGACCCGCAGGGAGCGCCTCGTCGAGGCGCTGTTGCATCTCTGTGGGGTCGCGGCGCTCACGCAGCCCGATCTCGGCGTACTCCGCCTCGCTGGCCGCTCCAGTGGGCGCGGCGTTCGCGTAGGAGATGCGTGGGTGCGGGTGGAAGCCCGAGGAGTACGCCATCGGCACCTCCGCACGGACCAGTGCCCGTTCGAACGCGCGCGAGAAGTCGCGGTGGCTGGTGAAGCGGAGCCGCCCGCGCTTGGCGTAGCGCAGGCGGAGCTTCTGGACCGGAGGCGCCTGCTGCTCCGGCTGCTCGCGGCCGGCCATCAGACCACCGAGAGCGGGAGGAGAGTCTTGCCGGTCGGCCCGATCTGGATCTCGGTGTCCATCTGCGGACACACGCCACAGTCGTAGCAGGGCGTCCAGCGGCAGTCCTCGACCTCGACGGTGGAGTCCGGGTCGATGGCGTCCTGCCAGTCCTCCCAGAGCCAGTCGCGGTCCAGGCCGGAGTCGAGGTGGTCCCAGGGCAGGACCTCGGAGTACTCGCGCTCCCGGACCGTGTACCAGTCCAGGTCCACCGGCGTACCGGCCAGCGCCCGCTCGGAGGCCTCCAGCCAGCGGTCGTAGGAGAAGTGCTCGCTCCAGCCGTCGAAGCGGCCGCCGTCTCGCCAGACCTCCTCGATGATCCGGCCGACGCGTCGGTCGCCGCGCGACAGCAGGCCCTCGATGATGCCGGGCCGCCCGTCGTGGTAGCGGAAGCCGATGGCCTTGCCGAAGCGCTTGTCGGCGCGCACGTCGTCGCGGAGCTTCTTCAGCCGGTCGTCGGTGGTCTGCCAGTCGAGCTGCGAGGCCCACTGGAACGGCGTGTGCGGCTTCGGCACGAACCCGCCGATCGAGACGGTGCAGCGGATGTCGTTGTGCCCGGAGACCTCGCGGCCCTTGGCGATGACCTTCTTGGCGAGGTCGGCGATCTCCAGGACGTCCTCGTCCGTCTCGGTCGGGAGCCCGCACATGAAGTAGAGCTTCACCTGCCGCCAGCCGTGGGAGTACGCCGTGGCGACGGTGCGGATCAGGTCGTCCTCGGTGACCATCTTGTTGATCACCTTGCGCATCCGCTCCGACCCGCCCTCGGGCGCGAATGTCAGGCCGGATCGCCGGCCGTTGCGGCTGAACTCGTTGGCCAGGGTGATGTTGAACGCGTCGACGCGGGTGCTCGGCAGCGACAGCGAGACGTTGGTGCCCTCGTAGCGGTCGGCCAGGCCCTTGGCCACCTCGCCGATCTCCGTGTGGTCCGCGCTGGACAGCGACAGCAGCCCGACCTCCTCGAAGCCGGACTTGCGGATGCCGTTGTCGACCATGGCGCCGATGGTCTCGATCGACCGCTCGCGCACCGGCCGGGTGATCATGCCTGCCTGGCAGAACCGGCAGCCGCGGGTGCAGCCGCGGAAGATCTCCACCGAGTAGCGCTCGTGGACCGTCTCGGCCAGCGGCACCAGCGGGTTGCGCGGGTAGGGCCAGGCGTCGAGGTCCATCAGCGTGTGCTTGGTGATCCGCCACGGGATGCCGGGCCGGTTGGGAGCGATCCGCTGGATCCGGCCGTCGGGCAGGTAGCTCACGTCGTAGAACTTCGGGACGTAGACGCTCCCGCTCACCGCCAAGCGGTGCAGCAGCTCGTCGCGACCACCGGGGCGGCCCTCGCCCTTCCACTCGCGGACCACGTCGGAGATCTTCAGCACGATCTCCTCGCCGTCACCCAGGACGGCCGCGTCGAGGAAGTCGGCCACCGGCTCGGGGTTGAACGCCGCGTGACCGCCGGCCAGCACGATCGGGTCGTCGTCGCCCCGGTCGACCGCGTGCAGCGGGATGCCGGCGAGGTCCAGGGCGGTCAGCAGGTTGGTATAGCCGAGCTCGGTCGAGAACGAGAGCCCGAAGATGTCGAACTCACGCACCGGCAGGTGGGAGTCCACGGTGAACTGCGGGATGCCGTGCTCCCGCATCACCTTCTCCATGTCCGGCCAGACCGAGTACGTGCGCTCGGCCAGGGTCCCTTCACGCTCGTTGAGCACCTCGTAGAGGATCTGCACGCCCTGGTTCGGCAGCCCGACCTCGTAGGCGTCGGGGTACATCAGCGCCCAGCGGACCATCTCCCTGCCGGCCGCGTCCTCCCACGGCTTCTGGGTGGAGTTGAGCTCGCCTCCGACGTACTGGATCGGCTTCTGCACCGTGGGCAGCAGCGGCTCCAGCCTCGGGAAGACAGACTCGGGGGTGGGCATGCGAGAACCTCGTGCGCTCGGGGAAGGACATAAAAGGGTACGCCGATACGCCCACCGAGCACTAACCGTCGAGCCCGACGCTGCTCAGGCCTCCCAGTCGGCCCTGCGGCCGTAGCCGGCCAGGAGGTCGGTCTGCGGGTCACCCGAGAGATCCTGGTGAGCGCCGAGGACACCGGCGGACCGGATCATCTCCTCCTGGGGTGCGAACCACGCGGCGACATCGGCGACGAGCTCGGGGTCCATGCTCCGGTCCTGACCGGTGGCTGCCGCGAGGTCCCAGGCGTGGACCAGGTGGTCGGCGGCCAGCTGGCTGACGTACTCCTCCGCCGTGATCTGGCCCCACGAGACGCTGACCATGCCACGTTCGGGCAGGTGCTTCGCCGACGCGCTGACGGCCTCGGCGGCAGCCGTATGACCGCGGCCCATCGGGTCGTCTCCGAGCACGTCACCGTCGAAACGGTCCCCCACCTCGGCGACCGTCATGCCCGAGAGCAGCGGCTGGGTCCAGAGGTCCTCGCCCACGACGTGCTTGACGAGCGCTCGCACGTCCCACTCGGTGCAGGGCGTGCGCAGGTTCCACTGGTCGGCGGTGACGCCGTCAAGTGTGTGCTCCCAGTGCTCGACGGTACGGCGGTGAAGTTCGGTCAGATCCATGTTCAGCCCAGCTCCTCGAGTCCTTCGCGTGCACGGTCCAGCCACCAGGGCAGGGCCGCCTTCTCCCGTGCTCGTACGGCGGGGTCGGGGTGCTCGACCACGTCGAGCGCCTTGTTCCAACCAAGCCACACCAAGCCGGCGAGCAGGCCCAGCCGAGTCGCCCGCTCGTCGTACACCTCCCCCGCCTCCTGACGGTACGCGGCCAGGAACTCGTCGGGCGTGCCGCTGACGACGTGCGCGCATCCGGCCAGGAACCGGCCGATGTCGAGCGCGCCGGGAGCGGCCGTGGCCATCCCCCAGTCGATCAGGGTGAGGCCTGACGGCTCGAAGGCGAGGTTCACCGTGGCCAGGTCCCCGTGGACCATCGTCGGTGTGCACGCCTGCAGGGCGGCGGCCAGCGGGCCGGTGTCGTGGGCCAACGCGAGGACACGCTCCCCGACCTCGCCCGGCACCTCGTCCGCCCAGTGCTCCCAGCCCCGCAGCGCGACGTCGATCAGCGGGGTTCCGGCGTACGGGCGCATCCGGCGAGGCTCGAAGAGGCCCACGACGTCGCTCAGGGAAGCGAGTCCCTCAGGCGGGCCGCCCGTGAACGCGCGGTGGAGGGCGACCACCCCGCGCAGGAGCTCTCGGGTCTGCTCGGCGGACAGCACGTCGTGCCATCGCAGCGGCGCGTCGCCGAGGTCGCGCATCACCAGCACGCCGTACCCGTCCTCGAACCAGCCACCCAGCACGGCGTGCCCTACGGGCACCCTGTCGAACAGCCCGCGCTGCCACAGCTCGACCTCGCGTCCCCGGGAGTCGCCGGTCAGCCGCATCACCAGGTCCTGGCCGGGGTCGAATCGCTTGACGACCACTCGAGTGCCATCCGCCAGTACGACGCGCTCCAGCGTCGCCCCGGACTTGCCGTCGTTGTCGACCAGCGGGGTCCTCTCCAGGGTGCCCTCGAGCACGGTGGCGTCCACGCATCCATGCTGCTCTGCGCCCGGGGCTGTTGACATGACCCGAGGTGACGGTTGCCTTACGCCCCCCGGACGACTATTCCTGGACCATGTACGCCATCCGCGCCGGCCGGGCCTTCGACGGCGAGAGCTTCCTCGCCGAGGGCGCCACCGTCCTGGTGGACGGGGGTCGCATCGCGGGCGTCGAGCCGGCGTCGTTCGACGTGCCTGGCGACTGCCCTGTCACCGACCACCCCGACGCCACGATCCTGCCGGGCCTCATCGACACCCACGTCCACCTCGTCACCGACAGCGGCCCGATGGCACTCGACCGCGTCGAGGGCTACTCCGAGCAGGAGGTCGACGACGTGGTGACCGAGGCGCTGCGGCGAAGCCTGGCAGCCGGGGTCACGATGGTGCGGGACCTGGGCGACCGCGGCTTCAACGTGGTCGAGCGGCGTGACCGGCAGCGAGCGGCGGACGACGGGCTGCCCTGGATAGTCGCCTCCGGGCCGCCCATCACGACTCGCGGCGGACACTGCTGGTACCTGCGCGGTGAGGTCGAAGGACGCCAGGACCTGGAGCGCGCGATCCGTGAGCGGGTCGAGCGTGGGGTCGACGTCGTCAAGATCATGACCAGTGGAGGCATGGCCACCGCCAACACAGACATCTTCGCCCCGCAGTTCAGCGACGACGACCTGCGCTTCCTCGTCGACGGCGCTCACGCGGCCGGCCTTCCCGTGGCGGCGCACGCCCACGCGGCACGCGCGATCGACCAGGTGCTGCCTCTCGGGGTGCAGACCATCGAGCACGCGAGCTACCTGACCAGGCTGGGCGACGAGGTGAACCCTGGACTCGCCGCGTTCGACTCCGGAGTCGCCACCGACGAGCAGCTCGAGGCGCTCGCGGCGAGCGGCACGTTGGTGTGCCCGACGATGGGCGGACTCAACGACAAGATGTTCGACAACGCCCCACAGCACATGAAGCAGATGCTGGCCCAGGCGAACGTCACCGCGCAGGAGGTGGTCGCCAAGCGGATGAGTCTGCTTCACCGCATGGCCGGCGCCGGGGTGCGTTTCGTCGGCGGCACCGACGCCGGCATCGTCCCGCCGAAGGCTCACGGCGCGAACGCGAGCCCGATCATCGAGCTCGGCCGGGTGCTGGGGCCGTCCGGCTCGCTGACCGCTTCGACCCGGACGGCGGCGGAGATCTGCGGCTACGGCCGGAGCAAGGGACGACTCCGCCCCGGCTACGACGCGGATCTGGTCGTGGTGGCCGGTGACCTGTCGGGCGACCTCGAGGGCCTGCGGGAGGTCCGTCAGGTCGTGCTGCGCGGCCGCGAAGTCACAGCAGCCGGTCGGCCGAGCCCAGGATGAACGCGGTGAGGCGAAGCCGACCGGCGAACGCCGCCTGCTGCGCAGGGTCGTCGAGCCACTCGTAGGGCAGTGACGTGAGCCCGCTTCGGATCAGCAGCGTTGCGGCGTACGACTCGCGCAGGTCCGTGTCGGGCAGCGCGACGCCTGCCGCGGCGACTCCCTCGGCGTACGCGGCCAGTACTGTCTCCTCGACGTCTGGCAGCCGGTCCGCGGGGACGATGCCCGCGTGGGCGAGCCCCACCACCAGCTGGGCGAGGTCGCTGCCCAGCGGGGCCGGCGCCTGGAACGAGATGTCGATCATCACCAGGGCCGAACGATCCCGGGTGCGGAGGAGGTTCTGCGGACTCGCGTCACCGTGCGGCATGCCGTGGACGACAGGCCGCAACCGCTCGAGCAGCTCCTGCACCCGGCCCGCGGCGCCTCGCATCCGCCGCCGGAGCTCCACCTCGCCGGCGAGCCAGGGATGGCTCCACGTGCCGTCGTCCTCCAACGGCCCCAGCCCGCGCAGCAGCCCGACGTTGGCCCACTTCTCCATCGCGAAGTCGGGCGGCAGCGGACACGCGTCGACGACCTCGGGATCGGCCATGCGTGCGTTGAAGGTGCCCAGCAGTCGCGCGGCCCGGTCGTAGTCGGCCAGCTCCCAGTCGTCGGGGAGGGCGTCGACGAGCTCCATCCAGACCGCGATGCGGTCGTCACCGAGGTCGACCACGTCGTACAGCTCCGGGACGCGGAGGCCGTCGGGCAGACGGGACACGCGCGCCGGGTTCCAGAGCTCGACCTCCTCGCGCCACGGGAACTGCTCCATCATCTCCTCGGCGAACGGCGGCGGGAGCTCGGTGATCAGCGGCCAGTGGCGGAGGTGGTGGAGGACCTTGACGAACGCCGACCAGCCTTCGCCATGGACCTGGACCAGCCCTCCGGTAGCGGGCGAGCCGAAGTGGTAGGGCTCGGTCGTGACGGAGACCGGACCGCTGCGGCCGGCGACAGACTCGAGGGTGCGTCCGCCCAGCAGCTGGTCGAGCGACCAGACGACGGCGGTGGGGTCTCCCGGAACCTGCGGCACGACATCTCCTCGGTCAGAAGCGCGAGCGCACCAGGCGTGAGCGTGCGACGCCGAGGCCCGAGCGCTCGGTGCGCAGGTGGATGTTCTGCAGCAGGCCGACGGCGATCAGAGTCGCGAACATCGACGAGCCACCGTAGGACACCAGCGGCAGGGGTACGCCGGTCACCGGCATGATGCCCAGGCACATCCCGATGTTCTGGAAGGCCTGGAAGCCGAGCCAGCACGCGATGCCGGCGGCCGCGATCCGGCCGAAGAGGTCAGGGGCCTGGTGCGCGATCACCAGCGCCCGCCACAGCACCACGCCAAGCAGTGCGATGAGAAGCCCGGCACCGACCAGGCCGAGCTCCTCGCCCGCGACGGTGAAGATGAAGTCGGTGTGCTGCTCGGGGACGAAGCCGGACCTCGTCTGCGAGCCGTCGAACAGTCCTTGCCCGAAGACCCCGCCGTTGCCGATCGCGATGCGAGCCTGCTCGGTGTTGTAGCCGGCGCCGCGCGGGTCGAGCCCAGGGTTGGTGAAGGCCATGAACCTGTCGATCTGGTAGTCCTTCAGGATCCCGAGCCTCACCACGGCGGTGGCAGCAGCGATGGCGCCTACGAACAGGCCGACCAGCCAGCGCCGAGGCGCGCCCGACACGGCGATCACGCCGAAGACGGTGGCCGAGAGCACGAGCATCGTGCCCAGGTCGGGCTGCAGGAGGATCAGGGCGGCGGGCAGCGCGGCCACCGCCAGCATGCCCACGACGTCGAGGTGCCCTACTCGGCCGCGCCGCCCCTCGGCGCGCTCGGCGACGACCAGGGCCATGCCCACGATCACCGCGAGCTTGGCGAACTCGGCGGGCTGGATCGACAGCGGGCCGACGAAGATCCACGAGCGCGAGCCGTTGACGGTGCTCCCCATCACCAGGACGAGCAGCAGCCCCACCAGCGACGCGACGTAGACCAGCGGGGTCAGGATGCGCACCCAGCGGTGGTCGGTGGAGGCGACCAGCAGCGCGAGCACGATGCCGATCGCGGCGTTGACCAGCTGCTTCTTCAGGTACGACGTGCCCGCGTCGCCGTCAGCGGTGGCCGACCAGACCAGCAGTACGCCGTAGGCCAGGAGTGCAGCCGTGGCCAGCAGGAGCAGCCAGTCCAGGCGCGGGACGCGCGTGAGTGAGGTCTCCACCCGGACGCTGCGCGGCCGCGCTGCGGTCAAGCTCATCGCTTGCTCCTCGTCGGTGCAGGCGGCAGGATCTCGCCGTCCTTGGCGAAGGTCGGCAGCCCCTTCGGGGGAGTCGTCCCGGGGATGGCCGCCTCGGCGGGCAGGACGCGGTTGCCCTTCACGCCGTACAGGGCCTCGTAGATCTTGCGGATGTAGGGGCCTGACGTGCCGGAGCCGGTGCCACCTTGGGACACCATCATCACCACGGCGTAGTCCTTGGTGTAGGACGCGACCCACGACGTCGACTGCTTGCCGTAGACCTCCGCCGAGCCCGTCTTCGCACGGATCTGCACGCGGTCGAGCGGGAAGTCCACCAGCCGCCACGCCATCGTGCCTTGGCGGGCGACGCCCTGGAGGGCCCGGTCGATGAACGCAAGGTCGGACCGCTTGACCTTCACCCTTGCCTGCACCTTCGGCTTGATCGTGCGGACCAGCTTGCCGCTCGGGTCGACGACCGCCTTGCCGACGCGCGGCTCGTAGAGGGTGCCGCCGTTGGCGATCGCGGAGTAGGCGCGAGCGAGCTGCAGCGGCGTGACGATGGTGTCGCCCTGTCCGATCGCGAAGTTCACCGCGTCACCGGCTCGGTAGGCGAAGCCCTCGATGCAGAACTCACGCGCGAAGCGGTGGATGAAGTCGTTGCCGGGCTTCTTGCCGAGCTTGCAGTAGTAGTCGCGGTTGGACTCGAAGTACGCGCGCTTCCACTTGCGGTCGGCGATGCGACCGCTCGCCTCGCCGGGGATGTCGATGCCGGTCTCCTTGCCGAAGCCGAACGCCTTGGCCTGCGAGACGAGCGGGTCCTTGGCGTTCACGTCGGCGACGTCGGTGCCGTGCTTCTGCCAGAAGTGGAAGCCGACGCGGTAGAAGAAGGTGTTGCAGGAGACCTCGAGAGCCTTGGCGAAGCCGATCATCCCGTAGGCACCGGACTCGTAGTTCTTGAAGTCGCGGTTGCCGACCCGGAAGGCCGACGAGCAGGCGAGGGAGGTGGCCTGGCTGAAGCCGTTGCTCAGCGCACCCGCGGTCATGAACGGCTTCCACGTCGAGCCCGGCGCGAACTGGCCCTGGGTCGCGCGCGACAACAACGGAGTGCCGGCCTTCTTGCTGTAGAGCCGGCTCAGCTGCCGGTCGGTGATGCCGCCGACCCACACACCTGGGTCGTAGGTCGGCTGGCTCGCCATCGCGACCACGCGACCTGTCTTCACGTCGAGCACCACCGCCGCACCGGAGTCGGCGACGAAGTTGCGCTTGGTGACGGTGTCGCGGGTCTGTCGCGCGACCCGGATGGCCTCCTCGAGCTGGCGCTCCACGACGGCCTGCACGCGGGCGTCGATGCTGGTCACCAGCGTGTCGCCGACCCGGCCGGTCACCTCGCCCGAGTCACCGAGCACCCGGCCCATCGAGTCGACGGCCACCTTCTTGTAGCCGGGGTAGCCCCGCAGGTAGCGGTCGTAACGCTTCTCCACGCCCGCCCGGCCGACCACCGAGGCGCCGTGCACGGACGTGTCGGCGTCGGACTCGGCCTGGTCGAGCTCGGCCTCGGTGATAGGGCTCAGGTAGCCGAGCAGGTGCGCGGCGTTGATGCCGTAGGGCGAGGGGTAGGCCCGGACGTTCTCGGCCTGCACCAGCACGGCCGGGAAGTCCTCCCCCTGCTCCATGATCGAGACCGCCGTCTGCTGGCGGACGTCACGGGCGACCGGGACCGGCTGGTAGGGCGAGCCGTTCCAGCACACTCCACGCTTGGACTCGGGCTCGCCGCACAGCAGCGTGCGGGCCTTGACGTCTCGGTATCGCTGCTTGGTCGCCGTGGCGATCCGGCGCAGCAGCTGCTCCTGCACGTCGGGCTCCATCTTGTGCAGCATGGTGCGGTCGACGGTCACGACCCACGAGGTGCGGTTGGCCACCAGAGGCCGGCCCATGTCGTCCACGATCAGGCCGCGCGCCGGCTGCTGCACGATCTCGCGCACGGACTGCGACTCGGCCTTGGCCTGGTAGCTGTCACCGGCGAACACCTGGAGGTACCACAGCCTCGCGAAGAGCGTGGCGAACAGCGACAGCACCAGGACCTGGAGCACGACCAGGCGGAGCAGCCCCTTGTTGTCCCGCCGACCCCCGAGCAGGACCGTCATGCGGGGTCCCTGCGAAAGCGTGAGCGAAGCGAGCGGTTTCGTGGGGTGCTCATGCGTACGCTGCCTCGTGGGGCTCGGTGCGGCGGAAGATCCGCATCACGAGGGGCAGCACGAACGGAGTCAGGAGCACGTCGTACGCGACGCCGACCGGGATGACCTGCAGGGCCTGCCCGACGCCGACCGAGTCGTCCTGCAGCACCAGCCCGCTGAACGCGAAGAGACTGGTGGCCACGAACGAGGTAGCGGCGACAGTGGCGATCGACGCCAGCGCGGACTGGCCGGCGTCCTGGCGCACCCGGCCGGCGAGATAGCCGGCGACGACCAGCGCGAGCGCCCAGCGACCGGCGGCATGGTCGGCCGGGGGCGCCAGGTCGACCAGCACTCCCCCGAAGAACCCGAGTGTCATCGCAAGCTCAGGTCCACGGGTGAGAGCCGCAGCGACCACGACGAGCAGCACGAGGTTGGGTACGACGCCGTCGTAGGCGAGGCTGGGGAAGAACGTCACCTGAAGCACGACCGCGACCAGCAGCAGCCCCGTGAACACCAGGGCTCGGGCAGCACCCATCACGGCAGCTCACCGGCTTTGATGACAGCGCCCTTGGCGTCGTCGTTGACGACGACACCGACCAGGTCGAGCGCGGAGAAGTCGACCAGCGGCCTGATCACGGCCTGCTTGGCGAGCTGACGGGGGCTGGAGTAGACGGCCTCGACGGTGCCGATCGGGATGCCCGCGACGTACGGCGCGCCGCTCTTGCTGCCCCAGGTGGTGACGACGTCGCCCTCGCCGGGCGTGGCCGAGTTGTCGACCAGATCGAGGACGAGCCGGCCGTCGTCGCCCACATCTCCCTTGCCGCGCAGGAATCCCACCTCCATGCTGCTGCCGAGGCGACCTCCTACGACGGAGTCCTGGTCGACGACCAGCAGGACAGTGGCGGTGCTGCGGTCGGCGCGGAGCACACGTCCGACCAACCCGTCGTGGTTGAGCACGGTCATGTCGGGACGGAGGCCGGACGAGGTGCCCTTGTCGATGGTGACCGTGCGGGAGAACGCCTGAGCCGCGCCCATGCCGACCACGCGTGCTGGGAGCAGCGCGAAGCCGGTCTCCTTGCTGGTGTCGAGCAGCCCGTCGAGCTCGAACGCGCGGTTGCGGACCAGCGAAGTCGTGGCCAGGCTGCTGCGCAGGTTGGAGTTCTCCGCCTCCAGCCGCGCGAGATCGTCGCGAAGTCCCTTGTTGGATCGGAAGAAGCCAGGCACCTCGCGGAACGGGCGGACGGCGGTCGCGGTGGCCTCCTCGACCGGGCCGACGACGTCCCCGACGACAGACCTTGCCGGCTCGAGCGGGGAGTCCGCGCCGCCACGCAGGTCCAGGGTGATCAGCGTCGCGCACGCGAGCAGCAGCAGCACGAGCACGCTGCGCGACGGCCGCCGCTGGCTGTCCCTCATCGCCATCAGCGCCGCCTGGGCTCCGAGACCAGCACCTGCTGCAGCGCCTCGAACTCCTCCACGCACTTGCCCGCGCCCATCGCGACCGAGTGCAGCGGGTCGTCGGCCACGTGTACGGGCATGCCGGTCTCGTGGCGGATGCGCTCGTCGAGACCGCGCAGCAGCGCCCCACCACCGGTCAGCACCAGCCCGCGGTCCATGATGTCGCCGGCGAGCTCGGGGGGCGTCTGGTCGAGGGTGGAGCGGACCGCGTCGACGATCGCGTGGAGCGGCTCCTCGAGCGCCTGGCGGACCTCGGCGCTGGAGACCACCACGGTCTTGGGCAGGCCGGAGACCAGGTCGCGGCCACGGATCTCGGCCTCGGGCTCGCTGGGCAGCGGGAACGCGGAGCCCAGCGTCATCTTGATCTCCTCGGCGGTGCGCTCGCCGAGCAGGAGGGAGTACTCCTTCTTCATCCAGGCGATGATCGACTGGTCGAGGTCGTCGCCGGCAGTGCGGATGCTCAGGCTGGTGACGATGCCGCCGAGGGAGATGACGGCGACCTCGGTGGTGCCGCCACCCACGTCGACGACCATGTTGCCCGTCGCCTCGTGCACCGGCAGGCCGGCACCGATGGCGGCGGCCATGGGCTCCTCGACGATGTACACGCGGCGGGCGCCCGCCTGGTAGCCGGCCTCCTTGACCGCTCGCTGCTCGACCGCGGTGATGCCGCTCGGCACGCAGATGACCAGGCGCGGCTTGGCGAAGTAGCGCCGGCGGTGCACCTGCCGGATGAAGTACCGCAGCATCTGCTCGGTCGAGTCGAAGTCGGCGATCACGCCGTCCTTGAGCGGCCGGATCGCGGTGATGCTGTCGGGAGTGCGGCCGATCATCCGCTTGGCCTCGTGGCCGACGGCCAGGATCTCGCCCGTGGTCGAGTTGAGCGCGACGACGCTCGGCTCGTCGAGAAGGACCCCCTTGCCGCGGACGTACACGAGCGTGTTCGCCGTACCCAGGTCGACGGCCATGTCCCGTCCGACGAGGTTGTTCACCATGAATGCCCGTCCGTCACTTGTGTCACAGGTGTCACTCCAGGCTAGGTGTCGGGGGTGTCGATCCCACGACGACACGCCCCGCTAGGCTGCCGCCATGTCTCAGCGCACTCTTGTCCTGCTCAAGCCCGACGCCGTCCGACGGGGTCTGGTCGGTGCCATCCTGAGCCGTTTCGAGGACAAGGGACTCTCGATCGTCGCGCTCGAGCAGCGACACATCGACGCCGCCAAGGCCGACGAGCACTACGCCGAGCACGTCGAGCGCGACTTCTACCCTCCCCTGCGCGACTTCGTCACCAGCGGACCTCTCGTGGCGCTGGTGCTCGAGGGCGACGAGGCGATCGAGGTCGTGCGCGCCATCAACGGCGCCACCGACGGTCGCAAGGCTGCTCCCGGCACGATCCGCGGCGACCTCTCGCTGTCCAACCGCGAGAACCTCGTGCACGGCTCGGACTCCCCCGAGTCCGCCGAGCGCGAGATCAAGATCTGGTTTCCGGAGCTGTGACCGCGCTGCGGTCACAGCTCCGGAAACCAGGGCTCCACGCCGTTTCGGGTCCGACAGCAGTCCGCTGCTGCTCACCGGCTCCGCGGTGCGGGTAGTGCCGGGCTGAGTCCCCAGTTCTTGTTTTGCGGCTACGCCGCGGGTGACCGCAGCGCGGTCACAGCTCCGGAAACCAGGGCTCCACGCCGGTCCCGCTCCCGACAGCAGTCCGCTGCTGCTCACCGGCTCCGCGGTGCGGGTAGTGCCGGGCTGAGTCCCCAGTTCTTGTTTTGCGGCTACGCCGCGGGTGACCGCAGCGCGGTCACAGCTCCCGAAAAGCGGTCACAGCTCCGGAAACCAGGGCTCCACGCCGGTCCCGCTCCCGACAGCAGTCCGCTGCTGCTCACCGGCTCCGCGGTGCAGGTAGTGCCGGGCTGAGTCCCCAGTTCTTGTTTTGCGGCTACGCCGCGGGTGGACCGCAGCGCGGTCACAGCTCCGGAAACCAAGGCGCCACGCCGGTCCCACTCCCGACAGCAGTCCGCTGCTGCTCACCGGCTCCGCGGTGCGGGTAGTGCCGGGCTGAGTCCCCAGTTCTTGTTTTGCGGCTACGCCGCGGGTGGGTGATCCGGTCCCATGGCGAGGCCGGCCTTCTCGCGGTCGATCTTCGCGCCGACGGCGTAGGCCGCCCACCACAGCGCGAGGAAGACCGCGCCGAGCCCGAACATCACCGGGACCAGGACGCCGAGTCCGATGGCGGCGACCTGGATGGCCCAGCCGAGCGCGTAGGCCGACGGCCGGCGCAGCATGCCCGCGACCAGGATGCACGCCACGGCGAGTCCGCAGCCGACGGCGACCGCGACCTTCCAGTCCACGTCGGTGATGCTGATCATCACCGGCGTGGTGAGTCCCAGGACCACTGCCTCCAGGCTCAGGATCGCCGCGCACATGGAGCGCTGGAGGGATCTCATGCCTTCGTCCGCTTGAGCAGGACCCGAGCCTCGCCGACGGTGATGACCGAGCCGGTGACCAGCACCCCACCCGAGCCGATCGACTCGCCCAGGGACCCGCCGGTCTCGGCCAGGGTCACCGCCACCTCGATGGCGTCGTCCAGACGGTCGGCCACGCGCACGCGGTGCTCGCCGAAGATGTCCGCGGCGACCTCGGCCAGGTCGGCGGCCCGCAGCGAGCGGTCGGTCGAGTTCTGAGTGCAGACGATCTCGCTGAGCACCGGCTCGAGCTCTGCGAGCAGCCCCTCGACGTCCTTGTCGGCCATCACCCCGACCACGCCGACGAGGGGGTCGAACGTGAAGGAGTCGCGGATCGCCTCGACGGCCGCGGCGGCACCGTGCGGGTTGTGCGCGGCGTCGAGCAGGATCGTCGGGCCGCGACGGATCACCTCGAGCCGGCCGGGGCTGGTCATCTCGGCGAAGGCCTCCCGCACCAGGTCGTCGGCCAGCGGCTCGTCGCCGGCCAGCGCCTCGACGGCTGCGAGGGCGAGAGCGGCGTTCTGGGCCTGGTGAGCGCCGTAGAGCGGCAGGAACAGCTCGTCGTACTCCCCGCGGAGACCGCGCAGCGACATGACCTGGCCGCCGACAGCCGGCAGCCGCGTGACGACGCCGAAGTCGACACCTTCGCGTACGACGGTCGCGCCCACCTCACGCGCGCGCTCGGCGATCACCGCCATCACCCCGTCGCGCTGCTCGGCGACGACGACGGTGGCACCGGGCTTGATGATCCCGGCCTTCTCGATCGCGATGTCCTCCGGCCGGTCGCCCAGGTAGCGCGCATGGTCGACCGCGATCGGCGTGATGACCGCGACCGTCCCGTCGACCACGTTGGTGGCGTCCCAGGAACCGCCCATGCCCACCTCGACGACGGCGGCGTCGACGGGGGCGTCGGCGAAGGCGGCGTAGGCCATGCCCACCACGGTCTCGAAGAACGACAGCGGGTGCTCCTGCTGCGCATCGACGATCTCGGCGAAGGGGACCACGTCGAGGTAGGCCTGGACGAAGGCCTCCTCGCTCAACGGCTCGCCGTCGACGGAGATGCGCTCGGTCATCGACTCCACGTGCGGGCTGGTGAAGCGACCCGTGCGAAGGCCCCGCGCGGAGACGAGCCTGTCGATCATGCGGCTCGTCGAGGTCTTGCCGTTGGTGCCGGTGAGGTGGACCACCGGGTAGGCGCGCTGCGGGTCACCCAGGAGCTCGGTCAGGGCCCGGATGCGGTCCAGGCTCGGCTCGAGCTTGGACTCGGGCCAGCGCGCCAGGAGCGCAGCCTCGACCTCGGCGTACGTGGGGGAAGTGTCTGTCATCGCGCAGCGAGTCTACGGAACCCAGGGAGTTGGGCGGTGGGGAGATACTTGCCGCATGTCACCTGCAGCCAAGATCGTCCTCGCAGTCCTCGCCCTCGGCGTGGTGCTCGCTCTCGTCGGCGTGCCGTTCTGGGCCGTCGTGCTGGTCGTGGTCGGCCTGCCCGTGGCCGGCTACCTCATGCTCGACCAGACGCAGCGGTCGCGGCTGCGCCGGGTCAGCCGCAAGCAGATCGGGTCGTGAGGCACGTCCGCTCCTGACAACCGCGTCGCGACCACGCAGGGCCCTTCCGTAGGATTCGGCCCATGACGGAGAACCTCCAGAGCACAGCCATGCCCGCGTCGACGCCCGCCGGCGTCGTCGTACCGGACAAGCCTGCGCTCGAGGGCCTGGAGGTCAAGTGGGGCGAGATCTGGAAGCAGCAGGGCACCTACGCGTTCGACCGCTCCAAGTCACGCGAGCAGGTCTTCTCCATCGACACCCCTCCTCCGACGGTCAGCGGCTCGCTGCACGTGGGTCACGTCTTCTCCTACACCCACACCGACCTGGTGGCGCGCTACCAGCGCATGGCGGGCAAGGAGGTCTACTACCCGATGGGCTGGGACGACAACGGACTGCCCACCGAGCGCCGAGTGCAGAACTACTTCGGCGTGCGCTGCGACCCGTCGCTTCCCTACGACGAGTCGTTCGTGGCACCGGAGAAGCCGGACCCGAAGAAGCAGATCCCGATCAGCCGGCAGAACTTCATCGAGCTGTGCGAGTCCCTGGTCGTCGAGGACGAGAAGGCCTTCGAGCAGCTGTGGCGCCACCTCGGCCTCTCCGTCGACTGGGACCAGACCTACACCACCATCGGTCGCGACTCCCGGATCGCATCGCAGCGGGCGTTCCTGCGCAACTTCGCCCGCGGCGAGGCCTACCTGCAAGAGGCTCCGACCCTGTGGGACGTCACCTTCCAGACCGCGGTCGCGCAGGCCGAGCTCGAGGCCCGGGAGTACCCCGGCCACTACCACCGCGTCGCCTTCCATCGCCCTGACGGCCGGCCGGTCCACATCGAGACCACGCGCCCGGAGCTGATCGCCGCGGTCGTCGCGCTGATCGCGCACCCCGACGACGAGCGCTACCAGCCCCTCTTCGGCACCACCGTCACCTCGCCGATCTTCGGTGTCGAGATCCCGGTCGTGGCCCACGAGAGCGCCGAGCCCGACAAGGGCGCCGGCATCGCCATGTGCTGCACGTTCGGCGACCTGACCGACGTCACGTGGTGGCGCGAGCTCGACCTCCCGGTCCGCACGATCGTCGGCCGCGACGGTCGCCTGCACCGGGAGACCCCGGAGTGGCTGGTCGACACCACGCCGTACGACGAGCTGGCGGGCAAGACCACCTTCAGCGCGCGCGAGGCGATGGTGCGGCTGCTGCGTGACAGCGGCGACCTCGACGGGGAGCCCACGCCCACCCAGCGCATGGCGAACTTCTACGAGAAGGGCGACAAGCCGCTGGAGATCGTCTCGACGCGCCAGTGGTACATCCGCAACGGTGGCCGCGACGGGGCGTTGCGCGACGAGCTGATCGAGCGCGGCTCGGAGATCACCTGGGTGCCCGAGCACATGCGGCACCGCTACGACAACTGGGTCGGCGGGCTCAACGGCGACTGGCTCATCTCCCGGCAGCGCTTCTTCGGCATCCCCTTCCCGGTCTGGTACCCGCTCGACACCGACGGCGAGCCGGACTACCTCCACCCGATCATGCCCGGCGAGGCCGACCTGCCGGTCGACCCGTCCGCGCAGGCGCCGGGCGGCTACGACGAGGACCAGCGCGGCAAGCCCGGCGGCTTCATCGGCGACCCCGACGTGATGGACACCTGGGCCACCTCGTCGCTCACCCCGCAGATCGTCTGCGGCTGGGAGCGCGACCCCGAGCTGTTCGCGGCGACGTTCCCGATGGACCTGCGCCCGCAGGCCCACGAGATCATCCGCACCTGGTTGTTCTCGTCGGTCGTGCGCGCCCACCACGAGAACGGCGTCGTGCCGTGGTCCCACGCGGCCATCTCCGGTTTCGTGGTCGACCCCGACCGCAAGAAGATGAGCAAGTCCAAGGGCAACGTCGTCGTACCCGACGAGATCCTCAACAAGTACGGCTCCGACGCAGTCCGCTGGCGTGCCGCCATGGCTCGTCCGGGCGTGGACTCGCCGTTCGACGAGACCCAGATGAAGGTCGGCCGGCGGCTGGCGATGAAGGTTCTGAACGCGTCGAAGTTCGCGCTCTCGCTCGGTGCGGCCGACCCCGACCCGGCGCTGGTGACCGAGGCGGTCGACCGTGCGATGCTCGTCGACCTGTTCGCCACCGTCGCCCGCGCCACCGAGTCGTTCGAGTCCTTCGACTACACCGCCGCCCTCGAGGCCGCGGAGAAGACATTCTGGGAGTTCTGCGACGACTACCTCGAGCTGGTCAAGGAGCGCGCCTACTCCGACCGTCCCGAGGCGACCTCCGCCCAGGCCGCCCTCGCGCTGGCCACCAAGGTGCAGCTGCGGCTCCTGGCGCCGTTCCTCCCGTATGTGACCGAGGAGGTCTGGTCGTGGTGGCAGGAGGGATCGGTGCACCGCGCGCCCTGGCCCACCGCCGCCGAGCTGGGCGGCCTGAGCGGCGACCCCGCGCTGCTCCCCGCCGTGGCCGCCACCCTCGCCGGCATCCGCGGCGCGAAGTCGCAGGCCAAGGTCTCCATGAAGACCGAGGTCAGCCGCGCCCAGGTCACCGGCCCTGCCTCCGACCTGGCGCACGCCGAGCAGGCTGCCGACGACCTGAGGGCAGCCGGCAAGATCACCGGCGAGCTCACCTTCGAGCCCACCGACGAGCCCGAGCTCACCGTCACCGCCGAGCTGGTCCCCTCCGAGGACGCCTGAGGGTCAACCGGTCAGGCCGCTGGCAGCCGTTCGACGAGATCGGGGGGCGCCTCCTTGATGGAGCGCATCATCGCCACCCCGCCCTCAACCAGTTGCCAACCACGCCCGGAACGCGTCGAAGGAGTACGGCCTCCCCAAGAAGTCCGCCACCAGGTCGGCGGCGTCCTTGCTGCCACCCGGGGCCAGCACGGTGTCGCGGTAGCGGTGCGCCATCGCGGGGTCGAACATCGCGTCCCGGTCGAACGCGGAGAAGAGGTCCTTGGCGATGACCAGGCTCCACATGTAGGTGTAGTAGCCGGACGCGTAGTCGCCCAGGTGCCCGAAGGCCGTCGCGAAGTGCGCGTCCGGGACGGGCGCGAACAGGTCGTACTCGCGCTGGAGGACGAGCGTGGCACCTGTGAGGTCCTCGGGTGGGTCGCGGTGGAAGCGGTAGGACATCGCCGCGTAGAACATCTGGGTCCGGGCGAGGTAGCCCTTGCCGAACTCGTCCGCCCGGCGCATCCGCGCGACCAGGTCCGAGGGGATCGGCGCGCCCTCGGCGTTGGTCGCAAACGTGCGGAGAACGTCGGTGTCCCACGCCCACTCCTCGAGCATCTGCGACGGCGCCTCGACGAAGTCCCACTCGGTCGCGACACCGGAGAAGCGCATCCACTCGTGGCTGCCGGCCAGCACATGGTGCAAGAGGTGCCCGAACTCGTGGAAGAGCGTCACCACGTCATCGTGACCCAGCAGCCCGCGCGGAAAGTTGCAGACCAGCACACCCTCGGCCAGCTGGCGGTCGCGGAGCCCGAACGCGAGGTCGAACTGTGCTGCGTGCGAGTACTTGCCAGCACGTGGCTGCAGGTCGAGGAAGATGCGCCCGATCCGCTCCCCGTCCCGGTGCACGTCGTACACCGCGACGTCGTCGTGCCAGCGCGGCGCGTCGGGTACGTCGACGTACTCGAGGTCGAACAGGCGCCCGGTCACCTCCAGCAGGCCCGCACGAACCTTGGTGAAGTCGAAGTACTGGCGCACCTCGTGCGCGTCGACGTCGTACTCCTCCCGACGGATGACCTCCTCGTAGAACAGCGAGTCCGCCGCGTCGGCGGTCGTCGCGTCCGGATGGTCGACACGCAGCCGGGCCAGCAGCCGGGCGAAGTCGCGCTCGGCCGCATCGGTCGCCACGTCGGCGATGCGGTCGATGAACTCTCCGACCGCCGTGCCCTCGGCGATCATCTTGTCCTCGGCCTCGTACGCCGGCCAGTCGGGGTAGCCCAGCGTCGTGGCCTGCTCCCGGCGCAGCTCGAGGAGCTCACGCAGCACGGGACCGTTCTCCGGCCAGGCCCGGTTCTGGAACGCGGTCGCCATGCGCCGCCGTACGTCACGGTCGACAGCGAAGGTGCGCACCGGCACGTAGTCGGGGTACGTCGTGTCGAGCGCGACCAGCCCGTCGTCGCCCGGCGGGTGCTCGTCCAGGAAGTCCGCCGGCAGGCCCTCGAGCTCGTCGGGCTTGAACCTCACCGTGCGTACGCCGTCACGGATCTGGCGGGCGAAGACCTGGGCGGTCGTGGTGATCAGGTCCGAGAGCTCCTGCAGCCGTTCCCGTGTCGCGTCGTCGCGGTCGACACCGGCACGCCTGAAGTCGCGGAGAGAGAGCGAGAGGACCCTGCGGGCGCGTTCGTCCAGGGTGGCGGTGTCCACAGCGGCCAGCACGTCGTACAGCTCGCGGTCCAGGCCGATCTCGGTCCGCAGCCGCTGAGCCTCCTGCTCGAGCTCCTCCCCGCAGCCGCGCACCTCGTCGTCCGGGTGCACGTTGGACATGAGGGTTGCCAGCGAGAAGACGTTGCTGACCGCGAGGTGCACGTCGTTCCACATCTGCAGAGTTGTCAGGGAGTCGCGCGGCCCCGCCTTGAGCCCCGCCACGAGCTCGCGCGCGCGGGCGAGGTCACCGTCACAGCGCTCGTTCAGCCACGCGACGAAGTCATCGGCTGCGGGCAGGGCTATCGGGGACACGTGCGAGCTCATGTCGCGACCCTATGCCGACGGCGCGGAGAACCGGTGGGCATTGATCTCCCTGCGGTTCAGGGAACGGGCACTCCCTCGATGCGCACCGGGCCCAGGGTTGGGTCGAGCTCGACGGACTGGCTGACACCTGGCGGGGTGATCACGTCGACCGCCTTCGGCGCGGTGCCCGGGTCGATCCCGCAGATCGGGCTGACCACGGCCGGTGCGCAGAGGCCGAACTGGAACGGCTGAGGGGTGGGCGCGAACCCGCGAGCCTGGTCACCGCTGAACCCGTCCTGCCCGTGCAGCACCACGGCGAACGACCAACCCGGTCCCGGGGTGCCCAGCGCGGCGAGCGGCACGACCATCGTGATGTAGCGGGAGGCCTGGCTGGCCTGCACCGACACGGTGCCGAGCGACTGCCCGGCAGCGTCGACGAAGACCGGGCTGGCGAAGCCCTGCACCTCGATCCGGCGGCTCCAGGCCGAGGCGTCGGCGATGCTGTAGTTGCGGGAGGGGAACGGCGGGGCGGTGGAGCTGGGCGCGGAGTCCGGCGTGTGCACGAAGACGTCGAGCAGCTGGGCGCCCATCGGCGAGCCGAACGTCGGCGAGAGGTCCCGGGTGCGCACTCGGAGGTACGCGCTGTCGCCGCTGACGATCACCTGGAACCGCTCGATGTCGAACGCCCCAGGATGGAAGTCTGCGGCGGTGGGATAGGCGTACGTGCCCGGGCCTGCGTCGTCGCCGGACGGGTCGGTCACGTCGAGCACGGTCGTCCCGGTGATGAACTCCGACACCACCGAGCGCCGGGCGTATCCGGTGGCGCCGTCCGGGGTGGTCACCGCGACGGTGATCACCGAGGTGCCGAACGGGCTCGGCACCTCGGCCGAGAACGCGCCGTCCGCGCCGGCTTCGACGGTCACCAGCGACGTGGCCCCGCCGGTGTCGGTCGGGCTGGACGCGATGTCGACCGTGGACCCCGGGCTGGCGGTCCCGGTGACGACCACGGTCGCGGAGTCCACCACAGCGCCGTCAGCGGGCGCTGTGACGTCGACCGTCGCGGCGGCCGGTGGCGTCGGCTGGTAGCGCTGCCGCACGATCGCGGGCTGCTCCACCGGGCGCGACCTCCCCATGCTCTGGGTCAGCCGCACCTGCTGGGCCTGCGCCCAGGTCAGCGGCGAGGCGGAGCCCGCGGCCTGTCCGTTGACGAACCCGATGGATGCGGTTGCCGGGTCGCTGCCGAAGGCTGACGCGGCGAGGTCCGGGTTC
This sequence comes from uncultured Actinomycetota bacterium, assembly GCA_963765905.1. Lineage (GTDB taxonomy): Bacteria > Actinomycetota > Actinomycetes > Propionibacteriales > Nocardioidaceae > SSC3. Next base: position 194,890 of record CAVXXY010000006.1, read on the forward strand.
TCCCAGCTCTGCTCCGGCACCAGCCCGATCCCGGAGGAGAACCGCTGCATACCGAGCAGCAGCCGGGCTGCCGTGATCCTCTCACCGGTCTGCAGGTGCTGCTCGGCCCGCTCGCCGTTCAGCACGGGCCACAGGTGCCCGGACCCGCTGTTGCCGGTCGGCCATGGCTTCCCGGACGGGGCGCAGGTGGTCGCGTCGGGCTCGTAGCAGTCGCCGTAGCCGTCCTCCGTGCCCGCCGTCGTGGCGGGGTCGGTGGCTGTGCCGTAGCGGTAGAAGCCCGGACCACTCGCGGTCTCACGGCGGATCGTCGCGTCCACCACCGGGAGCGAGGCCTGTACGTCGGCGTCGGTCGCCGGCAGGATGCCGAGCCGGGTCAGCTCCAGGAAACCGGCGTCGACGACTGCCCGCTGGTCCGCGTCGGGGCCGCCGTTGCCAAGGCCGTAGGTGACCGCCTCGTCGGGGTCTCCGTTCTTGGAGAGCCGGATGAAGTAGCGGCCGGACGCGTAGGGCCCGGTGGTCGTGACCGTCCAGCCCTTGATGCTGCGCTGGAAGTGGTCCGCGGTGGCCCGGTAGACGCGGGCTGCCGCGTGTTCGCCGTTGACGTCGGCGATCCGGCCGGCCGCGACCAGCCCGGCGATCTCGGCCGCGATGGTCGACGGCGAGTAGCCGCCCTGCTCCTCCCACCTCTCGGAGCCGAAGGAGGGGCCGTGGGACACCACGAAGTCGGCCGCCTTGCGGATGTGGTCGTTCCACAGCGTCTCGTCGTTCTGCAGTCCCGCCTGGAGGGCCATCAGGATCGGGTACGCCGACTCGTCCAGCTGGTCGCCGCCAGTGTCTGGGGCGAGCTGACCGTTCACCAGCGAGTTGCGTGGGAAGCGTCCGTCCGGCAGCTGCTGCCGCTCGAAGAGGAACCGCACGCTGGCCCGTGCGGTGGCCAGGTCGCCGCTGGCCAGGAACCCGGTGAACGACTCGTAGAGGTCACGTGCGAACACCTCGCGGTAGGAACCGAAGTAGACCGCGTCGCCTCCGGGCGTGTCCCCCGCGCTGACCGCCTGCCCCCAGGGACTGGCCAAGGAGGCGACCACGGCGCCGGGGAACGTCTTGTCCTCGCTCGCCTTGAGCACGTTGGCCGAGAGCCAGTACGCCGTGCGCAGCCGACCGTTCTCGGCCGACGAGAGACCCGGGAACTTCGACGGCGGCGACAGCAGCCTCTTGTCGTAGTCCCGCCAGGTCGCCAGATAGCGGCCTGCGGTGCGCTGGAACGACGTGCCGGCGGACGCCCCGGCGATGTCGATCGCCTCACCGGCCGACGTTGCGAAGCCGAGCGCCAGCGTGAAGGCGTTGTCGGCCCCCACATCCAGCTGCCCGGTCTGCACCACGTTGCCCTGCGTCGCCACGTCGTAGGGCGTTGAGAGCGCGCGGTCGGCGTCGAGCTGTGCCAACCCGTCACTGGCGGTGCCGGCGTAGCCGCTGCTTGCCGCGAGGAACGGCTTGTCGGCGCGCAGGGCGCCGTACAGCGGGACGGCGTAGTCCCGGTTCGCCGCGTTCGTCACGGTGCTCAGGTCGGAGCTGACCAGGGCGGTAGTGGCCGGGTCCACGACCGCGTCGTCGGGGCCGCCGTTGCTCGTCCCGCCGCCGCCGTTGCCGTTGATCGAGGCGTCGTAGCGGACGTAGACCTTCAGCCCCTGGGCTGGTGTGCCCTTCGCAGGCTTCAGCCGGGTCGAGATCACGACCGCGTTCCGGGACGGGTCGGTGACGTAGTCGCTGACCAGCTGGTACCGGCCGCTGCTCGGAGTGCTGGTGACCCGGCAGACCATGCCGCTGGGATCAGTGGACCGGACGGTGTAGGTCATGTCGCGGCTCTGGAGGTCGGTGAACGTCTGCCCGTCCGTCACGACGTACTCGAGCTTCTCCACGTTCGTGTTGTCGATCGTGGGGCTGTAGACGTCGGACAACACGCCACCGGCCACCGTGTACCAGACCTTCGAGGCGGTGTTCCGCGCCGTCCCGAGGCAGTCCTTGCGGGCGAGGTCGAAGTGCGACAGCGCTCCTGGTGCCCCTGGAGCAGTCGCCTGCGTGGCCACCACCGGAATGGGTGAAGCGCCGGCCGGCAGGCTGGCAACCGCCGCGCCGACCGTGGCCAGTGACAAGGACAACAGGCTTCCGAGCGAGCGCCGAGATCGCATGGCTACAGCCTCGTCACCGACCACCGGCCTGTCCAGTGCACAAAGGGGATCCCTCGGGTCAGCGGGTCTGCCTCGGGAGCACCTTCCGGGCCTGCTTCCACTCGTGACGTAGCAGCCTCGCGTCGTGCCGGACCAGTCGCGCGAGTCGACGTTGGTCACCCTGCGCGGCCGGAGCGGCGGCGCGACGGGTGTGGCCGCGGGGTGCGTGGCCGCGGCTCGGCCGCACCTTGACTCGTGAGCGTGGCTCGACCGCTGGGCGTACGGCGGAGCGGCTGGGCTGTCGCACCCGGGGCTCGGCCGCCTTGGCCACGCCGCTGGCCCGCGCGCTCACCTCGAGCGGGCCGCCGGCCGCGACGCCGTCGACGCCACGAGCGGTGCTGCCGATCACCGCAACGGTGAGCACGACGAGGAACAAGAAGGCGATGATCGGCGGGCGATGGTCGATCCGCGGTGACAAGGGGCCCCCAGATTGGTTCCGAGACTGGCAGTGCCGCGAGCGGCCCCACGCCGCCCGACCGACCATGCTGCCGGAAGTCGCCCGAATTGTCACAAGGCTGTGTAGACCATCACAGCTGAAGGTCAGGCGGACTTCTTCTTCTTGGCCTCGGGGCGCGGCACCAGCGTCGGGTTGACGTTGTCGCGGACCACCTCGGAGCTGACGACCACCTTGGCGACGTCCTCCCGCGACGGCACGTCGTACATCACGTGGAGGAGCACCTCCTCGATGATCGCCCGGAGGCCGCGAGCGCCCGTGCCCCGCATCATGGCGAGGTCGGCGACCGCGTCGATGGCGTCGTCGGTGAACTCGAGCTCGACGCCGTCGAGCTCGAAGAGCTTCTGGTACTGCTTGACCAGCGCGTTGCGCGGCTCGGTGAGGATCTGCACGAGAGCCTCACGGTTGAGCTTGTCGACGGTGGCGATGACCGGCAGCCGGCCGATGAACTCGGGGATCAGCCCGAACTTCAGCAGGTCCTCGGGCATGACCTCCGAGAAGAGCTTCTCCTCGTCGCGCTCGGACTTGGTCTGCAGCGTCGCGCCGAACCCGAGGGTCTTCTTGCCGATGCGCTGCTCGACGATGTGCTCCAAGCCCGAGAACGCACCACCCACGATGAAGAGGATGTTGGTGGTGTCGATCTGGATGAACTCCTGGTGCGGGTGCTTGCGACCACCCTGCGGAGGTACGGACGCCGTGGTGCCCTCCAGGATCTTCAGCAGGGCCTGCTGGACGCCCTCGCCGGACACGTCGCGCGTGATCGACGGGTTCTCCGCCTTGCGGGCGACCTTGTCGATCTCGTCGATGTAGATGATGCCGGTCTCGGCCTTCTTGACGTCGTAGTCGGCGGCCTGGATCAGCTTGAGGAGGATGTTCTCGACGTCCTCACCGACGTAGCCGGCCTCGGTCAGCGCGGTGGCGTCGGCGATCGCGAACGGCACGTTGAGCATGCGCGCCAATGTCTGGGCGAGATAGGTCTTGCCGCAGCCGGTCGGGCCGATGACCAGGATGTTGGACTTGGCCAGCTCGACGGCGTCCTCGGCGCGATGCCGGTGGTTGGCGACGCCGACCCCCGCCTGGACCCGCTTGTAGTGGTTGTACACAGCAACGGCCAGGGACTTCTTGGCGGTCTCCTGGCCGATGACGTAGGAGTTGAGGAACTCGAAGATCTCGCGCGGCTTGGGCAGCTCCTCGAGACCGACTTCGGTGCCCTCGGAGAGCTCCTCCTCGATGATCTCGTTGCAGAGGTCGATGCACTCGTCGCAGATGTAGACGCCGGGGCCGGCGATCAGCTTCTTGACCTGCTTCTGGCTCTTCCCACAGAACGAGCACTTCAGCAGGTCGCCTCCGTCACCGATGCGTGCCACAGGCGACGTCTCCTCACGATCCGGGCCGCCGGGTGCGAGCACCCGCCGGCCGTGGTCAGACTCTGGCCAAACTCTCTACCCGTTGAAGGTACCCCGTCGTGCCCGCGTTTGGGATGGGGACACGACGACTCCCTCCGTGCTCGCCACGCCGGTCAGGCGACCGGAACGGCGTCCTTGCGCGACTCCAGGATGGAGTCGATGAGGCCGTACTCGACCGCGGCATCCGCGGTCAGGATCTTGTCCCGCTCGATGTCGCGGCTGACCTCGTCCTTCGTCTTCCCGGTGTGCTCGGCGATCATCGTCTCCAGCAGCTCTCGCATGCGCAGGATCTCGTTGGCCTGGATCTCGATGTCGGAGGTCTGGCCGTAGGAGCCCTCGGTGTAGGGCTGGTGGATCAGGATGCGGCTGTTGGGCAGTGCCAGCCGCTTGCCGGGGGTGCCGGCCGCGAGCAGGATCGCTGCCGCCGAGGCCGCCTGGCCAAGGCACACGGTCTGGATCGGCGGCTTGACGAAGCGCATCGTGTCGTAGATCGCCGTGAGCGCCGTGAACGAGCCGCCCGGGCTGTTGATGTAGATCGAGATGTCGCGGTCGGGGTCCATCGACTCCAGGCAGAGGAGCTGGGCCATCACGGCGTTGGCGATGTCGTCGCTGATCGGCGTGCCGAGGAAGATGATGCGGTCCTCGAAGAGCTTGGCGTAGGGGTCGATCCGGCGGAAGCCGTAGGACGTGCGCTCTTCCCACTGCGGGATGTAGTAGTTCACAGCTGCCTCACTTCTCCCGTGCGGGACGCCCGCTGTCGGCCACCTGGCCGGCGTTCGCCACGACCTTGTCGATGAACCCGTACTCCAGCGCCTGCTCCGAGGTGAACCACCGGTCGCGGTCGGCGTCCTGCTCGACCTGCTGCAGGGGCTGGCCGGTGTGCTGGCTGATCAGCTCGAAGAGCACCTTCTTGATGTGCAGCGACTGCTGCGCCTGGATCTTGATGTCCGAGGCCGAACCGCCCATGCCTCCGGACGGCTGGTGCATCATGATCCGCGCGTGCGGGAGCGCATAGCGCTTGCCGTTGGCGCCGGCGCAGAGGAGGAACTGGCCCATCGACGCGGCCAGGCCCATGCCGACCGTCGCGACATCGTTGGAGATGTAGTTCATCGTGTCGTAGATCGCCATGCCGGCGTCGACCGAGCCGCCGGGGCTGTTGATGTAGAGGAAGATGTCCGCCTCGGGGTCCTCGGCGTTGAGCAGCAGCATCTGGGCGCAGATCGCGTTGGCGTTCTGGTCGCGCACCTCGGAGCCGAGGAAGACGATGCGCTCGCGCAGGAGGCGCTGGTAGACGTTGTCGTCGAGTCCGTATGCCGGCAGATTGCCGTTCATCTCAGGGCTGTTCACGATGCCGACCCTAGCCGTAGGGGGCGACAGATCCACGGGGTGTCCCGTGTTGTTCGCCACGGGCGTACGGAGCCCGCGCTCGTGCCGGGGGGCGTGGACCGAGCGCTGACGGGGAACAACCTCGGGGTGACGACAACATCCACCGGATCCTCGACCTGGAGCGACCTGGGCGACACGAGGGCCAGCAAGCGCCGGAAGTGGGTCAGGCGCTCCGGGTTCACGCTGCTGACGGTCATCGTTGCCCTGGGACTGCTGGGGCTGCTCGGCCCACGGGAGCGGACCGCGGTCGCCAGGAGCGACGGCTACGGGCTGACGGTCACCTACGGCTCCGTCGTCCGGTCCGGGCAGCCGGTCCCGTTGGAGCTCAGTGTCGATGCCCCGGAGCCCTTCCAGGGGCCGGTCGAGATCGCGCTCGACCCGGACGTGTTCGAGCGGTTCGACTTCCAGAACTGGTATCCCAACCCCGACAAGGAGTCCCGCACCGGTGGTGAGCTCACCTACGAGTTCGAGCCTCCTGACGGCGACCGGCTCGACGTACACCTGGACGCGCGGGTGTCCCCGGGACTCTCGCTGGGACCGCAGGACTACTGGGTCGCAGTGCTCGTCGCCGGCCGCGAGGTCGTCCGGGTCGACTACACGATGTGGTTGGCACCCTGATGGACACCGTGATCCGCGCGGCGATCGTCTTCCTGCTGCTGTGGGTGGTCATCCGTGTCACGGGCAAGAGGGAGATCGCGCAGCTGTCGGCGTTCGACCTGATCCTGCTGGTCACGATGGGCGACCTGATCGGCCAGACCGTGCTCCAGGAGGACTACTCGCTCACCGCCGGCACGCTCGCGGTGTGCACCTTCGCGGTGCTCTCGCTGGTGATGGCGTGGCTGATGTACCACGTGCCGGGCTCACGCCGCGTGCTCGCCGGCACGGCCAAGGTGATCGTGCGCGACGGCGAGGTCGACCGGGACGTGATGGCCGACGAGCTGATCCCCATGGCCGACCTCCACGAAGCCGCCCGCGAGAACGGCATCCGCGACCTGGCAGACGTGGAGCTGGCGGTGGTCGAGACTGACGGGACCTTCTCGTTCTTCAAGCGCGACAGCGGCGGCAAGGAGGGCCACGTCGAGCATCGTGGCCCCGAGACGACCAAGGGCTGACGCTCAGGGTCGCTCGGCCGCCGCCTTGATGCCCTCGAGCGTGTGGCGCATGCCTTGCTCGAGCTCGTCGGCGTGCTCGCCGATGCCGCCCAGGAAGGCCGCGGCGAAGGCCTTGGCCAGCCCGGTCAGCCTCTTGGGCACGGGCCTGCGCTGCACGAGGCGGGTGCCGTCACCCTCGGGCGTGAGCTCGAAGATCCAGCGCGCGCCGGTCGTCTTGGTGTCCCAGGCGAGGGACCGACCGCTGTCGACCTCAGCCACGACACTCCGGGTCGGCCAGACCACTGCCTTGCGCCGGTTGATGCCGAGGTACCACTGGCCGACGCGCAGACCGCCGGTCTTGAGCGGGAGCATGCGGACCAGCTCCGGGCTCCAGTCGGGCATCTGCTTGAGGTCGGTCAGGATCGCCCACACCTTGTCGGGCGATGCGCCCACCGTCACCTCGGCCCTGAGCTCGCGGTCTGCGGTCATGAGAGCCACTCCTTGAGCTTCGCGTGTACGTCGGGGTGGTTGAGCAGCCCGAAGTGGTGGGTGTCCGCCAGGTGTACGGCGTCGGCACCCTCGAACGCCTGCGCGGATGCGCGAAGGACGAACAGGTCCCCGAGGAGCATCCCGGCGACGCCCCTCATCTGGGCCGTCACGACGCGGTAGCGGGCGTGGTCAAGCGACGGAGCGTCGAACACGGCCTCGAGGTCGCGTACGCCGAGGGAGCGGTGCTCGATGATCCGGCCGAGCGCGGCCGACTCGGGGAACACCCGTAGCACCCGGCCGCCCCACATCGCCTGCTTGGCCAGCGGTGCACCGAGGTGCGGTGTGCCCAGGAAGACCACGTCGGTCACCTTCCCCGCCCAGTCGTGCGGGCCGTCGATGGCACCCGCCGCTCGAACGACGAGACCGCCCATGGAGTGCCCGACGAGAGTGATCCGGCGTACCGGGACGGGCCAGGACTCCGTGAGCGACTGGAGGAGGCTGGACAGGGCGGCGCCGTTCTCGCGGATCGACAGACCGCTGTTGTAGCGCAGGTAGACCGGGGTCCAGCCCTGCATCGCAAGGGTCTGGCCGTAGGTGGGCGCCTCGGCACGGTTCCAGTAGGTCTCGGTCTCGCAGAGGCCGTGCAGGAAGACGACGACGTCGCCGGTCGCTGTCGGGTACGCCGCAGACAGGTGCACGTGGTCGACGGGGACGTCCTCGCCGCGGATGCGCAGAGCCATGTCGAAGTGCAAGGCATGGGCTTCGTCGCGGAGTCGGTCGCCGACGATGCCGGTGATCGCGGACTGCACGGTGGCGGGGAGCGCGGGCCCTCCCCCGCCGGTCGCCCTCAGGGCAGCCGTCGCGGCGGTCAGGCCGAGCCCGAGGCCGGCGTACACGCTGGTGGAGATGCCGTCGTGGATCACGCGCACCGGTGTGGCCGCGGGACCGAGCAGCTTGAAGACCCGCCCGGAGATCGCCTTGTGGGTGTCACGGGCGGTGTGCAGCAGCACCTCCTCGCCGTACAGCGGGGCGAGGGTCAGCGCGTCGACTACGCCCGGTCCGGGTGCCATGCCTTGGAGTCTGGTCCGGATACCGCCGGTAGGTCAACGAGGCGTCCATCACGGGAACGGCCCCGCCACCGAAGGGTGGCGGGGCCGTCGTGACCGTGCCTTAGGACTCGTCGGCCGGAGCCTCGTCGTCGGCCGGCGCGCTCTCGGCCTGCGGCTCGCCGAACGTGCCGTCCGGCAGGAGGTTCTTCAGCTCGACCACGTTGCCAGAGGCGTCGGTGACCTTCGCCTGCTCCACGATGGTGGCCAGCGCCTTGCCGCGCACGATGTCCGCCACGATGTCGGGTATGTGGTTGTGGTCCATCATGTGCTTGATGTAGTCGTTCGGGTTCTCCCCGGACTGCTGGGCACGGCGCAGCATCTCCTGGGTGAGCTCGTTCTGGTCGACGCCGACCTCTTCCTTCTTGGCGACCTCGTCGAGCACGAACTGCGCGGCGACCGCGTCGCGGACCCGCTTCTCGAGGTCGGCCTCGAACTCGTCCTCGGTCTGCTCCTCGGAGTCGAGGTACTGCTGCATCGTCATGCCGGCGTACATCAGCTGCTGCTGGATGTTGTCCTTGCGCGCCTGCAGCTCGTCGGCCACGACGCTGTCGGGCAGCGGGATCTCGACCAGGTCGAGCAGCTTCTCCAGCACCGCGTCACGGGCGGCAGCCGCCTGCTCGAGGCGCTTGCCGTTGCCCAGGCGCGAGCGGACGTCGTCGGTGAGCTCCTCGACGGTGTCGAACTCGGACGCCATCTGGGCGAACTCGTCGTCCAGCTCGGGCAGCTCCTGCTCCTTGACACCGGTGACCGTGACCTCGATCTCGACGTCGTCACCCGCCTGGTCGCCCCCGACCAGGCGGGAGGTGAAGGTCTTGGTGTCGCCGGCGCCCATGTCGGCCAGGGCATCGTCGAGCCCGTCGACCATGCCGCCGCGTCCGACCTGGTAGCTCATGCCCGAGACCTCGGCGCCGTCGACGACCTCGCCGTCCTTGGTGGCCTTGAGGTCGATGACCACGAAGTCACCGTCGGCGGCGGCGCGCTCGACGTCCTTGAGCGCACCGAAGCGGGTGCGCAGGGCCTGGAGCTGCTCCTCGACGTCCTGGTCGGTCACGACAGCGTCCTCGACCTCGGCCTCGAGCCCGTCGTAGGCCGGCAGGGCGATCTCGGGACGCACGTCGACCTCGGCGACGAACTCGATCGCGTCGCCGTCCTCGAACTTGGTCACCTCGATCTCCGGCTGGGCCAGCGGCTGCAGGTCGTTGTCCTGCAGGGCCTGGACGTACCACTTCGGGAGCGCGTCGTTGATGGCCTCGTCCAGGGCAGCGCCACGGCCGATCTGCCGGTCGATGACGGCCGCCGGGACCTTGCCCTTGCGGAAGCCGGGCACGTTGATCTGCTGCGCGATCTTCTTGTAGGCCGCGTCGAGGCTCGGCTTGAGCTCTTCGAAGGGCACCTCGACGGTGAGCTTGGCCCGCGTGGGGCTCAGAGTCTCGACGGCGCTCTTCATGGTGCTTTTCTCCTAGCTTGGGATGACATGCAGTGCGTCGGGGCGACAGGACTCGAACCTGCGATCTCCTGCTCCCAAAGCAGGCGCGCTAGCCACTACGCTACGCCCCGCGGCTTAAGCCTTGCGGAGTCTAGTTGACAGAGCCCCTCCGCCCCGAATCGTGCTCACGGGCGGCGCTGTGGCACCATGGCACCGGCCAATTCGGCCGCGCGGATGTAGCTCAATGGTAGAGCCCCAGTCTTCCAAACTGGCTACGCGGGTTCGATTCCCGTCATCCGCTCCGATCCCCGTACGCAGTGCCGGCGGGGTCCCTTTCCTGGATCTATTCACTCTGCGTATACACGCTGTGTATAGTGCGGTCCATGAGCACCGCACAAACGCTCCTCGCCCTGCTCGAGCGGGAGCCAGCCCATGGCTACACCCTCAAGCAGCGGTACGACGAGCGCTTCTCCCGCACCCGGCCCCTCGCGTTCGGCCAGGTCTACTCCTCGCTCGCTCGCTTCGAACGTCAGGGCTGGGCCGAGGTCGTCGAGGTCGAGTCCGGCGAAGGCCCCGAGCGCAAGCGCTACCGCATCACCAAGAAGGGGGTCACCGTCGTGGACGAGTTCGTCTTCGAGCCGCAGCAGCCCGCCGAGTTCTCCTCCAGCACGCTGTTCGCGCGGGTCTCGGTCGCACTGATGTCGGGGCGCAGTGCAGCCGACGTGCTGGCCACGCAGCGGGAGACCCACCTGGCTCGGATGCGTGAGCTCACCGAGTCCCGCCGGCAGGCCGACCAGGCCGACCTGCTGGCGATCACCTACGAGCTGGCCCACCTCGATGCCGACCTGCGCTGGATCGAGGAGGCCGGCCAGCGGCTGGACTCCGCACGCGAGGCGCTGACCCGATGAGCGTGCTGGCCGGCCAGGACCTGTACGTGTCCTACGGAGCAACCGCTGCCCTCGCCGGCGCATCGCTCGAGCTGGCTCCCGGGGAGCGCGTGGCCCTGATGGGTCCGTCGGGCTCCGGCAAGTCGACGCTGCTGCACTGCCTCGCCGGGGTGGTGGTCCCGGACAGCGGGGAAGTCACGTTCGAGGGCACCCGGCTCGACACCATGACCGAGGCTCGCCGGTCGGCGACCCGCCTGCAGCGGATGGGCGTCGTCTTCCAGTTCGGCGACCTGGTCCCGGAGCTGACCCTCGTCGAGAACGTCATGCTCCCGCTGCTCCTCACCGGCACCCGCAAGCGCGAGGCCCGCACGGCGGCCATGGAGCTGCTCGACCCGCTCGGCGTGGCGTCGGTGGCAGACCAGCGCGCCGGCGCCGTCGCGGGTGGCCAGGCGCAGCGAGCAGCCGTGGCGCGAGCGCTCGTGCACCGGCCCGCCGTCGTACTCGCGGACGAGCCGACGGGCTCGCTCGACTCGGTCGCGTCGGAGAACGTCCTTGACTCGATGGTCACTCTCAGCGAAGCCGTCGGAGCAGCATTGCTGGTGGTCACCCACGACAACGTCGTCGCCTCGCACCTGCAGCGGCTGGTCGTCCTGAAGGACGGGCGCACGACGACAGCGTCCGAGGTCGCCCGGTGAGAGGCGCAGTCGCGCTGGGCCTGCGCCTCACGGGGGCGGGCGCAGGTCCGGCGCGGCTGCGGTCAGCTCTGGTGGCGCTCGCCGCGGCCATTGGTACGACGGTCCTTCTCGCCGTCTGCGCGCTGGCCCGTGCCGAGCTCCTGGTCGACCGCGCACGCTACGACAACGAGCCCGGCTTCCTCTGGCTCGCCCTGGCAGTGGTGCTGAGCATCGTGCTGCCGGTTCTCGTGCTGGCTGCCACCGTCGGCCGTCTGTCGGCAGAGCTGCGGGACCGCCGGCTCGCCAACCTTCGGCTGCTGGGTCTCTCCCCCGGCCAGACCCGCCTGGTGGCCGTGACAGAGACGGGCGTCGCGGCGCTCGCCGGTGCTGGCATCGGATGGGCCCTCTTCCAGCTGCTACGGCCGCTCCTCGACCGCGTCGAGGTCTGGGGGCACGTGCTGCCCCCGCCGTTCATCGAGCCGACGCTCCCGGCCTACGCCGCTGTGCTGGTGGGCGTGCCTGCGGCTGTCGCAGCGGTTGCGTCCCTTCCGCAGCGCCTCGACATGCAACGCGTCCTCGCGCGTGCGCAGCGTGCCGACGCGCGACGGCCCTCGACCTGGCGAGTCGTGCCGCTGGTGCTCGGGGCGGCGGCGTGCACGTTCTTCGTGCTGCGTGGCAACGAGCTGGACTCCGACGCCCTGCTCGGTGCCAACCTCGTAGGTGGGATCGCCCTCCTCGGTGTCGGCATGCTGCTCGTCATCCCGGTCGCCGTACGCCTGATGGGCGACGTGATGCTCCGGTTCTCTCGCGGAGCCACGACCACGATCGCCGCCCGGAGGCTGCAGGCTCAGCCCGCCGGTGTCACGCGAGTGGTGGCGGGGCTGCTGCTCGGGCTGTTCGTCGTGGTCGGCGGGCGATGCATCATCGTGGCCTTCGAGTCGACCCCGCAGTACCTCGCTCAGGAGCGGGGTCTCGAGGTCCAGCAACGCGTCCTCCTCCCCGCCACGGCGGCCACGGTCGACGACGTCGTACGACGGGCGCGGGCCGTCGACGGCGTCCAGCAGGGCTTCGCCGTCGGCCGGCTGCGGTCGGCTGGCGACTGCCGCATCGCCACCAGCCCCTGCTTCGAGGCTCTGGTCATCACCTGCGCCGACCTGGCAACGCTGGTGCCCTCGGTGAAGGGCTGCCGCGACGACGTACCGGTCAACCTGCGCGCAGCGCTCACCGGGACACCGCTGCCGGCGACCATCGACTGGCTGCCGTCAGAGGGTGGAACGGCGCTGACCCTGCCCGCGCCGACTGCGCTGGCTCAGGGCGCGCACTGGGACGAGCTGGCCCCGCTCTACGGAGACGCGCTCATCTCCCCGAAGATTCCGGGGGTCGCCGAGCTCGCGTTCGGCAGCGACTCCCAGGTCCTGGTCACAGCGGCACCCGGGCGCGACCTGCCCGACCGGCTCGACGCGGCTGGGTTCTTTGCCATGACCGGCGCGTGGAGCGACGACTACGACCTGGTCACCTCTCTGCGCTCGCTGGTGTGGGGCGTGGCCGCGATCGTTCTGTCGCTGGGACTGCTCGCGTTCGCGATCTCGGCGGTCGACCGGGCGCTCACACGGCGTCGCGAGGTGGTCTCGCTCCAGCTGGTCGGGGTGTCCCCCTCGCTGCTGCGGCGCAGCCAGTGGCTGGAGGCCGTGGTCCCGGTCAGCGTCGGCTCGCTGCTGGCGGTCGGGCTGGGTCTGGCAGCGGGTGCGACCTACTTGTCAGTGGACGAGTCCTCGCACGGCCTGCCGTGGGGCCAGGCCGGGGTGCTGGCCGTGGTGGCGTGTGCCGGTTCGGTGATTGTCGCCGGGTTGACCGTCGTCGCGTCGAGCCCCCGGATCAGGCCGGAGCTGATCCGCGCGGAGTGACCCTCGCCGACACCGGGAGCCAGGCTGCCGATCTCCTCACCGGATCGTGGACTGACCCGCCAGGACTATGGAGTGGTCACCCCTCGGCCCTCCACGATGGGTCCGTGGACGAGTTCGAGGTGCTGCAGCAGCGCCTCCCAGAGGCGTGGGCAGCCAACGCCACCGGATCGACGACGCCTCATGCGGTGATCGCGATGCCGTCGTTCAGCCTGGGCGAGACGATCCTGGGACACTACGCGCCGCGTATCCCTGCACTCGAGCACCGCTACCTGCTCTCCTGCCTGATGCTCCCCCGCATCCCGGGCTGCGAGCTGATCTTCGTCTCCTGCGCCTCGCCGGCTCCTGAGGTCCTCGACTACTACGCGGGGCTCTGGCAAGGCGAGGCCCGGTCGTCGGCCGGCGCGAGGCTGCACATCGTGGAGGTTCCGGACCGGTCCGGGCGCTCGGTGGCACCCAAGCTGCTCGAGCACCCTCATCTCATCGAGCACATCCGGGCCCTCGTCGGCGGGCGCCCCGCGATGATCGAACCCTGGAACGTCACGGATCACGAGGTCGCGCTGGCCGAGGCACTCGGCGTCCCGATCAACGGCACCGCCCCGAGCTTGTGGCCACTGGGCTTCAAGAGCGCGGGACGGAGACTCTTCGAGGAGGCGGGGGTCCCCGTAGCCCTGGGCCGTGAGCACGTCCGGGACGTCGCCGACGTCGCCTCCGCGATCGCGTACATCCAGGGCGTCCACCCGGACGCGGCAGGCGTCGTGGTCAAGCACGACAACAGCGGAGCCGGCGACGGCAACCTCGTGATCCGGCTGAACGGCGACCACAACGGCAGTGCTGTGCGTGACCAGCTCGCGGGCATCCCTGCGTGGTACCTCTCTGACCTCACCGCGGGTGGGATCGTCGAGGAGCTGGTGACCGGGGACGACTTCAGCAGCCCCAGCGTGCAGTTCGACATCACGCCGTTGGGAGACGTCACCGTGCTCTCGACGCACGAGCAGGTCCTCGGGGGGCCGGACGACCAGGTGTACCTGGGCTGCGTCTTCCCCGCGCACGAGGGCTACGCCGGGGAGCTGGCCAAGTACGGGCGGGCTGTCGGCACCGAGCTGGCCAAGCACGGCGTCCTGGGGCGAGTCGGGGTCGACTTCGTCGCCGTGAGGAGAGAAGAGACCTGGCAGGTCTTCGCCCTCGAGATCAACCTGCGCAAGGGCGGCACCACCCACCCGTTCTCGACGCTGCGGCACCTCGTCCCGGGCCGGTACGACGAGGAGTCCGGCCTGTGGCGCGCGGACGGGAACAAGGGCCCGCGTTACTACCGGTCGACCGACAACCTGCAGGACGAGACGCGGACCGGATGGTCCGCGCGCCGAGTCGTCGATGTCGTGCACCGCTCGGGGCTCGACTTCGACCCCGTGACCGGCAAGGGCGTGGTGCTGCACATGCTCGAGTGCCTGGCCATCGACGGGCGACTCGGGCTGACTGCGATCGGACGCTCGCGCGATGAGGCCGACGACCTCTACGAAGCTGTCGACGCGGCGCTCACGGCGTCTGAAGCGAGGTCCTGACCACCCCACGACCAAGTGGGGCCGGGACCCGGACGGCGTGGCCCGGGCCCGGCTCGCGGTCAGCGCCGGTGGATGAGCAGCAGCGCGCGGTCGTCGTTGACCGAGTCGAACCGGTCGATGAGTCTCCCGGCACCGTTCTCGAACCCGGCCCGGAGCAGCCGCTCGCCCTGGCCGAGCAGCTTGTCGATGCCCAGGGAGATGTCGCGGAGCGGGGTCTCGACCAGGCCGTCGGTGTAGAGCAGCAGAGCGTCGCCGCGCTGGAGCACGCCCTCCAGCGGCTTGAAGTACGCGTCGGTCAGCAGCCCGAGGATCGGGCCCTCGGTCTCGTGCACGATCCACCGTCCCGAGCCCGCGTGCAGCTGGACGGCGGGTGGGTGCCCGGCCGAGCGGAGCTCGAACCGCCCGGTGGCCAGGTCGAGCGTCAGGTGAACGGCGGTTGCGAACCCCTCGCTCCAGTCCTGGGCGAGCAGGTAGTCGTTGGCGGCCGGGAGGAACTTGTCGGCCGGCAGGGCGCCGAGCAGGCCACCGAAGGCGCCGGACAGAAGCAGCGAACGCGTGCCGGCCTGGACGCCTTTGCCGGACACGTCGACCACGGCCACCTGGAGCCGCTGCCCCTCGCGGTCGCGCGCCGCGACGAAGAAGTCCCCGGAGAACGCCGACCCACCCGCGGACCTGAGCACGCCCTGGGCGTACCAGTCGGCCGGCAGGCGGGGGATCTCGGCCTGACGGGTGATCCGGTCGCGAAGGTCGACCAGCATCGACTCGCCCCGAAGACCCGCGACCCCGAGCCGCGAGCGCCGGAACGAGGTCATCAGGAAGAACAGCCCGAGCGTGAACACGATGGCGATGCCGACGATGCGCCCGGCCGAGACGTTCTCCTCCTTGGCCTGCAGGGCGATCACGCCCACCAACATGGCCAAGGTGAACACGACGTACCACGGCAGGGTGCGCGGCCCGAGGACGGCACTGGCCACCACCATCGGTACGACGAGCAGCGACACCGGGATCTGGAAGGTCAGAATCATCGCGAACCCGCATGCTGTGGCAACGAGGCAGAGCAGCAGGAGCACACCGAGCTCGGAGTCGTTCAGCCGGCGCGAGATCGAGTTGAAGCGTCGTCGAACCACGCGGCGTGCTGGCTTCACGCGCATGCGGTCGGACGACGGAGCAACCACGGGCACGACACTAGTCCTGACGGGGTCCACAACGTTCGCTACGTCCGTTTCGTTATCCCGCTGCCGCGGCTCGGGAGCGGAAGACCGGCTGGCAGCGCGGGCACCAGAAGAGGTTGCGACCGACGAGGAGCCTGGTGCGCACCGTGGCGCCACACACCAGGCAGGGCATGCCCGCACGCCGGTAGACGTAGACCTCGCCGCCGTGGTCGTCCTGCCGCGGCGGACGCCCCATCGCCTCCGGCATGTGCTCGGGGCGCACCGTGTCGATCCGGCCGGTCCGCACGCCGTGGGTCATCAGCTCGACGAGGTCGTCCCACATCGCCTGGAACTGGCTGCGCCGCAGGGTCCTGCCCGGCCGCAGCGGGTGGATGCGGTGCCGGTAGAGCACCTCGGCGCGGTAGACGTTGCCGACTCCGGCGAGGACCTCCTGGTCCATCAGCAGGTCGCCGATCGACCGGTGGCTGCGGCTGATGCGCGCCCACGCCTTGCCCGGGTCGGCGTCCTTGCGCAGGGGGTCCGGGCCGAGCTTGCCGACCACGGCGTCGCGGCGCTCGGCGGTGACCAGGTCGCACTGCGTGGCCCCGCGCAGGTCGGCGTACGCCGAGTCGTGCTGGAGCCGCAGCCGGACCTGACCGACCGGCACCCCGGCCACCCCCGGTACGACGTCGAACTTGCCGATCAGGCCGAGGTGGATGTGCACGAACCGGTCCTGCTCGAACTCGACGAACAGGTGCTTGCCGACCGCGTCGGCGCCGACCAGCCGCGTGCCGTCGAGCAGCGCAGCGGACTCGGCGAAGCGACCCTGCGGGCTGCTCGCCCGCACCGTGCGGCCACCGAAGGCGGCGTCGATCTCGTCGGCCAGCCGGCGGAGGGTGTGACCCTCAGGCATCGGCGGAGTGGCCGAGCGCCGAGTCCGGCAACGGTGGGAACTGCCCGGTCTTCTCGTAGTCGGCGAGCATGCCGATCCGGCGTACGTGCCGCTCGTCGCCCGGGAAGGGCGTGCTGAGGAAGACCTCGACGAAGCGAGTCATGTCGTCCACGGAGTGCATGCGGCCGCCGACCGAGACTACGTTGGCGTTGTTGTGCTCGCGAGCGAGCACCGCCGTCTCCTCGCTCCACACCAGCGCCGAGCGCACGCCACGCACCTTGTTGGCGGCGATCTGCTCGCCGTTGCCCGAGCCGCCGATCACCACACCGAGAGCCTCGATGCCGTCCTCCTGGTCGGCCACCACGCCGGCCGCGGCGCGGATGCAGAAGACCGGGTAGTCGTCGTGCGCGTCGTACACGAAGGGCCCGTGGTCGACCACCTCGTGCCCGTTGTCGGCGAGCCAGTTGAGCAGGTGCTCCTTGAGCTCGAGGCCGGCGTGGTCGGAACCGAGGTGAACGCGCATGGCGCAGATCCTCTCAGACGACCTCGGGGGACCCGCTAGGGTCACCCCTCGTGATCATCTTCGGCTGGATCGTGCTCGGGCTGGTGTTCCTCGGCGAGGCCCTGACCATCTCCGCCTTCGCGGACTGGGGCTGGCACAACGGCGACGACTGGAAGTGGGTCCTGGCCATCGGCCTGGCCGTCGTGACGATGATCGGCTGGTGGCTGTTCGCCTCCCCGCAGGCCAGGCTCGGCGAGGGCCTGCTGCGCGACCTGCTCAAGGCCGGCATGATCCTGTTGGCCACCGTGGCGCTGTGGCACTCCGGCCACGAGACCGGAGCGATCGTGTTCCTGGCCTTCAACCTGCTGGTCAACGCGCTCGCGCAGATCCCCTCGATCAAGGTCCTGGCCCGGCCCTGATCGCCGCCGGTCAGGTCACTCGGCCGACAGTCTCGCGAGCTCCTCGTCGACGACCGACGGGTCGAGCTTGGTGAACACCGGCTCCGGCTTGGCGATCGGGATGCCGACCACGATCTCCCGCCGGGAGTACGACGGGGCAGCGCTGTAGTCGCCCGTGATCGTCGGGTAGCCCGCTCCCCCGTCGAGGTCGTCGACCTCCTCGATGCGAGGCATCGGTGCGATCGCGCCGGCGCCGCCGAACACCAGGTCCACGGCGTTGGCGGAGTAGGGCAGGAACGGTGCGAGGATCGTGTTGCAGTCGCTGACCGCCTGCGCGGTCACGTGCAGGATCGTGCCGAGACGCTCCTGGTCGTCCTTGACCTTCCAGGGCGCCTGGTCGGAGAGGTAGCGGTTGACCTCTGCGACCGCCCGCATGGCCTCGCCGATCGCCTGCTTCTGGCGGTGCCGTTCGATCAGGTCGCCCACGGTCGTGAACGCGGCCTGCGTCGTCGCCAGCAGCGCCTGGTCGTCGGCGGTCAGCGCCCCGGCGGCGGGGATCTCGCCGAAGCTCCTGGCGATCATGTTGGCGGTGCGGTTGACCAGGTTGCCCCAGCCGGCCACCAGCTCGTCGTTGGTGCGCCGGACGAACTCCGCCCAGGTGAAGTCGCTGTCCTGGTTCTCCGGACCGGCCGCCGCGACGAAGTAGCGGAACGCGTCGGCCTGGTAGCGCGACAGCATGTCGCGGACGTAGATGACCACCCGTTTGGAGGAGGAGAACTTCTTGCCCTCCATCGTCAGGAACTCGCTGGAGACCACCTCGGTCGGCAGGTTGAGCACCCCGAGCTCGTGCTGCTCGCCGCCGCGCGCTCCCTTGCCGGCGTAGGCCAGCAGCTCGGCCGGCCAGATCTGGGAGTGGAACGTGATGTTGTCCTTGCCCATGAAGTAGTAGCTCAGCGCGGCCGGGTCGTTCCACCACTCGCGCCACCGCTCCGCGTCACCCGTGCGCCGCGCCCATTCGATGCTCGCGGAGAGGTAGCCGATCACCGCGTCGAACCAGACGTAGAGGCGCTTGGTCGGGTTGTCGCGCCAGCCGTCCAGCGGAACCGGGATGCCCCAGTCGATGTCGCGGGTCATGGCCCTGGGGCGGATCTCCTCGAGGATGTTCTGGCTGAACTTGATGACGTTGGGGCGCCAGGTGCCGCTCGCCTCGCGCTCGTCGAGCCACACTTTGAGAGCGTCGGCCAGCGCCGGCAGGTCGAGGAAGAAGTGCTGGGTCTCCACGAACTCCGGCGTCTCGCCGTTGATCTTCGACCGCGGGTTGATGAGGTCGTGGGGGTCGAGCTGGTTGCCGCAGTTGTCGCACTGGTCGCCGCGCGCCCCGTCGTAGCCGCAGATGGGGCAGGTGCCCTCGATGTAGCGGTCGGGCAGCGTGCGTCCGGTCGAGGGGCTGATCGCGCCGAAGGTCGTCTGCTCGACGAAGTAGCCGTTCGCGTAGACCCCGAGGAACAGCTCCTGCACCACGGTGTAGTGGTTGCGCGTCGTCGTACGCGTGTAGAGGTCGTAGCTCACGCCCAGCGCAACGAGGTCCTCGACGATGAGGCGGTGGTTCTTGTCAGCGAGCTCCTGCGCCGAGAGCCCGGCCTCGTCGGCGGCGATCAGGATCGGCGTGCCGTGCTCGTCGGTGCCCGAGACCATGAGTACGTCGTGCCCGGCCATGCGCATGTAGCGGCTGAAGACGTCGGAGGGCACGCCGAAACCGGCCACGTGACCGATATGGCGAGGCCCGTTGGCGTAGGGCCAGGCCACGGCGGACAGGACTTTGGTCATGTGTGGATCCTATTGATCCGGTCCACCAAGAATTTCCAGGGGCGGCGGACGCCGAGGAGCAGCAAGGCTGACTGGTAACGGAAAATGTCCGTTTTGTCAGTTTTCTTTGGGCAACGTTATGACATACGGTGGAACGGCCACCCTCGGGGGTGGTGGGCGTGCGTACGGAGCCACCTCCCAGGTTCTGATCGCCCGTCCGAGGTGGCTGATGCCACCGGGGAGGGGCACGGGTTGACCCGCAAGGCCTTGCTTTCCCAAGGCCGGCGGACCAGACGTAGCCCCCAAGGGGCTGCGAGGGCGTCGTGACACGGGGGTGTAGCGGCGCTCTCGCGGTTCGCGTCACCGGTCACGCGAACCGCCTCGTCGGCACTGGCTACAGCCAGCCCTTCTGCGCTGCCTGGACGCCGGCCCGGAACCTGGTGTCGGCGTCCAGCCGCCGCATCAGCTCGGTCACCCGGCGGCCGACGGTCCGCTCGGTGACCCCCAGCGAGCGGGCGATCGCCTTGTCGGGCATGCCGGCGGCCAGCAGCCGGAGCAGCTGACGGTCCTTGTCGCCGACCTCGTGGCTGTCGTCGCCGCTGTCGGTGGCGTCGGACTCCCCGACCCCCGTGGCTCGCTCCCAGTTCGCCTCGAAGGACGCGACGAGGGCATCGACCAGGACGGGCGCGCGCACCATCAGCCTGCGGACGGGGTCGGGATGCGTGACCGAGTTGACGATGCACGCGATGCGGCGGTCGGCGACCACCATCTTGGCGCCCGGGTCGACGAGGATCCGCGCCTCCTCCCCCGCCGCGACACAGCGGCGCATCTGGTCGACGGCGTCCGGGTCCTTGAGAGCGTCGGGGTGGTAGAGCACGCGGTAGCGGACCCCCGCCGCGAGGGCCGCGAACTCGCCCTCGTTCGGGGAGACGGTGTCGTGCAGGTACGGCGGCGCGTCGACGATGAGGATCTCTTCGCGCGCCTCGGACTGCACCTGTCCCAGAGCGGTCACCACCGCCTCGCTTCCGACGACCTCCTCGACCGGTGCGTCGGCCTCGGCGCTCACCTTCCGGCTCAGCTCCGCCGCGAGCTTGTCCACGTCGACCTGCAGCTGCGTCAGCTCGTCACGCCGCTTGGCGATCAGCTGCGGGATGCTCACCTCGGGCGCGAGAGCGACGTACGTCGAGGGCCGGAAGCCCACCTGCCACACCAGCCCGCAGGTGACCAGCTGCTCCAGCACATGCTCCACGGCCGGGAGGGCGAGACCGGTGCGCTCGGCGAGCAGGGTGGCCGGTGCGTTGGCCGAGCCCAGCAGCTCGAGGTACACCTGGCTCGCCGGCGGTCCGAGCCCCACCGGCTCGAGCAGGTCGCTCATGAGGGGGAGTCTAGAGTTTCCAGGCGTGGGTCACGGAAGAGTCGCAGACAGATACGTGCTGGAGCGCGAGATCGGCCGTGGCGGCATGGGCGCGGTGTGGCTGGCCCGCGACGAGGTTCTAGGCCGCCAGGTCGCCCTCAAGCGCATCGGGCTCCTTCCCGGAGGGGGCCCCAGCCCGGACCTGGTCCGCGCCGAGCGGGAGGCCAAGCTTGCTGCTCGGCTGAACCACCCGCACGTCGTTGCGGTCTTCGACTTCGTCGCCGACGGCGAGTCGCAGTGGCTGGTGATGGAGTACGTCGAGGGCAGCACGCTCAGCGCCCTGGCCGGACGCCGCGGTCTGAAGCCCGACCAGGCTGCGCCCATCCTGCAGCAGGCCGCGGAGGCACTCGCGGCTGCCCACCAGGCCGGCATCGTGCACCGCGACGTGAAGCCGTCCAACATCCTGGTCACCAAGGACGGCACCGCGAAGCTGACCGACTTCGGCATCGCCCGGGCTCGCCAGGACTCCACCCTGACCCAGACGGGGCTGGTGACCGGCTCCCCTGCCTACATCGCGCCCGAGGTCGCCTCAGGACGCACCGCCACGGAGGCCAGCGACGTGTGGTCGCTGGGCGCCACGGCGTTCCACGCGCTGGCCGGCCGGCCGCCGTACGACGTCGGCGACAACGTGGTCGGAACGCTGTACCGCATCGTCCACGAGGACCCGCCCAGGCTCACGGACGCCGGCCGCCTCGCGCCTCTGCTCGAGTCGACGATGATCCACGAGCCCAAGCAGCGGTGGTCGATGGCGCAGGTGCGCGACTTCCTGGGCGGCGAGTCCGTTCAGCCCGTGCAGCCGGTGCCGCCAGCCCCCGCCCGCCGCACACCCCGGCGGGAGGAGACGCGGGTCATCGCCCCCGACCCGACCGCCCCGCCGCCCCGAAGACCGAGCCTGCTCCCCTGGATCGCCGCAGCGGTCGCCGTCGCCGTGCTGGGCGTCGGCGGATGGCTGCTGCTCAGCGGTGCGGAAGACGACCGGGACCCTCCCGGCCAGGCCGACCCGACGACGACCTCGACCGGCACTGCGGACGGAGCGACCGCAGCCGGCATGGAGGCGTTCATCCGCACCTACCTGCAGGCGGTCGCCGACGACCCGAGCGAGTCGTGGGAGAGCCTGACGCCGACGTTCCAGGACGCCAGCGGTGGGATCGAGGGCTACCGCGAGTTCTGGGACCGGGTCAAGCGCGTCGACGTGTCCGACGTCTCGGCCGACCCGGAGGCCATGACGGTGAGCTACCGCGTGGTCTACTCCCCGGCCCCGAAGGGCGGGCCCAAGGAGGACCGGCCCACGCTCGGCCTGGTCTTCGAGGACGGCGAGTACAAGATCGCCAGCGAGAGGTAGCCGCGCTAGTCCAGCTGGGGCTGGACTGTCCTCGACCGTTTGATCTCGAAGAACCCCGGCGTCTCGGCCACCAGCACGAAGCCGTCCCACAGGCGCCCGGCCGCCTCGCCCGTCGGCGCGGGGGTCACGACCGGGCCGAAGAAGGAGTGCTCACCGAACCGGATGACGGGCGTGCCCACGTCGTAGCCCACCAGCTCCATCGCGTGGTGGTGGGACTTGGCCAGCGCGTCGTCGTAGTCGGGCGCATGCATGGCGTTGGCGTACGACGGGGCGAAGCCGGCCGCCGCCAGGGCCTCCTCCACCAGCGCGTGGTCGACCTGGCGGCGCTGCCGGTGGATGCGCTCGCCGAGCTCGGTGTAGAGCGGGCGAAGCGCCCGCTCGCCCTCCGCCTCGGCGACTGCGACCGCGACCCGCACCGGCGCGAGCAGCCGGTTGCGGACCGGCTCAGACAGGTTCTTCTCCTCGTTGAGGATGGCCAGCGACATCACATGGAAGTCGACGGAGATCGGCCGGACCTGCTCGACCTCGAGGATCCAGCGGGAGGTCAGCCAGGCCCAGGGGCAGGCGGGGTCGAACCAGAAGTCGACGGGGGTGCGGGTCGTCATACCTCTTGTATACGCCAAGCGCGATAACGATCCGGACCACCAGTTCGGCATTTGTCGACGCCAGGTGTAAGGATCGGCGCATGCCTGGAATGAACCTCACCCGCGAGGAGGCGCAGAGCCGCGCCGCGATCCTCGCCGTCGAGTCCTACACCGTCGATCTCGACCTGACTGTTTCCGACAAGGTGTTCGAGAGCACGACCGTGATCCGGTTCACCAGCTCCGAGCCCGGGGCCTCCACCTTCGCCGACCTGGTCGGCGCGACGGTGCACGAGATCACGCTCAACGGCGAGAAGCTCGACGCGTTCGAGGTCTACCGCGACCACCGCATCCGGCTGGACAACCTGGCCGCCGAAAACGAGCTCAAGGTGTTCTGCGAGCTGCCCTACAGCCACACCGGCGAGGGCCTGCACCGGTTCACCGACCCCGCAGACGGCCGGGTCTACCTCTACACGCAGTTCGAGGTGCCCGACGCCCGGCGTGTCTACACCACCTTCGAGCAGCCGGACCTCAAGTCGGTGTTCACCTTCACCGTGACCGCGCCCGAGCACTGGAAGGTCGTCTCCAACACCAAGGTCGACGAGCTCGAGCCCATCGACGACGCCAAGGCCATCTGGCGCTTCGGGACCACCAAGCGCATGTCGACCTACATCACCGCTCTGGTCGCCGGCGAGTACGCCGAGGTCCTCGACGCCTACCACGGCAAGCACGGCACCATCGAGCTTGGTCACTACTGCCGGCAGTCGATGCTCCCGCACTTCGACACCGACGAGCTGATCGAGGTCACCAAACAGGGCTTCGAGTTCTTCGAGGACGCCTTCGACTTCCCCTACCCCTTCGGCAAGTACGACCAGTGCTACGTGCCGGAGTACAACATGGGCGCGATGGAGAACGCCGGGTGCGTGACCTTCCGCGACGAGTACCTCCCCCGCTCCCGCCAGACCCACGCTTTCTACGAGATGCGGGCCAACACGGTCCTGCACGAGATGGCTCACATGTGGTTCGGCGACCTGGTGACCATGAAGTGGTGGGACGACCTCTGGCTCAACGAGTCCTTCGCTGAGTGGGCGGCGCACCACTCGTCGGCCAAGGCGACCAAGTACACCGAGGCCTGGACCGGCTTCACCAACGCCCGCAAGAACTGGGCCTACCGCCAGGACCAGCTGCCCTCGACCCACCCGATCGCCGCGGACAACTACGACCTCGAGGCGGTCGAGGCCAACTTCGACGGCATCACCTACGCCAAGGGCGCCTCGACGCTCAAGCAGCTGGTCGCCTGGGTGGGCGAGGACTCCTTCCTCCAAGGGCTCAAGGCCTACTTCAAGAAGCACCAGTTCTCCAACTCCGAGTTCAAGGACCTGCTGGCGGCGCTCGAGCAGGCGTCCGGGCGTGACCTCCACTCCTGGGCCGAGGAGTGGCTGCAGACCTCTGGCGTCAACACCCTCTCGGCCGAGTTCGAGGTCGACGACAAGGGCGCGTTCACCAGCTTCGCCGTACGCCAGACCGCGCACCCCGACTTCCCGACCCTGCGGCGTCACCGCATCGCGATCGGCCTCTACGAGCGCCGCCAGGAGCGGCTGGTACGACGCTCCACGCTCGAGATCGACATCCACGGCGAGCTGACCGAGGTGCCCGCCCTCGTCGGCAAGCTGCAGCCCGACCTGGTGCTGCTCAACGACGGTGACCTCACCTACGCCAAGATCCGTCTCGACGAGACCTCGCTGCAGACCCTGGTCTCGAGCATCGACTCGCTGGACGACTCGCTGGCGCGGGCGCTGTGCTGGAGCGCCGCCTGGGACATGACGCGTGACGCGGAGATGTCGACCACCGACTTCGTCAGCCTGGTGCTGCGCGGCGTCGGCACCGAGACCGACCTCACCGCCGTCGGCGCACTGCTCGGCTACGCCAAGGGCGCGGTCGACACCTACTCCCACCCGGACACTCGGCCCGCGGTCAAGGACACCTGGGAGCTCGGGCTGCGCAAGCTCCTCGAGGCAGCGGAGCCCGGGAGCGACCACCAGCTCGCCCTCGCGCGCGGCTATGGCAAGGCGGCCCTGAGCGCCGAGGGCCTCGACTTCGTGGCCGGGCTCTACGACGGGACCCGGTCGCTCGAGGGGCTCGTGCTCGACCAGGACCTGCGCTGGAGCGTGCTCAGGTCCCTCGCCTACGCCGGCCGGGCGACCGAGGAGGACATCGACGCCGAGCTCGCCCGCGACCACACGATCTCCGGCCAGGAGTGGGCCGCCGGCTGCCGCACCGTCCTGCCGACGCCCGAGGCCAAGGAGCGCGCGTGGCAGGACGCCGTCGTGCGCGACGACGTCCCCAACGAGACTGCCCGCCAGACGGCCGTCGCCTTCCAGGTCAGCGGGCAGGAGGCGCTGCTGGAGCCCTACATCGACCGCTACCTGGAGATGGCCGAGCACATCCTGGAGACCAAGACGGTCTGGCTGGCCAGGGTGGCTCTGGAGCACCTCTTCCCCCGGGCGCTGCCGACCCAGGCGACGTTCCAGAAGGTCCAGGCCTGGCTGGAGACCACCGGGCTGGAGACCAACCCTGCAGCGGTGCGCTACGTCAAGGAGGGCCAGGCCGACCTGGCCCGCGCCCTGGCCGCCCAGGAGCGGGACGCGAGCTAGGACCGGGCCGGGCCGGCTAGTCGAGGCCGCGGCGCTTGAGGAGGGGACCCACCTCGGCGTCGCGGCCTCGCCACGTCCGGTAGCTCTCCAGCGGGTCCTTCGCCCCGCCGAAGCCGACCACGTAGCGGCGGTAGGCATCACCGTTCTCCCGGGTCAGGCCGCCGTTCTCCTTGAACCACTCGACCGTGTCCGCGTCGAGGATCGCGCTCCAGATGTAGGCGTAGTAGGCGGCCGAGTACGCGCCGGCGAAGATGTGCGCGAAGTACGGCGAGTAGTAGCGCGACGGAACCGCCGGCTGGTCGAGCCCGACCGCGGCCAGCGCCTGAGCCTCGAACGACTCCACGTCGGTGACCGCGGCGGCCGCCTCCTCGTCGAGCTCGTGCCAGGCCAGGTCGAGCAGTGCGGCGGCAAGGTACTCGCTGGTCGCGAAGCCCTCGTTGAACGTGCTGGCGGCCACGAGGCGGTCGACCAGCTCGGTCGGCAGCGGCTCGTCGGTGACGTGGTGCCGGGCGTAGTTGGCGATCACCTCGGGCCAGAGGACCCACATCTCGTTGACCTGGGACGGGTACTCCACGAAGTCGCGGAACACGGCGGTGCCGGAGAACTTCGGGTAGGTCACCTTCGCTAGCAGACCGTGCAGCGCGTGGCCGAACTCGTGGAAGAGGGTCCGCAGCTCGTCGTAGGTGAGCAGCGTCGCCTCGCCGGGGGCCGGCTTGGGAACGTTGAGGTTGTTGCACACGACCGCCGTAGGAACGCCCAACAGCTCGCTCTGGGTGACGAGGCTGTTCATCCAGGCCCCGCCCTTCTTGGAGTCGCGGGTGTAGAGGTCGTAGAGGTAGAGGCCGAGCGGGGTGCCGTCCTCCTCGTGCACCTCGAACACGCGTACGTCGGGGTGGTAGCCCGCCAGGTCGGTCCGCTCGGTGAAGGTGAGCCCGAACAGCCGGGTGGCCGCGAAGAAGACACCGTCGTGCAGCACCCGCTCCGCCTCGAAGTACGGCCGCATCACAGCCAGGTCGACGTCATGCTCGGTGGCCCGGACCCGCTCGGTCCAGAACTGCCAGTCGTAGGCCTCGACGTCGGAGCTCGCGACCTTCTCCAGCACCTCCTGCTCCTGGCGAGCGTTGCGGGCCGCGATCGGCGCGAGCCGCCCCAGCAGCGCGCGCACGGCCTCGGGAGTGCCGGCGGTGTTGTCCGCGGTCACCGCCGCTGCGTGGCTGGCGAAGCCGAGGAGGCGAGCCCGCTCGGCGCGTAGCCGGACCATCTCCAGCAGGATCTCGCGGGTGTCGTGCGCTCCCCCACGGCTGCCTCGCGCGCGCTGCGCCTCGAACAGCCTGCGCCGGGTCTCGCGGACGGTCAGCGCGCTCTGGTGCGGGTGCGGCGTCGGCAGGACCAAGGAGATCAGGTGCTTCCCCTCCAGCCCCCGCTCTGCGGCCGCCGCAGCGGCGGCCGACACCTCGCCGGGCGTCAGCCCGTCGAGCTCCGCCTCGTCGTCGACGACGAGCGCGAGGTCGTTGGTGTCGGCCAGCAGTGCCTGGTCGAACGCGGCGGTGAGAGTAGAGAGCCGCTCGTTCAGCACGCGCAGGCGTTCCTTGCCCTCCTCCGCGAGCCCGGCGCCTGCCAGGGTGAGCTCGATGTAGTAGCGCTCGACGAGGTAGCGCTGCTCCGGCTCGAGGGAGTCTCGCTGGTCGTGGACAGCGGCGATCCGCTCGTAGAGGACGGAGTCGAGACGGATGGCGTCGGTGTGGGCGGAGAAGCGTGCGGCGTACTCCTGCTTGATAGCGCTGAGCCGGTCGTTGGTGTCGGAGACGGTCTTGCCGTAGAAGACGCGAAGGGCCCTGGTGAGGAGCTGGCCGCTGCGCTCCAGCGGCTCGAGAGTGTTCTCGAAGGTCGCCGGCGCCGGGTCGGCGGTGATGGCCGCGACCTCGGCGAGCTGCTCGCTCATCCCGCGGTCGAAGGCGGGGGCGTAGTCGTCGTCGGAGATCTCGGCGAACGCCGGCAGCTCGTAGGGCAGGGTGCTGGGCTCGAAGAACGGGTTGGTCACCGGGACACCCTAGGGCTGCGCCGGGACGGACTCCAGCGGTTAGGACTGGTGGAGGGTCTCGGGCTTGCGGGCGTGCTCGGCCAGGGTGAGGATGCCGCGCTTGATGCCGCCGACGAGATCGCCCTCGGCGAACGCGCTCTGCATCTGCGCGACGGCGAGCTCGACCTCCTGGTCGGTGAGCTCCCGGCGGGCGTCGGCCCCGGTCACGACCCCCAGCTTGCGGTCGGCGGGGTCGACCACGACCATCACCGAGCGCTTCGGGGCCACCAGGGTGGCGTGCAGCAGCTTGGCGTACTCGCGGGCATCGCCCTCGGCGGCTCCGACGTACAGGGAGAACTCGAAGCGGCAGATCAGCTCCGCGTCGCGGATAGCCTTGTCGATCTCCTGCCGCTCGGCGGCGGTGAAGCCCTTACCAGTTGGCACTGGTCCCGCCTCGACCCTGGGGCTCGCTCGCGTCGTCCGGCGCTGCGTCGAGGCCGGTGCGGGGGCCGCCGAACCACTCCGGGTTGTCACGGAAGGCGACCGCCGCGTCGTACCTCTGGCCGCCGATCATCGACGGAAGGGCCGCGAGCACGGAGATGCCGACGAACAGCAGCAGGGGGACACCCACCAGGAGGAGCAAGGCGTCGAGCGTGGAGCCGTTGTCGGCCTCGGGCCACTTCGCCGGAGTGTCGGCCATCGCCGGCAGCGCGCCGGTGAGCACGAGGGCGGCCGGCGCAAGGGCCAGACTGCGGACGAGGCGGCGTACGACGGGCGACTGCATGTCCTTTGTCACGCTCAAAGGCTAGCGATCCTCCTGGGTTGGCGCGAGCCGGTCTCGTAGCCTGCAGGGATGATCTCGCTCACCCTGGAAGTCTGTGCGAAGTCCGACCGCCTCTGTGAGTACGTCCAGGACACCACGGGCAACGAGTGGCTCGCTGGTGCCGCCAACTGGCTGATCGCCAAGCCGGCGGCGATCCTAGGTCTGCTGCTGGTCGGCTTCGTGGCCCGCTGGATCGTGCACAAGCTCGTCGGCCAGCTGGCCAGGCGAGCCGAGGTCGGCATGCTCCCGGAGAGCTTCGTGAACGGCAAGCTCTCCCGGACCAGGGACCAGACCCCCAAGAGCCAGGCCGCCGCCGCGCGCCGCAAGCAGCGCGCCCAGACGCTGTCCAGCGTGCTGAAGAGCATCTCGTCGTTCGTGATCTTCGCGATCGTCGCGATCATGATGATCGGTGAGCTGGGCTACAACATCGGCCCGCTCATCGCCGGCGCCGGCATCATCGGCCTGGCCCTCGGCTTCGGCGCCCAGAGCCTGGTCAAGGACTTCCTCTCCGGCATCTTCATGTTCCTGGAGGACCAGGTCGGCGTCGGCGACACCGTCACGATGAACGAGGTCACCGGCACCGTCGAGGCACTCACCCTCCGCGTCACCCGCCTCCGTGGCGACGACGGCACCGTCTGGTACGTCCGCAACGGGGAAGTGCTCAAGGTCGGCAACATCAGCCAGGGCTAACGCCGAGTTGTCCCACGAATCCCCCGTGTTTCCGCCGAGTTGTCCCACGAACCTGGATTCGTGGGACAACTCGGCGTCGAGGCTAGGCGAGCTTGGCGTCCATCGTGATCGGGACGGACAGCGCCTGGCTGACGGGGCAGTTCTCCTTGGCGTTCTCGGCCGCGGCGACGAAGTCCTCGTTGCCCATGCCCTCGACCGAGCCGACGACGGTCAGGTGGCTGCCGGTCACACCCGTGCCCGGGACGAACGTGACGTCGGCGCGTACGTCGAGGGCCTGCGGCGGGGTGCCCGCCTTCGCGAGGATGTTGGAGAAGGCCATGCAGAAGCACGACGAGTGCGCTGCGGCGATGAGCTCCTCGGGCGAGGTCTTGCCACCGGGCTGCTCGGTGCGCGCCACCCAGGTCACGTCGTAGGTGCCCAGGCCGGACGAGTCCAGCGTCACCTGCCCGGCGCCCTCGAGAAGCGAGCCCTCCCAGTGGGCGCTTGCGGTGCGGATCGCTGCCATGTTCATCTCCTTCGATCGGTGGATCAAGTCGGTGGTGGTCCGGTCCCAACCTAGCCCCAGGCAGAATGGCGGGGTGACTGAGGCAGCGGCAACGACGTTCTACGACGAGATCGGTGGCATGCCCACGATCGAGAGGATCGTCCGGCGGTTCTACCAGGGCGTGGCCCAGGACGACGTCCTGGGTCCGATGTACCCACCCCAGGACCTCGCCGACGGGTCCGCGGAGGAGCGACTGCGCCTGTTCCTGGCCCAGTACTGGGGCGGCCCCACGACGTACTCCGAGAGGCGGGGACACCCACGGCTGCGGATGCGGCACGCTCCGTTCCAGGTGACCCCAGCCGCACGCGACCACTGGCTGAAGCACTTCCGGGCCGGGCTCGACGAGGCCAACCTGCCCCCCGAGCAGGACGCACAGTTCTGGGCGTACGTCGAGCACGCCGCCCAGTTCATGATCAACACCTTCGACGAGGTCTAGCGGACGAACGCCGGGACTACGCCTCGGTGAACTGCTCCAGGTAGTGCCGCGTCTCGGCGGAGATCCGCTTGGGATGACCGGCCTCGAGGTCCACGGTCGCCAGCACGCTCTTGGCGTCGGCGTAGAGAGTGCGCGTGCCGGACTCGTCGGTGTCGACCACCTCGTAGCTCAGCTCGAACGAGGCGACACCGATGCGGCTGACCCAGAGCTCGACCGGGACCGGACCGTGCCGGTAGTGGAGCTGCCGCCGGTAGTTGATCTCGTTGCGCACGACCATCAGACCCTCGTCGGGGTTGCGGTCGATCGGCCCTCTCCGGAAGATCCAGTCGACGCGGGCGTCCTCGAGGAACCGGACGATCTGGACGTTGTTGATGTGCCGGAGCGCGTCCATGTCGGACCAGCGCATCGGGCAGCTGTACACGTGTCGGGCCACGCGGACATGCTCGCAGACCCAAGGCATAGGCTGACCGGTGGACCTGTCCCTCGTTGATCGGAGTACCCATGCCCGAGGCCGTCATCGTCTCCACTGCCCGCTCGCCGATCGGGCGCGCGAACAAGGGATCGCTCAAGGACATGCGCGCCGACGACCTGACCGTGCAGATGGTGCGCGCGGCCCTCGACAAGGTCCCGGCGCTGGACCCCAAGGACATCGACGACCTCTATCTCGGGTGCGGTCTGCCCGGTGGCGAGATGGGCTTCAACATGGGCCGCATCGTCTCGGTGCTGCTCGGTTTCGACCACCTGCCCGGCGCCACCATCACGCGCTACTGCTCCTCGTCGGTGCAGACCACCCGGATGGCCTTCCACGCGATCAAGGCAGGTGAAGGCGACGTCTTCATCTCGGCCGGCGTCGAGACGGTGTCGCGGTTCGTCAAGGGCACCTCCGACCACCTGCCCGACACCAAGAACCCGGTCTTCGCGGATGCGCAGGCCCGCACGAAGGACACCGCCGAGCAGGGTCTGGGGTGGCACGACCCGCGCGAGGACGGGACCTTCCCCGATGCCTACATCGGCATGGGCTTCACCGCCGAGAACGTCGCCAAGATCCGCGGCCTGGACCGCAAGGAGCTCGACGAGTTCGGCGTACGCAGCCAGAACCTCGCCGAGAAGGCCATCGCCGATGGCTTCTGGGCCAACGAGATCACCCCGGTGAATCTTCCGGACGGTTCGGTCGCGTCGACCGACGACGGTCCGCGGGCCGGGGTGACCTACGAGGCCATCTCGCAGCTCGAGCCGGTGTTCCGCCCCGACGGCGTGGTCACCGCCGGCAACTGCTGCCCGCTCAACGACGGTGCCGCCGCGGTCGTGATCATGTCCGACACCAAGGCCAGCGAGCTCGGCCTGACCCCGCTGGCCCGCATCGTCTCCACGGGCGTCACCGGCCTGTCCCCCGAGATCATGGGCCTCGGCCCGGTCGAGGCGTCCAAGCAGGCGCTGGCTCGCGCCAACATGAGCATCGACGACATCGACCTGGTCGAGATCAACGAGGCGTTCGCCGCCCAGGTCGTCCCGTCGTACCAGGACCTGGGGATCGACATCGACCGGCTCAACGTCAACGGCGGCGCGATCGCCGTCGGCCACCCGTTCGGCATGACCGGCGCTCGCCTGCAGGCAACGATGCTCAACTCGCTGCGGACGCATGACAAGTCCACCGGGCTGATCACGATGTGTGTCGGCGGCGGCCAGGGCATGGCGCTGATCTTGGAACGCCTGAGCTGACGTGACTTAGGGTGTCCCCATGGCTGACGGGGAGCCCTCGGGGGCAACGGCAGACGGTACGAACTGGCTCGAGCAGAAGCAGCAGGAGTCCTGGCGGGCGTACCTGGTGGGTAGCACGCTGCTCATGGAACGGCTCGACCGCGATCTGCGTGAGGAGCACGACCTCTCGCTGGCCGAGTACGAGATCCTCTCTCGGCTCTCGGAGACTCCGGGCCGCCGACTGCGGATGGCGTTGCTGGCCAGCGCACTGTCCCACTCACGCAGCCGCGTCACCCACACCGTGACGCGGCTGGAGAAGGACGGCCTGGTCGAACGCGACGCGGTGCTGGACGACGGCCGCGGCGTGGAGGCGGTGCTGACCGACCGCGGCTACGACACGCTCGTGGCGGCCGCGCCCACGCACGTCGCGGGCGTGCGGCGATGTCTGGTGGACATCGCCAGTGCTAGCGACTTCGCCGCCGTCGGACGGGTGTTCGGGGCGGTCGCCGACAGCCTGACAGGCCCCGAGACCGCGGCCATCAGCGCAATCCGGGGCTGACGGCCGGGGATCGACCCGAAGCCTCAGTCGCGGGTGAGCTTGCGGTGCGTGACGCGGTGCGGGCGCGCAGCCTCGACGCCGAGGCGCTCGACCTTGTTCTCCTCGTAGGACGCGAAGTTGCCCTCGAACCAGAACCACTTCGCGGGGTCCTCGTCGTCGCCCTCCCACGCCAGGATGTGGGTGACGACCCGATCCAGGAACCACCGGTCGTGAGAGGTGACCACAGCGCAGCCCGGGAAGTCGAGCAGGGCGTCCTCGAGCGAGGAGAGCGTCTCGACATCCAGGTCGTTGGTCGGCTCGTCGAGGAGCAGCAGGTTGCCGCCCATCTTGAGCGTCAGCGCGAGGTTGAGGCGGTTGCGCTCACCACCCGAGAGGACTCCGGCCTTCTTCTGCTGGTCGGGGCCCTTGAACCCGAACGACGCGACGTAGGCGCGCGAGTTCATCTCGAAGTTGGCGACCTTGATGAAGTCCAGGCCGTCGGAGACGACCTCCCAGACGTTCTTGTTCGGGTCGAGGCCGCCGCGGCTCTGGTCGACGTAGGAGATCTTCACCGTCTGACCGACGTTGAGCTCACCCTCGTCGGGCTTCTCCTGGTCGGTGATCATCCGGAACAGCGTGGTCTTGCCGACGCCGTTGGGGCCGATCACGCCGACGATGCCGGCTCGGGGAAGCGAGAAGGAGAGGTCGTCGATGAGTGTCCGGCCGTCGAAGCCCTTGGACAGCCCCTTGGCCTCCAGGACGACGTCACCCAGGCGCGGCCCTGCGGGGATGTTGATCTCCGAGGTGTCGATCTTGCGCATGCGGTCGGCCTCGGCCGCCATCTCCTCGTAGCGGGAGAGACGCGCCTTGCTCTTGGCCTGGCGGGCCTTGGGGTTGGAGCGAACCCACTCGAGCTCCTTCTCCAGCATCCTGGCGCGCTTGGCGTCCTTCTGCCCCTCGATCTTGAGGCGATCCTTCTTGGTCTCCAGGTAGGTCGAGTAGTTGCCCTCGTAGGGGTGGGTCTTGCCGCGGTCGAGCTCGAGGATCCACGAGGCGACGTTGTCCAGGAAGTACCGGTCGTGGGTGACGGCCAGCACCGCGCCCGGGTACGACGCGAGGTGACCCTCGAGCCACTGCACCGACTCGGCGTCGAGGTGGTTGGTCGGCTCGTCGAGGAGCAGCAGGTCGGGCTGCTGCAGCAGCAGCTTGCACAGAGCCACCCGGCGGCGCTCACCACCCGACAGGTTGTCGACCAGCAGCTCGGGGTCCGGGCAGCGCAGGGCGTCCATGGCCTGGTCGAGGCGGCTGTCGAGATCCCAGGCGTTCGCGTGGTCGAGGTCGGTCTGCAGGTCGCCCATCTCGGGCAGCAGCTTGTCGAAGTCCGCGTCGGGGCTGGCCATCTCCTCGGAGATCGCGTTGAACCGGTCGAGCTTGGCCTTGATGTCGTGGACCGCCTCCTCGACGTTCTCCAGGACCGTCTTGCCCTCGCTCAGCGGCGGCTCCTGCTGAAGCATGCCGACGGTGGCCCCGGGGTCGAGGATCGCGTCGCCGTTGGACGCGCGGTCGAGCCCAGCCATGATCTTGAGGAGGGTGGACTTGCCGGTGCCGTTGGGTCCGACGACACCGATCTTGGCGCCGTGGAGGAAGGACAGAGTGACGTTGTCGAGGACGACCTTGTCACCGTGGGCCTTGCGGACATTGCGCAGCGTGAAGACGTACTCAGCCATGATGCGGAGAAGCCTACGGGGGATGCCGCCCCCACCACGAACCGGGCGTCACGCCGCGGACACCGCCGACTCCTCAGGCGCTGACTCCTCCGGCGCAGACTTCTCAGGCGCGGGGGGCTCGTGCCGGGGGTTGCCCCAGGTGTCCAGCGGAGTCGCGTCCTGCTCGAGACCGGCAGCGACCATCTCGGCGACCTCGGCCTCGAGCTCGCTCTCGTCGGCCACGGCGCGCTGCTTCTTCAGGAAGGCACTGGTGCCGCGCGAGAGGTCGTGCCCGACCAGGTAGGCCTCGACCTCCAGGTTGATCTGCTCCGGCTCACCGGAGCCGCGCGACCAGTTGCGGGTGCGCAGCCGGCCATGCACGATCACGGCCTCTCCACGATGCACGGAGTCGCGGATGTTCTCGGCCAGACCGCGCCAGGCGGTCACGGAGTACCACGTCGTCTCGCCGTCCAGCCACTTGCCGTCGCGCTTGAGCCGCGGCGTGCACGCGACGCGGAAGCTGGCCACGCTCGTGTCGTTCGGGGTCCGGAAGGTCACGTCTCCCCCGACCCAGCCGTGCAGGGTCACCAAGGTGTCGGTCATCGTCACTCCTCACTCGTCGGTTGCTCGTGAGGACCAGCCTGCTGGCCGGTGGGCAGGTGCGGGAGAAGGCGAGGTGGGCCCGTGGACAACCCGGCCTGGGGAGAAGCCACGCCGGCAACGGGCCGGGCCCGCCCAGTGTTAGGCGCGGAGGGCTTGGTTGAGGCCGTGTCGGGTGCGCCGGTAGCGGTCGACCTCGTCCTCGATCGGCGCGATCACCAGATCCTCGGTCACGTCGCTGATCGCCGAACGGAGCCGGGCGTTGGCCGAGCGCGCACGCGAGCGGGCTGCCAGCCCGGCCAGCGCGCGCGACCCCATCGCGACCAGTACGCCGAACGCGAGACCGCCGAGCAGCAGGATCGCCGGCAGTGCCAGCCCGCCGGCCTCCGGTGCCTCGGGCGCGTCCAGCTGCAGGTAGCTCATCACCGCGAGCCCACCCAGCCACAGACCACCGGCCACCGCGGCCAGGAACACCAGCACCTGCAGCACCCGGACCAGGCGCCACCACACCGGCGTGCGCGCCACCCCGAGGTCGGTGCCGCCGATGGCCTTGTCGAGGGCGTCGTTCAGGTCGCCGAGGCGGGAGACCGAGGCCCGTCGTACGCTCTCGGCCCACGGCGGCGAGAGCTCGGAGGCCACGTTGTCCGCGACGGCTCGCACCGCGGTGTCGACGCGCGCACGCTGCACGGGCGAAGCCTCGGGGAGCGAGGTGCGAGCCCCGGCGGTCAACGCGCGCCCCTCGGGACCGAGGTCGAGGTGGAGTCGCTTGAGTGGGTCGGGCCGCAACCGCCCCAGCCATGTCGTCAGCGGCCAGCCCGTAGCCCGGGAGGCGCGCAGCTTGGTGGACTTCTCCACCGCGCGTACGACGGTGGGCACACCCGCGGAGTCGGCGAACGACTCGACGAGCTCCGCCTTGCTCCGCCGCGCAATGTCTCCCGGCTTGGCCATGCCGTTGGCTTCCTGCAGCGTGTCGGCGGCCGAGGTCACGTCGGCCTGCAGCCGCTCGAGGGTCGCGTTCTTGGCCGCCACCCGCTTGGCGATCGCGTGCTTGAGCTCGGGCATGCCCTCGCCGAACTTCGCCGAGGTGGTCAGCACCGGAACGTCGTCGAGTCCGTCGAGCACGAGCAGCCGCTTGAGATCCTGGACCATCGCAGACCGGCGGTCCTCGGGAACCTCGTCGATGTGGTTGAGCACGACGAGCATCAAGCGCTTGTGCGTGGCCAGCGGGCGCAGGAAGCGGTCGTGGATCGCGGCGTCGGCGTACTTCTGCGGGTCGAGCACCCACACCAGCAGGTCGGAGAGCTGCACCAGGCGCTCCATCTCGACGTGATGGGCCACCTCGGTGGAGTCGTGGTCGGGAAGGTCGAGGAGGACCAGCCCCTCCAGATCCCGGTCGACCCGCTTCTCGTCGAGCATCGAGTCGTGGGAGACCCGGTGACGGCCCGGTACGCCGAGCCACTCGAGCAGGTCGCCGGCCTGGTCGCGGCCCCAGACGCAGGCCGTGGTCCAGGCGGTCGTCGGGCGTCGTACGCCGACGGCCGCGATGTCCATGCCCGTCAGCGCGTTGAACGTCGAGGACTTGCCCGAACCCGTCGCGCCCGCGAGCGCCACGACGGTGTGGTCACCCGAGAGCGAGAGCCGCGCGGAGGCACGCTGGACGGCCTGCTCACCGCGGTCGACCAGGTCGTCCGGAAGCCGCCCACGCGACGCGTCGACGGCTGAACGCAGCCCGTCGACCCTCGAGGCCAGGCTGGTGCCGGTGCCGAAGAGCTTCTTCGCTCCCTCGACGAAGGTCGTCATCGGTCCATGTCCTCTGCTACCTGGGCGGCGAAGCGCAGGTTGTCGATCTGGCGTGACTCCTCGCGGAGCCGCTCAGCGCCGGACGCGTCGATGCCGAGGCGGTCCAGCGAGTCGGTGAAGCGGAGCCGTTCCTCGGCCAGGAGGATCTCCACCCGGTCGTGGAGGTCCTTGCGTGCAGCGTCGGCGAGACGGCGCACGGCCTGGTCGCCGAACACGGCCTCAAGCAGCTTCTGCCCCAGGACCGCGCTGCCTCCGGCGATGCCGACCTCCGCGCCGGTGACTCCTCCGGTGCCGGCGAAGATCACGACCATCAGGGCCACGCTGAGCCCGTTGACTCCGAAGGCGAGGAAGCGAGCGGTGGTGCGCTTGTCGCCGCCCTCCAGTCTGACGAGGTCGAGCACGCCGTGCTGCCAGTCGCGTACGGCGCGCTCGGCGCGAGCCCGGAAGTCACGGGAGGCACGCCCGAGGTCGCGCCCGGAGTCCTCGACCAGGTTGCGCCCAGCCTCCAGGGAGGACCACGAGGCGGCGGCGCGCTCGGCGGCCGTCTCGGCGTGTTCGGTGAGCAGAGACTCCAGGCCCGACTCGACCGCCACGGTCACCCGCTCGGCCTGGGCCGGCTTGCCCTTGGCCCAGCCGACGAGGCGGTCGCGGACCCAGCCGACCTTGGTCTCCAACCCCTTCAGGAACTCGCCGGTGCCGACGAACTCCTGCCAACGGGCCAGCACCTCGCCGCGCAGCAGCGTGCCGTCGGCGGCGGCCTCGTCGACCTTGGCCAGCGCGTCGGCGTAGGCACGGTCGACGTCGCGGCGCAGGCGCTCCAGCATCGTGACCTGCTCGGCGGCCGCGTCGGCGACGACGTAGCTGCGCTTGGCGATGGTGCGTACGGCGCCGTCGAGCGTTCGCTTGACCACGGCAGCCCGTGCCGCAGCGTCGCCGGCGAGCGACTCGAGCCACCCGCGGATCTCCTTGACGTGCTCGGGCGGCAGCAGCCCGTCGGAGTCGACGGTCCCCTCGGTGACGGTGAACAGGGGCGAGTCGCGCAGGCCGCGAGTGGTCAGCATCTTGGCCAGGTGCGTGCTGACCTCGTCGACCGCGTCGGGTGGCGTTCGGTCGAGCACGATCGCCACAGCGGTGCTGCGCTCGGCGGCGGAGCGGAGGAAGTCCCACGGCACCTGGTCGGCGTAGCGCGCTGCCGAGGTGACGAAGAGCCAGAGGTCGGCCGCGGCGAGCAGCTGTGCGGCGAGAGTGCGGTTGGCCTCCTCCACCGAGTCGATGTCGGGTGCGTCGAGGATCGCCAGCCCCTGCGGGACCGAGTCGGCCGCGACGAGCTGGAGGGCTCCCGGGTCGGCCGAGGCGGCCGAGGTGCGGGCGAGGTCGGGGAGGACGCGGTCCTCGGAGAACCACTCGCTGTCGGCGGGGTTGTGCACCAGGACCGGCGAGCGCGTGGTCGGACGGAGTACGCCGGGCTCGGTGACCCGTCGGCCCACCAGTGAGTTGACCAGCGTGGACTTGCCGGCACCGGTCGAGCCGCCGACGACCGTCAGCAGCGGCGCGTCGATCGACATCAGGCGCGGGAGGACGTAGTCCTCGATCTGGTCGATCATCTCCTTGCGCGCCGACCGGTGCTCCTCGACTCGTGGCAGGTCGAGCGGCAGCGTCGCACCCAGCAGTCCCTCACGCAGCCGGACCAGGCCGTTGATCATGTCCATCGGGGTCACGCTCACGAGCCGCTCCGGGGGTAGGCGCCAGGCACGGGCTGGGGGAAGACGACGTAGGGCCGGAGCTCGGCGAGCCGCTGGACCATCTGGTTGCCGCGTGAGGCGGCGTCGCGGGGTGCCACACCTCGCAGGTAGCGGTGGTGCAGGAAGCCGAGCTCGATCGCCTCCTGCTGGTAGGCGCGCATGGCCGCCTCGGCCGGTGGGCCGCCGGCCTGACGTGCGTTGCGTCGCGCAGTACGACGGGCGGGCAGCCGCACGAGCCAGGGGACCTCCGCGTGGCCGACCAGGCCGCGATGAGCGGCGTCGGTCAGCGCGCGGGTGAGGATCGCGCTCTCCTGCTTGCGGGCCCAGGTCGCGAAGCCGACGAGCATGAAGAACGCGGGCACCATCGCGAAGAGGTAGGTCAGCAGGAACAGCTCACCGCCGTCGAAGAACGCCGACCCGTTCCAGGCTGCGTGCAGCCCGACAGCGAAGGCGTAGCCGAGCACGGGCGCCACGAAGCGCAGCCAGGGCCGGCGCGTGGTGACCGCGATGCCCACGCCGATGCCGATGCACGACGTGAACAGGGGATGTGCGAACGGGCTGAAGATGCCGCGTACGACGAAGAGCCCGGTCGCGGCGCCGATGCCGCCGGGGCCGAACTCGTCACCACCGAGGTAGGCGCCCGCGAGGTAGAGGATGTTCTCGGTGAACGCGAACCCGACCCCTACCAGCCCGGCGTAGACCAGGCCGTCGAGGATGCCGTCGAGCTCGTGACGGCGGAACCACAGCAGCAGCACGACGAAGAGGCCCTTGGTGGCCTCCTCGGTGATCGGCGCGACGATCGCCGCCGACCAGTCCTCCGAGGTGCCGGCGAAGTACTGGTCGATGCTCTGCAGGATGATCGCCGCCGCAGTCGCGACGAAGGCTCCCCAGCCGAAGGCGAGGGCGAGCAGGCTGATCGGCTCGGGCTCGTAGCGGTCCAGCCAGAGGTAGCAGGCGACCAGCGGCCCGACCGGCAGCGCCGCCAGCACGGCTCCGATCACGATCGCGCCGGGTGCTCCCGAGGCGAGCAGCACCAGCGCCATCACGCCCGCGCCCAGGAGCAGTGCGAGGCTGACCAGCACGGTGAAGAGGACGTTCTCCCGCCTGCGGGGGCGCCGCAGCAGGGTAGGCGGAACCGCCTGAGGCCAGGACCCAGCGCCCTGCCCCGGCCCGAATCCCTCCGCCGCGTGCATGCCTCAAGGGTATCCGTCACGTCTGGTTTGACCGATTCGAACGCCCAGCGACACCGGACGTATCGTGGGCCTGTGAGCGAGAACACGGCAACGACGCCGACCGTACCCAAGACCGAGTCCCACGACCAGCCCGTCCCCGAGGCCTACGCCGCCTTCATGCGCGAGGGCTGGGGAGACCGCGAGCTCGACCTGCCGGCTCATCCGGTGGCACCGTGGGCCGCGGCACGCCGCGAACGGCTGGCTGCACTCTTCCCGGGCGAGCGCCTGGTGATCCCGGCCGGCGGGTTCAAGGTGCGTGCCTACGACACCGACTACCGCTTCCGCGCGGAGACCGCCCACACCTACCTGTGCGGCAACCAGACGAGCGACGCGGTGCTCGTCATCGACGACGGCGACGCCACCCTCTACGCCCGGCCGCGTTCGTCGCGCGACACCGACGAGTTCTTCCGCGACCGGCAGTACGGCGAGCTCTGGGCCGGCCGCCGCCCGTCGCTGGGCGAGATCTCCTCCTCGCTCGGACTCCCCTGCCGCCACCTCGACGACCTGCCGGCCGCCCTCTCGGCGTCGGGCAAGACCAGGGTGCTCCGCGGCGTCGACCACCGCGTCGACGACGTGGTCTTGGCCGACGAGGGCCGCGACGACGAGTTCGCCCGCGTTCTCTCCGAGCAGCGGCTGCTCAAGGACGAGTGGGAGGTCGACCAGCTCCAGGAGGCCTGCGACATCACCGTGCTCGGGTTCGAGGACTCCGTGCGTGAGTGGGACAACGTGCTCAAGCACGGCGAGCGCTGGATCGAGGGCACCTTCCTGCGCCGGGCTCGCACGATGGGCAACTGGGTCGGCTACGACTCCATCGTCGGCGGCGGCGCCCACGCGACCACGCTGCACTGGATCGAGAACCACGGCCCGGTCACCCCGGGCGAGATGCTGCTGCTCGACATGGGCGCCGAGGGCGTCAACCTCTACACCGCCGACGTCACCCGCACGATCCCGGTCAGTGGCACCTTCACGCCGTTGCAGCGCGACCTCCACACGTTGGTCTACCAGGCGCAGGACGCCGGCATCACCGCCGTACGCCCGGGCGCGACCTTCCAGGCGCCCCACGAGGCCGCGATGCGGGTCCTGGTGCAGGGACTCTCCGACCTCGGGCTGCTCCCCGTCTCGGTCGACGAGGCGCTCTCTCCCGACAGCAAGGTCTACGCCCGGTGGACGCTGCACTCCACCAGCCACATGCTCGGCATGGATGTCCACGACTGCGGCAAGGCGTCGCGCGAGGCCTACTACGCCGGCACCCTCGAGGACGGCATGGTGCTCACGGTCGAGCCGGGCCTCTACTT
The DNA here is from genome assembly GCA_963765905.1 of uncultured Actinomycetota bacterium. GTDB lineage: Bacteria > Actinomycetota > Actinomycetes > Propionibacteriales > Nocardioidaceae > SSC3. The sequence goes on from CAVXXY010000006.1 coordinate 235,364, forward strand.
CCAGGAGGACGACCTGCTCGTCCCCGAGGAGATGCGCGGCATGGGCATTCGCATCGAGGACGACGTGCTGGTCACCTCCGACGGCTACCGCAACCTCTCGGCCGCCCTGCCGCGCGACGCGGCCGGGGTCGAGGAGTGGATGGCAACCCTGAGGGGCTGACCAACCGGGCTGCGGCCGCGCTCGAGCTCAGCAGGCCTGGTTGTACGACGTGAGCGTGGTGGCCGGGGCCTTGGTCGAGAGCTTGTTGGGCGAGTTGGCCTGCCAGTAGCGCAGCCAGTCCATCTGCATGCGGCTCTTGTTCATCCGCTTGCCGGGCACCCCGCGCATGCTGAACCGCACGGTCATCGGGACGTTCTTGAGCGCCTCCGCGCGCCGCTCGGAGCGCACGACGTGCGCGTCCACGAACCACGAGATGCGCCGCTCGGTGACCTCGACCGCGAAGGTGTGCCACTGCTCGTTGCCCAGGTTCATGCCCTTGAACGCCCGGAAGCTGTTGTTGGGCAGCGTGTGGATGTAGAACTTCGCCCGGTTGGTGCCCATCGCGAAGTTGTGCAGCGCGATGTCACGACCGCCGCAGTGCTGGTCGCGGGTCCCGGCCGGGACCAGCTCGGTGACGACGCGGTAGTTGGTGTGCTTGGTCTCGTAGCGGCGCTGGCGCAGGCGGATCTCCCAGCGTCCGGTGCGGTGGCCCGGCCGGCCGAGCGTCGCGGAGACCGTGCCCCGCTTGGCGGTGTTGAGGGTGAGCATGCCGTGCTGCGTGCGCACGGTCCCTGGGCCCTGGCGCTTCCAGAACCCCTCCAGGCCACCCTTGAACTCGTAGCGCGTCACGCCATGGCGGTACCACCCGAAGGTGTTGCCGGCGTGGATCGGGCCGGGTTCGGCGCCGGTGTGGTCGGCCGACGAGCCCCCCGGCGTCATCGTCACCACCAGGCCGGCGGTGACGGCCACCGAGGCGAGTCGTCGGAGCGTGCTTCTGGCCGAGGTCTGCGCGAACATGGTCCGACACCCTACGCGGAAGTCGGCGACAGTCCTAAACCGTGCCTCAACGGTGCGTAGACCGGTCGAGCGCATCGACGGCTGGCCCGTCTGTACGCTAGGCGCGCCCAGCCTCCGTAGCTCAGCTGGATAGAGCGACAGACTTCTAATCTGTTGGTCGCAGGTTCGAGTCCTGCCGGGGGCGCTCACCACCGCGCGACACAATCTGAGGTTGGTTCACATATCCCGCGCAGAGGCGCTCGTCTCGCCTAGCCTGATTCGCGGGCGTCGGGTTCAGCGAGCAGGGGTCGGTGTGAGCGGAAGGCATGCGGGCCGCGGGCTGTCGCGGCTGCGAGTTGCGTGGCTCGGTGCGCGCGAGGTGTTCGTCTTCGCCGCGGTCGGGCTGGCGCTGCCTGTCGTCCTCATCCTCGCGGTCCCGCAGCTGCTCACCGACGGCACGGCGATGCTCGACGCCCCGACCTGCAAGCCCGGCGGTACGACGGCCGGCTGCCTGGCAGCCGAGCCCGTGACACTCGGGGACGCCCTCCCCCTGGAACTCCCCACGTCGACCGACGTGCCGACGGGCGAGGCGCACCTGCTCCGGTGGGAGGGCGAAGCAGTCGCCCTGCTTCTCCCGGACGGCGAGGTCGTCGAGGGGCTCGGCTGGGGTCGGCTGCACGATGTCGACCCGGACGCGCTGCGGCTGCTGGCGCTCTGGCCTCTGGCCGCCCTGCTCCCCTTCCTGGTCGTGCTGCGCAAGCATCCGCGCGGACTCGTCGTGCTGGCGATCATCGCGCTCGGCGCCGCCGCGGCCGGGCCCGTCGCCGCCGAGGGCATGCTCCGCCACGGCTTCCGCGGGCTGGTGGCCGGCGCGCTCGGCACGCTCGGCGTCGCGTTCCTGTCGGCCGGGATCTCGCTGTGGTGGCTGCGCCGACACGTTCGCTACCAGGCACGCCGCGTGGAGCGAAAGGCAGCCGCCGCGGTCGTCCCCGCCCAGCGGCACGCGCCGATCGCCTCGCCTCCGGGGTCAGCCGAGGGCTTCGGCGACCGCGGTCCCGAAGACGCGCTGCCCCGCGGCCGTCGGGTGTAGCCGGTCGGACTGGTAGGACAGCCGCCAGTCCTTCGCGCTCAGGTAGCGGACACCCGCCTCAGCGGCCACGCGGGCCAGTGCCGTGTCCACGCGGTCGACCTGGGCGGCGCGCGCAGGAGCCCGGGCCGGCCCGACCAGGAGCACCGGCACTCCGTCGAGCCTCCGCAGCAGGCGTCGAGCGCCGGCCTCGACCTGGGCCGTCGGCACGTCGTACTCGTTCAGGCCGCCCTCGACCACCACCAGTGACGGGTGGGTGGCTAGCACCCGGGAGACGCGGTCGGCGTACGCGACACCGGAGCAGGGACTGGCGGCGCCGGAGAACCCGGAGCCGCTGAACGCGTCGACCCGCACCCGGCCAGGCAGGTACGACGGCCACGAGTCGGCCCGCTTGGCGAGGCCGGCCCCGACGGCGTACGAGTCGCCGATCACCGCGATCCGCGGCCCGGAGCCGGACACGACGCCGGCCCGCTCCTGCAGCGGCCGCACGACGTACGCCACAGAAGTCGGGCGACGCCGAGGCATGCGTGACCAGGCCCGCGGCCAGCAGGCCGGACACGACGAAAAGGACGATCCCCCGGGACAGCACGGCAGAAGCATGCGCCCCCGAAGGACCCCTTGTTCACCGAACTTCGAAACGCCCCAGATAGGTGTCGATCTCGGCGACCAGGGCGGTCCGTGCCGCGCCCTCCAGGAACGACGCCCGCACGGCGTTCTTGGCCAGCCCGGCGACGCCGGCGGCGTCGAGGCCGAGCAGCTCGGCGGCGATCTCGTACTCGCGGTTGAGGGTGGTGCCGAACATCGGCGGGTCGTCGGAGTTGACGGTGACGAGCACGCCGGCGTCGTACATCTGCCTGATCGGGTGCTCCTCGAGCCGGGCGACCGCGCGGGTCGCGATGTTGGAGGTGGGGCAGACCTCCAACGCGATCTCGTGCTCCGCGAGGTGAGCCAGCAGCTCGGGGTCCTGGACCGACGACGTGCCGTGGCCGATGCGCTCGGCGCCGAGCAGGCGGATCGCGTCCCACACGGTCTCCGGGCCGGTGGTCTCCCCCGCGTGCGGGACGCTGTGGAGCCCGTGCGCGCGAGCCGCGTCGAAGTGTGGCTGGAACTGCGGGCGGGACACGCCGATCTCCGGTCCGCCCGAGCCCGAACCCGACCAGCGCTGACGGCCCGTGCTTGACGGCGTAGTCGAGTGTCGCGTCGGCGGCCGGAAGCCCTGACTCCCCCGGGATGTCGAAGATCCAGCGCAGGGTCACGCCCAGGTCGCGCTCGGCCTCGACGCGAGCGGACTCGATCGCCTCGACGTAGGCCTCGATGGGCACGCCGGCCAGCACCGAGGTGTACGGCGTGCAGGTCAGCTCGGCGTAGCGGATGTTCTGGCCGCGCATCTCCCGGGCCACCTCATAGGTCAGCAGCCGGATGTCCTCGGGCTCACGGATCAGCCCGACCACCGCGAGGTAGACCTGGATGAAGTGCGCGAAGTCCTGGAAGTCGAAGAACGCCTTCAGCTCGTCCAGGTCCGACGGCACCGTGCCGGGGTGTCGCGCCGCCAGCTCGGAGACGATCCGGGGCGACGCTGAGCCGACGTGGTGGACGTGGAGCTCGGCCTTCGGCAGGCCGGCGATGAAGTCTGCGAGGTCGCTGGGCATGGCCCCCATCCTGCACCGGAGCCTGCGCTGGGTGTGACCCAGGCGACATCAATCGACACGCAGTGTTGGGGTGTCGGTCACAGATCCGGCCCAAAAACTGCGATACAAAGGGTGAGGCCCCGCAAAGTATGAGTTTGCGGGGCCTCGATTTGTCCGGAGCGTGACGGGCTCCAGTCATCACGATGGAAGTTCTTGACCTTCGACCGCGTCATCGGTCGTCCTTCGGATTGCTCCTCAGGCTCAGATCTCGTCTTCTATCGATCAGCCTCCGGGTTGCCCCTTCGGCGTACGCAATTTCTACGCCTCCCCGGGAGTGGGCACAAGGGGCTGGGGAGCACTTTTTCGCGGCGTACGGCGTGTCCGCCGGGACACGCAGGAAGTCGTGAATCCGTCCCCAGCCTTGTGCACAGAATCCACAGGTCAACCGGCTGCGGCGGCCTTCCCGACGACGGCATCCTGCACCTTGTCGACCAGGTCCTCGATCGTGCTTCCGCTCACCGGCTTGCCGTCGACGAGCACGGTCGGGGTCGAGCGGACCCCCTCGCGGGAGGCAGCGTCGTTCACGTTCACCACCCACTGGGCGAACCGCCCGCTCTCGATGGGACCGCGCACCTCGGCCTCGTCGGCGCCCGCCTGGACGGCCAGCGCGACCAGGCGCTCGTCGGTGAGCCCGGCGCTCCCCTCGACGGGCTGGTTCTCGAAGAGCAGGTCGTGGAAGCGGCTTGCCACCTCCGGTCCTGCACTGTCCAGCACGACGGCCAGAGCGTTGGCCGCGCGCGAGGAGTAGTCGGTGGTGGAGGCTCCGTCGAGGAACGACATCACGTGGTACTCCATCCGCAGCCTGCCCGCCGCGACGTCGTCGGCGAGCTCCGCGCGAGCAGCCTTCTCGAATGCCCCGCAGAACGGGCACATCGGGTCCTCGTAGACGGTGACCGACACCGGTGCGTCCGCAGCACCTGCCGGTACGGCGTACGACGAGACCACGCCCGACGGCGTCGCGGACTCCTGACCGCTGGTGTCACGGGAGGACTGCATCGCGAACCCCAGGACAAGTGCGGCGACCAGCCCGGTGGCGACCAGCGCCGGCTCCTTGACCCGCAGCCTCCACAGCGAGGAGGGCCACCGGACCAGGAGCGCCGAGAGCGCCAGCAGACCCACGTCGCGCGCGATGTCCCACGGGTACGCCGCGGCGGCGTTCTGCGTCGGGCCACCGCCGCCGCCGAAGCAGCCGCACTCGATCTGCAGGCCGCGAGCCCAGGCGGAGGAGATCCCGACGACGAACGCGACCAGGACCGCCCCCGAGACCCCGGCCGCCGTACGCACGAAGATCCCGGCCAGCAGGCAGAGCCCGACCAGGATCTCGAGCACGGGCAGTCCGTGACCGACCAGCGGCACGACCGACTCCGGCAGCAGCTCGTAGGCACGGACCGCCCGCACGGTGGCAGCGGGATCCGCCAGCTTGACCACGCCGGCAACCACCCAGACGCCGCCGACGAGGGCTCTGGCCACCAGAGAGATCCGCTCCACCTGCTCGACCCTAGGGAGGCAGGCTGAGAGTTCTCCGCGGCCGTCGCTGAGACCCGGCTGAGTCCTGCCAGGCTGGTTTCAGCGGATCCCGGTGCCGATAAGGTGCAGTGGTGAACGACCGTCTGGTGTGGATCGACTGCGAGATGACGGGGTTGAGCCTGGAGGCCGATGCCCTCATCGAGGTTGCTGCGCTGGTGACCGACTTCGAGCTCAACGTGCTCGGCGAGGGAGTCGACGTCGTGGTCAAGCCCCCCATGGAGGCGCTGGACCAGATGGACGACTTCGTCCGCAACATGCACGTCTCCTCCGGCCTGCTCGACGAGCTCGACAACGGCGTCACCCTCCAAGAGGCAGAGGACCAGGTGCTCGCCTACATCAAGGAGCACTGTGCCGACGGGAGCCGCCCGCCGCTGGCAGGCAACACCGTGGCCACCGACCGTTCGTTCCTCGCGCGCGACATGCCGCAGCTCGAGTCGTTCCTGCACTACCGGATCGTGGACGTCTCCTCGATCAAGGAGCTGTCGAGACGCTGGTACCCCCGCGCCTACTACCAGTCGCCCCCCAAGTCGGGGAACCACCGCGCGCTCGCCGACATCCAGGAGAGCATCGAGGAGCTGCGTTACTACCGGGCCGCCGTCTTCGTGCCGTCGCCCGGTCCCGACTCCGAGGCTGCCAAGGCGCTGGCCCAGGAGCACGGCGGGTCGCTGACCGGGGTGGGCCCGGAGGCCTCCACCCCCGACGAGACCACACCCTGACAACGGGTATACTTCTGCGTCACGACCTGTCCTTGTGACGGGTCGTCTTGGTGGGTGTAGCTCAGCTGGTAGAGCACCTGGTTGTGGTCCAGGTGGCCGCGGGTTCAAGTCCCGTCACTCACCCCAGGAAAACGCAAGAGCCGCAGCCCCCCACGGGCTGCGGCTCTGTGCATTGTCGTGCTGTGTCGTGCTCCCGGAGGCGTGCCTAGCGACACGCGCCGATGGTGCGGGCCAGGCCACCGTCGGCGGCCAGCGACCGCGCCTCGGCCTGGCTGACCCGAGTGGTGAGGCCGTCGGCGTCGACGACGACGAGCGCGACGGGCTGCTCGCCTGCCGGCCAGAGGACCGTGGAGACGCAGCCGGGGTATCTCTCGGAGTAGGCCGCCTTCCAGACGACCGGCGTGGCAGGCCGCTCGTCCAGGACAGTGGGGCCGGAGAAGATCGCCGTGGGCACCAAGTAGGTGAGCACCGCCAGAAACAGGGTCAGCGGCAGCGCCGATGCGCGCGTGAACGCCTGACCGAAGCCGGCATGCCGAGTCTGCTGCACGGTCGACATGGACTGACCCCCTTTCTCGTCAGCGTCAACGACGCAGGACTAGACGGGGTTATGGGCAGGTGAACGGGGTCGGGCCTGGGAGTGACCTAGCCGGCCGGGATGTGGCCCAGGCGTCCCTTCTGGAAGTCCTCGTAGGCCTGCAGCACCTCAGCCTTGGTGTTCATCACGAACGGGCCAGCCCAGGCCACCGGCTGACGGATCGGCCGCCCGCCCAGCACCAGCACCTCGAGCATCGGGTGCCGCGACTCCTGGGTCTCGGCCGCCGCCACCGTGACGAAGTCGCCGGCGCCGAGCACGGCCAGCTGGCCGCCCGAGATCGGGCGCGCCTCGGCACCGACCGTGCCCTCACCGGAGAGGACGTAGACCAGCGCGTTGAACTCGACCTCCCAGGGCACGTCGAGCCTCGCGCCGGGGGCGATGCTGGCGTGCAGCATCGCCATCGGCGTGTACGTCGTACCGGGGCCGGTCCGCCCGCCGATGTCGCCCGCGATGACCCGGACCAGGGCCCCGGCGTCGGCGGTCGTGGTCAGTCCGAGCTCGGAGGATCGCAGGTCCTGGTACTTCGGGGCGACCCACTTCTCCTCACGCGGCAGGTTCACCCACAGCTGGACGCCGTGGAACAGACCGCCCTTGACCACCAGCCACTCCGGCGGGGCCTCGATGTGCAGCAGCCCGCTCCCGGCGGTCATCCACTGGGTGTCACCGTTGGTGATCGTGCCGCCGCCGCCTTGGCTGTCCTGGTGGTCGAAGACGCCGTCGATCATGTAGGTCACGGTCTCGAAGCCGCGGTGGGGGTGCCACGGCGTGCCCTTGGGCTCCCCCGGCGCGTAGTCGACCTCGCCCATCTGGTCCATGTGCACGAACGGGTCGAGCACCCGCATGTCGACGCCGGCGAAGGCTCGTCGTACGGGGAAGCCCTCGCCCTCGTAGCCACTCGGTGCGGTCGTCACGCTCACCACCGGTCGCACGGTGTCGCCGATGCCCGGCGGGCGCAGTCGGGGCAGCACGGTCAGGTCGTCGACGGTCACTGCGGGCATGATGCCTCCCGAGGCTAGGCAGGCCGTCCGTTCGGACGGTTCATCATTCAACCAAACCGGCTTTTGGATGGGAATGTTCCCAACCCCCGGTCAGGCGACTTGTCCGACGATAAATTTGGGGGGTGCCGACCGGGTCGAAGCAGGACAAGTACGACGCCGTGGTCATCGGAGGTGGCCACAACGGGCTCGTTGCTGCAACCTACCTGGCCCGGGCCGGCTTGTCTGTGCTGGTGCTGGAGCGACTCGACGAGGCCGGCGGCGCGAGCCAGAGCACCGAGGCGTTCACCGGTCTCCCGGCGCGGATCAGCAGGTACTCCACCCTGGTCGGCCTCTTCCCCGACCGGATCGTCGACGAGCTCGGCCTCGACATGCAGCTGCGGTCCCGCCGCACCGCGTCGTACGCCCCGGTCGTGCGCGGCGGCATGCACACCGGCCTGATGGTCGAGCGCAACGAGGGCGAGATGACCCGGCAGTCGTTTCGCGACCTGACCGGCTCCGACAGCGAGTACGACGCCTGGCGCTCCTTCTACTCCGAGGTGGCCGACTTCGCCAAGGAGATCGCGCCGACCCTGATGGAGCCGCTGGGCTACGGCACCGACATCTACGAGCGCGTCAAGCGCGAGACCTGGGAGATGCTGGTCGAGAACCCGATCGGCAAGGCCATCGAGGACCGCTTTGCCGACGACACGGTGCGTGGGATCGTCGCGACCGACGCGCTCGTCGGCGCCTTCGCGGACACCAACGACGAGTCGCTGGTCCAGAACCGCTGCTTCGTCTACAGCCTGATCGGCAACGGCACCGGCGAGTGGCGCGTGCCGGTCGGCGGCATGGGCGCGGTGGCCGGCGCGCTCGAGCGTGCTGCCTGGCGCAACAAGGTCGAGATCGTCACGCGGGCGTTCGTGAACAAGGTCGAGTCCGACGGCAAGGTCGCCTCGGTGACCTGGCAGGCCAACGGCGAGACGCACGAGGTCGCGTGCGACTGGGTGCTCGGCAACGTGGCTCCGTGGGTGCTGCAGATCCTGCTCGGCGAGCACCCGGGTCCCCGCCCGGAGGGGTCGCAGATCAAGGTCAACATGCTGCTCGAACGGCTCCCCCGGCTGCGGTCCGGGGTCTCGCCCGCGCGAGCGTTCGCCGGGACGGTCCACGTCGCCGAGGGCTACAGCCAGCTCCAGAAGGCGTACGGCGAGGCCGCCGCGGGTCAGGTGCCCAGCTACCTGCCGGGCGAGCTGCACTGCCACACGCTGACCGACCCCTCGATTCTCGGCCAGCTCGCGATCGAGGGCATGCACTCCTTCACCTACCTCGGCCTGCACACACCGGCCCGGCTCTACTCCGGCGACGTCGACAAGATCCGCGACGAGGTTGTCGGCCGCGCCCTGGACGCGATCAACATCCACCTCGAGGAGCCGATCGAGTCGCTCCTGGCCCTGGACGCCAACGGCCAGCCCTGCCTGGAGGCGATGGCCCCGCAGGACATCGAGTCCGCGCTGGCCATGCCCGGTGGCCACATGTTCCACGGCGACCTTGCCTGGCCCTGGGCGAGCTCGCGCTCGCGCATGGACACGCCCGCGCACAGGTGGGGCGTGCAGACCGTCGTACCCAACGTGATGATCTGCGGTGCCGGCGCGCAGCGAGGAGGAGCGGTCAGCGGGATCGGCGGTCACAACGCCGCCATGGCCGTGCTGGACACCGTCGCCGGGCGGCTCTGAGCGGCCGCTCCTGCGCGTGACGGACCCCACCGCCGCCGATTTCATCGGCATAGGGCACCGCTGCTATGGTTTCTCTCGCTTCACGCGCCATTAGCTCAATTGGCAGAGCAGCTGACTCTTAATCAGCGGGTTCGGGGTTCGAGTCCCTGATGGCGCACAAAACTCTTTGTATGAGTCCGGATCATCCTTGGCAGGTTGGCTCGGGCTCCTGGCTTACCTGGATCCGGTAGAGACCCGACTCGCCATCAACACGGCGGCAGGTGCGGGGCAGTGGGTCCGTCGCTCGTTGGGAGGCCGGGTCATCGCCTGAGACTCATCGGAGCCGGACCGGGAGTTGCACCACAACCGCCGCCGTCACCGATGGGTAGAGCTACCGATGCCGGCCGCGGGCATCGTCGACCAGGCTGATGGCAACGCCGTAGCAGTCATGAAGGGGTGGTCACGGTGGCAACCACAGGAACGACGAACGACCGTCAGCAGGGACTGGAGTTCAGCACCGTCAACGGTGTGCGGATCGCCTACACCGACACCGGCGGTACGGGCATCCCGCTCGTGCTCGTCCACGGCTCGTGGGGGTCGCACCACAACTGGGACCCGGTGGTCCCGGGGCTGGCGGAGCACTTCCGGGTGGTAGCTCTTGACCGGCGCGGCCACAGTGACAGCGAGCGGCCGTCCGGACAGGGGCACTTCTCCGAGGACGTCGCCGACCTGGCCGCGTTGATCGAGGAGCTAAACCTGGCTCCCGCGTGGGTGGTCGGCAACTCCACCGGGGCGGTCATCACCCTCAAGCTCGCGGCGACTCGCCCCGAGCTCTTGCGCGGGATCGTCGTCCACGAGCCGCCCATGGTGGGCCTGCTCGAGGATGGCAGCCCGGAAGCCGCGGCCTGGGAAGCCCTGGAGACGGGAGCAGAGGCCGAGGTCGGTCGTCGGATCGCCGCCGGTGACCATGCCCGCGCCGCGGAGTACTTCGTGGACCAGGTGGCATTCGGTCCGGGCAGCTGGGCAGCGCTGCCCGATGCCATGCGCGCGATGATGACCGCCAACGCGCCGACCTATCTCGACGAGCTCAACGACCCGGAGTGGAAGTTCGTCGACGAGTCCCAGCTCTCAGAGTACGCCGGGCCCGCGCTCATCACCTCTGGCGCGCAGAGCCCGCCGATCTTCCGAGCCGTGGAGCATCGCCTTGCGCGGATCCTGCCGCACGCCGTGCGGACGACGTACGCCGGGGCCGGCCACATCCCGCACGTGACCCACTCCGCGGAGTACGTCTCCGAGGTGGTCGGGTTCATCAGGTCGGGGGAGGCGAGCCAGCGATGAGCGCCCCCACCAAGGTCGAGCAACTCACGGTCCACTCCCCCGATGGCGTCCGGCTGGCTGTATGGGTCGAGGGAGATGGACCGCCTCTGGTGCTGGTGCACGGCTCCATCCAGGACCACACCATCTCTCGGGCGCTTGTGGAGGCACTCCGATCCGACTTCACCACATACGCAATGGATCGCCGTGGGTTCGGGGCCAGCAGCGACGGTCCGTCGTACTCCCTCGACCTGGAGTTCGCCGACGTGGCAGCGGTGGTCGACGAGGTCGCGGGCCGATCCGGCTCTCGGGTGGAGTTGTGGGGGCACTCGTTCGGCGCGGGTTGCGCGATGGGCGCTGCCGCCCTCACCGCGAACGTGAGCCACCTGCTGCTCTACGAGCCTGGCCTGGGCCTCCCCTATCCCGCCGGTTGGGTCGACGAGGTTGAGCGGCTGGTCGCCGACGGCGACCTGGAGACCCCGATCGTCATGGTGTTCCGCGACCTGCTGGGGTTCACTGACGAGCAGATCGAGCAACGGCGGGCCGAACCCGACTGGACCGGCCGGGTCGCCACGGCGCCGACCGTCGGGCGCGAGGCGCGGGCAGAACAGGAGTGGACCTACGCCGGCAAACCGATGGATCGCATCACTGCACCAGCGCTGATGCTGTCGGGTTCGGAGAGTCCGCCCGACATCAGGCAGGCCACGGCAGCGGCACGCGCCGCGATCCCCGGCGCCCGAGTGCGGGTGCTGGCGGGGCACGCGCACATCGCGCACCGCACGCATCCGCACCTGGTGGCCGGGATCGTCCGGGAGTTCGTCACTGATTGAGCAAGTCGTGCTCCATGGCGAAGATGGTCGCCGCGACACGGGTGGAGTGGCCGATCTTGGTGTAGATGTGCTGGACGTGGTGCTCGGCGGTGCGTCGGGAGATCACCAGCCGGTCGGCGATCTCGGCGTTCGACAGTCCGTGGGCGAGCAGCCGCAGCACGTCGACCTCCCGCTCGCTGATCCCCGCGGGCCACTCCCGCCGTGCCCGCGGAATCGGCTGTCCCGCCGCCTCGATCACCGCCGCGACGCAGTCGGTGTCCAGCCGACCGGCGGTGGCCTCTGCAGTGAGGTGCGCGGCAGCCTGCTCCGTCGTACGGGCCGGCCGGTGCGCGCGTCCCTGGGTGGCGGTCTGGAAGGTGTCGGCGGCTGCGAGGATGCGGGCCGAGACGGGGAGCGCGGGTGCTGACACCCCATGGTGGTAGCCGCTGCCGTCGAGTCGTTCGTGATGCAGCCCCGCGATCGGGCCGAGCGGAGCCAGGGTCGAGGAGCACGAGAGGATCCGCTCGGTGAGGTAGGGGTGCAGCCTGACCTGCTCCCACTCACTGCGCGTGAGCGGGCCTTCCTTGTCCCAGATCCCGCTCGAGACGCCCACCCGGCCTAGGTCGTGCAGCAGCGCCGCGCGCCGCAGTATGACGACCTCGCCGTCGGGAAGCCCGAGCCGGCGCGCCGCCGTCTCCGCGAGCTCGGCGACCTCTCGCGAGTGGCCAACCGTGTGCGGCGACTTGAGGTCGGCCATGTCCGCGAAGCACCGCGCCACCCGGTCCAGGTCGGACTCGTCGATGTACTCAACGGGCCCCGGTTCGGCCTCCAGGAACGCCTGCCACGGATCGCTGGCTGCGAGCTCGTCCATCAGGGCCGCGCCCGTCGTGCAGAAGACCTGTGCAACGACGGGGTCGAACCAGCCACCGGACCGCTGCGCCACCATCGCGAGGGCGGCCCCGGGACCGTCGGCGTCGAGGAAGAGCACGGCCTGGGTGGCGACCTCACCGATCCGCGCCGGGAGTGGCACCACGTCCTTCGCCTTGCCGTAGGGTCCCTTGCCGTCCCACCGTTCGAACTGCTGCCCGACGCACTCCTGCACAGCGCGGCCGAGCCCGAGCCGACGGGCGAGCATCGAGGCCGCATCACAGACGGAGGTGAGGACTTCGGTCCCGTGCCGCATGTCGCCGACGACCGACTTGGCGATCTTCGCGGGGCGCATGAGTCCCGCGCCGCGGCCGGTGGCCAGCGTCAGTCGCAGCATCTCGCGGGGGCTGCCGAAGTCCGCCGGTTGGGCTGCCTGACGGGACACGAGTTCGTCGCCGCCGTACAGGCGTGCCTCGACCGACGCGGTCGCTGTACACCCGACGTGGCGTAGCAGAGTGCTCTGGCAGGTGGTGCGTACGTCGTCATCGGGGAGCGCCATGGTGCGGGCGAGCGCGGTCGCCAACAGGCTGGACCGCAGCGCGGTCTCCGGCGGTTGCCCCATGCCGAGGTCGGTCGTGACAGACAGCGCAGCCAGCAGATCCATCAACCGCAACCGAGGGTTGGTCACGGTTCCATCGTGCCCGCAGCAGACGTGGTCCGGCCACCCCCGCGCGCTGCGCTCGGCTGCCCCGGTCCGGCTCGGCGAGCTGCGGGTGCGTCAGGGAAGGCTGGCGGCGGCCGAGCAGCTGCTGGCGAGCTACCAAGCGCCACGACCGAAGAGAGACTCACAACCGCACCCCGCACTAGGATCTCGCTGACGAAAGGCGAGTGATGAGATCTCGGGCTGCTCGGCCAGTCCTGCCTGACCGCTCCGGCGCGACGACGCCATCGACGTACGTCGTCGGCCGTCGCACGCTGACCGCGCTGTTCGCCGGTCGGGGAGCCTTCCGTCTCGCCCAGCTGGGCGCCAACGTGATCCTGCTGCCGCTGTGGGGCAACGAGCGCTACGGCACCTACGCCGCCGCGGTCGCGACGTTCACGTGGCTGATCGCGCTGCTGCAGTCCGGTCCCGAGAAGACGGTCCTCAAGCTGCTGCCCCGCGCACCGCGGACCGGTCCGCTGGTGACCGAGGCGCTGCTGGCCCTGCTGTGGTGCCTGCCCATCCCGCTGCTGCTCGCCTTCGGTGTGGTGACCCTGGTCGACGGAGGCGGCGCCGTCTCGCTCTACGCCGGCGTCGCCGTGATGGCAGTGGGCAGCGGCTGCCTCCTGCTCCTCGCCGGGCTGCACCGCGTCATGGGGCGGCCGCACTACGACTCCCGCAGCGCCGCGACGATGGCCGTCGCACAGATCGCGCTGGTCGGCCTCGCCGCACTCGGGATGGGACCCCTCGCCTACGTCGCGACGTTCGCCGTCGTCCAGACCGCGGTCAACACCCTGCTCCTCGTCAGGCTCGGCCGGCCGTCCCTGCGCATCCGCCGACGGCGCGGCTTCCTCGCCAAGGTGCTCTGGACGACGGCCTTCATGGGCACGCCCGAGGTGTGTCTGTACCTGGTCACCAGCGTCCTGTTCTCCGTGCTCGCCGCGTCGCGCTGGTCGGACCAGGTCGGGCCGCTCTTCGCGGCCACGCTCGTCTGGTCGGCGGGCGTGACCTTCCTGATCTACGGCTTGCGCGTCTACGCGCCCTACACCTCCCACCGGCTGCTCGGAAACGGCGAGGAGGGACGCGCGATGGCAGCACGGATGGCCCGCTGGGCGATCGCCTACGACCTCGCCTGGCTCGGCGTGATGCTCGTCCTCCTGGAGACCACCGACCTCCAGAGCAGCCTCACCTCGGACGCCGCGTTCTTCGCATGGGGAGCGGTGCTCGTGACCCGCTCGCCGTCGGTGATGCTGCTGCTGCCGGCGGGCTTCCTCATCGAGAACTCCGACGCTCGTGCGCCGCGCATCACGGCCGTCGGCTCGGTCGCCTGCCTCGCAGCGGCCGGCGCGGCCGGGGCGTGGCTGGTCCCCCTCTATGGCGGCGCCGGACTGATCGCCGCCGCGATGGCGGGCGAGGTGGTGCAGGCTCTGGTCTTCGTCGAGCTCGTGCGCCGTCGCGGCTCAGGGCGCCCGCGTTCCGGAAAGAGCTCGCTCAGCATCGGCTGACTGCCGCCGGCGGACGACGAACCACGGCACCACCAGGATGGCCGCTGCCAGCACGAGGTTGACCAGGCAGAACGCGATCGCGGTCGCCGGGGTCGGGTTGCCGCCGACGAAGATCGCGATGTGTGGCGCGTCCAGGCGTGCGGGGCGGCCACCGTCCCAGTCGTGGGTGTAGAAGAACGTCAGGTCGTTGAGTCCGGAGGTGACGACGAGCACGCCGGCGATGCCCAGCCGGACCACCTTGTAGGTCTTGGCGCCACCGAGCCGGTAGCCGATGCAGATCGCGAACAGCACGAACGCGTCGAGCAGGATCGTCATCTGGTAGAGCTTCGGGAAGGCCTCGGGCCTGTCGGCGTCGGGCGTGTGGGCGTACTCCAGGATCCGGCTGATCACGAACGTGTCGACCGCGCCCATGAAGAACACCACCATCAGCGCCAGCAGCACGAGGTTCTGGCCCGAGCGCTGGGGGAACATCGACGCGGCGAGGACCGCGAACACCAGCGGCGAGATCCGGAACAGGAACTCGGCGACGTTGTCCAGCTCGCGGTCCGGCGGCAGCGCCACCACGGTCAGGACGGTCAGCCCTCCGGCCACCGCAGCCAGCACGACCCAGCCCGTGCGACGCCACAGTGCTTGCAGCGGCGGCTCCTGAGCGGCATGGGTCACAGCTTCTCCGTCCAGAACGGCCCGAGGGCGAGCGCGTCGAGGTCTGTCTTCAGGAAGCAGCGCACCGCGTCCTCCGGCGTGCAGACGATCGGCTCCTCGTTGTCGTTGAACGAGGTGTTGGTGACCATCGGTACGCCGGTAAGGCGGTGGAACTCGCTGATCAGCTCGTAGTACAGCGGGTTCTGCTCCCTCGACACGGTCTGCACCCGGGCGGTGCCGTCCTCGTGCGTGATCGCGGGGACCTTCTCGCGCTGGTGCTCGAGCACGTCGAAGACCAGCAGCATCACCGGGCTGGGCATGTCGCTGACGAAGTAGTCGCCGGCGTGCTCCTCGAGGCAGGACGGTGCGAACGGCCGGAACGGCTCGCGGTGCTTGACCTTGTCGTTGAGACGCTGCTTGGTGTCCTGGCCACGCGGGTCGGCCAGGATCGAGCGGTTGCCCAGTGCTCGCGGCCCCGCCTCGGTGCGCCCCTGGAACCAGCCGATGATCTTGCCCTCGGAGAGCGCGGACGCGGCGTGCCCGGTGATCGACTCGGGCCGGTGGTAGTCGAGCCCGGCGTCCTTGAGCGCCAGCTCCATCGCCGTCTCGTCGAAGTCCGGGCCCAGGAAGATGTAGTCGCCGGTCGGCCGCGGCTGGCCCAGGCGCGTGCTCACCAGGGCCGCGGCGCCGATCGCGGAGCCGTCGTCGGCGGAGGCGGGCTGGGCGAAGAACTCCTCGAACGGCGTCTCGAGCATGATGCGCCCGTTCATCACGCTGTTGAGCGCGACCCCGCCGGCGGTGCACAGCCGCTTCTGCCCGGTGTGCTCGGCCAGCCACTTCGCGACGTGCAGGCCGGTCTCCTCCAGGGTGTGCTGCAGGGCGTAGGCGACGTCGGCGTAGTGCTGCGGCACCGCGTCGCGCGTCTTGGGACGCGCCGGCCCGAAGCGGTCGAGGAACTTCGCGGACACCTGGTGCTTGCCGGTCGCGTGGTGGCGGAACCACGACAGGTCGAGCTCGTAGCGGCCGTCGGCCTCGAGCCGGACCAGCTCGTTCATCTCCTCGACGAACCTCGGCTGCCCGTAGGCCGCGAGGCCCATGATCTTGCCCTCGTCCTTGGCCGGGTGGAAGCCCAGCCAGCCGGTGACGCACGCATACATCGCGCCCAGCGAGTGCGGGAACTTGACCCGGCGGACGTCGATGATCCGGTCGCCCTCGCCGACGCCGAGGAAGGTGGAGGTCCCGTCGCTGCCGATGCCGTCCCAGGTGATGATCGCCGAGCTGTCCCAGGGCGAGAGGTGGAACGCGCTGGCAGCGTGGGCGTGGTGGTGGTCGACCAGGTGCACCTTGAACTTCGTCGGCCCGTCGTACCCGAGGGCGTCGCGCAGGATCTTGCCGAGCGTGAAGGACCGCTTGAGGTGCAGCAGCAGCGCGCCGCCGACGTGGTAGTCGTCGGAGTGACGCTGTGCGCCCGAGTCGGCGTAGGTCGCGCGGAGGCTGTTGGCCTTGTCGGCGTAGTCGCCGCCGTCGTTGCGGAACACCGCCAGGGTCTCGGGCAGGTGGGTGACGAAGTGCTTCATCGCGTGCGCCAGCTCGCGCCTGCCCTGCCAGAAGTAGGCGACGTGGTCGACGTCGGCCAGCGTGATGCCCGCACGCTCGAGGCACCACCGGGCCGCCTCGGCGGGGAAGCGTCCGTCGTGCTTGACCCTGGTGAAGCGCTCCTCCTCGGAGAAGGCGACGACCTGACCGTCCTTGAGCAGCGCCGCCGCCGAGTCGTGGTGCTGACTGAGTCCGAGTACGAACATGTGTCCCCGTATCTACGTGCCGAGTGAAGACCGGACCCGAGAAGTTTTGCGGCACGGTCGTGAACCGACAGAAGTATTGACACATGCGGACCCAAGAGGCAACAGTTGCCGGTGCCCAAGCACTTTGGCGACTCATCCCGAAGCCAAAGTCCTGGGACGGGGCTGTCTGCCATCTCGGGCGCAGCTGTTGAGCCCTGCAGTGCAGTGGTCGGGGGGCTCATCTCGGGAACGACCACGGTGCACTGAGAGGGAGACCCCCGCTTGACGCCGTTCGCGCTGACCGTCGTCGTGCCATGTCTCAACGAGGCCGAGAACATCGTTCCGGCCTACGACGAGATCACGGCCGAGCTCTCCGGGTACGACGGTCTGGAGCTGCTGTTCGTCGACGACGGCAGCACCGACGACACGCTGTCCCGGATCAAGTCGCTCGCAGGGCAGGACCCCCGAGTTCGCTACCTGTCGCTGACCCGCAACTTCGGCCTGGAGGCCGCGTTCTCCGCCGGCTACCGCTACGCCACCCAGGACTGGGTCCTGCACCTCGACGCCGACCTGCAGTTCCCGCCCTCAGAGGCTCGCAAGCTGGTGCGGGCCGCGCGTGAGGGCGGCTACGACGCGGTGTTCGGCGTGCGGGTGGACCGCAAGGACCGGCTGCCGCGCCGGCTGGCGTCCGGGGTCAACGACTTCGTGGCCCGCCGCCTCCTGGGGATCCAGCTGCCGGCCGGAGCCACGACGTTCCGCCTCGTGCGAGCCAGCCTCGCCCGGCGCATCGTCGACCTCGATCTAGGCACGCCGTACTTCATGGCGAACGTGCCTCGGCTGACCAACGCCTGGACGACCGTCCCGACAGCACACCGCGCACGCGAACGCGGTGAGCCCAAGGTGAGCGTCCGCGGCCTGGCACGTCATGCCGTCGAGCTCTTCGTCTCCTACTCGGCCAGGCCGATGGCGATCGCCGTCGCCGCGCTCATGCTGTCCGCCCTGCTCAGCCTGGCCGGTGCCGTGACCACCGCTTTCGGGTCCGAGCGCCCAGCCGTCGTCGCGCTCGCGCTGGCGAGCACGCTCGGGTTCCTCGCGCTCGCGGTGATGGCGCGGTTCCTGGTCCACGTGGCCCGCGGCAGGCGCGACGTACCGCTGTTCCTGGTCCGCGAGGCGAACCTCGAGGTCGCCCCCGAGCATCTCCTCGAACCTCGCGGGGTCCGCGAGGTGGTGGCGCGATGACCACGATCGCGGTGCTCGGAGGTGCCGACGGATCGCTCGGCACGATCCGCGCGGCCCGGGCCCTGGGCATTCGGACCATCTGCGTCGACGCCCGCGGCGACGCGCCGGGTGCCTTGGTGGCCGACGAGCTGCTGAACATCTCGACCTCCCACGTCGACGAGCTGATCGGCGTCCTGGCTCCCCGTCGCGACCTGGCCGCCGTCGTGTCGCCCGCCAGCGACGTGAACCTGCCGACCCAGTACGCCGTGGCGAGCAGCCTTGGCCTGCCGCACGGCCTGTCCGAGGCAGCCGTCCGGGCCTCGGTCGACAAGGGCTTCTTCCGCAGCGTCTGCGACGGACTGGGCCTCCCCGGGCCGGGGTTCACCCAGGGGTCGCCCGAGGAGGTGGCCCTCGAGGCGGCCTCGTTCACGGCTCCGGTGATGATCAAGCCGACCGACTCCAGCGGCAGCCGCGGGGTGGAGTGCGTGGCCGACCCCCTCGACCTGGAGGCCGCAACGCTCCGCGCCGCGGAGTTCTCGAGCACGGGCGTGGTCATCGCCGAGGAGTTCCTCGTCGGGACGCACTACACGGCCGAGGCCATCATCGTGGACGGCCGGACCTCCCTGCTCGGCATCAGCCGCCGGGAGCTCACCCCGCTTCCCCACTTCATCACCGCGAGCCACCTGATGCCCGCGCCGACCGTCCGGTCTGCAGAGGTCGCGCCCCAGATCGACGCCGTCTGCGAGGCGCTCGGCTACCGCTGGGGTGCGCTCAACCTCGACCTCATCCAGACCGTGGACGGCGACATCGTCATCGTGGAGGCCGGGGCCCGCCTCGGCGGCAACGGCGTGGCCGAGCTGCTCGTCCTGTCCCACGGGGTCGACGCCACGGAGGCCTACGTCCGGATGGCCCTGGGTGAGCGGCCCACGATCGCGCCGCGCTGGGAGCGCACCGCGGCGATGCGCGTGCTCGCGGCGCCCGTCGAGGGCAAGCTGACCGGCATCGAGGGCCTGGACGCGGCCCGCGAGGTCCCGGGAGTCTTCGACATCGTGGTGGCGGTGCAGCCGGGTGAGCGGGTCCACCCCTACACCCGCGCCGGCGCCAAGCTCGGCTACGTGCTGGCCAGCTGCTGTCCGAGCCAGGACATCGACGACGTCTTCGGGGCGGTCGACCGCGAGCTGCGCTTCGTCATCGAGGAGGACCTGCCTTGAGTCGTGGACTCTCTGTGGCGGTCCGCGAGCTGGCTTTCCTGGTCCCGGCGCTGGTGGCGCCACGACGGTCCCGGGCGTCCACCGAGCGCCGGGCGCTGCGCCAGCTCCAGGAGATGCACCGCTATGCCCGCGGACACGTCGAGCACTACCGCGACGATCGCTACGACGTCGACCTCCGGTCACTCTCGGACCTCCAGCGCCTGCCCCTGCTGCGCAAGGAGACGCTGCGCGAGCTGGGTCCCGAGCCGTTCTGGTCGGACCACGCGGGCTGGTACCAGACCGACCAGACCTCCGGCTCGACCGGGCGGGTGATCCGCGTCCGGCACGACGCAGCGGCTTATGGCTACCACGGCGCGACGGTGCTGCGCCGCTTCCTGACCAGCGGCTACCGACCCTGGTGGACCATCGCCCAGATCAAGCCCTTCCCGCGGCCACACCGCTGGTTCCAGAGCCTGGGCCTGTTCCGCCGCACCGTCGTATCGTCCACGCTTCCCGAGGACGAGATCGCGCGGCGCGTGCTCGACCTCCGCCCCCAGCTCCTGATGGGCTACCCGGTGATGCTGCGTAGCGTTCGCCGCCACCTCGACGACCGGGACCTCGAGCAGCTCCGGTCGTCCTTGCGGCTGGTGTTCAGCGACTCGGAGCTGCTACCGGAGGCGTCGCGTCAGCAGCTCTCCTCGTCGTACGGCGTGCCGGTGTGCGACGAGTACTCCGCCTACGAGGTGCTGACCGTCGGCGCGCACTGCAGGTTCGGGTCGATGCATGTCGACGAGGACCGGATCGTGCTGGAGATCGTGGACGACGAGGGTCGTGTGCTGCCCGAGGGCGAGGAGGGCGTTGTCGTGGTGACCCACTTCCGTGAGCGTGCAATGCCCCTTCTCCGCTACGTGCTGGGTGACCGGGCCGTGGTCGGGCCGCCGGGGTGCCGGTGCGGGAGCCGCTTCCGCACGATGGAGCTCACGCAGGGGCGCACCGAGGACTTCGTACAGGTCCCGGGAGGGCGACGCATCTACATCCCCACGTTCGTGGGCATCGGGATCACCGTCTCCGGGTTCAGCGAGTTCATGGTCCGTCAGGACGTCACCGGCAAGATCACGATCCACGTCGTGCACGACCCGCGGTCCGGACTGACCTTCGAGGAGACGGCCCAGGGCCTTCGCGAGGCGCTGCGCGACTACGCCGTCCCCGAGCACCTGCTCGACGTCGTACCAGCCGAGCGGGTCGAGCTGACCAGCGGCGGCAAGGCGCGACTGATCCACTCCGAGTACGTCGAGGAGCGCGTCAGTGACGACGCCTGAGGATCCGACGGCCAACGGGCTCGCGGTCGAGCTGCTCGACCCCCGGGACTGCGAGGCACCGGGCGGCTGGGACGAGTTCGTCGACAAGGGGTCCCTCCCCCGCAACTGGGCCTGGCCCGTGGTGCGCGCCCTCGCTGAGACCCGACGCGGCCGGCAGTTCGCAGCCACCGTCCGGGACGGCGTCGACGTCGTGGCCCTGGTGGCGTTCGACCGCTCTGCCGCGGGTGTCGTGCAGGTCAAGGCGCCGGGCAGCTCCGCCCTGCCAGGGCTGGCGTTCGCCCACGGCAACGACGGTGAGCTCGGGGCAGCACGACTCGACCTGACGCTCGCGACTGAGGTGGTGGACTCCGTCGAGGCGGCGATCAGACGGAGACATCGCCGCACCGTCGCGGTGTGGTACCGCCAGGTCTACGCCGACCTGCTCCCCGCGGTGATGCGAGGAACGGCCGTGACCCACCCGGGCTGGCCGGTCGCGTACTTCCGCAACGAGTACGCCGACTACGACGCCTACCTCGCGAGCCTGCCGAAGTCGCGCCGCACCGACCAGCGGCGGCTGGTCAGGCGCATCGACGAGGACCACGAGGTAGCGGTTGGCTGGGCAGCGGCCGATGGACCCGCCACCGAGGCCATGCACCGGCTCGTGGACGACACGGCCCGCCGGCACCACACCTCGCGACTGCGCAAGCCACCCGGGCAGCCGCGGCAGGTGGTCGACGCCCTGTTCCGCGACCCCGACGCGATGGTGCTGCGCTACCAGCGCGGTGACTCCCTGATCGGGTGGGGGCTGACCATGGGTCACCCGGCCAACCCGGTGTCGTCGGTGTGGGGTGCGCTCGAGCCCGGCGACGGCGGGCGCAACGGGCTGTGGTTCGACCAGACCGCGCGCGTGCTGCAGTGGGTGATCGGCACGGGCCGGCAGGGCATCATCGGCGGCAAGGGCCTGGTGGACCTGAAGTGCCGGCTGGGCTACCGGCCGGTCCAGCAGTGGAGCGTCGCCCGCCGGCCCACCCGCTGACGCTCTCCCGCTCATGGTTCCGGGCTCACGGGGTAACTCCCTACGGGAGGTTTCCATGGGAGCGCAGTCGACCGCCGGTGAGGCGGAGCAGAAAGGCCGCGAGGTCAAGCACAGCGCCGCGCTCGATGCGCTGGTGCGCGCCGGCTTCGTGGCCTACGGCGCGGTGTACCTGCTGCTCGGCTGGCTCGCCCTGCAGCTGGCTCTCGGTGACCGCGAGCGGTCCGTGTCCAAGAACGGCGCGCTGCACGAGCTGGCCGAGCAGCCGCTCGGAAAAGGCCTGCTCTGGGCCGCCTGTGCCGGTTTCGTCGCCCTCGCGCTGTGGATGGCGCTCGACGCGCTCGTGGAGCGTCACTGGACCTCCGGTCTCCGGGTGGCGGTCTACGCCGTCCTGGCGTTCAGCAGCGCCAAGGTCGCGCTGGGCAAGCCGAGCGGCAAGAGCACCGAGGGATACACCGCCGAGCTCATGGGCCTCCCGTTCGGGACCTGGCTGGTCGGCGCGGTCGGCCTCGGCGTGATCGGGTACGGCGTCGCCAGCGTCGTGAAGGGCGTGACCGACAAGTACCGCGAGGACCTCGACCTCGATGCGAGCACCGGCTGGTCCGGCGCCGTCGTGACGGGGCTGGCGCGCACCGGCTACTGCAGCCGGGGCGTGGCTTTCGGCATCATCGGCGGGCTCTTCGTCTGGGCCGCCCTCACGCATGACCCGGACAAGTCAGGTGGCCTCGACCAGGCACTGGCCCGGCTGCTCGACGCGCCGCTGGGCCCGCTCCTGCTCGTCCTGGTCGCGGCCGGCCTCGCCTGCTACGGCGCCTTCAACGTGACCCGGGCGCACTACCACCGCTCGAGCTAGGGCGAAGCCCCTCGCGCGTGCGGGCCTGATGCCAGAGTAAGGGCCATGAACGACGAGCACGTCCTCTCGCCCATGGTCGGCACCGTGGTCCACGTGGCTGTCAACGCGGGCGGCTCCGTTCGCGCGGGACAGACGCTGCTGGCGCTCGAGTCGATGAAGATGGAGCACCCGGTGAAGGCGCCCCACGACGGGATCGTGTCGTCGGTCGTTGTGTCGCTGGGCGACACCGTGCGACCCGACCAGCTGCTCGTCGTACTCACCGCGGCGGAGGTGCAGACGGTCGCGGAGGAGGCGACCGGCCACGTCGAGCGGACCGACCTCGCGGAGGTGCAGGCGCGGCACGCGGTCGGCCTCGACGAGCACCGGCTGGACGCGGTGGCCAAGCGCCGCGCCCGCGGGCAGCGCACCGCGCGGGAGAACGTCGCGGGCCTGGGCGAGGTCGACGGGGTGCGCACGGCGGTCCTCGCGTACGACGCGACCGTGCGCCACTTCAGCCGGATGTTCGTCACCGGCTCGAACCTGCAGGTGCCGCTGTGCCTCGTCGTGCTCCGCAAGGCCTACGGCCTCGGTGCGACGGCGATGGCAGCCGGCGGGATGAAGGTGCCGCTCGCCTCCGTGGCCTGGCCGACGGGGATTTCCTCGGAGGTCGATGCTGCTCCACTTGTGGCCGACTTTGATCAAGCAATCCTGCGTCAGGACCCAAGCGTCGTCCGCGTTTCCAGGGAGCACGCGCGCCAAACCCAGCAGTCCACGCAACTCTGCCGTTACGAACTGCTCGTATCGTTCATCTTGGCCGAGGTCCAAGGATCCGCCTCTCTGATGTTCAACACCTAACCGTCACTCAGGGGTTGCCTAGATGGCGATCGCGAGGTCTCGACGAGGAACGCATTTTGTTTCGCTGCGCTGACGCCTACCGATGGCGCCTCGGTTGGCGTGGACAGCCATGAGGCTAGCGACCCGGCCGCCTTCATCGGCACCTGATGAGGAGCACCACCACCTCGTAGTGCGTGGTGTTGGGAAACATGTCGAGCACCCTCCCCTGCACCGGCTGCAGCGACGGCATCGCGGCGAGGTCCTTGGCTAGGGACACCGCGTTGCACGACGAGTACACGACGTGCTCGACACCGGACTGCTCCAGCCAGGGTGCGAGGTCGCCGATGCCGCGACGGGGTGGGTTGACGATCACCAGGTCAGGCACGTCCGTGGCTGCGCGTGCGTATGCCTCGGCGTCACCGGCGACGAAGCGTACGTCGACCAGGCCGGCCTCCTTGGCGGTCAGGGTCGCACTCGTCACCGCCTCCGCACTCGTCTCCACGCCCACCACCGAACGGCCGGGAGCGGCCACCTGCAGCGCGAACCCACCGACACCGCAGTAGAGGTCCCAGACGGACCGGGGGCCGACCGAGTCGACCCACTCGGCTGCCTGCCGGTAGAGCGCCGCCGCCATCGCGGTGTTGGTCTGGAAGAAGCTCTGCGGGCGCAGGTGCAGGTCCAGGTCGTCGACCGTCATCGTCAGCGTCCCGCGCTCGGTCAGCACGATCTCGCGCTCGCCCTCGAGGACCGCCTTGTGCTCGGGCTGCAGGTTGACCGACACGACGGGGTCGCCCGGCAGCTCCTCGAGCAACCAGGGCAGGTGCTTGCGGATGCGCGCGAGCGGCTCCTGCGAGCGGAGCACGAACCGCACCATCAGCCCACCGTCGGGCGCCTCGGTGACCAGGACGTACTTGAGCTCGCCACGTCGCGCCGCCACGTCGTACGGGGTCAGCGAGGCGAGCGTGACGAACTCGGCCAGCACCGGGAGCACCGCCTGGAGGCCGGGCGTGTGCAGGGCGCAGTCCTGCAGGTCCACGCCCGTGCCGTCGGGCGCGAGGATCCCGAGCACCGGTCGGTCGGACGTGCCCGAGACGACCATCTTGGCCTTGTTGCGGAAGCCCGCCTGCGGGCTCTCGACCGGCGTCAGCCAGGAGAGCGGCGGTAGAAGCTCTTCGACGTGGCGCTGCTTGTCAGCGACTTGTCGGGGGTACGGCGTCGGCAGCAGGGTGCAGGACCTGCACCGGCCGGCGTCGTAGTGGGGGCATTGCATGGCCCCCCAAATCTAGGTCAGCCGGCAGGTCATTCGTTGGTGGCGTCGGTCTCGTCGTGCTTGTCGGTCACCCACGAGCCGTTCTCGGCAAAGGTGACTCCGCCGCCCCAGCTCTCCGAGTTCCAGTCGATCATGGCCTTCTCCTCTGGTCTGTCCCTGTTTGGTCCCTCTAGTGATGAGACGTTGAGGGGTAGACCTCATGACGCCGGAAGACTCATCGGTCCCAGAGCTGGTCGTGCAGCTCGGCCCGGGATGTTGCGCTGTCGTCGTCATGCTTGTCGGTCACCCACGACCCGTCTGAGGCGTAGTGCACGCGGCCACCCCAGGTCTCGGAGTTCCAGTCGATCATCGCTACCTCCCAGTTCGCGGTGTCCCGGCCTCCCAGCCGGCACACCCCTACACTCCCCCGCGCGAAGCCGGGTCACATGGGGAGGGCTACCTATCTGCGTACCTGCTTCTCGCCCCGGCAGACTCCGCGGAGCGGCCGATGGGACTCGTCCGGGCACACAAAGACAGCGGCGCCGCCGTCTCCGATGTGACGGCGGCACCGCTTGAGTCAGAGAACGGCCGTGCCGCTGACTCCCTTTCTCCCAGATCTGGCCCTCCCAAGCCCTATCTGAGCCCGTCTCCGCCCTCCCAGGCCGTGACAAGTCCAGACTGTCAGCGGGGAAATGGAGGCACACCCGCCGAACTACCTGCTTTTCTACCGACCGGTACCCGCACCTCAGGTGACGTGGATCGTGACGAGCAGGTCGCCGGGACCGAACACGACCTGGAGAGTGTCGATGGTGGGCGGGATCTCCGGGTCGACCACCAGGTCGATCCCCTGCTGCTCTCCAGCGCCCAGGGAGCCGCTCATCTCTCCGACGTAGAGCCAGCGCGCCGAGTCACCGGTGGTCGTGGCCGTCCAGCGGATCCGCGCACCCGTGGCCCGCAGCACCACCTCACCGATGGAGCCGTCACCCTCCCGGGCCAGGTTCAGCGACGTCTTGCTCACCGTGAGCCGCGCAACCGGGGCGGGCGCCTGCGTAGTCGGGCTGGGCCGGGGCTTGGTCGTCTTCTTCGGCGGCTTGGGCCTGCGCGTCGTACGGCGAGAAGGGGACGGCTCAGGAGACGACGTCTCAGCCGTGGGGCTGGGGATAGGCGGTGCGGCAGAGGTCGCCCCCGTCCGCGTGCCCTGCACAGCGGGTGCAGGCGCAGGCTCCAGGGTGACCGACGGCTGCGTCTCGTGCGTCGGGAGGACCGGGGTCGTCGGGGCGATGTCGAGGAGGGACCGGTCAGCGCCGTCCCCGCGGAGCTGGCTGAGGACCACGCCCGCACACAAGAGAACCGACACGGCACCGAGCGCCCACCTGGCCACCGGCGGTCGCTTGCGCCGGTGCGAGTGGTGTCTCTCCGCGTGGGCAGCAGGGCTGATCTCGTAGAGCGGCACGCGCGGGTCGGCGGCCGCAACCTCGGCCTGGGAGGCCATCAGCTCGGCGCGCAGGCTGGCGGGCGCAGCGACCAGGGGCGACAGCGCCAGCAGGGCCCGCCCCTCGAGCGGGCCGTGGGAGCGTCCGAGCAGCTCGCGTACGGCGATCAGGTCGGCGTAGGTCACGTTGACGGTGCGGCCCGAGATCTCCGCGGCCTCCTGGGGGGACAGCGAGTGACGGCAGACCAGGTCGTAGATCTCCCGGCGGTCGGTGCTCATCGTGGTGACCGTGGCGTAGAGCCGGTCCTGCGGCGTGACCGCCTCCAGTCGCGCCCGCTTCCCTGCCGCCGACGGCTTGCCGAGTCGCGCGCACTCCTCTCGCACCGTGGAGTAGAGGAACGGCCGCAGCCGCTCCGGGAGCGCCAGCTTCGCGGCCTGGGCGGCCTGCAGGGCCCGTCGTACGACGTCCGGGGCCTGCTGTACGACGGCTCCGGGAAGGAGCGTGACGGCATAGTCGTGGAGCCTGTCGGCGTACGCGTCGTACGCAGCCTCCAGCCCGCCCGTGTCCCCCGCCGCCATGAGAGCGACGATGTGGGAGTCCTCCACGATGGAAAGTTAGCAGTGCGAACCCGTCCCCGGAGAGGGATCTCAGCACGCCTATTGGGGGCGGACGACGGTGATGGTCAGCACTGGGTCGTTGTCGGCGGTGTCGAAGACGACGCGACGCACGTCGGGGAGCGCGTTGGGGAAGGTGAACCGGACGACCACTCGCTCCCCGTCTGCGAGCTGGCCGGCCGCCGGCGACACCACGACCCCGGCATCGGGCTTAGCTGTCCACGTCACCGGCCCGCCCGCCGCGACCAGCTCGACGGTGCCGGTGTAGAACCGCTGCGACCCGGCGGGGATGTGTACGTCGGCGGGCAGAACCTGCAGGTCACTGACCCCCGGCGGTGGAGGAGCAGGCGTCCGGGTCGGCTTGCGCGTGGGCTTCTTGGTCGGCGCGGGCTCCGGCTGGGGCGTCTCGGGAGAGGGGGTCGCCGTGAGGGGCGGCGTCACGACGACCGGGGGCGTGAGCGTCGGCGGCTTGGAGGTCATCGTCGGTGTCGGGGCGACGGACCGCGGGATGACCGGTACGACGGGAGCGGAGGTGGCCACCGTGCCGGCCTCGAGCAATGTGTCGCCCTCGCGGTTCAGCGCCTGGATCGCGCCGACCGTCCCGCCGATCAGCAGGAGCACGGCCGCCACCGCGAACAGCGCTCCCTTGAAGCGCCTGCTCGGAGCCGGCCCCGGGAAGCCGTCGGGCCGCCACGGGGCAGCGCGCTCGGCCAGCTCCTCAGCGTGCGCCAGGTCGAGGTCCGCGGACACGAGACGGACGCGCAACGCGATGGGCGCGGCGGCGATCGGTGCGACCGCGAGCAGCGCGGCGGGCGAGAGCTCGCGGTGTTGGACGCCCGCACAGGTCTCGCAGGAGTCGACGTGCCGGGCGATCCGCTTGCGCCACAGCGGGTCGAAGGCTCCGTCCCACCCGGCCAGGACCTTCTGCAGGTCGGGGCACGAGCGGTCGCGCGCGACGACGAACGCGCCGAGCGCGCGCTCGAGCTGGCTGCGCACGCGCGAGAGCATCGCGTGCGCAGCGTTGTCGGAGACCCCGAGCGCAGCGGCGATGTCGGGAGCGGCCAGGTCGTGCCGCAGCCCCAGGTCGAAGACCTCGCGGTCCTTGGGCGAGAGCCCCTCGGCAGCGGCGCGCACGAGCTCTTGGATGTCGGTGGTCTGCACGTGCTGTGACATGTCGGAGCTCCCTTCTGCGAGTCGTTCTGCCTGCTGGTCGTCGAGGTGGTCGGTGCGCTTGTTCTGCCGGAGCACCCGAAGGCACTCGTTGCGAGTGATCGCGTAGAGCCACGGACGGAGCCGCTCCGGGTTGCGGAGGTCGCCGGCCTTGGCGAACGCGATCAGGAAGGTGTCGTGCGTGACATCGGCCGCCGTGTCGGGATCGGTGGTGCGCAGCATCGAGCGGGCGTAGTCGTGGAGCCGGTCGGCGTACGCGTCGTACGCCGCGGCGAGTCCCGCCCGGTCCCCCGCCGCCATCAAGGCGACGATCTGGGTGTCCTGCACGAGTGTGAAGTTATCAATGCCGTGACGGGCGGGCGCCCCGGGCTTGCCAGGACGCCCGCCGCTCCCTCGTCCCCCCATCGGTCCCGTCCCTTGTCATGAGCCTTGTCCACGTGGCATGTCCAGCTGGTGGTGACAGGGATGAGAGGAGCGGCAGCGGCGGATCCCAACAACTTCTCGGCAGGACGTCGTGTGCGCGTCGAGACCTCAGCCGCGCGAGAACCCCTGCATGGAGGCATAGAGCGCGAGCCGCTTGGCCTTGAGGCCGCCGGGGACGTACTTGTCCTGCCAGGCGGGGGTCTCCACGAGCCAGCGGCTGTCGTCGGTGGGCGCGGGCGGCCCGAACGACGTGGCCTCGGTGACGCTGCGGAAGTAGTAGTGGTTGAAGATCCGGTTGAACTCGGTCAGGTAGATGTCCGCCGTACGCCGGTCGCCGCGGATCACCAGCATGTTCTCGTCGTTCTCCTTGGTGGACGCCTCGCTGAAGTTGGCCGAGCCGGTGACCACGATCGGGTCCGCGGACAGCGGGTCGACGAGCATGAACTTGGAGTGCACGTAGCTGACATGCTGGTTGAGCCCGAGCAGCTGGGCGTTGGTCTCCTTGGCCCACTGGTAGACCGGGTTGCGGAGGAACGACCCCCATGCCTGGTAGACGTTGTTGCTGGCGTTGATCTTCACGAACGCCGTCGGGTGCTCCGGGTCGGGCCGGTCACGCTTCTCCAGGAGCAGGAACATCAGGCCGTTCTGCGCCGTGTTGTCGGCCAGCAGCGTCTTGAACTTCGCACCGACCCCGAAGGCGAACGTGATGCAGCCGTGCTGGTCGGCGGTGTCGAGCAGGTCGGCGTAGGCGTCCAGGACGGTCAGGTCGGTGCGCGGGCTGAGCACGACAGTGGCTCCGTCCGGGACGTCGCCCAGGTCGGACGGCGCCGGCGACAGCGCCTCGACCGCCTCGCGCAGCGCCTTGTTCTTCGCCTTCACAATGCCCATCGGCTCCCCCGACAGGCCGCCGGGGTCGGTGGCGAGCAGGTCCCAGTAGCCGGCGTACGTCGTGGCGACCGCGGTGTCGCGCACCCAGTGGCCGACGTTGGTCTGACCGTGGATGCCACCCAAGGACAGGTTCGTGGAGCCGGTCCACACCTCCGCGGGACCACCCGGACGCACGAGCACGAGGAACTTGTTGTGCTGGATCGCGGACTTCCTCGCGGTCCGGAGCGTCACGCGGTCCATCGAAATGCCGACCTGGGTGAGCATCGCGAGGTTCTCGGCGCGCGGGAAGTCCTGGCTGTTCTGCTTGCCGTCGACGACCAGGCGCACGTCGACGCCACGGGTCACCGCCTCGGCGAGCGCGGTCGCGACCGGCTCGTAGCGGAACTCGTAGAAGCAGCCGAGCAGGCGGTCACCAGGCTGAGCGGCCGCGACGAACTTGAGCATCGCGTCGTCGAGGTCACGGCTCAGCCAGCCCAGCGCCTGCTGACGGCGAGCGGGCTCGAGGGTGTCGATCGGATAGGTGCCGTACTGGCGGACGTAGGCCTGGCTGCTGGCGACGCCGCGGTTGAAGAACACGTCGTGGGTCGCGCCGTACAGCGGCTCGGTGCGCACGCTGACCGTGAGGGCCCGCCCCGGTCGCCGCAGGTCGCCCGGGGTCCCCTTCACAGGGTGGAACACGTAGCGGTAGCGAGCGCCCGCCTGCGCGGTGAAGTCGTCCCACGAGTACGACTGCACCGGGTGGTCGTAGGTGCTGACCTGCGTGTCGGGCGTCGGGTCCGGCAGCAGCGAACGGAACACCTTGAAGCCGTTCATCCACTTGTCCCGGACCACGTTCCCCGAGGTGTCGAGGTCGTAGCGGCGTACGGCGAAGCCGAGCAGCCCGTCCTTGGTCAGACCGCTGGCGACGATCGCGAACGAGACCGTGTTCGTGCCTGTCACGGCGAACACCTGGCCGGCCTGTGCCGGGCGCGAGCGGAAGCGCATACCAGTGAGGAGACCAGGGCCCGAGCCCTGAGACAACCTCAGTCGTCCAAGCGTTACTTCTCCAGCTCCTCGAACAAGGTGAGCTGCAGACCGGCAGGTCCGGAGAGCCGGCTGTTGAGCGAGTCCCAGGGCGTGCGGGTCGGCGGCGCGATGACCTCCGCTCCCGCGGCCGCCAGCCGCTCGGTGGCCCCCGCCACGTCGGCCACCTCGAACGCGACGCGGAGCCGGGGGCTGACTCGGCGACCGACCTCTGCGTCGTCGATGAGGGTCACCTGCTCCGGCGTACTCAGCTCGAGGGTCGCCCGCCCGACGTCCAAGATGGTCACCCGGGCACCACCCCCGCTGTCGATGAAGAGCTCCTCCGGTGCACCGAGCACGTCGCGGTAGAACGCGACCGCCTCGTCGTAGTCCGCTGCCTCGACGACCAGGCGCATCTGCAGGACGTTCATCGTTCGACCTCTCCTCGCAAGACCCGAGGAACCAGTATCGACGCGCGGCCGCTGCGGTCCTGCGCTACGTTCGGTGAACGACCGGCGAGCGGTGCACTCCGGACGTACCGAACTGGTCTGGCCCACTTGGGCCACGTTCGCCAACCCTAAGGATGTCCGTTCGGCGGTCCCTAGAATCGGAGAGATCTGGGAGTATGTGTTATCGCCCCTAATGGGACGGCATGTGTGAAACCAGATGTGAGGGATACGAGGGTCACAAGCATGGCAAGAGGGAGCTCGCCCGGGAGGGGTGCCTCGAAGCCCAGCAAGGTGCTCATGGGAGTCGCTGCCGGGCTGGGTGTCGTCATGTTCGGCGCGACCATGGCCGACGCCATGGCACCGCAGAGCACCAAGGTCATCAACGCGTGCTACGCCAAGAGCGACGGCGCGCTCCGGGTGGTCAGCGAGAGCGAGACGTGCGACGCCGACGAGATCAAGATCGCCTGGCGCAAGCGCGGCGCCAACGGGGCGCCGGGCGAGGCGGGTTCCAAGGGCATCCCGGGCCTGCCCGGCCTCGACGGACTCCAGGGACCGATGGGTCCTGCCGGTCCGGCCGGCCCCGCCGGTGCCGACGGGCAGGACGGAGCCGAGGGGCCCGAGGGCCCGGTCGGCCCTGAAGGCCCGCTGGGGCCCGAGGGTCCCGTAGGCGCGCTCGGTCCGATCGGCCCTCAGGGCGAGACCGGCCTTCCCGGTGAGAACGGCGCCCCCGGCGAGAAGGGCGAGGCCGGAGCCACCGGCGCGCAGGGCGAGTCCGGCGCCGCCGGTCCCCAAGGCCCTGCCGGCGAGCAAGGTCCAGCCGGCGAGCAGGGTCCCGCGGGCGACACGGGCGAGCAAGGCCCCGAGGGTCCGCAAGGCCCCAAGGGCCCGGTAGGCCCACCCGGTCCCGCAGGTCCCGAAGGTCCCGCAGGTCCCGAAGGTCCCGCCGGCCCGGAGGGTCCGTCCGGCGCAGCCGACGTGACGGTGCACTCCAACACCGGCCACGGGGACACGGTCACCGCCTCCTGCCCCAGCGGCCAGCGCGCCACGGGCGGCGGCGGCAACACCGGGTCGAGCAAGCTGATCATCAAGGCGAGCTACCCGGTCTTCGACGGCAACGTCGCCCGCGGCTGGGCCGTCGAGTGGCTGGGCGACAGCGACGCACCGCGCACGACCTACGTGCTCTGCGGGTAGGTGCCGCAGCAGTTGGGCCCATGCGGAATCATGGGGCCCATGCGCGCGACCACCCTGGCCATCTCCGCCTGCGTCCTTGGTCTCGGCCTGCTCGCCGGCTGTGGCGACGACGAGCCCGGCACGACGCCCGACCCGACTCCCACGGCCTCGCAGAGCGAGTCGCCGACACCCTCGTCTACCCCGTCGCCGACGCAGAGCGAGTCGCCGTCTCCGACCGACCCCGCCGGCCTGGTCATCGAAGCGACCATCCGCGGCGACGACCTCGAGCCCAACGGCGAGCGGGTCAAGGCCAAGGTCGGCGAGGAGATCACCATCAACATCGACTCCGACCGCGCCGGTGAGCTGCACGTGCACTCGGCCCCTGAGCAGACGCTGCCGTTCCCGAAGGGCCTCACCACGCTGACCATCACCATCGACCGCCCCGGTGTCGTCGACGTGGAGGAGCACGAGGCCGACAAGGTGCTGGTCAGCCTGCAGGTCAGCTGATGCAGCACCGCACGCTGGGCCGCTCGGGCCTGGTGGTCTCGGTCGTCGGCCTGGGCTGCAACGCGTTCGGCACCCGCATCGACGAGAGCCGGACCCGGGCCGTCGTCGACGCTGCGATCGAGCAGGGGATCACGCTGTTCGACACCGCGGACACCTATGGCGACAGCGAGATCCTGCTCGGCCGGGCGCTCGGAGCGCGACGTGCCGACGTCGTGGTCGCCACCAAGTTCGGGATGCCCGCACACGGCCTGCACGGCCCGGACTGGGAGGCCCGCGGCTCCCGGCGCTACATCCGCCGGGCGGTCGAGGACAGCCTCCGCCGGCTCGGCACCGACTGGATCGACCTCTACCAGCTGCACCAGCCCGACCCGCGCACGCCGTACGCCGAGACGCTGTCGACGCTCGCCGACCTGGTGACCGAGGGCAAGATCAGGTACTTCGGCTCCTCGAACTTCCACGCCTGGGAGCTCGTCGACGCACACTGGACCGCGGCCTCGGCCGGCATCTCCGGGTTCGTGTCCGCGCAGAACGAGTACTCCCTCTACAACCGCGCGGCAGAGGCGGAGCTCGTGCCCGCCTGCGAGCGCCTCGGGATCGGGCTGCTCCCCTACTTCCCGCTTGCCTACGGTCTTCTCACCGGCAAGTACTCCCGCGAGGGTCAGCCCGCCGAGGGCACCCGCCTCGCGGAGGCCAACCAGAGGCACCGGTTCGACAACGCCGACTTCGACCGGGTCGAGGCTCTCCAGCAGTACGCCGCCGACCGCGGCCGATCCCTGGTCGACGTCGCGATCGGCGGTCTCGCCGCCCAGCCCGCCGTCTCCTCCGTGATCGCCGGGGCCACCAGACCCGAGCAGGTCGCTACCAACGTCGCGGCAGGCCTCTGGGAGCCGGACGCGCACGACCTCGAGGTCCTGGCCACGATCAACACCGAGCCCCGGGCAGGGCTCGGCTACGCGTCGTACCGCCCCGGCTAGAGGTAGAGGCCGGTGCTGGCGTCGCCGAGGCGGTCGGCAGCCACGGCGTGCACGTCACGCTCGCGGAGCAGGATGTAGGTCTCGGCGTTGACCTCTACCTCCGCCTTGTCCTCGGGGTCGAACAGCACGCGGTCGTCGATCTCGACACTGCGGACATGCGGCCCCACGGCGACGACCTTGGACCACGCCAGCCGGCGCGCACCCATGGCGGCGGTGGCAGGGATGACGATGCCGCCGCTGCTGCGTCGCTCACCTGCCTCGCTGTCGAGCTGGACCAGCACCCGGTCGTGCAGCATCCGGATCGGCGTCTTCTCTGCCATGTGTCAGCGAGCCACCTTGCGGATCAGCCAGACCACAGCGACAAAGCCGGCCACTCCCCCGGCCAGCTTGAGGATGTTGTCCGTGCGGGGGTTGCCGTCAGGGTCGACGAAGTGAGCCTTCACCTGCGCGACCTCACGACGTACGACGTTCTTGGGACTGGTGCGCGTCACGAGCTGGTCGATCGTCGCCGCGAGCCGCTCGCGGGTCTCCGCGATGTCGCTCTCGATCTCGTCGTAGGCAGCCACGTCAGTCCTTCCGTCCAGGTACCACTGCCGAGCAGGCTACCGGGTCTGCTTGGTCCGCAGACTCCGGGGATCGAACCCGAACGGCAGCTCCAGCCGGTGTGCCTGCATGAGCGCGTCGTCGGTGAGCACGTCGTAGGTCGGACCGTCCGCTACCACGACGCCGTCGGAGAGCACGACCGACCGCGGACACAGCTCGAAGGCGTAGGGGAGGTCGTGGGTCACCATCAGGACTGTCACGTCCAGGCCGCGCACTATGTCGGCCAGCTCGCGCCGCGAAGCCGGGTCGAGGTTGGACGACGGCTCGTCGAGCACGAGGATCTCCGGCTCCATCGCCAGCACCGTCGCCACGGCGACCCGGCGCCGCTGGCCGAAGCTGAGGTGGTGCGGCGGACGGTCGACGTAGTCGGCCATGCCCACCTGCTCCAGTGCCTGCAGCACCCGTGCCTCAAGCTCGGCGCCGCGCAGCCCGAGGTTGGCCGGCCCGAAGGCGACGTCGTCGCGCACGGTCGCACTGAAGAGCTGGTCGTCGGGGTCCTGGAAGACCACACCGACGCGGCGGCGCACCTCGCGGAGGTTGGCCTTGGTGACGGGGAGGCCGGACACCTCGACCGTGCCCGCGCCGGCGGCCAGGATGCCGTTCAGGTGCAGCACGAGCGTCGTCTTGCCGGCGCCGTTGGGACCGAGCAGCGCGACCCGCTCGCCTTGGTGCACGTGCAGGTTCACGCCGTAGAGGGCCTGGTGGCCGTCGGGGTAGGCGTAGGCGACACCGCGTACGTCGAGGACCGGCGTGCTCACTGCTCGTAGCCCCTGGAGACCATGGCGAGATGCACCCGTTCGCCGCGCTCGTAGGACCGGATGAACAGCGCACCCGCCGACCGGGCGATCACCGGCCAGTGCCGGGGGCTGCGCGCGCTGAAGCCCCTCGACTCCAGCGCGATGCGCATGCGCCGCATCTCATCGATGACCACGTCGAGGTAGCGGATCATGAAGGCCATGATCTGCACCAGCTGACGCGGCAGCCGCAGTCGCTCGAGACCGTGCAGCACCTCACGCGGCTCGGTGGTGGCGGCCAGCGTGAGCCCGGCCAGCACACCCAGGGTGCCCTTGGCGAACAGCGCCCAGGCCGCAAGCAGGCCGGGCTCGCTGACGGTTACGCCCAGCACCTCGGTGCGCGGACCCGTGGCGATGAACGGCATGAGCGCGGCGAAGACCAGGAACGGGACCTCCACGACCATGCGCTTGAGCAGGTACGCCGGAGGCACCCGGGAGATCCCGACGACGACCACGAGCAGTGCGAGGTAGCCGGCGTAGGCCGCGAACCAGGCGCGCGGCGTCGCGACCACGAGCAGCATGAACCCGAGCAGCATCAGGATCTTCACGTGCCCCGGGAGCCGGTGCACGACGGAGTGCCCGTGGTAGTGCAGCTTGTGTCCGTGGCCGGCGCCCACCTGCGTCAGTCCTGGCTCGAGGACCGGCGGCGCACGGCGAGCACGAGCCCGCCCATCACCAGCAGCGTCACGGCTGCGCCGATGACTCCGGCGAGGCCTCCGGACAGGCGGCCGTCGTCCACGCCCTTCACGCCGTAGTCGGCCAGCGGTCCGTCGGCCACTGCGTGGTCGTCGGCTGTGTCCAGGAAGCCGGTCTGCCCGGCGACGTACTCGAGCCCGTCGGGTCTGCTGGAGGCGTAGAAGCTCACGCCGCCCGCGATCAGCAGGGCGACCAGCAGGCCGGTGACGACCAGGGCGCGGGTCTTCACGTGCCGGCTCCCCGGGTGCGGATCTCGAGCTCACGGGCGGCGAGGAGCGGGCGCGCGGCGTACACGAGGTCGGGTCTGGTGGAGATCACGCTGCCGACGACGAGGCCGGTGATGGCCGCCTCGCCGAGGCCGATGAGAGTGTGCCAGCCCAGCATCGCCGTCGCTACGTCGAGGACCGGGACAGGCGCGACGCCGCCTACCGCGAACAGGCCGGTGAACGCGAGCGCCGCGACGGGGACGGAGAGACCGGCGGCCAGCGCTGCCGCGGGCACCACGGACGACGGCCGCTTGGGCAGGGCCGCACGCACGACTGTGATGACCAGCCAGCCGACCCCGACGCCGACGATGCCCATCAGCGTGATGTTGGTGCCCAGGGCCGTGATGCCGCCGTCGGCGAAGAGCAGGCACTGCACGAGCAGCACGACGCTGATGCACAGCAGGCCGGTCCACGGCCCGACGAGTGCGGCCGCGAGCGCACCACCGAGCAGGTGACCACTCGTGCCGGCACCGACCGGGAAGTTGACCATCTGCGT
The DNA here is from genome assembly GCA_963765905.1 of uncultured Actinomycetota bacterium. Taxonomy (GTDB): domain Bacteria; phylum Actinomycetota; class Actinomycetes; order Propionibacteriales; family Nocardioidaceae; genus SSC3. The sequence continues at coordinate 271,396 of CAVXXY010000006.1, forward strand.
GGCGAAGATGAAGGTCGCGGCGAGGCCGGCCATCGGCGCCGTACGGTCGTCGAGCTCTCTCCTGGCCCCGCGCAGCGCAAGGCCCACCGCCGCTGCGGCGACCACCCCGGTCGCGACCGAGGTCGGTGCGTCGAGGAAGCCGTCGGGTACGTGCACTGGTCTCTCCGATAAGTTGAAAGTGCGTTCTAAGCATCCTAAGTTATTGCAACTAATGCGCAACAAGCGCCGTCGCGAGGAGAGAGCTCATGCCTGACCGTCTGGCCGTGGGAGACGCCGCGCCCGACTTCACCCTGACCGACGACAAGGGCGAGTCCGTCACCCTGTCCGGGCTGCGCGGCAAGAAGGTGATCGTGTACTTCTACCCCGCCGCCATGACCGCCGGCTGCACCAAGCAGGCCTGCGACTTCACCGACTCCCTCGACTCGCTGCACGCGCGCGGGTTCGAGGTCCTCGGCATCTCCCCCGACAAGCCTGAGAAGCTCGCCAGGTTCCGCGAGCGCGACGGCCTGACGATCACGCTGCTGTCGGACCCCGAGAAGAAGGTCCTGCAGGACTACGCCGCATGGGGCGAGAAGATGCTGTACGGCAAGCCGGTCACCGGCGTCATCCGCTCGACGATCGTGGTCGACGAGGACGGCAAGGTCGCGCTCGCTCAGTACAACGTCAAGGCCACCGGCCACGTGGCGAAGCTGCGCAGGGACCTCGGCGTCGACTGACCGCTTCACCCGCAAGCCGACGCCTCCTGACAGGTCTGCAGGCAACGGCTCCTAGACTCTGGGTCGAGCCAGAGTGGTGGAATTGGCAGACACGCGGGTCTTAGGAACCCGTGCCTTCGGGCGTGGGGGTTCAAATCCCCCCTCTGGCACCCTTGCCCTTGTCCCCCGGTCGCCAGTGGAGACGATGGATGAGCTCAGCTGGAGGGCGGCGCGCAATCAGCGGCATGATCGGGCGCTTCGTGGGCAACCCCCGTCACGAGAGGTCGCCGAAGAGATCCGTCAGCATCGGCGTTCCGGGCTCCTGGGCCGGCCAGGCGACCACGTGCCACTCGTCCTTGATCCGCTTGTCCCACTGCTCGAGGTTGTCCGGGACGTCGGACATCACATGGTGCTGGCTTCGGTGCTCACGCAATCCGGCGCCGACGCGACCGGCGACGGCGCGGCAGTCGACGGTGATCCCGATCCGTTCGTCGGGTCCCCGAGTGACGGCCGCCCACGCCGCGCACGTCCGCTGTCGTGCGGGTGATCATGGCGCAAGGATGTCGCACAGGGCGGCGTGGTAGTCGTCGTTGGCCCCGACTCGCTCGGACTCCGAGGGGTTTCCTGCCGCGTCGAACCTGATGACGAACCTTCCGGCCTGGATGGCCTTACCACTAGACCCGGAGACACCTAGGTGCATGACCAGGCCGGTGACAGTCAGCGTGGCACTGCCGTCGGAGTGCCAGGTGTAGTGGCCGGGGTCGGGGCTGCGTGAGGTGACACTAACGCCTGACTCTGGATTGATGAACGTGTAGAAGAGGGCCGGATAGGTCTCCAAGCTGCGTGACAGCTCGCCGGCGCGGTCGTAGTAGTCGGTGACCCTGATGCTGCCTTCCAGGTGCAGCAGGATGTCGAAGCCGCAGTCCTCACTGGTCCCGCTCAGAAAGGTGTCGTCGATGTGCACGGTGAACCTGTCGGGTGGGGTTGCGGCGGCTGTGCCCGCTGCGGACATGCCGGTGGCGGCGAGCAACGTCAGAGTGGTGGCGATGCGTCCAAGGCAATAGGTCATGAGGCTCTCCTTCGGAGTGGGTGAGTACCAGTGAGTGCTGGCTGGATGGGTTAGCCGCGCGGCCGTGGTTGCCAGGCTGTGTAGGCGACAGAGGAGTCGTCGACGATCGTGTGCCGTTGAGTGCCGTCGGCGGCCATCACCTCGGCATCGGCGGGCCCGTGGTCTCCCCCGGCCCAGACGATCCAACGCCCGTCGGGAGACCAGCTGAGCTCGAATCCTGACGCGCAACCCTGGGTGAGCCGCACGAGCTGTCGTGCGCGGGCATTGCTGCGGTAGATGCAGCCGCCGTGGCGGTCTGCTTGGAAGACGAGGCTCGCGCCATCGGGTGAATAGACGGCGCCTCCGCCGAAGTCACCAGACTCCCCACGCAGAGGGGCCTTCTGCTGGCCTTCGGGTGTCATCGTCCAGAGTTCGATGCCGGCGCCCCGGTCCGCGACGTAGAGGATGGTCGCCCCGTCGGGAGACCAGTCACCCATCCCTACGAACCCTGCATCGCCGGAACGCGACGAGGCGATCGTCGTGTCACGCGAACCGTCCACACCGACGAGATGGATGGAGAATGGTCCGGAGTCCGGGGAGTCCGAAGCGGTGTAGCCGATCCGGAGCCCGTCGGGGGACCAGGCCAAACTCTCCTTGTTGGCTGAGGAGTTGGTGACCTGACGTAGCCCCGTGCCGTCCGCGCGCACCAGGAAGAGCTGGTCCACGCCGTCCGCTCCTCCGACGAACGCGAGCCAGCGTCCGTCAGGAGACCAGGCCGGCCAGCTGTCCGGACCGTCGGTGTCGACCAGGCAGCGCCGGTCGGTGCCGTCGGGCTTCATCAGGTAGAGCGCGGTGGAGCCGTCCTCGCGGGTCTGGGTGTAGGCGATCCGTCCCCGCGGTAGGTCCGACAGCGGTTGGCAAGGCGGGTGGGAGCTGCTGGGGTCGGTTGGGGTACTCGTTCCGGTGGCGGTGCTGGTGGCGGTACTGGTGTCGGCTGTGGCCGGACTAGTGGACTCCGTTGGCCGCGTACCGGCCGACTCGCCGGCGGCAGTGCAGCCGGCGCTCAGCACGAGCGCCGCGATAGCGGCCGATGCTCGGATCCGGTGCTGGCTCATCTTGCCTCCCAACGGGTTGATGCTCTCTCCCTGTACACGCGCGAGCCGTCGTTCCGGGACCCCTCTCGTTTCGCTGCGGGATCAGGGTGTGTCGAACCGCCAGCCCGCCAGCAGGTCGGCCACGGCCTGCTCGAGAACCGGGAACCGGCGCTCGGGAGCGCGGTAGGACAGCACGAGCTGCCGTCCCGGCTCACCGAGAACGACCAGACGCGCCAGTTGGCCTTGCTCGATGTCGACCGCCTCCTCGGTGCCGGCGATCGTGGCCAGCAGGACGCAGGAGCTGCTCGTGCACTCTGCGGGAGCTTCAGTCAGGGGCCTGAGAACCCGGATGTCGAGGGCGACCCCGTCCACTCCACCCACCACCAGGGGCGTGGCGTTCTGCACGCTAAGCCGCGGGTTTGCCTGCAGCCAGCCGACCAGGTCCCCGGACACCGGCTCGCGGGCGGTGCCGTCGTCGGAAGTGGGCGGAACCAGACTGGCCCACTGCTGGAGGTGCAGCACGTACTGCTGGTGGGTGAGGGCGAGCCACTCCGGCCGGATGGTCAAGGCCGACCAGTCGTCGTTGCCCAGCTCCAGCACGAACGAACGACCGCCGACCTCACCCTGGTACCGGCCTGGCTCGAGCTGACCCTCCCTCATCGACACGGCCTTGTTCGGCCCGGGCGACGGATCCCGTTGGACGACCGTGGGCTGGTCGAATGTCGGCAGGGTGACCACACCCGCGACAACGCAGGCGAACATCGCGATCGCCACAGTGGCGACGCCGGCGCGGCGGCGTACCTGACGGGGTCGGGCGCGACGCATGATCTCGGCGAAATCTGGAAGATCGCGCGGCTGCCCGGCGGCGTCGTCGAGGAGGTCTCGGAGATTAGGCATCGCGTTCCACCTCCACGTCGTCGCCCACCCACACGCGGAGCCCCACCAGCCCGCGGGCAGTCAGCTTCTTGACGGTCCCCGCGCTACACGACATCAGCTCTGCGGTCTGCTCGACCGAGAGGTCCTCGAGATAACGCAGCAAGATGGCTGTGCGCTGGCGCTCGCTGAGCCGCATCAATGCGGCGCGAACAGCCACCCTGTCGCTGCCATCTTCCAGATGCTCCAGCGTCGCGCCCGTGGCGATTCGACTCACTACTATCCGTTCGGTCCCTCGGCGCCTGAACTGCGAGGTGGCCAGGTTGAGAGCGACCCTCTTGGCCCACAGGTCTGGACGATCCATCCTGCGGACCTTTCGCCAGTGCACCCACGTGCGCGCCAGCGTCTCCTGGCTCAAGTCGCGCGCGAGTTCAACGTCGCCGCAGAACAGAGTCAGCATCCGGATCAGTCGTGGGCTCTGGCCGAAGCAGAACGCCTCGAAGTCCAGATGCGTACCCATGACAGCCTCCTTCACCATTGAAACGCACAGGCGACCCCACAGGGACCCCTCTCCGTGGGCGCGATCAGTCGAAAGTCCGGCACATCGCACAAGCACCAGGGAACGACGTGACCCCGGCGGAAAGGCACCGCGACCATCAGGGCCGGTGGACGATCAGCCACCGTCCGTAGGCGCATCGTCATGCGCCGCGTTGACCAGTGGGACATCGAGGCGAGGACAGACGAGCGCTCGCTCGCGCCGCCGACATCGCTCTCGTCTCCCGAGTCAGTCTGGGCGCTGTGACGCAGGCAGCGGCATGCTCGATGCGTCGTCCTCGTGGCCGCTGTGGGAGTCCCGACGTGCACGGGCCGGCGGTGCACGGTGACCCGGCCGAGGTGATCACCGACCGGGCACCGGCGTTGGCGCACGTGATCGAGGACCAAGTCCCCGCCGCGTTGCACAACGTCGGCCAGTACGAGGACAACCGGTTCGAATGCGACCATGGTGGCTCAAGGCACGGCTCAGACCCATGCGCGGGTTGAAGACCCATCGAACGGCGAGCGTGCTGATCCGGGCGCACACGTTCGTTCAGAACCTGTGCCGTGGCCACTATGAGCTGGCAGTCGACTCTGCGCCGGTGTTCCGGTTGGCCACCGCATTCGACGAACTCAGACCGTCCATCTGATCAGCACGGCCCCAGGTCCCGCCTCAGCATGACCTGCGATCGAACAAGCGCGACAGAGCCGTCGGGGCTACCTGCAGACTGTTGCCGTCACCACTTCTGCAAGATCAAGAGTTGGCGCATGGCGTCGTCGCCGAAGCTGCTCCTGCAGTTCTCGCCCTGGGTGAGGAACTCGCCATGGTTGGGCAGCGAGCCCCAGGTCTGCCCGTCGAAGTGGTAGACGATGCTGAAGAACACCTGGCTCGCGGTGAGAAGGTTCCCGGAGAGGCCGCCTCGGAAAGCGGCCGTGCCGTCGGAGCCCGCAACGAAGGACGAGGCGTCCGGCAGTTGGCCAGAGTCAACGCTGGGCAGGGCCAGTGTCCGTTCGACGCCGGGGCACAGCGGATTCTCCGAATCGGGGATGAGCGTGCCCCAGAAGACGGAGTAGACCCCTCCCGGGACCAAGCCGCTGAACCTCAGCCGGACATCCGTTCGGGCGCTTTTCGCCTTGCCACTCGTGCGCACCTCTGAGTTCGCCGACGCCGTGGACCACGCCCCCCAGGTGAGGCCCAGGTTCACGCCCGCGTTGTTGAACAGCGGGGCGGACGGGTCGGTCGTCGCGTCCGGGTTCCGAAGCGTCGACCCCACGATGACGAACACGTCGCGCTCGAAGACCTCCACGGCGTCGGCCTGATCCGGCGCGGCCGCCGAGGCCCGCGGTGCCACGGCGACGAGCGCGAGGGTTGCGGTCATGGCGGCCGCCAACAGCGACGTCCGGCGGGTTGTCTTCGTCATAGTCGCTCCTCAGATCCGATCGTCCTGGGCTTACCATCCCGTGCGGCGCGGTCGTTGGGAACAGCCGTGCGTGGAACGCCATCGGACCGTAAGAACTCGCGGTCCACCCTTGGCCTGGGGAGGCATCGATCCCCACAGGAACTCGGATCGCCGAGCCGGGTGGCCGCAGCGAACGCTATCGGCGGCATGGTCGGACGCTCCGCGCACCAGCGGAACGGGGATCTTCGACCGTCAGTGCCCGGCGGTGACGGACTCGTGGTCGACCCCACCCGCGGAGGCCAGCGGCCACTTCACTAAGCAGAACTGATTGCCGAACGGGTCCTGCATGATGGCCCACTCCAAATACGGCGCGTCGCCAGGTGGGTAGAAGCCCGGCAGCTTCACCGTGACTCCGCCGATCTCCTCCGTCCGGCGTACCGCAAGGGCCACATCCTCCACCCGAAGGTCGAGATGAGTGCCACCGATCCAGGATGTCTGGTCGCGGGGAACCAGTTGGAGCAACAGCCAGAGGGGGTCATCGGGGTTGTCGGAGTCTTCCAGAGACGAGTACTGATCACCGTTCTCATCGCCGTGTCTTCCAGTGGGCGAAAGCCCCGTCAAGGCTGACCAGAACCGTTCGCCCTCATCAAGGTCGCAAACGTTGACGACTGACTTCCACAGTTTGGCGATTCCCCTAGATGTTGCCACGGCGACTCCCTACTCCCATGTGCCCTCGACGCTTGACGCGTTGCCTGAGGACGCACCGTACATCCGTGTCAGGGGTTCAGGCCGCTCTCGGAGAGCTCTCCTCCCAACAAGGAAGGGCCAGCGCGCTCATCGGCATGAGCGGGCACACGCGTCGGTGCAACGTGGCGACGTGGCGGTGCGCGGTGCACCCAGCCCCGGGACGGGCGGTCCGGCACCTTCACGTGTAGTGCGCGTCGAACCACTCCGCGACAGCACGGGCGCTGAGGTCCACCACGTCGGGCCAGTCGAGTGCGGACTCGTCGGCCTGGTCGGAGACGTGCTTGACCATCCGCAGCGGTACGCCGAGCTCGACGCATGCGTAGGCAACGGCGTAGCCCTCCATGTCGACCAGGTGGGCGGTCGCCGCCAGCCGGTCGCGTACGACGGGGTCGGCCACGAACACGTCGCCTGAGGCGAGCACCGTGTCGGCCGGACCGATCTCGAGCCGCTCGCGCGGGTCGTAGCCCAGGGCGCGGATCGCGTCGGCGTTCATGTCGTGGTTGACGATGGTGCCGATCTCGAAGACCCCGGCCAGCCCGTCGCGCAGCGCTCCGGCGGAGCCGATGTTGAGCACGAGCGACGGCCGCTGCTCCAGCACCGCACGCGTGGTGCCGACCGCCGCGGCGGTCTTGCCCAGGCCGGTGACGACGATGCGGAGGCCCGCCGGCAGATGAGCCGCCTCGGCCTTCGTCGCGACGACGACGAGGGTCGTCACAGCCCGGCCAGCACGTCGACCACGACCGGTGCGATCTGCCGGAGCGCCTTGCCCCGGTGGGAGATGAGGTCCTTCTCGCCGGCGGGCAGCTCGGCGGTAGTCACGTCGTAGCCTTCGGCGCAGAAGACCACGTCGTAGCCGAAGCCGCCACTCCCCCGGAGCTCGCGGATCACCCGGCCGGGCATCACGCCCACGACCACCTCGTGGGCGACTCCCGCGGAGCCGACGGGGTAGGCGAAGACGACCGCGCAGCGGAACTGCGCACCCCTGCGCTCGTCGGGTACGTCGGCCAGCTGCGAGAGCAGGAGCTCGTTGTTGGCCCGGTCGTCCTTGGCGCGGCCCGACCACCGCGCCGACAGCACGCCCGGCATGCCGTTGAGGGCGTCGACGCAGATGCCGCTGTCGTCGGCCAGGCTGGGCAGCCCGGTCGCCTCGACGGCGGCGTTGGCTTTGAGCATCGCGTTGCCCTCGAAGGTGGGCTCGGTCTCTGCCGGCTCGTCGTAGGCGGGGACGTCATCGAGCCCGAGCACCTTGATGTCGGGCAGGTGCTCGGCCAGGATGCGCTGCATCTCGGCGAGCTTCTTGGCGTTGCGGGAGGCGAGGAAGACCTGCGTCACGAACTGAGTGCCTTCTGCTGGATGGCCGTGAGGTCGGCGCAGCCCTTCGCGCCGAGGTCGAGGAGCGAGTCGAGCATCGCCCGGTCGAACGGCTCGCCCTCGGCGGTGCCCTGCACCTCGATGAAGCGGCCGGACCCGGTCATCACGATGTTCATGTCGGTCTCGGCGCGGACGTCCTCCTCGTAGGGAAGGTCCAGACGCGGCACGCCGTCGATGATGCCGACCGACACCGCGGCCACCGACCCGGTCAGCGGCTCCCCCTTGAGCGCACCCTGCTCACGCAGATGCGCGCAGGCGTCGGCGAGCGCGACGTAGGCGCCCGTGATAGCGGCGGTGCGGGTGCCGCCGTCGGCCTGCAGCACATCGCAGTCGAGCACGATGGTGTTCTCGCCGAGCGCCTTGTAGTCGATGACCGCGCGCAGGGACCGGCCGATCAGCCGGGAGATCTCGTGGGTGCGGCCACCGATGCGGCCCTTGACGGACTCGCGGTCGGAGCGGGTGTGCGTGGAGGATGGGAGCATGGCGTACTCCGCCGTCACCCAGCCCAGCCCCGAGCCGGCGCGCCAGCGCGGCACGCCGATGCTCGCCGAGGCGGCGCACAGCACGCGGGTGCGCCCGAACTCGACCAGCACCGAGCCGGCTGCGTGGTCGAGCCAGCCGCGGGTGATCGTGATCGGTCGGAGCTCGTCGTCGGCGCGTCCATCTGCACGGGTCATGCGGCGACCTTAGACGACGGCTCGGACACACCTCCGGCCAGCCTGCGGGCGACTCCGCTGAGCTCACCGACCAGCCGCTCGAGCGGCCCTTTCCGCCGGAACAGCCCGTAGACCGCGCCGATCGCCAGCGCCGCGGCAACCTGGCCGACCCAGACCCCGGTGGTCCCGCCGTCCCACCACCTAGGCTGCCGGGAGAGCACGTGGACGCTGTAGAGCGTCAGGGTCATCGCACCGGCCCCGAACAGCACCGCCATCAGCCGCGGCGCGAGCAGGCCGAGCAGCAGAGCGGCTCCGAGTACGACGAGCGCGCTCCCGATCGTCTGGGTGAGGTCCAGCGGCGTGCTCGAGTGGGCGGTGCGGACCGCGAGCCACCACCACGTGTTGGTCGGCGTCGTCCCGTGGAGGCTGCTCGCCAGCTCGAGGTCGAGGGTCGCCCGGCCGCCCATGCCCTGGGCGAGCTCGTCGCGGACCCCGGGCCGGTCGAGCAGCCAGTCGCTGCCGGCATGGGAGACGACCACGAGCACCGCCCCCGAGCCGACGAGCGTGGCCGCTGTGCGCCACTGCCTGAGGTCGAGACGACCGACCGCCAGCCCCACCAGAAGGTAGGCCAGCCACACGAAGGACGGGTAGGTGCCGGTCAGCAGCAGCTGCTCGAGCAGTCGCCCGGGCTGCTCCAGAGAGTCGAACGTCGGGCTCTGTCCCGATGACTGCGGGAGGGACGGGCGCACCAGGTGGGACAGCACCGGACCGAGCACGACCCAGACGGCAGCGCCGCCCCACAGCACGCGGGTGGAGCAGACGAGGAACGGCGCTCCCAGCACGAAGAGCACGGCGTAGTAGCAGAGGATGACCGCGATCGTCGTGTCCACCTCGCCGAGCACGAGGCCGAGCAGGCCGATCAGGGCAGCGCGCACGACCAGGCCGGCGGCAGCGCCCGCCCAGGGCCGCCCGGTGATCGGCCTGCCACGTGTTGCGACCGAGAGGCTGACACCTGCGAGCACCGCGAACAGCGCCGACGCGCGACCGCCGGCCACCTGCTGGGAGAACGTCACCTGGTCGCCTTCGAACGACGGCAGGATGTGGATGGCCATCATGCCCGCGAGCGCGACGAAGCGAGCGACGTCGACCCCGACGATGCGCCCCTTCACACCCCGAGTTTGTCAGGCGCCGGTAGGTCAGGCACCGTCCCACGTTGAGGCGTCGCGTCGGGAAACGCTGGGGGAAGACAAAGGGCGGGCACTCCCCTGAGGTGCCCGCCCTGCTACCCCGCTGAGCGAGGTGGTCCTGACTACTTGACCTCGCTGCGCACGATCCGCCACACGCCGATCGCTGCGGGGACGCCGATCCACACAAGGGCGCCTACCGCGAGCTGGCCCCACTGCTCACCGGTGAGCCCGGCGGAGTCGAACAGCCTGCCCTGGGCGCTGCCGAGGTCGATCCACGCGAGCTGGTCCCCCGCGGCCGTCCAGATCTCGGCGACCACGGAGATGATCGTGGGGACCAGGAAGTACAGCACGATGGCGAAGGCCGAGTTGAGGAGTGCGGCTCCGAAGGCCAGGCCCCAGACGATGCTGATCAGCAGACCCAGCACGATCGAGGCCATCAGTCCGACGCTCACGTCGTCCCACGGCTGGTCGGCGCCACCGAGCAGAGCCAGGGGCGCCGCGATGGCCGCCGCCAGCAAGAGTCCGACCAGTGCGAACACGACGGCCGCGACGAGCTTGGCCAGAAGCACACGGGACCGGGCGGGGACCTGCGTGAACGTCACGAGTGCGGTCCTCTGGCCCCACTCCTGGGTGATCAGCAGGATGCCGAGCACCGGCAGCAGGACGTTCATCGGGATGCCGGCATAGGCCAGGAAGTCGAGGAACGTCTTGTCCGCGCCCTTGCCCCAGATGAAGAAGCCGGCCATGACGAGTGCGGACACGGCGCCGATGGTGATCAGCAGCCACATGCCGGCGCGCGTGTCGCTCATCTTGCGCACCTCGACCTGGATGATCCGGGTCAACGGGATGCGCGACGTCCCCGAGACGTCCAGGGTCGGGCTCACGGTTGCGGCGCTCATGCCACTGCTCCTTCACGCTGGGTCTCTGCAGTCAGCTGCAGGAAGAGCTCCTCGAGACCGGCCCCATCGGCGGGGCGGAGCTCGATGAGCACGAGGTCGTTCTCGTTGGCGATCTTGCCGACCGTGACGGGCTCGGCATCCGTGCGAAGCCCGCCGTCGCCGGACGGGTTCGAGACGATGCCGCTTTGCGACAGCGCCTGCACCAGGGCGCGCTGGTCCACTGCCTTGGCGAAGGTGCCGGCGGTCTGCAGCATCTCCGCCTTCGTGCCGCGCGCCACGATGCGGCCCTGGCCGATGACGATCATGTCGTCGGCGATCATCTCGACCTCGTGCAGCAGGTGGCTGGAGAGCAGGACCGTGCCGCCCCGGTTCGCGTAGTCGCGCAGAAGGCCGCGCATCCAGTGGATGCCGGCGGGGTCGAGACCGTTGGCCGGCTCGTCGAGGACGAGGATCTGCGGGTCGCCGAGCAGAGCGTGGGCGATGCCGAGCCGCTGCCGCATGCCGAGCGAGTAGTTCTTCACCCGGCGCTTGGCCTCCGTCGGCGTCAGCGACACCAGCTCGAGCATCTCGTCGACCCGGCTCCTGGGCAGGCCCATGGTCAGGGCACCCAGCGTGAGCACCTCACGGCCGGTGCGGCCGGCATGCTGGGCCGAGGCATCCAGGAGCACGCCCACATGGCGACCCGGGTTCGGGATGTCGTGGTACTTCAGTCCCCCGATGGTGGCCGTGCCGGACGTGGGTACCGTCAGGCCGGACATCATGCGCATCGTCGTCGACTTCCCGGCGCCGTTCGGGCCCAGGAAGCCGGTCACCCTGCCGGGCTCGGCGACAAAGGACACATCGTCGACAGCGGTGAAACCGCCGTACTTCTTGGTGAGTCCGTCAACTGTGATCATGGCTCCACCCTCCCGGATCCGGTCGCCAGGGACATCGGACCCAGGGCTCGACCCGCGTAGACCTAAGTAGGGGGCCGCCAAGACCCCGGTCTGTGCACCTCGGGGGTCGAACATCCCTAGCCTGGAGACGTGCAGGAGCGGGACCCCGAGCTGTACCAGCCGAAGCTGACGATCTGGTCGCACGTCTGGCGCTCCGTCGTCTGCCTGCTCGTCAGTGCTCTTGCCTGGGGCCCCATCTCGGCGGCGCAGTGGCGGGAGGCCCGGCCGTTCTTCTGGATCGACCTGACGATCGGCCTCGTCGCCTATGTGCTGATGTTCTACCGCCGACGCTGGCCGTTCGCGATCGCCCTCATCCTGACCCTCACGGTGGCGTTCTCGTCCGCGGCTGCGGGACCGGGCCTGCTGGTCACGGTCTCCCTCGCGACCCGCCGCGTGATGTGGCAGCTGGTCTCGCTCGGCATCCTCGGGGTCGTCCTCTCGCAGGTCTTCTTCACCTACCAGCCGCAGCCCGCTGACAGCTCGTGGTGGGTCAGCCTCGGCTTCGCGATCGCGTTCACGGTCGCGGCGATGGCGCTCGGCCTCTACATCGGCTCGCGGCGCGAGCTGCTCTGGACCCTGCGCGACCGGGCCCGCCGCGCCGAGGAGGAGCAGGGCTTCCGGGTGGCGCAGGCTCGCTCAACGGAGCGGGCCCGGATCGCGCGCGAGATGCACGACGTGCTCGCCCACCGGATCTCCCTGGTGACCATGCACGCCGGGGCCCTGGCCTACCGCGACGACCTGACCCCCGAAGAGGTCAAGGAGTCGGCCGGCATCATCCAGGCCAAGGCGCATGAGGCGCTGACGGACCTGCGTCAGGTCCTCGGAGTCCTTCGTGGCGACGAGGGCGTCGTGACCGACCAGCCGCAGCCGACGTACGCCGACGTGTCGACGCTCGTCGAGGAGGCGCGACAGGCCGGCATGCGCGTCGACCTCGACCTGGACGAGGTGGCCGGCGTGGCCGAGCAGACCGGGCGCACCATCTACCGCGTGGTCCAGGAGGGGCTGACCAACGCGCGCAAGCACGCGCCGCACGCCGTCGCCCGGGTGTCGGTCGCCGACGCGGCAGGCGGCATCGTCGTGACGGTGTGGAACCCGACGACCGTGGGCCATCGCAGCCGCACGCCGGGCGCCGGGCTGGGGCTGGTCGGCCTCACCGAGCGCGTGGAGCTCCTGGGTGGCCGGCTGAGCACGCGCACCGACGAGCGCGGGTTCACGCTCGAGGCTTGGCTCCCCCGGGAGCCGGCCCAGTAGACCCGCGCGCCGCTCCTAGCGCTCCGACGGGAGCGGCCACGGGTTGGCGCGACAGCCGTGCAGACCCTTGGACTGCTGCTGCATGACCGGTGCGAGCCTGCCTTTGCCTCCGCAGCTGCGGTGCCTGTGGCCCAGCCAGTGCCCGGTCTCGTGGTTGACGACCATGTGCCGGTAGTCGCGCAGGCTGCGACCGATGATGTTCCACATCGGGCTGGCGTGCAGCCAGCGGTCCTGGTTGATGACCACGAAGCGGCCGGCACGGCACGACCACATCGAGTCGCACGGGTAGCCGAAGCCCGGCAGCAGGGACGCCTGGCTGAGGACCAGCGTGAAGCTGCCGCCCGAGCGCACCCGCCGGAACGAGATGCCGGCGCCGCGCCAGCCGCGCGGGTCGTCGAGGGTCTGCTGCGCGAGGCGGGCGAACTCCTTCACGCTCGCCGTGATCCGGCCGCGGGTGACGACGCTGTAGGTGACGCGGCGACGTACGTCGACCCGGTGCTTGACCAGCCCCTTGCGCGACCTGACCTGGGTCGTGCGGTAGCCGGCGCGTCCGATCGTGACGCGCAGCTGCACCTTCGTGCCGACGTCGTCGACCCCGAGCCGGTGGCGACGCGTGGTGGCGCCCGGCACGGGCTTGCCGTCGCGCAGCCATCGGTAGCGCAAGGTCGAGGGCTTCGGCGCGTAGCGGCCCGGCTCGGCCACGAGGGTTCGACCGTAGCGACGAACCCCCGTGTACGACGGCCGCCGCTTCGTCGTGAAAGCGGCCGGCTTCACGACACCGGTCGGCGCGGAGAGTGCCACGACCGGAAGCTCTTCACCCTCGGTGGCTGTGACGGCCACGGCGAGCCGGTGTCCGATGTCCGCCAGTCCGAGCGCGTACGTCGAAGCCGTGGCTCCGCTGACCGGTGCGCCGTCCCGCAGCCACTGGTACGACGTCGTGACGGTCGCAGGTGTCCAAGCCCCTGGCGTCGCGCTCAGCGTCTCGCGGTAGGCGGCGGTTCCGGCGACGACGGGTGGTGCGGTGTTGACGATCGCCTCCTCCTCCGCGCTTGCCGGAGCAGCGACCAGGAGGCAGGCGACGAGCAACGACACGACCAGCGACCTCATGGTGGTGCACGCTACCTTGGGCGCATGCCGACCCGGGTGCTCATCGTCGACGACGACGCGCTGGTTCGTTCCGGCCTGGCACTGATCATCGGCGGCTCCGGCGACATCGAGGTCGTCGCCCAGGCCGCCGACGGCGCCGAGGGAGTGGCTCTGGTCAAGGAGCTGCAGCCCGACGTGGTGCTGATGGACATCCGCATGCCGGTGATGAACGGCCTCGAGGCCACCGAGGCGATCGCGGCGATGTCCGGCCCCCCGCAGGTCATCGTGCTGACCACGTTCGACGCCGACGACTACGTCGTACGCGCGTTGTCGGCGGGCGCGTCAGGGTTCCTGCTCAAGGACACCCCGCCGGCCGACATCGTCGAGGCCATCCGCAAGGTCGCGGCCGGCGACCCGATGCTGTCCCCCGCTGTGACCCGGCGTCTGATCGAGCAGGTCACCGCCGGCCACGAGCCCGACCGGCGTGCGCACGCCCGCAAGCGCCTGGCCCGGCTGACCGAGCGCGAGGCCGAGGTCGCCGCGGCCGTCGGCCAGGGCCTCTCCAACGCCGACATCGCCAAGACCCTCCACATGAGCGTGCCGACCGTCAAGGCACACATCGGCAAGCTGTTCGCCAAGCTCGAGGTCGACAACCGCGTGCAGATCGCGATCGCGGTGCACGACGCGGAGTAGCGGTCAGAACTCGTAGACCGTGCCGGGCCGCGCGAGGTCGATGGGCCCGTCGAAGACGCCCGACGCCTCGCGCAAGGCGTTCTGCTCGTCGTGCCAGGGCGGGATGTGGGTCAGCACCAGCCGGCCCGCTTCGGAGGACTTCGCCACCCCGCCGGCCTCGGCGCCGGTCAGGTGCAGGTCGGGCGGGTTGTCGGGGTTGTCGCTGCGGAACGCCGCCTCGCACAGCAGGACGTCGGCCCCGCGACTCAGCTCCAACAGCTCCTCGCATGGCCCGGTGTCGCCGCTGTAGGCGAGGGTGGACCCGACGGCCTCCACTCGGAACCCGTAGGACGTGATGGGGTGCTTGAGCCGAGCCGTCGTGACCGTGAACGGGCCGACCTCGATCGGCTCGTCGGCGTACTTCTTGACGTCGAAGGCGTCCTTCATGCCCGGGTGCACGGCGAGGCCGTAGCCCGCTGCGATCTGCCGGGCCATGCCCCTGGGCCCCCACGTCGGCAGCGGGTGCATCTTGCCGTCGGGGTGCCACGTGCGTACGACGAAGTAGCCGCTGATGTCGTAGAAGTGGTCGGCGTGCAGGTGGCTGATGAACAGCGCGTCGATGTCGCGCACGTCGCAGTAGCGCTGCAGCTGCCCGAAGGCGCCCGAGCCGAGGTCCAGCACGATCCGCCAGGTGCGGCCGTCGTGCTCCTGCTCGAGCAGGTAGCAGCTGGCCGCAGACTCCGGCCCGGCGTAGGAGCCCGAGCACCCGACGATCGTGAGCCTCATGCTCGGACCCAGGCGAACTGGTTGACGTCGCTCAGCTCTGGCCCGAGGAACCGCCGGCCGATCCGCTCGAACTCTCCCGGCTGGCCAGTGGTCAGGAACCGGTGCTCCGGCTCACCGAGGTGGTCCGGCCGCTCCAGGCCCAGCCGCAGCAGGGTGCGGTAGACGTCCTTGGCGGTCTCCTCGGCGCTCGACACGAGCGTGACCTGCTCACCCATCACGTAGGAGATGATGCCGGTCAGGAGGGGGTAGTGGGTACACCCCAGGATCAAAGTGTCGATTCCGCGTGCCGTGAGCGGGTCGAGATACTCGTGCGCGACGGCCTGCAGCTCGGGCCCGCTGGTGGTCCCCTCCTCCACGAACTCCACGAACCGCGGGCACGCCTGGGTGTGCAGAGTGACGTGCGGAGCGGCCGCGAAGGCGTCGTCGTAGGCCATGGACTCGGCGGTCGCGCGCGTGCAGATCACGCCGATGTGGCCGGTCTTGGTGGCCGCGACCGCGCGGCGGGTGGCCGGGAGGATCACCTCGACCACGGGCACGTCGTACCTCTCCCGCGCGTCGCGCAGGACGGCGGCACTCGCGCTGTTGCAGGCGATCACGAGCAGCTTCACACCCCGGTCGACCAGGTGGTCGAGGCACTCCAGGGCGTACTCGCGCACCTCCCCGATCGGCTTGGGGCCGTAGGGCTGGCGAGCGGTGTCGCCGAGGTAGAGCACCGGCTCGTGGGGCAGCTGGTCGATGACCGCGCGGGCAACGGTGAGTCCACCGAAGCCGGAGTCGAAGATGCCAACCGGAGCGTCCGCCATGATGGTCAACGGTAGCGGGCCCTAGGCTTGTCGGGTGCGCACGCGAGCTCTCTCCCTCTCCGTGGCTGCCTTGGGCCTGGTCGTCACCGGCTGCAGCGACCCGGAGACCCGGACCGACTCACGCCAGGAGAGCGTCCCGCAGGCAACCCTGACCACTGCGAGGAAGGCGCCCGCGGCTGCGAGGAGGGCGCCCGCGCGCCACGCGCTGCTCATCTCCGTCGACGGCCTCAACCCGATGGCGATCAAGAGGCTCGGCCGCAAGCGCACGCCCAACCTGCACCGGCTCCTCCGGGAAGGGGCGAGCACCCTCAACGCCCGCACGCTCTACGAGGTGACCGAGACGCTCCCCAACCACACCGGGATGCTGACCGGGCAGCCGGTCAAGCCTTCCGGCACCGGCGTTACGTTCAACAGCGACAACGGCAGCACCCTGCGGGGCACCGCAGGGCACTACGTGTCCAGCGTCTTCGACGTCGTCCATGACAACGGCGGCACCACGGCCATGTACGTCGCGAAGCTGAAGTTCGGCTTCCTCGAGAGGAGCTGGAACGCCACCAACGGCCAGCCCGACGCTGTCGCGCCCGACAACGGCACCGACAAGGTCGACCGCTACGTGTACGCCGAGGCCGACGAGCCGACCCTGGTCAGAAGGCTCCGCAAGGAGCTCCGCACCGCACCCCGCACCTTCACGTTCCTGCACCTGGCCGGTCCCGACCGCGCCGGACACGCTTCCGGCGGCATGTCCGCCCCGTATCTCGCTGCGGTCGCCGAGACCGACGCCCTGCTGGGACGCGTGCTCAAGACCATCGACGACCGGCCGACCCTGAAGAAGGGCCTGCTGGTCATCCTCACCGCCGACCACGGCACCCGGGCCCTGCGCCACAACGACCCGAGCGTGCGGGCCAACTACCGCATCCCGTTCGTCGCTTGGGGCGCCGGCGTCGCCCCGCACCGCAGCCTCTACGCCCTCAACCCGCACCGGCTGCGTCCGGCCGGGACACGACCGACGTACGACGGGCCGCAGCCGATCCGCAACGGCGACGCCGCCAACGTCGCGCTCCGCAAGCTCGGGCTGCCCACCGTCCCGGGGAGCCGGTTCAGGTCGATGAAGCTGCGGTAGCTCCCGCTACTGCATGGGGTTGGAGCTGGTCTCGTTGTAGACCCCGGACTCCTGCTGGCCGCTCAGCTTGTGGATCGCGCGCATGACCTCGTCGGTCGCCTCGCGCCGCGCCCTGCCCTTGGCCACCCCGTCGTAGCGTCCCGTGAAGTCGATCGGCTCGCCGAACCGCACGGTGACCTTGGCCCGCTTGGGGAACCGCGCACCCACGGGCTGGATGTGCTGGGTGCCCTGCAGCCCCACCGGCACGACGGGCACGCCCGCCGTCAGCGCCAGCTGCGCCACGCCGGTGCGGCCGCGGTAGAGCAGTCCGTCGCGGCTCCGCGTGCCCTCGGGGTAGATGCCGAAGGCCTCCCCGCGGCCGAGCACCTCGAGCGCGATGTCGAGGCTGGCCATGGCGGCCTTGGTGTCGTCGCGGTCGACGGGGATCATGCCCAGCCCGCCGAACCAGGCGCGGCCCAGCGGCTTGTCGAAGTACTCCGCCTTGGTCAGGAAGACCACTTTGCGCGGAGCCAGGATCGGGATCACCAGCGAGTCCACGAACGAGAGGTGGTTGCTGGCGATGATCGCCCCACCCGTGAGCGGCACGTTGTCGAGCCCCTCGACGGTCGGACGCCAGACAGCCTTGGCCACGGGCGGCACGATCGCGTGAAGAGTCTCGTAGAGCACCGCCCCAGGGTGTCACCCGTGCGGGTTGACGGGCGAGTAACCGCTGCTGGATGGACAGTCGTGTGAACGCGGTGCAGCCGGCGAGCGACGAGCTCGCGCGCTCCGGTGGCATACGCGACCCGCCAGGCTGCCTAGGCCCAGAGCTGGCCTTCGAGCTTCTCCTCGGCCTCGTCGACGGTGCCTTCGTAGGCGCCGGTGGAGAGGTACTTCCACCCGCCGTCGGGGACCACGAACACGATGTCGGCCCGCTCCCCCGCCCGGACAGCCTTGGCGGCCTGGGCGAGCGCGGCGTGCAGGATCGCGCCGGTGGAGACACCGGCGAAGATGCCCTCCAGCTCCAGCAGCTCCCGCACCCGGCGTACGGCGTCGCGAGGTCCGACCGAGAAGCGGGAGTCGATCAGCGAGGCGTCGTACAGCTCGGGGACGAAGCCCTCGTCGAGGTTGCGCAGGCCGTAGACGAGCTCGCCGTAGCGGGGCTCTGCGGCCACGATCCTGACGTGGGGGGCGCGCTCCTTGAAGAACCGGCCGACGCCCATCAGCGTGCCGGTGGTGCCCAGGCCGGCGACGAAGTGCGTCACCGTCGGGAGGTCGGCGAGGACCTCGGGAGCCGTGCCCTCATAGTGCGCGAGCGCGTTGGCGGGGTTGCCGTACTGGTAGAGCATGACCCAGTCTGGGTGCTCCTCGGCCATGCGCTTGGCGACGCGGACTGCCTCGTTGGAGCCCCCGGCCGCGGGCGAGGAGACGATCTCGGCTCCCCACATGCGGAGCAGCAGACGGCGCTCCTCGGAGGTGTTCTCGGGCATCACGCACACGAGGCGGTAACCCTTGAGCTTCGCTGCCATCGCCAGGGAGATGCCGGTGTTGCCGCTGGTGGGCTCCAAGATCGTGCACCCGGGGCGGAGGGTGCCGTCCTTCTCCGCGACCTCGACCATCTTCAGCGCCGCCCGGTCCTTGATGGAGCCGGTCGGGTTCATGTCCTCGAGCTTGGCCCACAGACGTACGTCGGGGGTCGGCGACAACCGCGGCAGCCCCACCAGCGGCGTGCCGCCGACGGAGTCGAGCAGGTTGTCGAAGCGGGCCACGTGAGAAGTCAGCCCCCGGCGACCGCGGGCAGCACGACGACCTGGTCGCCGTCGGCGACGGCTGTCCCCAGCCCGCCCGTGAACCGGACGTCCTCGTCGTTGACGTAGACGTTGACGAAGCGGCGCAGGTCACCGTTGTCGATGAGCCGCTCCTTGATGCCGGAGTAGCTGGCCTCGAGATTGTCGATCAGCTCGGACAGCGTCGTGCCCTCGCCGTCGACGGCCTTCTCGCCACCTGTGTAGGTGCGCAGGATCGTGGGGATACGGACCTCGATGGCCATGGTGCTCCTCAGCTTTGCTCTCGGGATGAGCCGGTCAGGGTTGCCAGGACCGAGACTTCTTCCTCGGTCACGACGCCGTCAATGATTCTGTACGACCTGAACTCCACGGGACCGTCGTTATTCCCGTGCTCACGTGTGCTGACCAGCACATAGTGCGCGCCCGGCTCGCTCGCGAGCCGGATGTCGGTGCGCGACGGGGAGGCCTCGGTCGCGGTGTGCGAGTGGTAGACGACGACCGGCTCTTCATCGCGGTCGTCCATCTCCTTGTAGAGCTTGAGCAGCTCCAGCGAGTCGAACTCGTAGAACGTGGGGCTGCCCGCCGCGTTGACCATCGGGATGAACCGCTCCGGCCGGTCGCTGCCCGCGGGGCCCGCGACGACGCCGCAGGCCTCGTCAGGGTGGTCCCGCTTGGCGTGGGCGACGATCGCGTCGTAGGTCGCCTGGTCGATGGTCAGCACCGGACCAGCCTAGGCGACCGCAGCCGGTGGAGCCTCGCCGAGTCTCACCGACCGGCAGCCGAGGTGGGGCGCCTGGCGGGCGCCATGAGGGGTGCCGCCCCACCCCGGCAGATCCGAGTCAGGCCACCGACTGGTACGACGAGCGAAGGCCTGCGGACTCGAGCAGCTTGTGCTCCTTGGCCCGCTCGTCCCTGATGGCCGGATGGTCGGCGTGAGCCTCGAGCACCTGGTGGATGTGGTGCAGCCGCGCCAGCGTGTCGCCGTACGCCGTGGCCACATCCTGGGCGAGGTCGCCCCCGCCGTCGCGGATCGCGGCGAACAGCGCGCCGCCCAGCTCGATGCTCCACTGCCGTTGAAGG
Organism: uncultured Actinomycetota bacterium; assembly: GCA_963765905.1. GTDB lineage: Bacteria > Actinomycetota > Actinomycetes > Propionibacteriales > Nocardioidaceae > SSC3. The sequence goes on from CAVXXY010000006.1 coordinate 291,399, forward strand.
TCCCGCAGCAGCGAGGCCTCGTCGCGGAACCGGCGCATGCCTTCAGGCGTGCGCAGCCACGGCATCCTGTGCGTCTCTCCCGAACGCCTCATCTATGTCTCCCTCCCAAGAGCACTACCCACAGGATCGGTGAGGGGGTGCGTGCCCGGCGAGGGTCGAACTACCTGAATCTCAGGGTGAGACCGCCTCCAGGAGGGTCTCCTGGAGGAACGCGAGCCAGCCGTAGATGTGGTGGACCTGGGCACGGGGGTCGTCCTCGGGCAGCTCGTCCCAGTAGTCCTCGTCACCCTCCTCAACACCGAGGCGAGTGGCCAGGGCGAGCCGCATGTCGGTCATCGACCGGAGCCAGGCCGTCACGTCGGCGGGGGCGATCTCGACGTCGATCACCAGACCGTCCTCGTCGAGCTCCTCGGGGAGGCCGGCGTCCTCCAACGTGTCGATGATGAGCGCGGCGTTGCGAGCCTTCCCGTCACGCAGGCTTCCCTCGGTGAACCGTCGGAACTCCCCCGCGGCCTCATCGTCGTCGCGGTAGGCCGTCGGGAAGAGCCGTGCCAGCACAGGGTCGTCGGGCTCGTTGGTGGGGCCGCTGAAGTCGAGCAGCTCCTCCAGCGGGTCCGCGCCCGTCCGCGGCGCCGCGACCTCGTTGCGCAGCAGCTCGACGAGCTGGGAGGCAAGGGAGCGGAGCAGGTCGGCCTCGAACCCGCTGAACGTCGCCACCGCACCCCCGCCCCGCAGCGCTTGGAACCCGTCCATCATTCCGGCACCTTCATTCCGGCACCTTCATTCCGGCACCTTCTCCAGCGTCGCCCAGAGGCCGTACTCGTGCATCGCCTGCACGTCTCGCTCCATCTCCTCGCGGGACCCCGTCGCGACGATCGACCTGCCGTCGTTGTGGACCTGCAGCATCAGCTTCTCCGCCTTCTTCCGGGAGTAGCCGAAGTACTGCTGGAACACGAACGTCACGTAGCTCATCAGGTTGACCGGATCGTTCCACACGATGGTCTGCCACGGCCTGTCCAGGAAGGTCAGGTCGCCCACCTCAGGCTGGTCGAGCTCGACGGGCATGGGCGTGGACACGGCTCTGACAATAGTCTGTGGCGGGTGAACTCTCGCTCGCACGCACCGACGACGGCGTTGCTGACCGACCACTACGAGCTGACCATGCTCCAGGCCTCCCTCGCCTCCGGCACGGCTCACCGCAGGTCGGTGTTCGAGCTCTTTCCGCGACGGCTCCCCGAGGGGCGCCGGTACGGCGTGGTGGGAGGCGTCGACCGCGCCCTGGACGCCCTCGAGGCGTTCCGGTTCGACGCAGGCACCATCGACTTCCTGCGGTCGCAGGGCATCGTCGACGGCCAGACCCGGGAGTACCTCGCGGGCTACTCCTTCACCGGTGACATCTGGGGCTACCCCGAGGGCGAGGTGTACTTCCCCTACTCCCCGCTGCTCGTCGTCGAGTCAACCTTCGCCGAGGCCGTGCTGCTGGAGACGGTGCTGCTGTCGATCCTCAACCACGACTCGGCGATCGCCTCCGCGGCGTCGCGGATGACGTGGGCGGCAGGGCTACGGCCGTGCATCGAGATGGGCTCACGTCGTACCCATGAGGAGGCGGCGGTGGCAGCAGCACGGGCGGCATACGTGGCAGGGTTCACGGCCAGCTCCAACCTGGCCGCCCGCCAGCGCTACGGCGTACCCACGACCGGCACCAGCGCGCACTCGTTCACCCTTCTGCACGACTCCGAGCGGCAGGCGTTCACCGCGCAGATCGAGTCACTCGGCGCCGGCACCACTCTGCTGGTGGACACCTTCGACATCACGGAGGCGGTAGCGCTGGGGGTGGAGCTCGCGGGCCCGGCGCTGGGGGCGGTCCGTCTCGACTCGGGCGACCTCGGCCTCCTCGCCAAGCAGGTGCGCGCACAGCTCGACGCGCTCGGCGCGCAGGACACCCGCATCATCGTCACCTCGGACCTGGACGAGCACGCCATCGCGGCGCTGGCCGCGGCACCCGTCGACGGGTACGGCGTCGGCACCGAGCTGGTCACCGGCAGCGGCCACCCCACCTCGGGCTTCGTCTACAAGCTGGTCTCGCACGTCAACGACGAGGGCGTCTGGGTCGACGTGGCCAAGAAGAGCAAGGACAAGATCTCGGTCGGTGGCCGCAAGTACGCCCTGCGTCGGCTGGACGCCCGAGGGGTCGCCGAGAAGGAGATCGTCGGCATCGGCGCCCCGCCGGCGGGCGACGCCAACGACCGGCCGCTACTCGTGCAGCTGGTCAAGGGTGGGACCGTCGTCGGACGGTCGACTTTGGAGGAGGCTCGCGCCCGCCATCTGGCCTCGCGCGAGGAGCTGCCACTGCCAGCGCGGCAGATGTCCAAAGGCGAGCCGTGCATCGAGACCGTGCACGTCGGAGCGGGCTAGAGTCGCAAGCATGAAGCGTGCTCTGATCGTCGTTGACGTCCAGAACGACTTCTGTGAAGGCGGCAGCCTGGCCGTCGCGGGTGGGGCGGAAGTCGCGTTCAGGATCGGCCAGCTGCTCCACCACTGGACCGAGCAGGACCCGAAGGCGCCTGACTATGCCTTCGCGGTCGCCACCCAGGACCACCACATCTCACCGGGCGACCACTTCAGCCGGACCCCCGACTTCAGGGACAGCTGGCCGCGGCACTGCGTGGTCGGCACCGACGGCGTGGCGTTCCACCCCAACCTCGACCCGCAGCCGTTCGCCGCGATCTTCCGCAAGGGCGAGTACGCCGCGGCGTACTCCGGCTTCGAGGGCAAGGACCAGCACGGCACCACCCTGGCCGACTGGCTGCGCCACGAGCAGGTCACCGACGTCGACGTCTGCGGGATCGCGACCGACTACTGCGTCCGCGCGACCGCGCTGGACGCCGCACGTGAGGGATTCGGCGTGAGGCTGCTCACAGACCTGTGCGCAGCGGTGGCTCCGGAGACCGGTGTCTCCGCGGTCGAGGAAATACGCGCGGCCGGCGCCGTGGTTGTCTAAGCCGTGACCTCCCCTCTCTTCGCACCTCTGTCCGCCGGCGCTGTGCACCTGCCCAACCGCGTGCTGATGGCACCGCTGACGCGGATGCGCGCCACGCCGCCCGGCGACGTGCCGAACGACCTGATGGTCGAGTACTACCGCCAGCGTGCAGGTGCCGGGCTGCTGATCTCCGAGGGCACCCAGATCAGCCCGCAGGGCAAGGGCTACATGGACACCCCCGGCATCTACTCCGCCGAGCAGGTGGCCGGCTGGCGCAAGGTGACCGACGCGGTGCACGCCGAAGGCGGCCGGATCGCCGCGCAGCTGTGGCACGTGGGCCGGGTCTCGCACGAGTCCTTCCACGACGGCGAGCTGCCGGTCTCCGCCTCCGCGCTCCCCTACCGCAACCGCACGACGGTGCGCGGGGACGACGGCCGGCCGACCCGCGTCAACTGCCCGACACCGCGTGCGCTCAGCTTGGAGGAGATCGCCGGCGTGGTCGACGACTACCGCCGCGCGACCGTCAACGCGCGAGAGGCCGGCTTCGACGTGGTCGAGATCCACGCCGCCCACGGCTACCTGCTGCACCAGTTCATGTCGGTCGAGAGCAACCACCGCGACGACGGGTACGGCGGCCCGCTCGAGGCCCGCGCCAGGCTCACGCTCGAGGTGCTCGACGCGGTGGTCGGCGCATGGTCACCCGACCGGGTCGGCGTCAGGATCTCCCCGCTGGGCAGCTTCAACGGTCTGGACGACTCGGCCGGCCAGCCGATGGGGCTCCACCTGGCCGCTGCGTTCGCCGACCGCGACATCGCCTTCCTGCACCTCTCCGAGCCCGACTGGGCTGGTGGCCCGCAGCTCGACGACGAGTTCCGCACGCAGCTGCGTGACGCCTTCCAGGGCGTGATCGTCGGTGCCGGCAACTACTCGGTCGCGAAGGCCGAGAGGCTGCTCGACGCCGGCTTCATCGACGCCGCTGCGTTCGGCCGCCCGTTCATCGCCAACCCCGACCTGCCGGCACGCCTGCAGGCCGGCGCGGAGCTGAACGAGCCCGACCTCTCGACGTTCTACGGCGGCGGCGAGCGCGGCTACACCGACTACCCGGCCCTGGCCGGCTGACGGAACCGTTCCGATTGGCACTCAGGGCGGCCATCGACAGCCAATCCGCACGGACTGGTCACGGCGCGCGTCGAAGGTCCAGTTCGACATCCAACGGCAGCTCGAGCGTGTAGTCCTCGGGAACCCGTGTGGTCCACGGGCGCTCGGTAGCTGGGAGCCACAGGGCGCGGAACAGGTCCTCCCGGCCGACGTCGCTACTGTGCCGTCGCGCAGTGCGGTGGTCGTCACCGTCATACTCGATGGCGAGCCCTGCCTCGATATCGAGCAGGTCCGGAATGCCGAGCAGTCGTCCTGAACGGTCGAAGATCGGCTCACTCTCCTCGAGGCGGTCGTCCAGGAGGCGGCTGCGGATCACCCCAGGATCATCAGGGATCCCCAAGGTCGAAGGCCGCGGCCATCCACAGGCTCGATTCCGTTCGAATCGGCGGCTGATGTGCGTTTCCAGAACCAATACGAACGGAACGGCAAGTCCCCCGCCGTTGTGGGCTCCGCCCGCTGGTCAGCACCACCGCTCGACGCAGGTGCGGATCACCTTCAGCGTGCGGCTGGTGCCGGGGATGAAGACGTCCCAGAGCTTCTTGCCCATCACGCTGTCCATCAGGCCACCGTCGATCCACTGGTGCAGCGCGCGCCCGCTCACCAGGCCCAGCTCGTGGTCGCTCTCCCACGCAGCCACCTGAGCCGCCTGGTCTGCGGTCGGGGCCCTCTTGTAGAGGATCACGTAACGGCCCGTGTGGTCGTCGACGGCGTACGGCGGCGGCTTCATCGCGAGCGCGTCGTCGTACACCTGGGCGAGCTCGGCCGGGGTGAAGACCATCGCGGGGATCTCGAAGTCGAACCGCTGCTCCAGCAGGTCCTCGATGCGGTCGGCGACCTTCCCGGCCGACCGCATCGTGGTGCGCACACGCACGTTGCCGGTCTGGATGTAGGTCTCGACGTCCTCGTAGCCGGCCTCGGTCAGGCACTCACGAAGGTCCGCCATCGCCACCTTGCGCTTGGCACCGAGGTTGATGGCTCGCAGGAAGACGACGTACGACGGCATGCCCCCGACGCTAGGGCACGATGTTGTGGTTCAGCCGGAAGACGTTGTCCGGGTCGAACTCGCGCTTGACCGCCACCAGCCGGTCCCAGCCCGCCCCGAAGCCGGCTCGGACCCGGTCCTGCCCCTCGTCGCTGATGAAGTTGAGGTACACGTCGCCGGTCGCCCACGGCTTGACGGCCGACCGCACGTCCCGCGTCCACTGCCGCGCGCGGTCGTCGTCGTCCGGGTCGGTCCACAGCGCGAACGGGTGGACCACCCACGGCGCCGAGCGCCACGGCATCGGGTAGTCGGTCTCGGCACGACCGGCCGCGCCACCCGCGGCGAAGAGCACGTGCTGCGAGGCGGACGGCACGATCAGGCCCTTGGTCGCTCCGTGGAAGGCCGACACCGCCTCGTCCGGGAACGAGCCGAGGTGCTCGGCCGACCAGTAGTTCCGGAAGCCCGGCGGGTCGTCGAGCATGCAGTTCAGCTCGGCGTAGGGCAGCTCCATCACAGCCTGGCCGGCGGGCGCGAGGTCGAGCAGCGGCCGCAGGTACGGCGCAGCCTCGTCCTCCGTCCCGACGAAGGTCACCAGCACCAGCAGGGTCAGGTTCCCCACCAGCTCTGCCGGCACGAACTCCTCCTCCGGCCCGGTCAGGTAGAACGCGCCTCCGCCGAGCTCGTCGGGGGCGGACTCGACCAGGTCGCGGTAGGTGCGCAGCACCTGCTCGCCGTGCTCGGGGTCGAAGACGAGGATGGACGCCGTCATGATCGGCAGCTCGTAGAGCTGGAAGGTCAGCGAGGTCGCGACACCGAAGTTGCCGCCGCCGCCATGCAGCGCCCAGAACAGCTCAGGGTGCTCGTCCGCGCTCGCGGTCACCTGGTCGCCGGCAGCCGTGACCAGGTCGACCGACAGCAGGTTGTCGCAGGCGAGTCCGAACTTGCGGTCCAGCCAGCCCGTCCCACCGCCGAGTGTGAAGCCGCCGACGCCCGTCGTCGAGACGCGACCGCCGGTGGTGGCCAGACCGTAGGGCTCGGTGCCCCGGTCGAGGTGGCTCATCGTCGCGCCGCCTCCGACGCGGGCAGTCTTCGCCACCTGGTCGACGGTCACGCCGTTCATCCGGCGCAGGTCGACCACCAGACCGCCCTCTGTCAGCGAGTTGCCGGCGACCGAGTGTCCGCCGCCCCGGACGGCGATCTCCAGGTCGCGCTCGCGCGCGTGCCGGATCGCGGTCGCGACATCGGCCGGTGTCTCGCACTGGGCGATCACCGCCGGCCGCTTGTCGATCATCGCGTTGTAGAGCACGCGTGCCTCGTCGTACTCGGAGTGCGCGGGGGTGATGAGCCGCCCGGCCAGCTCGTCGGTGTGCAGTGTCATGGCTGTCACGCTAGACCTGGGTGAGCAGCGGTCGCGTCCCTCGCAGCGGCCATCTTCGCCGTCGTGGAAGATGGCCGGTTCGGGCCATGGCCGCGCCCGACTCGCTCTAGAGAAGCGCCAGCTCGGCGGCCTTGGCCACGGCTGCGGCCCTGGTCGAGACCTCGAGCTTGGTGAGGATGTTGGCGACATGCCGGTGCACGGTGTGCTCGCTGAGGTGCAGCCGCTCGGCAACCTGCACGTTGCTCAGGCCCGAGGCGACCAGCCGCAGCACGTCGGCCTCCCGGGCCGTGATCGCCCTGCCCTGTGGCGCCACCTCAGGCGTCCCCAGCGCCTGGCTCAGCAACGCCCTCGCCTGGGCCGCGCCGAACGTCGAGCCGGCCCGCTCGTAGTGGGCCACTGCGTCCTCGGCGGCCTGCCGGGCTCCCTGATCGTCGCCGGCAGCCAGCAGGACGGCTGCCTCCGCGTGATGGACGGCGCCGACCAGGGTGCCGCCGCGCAGTCCGGCCACGGTCTCCCGCAGCTCGCGCAGCGGCTCCTCGGCCTTGCCCGGCTCACCGGCTCCGGCAAGCGCGTGGACCAGCAGCTCCAGCCCGCGGAAGCGCCCGATCCGGTCACCCGGCAGATGGTGGCGCAGGTATCGCTCGGCGGCGCGTCGTGCGGTCTCGGCGTCGCCGGCGTCGAGTGCGATCGCGCCCAGCCCGAGGATCGCGAGTGCGTGTCCCTCACCCTTGCCGAACAGCTCCACCGCCTCGGCCACGCGGCCCTGCCGCCGGCGCAGCTCGCCGAGCCGGACCAGCGGACCGGCGACCAGAGGCGGGCGCCTGGCCGCGAGGATGTCGGCGGCCGCGAGCATCTCCACCTCGGCACGCTCCCACTCGCCCTGCTCGACCAGCACCCCGGCGTACTCGGTGCGGCACACCTGTTGGAGCGCGTAGAGGCCGACCGTGCGGCAGTGCTCGTCGAGCCTGGTGCACCACTCGCTGGCCCGGGCGATGTCTCGGACCTCGTGGCAGGCGGTGATCAGGTAGCAGCAGGCGTAGCCGGCGTAGGCCGGGTCGCTGATCTCCCCCGCAGTGGCAGCGACCGCCGTCGCCTCGAGCAGACGCATGCCTGCCTGGACCTCACCCCGCATCAGCTGCACCAGCCCCTGCTGCGAGCGCGCGAGGAGCTCGATGTCGGAGTCCTCCAGCCGGCGGCCGATCTCGAGCGCCTCGACCGACCTGAGCTCGGCGGTGTCCAGGTCGGAGTCGCTGAGCGCGAAGTCCGCCTCCCACAGCGCGAGGTGCCCGTGCTCGGCGGCGACGGGCTGGCCCTCGAGTGCCCGGCCGGCCAGCTGGAGCCAGCCCTGCGCAGCCGACTCCTCGCCGCGGAAGGTGAGGTAGTCCCAGGCGAGGGCGGTGGCGACCCGCGCGGCGCCGTAGGGGTCCCGCGCGGCGCGGTGCTCGCGGTAGGCCCGCTCGCGTGCGTCGATGGTCTCGGGCCGGTCGGACCAGAAGTACGCCGTGCCGAGCGCCTCCAGGGCCGCGGCCGTGGGCTCCTCGGCCGTGGCCCGCTCCAGATGCACGACGGCGTCCTCCCACCGGCGCGCGGACAGGGCGGCCACGCCGGCGTCGTAGGCCGTGCGGTCCTCCGCCCCTGAGGTCATGGCTCCAGGCTAGTCACGAGGCGGTGGCCTCGGCTCAGCTGTTGCTGAAGACCGCGGGCGGGTCGTCGGACGAGGGGCCACGCCCGGCCCAGGTCCAGGCGTAGGCCGGGTCCTCGCAGGCCAGCCCACCCTCGCCCAGCTCGAGCGGACGGAACGTGTCGACCATGACTGCCGACTCGTCGAAGTAGTCCACGCCCAGCGACGCCTCGACCGCCGACGGCTGCGGGCCGTGCGCGTAGCCACCCGGGTGCAGCGAGATCGAGCCGATGTTGATGCCGCTCCCCTTGCGGGCCTCGTAGTCGCCGCCGACGTAGAACATCACCTCGTCGCTGTCGACGTTGGAGTGGTAGTAGGGCACCGGGATCGAGAGCTCGTGGTAGTCGACCTTGCGGGGCAGGAAGTTGCAGACTACGAAGTTGTAGCCCTCGAACACCTGGTGAACCGGCGGCGGCTGGTGCACCTTGCCGGTGATCGGCATGAAGTCGCGCACGTTGAAGGTGTAGGGGTAGAGGCAGCCGTCCCAGCCGACCACGTCGAACGGGTGCGTCGCATAGGTCATGCGGGTGCCGCCGAGCGCGCCCCCGACCCGGTGCTTGACCAGAACCTCGACGTCGGTGCCCTCGACGAGGAACGGCTCGGTCGGACCGTAGAGGTCGCGTTCGCAGTAGGGCGCGTGCTCGAGCAGCTGACCGAAGCGGGAGAGGTAGCGCTTCGGTGGCGCGATGTGGCTGTTGGCCTCGATCGGGTAGAGCCGGCTCGCCTCCGCGGGGACCCAGCGGTGCGTGGTCGCGCGCGGGACGATGACGTAGTCGCCCTGCTCGTAGGCGAGCACTCCGAAGACGGTCTCGACCGTGCCGGACCCTGCCTCGACGTACACACACTCGTCGCCGACCGCGTTGCGGTAGTACGGCGAGGGCTCGGTGGCCACGACGTAGGAGATGCGCACGTCGCCGTTGCCGAGCACCAGCCGGCGACCGGTGACCGGGTCGGACTTGGCGTCGCCGAAGAGCGTGTGCAGCTTCAGGTGGCGAGGCTTGAGCGGGTGGTTGGCCGTCGTGGTGAGCGATGGGAGCTCCCAGACCTGGGAGTCGACGATCGCGCTGGGCACACCTCGGTGGTAGAGCAGCGAGGAGTCGGAGGAGAAGCCTTCCTCGCCCATCAGCTCCTCGAAGTGCAGCGACCCGTCGTCGCGGCGGAACTGGGTGTGTCGCTTCTGCGGGACCTCGCCGACCTGCCGGTAGTACGCCATGATCCGTCCTATTATCGAACTCGAATATCCGCTCAGGTCCACCATGCGTTAGGGTCGCTGGCGTGTCAACCGTGCCGTCCTTCCTCCTCCACCTGGTCGACGACGCCGCGATCTTCCCGCCCGGCAACGCGCCGCTTCCGGACGCCGTGAAGGCGCACCGCGAGCACCGCAGCAGTGCGTACGCCGACCTGGTGGGACCGTTCGTGGTCAGCGACATCAGGCTCCCCGACCTCCTCGAGCTCCTCGACGACGCCGAGGAGCGCCTGCCGGTCACGGTCGTGGTCACCGGTGGCGCCGGCGCCATCGAGCCGGCGGTCCGCTGGGCGACCAGGTCCGGCCTCCTCGACGTCCGATCGCTCGAGACGCCGCTGCGCAACGAGGACGACCTGGCCCGCAACGCCCAGCGCGTGGTCACGGCGGTCGACCAGGTGCGCGACGCACTCGGCGACGTCCCGGTGTACGTCGAGCCGCCACGCGCTCTCGACGGCCCGACCCACGGCTGGCTCGTTGCCCTCGACGAGATCGCGGCCGCCGAGCTGCGGCTGAAGTTCCGCACCGGCGGTGTCGACGACGACGCGTTCCCTCCTGCTGCCGAGCTCGCTGCCGCCATCGACGCGGCCCTGGACCGCGAGCTCTCGTTCAAGTGCACGGCCGGGCTGCACCATGCCGTGCGCACCGGTCATCAGCACGGCTTCCTCAACATCCTGCAGGCGACTGCCGCAGCCTTCGAGGGAGCCTCCCGCGACGACGTCATCAGCATCCTCGAGACGACCGACGTCAAGATCCAGACCGACGGCTTGCTCTCGGCGCGACGATGGTTCACCTCCTTCGGCTGCTGCAACGTGGAGGACCCGCTCGAGGACCTCGTCGAGCTGGGAGTGGTGGAGCTGTGACGACGAGCTGGGTCGAAGGTGCGGCCGGCTCGTCGTACGACGTCGACAACCTGCCTCTCGGGGTCTTCAGCCACGGCGACGAGCCGCCGCGGGTGGGTGCCCGGATCGGCGACCTGGTCGTCGACCTCGCTCCGGTGGCCGCGGCGGAGATGCTCGAGTCGGCGCACGTGTTCGCCAGACCGAGCCTGAACGCCTTCCTGGCAACGGGTCCGGCCACGTGGGCCGCCGCACGCCGGTGGCTCACCCTGCTGCTGACCGAGGAGCCGGAAGCCGAGCTGGTCGAGCCGCATCTGATCCCGGTCGGCGAGGTGTCGATGCACCTCCCGGTGGAGGTCGCCGACTACGTCGACTTCTACGCCTCCGAGCACCACGCGACCAACGTCGGCAGGATGTTCCGCCCCGACGGCGAGGCGCTCACGCCGAACTGGAAGCACCTCCCGATCGGCTACCACGGCCGCGCCGGCACGGTGGTCGTCTCCGGCACCGACGTACGCCGGCCCTCCGGGCAGCAGCGGACGCCCGAGGGACCGGTCTTCGGTCCCAGCCGGCGACTCGACATCGAGGCCGAGCTCGCCTACGTCGTGGGCACGCCGTCGACGCAGGGCACCCCGGTCGCGGCCGCCGACTGGCAGCAGCACGTCTTCGGGGTGGCGCTGCTCAACGACTGGTCCGCCCGCGACATCCAGGCCTGGGAGTACGTCCCGCTCGGCCCGTTCCTCGGCAAGTCGTTCGCCACCTCGCTCAGCGGCTGGGTCACTCCTCTGGCGGCGCTCGGGGCGGCGGCGTGCGACCTGCCGGGCCAGGAGCCGCCCGTCCTGGACTACCTGCGGGTGCCGGAGCCGGCCGGCTACGACATCGACGTCGAGGTCGTGCTCAACGGAGAGGTGGTCGCCCGCCCGCCGTACTCGACGATGTACTGGTCTCCCGCGCAGATGCTCGCCCACCTCACGGTCAACGGAGCATCACTGCGCACCGGCGACCTCTTCGCCAGCGGCACGATCAGCGGGCCGGAGCGCGACCAGCGTGGCTCGTTCCTGGAGCTCTCGTGGGGCGGGCAGGAGCCCTTCGCCGGCGGTCACACCTTCCTCGAGGACGGCGACGAGGTGACCCTGCGGGCGACGGCCCCGGGTGCGCTCGGCGGGCGCATCGCATTGGGTGAGGTCACGGGCAGGATCCGGCCGGCCTGACTGGAGCACCCGGCGCGGAGTGGAATCACCCATGCCGTGCCGAGACGGAATGCATGGTTCGCCCGACGCGACCAGGGGTGCTGGGTTCCTAACGTGCTGGTGACAGCTCGAAAGGAGAGCACCATGACCAGCCAGCACATCGAGACCCTCATCATCGGCGCCGGACAGGCCGGCCTCGCCACCGGCTACCACCTGCAGCAGCTCGGCCGCCCGTTCCTCATCGTCGACGGCAACGAGCGCATCGGCGACAACTGGCGACAGCAGTGGGACACCCTGAAGCTCTACAGCCCCGCCAAGTACGACGGCCTGCCCGGCATGACCTTTCCGGCGCCGTCGTGGTCCTACCCGGGCAAGGATGACGTCGCCGACTTCCTGGAGAAGTACGCGATCACGTTCGACCTGCCGGTGCGCATGCGCACCCGCATCGACCGACTCGAGCGGCTGTCGATCGGCGGGTACCGAGCCACCTTGGGCTCCGACACCGTCACCTGCGACAACGTCGTCGTGGCAACCGGGACGTTCGGCCGCAAACCGAGGATCCCGGCGTTCGCCGGCGAGCTCGACCCGTCGATCCAGCAGCTGCACTCCAGCGAGTACCGCCGTCCGTCGCAGATCGCCGCCGGTCCGGTGCTTGTCGTCGGAGCATCACACTCCGGCTGCGACGTCGCCTACGAGGTGGCCGAGCACTATCGCACCTCCCTCGTCGGCAGGGACACGGGCCAGCTCCCGTTCCGTTGGGACAAGAGGGGGATCAGGCTCGCCTTCCCGATGATCGTCTTCGCGTGGCGGCACGTCGTCACGCGCCGTACGCCGATCGGGCGGCGCTTGATGGGAGAGATCCGCATGCACGGCGGCCCCCGGCTGCGCGTGAAGCAGGCCGACCTCGATCGGCGAGGCGTCGAGCGGCACACCCAGCGCGTCGCCGGCGTCGAGAACGGGCTGCCTGTGCTCGAGGACGGCACCGTCGTACCGGCCGCGGCAGTGGTCTGGTGCACCGGGTTCCGACAGGCGTTCGACTGGGTCGACCTCCCGGTGTTCGACCAGAACGGATGGCCCGAGGAGTACCGCGGTGTCGTCGAGAAGGCTCCCGGCCTGTTCTTCTGCGGCCTCTCCTTCCAGTTCGCCTTCAGCTCGATGGTCCTGGCCGGCGTCGGCCGCGACGCGCAGCACCTCGCCCGGCAGATCGCTGCACGCTCGCGCGTCTCGGTCGCGGCCTGACCCAACACAGCCGTCGCCGCTATATTCCATAGGAGGTGATGCGCGATGGGCGTGGTCGACGATCTGGCAAGGGCACGTGACGCCTACGAGCGGCGCGAGTGGGTCGCGGCCTACGAGGTCCTCTCCGGCATCGACGGCTCCGTGCTCCAGGCGCACGACTTCGCTCACCTGGGGACGGCGGCGCTCCTCCTGGGCCGCAGGAACGACTGCATCCAGGCCCTGCAACGTGGCTACCAGGCTCATCTCGAGGCCGGCGCGACGCTCGATGCTGTCCGCGCCGGCTTCTGGCTCGCAAAGGTGCTGACCCAGGGCGGCGAACCGGCCATAGGCGGGGCGTGGCTCGCCCGGGCTCAGCGCCTGCTCGACGACGTGCCCGGCGACGTCGTGGAACGGGGCTACCTGCTCAACCAGGTGATGCTGCAGCACATCTTCGGCGGCGACTTCGAGCTTGCGCTGGCCGAGGCGGTCGAGGTGACGGACTACGGCCGCCGCTTCAACGAGCCAGACCTTCTCTCCAACGGACTCAACGCCCAGGGCAGGATCCTGCTGTACTCCGGCCGGGTCCCCGAAGGGCTGGCGCTGCTCGACGAGGCGATGCTCGGGCTGTCGACGGGAGAGGTCTCGCCGGTCTTCGCCGGCGAGGTCTACTGCTCGCTGGTCGAGGCCTGCCAGGAGGTCTCGGACTACGGCCGCGCCGCGGAGTGGACGCGAGCGCTGACCAGCTGGGTGGAGGCACAGCCAGGGCTCGTCGCGTTCGCGGGCCAGTGCGCGGTACACCGCGGCCAGATCATGCGCGTCCGCGGCGCCTTCGCCGACGCCATCCAGGAGTTCGACCGGTCGGTCGAGCGGTACGCCGCCGCGGGGACCCTTGCCTCGGCGGGGGTCGCGATGGCGGAGGCTGGCGGGGTGCACCGCATCCTCGGCGACCTCGATGCGGCTGATGCGGCGTACGAGCGTGCCATCGGCTACGGCTTCGAGCCGCAGCCCGGCCTCGCAATCCTCTGGCTGGCGAGGGGACGCACGGAGGCCGCGCTGAACGCCGTACGCCGGCTGCTGGAGGAGCCACGCGACCCGGTTCACCGGTCACAGCTGCTCCCCGGTTCGGTGGAGGTCTTGCTCGGCAGCGGGCACATCGACGAAGCTCGGAAGATCGCAGCCGAGCTGAGCGGCGTCGCTGAGTCGTTCGGCTGTACGGCGCTCCGGGCCATGGCGCACTACGCGGAGGCCGCCTGCCTGGTGGCGACCGACGACCCGTCGGCGGCACTGTCCGAGCTGCGCATGGCGGTCGCGCTGTGGCGGTCGCTCGAGGCGCCCTACGAGGTGGCCCGGTGCCGCCACCTCACCGGCCGCGCGCTGAGGCTTCTCGACGACGAGGACTCGGCGCTCGCCGAGCTCTCCCGTGCGCTGAAGTCTTTCCAGGAGCTCGGTGCCGCGCGCGCAGCCGCTGAGGTCACCGCTCTCGTGGCGCGGTCCCTACCCCGAGGACTCACCGAACGCGAGGTGGAGGTGCTGCGCCTGGTCGCGGGCGGCCGGAGCAACACCGAGATCGCCGCTGTGCTCGTGCTCAGCGACAAGACGGTGGCCCGCCACCTCTCGAACATCTTCACCAAGCTCGACGTCTCCTCCCGCACCGCGGCCGCGGCGTTCGCGTTCGAGAACAAGCTGGTCTGACGGTGTCACGCCTTCGTCGGTCCACACGCCAGGCAACCCTGCCCACGCTGTTCACCAGGGCGTTCGTGATGCTCGCGCTCGCGGACCTCGCCTACTTCACCGCGACCGGCGTCGCGATCTACACGCTGCCCCTCTACGTCACCGGCCCGGTCGGCTCGGACAAGGCCGGCGCCGGGCTGGCGTTCGGCGCGTTCGCGATCTCGGCGCTGCTGCTGCGGCCGCTGGTCGGCCGGCTGTGCGACACGCTCGGCCGCGCTCCGCTGCTCGTCGGTGGCGCCCTGCTCGCCGGCGTCGCCCTCGCCCTCACCGCGTCGGTCGAGTCGCTCACCCTGGTGATCGCGCTACGGCTGGTGCTGGGTGTGGCCGAGGCCGCCTTCTTCGTGGCCTCCCTCGCTGCGCTCGCCGACCTGGCACCGCCGGAGCGCATGGGCGAGGCGGTCTCCTACAACTCGCTGGGCCTCTACCTGGGCCTGGCGTTCGGGCCGCCGCTGGGCGAGGTGCTCACCGAGACGTGGAACTTCGACGTCGCGTGGTACGGCGCGGCAGTGCTCGGCCTGGTCGCCGCGGTCGTCGTACTCGGGATCGGGGAGACCCGCGAGGCCGGGTCGATGGAGGTCGGCCACGCGATGATCCACCGCAAGGCGATCCCCGCCGCGCTCGCCTTCTTCACCTCCCTGATGGCGGTCGGGGGTTTCCTCAGCCTCGGCGCCCTGCACGCCCACGACGTCGGCCTCGCGAACGCCAGCATCCCGCTCTTCGCCTACGGCCTGGTGGTCGTCGCCTGCCGCGTGGCCTTCGCGAAGGTCCCCGACCGGCTCCCGCCGCTACTTCTGGGCGCCGCCGCCCTCATGGCGATCGGGGCAGGGCTCCTGGTCATCGCCACCTGGACCACGCCGACCGGCATGGTGGCCGGCTCGGTGCTCATGGCGCTGGGCGTCACTTTCAGCACCCCGGCGTTCTTCTCCGCGATCTTCGCCACGGCGCGACCGTCCGAGCGGGGTGCGGCCTCCGGGACCGCGAGCCTCTTCATCGACCTGGGGCTGGGTGGTGGCCCGATTGCGCTGGGCATCGTGGCCGAGGGTGCCAGCATCTCCACCGCGCTGACCGTCGGCGCGGCCATCTCCGGCGTCGGCGCGCTGTGGTCGATGCGCCTGCACAGTCGTCAGCTCGATGCTGTTACCTGAGGTAACGCGTACGCTGCTATCGTGCTGGGCGTGAGCCCTCGCAAGCCCGACCCGTCGGCACCCGACGGGCGCAGCACCCGCTGGGACAGCCACCGGGAGAGCCGCCGTGCCGACCTGGTCGCGGCCGCCGTCGCCGCGATCGACAAGCACGGACGCGAGGCGTCCATCGACGAGATCGCCAGGGTAGCCGGTGTCTCGAAGCCGGTCCTCTACCGGTACTTCAGCGACAAGGCCGACCTCCACGCCGCGG
This sequence comes from uncultured Actinomycetota bacterium, assembly GCA_963765905.1. Taxonomy (GTDB): domain Bacteria; phylum Actinomycetota; class Actinomycetes; order Propionibacteriales; family Nocardioidaceae; genus SSC3. The sequence goes on from CAVXXY010000006.1 coordinate 307,194, forward strand.
TCGGCCAGTGGGGCGCCACCTTGGTCGTCGACCGGCTCAGTCCCCTGCTGTTCGCCGAAGGGCCGATGAGGCAGCGCGTGTACGACGCGGTCGCGACGTACTTCGAGGTCATCGAGGAGCACCCCCAGGTCTTCCTCCTGCTGGTGCAGCACCGCGTGAGCAGCGGCACCGACCCCCTGGCCGACGGCAAGGTCGCCGTCGCTCGCACCCTCGCCGCGGTCATGACCACCGCCCTGGAGGCGCTGGGCATGGAGACCGGCGGGGTCGAGCCCTGGGCAACCGGCATGGTGGGCAACGGCCTGGCGATCGGCGAGTGGTGGCTCGAGAGTCGCACCATGTCGCGCGAGGAGGTCTCGCGCTACATGGCCGAGTTCGTCTGGGGCGCCATGGTCGGGGTCTCGCGCAACAGCGGCCGCCAGATCCCGGCCGAGCAGGGCTGAAAACCCTTCGCTTTCGCGCGCCCGACCTGTCACCCTCGACTGCGGCGAGACCAGCAGCCCGGACGGGGTACCGCACCCGGGTCCTGCGCATCGCATCCTCGCCTATCCCTGTCACGGATATGGCATGCGTGAGAACGCTCGAGGTTCGACTCCTCACCACACCGGCTCCCGGCCGGTGGGCAACGCGACGTCCGGCCCTGAGGCCGGCGCGGTCAGCACGACGCGCCGGTTCCCGCCGGTCGCCGTGCCACCCGCCGGGAGTCCACAACTTCAGACCCGCCCACGACGGCTCGACACACACGAAGGAGGTTGCCGTCATGTTCAAGAAGATCACAGTGAGCCAGCACGAGCGCGTGCTGGTCTACCGCGACGGCCGCCTCGAGCGCGTGCTCGAGCCGGGCCGCTACCCGCTGCGCTCGCGCAGCCGGGTCGTGCGCATCGACATCCGCGAGCGGATCGTGACGACGGCACCTCAGGACGTGCTGACCGCCGACGGCGTCTCGCTCCGGGTGACCGCGGCCGTGGTCTGGTCGGTCAGCGACCCCGTCGCGTTCGTCGCGACGGCTGCGCCGGACAGCCGGGTGTACCTCGCGGTACAGATCGCGCTGCGCGAGTCGCTGGCCGCGCTCGACGTCGACGCGGCGCTGACGACCGGCCGCCGGTCCGTGGTCGAGTCGGTGACCGGCGCGGCCGCAGCCGCGGGTGCCGAGGTCGGCATCGCCGTACGCGACGCTGTCGTGAAGGACGTGATCCTTCCGTCCGAGCTGCGTTCGGCGTACGCCGAGCTGGTGTCCGCACGCCAGAAGGGCAAGGCGCAGCTGGAGACGGCCCGTGCCGAGACCGCTGCCCTACGCTCGCTGGCCAACGCGGCCAAGCTGCTGGAGGACAGCCCCGCCCTCGCGCAGCTGCGGCTCGTGCAGTCGCTGCCGTACGGCGCGCAGCTGAAGGTCACGCTGCCGTCGGCACCAAGCTCCGGTAGCTGATCCGGATCAAGGGACGGGAGCTCAGAGGTTGCCTCTGAGCTCCTGCTCCCGCTCGATCGCCTCGAAGAGCGCCTTGAAGTTCCCCTTGCCGAACCCGAGCGAGCCGTGCCGCTCGATGAACTCGTAGAAGACCGTCGGCCGGTCGCCCATCGGCTTGGTGAAGATCTGCAGGAGGTAGCCGTCCTCGTCACGGTCGACCAGGATCTTGCGCTTCTTCAGCTCCTCGATCGGCACGCGCACCTTGCCGATCCGCTCCCGCAGCTCGGGGTCGTCGTAGTAGGAGTCGGGGGTCTCGAGGAACTCGATGCCGTTCTCCCGCAGGATGTCGACAGTGCGCAGAATGTCACCGGTGGCGAGCGCGATGTGCTGGCAGCCGGCGCCGTCGTAGAACTCGAGGTACTCGTCGATCTGCGACTTCCGCTTCGCGACGGCCGGCTCGTTGAGCGGGAACTTCACGCGGTGGTTGCCGCTCGCGACGACCTTGCTCATCAGCGCGGAGTAGTCGGTGGCGATGTCGTCGCCGATGAACTCGGCCATGTTCGTGAAGCCCATGACCTTGTTGTAGAAGGTCACCCACTCGTCCATCTTGCCGAGCTCGACGTTGCCGACGCAGTGGTCGATCGCCTGGAAGAGCCGCTTGGGGTGGCCCTCCTTGCGGGTGACGGTGGTGGTGCGCTCGACGTAGCCGGGGAGGTACGGGCCGTCGTACGCGCTGCGGTCGACGAGGGTGTGCCGGGTCTCGCCGTAGGTCGCGATCGCGGCGATGCGCACCGTGCCGAACTCGTCGGAGACGTCGTGCGGCTCCTCGATGACCGTGGCCCCGACCGAGCGGGCGTGCTCGATGCACTTGTCGACGTCGGGCACCTCGAGCGCCAGGTCGACGACGCCGTCGCCGTGCTTGCGGTGGTGGTCTGCAAGGTGGCTGTCGGTCGTGACCGCACCGGTGAAGACGAACCGGGCCGAACCGCTGCGGAGCACGTAGGACCTCGAGTCGCGCCAGCCGGTCTCCGGGCCGCGGTAGGCCTCGAGCTCCATGCCCAGCGCGAGCTGGTAGAACGTCGCGGTCTGGGTCGCGTTGCCCACCACGAACCCGACGGCGTCCATCGCGGTCACCGGGAACGGGTCGTTGCTCGCGTCGTACTCCACGAGCCCGACCAGCTGCTTGAGCTGCTCCAGGGTGAGGTCGGCCTTGAGTTCGTCGTGGGTCAGCTGCTCGGTCATGCCCCGACTCTCTCCGGGATGAGGCAGACTGTGCAAGACAAGTCCGAGACACTGAGCACTTTGTACAGCCAGGAGCCTGCAGATGGACGATCTTGACGCCACATTGATCCGTCTGATCACTGCGGAGCCACGCGTGGGCGTGCTGGAGGCCTCCCGGCGGCTCGGGGTCGCCCGCGGCACGGTGCAGGCCAGGCTCGACCGGCTGGTGCGCGACCAGGTGATCACCTCGTTCGCGCCGTCGCTCTCACCCGACGCGCTGGGCTACCCGGTGACGGCGTTCCTCACCCTGGAGATCCGGCAGGGCTCCGGGCACGACGTCGTCGCGCGTCACCTCGGCACGATCCCGGAGGTGCTGGAGGCCTACACGATCACCGGCGCCGGCGACATGTGGGCACGTGTCGTCGCGCGGTCGAACGCCGACCTTCAGCGGGTGATCGACAAGGTCGTCTCGTTCGAGGGGATCGTGCGGTCCTCGACCGTCATCGCGCTGGCCACCCAGATCCAGCACCGGGTGCTGCCATTGGTCGACGCGGCGCTCAGGCCCCACGCATGATCATGCAGCTCGAGGACGCGTAGGCCACGAGCTTGCCGGCCTCGTCGTACAGCTTGGCCTCGGCCAGCGCCGTACGACGGCCGCGCTGGATCACCTCACCGACCGCTGTCAGCCGCCCGGACCTCACGGTCACCGGGCGCAGGAACTTCACGGTGAGGTCGAGCGAGGTGTAGGCCTCCCCCACCTCGAGCGTCGTGTGCACCGAGCACGCGGCCGCGGTGTCGAGCAGCGTCGAGATCACCCCGCCGTGGACGGAGCCGATCGGGTTGTAGTGCCTGGGCTCGGCGACCAGGGAGACGCTGACGCTGCCGCGCTCGACCCGGAAGTCGACCATGCCCAGGGTCTCGGCGATCGGCGCCGGCGGGAGTGTGCCGTTGGTGAACGCACTGAGCTGCTCGAAGCCGTCCATCGCCAGCAGGTCGGCCGGGGTCACCTGGGTCTGCGTCATGGACCCAGCGTGTCATCCGCTTGCTGAGTCTGTCAACAAGACTTAGCCTGGAGTGGTGTCGATCACCAGAGCCACCTCGCCCCCGGCCCTCGCCTACTCCGCCGACAACTGCACCGTCGGCCGGACGATGGCCATCCTCGGCGAGCGCTGGACGTTCCTGGTGGTCCGCGAGGTCTTCAACGGCATCCGCCGTTTCGAGGACATGCGCGTGCGCACGGCGATCCCCAAGCAGGTGCTGACCAACCGGCTCGCCCTGCTCGTCGACCACGGCATCCTGCGCAAGGAGCCCTACCAGCTCCCCGGCGAGCGTGCTCGCCACGAGTACCGCCTCACCGACAAGGGGCTCGACCTCTACCCCGTGCTCGTCGCGGTCGCGGAGTGGGGCAACCGCTACGTCGCCGACCCCGAGGGCCCGCCGGTCGAGTTCGCCCACGCCGACTGTGGCGCCGAGGTGCACGTCGCCCTCGAGTGCGAGGAGGGGCACCGCATCGAGGCCCCGCGCGGTGTGCGCACGAGGCCGGGCCGGGGAGCGCACCCGCGAGTCAGCTGAGTCGCCTGGCGACCTCGGCCGCCGCGGCGACCACGGCGGGTGCGACGGTCTGCTCGTCGAGATCGCCCAGGGTGACGATGCCGACCGACGCCTCGAGCCCCTCGACCCCCAGCACCGGCGCGGCCAGGCCGCGTGCGCCGGCCTGGAGCTCACCGGAGGTGACGGCATAGGGCGTGGGGCTTCCCGTGCGACCGATCAAGATCGCCTTGCCCGACGCACCGAGCTCGAGGGGGTGCCGGGCGCCCACGCGGTAGGCGACGTGGAAGTCGGTCCAGGTCGGCTCGACAACGGCGATGGCGAGAGCCTCTCCCCCGTCGGCGACGGTCAGGCTGGCAGTCACGCCGAGGTCCTCGGCCAGGCTCCGGAGCACCGGGTTGGCCAGCTCGCGCAGCACCGGCTGCAGGCCGCGAGCCAGTGCCAGCACACCCAGCCCGACGTGCAGCCGGCCGCCCGCGTCGCGGCGGGCGAGCCCGTGCTGCTCGAGGGTGGTGATCAGGCGGTAGACCACGGTGCGGTTGACCGCGACCTGCGCGGCGAGCTCGGTGACAGTCAGACCGTGCGGCGACGCCGCCAGCACGGCGAGCACCCGGAGCCCCCGGTCCAGGGTCTGAGAGGTCTCGGCCGCCATGCGGACACGATACGCCCGCTCAGCGGACGATCATCCCGTGCGCTTGGCTGCCCACTCCCGGATCCGGTCGATCCGGGCCTGCAGCTGCTCGGCCGACGCGACGGCCGCGGGGGGCCCCCCGCAGGCGCGGCGCAGCTCGGCATGGGTGACGCCGTGAGGCTGGCCGGTGCGATGGTTCCAGGCGGCGACGAGACCGTTGAGCTCGCGGCGCAGCATGCCGAGCTGCTCGTGGGCGACCACCTGCTCGGTGGCCGGCGCGGTTGGCTTGGTCCTCGCGCGGTCGCTCTGTCGCTGCCGCAGCAGGTCGCGCACCTGGTCGGGCTCGAGCAGACCCGGGATGCCGAGGAAGTCCATCTCCTCCTCGGACCCGACGTGCACCTCGCCGGCGTGGCCGAACTGCGCCCCGTCGTAGAGGACGTGGTCGAAGACGGCGTCGGAGCCCAACGCCTGGAAGGGCAGCAGGGCCTCCTCGCCCGAGGCGGCCTCGGCCGCGTTGGCCTCGTCGACCAGCGCCTGCTCCGCGGCGAAGATGTCGTCGTCGGAGTCGACCTTGCGACGAAGCACGTGGTCGCGCTGCGCCTCGAGGTCGGCAGCGAGGCCGAGCAGGTGCCCGGTCGAAGGCAGGAAGACCGAGGCGGTCTCCCCGCGCCTGCGGGCACGCACGAAGCGGCCCACGGCCTGGGCGAAGAACAGCGGCGTCGTCGTGGTGGTCGCATAGACCCCCACTGCCAGCCGCGGTACGTCGACGCCCTCGGACACCATGCGCACCGCGACCATCCAGCGCGCCTCGCCCTCGCTGAACTCGGCGATGCGCTTGGAGGCGCCCTTCTCGTCGGACAGGACCACGATCGGCTTCTCACCGCTGATGGCTCGCAGCAGCTTGGCGTAGGCGCGAGCGGAGTCCTGGTCGGTGCAGATCACCAGCCCGCCCGCGTCGGGCATGTGCCGACGCACCTCGGTGAGCCGGGTGTCGGCCGCAGCGAGCACCGCGGGGATCCACGACCCGTCCGGATCGAGGGCGGTGCGCAAGGCCTGCGCGGTGAGGTCCTTGGTCAGCGGCTCGCCGAGCCGGGCAGCAATCTCGTCACCGGCACGCGTGCGCCACTGCATCGAGCCGGAGTAGGCCATGAACAGCACCGGCCGTACGACGTGGTCGGCCAGCGCATGGGCGTAGCCGTAGGTGTAGTCGGCCACGCTCTGCATCACCCCCTCGTCGTTCGGTGCGTACTGCACGAACGGGATCGGGTTGATGTCGGAGCGGAACGGCGTGCCCGTCAGCGCGAGCCTGCGGTGTGCCGGCTCGAAGGCCTCGCGCACGGACTCGCCCCACGACAATGCGTCACCGGCGTGGTGCACCTCGTCGAGGATCACCAGCGTCTTGTAGCGCTCGACGCGGATGCGCATCGCGAGCGGGTTGGTGGCAACCCCGGCGTAGGTCACCGCGACGCCGACGAAGTCCCTGCTGGTCCTGCCCGCCCCGGCGGAGAAGGCCGGGTCGACCGGGATGCCCGCGCGGCCGGCCGCCTCGGCCCACTGGGTCTTGAGGTGCTCGGTCGGGGCGACGATGACGATGCGGTCGACGAGGCGGCGCGAGAGCAGCTCGGCCGCCACCGTCAGCGCGAACGTCGTCTTGCCCGCGCCCGGCGTCGCGACCGCGAGGAAGTCGCGCGGGAGGTCGGCGACGTACTGCCGCACCGCCTCGGACTGCCACGCGCGCAGCTTGGTCGCGGTGCCCCAGGCGGCACGGTCGGGCCAGGCTGGAGGGAGCTGTGCGGGAGGGAGGTTGGCGGGTGCGGGCGCGGGTGCGGAGGAAGGGTTGGTCACGACTCTCTTACGGGGTTCGGTAGGCCAGCCAGAAGTGTGTCATGCGCACGACCTGACCCGACGTGAACATGTTCATGCACGTGTCGGGCGCGTAGTCCATGAAGTTGTGGACCGGGTCGGTGCCGGGCAGGTCGCAGGAGTCCTTCGAGGCGCACGACCCACTCGGGTTCCCCTCGGCGGGGGTGTCGTCGACGAAGTCTCCCGGACCGGCGCAGCCGCCCTGGAAGGTATGCAGCAGGCCGAGCCAGTGGCCGGTCTCGTGCACCAGCGTGTCGCCGCGGTTGTAGCCCGCGAGCCGGCCGCCGGGCATGCTCTCGGCGTGGATGGTGATGCCGTCGAGCCTTCCGTTGCGGGCGATGTCCCAGGGGTACGTCGCCCACCCGAGCGTGACGACGCCGTCGACCTTGCGCGGCTCGTTGACGAAGACGTTGAGCCTCGAGCGGTCGCCGGTGTGCAGCCGGCGGCGCATCTGGCGGTCGGCCTCGCTGCCGGACCCGGCCGTGAACCAGCGCGGGTTGACCGTGCGGGTCAGGCGGTTGAGGTAGAACTCGATGATCCCGCGCTGGCTAGCCGGCGACTGCCGCCCGGCGTAGGCCTTGTTGAGGTAGGCCAGCTGCCTGGTGATGCGTGCTCGGCCCGGCCCCCGGTCACTGCGCCTGCCGACGATCACGTGCACGTCGACCGGCACGCGAAGCCGCACGGAGTAGCCGGCGAGCAGGTCGATGACCTCAGCGCGGTCGACCCGCCGGTGGGCGACCCGGTTGGCGTGGCGCAGCTTCTTGGTGCGGACGTTGCGGTTGACGTCGCGCAGGACCACGCGCGCGGACGTCTCGGCCTTGTCGAGGCAGACCGAGGGGCTGCCGGCGTGGGCTGGAGTGACCAGCCCGGCAGCAGGCAGTGCGAGAGCAGCGGACGCGAGGACCGAAAGGGATGACCGACCCGGACGGGTGGTCAACCGTCGTCCTTGGACAAGCCCTCCCAGACTTCCTTGCACTCAGGACAGACTGGGTACTTCTCCGGGTCACGGCTCGGCACCCACACCTTGCCGCACAGGGCCACGACCGGCGTGCCCATGACCATGGCCTCGGTGTACTTGTCCTTGTCGACGTAGTGCGAGAGGCGCTCGTGGTCACCGTCGTCGGTGGTCGACGTGCGGGTGTCCTCGATCGTCTGGACGCCGGGGCTCAGCTGGGTGCTCACGGCCGCGATTCTAGCAAGCGACCTAGTTCTGCGTCGGGTCGAGCGGGGCTGTCGAGAGCCAGGCGAGCTCACCCGGCTGCCTGCGCAGCACGTCGGCCCAGAGCCGGTCGCGCGCGCCGCCGAACACGTCCTCGTGGACGCTGTCGACGGTGACCCAGGAGCCCTCGATGATCTCGCCCTGGAGCTGGTCGGGCCCCCAGCCGGCGTAGCCCGCGAAGACACGCATCACCGCTACCACGTCGGTGAGCAGCTCGGCGGGAGTGTCGAGGTCGACCACGCCGACGTTGCCGAACACCTTGCGGAACCCGACCGGCTCCGCCTCCGCACCGGGCTCGACGTAGGCGACCGCGAGGGCGGAGTCGGTCGCGACCGGACCGCCCTGGAACAGCACCCCCGGCGAAGGCACCCGCTCGGTCCAGTCGGGCAGGATCGTGCCGACCGGCACCTGTGACGGCCTGTTGAGCACGACACCCAACGCACCGGAGTCGTCGACGTCGAGCAGCAGCACCACGCTGTGGTCGAAGTTCGGGTCGACCAGCATCGGGGTGGCGACGAGGAGTCGACCCGCGGCCAGGCCGTCGACAGCGGTCATCCGCCCGCGGCAGCGCGTACGGCGGCGGCGACCGCGGTGTGCACCTCGGCGTGGAAGACCGAGGGGATGATGTAGTTCGCGTTGAGCTCGTCGCCGGAGACGGCGCCCGCGATCGCTTCGGCAGCGGCGAGCAGGAGGGCCTCGTCGATGTGGGTGGCCGACGCGTCGAGCAGACCGCGGAAGACTCCGGGGAACGCGAGCACGTTGTTGATCTGGTTGGGGTAGTCCGAGCGCCCGGTGGCGACCACAGCCGCGTGGGCGTGCGCCTCCTGCGGGTCGACCTCGGGCACCGGGTTGGCCAGTGCGAAGACGATGGAGGCGTCGGCCATGGTGGCGATGTCGTCACCGTTGAGCAGGTTGGGCGCGGAGACACCGATGAACACGTCGGCGCCGGCCACGGCCTCGTTGAGGGTGCCGGTGAGACCGCGGGGGTTGGTCGACGCGGCCACCCAGGCGAGCGACTCGTGCAGCCCGGGCCGGCCTTGGTGCACCACGCCCTCGATGTCGGCGACCACGACGTCGGTGGCACCGGCCGCCTGCACGAGCCGCAGGATCGCCGTACCGGCGGCGCCCGCGCCGGACAGCACGATGCGCACCTTGCCGATGTCCTTGCCGACGACCTTCAGGGCGTTCTTCAGCGCCGCGGTGACCACGATCGCCGTGCCGTGCTGGTCGTCGTGGAAGACCGGGATGTCGAGGAGGTCGCGCAGCCTTGCCTCGATCTCGAAGCAGCGCGGAGCCGAGATGTCCTCCAGGTTGATGCCGGCGAAGACCGGTGCGAGCACCTGCACGGTGCGCACGATCTCGTCGGGGTCCTGGGTGTCGAGGCAGATGGGCCAGGCGTCGATGCCGGCGAACCTCTTGAACAGCGCGGCCTTGCCCTCCATCACCGGGAGTGCGGCGGCAGGGCCGATGTTGCCCAGGCCGAGCACGGCTGACCCGTCGGTCACCACCGCGACAGCGTTGCGCTTGATCGTCAACCGGCGTGCGTCGGCGGGGTTCTTCGCGATCGCCTGGCAGACCCGCGCGACACCGGGCGTGTAGATCATCGAGAGGTCGTCGCGGTTGCGGATCGGGTGCTTGGCGGTCATCTCGATGGTGCCGCCCAGGTGCATGAGGAACGTGCGGTCGGAGACCTTGTGCACCTCGACGCCTTCGAGCGACCGCAGCACCTCGACGATCTCGTCGGCGTGGTCGGTGTCGCGCGCGGCGCAGGTGACGTCGATGCGGAGCCGGTCGTGGCCCGAGGCGGTGACGTCGAGGGCGGTGACGAGTCCGCCGGCCTTCTCCACCGCGGTGGTCAGGTGGCTGGTCGCCGTACCCCCGGCAGGGAGCTCGAGGCGAACGGTGATCGAGTAGGAGATGCTCGGGGCTGCAGGCACGAGCCCATCGTTGCAGCCCTGCGCGCTACCGGCGAGTCGCATGGGTGCGGAGATGCCGGTGAGGCACAGGGCTCGGCCCCGACCAGCGCTAAGGGAGAGAGAGCCGTACGGAGGGAGAGCCGTACATTTCAGGGGCGCCGGCCAGGGCCGAGGTCTTAGACCGCCATCGTCAGTCGTAGCCGCTCACGCAGGCTCTGCCGCGGCAGCACCTTGACGTAGGGCTCGAACGACGCGCGGCGAACCTTGTGCTCCAGGAAGCGGCCGACCTCGGCCGCGTCGGCGTCCTGGGCGCTGGCCTTGCCGGCCATGACGGCGAGCAGGGCCCAGTCCTTGCGGTTGGCGATGTCGAGCGCCTCGGCCATCTCCGGGGACAGGGGCTTCTCGCCGCAGGTGTCCAGGATCAGACGTACGCCGGCCAGCTCCTCCCGAGCAGCGTGCCAGGCGGTCAGCACGAGGTGCTCGAGGTCGACGTCCTCGCCGACGACGGCAGCGGTCTCGTCGCCGCTCGGCTCCTGCACGAGCGCACGCTCGATGTTGCCGGCCATCAGGGAGTGCCAGCGGAGCTGGAGAGCGCCGACCAGGTCGAGCTCGTCGCGGAACGTCTCGGTGACGCCGGGGAAGTCCATCGGCAAGGTGCCGTCCAGGCGGCTGTTCGCAGCCTTGGCCACACCGCGGAGAACCTCTCCGCGGCGGTGGGTCACGTGCTGGGGGCTGGGCACATACCGAGAGTACGTCGCCGAACCGCGAGTATGCAACGGACGGCACCCGTGACGCTCGACACGGATACCGCGAGTCGGTCATAAACTGACCGTATGAAGCCCCAGGTGAACCCGCAGGACCTCCTGCGGAAGGCCGCCAAGACGACAAGCCGACGCGCGCAGTACTCCGCCTCCACGCAGCGCGCGCTCGTCGACGTCGCCCGCGACCTGTTCAGCCGTCAGGGCTACGCCGGCAGCAGCCTCGACGAGATCGTGGCCGGGGCGCGGGTGACCAAGGGCGCCCTCTACCACCACTTCAGCGGCAAGCAGGCCCTCTTCGAGGCGGTCTTCGCGCGGGTCGAGGACGACGCCACCAAGCGCATCCGCAAGGCGGTCAAGGGCATCAAGGACCCCTGGGAGCAGGCCAACGTCGCGATCAAGGCCTTCTTCGAGGTCGCCCGCGGCCAGGAGTACCGCCGCATCGTCGTCCAGGAAGGACCGGCCGTCCTCGGCTACGAGAGGTACCGCGAGCACGAGGAGCGCTCCACCTTCGCGATCGTCGACGACATCGTCAAGGCGGTGCTGCCCAAGGACCTCTTCCCCGTCGCCGTGACCGACACGATGTCGCGGCTGTTCTTCGGCGCGATGTCGGCCGCCGGCATGCAGCTGTCGACCGCCGAGGACCCCGAGCAGGCCAGCCGCGAGCTCGAGACGGTCCTGACCTTCTTCCTCGAGGGCGCGCGGCAGCAGATCGGCGCAGCGAGCGCCGCCCTGCGCGGGGACTCCCCTACTTCTTGACGACCACGTCGCCGCCGTCGGCGGGGACGAGCTCGACCCAGACCTTGCCGGGCGGCAGCCTCAGCTCGCCCGCCTGGGTCATGAGGCTGAGCTCGGAGTCGAAGCCCGCCTTGCTCCAGCGACCGCGGATCAGCTTGCCACCGTGGAACACCATGGCCTGGCCCTTGCCCGTGAAGATCGTCTCCGGCACGGGGTTCTTGGCCGGGTCGAGGTAGCCGGCGTCGCCGACCTTGACCCGGAGCACCAGCACCGTGTCGGGCTGGAAACGGTCGCCCTGGCCGGCGTTGCTGTTGGTGTTGACGTACTTGCCGCCCTGGAACTGCCAGGACGTGGTGCTGTTGCCGGAGAACTTCGCCTCCAGACCCGTGGCGGGACGACCGGCGGGGAGCTCCGCGCCGGGCTCGGCGAAGGGCAGGTACGTCGTGGGGCGGTCGCCACCCTTGACGCTCTTGACCAGCTCCCGCAGCTTCATGAAGAGGTTGTACGGCGACCGGCGGCTGCTCTCGCGGTAGTAGCCCGTCGCGCCCTCGGTGAACGTCTTGATCTTCGACTTCGCGACGCGAGAGACCGTCTGCGGAGCGCCGCCACTGGCGACCAGCAGCGCCTTCGCCGGCTGCACCACGCCGATGTCGGTGGCGCGCATCGACCGCACCGGGCCGACGTTCTGCGGGATGCGCTGGTCGAAGAAGACCGCGAGCCGGGTGATGCCACCTTCGACGAGCTCCTCGACCACGAGGTCGGCCTGGCCCAGCCCGACCTGCGGCGCGGAGGCGTAGGAGTTGTCGATCTTGACTACCACCACGGGGTGCTTCGGGTTGGCCTCGACCTGCTCTCCGGTCAGCGGGGAGAACACCGGTGCGGCCTTCGTCGGCTCGTCGGCCGGCTCGTCCGAGCCGGCGCTCTCCTTGTTGTCACCACCGCAGGCGCTCAGCGCGAGGCAGGAGGCCAGTGCGATCGCGGCGGCTCGGCGGGCAGGGGTGCGGAACGGGTGCAACGAGCGCGAAGACATGACGAACAGTCTGAACCAGGGCCGGCCCCGAGACGGGAGCGGCCGCGGTTCGGACCACGGTGTGTCGCGGATCAGCCGCGGCCGCGCAGCGTGCCGCCGAACCAGCTGCTGGTCCAGATGCGCTCGGTGCGCACGCGGGCACCGGAGTACGGCGCGTGCAGCAGGCGGTTGCCGCCGACGTACACGCCGACGTGGTAGACACCGCCGCCGTTGCTGAAGAAGACGAAGTCACCGGGCTTCATGGCGCTGCGCGAGATGCGGCGCATGAAGCCCGCCTGGCCGCCCGACGTACGCGGGATGCCACGGAAGCCTGCCGCCCGGGTCGCGTAGTAGACCAGGCCCGAGCAGTCGAACGCGTTGGGGCCGGCCGAGCCGTAGCTGTACGGGTCGCCGGTCTGGGCGCGCATGATGCGCAGGGCGCGCTGGATGCGGGCGTCGCGCTTGGGCACCCGGTGGTGGGCCTTGAGGGTCTGCTGCGGCTCCATCTTCTGCGCGGTGGCAGTCGGAGCGCCGGCCGCCTTGGCCGGCTCGGCGTGGGCCGGAGCGGGGACGAGCGCAGAGGCAGCGATCGCCGTAGCGGCGATCGGGAGCAGGACGGACTTGAGCGAGCTTGCGTTCGCAGGCATGAGAGTTCCCTTCCCACGCCTGCGAGGTGAGCTGTCGGGTTAGGGCGAGGAAGGTGCCCTGCCGCTCCGGCCATCGTCTGGCTGAGCGACTTCACCCCAAGCGCCTCGGTTGCAGCTGGTCAGGCAGCTGGTCAGGTCGAGGCACGGAAGTGGGTCCCCCACTCCTACCCGTTGGTCTGGTCGTGTGGCCGGACCGGGAGCGGGTAGGACTCGGCGTCTCCTGGTCCGGTATGCAGTTGTGCGTCTGCTTGCACGAGCAAGCGAGCCGGACCAGTTACCCATGCTCGCGAGGGCGTTCTCAAACCGAAAGCGCTGGGGACGTGGCGAGGGCCACACCCGGCGACGTGCTTGCAGACTGAGCAAGCACGCCGGGTGCGGCCCCGGTCACATCGAAAGGTCTAGACAGCTATGCCCCGGTCTGGGTCAGCTGACCAGCTTGGCCCCGCCGTCGACGTACAGGGTCTGGCCGGTGATGTACGACGCCTCGTCGCTGCACAGGAACGCCGCGGCCGCCGCGATGTCGGCAGGCTCCCCCACCCGGCGGACCGGGTTGCGCTCGGCGGTCATCTGGCGCAGCTGCTCGGGCTCGAGCTTGAGGCGGATCGCGGTCGCGTCGGTCATCTCGGTGGCGATGAACCCGGGCGCGATGGCGTTCACGTTGATGCCGAACGGGCCGAGCTCGATGGCCAGCGTCCGGGTGAAGCCCTGGATGCCCATCTTCGCGGCCGAGTAGTTGGCCTGACCTCGGTTGCCCAGCGCCGAGACGCTGGAGATGTTGATGATCTTGCCGTACTTCTGCGCGCCCATGTGGGCCTGCGCCGCCTTGCTCATCAGGAACGCGCCCTTGAGGTGCACGCCGATCACCAGGTCCCAGTCCTCCTCGGTCATCTTGAACAGGAGGTTGTCGCGGGTGATGCCGGCGTTGTTGATGAGCACGTCGAGCCGGCCGAGCTCCTCCACCACCCGGCCGACGGCCGCGTCGACGGCCGCCCCGTCGCTGACGTTGCAGCCGACGCCGATTGCCTTCGCGGCCCCCAGCCCATCGGCCGTGGCCGCGGCGGCCGACTCGTCGAGGTCGAGGATCGCGACCGAGGCGCCCTCGTCGGCGAACCGCTTCGCGGCGCCTGCGCCGATGCCTCGGGCGGCACCGGTCACGACCACAACCCGGCCCTCAAAGCGGCCCATCTCTGCACTCCTTCGCTGCTGGGGAAGTCTGGTGGGCTCAATCTAGGCCGTGTGGCGCCCATAACTGGCTAGGGGTCACCCGTTAGTTGTCGTTACCATTTGTTCGTGCAAAGAGGCAGCTTCCGGTTCGCAGTGACGATGTCGCTGTGCCTTGCCGCTGCCACCTTCGTGATGGCGGCGGTCTACGACCTCCCGATCCGCGACCCCGACGGAGTCGCCGGTCCGACCTACGTCCGGCTGCCGCTGATCCTCCTGCTCGCGTTCCTCCTCGACGTCCTGCCGCGCACGGCGTGGCGTGCCCGGCGCGCGCCGTCGACCGCGAAGGCACGGTTCCTGGAGATCGTGGCGCAGCGCTGGACCTGGCAGCACACCCGCTTCGCGTTCCTCGGTCTCGGCGCCTGGTACCTCACCTACGTCGCGTTCCGGAACCTCAAGTCCTTCGTGCCGTTCGTCAACCGCAACCTCTGGGACGACACTCTCGACCAGGTCGACCGCGCGCTCTTCTTCGGCCACGACCCCGCCGCTCTCCTGCACGGTCTCCTCGGCGAGGGGCTCGCCTCGCACTTCTTCTCGTTCATCTACATCGCGTGGATCGTGTTCGTGCCGGTCTCGCTCATCATCGCGCTGGTCTGGTCGCGCGACTCGCGCGCCGGTGCTTGGTTCGTCACCGCCGTCGCGGTCGACTGGGTGCTCGGCGCGATCACGTACTTCGTCGTGCCGTCCCTCGGTCCGGCCTACGCCCGGCCGGAGCTGTTCACCGGCCTGTCGCACACGCCGAACTCCGACATCATCCTGGACCTGATGGAGGCCAGGCACCGGGTGCTCGTCAACCCGTTCACGACCAGCGACGTGCAGACGATCGCGGCGTTCGCGTCCCTGCACGTGGGCATCACGGTCACGATGGTGCTGATGGCCGAGCTGCTCCGGTTGCCCAAGGCGCTGCGGGTGTTCCTCCGGGTCTTCCTCTTCCTCACCGTGCTCGCGACCGTCTACCTCGGCTGGCACTACTTCGTCGACACCGTTGCGGGGGCAGCGCTTGGCTGTGCCGGCGTGGCGATCGCCGCGTGGGGCACCGGCAACGCCATGCGGCGCAAACCGCTTCTTCAGGTGCCCGCCAACGTGTCCACCAGCCTCGAAGCGAACTCCCCCGCCTCGCCGTCCTTGTAGCGCGTCCGGGGCCAGAAGAAGCCGCGCAGCCCGTCACCCTTCGTGCGGGGTACGACGTGCAGGTGCAGGTGCGCCACCGACTGGCTGACGGTGTTGTTCATCGCCACGAACGAGCCCTGCGCGCCGAGTCCGTCGACCATCGCTCGCGCCAGCCGCTGCCCCGCCGCCAGGAACGGGTCTCTGAGCTCGGCAGGCAGGTCGGGCAGGGTCACGACGTGCTCGCGGGGAACCAGCAGCACGTGGCCCTTGAAGACCGGCCGGTGGTCCAGGAAGCCCACGCAGTGCTCGTCCTCGAGCACGACGTGGGCATCGACCGCACCGGCCACGATGTCGCAGAACAGACACGTCATGAGGGCACGCTAACGGGCGGCTGGGCACCCCCGTGGGCCCAGCCGCCAGTGGCTGTCAGGCGACCCGTCGGGTCAGCCGGAACCTCGACGGCGTCACGAGTCCGCCGATCACCCAGGAGAGCGGGAGCACGACGGCCACGGTGCCCAACACGTGCAGCCAGGCCATGTCGACCCCGGGCAGCCCGTCGAGCTGGGTGAACGCCAGTCCCGCGGGCACACCGATCGCGACCCCGAGGCCGGTGCCGACCAGTCCCAGGAACAGGCCGTGCATGGCGCCGAAACGGCGACGGGTCCACGGTGCCGCCCCGACCGCGGCGAGCGTCGCGACGTCGTCCCGGCTCTCTGCAGCGGCCAGCGCCACCGTGATCCCGATGACGAGGGCGGTCAGGAGCCCGGCGATCCCGATGCCGGCGTACTCCGCCAGCTGGGCCACCGCGCGCGCAGGGTCGTCGCTGCTCACCCAGAAGCCGTAGACACGAAGGCGCTCCAAGGTGTCGTTGGTGAGCGGCTCGGCGTTGCGCACGACGATCTGCGTCGACACCGGAACCGTGCCGAGCCGTACGGCGGTCTCGGAGCTCACGATGGTCGGTTGCGTGTAGGGCGTCAGCCCTTCCACCTTGGCGACCCGCGTCGCGGGCAGGACCCACCGGTTGTCGGTCTTGCGGCCACCGCCGAACACCCCCAGCCTGATCTGCCCATCACGAACCACGCGGTCGTAGGTCGTCAGCACGCCGCCGCTGCGGAAGATCTGCAGCGCCTCCGCGTCAGCCTTCACCAGCATCCGCAGCGATGCCTCGTCGACCACCTGGACGGTGTCGCGGATCCGCGCGACCTCCAGCGCCCGGCTCGGGTCGCCGGCCAGCGCCAGCGTCGAGGTCGTCGCCGTCTCCTGCGGGTCGATCACGCGCTCGAGGGTCTGGGAGACCGCGGCGAGCCGTGCCGCATCGGCTGCGGAGCAGCACAGATCCACCGTGACCACGTTCGGCCCGAGGCCGTCGTCGAGTGCTCGTGTCCGGTCGGCGGTGGCCCAGCCGAATCCGGCCAGCACCGCACCGGCAACCGTCACCATCAGCGCCATCACCGCGGCGGCGCTGCGGAACCGGTGCCGCCCCGCGTCCCGGAAGGCATAGCGACCGGACATCGGCAGCGCTCCGCCCAGCGCGGCCACGCGCCGCACGACGTAGGGCGTCGACCAGACCGCGCCGGCGACCAGCGCGACCAGCCCCAGCCCGGCAGTGAAGACCGCGACCCCGACCCAGTTGGGGTACGAGCGCTCGGCGTTAGCCGTGGCGACGCCGCCCGCGACGAGCAGCAACAGGCCACCGCCGGCCAGGACGAACGCCGGACGGTGCGCGCGGGACTCACCGGGCCTGAGCGGGAACCGGCCGGACAGCGAGTCCACCGGCGTCAGCCGCGCGATCCGCCATCCCGGCAGCAGGGCAGCGACGACCGAGGTCACCGAGCCGAGGGCGGCGATCACGATGACCGCCCACCAGAGCACCTCGTGTCCGTAGAGCTGGTGACCGATGACCCGGCGCTCGAGCACTCCGGCGCCGGCCAGGAAGGTCACCACCCCAGCGGTCGCGCCGACGACCGAGGACAGCACACCCAGCACGACGCCCTGGGCCAGCAGGACGCGGCGTACGTCGGCAGCCGCGCCGCCGTTGGTCGCGAGCAGCCCGAGGTCGCGCACCTGCCGGCGGGCAGCCACCGAGAACGCCGCACCCACGAGCAGCACGACCTCGATCAGCCCGACCAGGATGCAGAGCGCGCCCACGAGCAGCGGGGTCAGGTCGATGGGTCCGGGCTCGTAGATGTCAGCCCGCCACGCCTTGGGGTGGATCACCGCGTCCCGCGGCTGGAGGGCGACGCCGGCAAGCGCGAGCTCGGAGACCAGCTTCTTGGTCGCTGCTCGGTCCATCGTGGGCAGGTCCACCAGGAAGGCAAGCGGCTCGACGTAGTCGTCCAGCTGCTCCAGCGTGGGTGCCGCCGAGTCCGGTGGGGCGATGAGAGACATGCCGTGGAAGTCCCAGTCGTTGCGGCCAGACTCGACGATGCCCACCACCTGGAGCTTGACACCACCGGCGAGCTCGAACTCCGCGTCCGAGCGCAGCTTCCCGTCGCGGAACAGCCCCAGCTCACCGGCTGCCGGGCGAGTAATGGCCACCTCGTCGGCCGACGCAGGAGCTCGGCCCTGTCGGATGTCCACGAATCCCTTCGTGAGCGGGTCGGCCAGGTCGACTCGCACCACCTGGGCCTGGCCACCTGACGGAAGGCCGGTGATCGTGGTCGCGGGAGCCGGCGTGAACCTCGATCCCGCCGGCAGGAGTGCAGCGAGGTCGACGCCGGCCGGGTCCCGGTCATGCGCGCCACGGACGGGCTCGGGCCAGCCGTCGATGGCCGAGGCCGGGCGGACCTGGGTGAACTCGCTGACCGCCGCCAGACCGTCCGCGCCGAAGAACCGCTGCCGGGCCTCGACCTCGGTGGTCCACCGGTCGTTGTGAGCGACCAAGGCAGCGACCGTGCCGACCAGCACCGGGAGGGCCACGAGCAGGCAGGTGAGGGCGGCGCGCACCTTGTGCCGGCGCAGGTCACGGCGAGCCATGCGCAGGGCCGGGCGCCACTTGCTCATCGGCGGCCTGCCAGGAAGGCCGCGGGGGTTGCCGTGCTGCCGGCCTCGTCGACGATGGTCCCGTCACGAAGCCACACGACGCGGTCGGCCCAGCCGGCGTGCCGTGCCTCGTGGGTCACCAGCAACGCGGCGGCCCCGGCCTCGCAGCGAGCACGCAGCAGTGCCAGCACGGCCTCGCCGGTCTCGGAGTCCAGAGCGCCGGTCGGCTCGTCGGCCAGGACCAGGCTGCGCTCTCCGACCATGGCCCGGGCGATCGCGATGCGCTGCTGCTGACCGCCGGAGAGGTCGTCGGGGAACCGGTCGTAGACGCCGCCGAGGCCGACCTCGTCGAGCGCGGCTCGTGCCTGCCGGGTCGCCTCACGGCCCTTGACCTTGTCGAGCTCGAGCGGGAGCGAGACGTTCTCGGCCGCGGTGAGGCTGGGGATCAGGTTGTAGTCCTGGAAGACGTAGCCGACCCGGCGCCGGCGTACCTCGGCCAGGGCTGTCTTGGAGAGCGACCCGAGCTCCTGCCCCTGCACGCGCACACGTCCCGCGGTGGCTTGGTCGAGCCCGCCGGCCAGGTTGAGCAGGGTCGACTTGCCCGAGCCGCTGGGGCCCATCACAGCCACCAGCTCGCCGGGCATCACCGTGAGGTCGAGCCCCCGAAGCGCGTGTACGGCGGTGTCGCCCCGGCCATGGATCCTGCTGACGTCGATGATCTCCAGCGCCGGTGTCACTGCGCTCGTCTCCGCCGCTGCCTGTGTCTCGCTCATCGTCGAGCCCCCGTCTTCTTCTGCGTCTTGGTGGAAGTGTGGTCGCGGTCCTGTGCTGCCCTGGCGAGGCTGGCCTCGCAGTGGTCGAGCCAGCGGATCTCGGCGTCGTGCTGGAACCGCATCGACTCCAGCACGAGCGACCAGGAGAGGTCCCCCTCGCCGCTCGCCTTGAGCCGCGTCAGGTCCTGGATCGCGACGATCGTGGCGGCGCGCTGCTGCTGGATCACCGCGGCCACGTCGACCCCCGGGACCGTCACGGCGAGGGCGAGCTTGATCGCCAGCTCGTCCCGCGGCCGGTCGCCGTTGACGACGGGAGTGTCGAACCAGCCCTCGAGCTCCTCATGTCCGGCATCGGTGATGGAGTAGCGCACGCGACCCTCCTCGTCCTCCTCACCCGGCGTGACGAGACCGTCGCGCTCCAGGCGCGCCAAGGTCGTGTAGACCTGCCCGACGTTCAGTGGCCAGGTGGATCCGGTGGTCGCGTCGAACTCGCTGCGCAGCTGGTAGCCGTACATCGGTTCGCGCTCGAGAAGGGCAAGCAGCCCGTGTCTGATCGACATAGATACTGAGTATGCATACCGAGTATCTACTACGCAAGAAACACGCCGAGAAATTCTGGGAAGCGCGATGAGTTTCGACCGCTCGGCGCGTCTGTATTGGCAAGACCGACAAGCAGGACCAAGAGCAGCAGAAGGGAGGTGAGCCCCATGGCCGCCAGCATCGCGATCGAGATCGAGACCGGAACGATCACCGCCAGGCTGCACCCGCACAACGGGTACTACGCGGGCTCGTTCTCCCGCATGCTTCCCGCGCAGAGTGCCGTCGACGAGGAGCCTCGCAAGGCCGCCTGATGCGGACACACAACAGCCCGGACCCGCCGTGCGGGTCCGGGCTGTTGCATGCTCGGTGGAGCTGCCGGGAATCGAACCCGGGTCCTCGAGCGCCGTGCCAGGTCTTCTCCGGGTGCAGTCTGTAATGGCGTCTTCTCAGTCCCGGCGCTCCTACAGACACGTCGCCGACGGACTCAGCCGTATGAGAGTCCCGGTCACCGCCTACGGCGAGCGATGACCAGCAAGCCTCCTAAATGAGGCCAGGTTCTGAGGCGGAGGCGCCCTCAGTCTGACCCGTTACCGTCGCCGCTCAGGCGGCGAGGGTGAACGAACTGCGCTTAGCGTTGGCAGTTATTGGTTCCCAGGCGTCGTTTACGAGATAAGCCTGGATCCTCGACCCGCTTCCCCTGGAACTAACGTCCCAAGTCGAAACCGTTCAGCCCCTTTTGAGTTGTCACAGTCAGTCTACCGGGCTCAACACGGCCGGGGCACGCGAGATTCCTAGTCGCGGAGATCGACGCGCACCTGGGCCACGGAGACGTGGCCGAGGCTGTCGGTGACCTCCACCCTGGCGGCGTAGGCCTTGCGAGCGTGGTAGCGGTGCGTCACCGTCGGACCGTCCGTGGTCACGTACGGCGAGTTGTCACCGAAGTCCCACCGGTACTGCACGATGTCGGCGCCCGCGCTGGAACCGGCTGTCGCGACGAAGGTGGCGTCCTTCCGGTTCTTCCCCTGGAACGAGACCGCGCCTTCGACGTCGAGACGGTCCAGGAGCCAGTCCAGCGTCCTTCCAGCGACCTCGCCCTGCTGGTCGGCGCCGTTCACGCCTTCGAGACCGAAGCCCATGGAGATGCTGCGGTAGCGGTACATCACCCGCTCTTCCTCGAGGCTCGGCTCCGAGCCCCGGGAGAACGCGATGGCCGAGCCGGCCGGCTCCGCGGTGCCCACCGGGTCGAACAGCGGCGTCATCGTGTCGGCAGCCTGGAACGAGTCGTTGTCCGGGAAGGGCTCGCCGGACTCGATCGAGGTCTGGTTGTCGATGCCGTCTCCGTTCGGCGCGAGATCGAGCTCGACGCCGGACATGACTCCCTCGCCCTCGGCGGTCGGCGACGGCGCCGCTCCGGCGAACGTGCTGCCGGCGACGTACCGGAGGCCCAGGTAGCCGTGGTAGAGGCGGGAGCGCCCCATCGTCGGCGACTCGAAGCCGGTGTTGCTGTCCGTCGTCTCGCCGATGTTCTGGCCGCTGACCCAGAGCCGCCCGCCGCTGTCCAGCCACTGGGCGATCGCGTCGTGGTCGGCTCCGAAGAAGCCGCTGGTGTTGAAGCTGTCGTTGTCGCCGGTGAAGATGACGACCGCCCGGTAGGCGTACAGGTCGAGCGCGGCCGGGAAGAACTCCTGGGTGACGTCCAGGTAGTCGTAGCTGACCCCGGCGCTGTCGAGTGCCGCCTGGTACGTCGCGGCGTAGTCGCCGAACGAGTCGTCGAACCCTGACCCGTCGTCGTCGACCAGCAGCACGTCGGTCGTCGGGGCCGGACGGACACCCAGCCACACCGGGACGTGCAGACGCTGACCGGTGGCTGCGTTGGTGAGCACCACAGCGCCGTCGTAGTCACCGGGCTGGGTGTCGGCAGCCGTTGCCACCGTCACGTCGAACGACACGGTCTTGTGGCCCGACACCGACAGCGCCGTCGTCGATGGCGTGATGGTGAGCCCTGATCCGGTCGTCGTGACCGCCCATTGGTTCCCACCAGCGTTGGTGCCCGTTGCCCGGATCGTGAACGACATCTGCGCGCCGGCGGCCAGCTCGCCCCCGCTGAGACTCGGCAGGTCGAGCGTGAGCCCGGGGTTGGCAGCAGCGGCCACGTCGATGCGACCGGAACCGCGGTCGAGCACACCTGCCGGAATCGTCTGAGCGGTGTCGAGGAACACGTCCTCGGTGGCGCTGGTCATCAGCGCCGACTTCACCTGGCCCGGCTTCCACGTCGGATGCAGGTCGAGAAGGAGGGCGGCGGCACCGGCGACGTGCGGCGTCGCCATGCTCGTCCCGGACTGCGGTCCGAAGCCGGTGAACTGCCCCGGGAACGGCCCGTCGGCGTACCCCGCCGACACGATGTCGACGCCGGGGGCGACCACGTCGGGCTTGAGGGTCTTGTCCTGCGTCGGTCCCCGCGAGCTGAATGCGGCCATGATGTCGCCGATGTTCGGCGCCACCTGCGGTGCGTAGCTGAACTGGGCCATGGCCGCGCCCGGGTTGGCCGTGTGGAAGTCACGCATCGCCAGCCCCTGCGAGCGCCTCATGAACCAGGATGGGATGGTGACCTGGTCGGCGACCGCTCCGGGCCCCATCGACTGGAGGTTGTCGCCGTTGGCCGCCGAGTTGTAGACGAGCGCGGCCACCGCTCCGGCGTTCTGGGCGTTGAGGACCTTGGTACTGAACTCGCAGACCCCCCGCTCGACCAGCGCGATCGCCCCGGTCAGCGAACCCGCCGGCAACGGGTCGCAGCCCAGGGAGCTGCCCCCGCCGGCGACCTCCGCCGGGACGTACGACGCGGGGCCGAGGTCAGTGGTGAGCTGGGGGCCGAACTGCGCCGGGCCGACGGGCATGCCGGTGAGGCCCGGCGGCACCGGGCTCGGTGCAGTGACGTCGACCGCGCCGGGCACGATCGTCGTGTTCTTCGTCGTCGCTCCGACGGCGATCACCTTCGGCGAGTTGGCCGGCGAGTTGCCGGTGCCCTCGGACGGCCCGGAGTTGCCCTGCGCGAAGACCATCGTGACCCCGGCGTCGACCGCCGACTCAGCGGCCTGCACCATCGGGTCGGGCCAGGCCAGCGTGTTCTGGTAGGTCGAGCCCCACGAGTTGCTGATGACGTCGGCGCCGTCGATCACTGCCTGGTCGATGGCCTGCACCAGCTCGGCCACGTAGGCGTTGCCGTTCTGGAAGTCGGAGTCGCTGGCGCTGGGGTAGAAGACCCGGTAGTTCATCAGGTAGGCGGCCGGAGCGACGCCGGAGAGATCGACGTCGACGTCCTGGATCGTGGCCCGGGTGCCGGCGTTGCAGGCCACGGTGCCGGCCACGTGGGTGCCGTGCGGGCTACCGCCCTCGCCCTGGACCGGGGTGTCGTTGCCGGCGGTCGGCGGGTCGTCGGCCCGGAAGTAGGCACGGGCGACGATGACCTTGTTGTTGGTGAAGCGGGTGTCGCCCTTCGGGAATCCCTTCGGCGCCTGGTAGCCCGTGTCGTCGAAGCACGGGTTCCCCGCGTACGCCCCGCTGGCGTCGCGGGTCACGTAGATGCCGCTGTCGATGATCGCGACCTTCACGCCACGACCGGCGTTGCTCTGCCCACCGAGCTTGTCCCAGACGGCCGGGGCGCCGATCTGGGCGGGCGTGGTGAACATGTCGAGCTGGAACTGGATGTCGGGCGTGACTGCCCGGACGCCGGGCAGCTCACGGACCGCAGCCGCCTGCTTGGGCGACATCTCGACAGCCATGCCGTTGACCACGACCTGGTAGGTGCGGGCGACCTTGGCGCCGGGAGCGACCTTCGCGAGCCGGTCCCTGAAGGCGGCCTGGCGAGCCTTGAGCTGGTCGCGGTAGGCGATGTTGGCCTCGCCTGCCAGGTCAAGGACGCCGGTGTCGGCGACGGCGACGGGCGCCCCGTCGAGCTGGACGATCCAGCGGTCCGCCGCGACGTCGGCGAGGTCTATCTCGCCGGACTCGGCGGGCGTCGGGGCGCGGCTCACCGCCCCATCAGGATCCGGCGGCGCTGGTCTGGCCGTGGCGATCTGCGGGGCGGCGACCACCGTCGCCGCAATGATCCCCGCGACTGCCACCCACCGCGCAGCGAGTCGAGCTCCGATGTTCCGTGATCGCGTCATGACGCACCCCTTGATGGCCCGAGTACCATCCCCGCTTTGGGGACCGTACCTCGCCGGCTCGCTCCGCGCCAGGGCAGGCAGGCGCCGCTCAGCCGAACAGCCGCTCGGCGTTGGCGAAGCAGACGCCGCGCAGCCACTCGTCGCCCAGCCCGACCTGTTCGAGCACCTCGAGCTGGTGGCCGTAGGGGTAGGGGATGTTCGGGAAGTCGGTGCCGAGCAGCACTCGGTCACCGACGTCGCGCAGCCGGGGCACGAGGTCACGCGGGTACGGCGCAGCCTCCTCGAAGAACGACGTCCACACCATCGTGGTGTCCAGGTGCACCCTCGGGTAACGCTCGGCCAGGTCGTGGAACTCGTGGAACTCCGGCGACCCCATGTGCGCGACGACGGCCGTGAGCTTGGGGTGCCGGGCCAGCACGGCACGCAGCGGGTCGGGGCCGGTGAGCTCGGTGCCGACCGGGCCGGACCCGGCGTGGATGACGACCGGTGTGCCCACCTCCGCAAGCAGTCCCCACACCGGGTCGAGCAGCGGGTCCCGCAGGTCGATCGCGCCGACCTGCACGTGCACCTTGAAGACCTCCGCTCCCCCGGCGATCCGTTGCTCGACGTACCTCTCGACGCCCGGCTCGGGGAAGAAGGTGGCCGAACGCAGGCACTCAGGCACCCGGTCGGCGAAGCCGAAAGCCCAGTCGTTGAGGAACTCGGCCATGCCGTGCTTGTGGGCGTAGGACAGCGCCGAGAACCGGCGTACGCCGAGGGCGCGGAGCTGCTCGAGGCGCTCCTCGTCGGAGCCGCGGTAGATGATCGGCCACTCGCGGCCGATCAGCGGACCGCCCCGGTCGAACTGCTCCCACACCTTGGCCTGCACCCGCGGCGGCAGGAAGTGCACGTGCACGTCGAACAGTCCGGGGAGCCCCAGCCGCTGCCACCAGGCCGGGACGTCCCGGTCCTGGAGCGCTTCGGTCAAGACATGCCCTTCGCGCGGCGACCGATGGCCACCTCGGCCTCGCGCTTGGCAGTGCGCTCGGCGATCGCCTGCCGCTTGTCGTGGGTCTTCTTGCCCTTGGCCAGGCCGATCTCGACCTTGGCCCGGCCGTCCTTGAAGTAGAGCGCCAGCGGCACCAGCGTGTAGCCGCGCTCCCGGACCTTCTGGTTGATCTTGTCGATCTCGGACCGGTTCAGCAGGAGCTTGCGGACCCGGCGCGGTGTGTGGTTGGTCCAGGTGCCCTCGGTGTACTCCGGGATGTGCACGCCGTGCAGGAACACCTCACCGCCGGCGACCTCGCCGAACCCGTCGACCAGGGACGCGCGACCCGCACGCAACGACTTCACCTCGGTGCCCACCAGGACCAGACCGGCCTCGTAGGTCTCCTCGATGTGGAAGTCGTGGCGCGCCTTCTTGTTCTGCGCGACGAGCTTGCGCCCCTGTTCCCGAACCATGAGGGACAGTCTCTCAGGCGGGCCGAAGCGGTTTTACAGCCACTTCAGGGGGTCGACCGCGGAGCCGTTCTCCAGCACCGTGTAGTGGAGGTGGCAGCCGGTGGACCAGCCCGTCGTACCGATGTAGCCGATCACCTGGCCGCGCGAGACCCGCTCGCCCGCACTCACGGCGTAGCCGCTGAGGTGGTTGTAGATCGTGGCCACGCCCACGCCGTACTTCACGCCGTGGTCGATGATCACGCGGTTGCCCCACGCCGACTGGTAGTACGTCGAGAGCACCTTGCCGGGCGCGGAGGCCTTGATCGGGGTGCCGCAGCTGACGCCGCCGATGTCGATGCCGTCGTGCAGCGCGCGGTAGCCGAAGATCGGGTGGACCCGCCACCCGAAGCCCGATGTGACGTGACCCGGGACGGGCCAGTCCAGGAACCCGTTGCCGGTGACCGGGCCGGTGTAGCCCTTGCCCTTCGAGGCCTGAGCCAGGATCAGCGCCTGGATCCGCTTCTCCTCGCGCTTGAGGGCCGCGAGCTGCTTCAGGTCGGCCTTCTTCGCCTTCTCGGCAGCGGCTCTGGCTTGGGCTCGGAGTGCGACCATCGCAGACACCTGCTGCTCGGCGGCTTGAGCCTGCAGCTCGAGCGCCTGCTTGAGCCGCAGGTTGTCGGCGGCGGCCTTGCGCTGCTTGGCGACGACGATCTTGGCGGCGTTGACCTCGCGCTGCTTGACGGTGAGCAGGACCTTGGTGGCCTCGAGCCGGTCGAGCACCGAGGTCTCCTTGTCCATCACCGTGTGCACCGAGTTGAGCCGGCCGGTCAGCTGGGCGGGGTCCTGCGCGTTGAGCACCGTCGTCAGCCCCATCAGCGCGGAGCCGCCGCTCTGGTAGTTCTCGACCACGAGCCGGCGTACGAGCAGGTTCTGCTCCTCGACGTGCAGGCGTCCCGCCTCGAGCTCGGAGCGGGCCTGGGCCAGGCGACGCTCGGCCTCGTCGAGCTTGGCCTGCATGCGCAGGTCGAGGATCCTCGCCGTCTCGAGCTCGGCCTGGGTCTGGGCAAGGTAGGTGCGCGCGGCCGAGAGGTCCTTCTGCGACTGGGCCAGCGCGGCGGTCGCGGCCTGGAGCTCCTTGGAGGAGTGGTCGAGCTCGTCGTGGGCCTGCTTGATGTGCTTCTGGACCTTGTGCTTCTTGTCCTTCAGGTCGTCAGCGTGCGCGGCACCGAGAAGGACCGGCACGGCAGCGCTCGCAAAGAGGCCGCACACCACCAGTCCGGCGATGGTGCGGCGACGGGACTTCCGGGGGAAGAGACGGAACACCCTGCAGCCTTACGTGGGGAAGAAAACGGCGGATTCGACCGTAACGGACAGGCGCTCCCGCCCGCGGGATTTCGCAGTTCTCCGTGTTTCACCACAAACCGGACGTGCCCGGCCACGACTCAGACCCGGAGGTACTTCCGGGTCAGCAGCAGGGTCGGGAGCAGGGTGAGCGCTAGACCACCCACCGAGATCAGCGCGATCGCCTGCGCCGCGTCGGACCAGGTGATCCAGGTGACGATCTTGCTGTTCGCCAGCCTCTCGTAGATCACCAGCCACATGAACCCCAGCAGCGCCAGGCTGGCCAGCGTCACGCCGACCACGGCGGCGAACAGCGCCTCAAGCAGGAAGGGGAGCTGGACGTAGAGGCTCGAGGCACCGACCAGCCGCATGATGCCGATCTCCTTGCGCCGCGCGAAGGCTGCCAGCCGGATCGTGTTGCCGACCTGCAGGATCGCGGCGAGCACCAGGAACGCCGCGACCATGATCGCCCCCCACTTGAGGGTGTTGATCCACGTGTAGAGCGGTTTGAGGACGTCGCGGAGGTCCTGGACCAGGCCCACACCGGGGAGTCCGCTGACCTCGCTCTTGACGCCCTGGAACTTGTTGGGGTCCTTCAAGGTGACCCAGTAGGACTCCGGGAAGTCCCCGGGTTTCATCTCGGCGAGCACCGCGCTGCTGTCGTTGTCGCCCCGCTGGGAGACCTCGGCGTACTTGTCGAACGCCTCCTGGCTGGTCTCGAAGTGGTAGGTCTCGACCTCGGGGTTCGTCTTGAGCACCTGCTCGACGGCGGTCTTCTGCGCTGTGGTGGCCTTGCCGTCGACACAGTTGGCGGTCTTGCTGACCGGCGTACACATGAAGACGGTGATCTGGAGCCGGTCACCCCAGTACTCCTCCGCCTTCTTGGTCTGCGCGTTGAGCAGCAGGCCGAGGCCGACCAGGGTCAGCGACACGAAGATGGTGACGATGACGGCCACCGTCATCGAGACGTTGCGCTTGAGACCGTTCCCCAGCTCGGAGAACACATAGGTGAGCTGCACGAGACCCTCTCAGTGCTGATAGCCGTACACGCCGCGCGACTGGTCGCGGACGATGTGGCCGCCGGAGAGCTCGATGACGCGCTTGCGCATCTGGTCGACGATCCCGGCGTCGTGGGTTGCCATGAGGACGGTGGTGCCGGTGCGGTTGATCCGGTCCAGGAGCTTCATGATGCCGACGGACGTCTCGGGGTCGAGGTTGCCGGTCGGCTCGTCGGCGATGAGGATCATCGGCCGGTTCACGAACGCGCGCGCGATGGCGACGCGCTGCTGCTCGCCGCCCGAGAGCTCGTCGGGCATGCGCTCGCCCTTGCCCTCCAGCCCCACGAGGGCCAGCGTCTCGGGCACCACCTGGTTGACGACCGAGCGCGGCTTGCCGATCACCTGCAGGGCGAAGGCGACGTTCTCGGAGACGGTCTTGTTGGGCAGGAGCCGGAAGTCCTGGAAGACCGTGCCGATCTGGCGGCGCAGCGCGGGCACCTTCCACGAGGCGAGGCGGTTGATCTCCTTGCCAGCGACGTAGACCTTGCCGGTGCTGGCCCGCCACTCGCGCAGCACGAGCCGGAGGAAGGTGGACTTGCCGGAGCCGGACGAGCCGACGAGGAAGACGAACTCGCCCTTCTCGACCTCGACGCCGACCTTCTCCAGGGCGGCGCGCGTCTGACCCGGGTAGGTCATTGATACGTTCTCGAACTTGATCACAGATGAGGGCGGCCGGGCTCGGGGACGGGTTGCTGTTTGGGTGGCTGTTCTGCCAGATGGACACCGACCAACCACCTGAGTCTAGATGGCATCTTCAATGCCGTACCGAATGCCCGAACGACCGGTGTTTCGCGCGCTCGGTGAGAGGTTAGGTTGCATCCATGGCCAAGGGGCGGTACGTCGTTGTGGCCGCCTCCGTCACCGCAGCCGTCGTCGCGCTCGGAGTGGCCTTCGCACCCATTGAGCCGTCGCCGCTGACCCGGCCCACCTCGGCTCCCCCGAACCTGCCCCTCGCCCAGATCGAGCTTGCCGAGGTCAACACCACGCGGACGGCGTTCTGCGACGCCATCGAGGCGGTCGCCGTCACCGACGCGGTCGGGGCGGCCGTCGAGCCGACCGAGATCGTCAACGGGGCCGAGCTCGGTGACGCGGCGGGCGACGTCTCCCACGAGCTCGGCTGCTCCTACAGCCAGGACGGCAGGACAGCGCGCGTCTGGGTCTTCGCCGCCCCCGTCACGACGTACGACGCGGGGCTGATGGTGCGCGACGCCACCGCCGAGCCCGGCTGCTCCCGCGCGGGCGCACTCATCTTCGGGCGGCCGGGTGCCGTGCTGGAGTGCCGCACCCCGACCGAGCGCGTGCTGCGTGCTGTCGGCCGGATCGGCGACGCCTGGGTGCACTGCGAGCTCGCCGAGCCGGTCTCCACGGCTGACTCGAGCCTCGTGCTGCGCGGTCAGCGCTGGTGCGTGGCGGCTGTCTACGCGATGGACTGAGGCCGCGGGTTTGTAACGAAGCGGATCGGCAACACGCTCCCTGAACAGACCGACGAAACGATCGAGGGGAACTCATGCGCATCACCGTCCTGGCAGCAACTCTGCTGGCCTGCTCCACCGGCCTGGTCGCCTCGCCGGCACAGGCGGCCGCTAGCTGCGGCGGCAAGCCGGCCACGATCGAGATGACACCCGGTCAGACGACCGTCGACGGCACGGACGGCGACGACGTCATCGTCGGCACCGACGGCGCCGACACGATCCGCTCCGGCGCAGGCAACGACACGGTGTGCAGCAAGGCCGGCAACGACAGCGTGGACGGTGGCGCCGGTGACGACACGGTGTATGGCGGGCAGGGCAACGACTCCCTCGTGGCCGGCCTGGGCAACGACACCCTGCGGGGCGACTCCGGCCACGACATCCTGACCGCGGTGGAGGCTCCGGCTGTGCCCGAGGAGGGCGAGACCGACGGCGACGACCGCTACCTCGGTGGCGTCGGCTATGACGAGCTCCGCTACTCGGTCGTGACGCTCCCCCTCAGCTTCGACCTGCCGACGCAGACGATCACCGGCTCCGGCCAGGACAAGACGCAAGGCGTGCAGTCCTACGTCGGCGGCACGGGCGACGACGTGTTCGTCGGCACCAGCGGCGACGACGTCTACCGCGACGTCACCGGGCGCAACAAGGTCACCACCGGCGACGGAGACGACACCGTGGACGCCAACGGCGAGGTCAGCACCGGGGCCGGCCGCGACATCGTGACCCTGCCGACGGTGACCCTCGGGCTCGAGCAGCTCGGCGTGATCCGGCTCGGGTCGGGAGCCGACCAGTGCATCCGCTGCAGCGCCGACGCCAAGGGCGGCCGCGGCGACGACCTCTTCCGGGTCAGCGGGCTGCGCCCCGCGACGCTCGACGCCGGGGGCGGCGTCGACCAGCTCTCGTTCTCCAGCAGTGAGGGCCTCCCCAACCTGCTGGTGGACGTGGCCGCTGGCGCGGCCCGCGGCGCCGAGCAGGCGCAGACCAGCGTGGCCTTCGCGCACTTCCAGCGCTACCGCACCGGCAGCGGCAACGACACGCTGCTCGGCTCCGCGGCGCGGGACGTGCTGCTCTCGGGCGGCGGCGACGACGTGGTCCGCAGCCGCGCGGGCGACGACCTGCTGGACGGCATGAACGGCCAGGACCAGGTCTCCGGCGGCGCCGGGCGCGACACCTGCTTCGGCGAGGTGCGCCGCTCGTGCAAGCCTCGCTAGCCCGGGTCGGTCGCTAGTTCTGCGCGGCCTTGTCGGCTCCTCGACGCCAGCGGATGCCGGCCTCGAGGAAGTCGTCGATCTCGCCGTCGAGCACCGCCTGCGGGTTGCCCGACTCGTGCTCGGTGCGCAGGTCCTTGACCATCTGGTAGGGGTTCAGCACGTAGTTGCGCATCTGGTCGCCCCAGGACGCCTGTACGTCGCCACGCAGCACGTCGAGCTGAGCCTTCTCCTCGGCCTTCTTCAGGGCCAGGAGCTTGGCCTTGAGGATGACCATGGCCGAGGCCTTGTTCTGCAGCTGTGACTTCTCGTTCTGGCAGGAGACGACCGTGCCGGTCGGGATGTGGGTCAGGCGTACGGCGGAGTCGGTGGTGTTGACCGACTGCCCGCCCGGACCGCTGGAGCGGTAGACGTCGATGCGGACCTCGTCCTCGGGGATGTCGATCTCGTCGGTCTGCTCGAGCACGGGCACGACCTCGACGGCCGCGAACGACGTCTGCCTGCGGCCCTGGTTGTCGAACGGGCTGATCCGCACCAGGCGGTGGGTGCCGGCCTCGACCGAGAGCGTGCCGTAGGCGTAGGGCGCGTGGATCGCGAAGGTGGCGGACTTGAGGCCGGCCTCCTCGGCGTAGGAGGTGTCGAAGATCTCGACGGGGTACTTGTTGCGCTCGGCCCAGCGGGTGTACATGCGCATCAGCATCTCGGCGAAGTCGGCCGCGTCCACGCCGCCGGCTCCGGAGCGGATGGTCACCAGTGCCTCGCGCGCGTCGTACTCGCCGGAGAGCAGGGTGCGCACCTCGAGGGCCTCGACCGCCTTGCTGACGCGCGCGAGCTCCTTCTCCGACTCGGCCAGCGACTCCTCGTCGCCCTCCTCCTGCGCCATCTGGATGAGCATCTCGACGTCGTCGAGGCGGCCCTGCAGGCCGGTGTACCGCTCCAGCTCGCCTTGCAGCATCGAGAGCCGCCCGGTCACCTTCTGCGCGTTGGCCTGGTCGTCCCAGAGGTCGGGAGCAGCCACCTGCTCGCCCAGCTCGGCGATCTCGTCGCGCATCGTAGGTATGTCGAGCACCTGCTCGACCGTGTGCATGGTCGCCTGCAGCTGCTTGATCTGGGTCTCGAAGTCGGGGCCTGCCACGAGCCGAAGCCTACTCGCGCTCAGGTCGTCGCCGTACGGCGGCAGATCACCTCCCAGGGCGTCGGCTCCAGGCCGCGCGTCGGCAGTCATCGTGGCTCGCACCTGCGCCTTCTGGGCGCTCGGTCGGGCATGCCCGGCAGGATGGCCCCGTGACCAAACCCGAGGTGAACTCCCCCGAGCTGACCCGATCGATCCTGGCGAGCGATCTGGGGCTGGCCTGATGCACACGCTGGTGGTGATCCGCCATGCGAAGTCCGACTGGACGACCGGCGACGACGACCTGCACCGGCCCCTGGCCAAGCGGGGACAAAGAGATCAAGCGCCGCTCCCGGGTTGTGGGGATCTTCCCCAACGCCGCCGCGGTGATCCGACTCGTCGGCGCGGTGCTGATCGACATGCACGACGAATGGATCGCCGGCGACCGCCGCTACCTGTCCGAAGGCTCTATGGCCAAGCTCTACGACACAAGCGATACTGAGCCTGGCACTGCGGCTCAACACCCGCCCGCGGATGACGTTGGAGTGGAAGACTCCGGGGCAGTTCCTTGACGACAAGCTCGTTGCAACAGCCAGTTGAGTCCGCCGAGAGCCTGACGACTTTGGCGGCCCTTGTATTCGAACATCTGTTCGGATACAATCGGGGTGTGCACCCGTTGACCGTCGACCAGCTCACCGACCTGGTGACCGCGGTGGGTGTGTCTCCGGGGACCGCGGGTGAGGCCGAGCGGATCGACCGGATCCGTGTGCTCGAGCAGGTCAAGGCTGCCTGCGCCGCGGCCCAGGCCCGCGAGACAGTGGCGCTGCGCGAGCAGCGCCTGGCCGCCGAGGAGGCCGCCCGGGTGCCGGTCCGCGATCGCGGCAAGGGGCTCGGGGCCGAGGTCGCGCTGGCGCGGCGGGAGTCCCCGCACCGCGGTTCCCGGCTGCTCGGCCTGGCCCAGGCACTGGTCACCGAGATGCCGCACACCCTGGCCTCGCTCGAGCGCGGTGAGATCAACGAGTGGCGTGCCACCCTCGCGGTCCGCGAGACCGCCTGCCTCTCCCGCGACGACCGGCGCCAGGTCGACGTCGAGCTGGCCGGACGCCTCGGAGCCTGGGGCGACCGGCAGGTCGAGGCCGAGACCAGGAAGATCGCCTACCGCCTCGACCCGCACGCCGTGGTCGCCCGCGCCCGCCAGGCCGAGGCCGACCGGCGGGTCACGCTGCGGCCCGCGCCCGACACCATGAGCTCCCTGACCGGCCTGCTCCCGCTCAAGCAGGGAGTCGCCGCCTACGCCGCTCTGCGCCGCGAGGCCGACCAGCTCCGCAGCGCCGGCGACCCCCGCTCCCGCGGCCAGATCATGGCCGACCTCCTGGTTGAGCGCGTGACCGGGCTGACCACCGCCGACGACGTCACCGTCGAGGTGCAGCTGATCGTCTCCGACCAGACCCTGGCCGGCCACGACGACCAGCCCGCCCACGTCACCGGACACGGACCCGTCCCCGCACCCTGGGCCCGCACCCTGGTGCGCGACACCGCCGCGACCGTGTGGCTGCGCAAGCTCTACACCGACCACCACCGCCTGGTCGCCCTGGAGTCCACCCGCCGGATCTTCCCCGAGGGTCTTCGCCGGCTCCTGGTCGCCCGAGACCAGATCTGCCGCACGCCCTGGTGCAACGCCCCCATCCGGCACGTGGACCACGTCATCCCCGCCCAGAGTGGCGGACCCACCAGCGAGGTCAACGCCCAAGGGCTCTGCGAGGCCTGCAACCACGCCAAACAAGCCTCCGGCTGGCGCGCCCGACCAGGACCAGGCGACACCATCAACACCACCACACCGACCGGACACCGCTACACCAGCCGACCACCCGACCCACCCGGCGCAGCGCCACCCAGCCTCCTCGAACGACAACTCGCCGACCTCATCTCCGCGCACGCCGCGTAGTCCCAACGTGTCATTGCCTCTGCTCGCGCCCAGCGCTCTCCTCTGAGGAGGATCAGGGGGATGCGCCATGCTCAACGGGCTCCGCAACCGCACCAAGCTGCTCGGCTGTCTCGCCGTCGTCGGGCTGGCGCTCCTCGCCCAAGCACCGGTGCTGGCTGTCGGTGAGTCCCCGAGCGTGACGCTGGACCCGACCACCGGCTCGCCCGGCTCGCCCGCCTCGGTGACCGTAGCCGGGTTCGACGACTGCACTCCGGTGGACGACGGCCCTGGCCTCGGCGGCATGGTCTCCGTCACCTGGGACGGCAAGGACGACCTCGGGACTCTCGAGCTCAAGTCCGGGGCGGGGTCACTGTCCTTCCTCGTGCCCAAGTCGGCCTCACTCGACAAGCACTCGGTCCAGGCGACCTGCGACAGCAACTCGAAGATCGACGACGCGGCGACGTTCGTCGTCACCGAGCCGGAGCAGCCGATCCTGGTGCCGAACCTGATCGGCCTGACCGAGCAGGACGCCTTCGAGGCCCTGAAGGAGGCCGGTCTCGTCCCAGGCGAGGTCACCGGGTCCGGTGACGTCGTGGAGACCCAGGATCCACCCGCCAACAGCGAGGCACAGCCTCTGGACGCGGTCGACCTCGGCCTTGGCGAGTCGACACCGGACCTCGTCGAGGTCCCCGACCTGGAGAACCTCACCCTGGACCAGGCTCGGCAGGCACTGGCCGACGTCGGGCTCGTGCTCGGGAGCAGCTCGGGTGACGGCCGGAGGATCGAGGGCCAGTCCAGGCTCCCGTTCTCCCTCGCTCCCGTGGGCAGCCGCGTCGACGTGACGATGCGCCCGGTGGCTCCACGGCTCGTCGAGGTGCCGGACCTTTCCGGACGCTCGGTGACCGAGGTGTCGGGCCTGCTGGT
Source organism: uncultured Actinomycetota bacterium (assembly GCA_963765905.1). Classification (GTDB taxonomy): domain Bacteria; phylum Actinomycetota; class Actinomycetes; order Propionibacteriales; family Nocardioidaceae; genus SSC3. The sequence continues at coordinate 341,392 of CAVXXY010000006.1, forward strand.
CGACCGAGGGCTGAACCTCGGCTCGGTCACCGGCGAGGGCGACATCGTCGAGTCGCAGCGACCGCGGGCCGGAAGGCTGGTGCCGCGAGGAACCTCGGTATCGGTCAGCGTCGAGCCCGGGGTGCCGCCCCAACGCCTGGTCCGGGTGCCGAACCTGGTCGGGCGGAGCGTCGCGGAGGCCGAGGCCATCATCGAGGGTCTGGAGCTCACCCTGAACGTCGCGTCGGACGACGGCACGGTTGTCGACCAGGCTCCCGCGGCCGGCACGCTCGTGCCCCAGCACTCGATCGTGTCGGTGCAGCTCGACGGAGATCCGTGGCCGCCGACGTGGGTGTGGGTGGGAGGAGTGGTCGTGCTGCTTGGGGTCGCGGCCGGCGCGGCCCACCGCACCGTGCGAGCCAGGCGGACCCGGGTCTGGTTGCACGAGCACGTCACCGCTCGACCCGGCGCCGTGACGGGCGAGAAGCCGACCATCATCTCCGAAACGTCGGAGCCGCCGGCGCACGCGCTGGTCGGCCTACAGGGCGACATCGACGAGGGAACGCACGAGATCGAGGACGTGAGGACATGACCAAGACCCAGGCTCTGCTGGCCCGCTCCCGCGCGCTGCCGCTGTTCGACCCCGACGAGCTCGCGGCGGACCCGGACCTCGTCGAGTCCTTCAAGAAGAACCGGATCGGCTACTCCGCCGTGCGCGGCGTACGCAGGCTGCTGCCGTCAGCCTGCACCTCGGTCGACCTCGCGGTCGTGAGCGCTCTCGCGAGCGTGCTGAACATCGACGCGGCCAAGGCCCTCCTGACCGGGTGGAGCAAGCACGCCGAGGTCAAGGAGGCGAAGGCACACACCGCCGCGACGCCGGGGTTGGAAGAGGTCGTCACGCTCTACGAGCACCACGTGCGGTCCACCTACCACCCGACGGTCAAGGTGTACGTCGACAACGTCAAGGTGCACACCTTCACCTTCGACCTGAACCTCGACTTCACCATCGAGGGCGTCGCCGTGACGGTGAAGGAGGGACACGTCGCCGGTGTGCGGAGCGGGCGCTGCCAGGTGGACGCGACCCTGGAGAGCCTCGGCGTACCGCTGAAGGAGTGGACGCTCGAGCTCGACGGCGGCGTGGAACTGCCCGAGGGCGTGCCTAGTCCCCCACCTCAACGAAAGCCGCGGCTTCCCCGCTGACTCGCGGCGAGTCGTCCCAGTCGGGCGGCGCGATCGGGAGGTCGAGGTCTGCCTCGAGCCGGACCACGACCGCCCCGTTGCGGGCACGGACGTCGAGGACGAGGCCCCGGTGATCCCTAGCAGCACCGACCTGGTCGAGGTACGCCGCAGCGTGTCGGCGCGCGACGCCGAGGTCGATCGGGTGGTCCTCGTCGAGCCCGCCGGTGTAGACCTGATCGGCCTTCACCCCGTCCGCTGCCGCCAGGGCGGCTGCGTCGGCCAGGTTGTCCAGCGACTGGCGGCGCAGGTAGGCCGCCGAGGCGTCGACGACCACCGCCACGGTCAGCAGGATCACCAGGAAGAACCCGATGACGAGCACCGACACGGTGCCGCGCTCGTCCCTCATCGGTCCTCCCGGAACGTCCCGTAGGGCACGCGGTGGCTGGCATCGACGCGGATGCTGGGAGTGTCGTCACCGAGCAGCGACGGCATCAGCGGCAGCGCGACCGGGTAGCCTAGACCCACCTCGATCACGGCGCCGGGCGCCAGGCAGTTCCCGGGCCGCGGGCGGCAGCGCACAGTCAGGTCGAGCTCGTCGGGGTCGACGCCCTGGTCCTCCAGCGAGACAATCGCGGCGAGGCGGGCTCGGGACATCCCCTCTGCCTCGCTCGGCGCGGTTGCGTAGGCGCGCCCCGCGGCCCGTGCGGCCGAGGTCACCCCGAACGCCGAGCGCTGCACCTCGAAGACCGCGAGCACGACGTACAGCAGGGGCACGAGGAGCAGCAGGCTCAGCCACGTCACCTCGACCAGCGCAGAGCCGCGCTGGCTCCTCACGGCGTCGGCTCCTCGACGGCGTGTCCGGCGACCTCGACACGTGTCGCCGGCCCCCACAGACCGAGCGGGGGTACGTCGGCCACGACTCGCACCTCGACGGCGGGCGCGCCGTGCACGGTGACCATCGCCCCGGAGACCCGCTCGGCGAACCGGGCCGCCAGTGCACCCTCGATCTCCTCGCGCGTGCGGGCGACACCGGCCGCCGGCTCGCGATCGACCGTCGCGGCGTAGCGCGCGCCCTCGGTCGCCGCCGACGTCAACGTGTTGCGGACGTGAAGCACCAGGGCGACGTGCACGATCCCGAGCACCAGCGGCAGGAGTACGACGAGCACCAGCACGAAGTCGACGACTGCTGACCCGCGCTGGCTGCGGCACCTGGTCACCGGACGGAGTTGAGGGCCTCTTGCAGCAGATCCTTCAGCTGCGGCTCAGCCACCGTCATCAGCGCCATCACCAGACCGGCGGTCATGACGGTCACCAGCACCCAGCCGGGTACGTCCCCCCTCTGGTCGCGACGGCGTGCCACGGCGTAGGCCGTGAGGACCCGGGCGACCAGCGTGGACAGCGTGGACAGCTCTGACATGTGATTCCCCTTCTATGGTGCGACCAGATGGAGCCCGACGACGCCAGGCCAGAAAGCGAAGACGACGGTCACCGGCAGCACCAGGAACACCACCGGAACCATCATGAAGATCTCGCGACGCGCACCCGACTCGATGAGCGCGCGACGCCGCGCCTCTCGAACATCAGCGGCCTGCGCGTGAAGTACGTCGGCCAACGGAGTGCCTCTCTCGATCGCGACGGCCATGCCACCGGCGAACCGAGCGACGACCGGAAGCCCCGAGCGGTTGGCCAGCTCGTCGAGTGCGGTGACGACCGGCGTGCCCGTGCGGATCGCCGCCAGCACGCGCGCCAGCTCTTCTGCGAGGGCGCCGTGGCATCGGGCGACGACCCTCTCGAGAGCGGAGACCGGACCCTCGCCGGCCGCGACCGCAAGGGCGAGGAGCTCGGCGACAGCAGGGAACTCCGAGAGGATGTCGCGCTCCCGGGAGGCCACCTGCGCCGAGAGGCGGTTGTCGCGCAGCAGCACCCCGAACACGAAGGCGAGACCGCAGAGGACCAGCAGCGGGAATGTCCGGCCCGGCGACCTGACGACGACGAGCACGGCGAGCGCCGCAGCGGCACCGAACGAGGCCAGCCCCCAGACCACCTGCTCGACGCGGAAGTCGTGCACGGTCGCCTGCACTCCTGCGCGCTCGAGCCGGCGTCGGATCGAGGTCGCGCCACCGAGCACCTCGTCGACCCGGCGCGCGAGCCGTGACACCACCTCACGCAAGAGCCCGCCGGGTGGAGACGCGACCGCGGTGTGCGGCAGGTCGTGGAGGTAGGGCAGCACCCGCACCGCAATGTCGGACCGGCGGGCAGCGAGAACTCGCGACGCCACGAGCAGCAGCGCCAGCCCGCACCCGGCACCGAGCACGAAGCCCCACATGGACAGCGTCATGACAGCACCCGCCGCTCGACGGGCAGACGTCCGATGCGCAGCATCAGCCGGTAGGCGACCAGGCACAGAGCCGCACCGATGGCCAGCACGACCACGCCGGTGCCGGACGCGTAGCGCGAGATCACCTCGCGCTGCGTGCTGAGCATCAGCAGGACGAGCCAGGGCGCCGCCACAGCAAGGCGTGCACCGTTGACCGTCCAGGCCTGGCGGGACTCCAGCTCGGACCTGGTGCGCGCGTCGTCGCGCAGGTGGCCCGAAAGGTTGCGCAGGAGCCGGCCGAGGTCTCCGCCGCCCACCTCGCGCGCGATCCGCAGCCCCTCCACCACGCGGTCGCCGACCGGGTCGGCGAGGCGCTCCTTGAGCCGGTCGAGGCTCTCACCGAACCGGCCGCCGGCCTGGTAGTCGGCGCCGAACGCGAGGAAGTAGGGCCGCAACGGCTCGGGGCCACGGTCGCCGAGCTGCGCGAGCGCCTCAGGCAGCGACATGCCGGCGCGGACGGCTGACGCGAGGTTGTCGACGGCGTCCGGCCACACCTCGGCCAGCTCCCGCTGACGGCCGCGCGCACGACCTGCGATCACCGCCACCGGGAGGTAGCCGGCCATCAGGCCGAACGCGAGGGCCACCGGAACGGTCCGTGAGATCGCCTGGAGCGCGACGAACGCGAGCAACGCGCTCACCGCGCAGGCGACCGCCACCTGATGCGCTGCGACGCCCGCCAGCCCGGCCCGGTCGAGCAGGTCGCGTAGCCGGCCCCGACGCTGAGCGCGGTCGCGAGGCTGCAGCGGAGACGTGAAGGCGAGCCAGATCAGCAGGAGCCCGACGCCGGTCCCGATCCCGACGACGAAGCCCATGTCAGCCGCCCTCACTCAGGAGAGCCGCGAGGTCGAACCCGACGCGCTCGTAGCGATCGGCCCGCGGAGGCACGCCGCCGGCGCGGACCAGGTCGCCTGCCCGTCGTACGAAGATGGTCTCGGTCTCGATCGCGTCGCCCTCCGCGCGGCCTGGCACCGCAAGGATCTCCTCGACCGTACGACGTCCGCGCTGGTCGATCCCGAGGTGCACCACCAGGTCGACGGAGGCCGCGACCGTCGGCACGACGAACCGGGCGGAGATGTTCTCACCGGCGAGCAGCGGCAGGGTGCACATCTTCACCAGCGCCTCACGGCCACTGTTGGCGTGCAGCGACGCCATGCCCGGAAGACCGGCGTTGAGGGCGAGCAGCAGGTCGAGGCACTCCTCGGCCCGGACCTCGCCGACGATGATGCGTGAGGGCCGCATCCGCAGGCTCTCCTTGACCAGGTCGCGCAACCTGACCTCGCCGGTGCCCTCAAGGCCGGCCTGCCGCGTCTGCAGCGCCACCCAGTCCGGGTGTGCGAAGGACAGCTCGAAGACTTCCTCGGCACTGATCACCCGCTGCCCGCCGGGGATCGACGCCGCCAGGCAGTTGAGGAAGGTGGTCTTGCCGGCCTGGGTCCCTCCCGAGACCAGGACGTTGAGACCGGCCGTCACCGACGCGTCCAGGAAGGTCGCTGCCTGGTCGGTCAGGCTGCCGAGCGTGACCAGCTCGCGAAGCGTGGCCGCCTTGACCACGAACTTGCGGATGTTGACAGCCGCGAACCCGCGGGAGATGCCTTCAAGGACGACGTGGAGCCTGTGGCCACCGGGGAGCAGCGCGTCGGCGAAGGGCTGGCTCAGGTCGACGCGACGACCGCTGGTCTTGAGCATCCGCTCGACCAGCTCGTCGACCTGCTCCTTGGTGAGGATCGTGGGCGTGAGCTCGTGCCGGCCGTGGCGCGCGACGAACACACGGGAGGGGTCGTTGATCCAGATCTCCTCGACGGTCGGGTCGTCGAGGTAGCGCTGCAGGGCTCCGAAGCCGGCCAGGTTGGCGACCATCTCCTCGACGGCGGCATCGGGGTCGGCCACGGGCATCACGGCACCGGTGAGGCTGCGCTGGTCGTGGTCGGCGACCACGCGCTCGGCGAGCGTGCGGACCAGCGAGACGTCGCGCTGCGGGTCGACGCCTTGGCGTCGGACCTCGTCGCGCAGGGCAGCGTCGAGCGAGGCGAGCACGTCGGTGCCGAGAGCCGGCGCGCGGTCGGTCAGGCTCATGTCCCCCATGCCTTCTGCCCGAGATCAGAATGTTTGTGCATGTTTCTACACCGCCCGGACGCCCGGATCGACGCCCGGAGACCAATCTGTGGACAACTCGGGCCAACTCGGCCGACTCCTGTGACTGGTGGGACCGATGGGGTGACAATGTCCCGATGCACGTACGACGAGCGCACGCCGCCCTGACCGCCCTGCTGCTGGCCGCCCTGGGACTCCAGCCGCAGGCGGCTAGCGCTCGGAGCGACCCGTTCCCACCCGTGCTGACCCGGTTCGCCGACCCGGGCGTGGCGGCGTACCCGGGTGGCTACGTCGCGGTGGCCACCGGCAGCTACGTGCAGCGCGCGACGGCCCCGAGCATCGCCGGGCCCTGGACCAAGACCGCGCCGGCGCTGGCCGCCATGCCGTCCTGGGCGACCACGCCGTCAGTGTGGGCGCCGGACCTGGAGAAGGTCGGCGACCGCTGGCTGATGTACTACTCCGCCACGGTCGCCGGGCTCGGACCGACCGGTCGCTGCATCGGCGTGGCGGTCGCCGCGAGCCCGACCGACCCCTTCACGCCGTACGGCGACCGGCCGCTGGTGTGTCCGCGCAAGGCCGACACGAAGAGGGCGGCCGACCCGGTGAAGCGGCCGAGGTCGATGCCGCAGAAGGGCGTGATCGACCCGTCGTTCTTCCGGACCAAGGACGGCCGGCCCTACCTGGTCTACAAGACCGACCTGATCCCCTCGAGCATCCGCATGGTGCGGCTCAAGCGCAGCGGCCTGGCGATCCACGCGAAGGCGACCAGCAAGCAGCTGATCAGGAGCAAGGGCGTGATGGAGAACCCGTTCGTCGTCCAGCGCGGCAAGCGGTTCGTGCTGGTGACCTCGGAGCAGTCGTTCGCCACGTGCAAGTACCGCATCTACTGGCGCTCCACGCGCGACGTCTGGGACTGGCGCAAGGCCGAGAAGCACCAGCTGCTGAGCCGCAGGACCAGCGGGCTGTGCGGACCCGGTGGCGCCGACGTGCTCCGGGAGGGCGGGCGGACCACGATGTTCCTGCACTCCTGGGTGTGCGGGAAGCCGGCGCTGCCCTGCCCGGCCGACTTCAACCTGGGCACGAACCCCTACGCTCCCTCGTCACGGTCGATGTACGCCGTGTCGATGCGGTGGTACCGCTCGCTGATGTACCCCGACAGCTTCTACCAGCCTGCTCGCCGGACAACGGCGCAGACAGGGCGCTGGACAGGACGCATCGAGCCGGCCGCGAGTGGGTAAGAGCCGCGCATGCGCCTACGTTCACTCACCCTCGCCGTACTCCTACCGCTCACCCTCGCCGCAACGCCGCTGCCGGCAGACGCCGGTCACCGCGCGAAGGTCGACCGCATCGACCTGCCCAACGGCTGGCGGCCCGAAGGCATCACGACCGACGGGCACAAGCTGTACGTCGGCTCACTGGCCAACGGCGCGCTCTACCAGGCCAACCCGCGCTCCGGCAAGGGCCGGGTGCTGTCTCCCGGCGCGACCGGCCGCGTCGCCGTCGGGGTGGAGTACGACGCGCGCCGGAACCTGGTCTGGGTGGCCGGTGGAGACACCAACGTGATCCGTGCGCACAGCGCCAGGACCGGCAAGGTGAAGCGCACCTACACCTTCGACTCCGAGACGCCGCGCTTCCTCAACGACCTGGTGGTCACGCGCCGTGCGGTGTTCGCGACCGACACCTTGAACCAGGAGCTCGCCGTCGTACCGCTGCGGTCCAGGCACAAGCTCCCCGCCTCCTCCCGGGCGCGGACCCTTCCGCTGGTGGGCGACCTCGTCTACCAGGAGGGCTTCAACCTCAACGGCATCGTGAGGTCTAGGGGCCGGCTGCTCGCGGTGCAGACCAACACCGGCCTGCTGTTCCGGATCAACCCACGCACCGGCAACACCCGCGTGCTCGACCTGGGCGGCTACGTGCTGGGCAACGGCGACGGGCTGGAGATCCGGCGCGACAAGCTCTTCGTGGTGCGCAACCAGATCAGCACGATCGCCAAGCTCGACCTCAACCGGCGCCTGACCAAGGGCGTGCTCAAGCGCGAGCTGACCAACGATGACCTCGACGTGCCCACCACTGCAGCCCTGGTCGGTCGCTCGCTGTGGGCCGTGAACGCGCGGTTCGGCACGGACCCGACCCCGGAGACGGAGTACTGGATCACCCGCGTGAGGTAGCGCGGCGCTGCACCACGTCGAGCACCAGCCCCAGAGCCGGCCAGCTCGCCCTCCCCCGGCGCGTCACGGCGAACGTCCGCAGGAAGATCTCGGGGTCGCGCAGCCTGCGTAGCGACAGCCCTTGGGTCTTGGGGTGAGCGGCCGGCAGCAGCCCCACACCCAGGCCGGCGACGATCATGTCCTGCACCAGGCTGAGGCTGTCCGCACGATGCGTGACGTGCGGCCGGAAGCCCGCCAGTGAGGCGATCGCGCGCACGACGTCCCCGTCGGCGGTGTGGCGGGAGTTCACGATCCACTCCTCCTCGCGGAACTCCCGGAACACCGCGGCCGCATCGCCCGAGACTCGACGCGAGCGTGAGGGAACGCCGAGGCTCCACCCCGTGTGCCACAACCGTCGTGCCTCCAGGGTCGTGTCGAACGCGACCGGGGCGAGGTTGTAGTCGTAGGTCAGCGCGAGGTCGACCTCGTCGTCGGCCAGCCGTCGCAGCGCCTCGGGCGGCTCCTGCTCCAGCACCACCAGGCGCACCGACGGGTGGCTGACCTTCAGCTCGTGGACCAGCGGGAGCAGCACGGTGCGGATCGCCGAGGCGAACGCCGCGACCCGCACCGTGCCGGCCGGTTCCGCGTCGGCGACGAGGTCCTGCCGGGCCGCCTCGACAGCCGCCAGCACGGTCACGGCATGCTCGGCCAGCCGCCTGCCCGCGGGGGTGAGCCGCACGCGCCGGCCGTCGGGCTCGAGCAGCGCGGTGCCGACCTCACGTGCGAGCGCGGCGATCTGCTGGGAGACGGTCGACGTGGTGACACCGAGGACCTCGGAGACCTCCCGCATGGAGCCGCGTCTGGAGAGCTCCAGCAGCAGCTCGAGGCGGCGAACGTCCATGGCGAACATTGTCCGCGAATGATGAATGGTATGTCCACCATCGTCACGTGGACGTGCACGATCTTCTAGGGTCCACTTGGGCTCATGAGAACCACCATCGGCACCGGCTACGCCGTCCTCGCGATGCTCTTCGTCCAGCTCGGCCTGGCCGTCTCGGTCGGGCTCTTCGACGAGCTCGGCCCCCAGGGCGCGGGCTGGCTGCGACTGGCCTGCGCCGGCGTGCTGATGCTCGCCATCGTCCGACCTCGCGCAGCCGCCTTCCACCGTCGGGCGCTCCTGGCCTCGGTCGCGCTCGGAGTCGTCACCGCGGCGATGACGCTGTCGTTCATGGAGGCTGCCGCCCGCCTGCCGCTCGGCACGGCCACGGCACTGGAGTTCCTCGGACCGCTGGGCGTCGCCGTCGTGCACAACACCGGCTCCGACCGCTGGCGCTGGCCCGGCGTCGCGGGGGCGGGCGTGCTGCTGCTGACGCAGCCGTGGCACGGCGCGGTGTCGCTGGACGGCGTGCTGTTCGCGCTGGGCGCGGCGGCCTGCTGGGCGGGCTACATCGTGCTCACCCAGCACGTGGGTGAAGAGGTCGACGGGCTGCAAGGCATGGGCATCTCGCTTCCCGTGGCAGGTCTGGTGGCGACGCTGGCCGTCGCGCCGCACGGGCTGCCCGAGCTGTCCTGGGAGATCGTCGCGGTCGGGTTCGGCCTGGCGGTGCTGCTGCCCGTCGTACCGTTCACGCTGGAGTTCCTGGCGCTGCGCCGGGTGCCCACCGCGGTCTTCGGCACGCTGATGTCGCTCGAGCCGGCGATCGCGCTCCTGGTGGGCTGGCTCCTGCTCTCGCAGACCCCCGGAGCGCCTGCCGCCCTCGGTGTCGGCTGCGTGGTCCTGGCCGGGGTGGGCGCGTCCCTCTCCTCCGCGCGAAACGCCGAACGACTGCGGAAAGACCGGCAGCGGGGCCAGGATGGGGCAAGAATCGAAGCCTGAGGCGTCTCTCCCAGGGGGTGCACCGTGCGAGCTCGGCGCTGGCGCGCAGGCGTGGCAGCAGCGCTGGTTGCTGCGCTCCCGGGGTCCACGGCTCTCGCGACCGCCGACGGCAGCGGCTTCCAGCCGGTGCTCGCCGACAAGTTCGCGGACCCGTCGGTGCTCGCGTATCCGGGCGGCTACGTCGCGGTCGCGACCGGCGCCAGCATCCGCCGCGCCACCGCGCCGACCATCTCCGGACCCTGGACCCTGACCGCTCCGGCCCTGCCCTTGACGCCGCCCTGGGCGACGACCCGCTCGCACTGGGCACCGGAGCTCGAGCTGATCGCCGGGCGCTACGTCCTCTACTACGCGGCAACGGTCGGCGGGCTGGGCGCCGGGGGCCGGTGCATCGGGGTCGCGGTGGCCGCGAGCGCGACCGACCCCTTCGTGCCGTACGGCGACCGGCCGCTGGTCTGCCCCAAGGGAGCCGACACCCGGCGTGCGCCGGACCGTGTGAAGCGGGGGAGGCACATGCCCCGGGCCGGCGTCATCGACCCAGCCTTCTTCCGGGACACCGACGGGAAGCAGTACCTCCTCTACAAGACCTCCGGGCGCCCCTCGAGCATCCGGATGGTGCGGCTCACGCGCAGCGGCCTCGGCATCCCCAGCAAGGCCAGGAGCAAGCCGCTGCTCGTCAGCCGCGGGATCGTCGAGAACCCGGCTCTGGCCAAGCACGGCCGGCGCTACACACTGCTCGCGTCGGAGAAGTCCTACGCGGGGTGCTCCTACCGGCTCTCGGTGCGCACGTCGCGCAAGATCTGGAGGTGGAAGCTCGGCGACTCCCACTCGATCCTGCGCAAGGCCTCCTCCGGCCTGTGTGGGCCGGGCGGAGCCGACGTGCTGGTCGAGCCGAGGGGCACGACGATGTTCCTGCACGGCTGGGTGTGCGGGATCGAGCCGAGCCCCTGCCCCAACACCTTCGACGCGATCAGCAGACCGAGCACCCCGTCGTACCGGCCGATGTACGCCGTGCGCGCGGTGTGGGCGGCCGGTCTGCTGCTCCCCGACTCGTTCGTCGACCCGGCGCCTCCCCCGCCGCCGCACACTCCCACCCCCGAGACTCCCTAGGACACCTGCCATGGAGACCGTCGAGCTGCGCGTGCACGGTGTGCACGGAACCTCACCCGGGTCGATGCTCGGAGTCGCCGACGGTGAGGTCGGGCAGGTGGCCGGAGACAAGGTCACCGGCATCTACCGGGCGAAGGGCAAGGTGGAGCTCCCCTACCGCGACCTGAAGGACCAGCCGGTCTCGGTGGAGGCCTACTCGTGGGGCTCGCTGACGTCCGGTGTCCAGGGACTGCTCGGCTGGGTCAAGCGCGCGCTCTGGCTGCTGCTGCTTCCCTTCGCGCTCGCCAACCTCGCCTACTGGGCGCGACTCGAGCTCGCCCACCAGAACGGCACCGCTCGCTGGGGCGCCCGCGCGGTGCGCTGGTCCGCGCTCCTGCTCACGCTGTTCCTGGTGCTCACGCCGTGCGTCGTCGCCGTCGACATGGTCTCGTGGCAGTGCTACCGGTACGACGTCCCGGGCTGCACCCACCTGCCCGGCATGTTCCACGGGCTGGCCGACCTCACCGAGATGCAGCGGATCGCCGTCGGCTCGACGGTGCCGATGCTCCTCGTGCTCCTGCTGTGGCTGCTGTCGCGCCAGACCCTCGCGAGGTACGAGGAGGTCAAGGTCGGCGCGATGGGCGTCACCTCGGTCACCGACGCCAACACCCTGGTGCTCCGCGACACGCGGCTGTGGCGCGGTGGCACCCGGACCCGTCGCCTCCAGCGCATCCATCTCGCCGCCGCCATGGCGATGGTGGTGGTCTTCTGCGGCGTACACCTGCTCGGGACACTCGAGGGCGAGGACGGGCTGCGTGAGCACCTCTTCGGCTTCTTCCCGCTGACCGCCGTCACGTTGCTCGGGGTCGCCCTGCTCCTGGCCTGCTTCGGACTGCTCTTCCGCGAGCACCCGATGGACCTGGAGTCCACCGCACCCGAGCTCACCGACGCTCAACAGGCCCAGGCGGCCAAGCGCGACGGGGCGCTCGCGATCGGCGCGCTGGGTCTCTGGGTGGTGTTCGTGGTCGTGGTCTGTGCCTGGGGCCCCGCGGTGGAGGAGGAGCGTGACTTCGTCGGGCACAACGTCTGGTTCATCGGCGTGTTCGTGCTGCTCACGATGCTGCACCTGAGCGTCTTCGTCGGCGGCCGGATGAGCCGGGCACCGGCCGTGGCAACGGCCCTGGTGATCCCGCTCGCCTCGTTCGTGATCCTGGTGTGGCTCTACCACGACGGTGAGCTCAGCGGAGGGCCGCTGTGGAGCGGCGTGATCCTGGCCATCGTCTTCTGGGCCAGCCTGACCACCTGGCACTACCAGTACCAGCCTCCGGCCGGGCGGCAGACGATCTCGGACAAGGCCTGGCGCGGCGCGGGCGCCTCGGTGCTGCTTGCGACCGCCGCCTGGATAGCGCTGCTGTTCACCTCGAGCATCGTGGTGGCCGCGGGCAACTACCTCAACGGCGGCGACCACGGGGTCGCCGACCTGGTCTCGACCGTCGAGCCGGCGAAGAACGCCGCGCCACCGCCGACGTCCGTCGACGTCGGCAACGCCGCCGACCTGACGTTCAGGGCATCCGGCGACGTCGTCATCGAGGAGGCCAACGTCGAGCGCAGCGGCGACACCGTCACGGTGACCTCCGGGCGTGTGGTCGTCGGCCGGCTGTGGCTCAAGGGCAAGGGGCTCGGGGAGACCTCGATCAGGGCCGGGGACCTCATCGCCGGCCAGCGGGCCACGATCATCCTGCCCGAGGACCAGGTGCGGCTGGCAGACAGCTGCTTCGGCGGCAGCAACGAGGCCTTCCGGCCGCCGGCGACGTCGTCCGGGCTCACGCCCGACGGGTTCCGCAAGCGGATCTGCACCGCCGAGAAGGACGGCTTCCGGGCCAGCGCCCTCCTGCCGGCCAAGGACAAGGCGCTCGTCATCGCCCCGTTCGGTGAGGTCGACCTGCGCCCGACCTCGCCGCCGCAGCAGCCGCTCGTCGTACCCCAGGTGCTGATCTGGACCCCGATCGGCCAGCTGCTCTGGATCGTCCTGGTGCTGGGCGCCATGATCTGGTGCGTCGTCTGGTACTTCCGCAACGCCGGCGCGCAGATCGCAGCAGGCCTGCCGACCGAGGGCGCCTCCTGGCCCGACCTGCTGGTGCCCACGCGCGACCGCCAAGCGGTACGGACGGCTCGCGTCACGGCCGGCCTCGCGCACCGGGCCGAGCGGCTGCTCGACATCGTCGGCGCGATCACCTCACCTGTCGCGCTGGTGGTCATCGTGCTCTCGACCTCGGGCGTCGCGCCGTGGGAGCTGATGGGCTGGACCCGGCCGTTCGCGACCATCTCGATGTACGTCGTGCTCGGCCTCTCGCTGGGGCTGGTGGCGCTGGGCTCGCAGATCCGTCGCTCGGCCGAAGCCCGCAAGGCAGTGGGCGTGATCTGGGACCTGACGACGTTCTGGCCACGAGCCGCCCACCCGCTCGCACCCCCGTGCTACGCAGAGCGCGTGGTGCCCGAGCTGGAGACCCGCACCCGCTGGGCGCTCCGCCGTGCGCCGGACAACGTGGTCGTGCTGTCGGGGCACAGCCAGGGCTCCCTGATCGTCGCGTCGATGGCCAGCAGGCTCTCCGACGACGAGCTCGAGCGCGTGCGCATGGTCACCTACGGCAGCCAGATCCGCGCGCTCTACGGCCGGGTGTTCCCGCGCGTCTTCGGCGCCGCTGCGATGGGCTACCGCCCCACCGACGGGATGACCACGCTGGCTGACGGCTTCCCCGACGTGCCTCGGGCCAACCCGCCGGCCGGACCTCCGACCATGCCGCCGGCCGGCAGCCTGCGGGCACGCCTGGGCGCGCTGCACTGGGTGAACTTCTTCCGGCGCGCGGACCCCCTGGGCTACCGGGTCTTCTCCGACGTCGACAGCTACTGCGACCGGCCGGTCCCCGAGGTCCCGCTCAAGCGCCTGGGCGACCCGGGTCCTCCGGTGATGACGCACAGCGCCTACCAGCACACGCCGCGCTACCGCTGGCAGGTCTGCGAGTGGACCGGCGAGGGGCTGGTGCCGCCCGCGGCCGGCACCCAGGACGTGCCCGAGCTGCCGCGCATCTAGCAGCCGCCGGGAACCCTGCGCACCCGCTGGCCGGTCACGCGCAACGCGATCGTCGTGGCGTTGTCGGTCTCGTCGGTCTCGACCAGCAGGTCGAACGGGTCGGCGGCGAGGGTGAGGCAGATCGTCTGGCGGCGCACCCGTCGCGGCAGCGCGACCGACTGTCCGTCGAGGTCAGCACGGTAGACGTCGACCCAGCCCGGCGAGATGCCCTGCGAAGTCGTGCGCGAGCACTCGCCGAAGTGCTCCTTGGCCACCACGCGCGGGCTTCCCGGCGCTCGGCGGTTGTCACGCAGGCAGAAGCTGACCTTGTCCTGCGCCGACAGCCGCTCACCGTCCGGCAGGTGCAGCGTGTAGGACGCCATCGCGTCCAGGTGCCAGTGGTCGTGGGTGGGGTGGTCGAGCATGCAGCCCGCGGCCCGTCGTACGCGACTGGTGTCGCGACGTCGCTGGAACACGCGGTCGCCGTTGCCGTCGACGTGGATCTCCTGCCGCACCCGGATCTGTCCGGCCGGGCAGCCTGCCCGGCCGACCGGGACGACGTACATCGGTCCGTCTCCGACGTTGGCCAGCGACGCCGCGAACCGCAGCCTGCGGCGGTCGCCGACCCGCTCCACCTGGATGTCGGAGGCCGCGATGCTGCGCATGTTGGGCAGCAGCCAGTCCGGATGCCGCTCGGCGACCGTCGGCGTCGGGGTCTCGGCCGGCGTGCTCGGAGGTGCAGGCGTGCGCTCCGGACGCGACTGGGGCGGCTCCTGCGCGTCGCACGCGACGAGCGTCAGCACCAACGCGGCGCCGACGCTCCCGAGTCTCATGGCTCCGACCCTACGACGCGGAGCCCAGCAGGTCCCCGAAGATGTCGCCCTGGCGCTCCACGCGGCGCAGAACCTCCTCGTGCGTCAGCTGGGAGAGCGCGTGGCGCTCCTCCGCCCCCTCCTCCACCTCCTTCCACGTGCGCGGCGCGGCGACGTACGGCGTGGGCTTGCCACGCAGCGAGTAGGGCGAGATCGTCGTCTTCGCGCCGGTGTTCTGCGACCAGTCGAGGAAGACCTTGCCGGGCCGCAGGGACTTGGTCATCTTCCAGACCACGAGCTTGCTCTCCTCCTGCAGGCTCTGCGCGAGCGCCTGGGCCTTGTCGCGCACCTCGTCGGCGGTGAGGTCGCCGGGCAGGGCGGCGTACAGATGGAGGCCCTTGCTGCCGCTGGTGACCGGAGCGCAGGAGAGCCCCTCGCCGGCCAGGCGGTCACGCACCAGCAGCGCCACCTGGGCGCACTCGTGGAGATCGGCGGGAGCACCCGGGTCGAGGTCGATCACCATGCGGTTGGGGTGCCGGTCGCCGGCGGTCCACTGGTGCACGTGCAGCTCCAGGGACGCCAGGTTGGCCAGGTAGGTCAAGGTGGCCAGGTCGTCGACGATCGGGAAGACGATCTTGTCCCCCTTGCCACCTCGCGAGCCGGTCGTCGGGACGGTGACGGTCTTCAGCCAGCTCGGCGCTCCCGACGGGAGGTTCTTCTCGAAGAACGACTTGTCCCCCGTGCCGTGCGGCCAGCGGATGCGTGTGACCGCGCGGTCGTGCAGGTGCGGCAGCAGCACCGGGCTGACCTGGGCGTAGTAGTTGAGCACCTCGCCCTTGGTCGTCCCGGTGTTGGGGTAGAGGACCTTGCGCAGGTTGCTGATCGTCAGGGTCCGGCCCTCGACCTCGACCCGCACCTCGTTCTCAGGCATCGTGCTCCTCCAGGTCGCTCAGGCTCAGATCCTTGCGTACGCCGAGGTAGGCCGGCTGTCGCAGCCGCTGCTGCGGTGTCCACCCGAGGGAGGCGACCTCGACGACCACCTCAGGTCGCACCCAGAGCGTCCCGACCCGGTCCTCACGCGGGATCTCGCCCGCGAACGGCGGCTCGTCGGCCGCCAGCGGCTCGAGCAAGCGCCTGCAGCACGGGACCGGCCTTGCCTCCGATCCCCGACCCGACCCTGCCGCAGTAGACCAGCGTCCCGTCGCGGTAGGTGCCCACCAGCACCGCACCGATCCGCGACCTGGAGTCGGTCTCGTAGCGCCAGCCGCCCACGACGTAGGACCCGCTGGGCCGGTTGGCGAACTTGAGCCAGTCCTTGCTCCGGCGGCCCGGCTCGTACTTCGAGGACAGGCGCTTGCTGACGATGCCCTCCAGGTCCTGCTGCTCGGTCGCCCGCTGGAGCGCCGGCCCGTCCTCGTAGGTCGCGGGGGTCTGCCAGCGGTCGGCGTTGAGGTCGAGGGCCTCCAGCAGCTGCCGGCGTACGGACAGCCGCTCGCTGGTGACGTCGTGGCCGTCGATGGACAGCACGTCGAAGAGCATCAGGGTCACCGGGTTGGCCTCGGCGAGCTTCGCCGCCCTGGTCCGGTCGCGGAGGTGCATCCGCTCGGCGAGCGCCCCGAACCTCGGCACTCCGTCGAGCAGCCCCACGACCTCGCCGTCGAGGATCAGGTCGTGGCCGACGTCCGCGAGCCCTGCGAGCTCGGGATAGGCCACCGTCACCTCGTTCTCGTTGCGCGAGAACAGCCGCAGCCGCCCGGCACGCACCTGGACCAGCACGCGGATGCCGTCCCACTTGACCTCGTGCACCCAGGCCGGGCCGGTCGGCACGGTGGTGCCACGCGTGGCGAGCATCGGACGCATGCGTACATCCTCCACTGTTGAGTACCGTGGAGGCGGGTAGCCACTACTCAGGGGTCGACGACCGAGAGGAAACCTGCATGCGTGCGATCTGGAAGGGCGCGGTGTCCTTCGGACTGGTCAGCGTCCCGGTGAAGCTCTACTCCGCCACGGAGAGCCACGACATCTCGTTCCGGCAGGTGCATGCCAAGGACGGCGGCCGGATCAAGTACCAGCGCGTCTGCAGCATCGACGGCGAGGAGGTGGCCTACTCCGACATCGCCAAGGGCTACGAGACCGAGGACGGCCAGATGGTCATCCTCGACGACGACGACCTCGCCGAGCTGCCAGCCAACAGCAGCCGGGAGATCTCGGTCGAGAAGTTCGTGCCGCGCGAGCAGATCGACCCGATGCTCTTCGAGAAGTCCTACTACCTCGAGCCGGAGAAGACCGGCACCAAGCCCTACGCGCTGCTTCGCGACGCCCTGGCCGACGCGGACCGCGTCGCCGTGGTGACCGTGAGCCTGCGCACGCGCATGACGCCTGCCGTGCTCCGCGTGCGCGACGACGTGATCGTGATGCAGACGATGATGTGGCCAGACGAGATCCGCTCGCCGGACTTCGCTTCGATCGGCGACGCAGAGGAGCCGAAGCCGCAGGAGCTGCAGATGGCCAAGCTCCTCATCGAGACGCTGGCCGGCGACTACGACCCCGACGAGTTCGAGGACGACTACGCCGAGGCCGTGCAGGCGCTGGTCACAGCCAAGCTCGAGGGCGGCGAGGTCAAGAAGCTGCCCGAGGCGCCGGCCGCCAGCGGCGAGGTGGTCGACCTGCTGGCCGCGCTGCAGAAGAGCGTGGCAGCGGCCAAGACCTCCCGGGGCGAGGAGGTCGACGAGCCGGCCGCGGCCGAGAAGCCCAAGAAGAAGGCTGCTGCCAAGAAGGCAGAGAAGAAGCCCGCCGTCAAGAAGGCCCCGGCGAAGAAGGCCGCCAAGAAGGCCTCCTAGAGAGCCTGGTCAGTCGGCCCGCGGCGGGACCGCGATGCGGGCCTGGGCCTGGGTGTGTGCGCGCGTTCCCTTCAGCCGCACGACGAGGCGGTAGCCCTTCGCCCGCTGCTGGACGGGGACGACGGCGGCGCCGGCGTCGTCGAGCAGGACCCGGTCGATCGGCACGAGCCGGCCGTCTTGACGGCGCAGCAGGACCACGGTGTCTCCGCCCCGGCCTCCGACCGTGAGGATGCGCAGCGTGGCGCCCTCGTCGAACGACAGGTCCACGATCGGCACGATCGCGACCCGTACGGGCAGGCTGCGCACGGTCTCCCCCACCCGCAGCCGGAAGGTCGTGGTGATGCCGAGGTCGGTGGCGGTCAGCGCCACTCCGCCCCGCGGGCCGGTGCTGCCCGAGGCGACCTCGGTCCAGTCCAGCTGCCCGGAGCGCCGAGCGAGCAGATGCACCTCGCGGTTGCGGAGTCGCTTGCCGTGCTTGGCTCTGACGACACCGGACAGGGTGACGTTCGAACCGACGCCGATGCGAGTCGAGGACGCGCCGATGCTGACCGAACGAGCCGGCCGCCGCGCCGGCGTGGGGTCGGGCGTCGGGCTGGGCGTCGGCTCCGCCGAGGGTGACGGTGTCGGGTCGGTCGTCGGCTCGGCCGGAGGCGTCGCCGCATCCGTCGGCTGCGCGGTCGGTGCTGCGGTCGCGGTCGCGTCCGGCGTCGGCGTTGGCTTGACCGGGTGCTCCTGGGGTCGTCCGCCCGGCTTGCGCGGCTGAGGTGAGGCGCTCTCGGTGGGCTCTGCGGAGGGAGACGCGCTCGGCGTGCGGACCGGAGGCACCACGGCTCGTCGCACCTCTCGCCTGGGTTTGTGCGGAGGAGCGTCCGGGACGCCGATCGGACCGAGCACCTCGTGGGCGATCTCCTGCACGGGGTCGGGCAGGACGCGGGTGTACGCCGCTGCCGCCACGCCGCTGGACAGCGCCACCGTGGTGACGATCGCGGTGCCGCCCACGCCGAGCCGGCCGATGACCCGGCGCAGCGTGCCGCGTGGCGCCGCCGCACGGAAGGCCGCGACCATCTCCTTCTCGCCTGCCAGCTCGGCCTCGGTGCCGGGAGCGCGCAGCGCCCGCACCAGCGGGTCGTCCCGCCAGGCCCCGAGATCGTCGTGCTCGTTCATGACTCCACCACCTCCCGTGCCGCCTGCTCACGGGTTCCTTCCTCGTTCGCCTGACGTGCGCGCGGGTCGCGCGACAGCGTGCGGAGCGCCCGGTGGACGCTCACCCGGACGGTGCCAGGCTTCTTACCGACGATGCGTGCCACGGCCTGGACGTCCAGGCCGGCGACCACGCGCAACATCACCATCTCGGCCTGCAGCGGCGGCAACGAGGCCACCAGCCGCAGGGCCGACTCGGTGGAGGCGCGGTCCAGCGCCTCCAGCTCTGCACTCGGTACCTGCCCGTTGCCCACGACCTCGGCCACCGGTACGGCGGGCCGGGCCGCGCGGGCGCGGCCGTGGTCGATCGCGCGGTTGCGGCCGACGGTGAACAGCCAGGCCCGGAACTCCGGAGCACCGCCCACGAACGCCGGCAGGTCGCGGATGACCTGCAACCAGGTCTCGGCGGCTATGTCCTCCGGGGACTCGTTGCCGCGCACCGCGAGGTAGCGCAGCAGCGGCGGGTGCAGGGTCCGCCACAGCTCGCTGAAACCTTGCTCGTCCCCCGCGCGAGCAAGGTCCAGGGCGCGATCCATCGGTTCGTCGGCCTGGGCCACCCGAGGCCCGGGCCGACGAACGTCATCGGTGCGCTGCTGTCGGGTCAGCGAGCGTCCTCTCGGTGCCGGCACGCACAGGACGTGCGCGCTCGTGGGCTGCGTAGTTACTGGGTCACCACGCCACTGGTGCTGGGCGCGAAGCGGGCGTTGCCGGCGAAGTGCAGCCGGTACGACGTGCCCGGCGCGCTCGCCTTCCGGAAGGCTACGCCACCGCCCCTGCCGGTGCGCTTGGCTCCGACACCGACCCAGTCGGCGCCCTGGAGCCGCTGCAGCACGACCCAGCGGTTCCTCAGCCAGTCACCAGCACCCCGCAGCCGGCCGCTCACGGCGTACCCCTTGGCAATGGTGCGGCCGCGGATCGAAAGGGAGGTGGAGGCCTTGAGCGCCAGTGTGACGACGTGGCTGCGGGCACCGGGAGCGTCGGCCGTGCGCGGGTGGAACAGCACGTAGCGCGTCTTCGCCGTCGGCGACACCGTGAACGACACTCGTCCCAGATCGTCGGAGACGGCGGTCCCGACGGTGGCGAACGGGTCACCCGAGCCGGCCGGCTTCGACCGCAGGTCCACGGTCTGTCCGCCGAACGGGGTTCCCTGGTTGGTGAGCAGGCCCTGGACGATGGCGCTGGCACCCGGATCGACGAGCTTGGGCGTCACGGTGGCGCGGAGCCTGACAGGCCGGGCGGCCACGTGCACGACGGCGCTGCGGGCGGGGCGGAAGTTCCGGGAGCCCAGGAAGGCCAAGCGGTAGCTGGTGCCGACCTTGGGACGGACCGTGAACTGGACCTTGCCCAGTCGCTTGGTCCGCTTGCCGGCTCCGAAGGACCACTTGGTGGCTCCGTCAGCCTTCGCGAGAAGCAGAACCCACTTCCGCACCAGCGGCGTGCGGTGCGACCGCAGCCGCCCGGTGATCATGGCCGTCCCGTCGAAGCCGACCCGCGGCTTGCTCGCGCGGATGGACAGCGACGTGGTGAGGCGGCGCGGCGGATGCTGCGCGATGCGCACCCGGACGGTCGCGATGCCGCTCGTCGACGGGCGGTTGGCCGCGTCACCGGCGAAGTCCCAGCGGTAGCGGGTGGTCGCCGCCGGGGTGACCTTGAGCCTGACCCCGCCCTTGGCTCCGGTCAGGGCGATCCCGATGGGCGTGAACTCGTCCTCGCCCTTCTGCTTGGCCTCCAAGGTGACCGGCTTGCCGGCCGGTGCGACGCCGGCGGCGACCTTGAGGAAGCCCGTGACGGCGGTGGTGCCGCCCGGTGCGACCGCGGGCTTCACGGTCCTGATCGCGAGCGAGGTGGCGGTCGGGGGCGCCGCGGTCGCGGTCCCTCCGACGAGAGTTGCCGATGCCGTCGCCAGCGCGACGACGAGCGCTGTGCGGCGCAACGGGGCGGTGAACATCCAGGCACTCCTCTGGGACAGAGACGGTGTGTCATACCCAGGAGCGGAGAGAGCCCGCGCAGCGTTACAGCCGGGCCGCCTTCGAGTCGGGGAACCGTCTGGCGCCGTGGTGGCTGACGGCGTCGGAGAGCCTGGGCGCGACCAGGTTGAAGACCTCTGCCACGTTGCCCAGGACCGTGTTGATCGTGATCGGCCGGTCCTCCAGGGCACGCACGACGCGAGCCGCCGCCTGCTCGGGGGTGAGCGCCGGCGACCGCTGGTAGACGTCGGTCGGGCCGATCATCTCCGTGCGCACCAGCGACAGCCGGATGTTGGTGAACGTGACGTTGTCGCCGTACGCCTCACGGCCGGCGATCCGGCTGAAGACGTCGAGCGCAGTCTTGGAAGCCAGGTAGGCGGTGAACTTCGGCGCCTTGATCTGCACGCCCCACGACAGGATGTTCACCACGTGCCCGAACCCCTGCTGGCGCATCGCGGGCAGGAGCCCGAGCATCAGCCGCACCGGGCCGAAGAAGTTGATCGCCATCGTCCGCTCGAAGTCGTGCATGCGGTCTGTGCTGAGCTCCAGTGACCGGCGGATCGACCGTCCGGCGTTGTTGACCAGGTAGTCGACGTGCCCGTGCTCGGCCAGCACGTCGGCGACCAGCTGGTCGACCGCCGGCCCGTCGGTCAGGTCGCACACGAAGGCGTGGGCCGTGCCGCCTCCGGCGCGGATCTCCTCGACGAGCGAGACCAGCTCCTCCTTGCGGCGCGCGACCACGATCGGGACACCGCCGCGCTCGGCTACGACGAGCGCCGTGGCGCGGCCGATGCCTGACGACGCGCCAGTGACCATCACCGTGCGCCCCCGCAGGGGGCTCGCGAGGGAGACGCCCGGCAGGTGGTTGGCCACCCGGCGGGCGAGCGCGACCGGGGTGATGAGGAGCAGGTTCACTGCAGCAGCGTTCGGACGACGCGCAGTCCGACCGAGAGCCGGGCCAGGTCCGCCTTGTCGTCGGCGCAGATCTCGTCGAGGGTCGCGACGGCACGGCTGACCACCACCTCGTCACCCTCCTCCCAGTCCGCGATGCGCGCCGGGATCGGCTGCTCGCTGTCGGTGCGGGCGAGCACCTGCGCGGTAAGCGAGCCATGCACGGCGTGGAGGTCCTCACGCAGGGCGGCGCGTGCCATCGTCTGCCAGCGGTCGTCCCGGGGCAGCCCGAGGATGCGAGCCACCAGCGCCGACAGCCCCAGCCGCTCCCCGAGCGCGAAGTGCAGCCGCGCGACGGCCAGCGGGTCGACGTCGTCGCGCTTCGCGGTCTCGACGATCGTGAGCACGGCGTAGGCCGGAGGCAGCACGGCGACCCGGGCCGCCAGCTCCTCGGAGACCCCCTTGTCGACCAGCCGCTGCCGTCGCAGCTCGAAGGCGTCGAGCTCGCGACCGGTGAGCAGCTCGGGCAGCGAGGCCAGCACCTGCTGGGCCATCACGCCGAAGAAGTCGACGGTCGCCTCGCTGTCCAGTGGTGGCCTGCGGTTGATGATCAGCCAGCGGGTGGCGCGCTCGACCAGCGTGCGCATCTCCAGCCGCATGTGCGTCTGGACCGCCGCGTCGAGCTCGTTGTCCAGCGCATTGATCTCGTCGAGCAGCGACCGTGACCCGAAGATCTCGCGGGCGACGAAGTTGGCGCGCACCAGCTCCTCGGCGGTCGCGGCAGTCTCCTCCGAGAGCCGGTGGTGGAAGGTGATGCCCGCGCCGTTGACCAGGTCGTTGACCACCTGGGTCACGATGATCTCGCGGCGTAGCGGGTGAGCTTCCATCTGCTCGCGGTAGGTCTGCCGCATCGCGGTCGGGAAGTACTGGTAGAGGTCCGAGCGCAAGAACGGGTCGTCGGGCAGACCGGTCTCGAGCAGCTCGTCAGCCAGGACGATCTTGGTGTAGGCCATCAGCACCGACAGCTCCGGAGCCGTCAGGCCCTGCTTGTTCTCGATGCGCTCGGCGACCTGCTTGCGGTTGGGCAGGAACTCCAGCGCCCGGTCCAGCAGGCCCTGGCGCTCCAGCCGGCGGGTCCAGTCCTCGTGCACGTGGAGCAGGGGTGCCGACTGGGCCACGGCGTTGGCCAGCGCGATGTTCTGCTCGTAGTTGTCGCGCAGCACGAGATGTCCGACCTCGTCGGTCATCGAGGCCAGCAGCTCGTTGCGCTGCTTCTCGGTGAGGTCCCCGGCGGCCATCACCGCATCGAGCAGGATCTTGATGTTGACCTCGTGGTCGGAGGTGTCGACGCCGGCGGAGTTGTCGATGAAGTCGGTGTTGATGCGACCGCCCTGCCCCTCGCAGCCGAAGCGGGCGTACTCGATGCGGCCGCGCTGGGTGAGCCCGAGGTTGCCGCCCTCGCCCACGCAGGACGCGCGGAGCTGGTGTCCGTCGACGCGGATCGGCTCGTTGGCCTTGTCACCGACCTCGGCGTGCGTCTCGGTCTCGGACTTGACGTAGGTGCCGATGCCGCCGTTCCACAGCAGGTCCACGTCGGCGAGCAGGATCGCGGTGATCAGGTCGTTGGGGGTCAGTGCAGTGCACGCCTGCCCGTCGACGTCGGGGATCGAGAGCGCCCGCCGGATGGGCTCGGAGATCGGGATCGACTTCGCGGTGCGTGGGTAGACCCCGCCGCCCTCGGAGATCAGGGACTTGTCGTAGTCCTGCCACGACGAGCGCGGCAGCGCGAACATCCGCTTGCGCTCGGCGTACGACGTGGCGGCGTCGGGTGTCGGGTCGAGGAAGATGTCGCGGTGGTCGAACGCCGCGACCAGCCGGATGTGCTCGGAGAGGAGCATGCCGTTGCCGAAGACGTCGCCGGACATGTCGCCGATGCCGACGCAGGTGAAGTCCTCGGTCTGGCAGTCGACGCCCATCTCGCGGAAGTGCCGCTTGACCGACTCCCATGCGCCGCGCGCGGTGATGCCCATCGCCTTGTGGTCGTAGCCCACCGAGCCACCGGACGCGAAGGCGTCGCCCAGCCAGTGCCCGTAGGCCACCGAGACGCTGTTGGCGATGTCGGAGAAGGTCGCCGTGCCCTTGTCGGCCGCGACCACCAGGTAGGCGTCGTCGCCGTCGTGACGCACCACGGCGCGCGGGGGGACCGCCGACCCGTTGACGAGGTTGTCGGTGACGTCGAGCAGGCCCGCGATGAACGTCTTGTAGCACGCGATGCCCTCGGCCATCCACGCCTCGCGGTCGGCCGGGTCGGGAAGCTGCTTGCAGAAGAAGCCACCCTTGGCGCCCACCGGCACGATCACGGTGTTCTTCACCATCTGTGCCTTGACCAGCCCGAGGATCTCGGTGCGGAAGTCGTCGCGTCGGTCGGACCAGCGCAGACCACCGCGGGCCACCATGCCGAAGCGCAGATGGACACCCTCGACGCGCGGCGAGTAGACGAAGATCTCGAACTTCGGCCGCGGTTCGGGAAGCTCCGGGATCGCATCGGGCTGGAGCTTGAACGAGATGTACGGCTTGATGGTGCCGTCCTCGGCGGCCTGGAAGTAGTTGGTCCGCAGCGTCGCCTTGATCACCGTGAGGTAGGAGCGCAGGATCCGGTCGTGGTCCAGGCTGGCGACGTCGTCGAGCGCCCTGGCGATGCGCGCCTCGATCTCCTCGGTCTTGGCGACCCTGGCCTCGGAGTGCGCCGCCAGGTTGTGCTGGCCGGGGTCGAACCGCGCCTCGAAGAGGTCGACCAGGAGCCGCGTGATGTCGACGTTGCCGCGCAGAGCGCCCTCGATGTAGTCCTGGGCGAAGGGGGTGCCGCCCTGGCGCATGTACTTGGCGTAGGCACGCAGCAGGGTGGCCTGGCGCCACGTGAGGCCTGCCGCCAGCACCAGCGCGTTGAACCCGTCGCTCTCGTTGAGCCCGTCCCACACCGCAGTGACGGCGTCCTGGAAGAGCTCACGCCCGCCCTCTGGGATGGCCCGGTTGTAGCGGAGCCCGAAGTCGTAGATGTAGGACGGCCGCACGAGACCCGCCAGCTCGTAGGGCCGCTCGTCGACGACCTCCACGCCCATCGTCGAGAGGATCGGCAGCACGTGCGAGAGCGACAGCGGCGTGCCGATGCGGAAGACCTTGAGCCGCGCCTCGTCCTGCCCGGCGTCCATCGGCTGGTAGAAGGAGAGGCTCATGCCCGCTCCACCCTCGGCCGCGCCGGAGTCGATGGCCTCGAGCCGGCCGAGGTCGACCGCGCCGGTGCGGGGCGGGTAGTCCTCCTTGTAGGCCTCGGGGAACGCCTCGAGGTAGCCCCGGGAGAGCCGGGCACCCTCCTCCTCGCCGAACTCGCTGAGCACCGCGGTCAGGAAGTCGTCCTGCCAGGACCGGGCAGCTTCGGCCAGCCTGCGCTCCAGCGCTGCCACGTCGTAGAAGTCCACGATCAGCTCGCCGGGCTTCGGGCGGATGACGAAGTGCAGACGTGCGAGCAGGGACTCGCTCACGCGGGCGGTGTACTCGATCGAGTCGCCGTCGAGGTGGTCCTGCAGGATCTTGCTGATCCGCTCCCGGACCGTCGTGTTGTAGCGGTCGCGCGGCAGGTAGACCAGGCACGACAGGTAGCGGCCGTAGGTGTCACGGCGGACGAACAGCCGCAGCTGCCGCCGGTCGCGCGTGGTGAGCACCGACTGCGCGATCGGCACGAGCTCCTCGAGCGGCGTCTGGAAGAGCTCGTCGCGCGGGTAGGTCTCCAGGACGTCCATCATCGCCTTGCCGCTGTGGCTCATCGGGTCGAACCCGGACTCCTCCAGCACCTGCTTGGCCTTCTGGCGCAGCACCGGGATCCGCGTCAGCGACTCGGTGTAGGCCGAGGACGAGAACAGCCCCAGGAACCGCCGCTCGCCGACCACCTCGCCCTTCTCGTCGAACGTCTTGACGCCGACGTAGTCGAGGTAGACGGGCCGGTGCACCGTGGCCTTGGAGTTGGCCTTCGCGAGCACGAGCAGGGTCTTCTCACGAGCCTTGGCACGCACCAGCGGCGGCAGCTTGCCGAAGGAGGTGGACATGTCCTGGTCGGTGCGCAGGATGCCGTAGCCGGTGCCGGGCACGGCGCGCAGGATCTCGTCGTCGTCGGCGACCTCGAGGCGGTACTCGCGGTAGCCGAGGAAGGTGAAGTGGTCCTCGGCGAGCCACTCGAGCAGGGCCTTGCCCTCCTCCACCTCCTCCGCCGGCAGCGGCGGCGGGTTGTCGGTCAGGTCCTGGACGATCGCCCTCGCCTGCACGTGCATGCGCGACCAGTCCTCGACCGCCTCGCGTACGTCGGTCAGGACCTTCTGCAGTGAGGCGACGATGGTCCCGACGTCGTCGGCCTCGGTCTCGCGGTCGATCTCGATGTGCATCCACGACTCGCGCGCCACGAGGTGGTCCTCCGTGGTGGCGACCGACCCGCTGTCGTCGCAGAAGACCTCCTGCAGGGTGCCGGCCACGTCGCGGCGGACCGTGATCTGCGGGTGCACGACCATGTGCACGCTGCGCCCCTGCGCGTTGAGCTCCATCGTCACCGAGTCGACGAGGAAAGGCATGTCGTCGGTGACGACCTCGACCACGGTGTGGCCCTCCGCCGACCAGCCGTGCTCGCTGACCGACGGCGTGAAGACCCGCACGTTGGCGGTGCCCTGCGGGCGCTCGGCGGCCAGCTTGTACTGGCTGACGGCGGCACCGTAGAGGTCCACCTCGGCGCGCCCCGAGAGGTCCTCGTAGGCGACGTGGCGGTAGTAGAACTCCAGGAACTGACGGACCGTGTCGGCCGGTGGGCCGCCCGTGCCCTTGCGGTGCGCGGCCAGCTCGGCAGCCTTGCCGATCAGGTCGTTCTTGGACTCCTCCAGCGACGTAGGCACGACGCGTCTCCTCGGTTCGTCGGGCACGTCGTTGTGCCCTTGAAGCGACACTATTGCTCGCGGCCGATCCGGGACAACATGGGTCCGTTCCCCGTCCATCTCCGGCGTGACAATCGGACATCTGCGGCAAATTCGGCAGGGCTACGAGCGAACCTGGGCAACACGGGCTATAGGTCGGCGTGCCCCACCCTGGTAGACCGGGTAGTAGGAATCATGGCCGGGGGGTCTGGCCGGGACCGGTAACCAATGGGGGGTTGTCGTGAAGAAGATCGTCGCGTCGTTCGTAGCTGCAGTCGTAGCGGCCGGACTGGCGGCTCCGGCCCACGCCGCGGACACGGGCAACAGCGCGCCACAAGCCGGTGCGATCGTCTCGGAGGACCCCGAGAACTGGACGCCGCACGTGATGGACGGCGAGGTCGTCTCGATGACCCAGGTCGGCAACATGATCGTGGTGGGCGGCACCTTCAACACCGTCCGCAACGCGAGCAGCTCCACCGACATCACCCGGCGCAACCTCTTCGCGTTCAACGCCACCACGGGCCAGATCAGCACGACGTTCGTGCCCAACCCGAACTCCACGGTCTACAAGGTGCAGGCCGCCGCAGACGGGCAGTCGGTCTACATCGGCGGCAACTTCACCAGCGTGACCTCCGGAGGGGCGACGGTCTCGGTGAGCCGCCTCTACAAGGCCGACGTCAACACGGGCAACCGGATCGCCGCGTTCAGCCCCGGCACCTTCAACGGCCAGATCCGCGACATCTCCGTGACCGGCAACCGGCTCTGGATCGCCGGCAAGTTCACCCACGTGCAGGGTGTGGCCCAGCGTGCGCTCGCGGCCCTCAACGCCACGACCGGCGCGCGCGACCCCTACTTCACCGGCGTGATCGCGGGATCCCACAAGGCGGGCACGACCACCAACGTGCTGCAGATCGCCACCAACCCGACCAACAACCGGCTGATCGCGATCGGCAACTTCGGCACGGTCGACGGCGTCAACCGCCACCAGGTGGCGATGTTCGACATCGGCGGGCCGACGTACGCGCTCGCGAACTGGTACACGACGCTGTTCCAGAGCTCGTGCTCGTCCAGCTTCGAGACCTACATGACCGACGTCGAGTACTCCCCCGACGGCACCTTCTTCGTCTTCGCCACCACCGGCGCCTACGGCGGCACGACGGGCAGCAACAACGGCACCAGCGGCTGCGACGTGGTCGCCCGCTACGAGTCGAGCGGTGTCGGCACCACCCAGACCCCGTCCTGGACGGCCTACACCGGCGGTGACACGACCTGGTCGGTCGAGGTGACGAACAACGTCGTGTACGTCGGCGGCCACCAGCGCTGGCAGAACAACCCGAGTGCCGGTGACAGCGTCGGCGCCGGTGCGGTCTCGCGCGAGGGCATCGCGGCACTGAACACCGTGAACGGACTGCCGTACTCGTGGAACCCGACCCGTGCCCGCGGTGTCGGCGTCAAGGACATGATCGCCACTCCCCAGGGTCTCTGGGTCGGCTCCGACACCAACACCTTCGGAGGGGAGACCAGGCGCAGGATCGCGTTCGTCCCGCTGGCCGGCGGTGACCTGCTCCCCGCGCAGCCGGCGCTGACCCTTCCGGGCGACGTCTACCGCGTCAACGTGGGCGGCTCCCAGCTGCAGCGCCGCAGCTTCAACGGCACCCAGGTAACCGCCACCGCGGTCGCCCCCAACGGCACGGGCTGGGGCTCGACGGTCGGTGCGTTCATGATCAACGGGACGCTCTACACCGGCTACTCCAACGGAACCGTCACCCGGCGGACCTTCGACGGCGTGACCTATGGCAGCGCAGTCCTGGTCGACACCGCGGACGAGCTGGCGACCCAGGGCACCTGGCACAACACCGACGTGCCGGCGATGACGAGCCTCTTCTACCACCAGGGCCGCATGTACTTCACCCGCTCGGGAGACAACACGCTGTACATCCGCGGCTTCGAGCCGGAGTCGGACATCGTCGGGCAGCAGAGGTTCACCCGCGCAGCCGTCGCAGGCGTTTCGTACTCCTCGATGCGCGGCGCGTTCGTGGCCGGCAACAAGCTGTACTTCGCCAACACGAGCGGGACGCTGAACGTCGCGGACTGGAGCGGCACCGGCCCGGTCGCCGGCACCGCGACCGCGCTCGCCTCGGCGGGCGGCGGCTGGAGCTCGCGGGTGATGTTCCTCTACCAGGGACCCCCGCTGCAGCAGCCGGTGGAGACCCCGCCGACGGCGTCGTTCACGACCGACTGCAACCTGCTCAACTGCAGCTTCGACGCAACGGCCTCCGACGACACCGACGGCTCGATCGTCAACTACGCCTGGAACTTCGGTGACGGCGACACGGTCGACGGCGCCAGCCCGACCCGGTCCCACACCTACGCGTCGGCGGGGCCCCGCACCGTGACGCTGACCGTCACAGACGACGACGGGCTGACTGACGTCACCACCCGCCAGGTCAGTCCCTCCGCCCAGCAGAACCCGCTCGCCTTCATCGGGGCGAACTCGACCGCCGGCAACCGCACCCTCCACCGGGCGACGGTCCCCGCTGCGACCCAGGCCGGCGACCTGCTGGTGCTGTTCTTCGTGGCGAACTCGACCACCCCGACGTTCACCGGCCCGGCGGGCTGGAACCAGGTCGAGAGCCAGGCCGGGGACTCCACGACAGGCCGTGCCTACGTGCGCACGGCAGTCGCGAATGACGCTGGTAGCGAGATCACGGTGACGTCGTCGGCGTTCAGCAAGAGCGTCGTGACGATCGCCGCCTACCGTGGCGCACAAGCCGGCACACCGCTCTCGGTGACGGCGTCGGCGCTGCAGACGACGAGCACGCAGGCGCACGTGACCCCGACGGTCAACTCGCCGGACGGCGAGCAGTGGCTGGTCAGCTACTGGGCCGACCGCGGCAGCGAGACGACGTCCTGGACGCTGCCCGGCGGAGTCACCCAGCGGTCCTCCGCGTTCGGCACGCCGAGCGGCTACATCTCAGCCGTCCTGGGCGACAGCAACGGTCCGGTCGG
The DNA here is from genome assembly GCA_963765905.1 of uncultured Actinomycetota bacterium. Taxonomy (GTDB): domain Bacteria; phylum Actinomycetota; class Actinomycetes; order Propionibacteriales; family Nocardioidaceae; genus SSC3. The sequence goes on from CAVXXY010000006.1 coordinate 370,865, forward strand.
GCCGGGGCAGCAGGGCGGCCTGTCGGCCTCGTCCAACGCAGTCGCCGGCGCGGCGGTGACGTTCAGCCTGCTGGTGAACCCGGGCTAGAGCTCAGACCGGAGCTCCCACAACAGGGGGTAGTAGCGCAGCGGGAGCCTGGTGCGCAGGTAGTCGGCGCCCGTCGAGCCACCCGTGCCGGTCTTGGTGCCGATCATCCGCTCGACCATGACCACGTGCCGGCCACGCCAGGCCGCGGCGAGCTCGTCGTGCTCGAGCAGCGCCTCCGCGAGCGCCCACACGTCGGCGTACTCGCTGCGGTTGTGGGCGGTGTGGCGCACCGAGTCCTTGATGGCGTCTTCGCTGTCGGTGGGTAGCTCCCGGTTGCGCAGCACCTGCAGGAACGCGTCCCACATCGTCGGCTCTTCCAGCCGGCGCGCGAGGCGGCTGCGTTCGTCGTCGGTGAGCCCGCGGAAGCGGTCGACGTAGGACGGGTCCTTGGCGCCGGAGAGGAACTCCAGCTCGCGGAACTGCACCGACTGGAAGCCACTGGCCGGGGCGAGCCGCTGGCGGAACTCCAGGAAGTCCTGCGGCGTCATCGTCTCCAGGATGTCCACCTGTGCCACCAGGACCCGCTCGATCACGTGCATGCGGCGGAGCAGGTGCTGGGCCCACCACAGCTCGCCGGCGAGCATCGCCTCGCGGACCGCGGTGGCCTCGTGCAGAAGCTGCTTGAACCAGAGCTCGTAAGCCTGGTGGATCGTGATGAACAGGAGCTCGTCGTGGGCCGGCGGGTCGGACTCGAGCTGCTGCGACGCCAGCAGCCGTTCCAGCTGGAGGTAGCTGCCGTAGGTCAGGAGGCCGCCTTGCTCACCGAACGATGTGGTCACCCGGTGACTCTACGTCGAGCCGATACGCCATGATGAACCGCATGAAACTGCGTCACGAGAACGTGTACGACGCCACGGCTGCCGACGTCTTCGCGATGCTGGTCGACCCGGCCTACCGGCACAAGGTCGCCCAGGCCACCGATGCGATCTCGTGCAGCGCCGCGTTCGGCGGCGGCAAGCTCATCGTCCGCGAGGAGCAGGCGGTCAAGGGCGTCCCGTCGTTCGCCAAGAAGATCGTGGGCGAGTCGACCGTGGCGATCCACACCGAGGTCTGGGACAGTGACGGCACGTCCGCCTCCTTCGAGATCGAGACGCCCGGCAAGCCGACGCACATCACTGGCAGCGTGACGCTCAGCGAGAGCGACGGTCACACGACGCAGGTCTACGACCTCGACGTGAGGGCGTCGGTGCCGCTGGTGGGCGGCAAGCTCGAGAAGCTGGTCGGCGACCTGACCAAGGCGGGGTTCGTCAAGGAGCACGAGGTCGGCGTCGCGTGGCTGGCAGGTGAGCGCTGATGCGCTTCGCCCACACCGCGTCGTACGACGCCGGGCCGGACGACGTCTACGCCATGCTCACCGACCCGGTGTTCCGCGAGAAGGTCTGCGTGGCCGTGAGGGCCGTCGACCACCAGGTGACTGTCGAGGGCACCACGGTGACCATCGACCAGACCCAGCGGGTGCGCAAGATCCCGGCCTTCGCCGCCAAGCTCGTGGGCGAGACGATCACCATGCACCAGGTGGAGCGGTGGGCATCCCCCATGGCGGCCAAGCTCGAGCTGACCATCCCCGGCAAGCCCGGCCAGCTGCGCGCCGACATCGCCCTCCAGCCCGCCGGCACGGGCACGACGTACACGGTCGAAGGTGACCTCAAGGTCGGCATCCCGCTGGTCGGCGGCAAGCTGGAGGGTCTGATCGAGGGGCTGCTCAGGATGTTCCTGACCCGGGAGCACCGCACCGGGCAGGCTTGGCTGGCAGGAGACCGCTAGCTAGCCTCGCGCCAGCCGGGTCAACCGCCGCCGATGAGATGAACGCTCATCGTGGCAACGCGAGCTGCTCTCGCTCAGTCGCCGTCCTGCTTCTCGGCGGCGAGCCGCTCGGCCTCCTCCTCGGCCAGGTCGCGCTTGCGCACGAGGTAGACCACGAAGGCGAGCACGACGAACGGCCCGAAGGCGATCACGCCGACGAGCACCTTCTCGACGGCGTGCAGCTGGCCGAGGTGCCAGAGCACGAGGAGCAGGGAGTCCATGAGGACTCCTATTGTGCCGTGGCCCAACGGGGCGCCTTGCCCTGCGGTCAGGACATGAACGGGTAGCGGTAGTCCTTCGGTGGGTTGAAGGTCTCCTTGATCGAGCGCGGGGAGGTCCAGCGCAGCAGGTTGGACGCAGCGCCGGCCTTGTCGTTGGTGCCCGATGCACGGCCCCCGCCGAAGGGCTGCTGGCCGACGACGGCTCCGGTCGGCTTGTCGTTGATGTAGAAGTTGCCGGCCGCGAACCGCAGCGCGTGCTGGGCCCAGGCGACCACAGTGCGGTCCTGGGCGATGATCGACCCGGTCAGCGCGTAGGGCGAGAACGACTCCATCTGCGCCACCACCGACTCGAAGTCGCGGTCCTCGTAGACGTGGACGGCCAGGATCGGCCCGAAGTACTCGGTCTTGAACATCGCGTCGCCGGGATCGCTCGACTCCACCACCGTGGGACGCACGAACCAGCCGACCGAGTCGTCGACCTCGCCGCCGGCGACCACGTCGAGCTTCGAGGAGCGCTTCGCGCGCGCGATGGCCTTCTTGTGCTTGTCGAACGCACGCTCGTCGATCACCGCGCCCATGAAGTTGGAGAAGTCGGTGACGTCACCGACGGCGATCGCGTCGACCTCGGCCAGGAACTCCCGGCGCATCTTGCGCCAGACCGACTTCGCGACGTAGGCCCGCGAGGCGGCCGAGCACTTCTGCCCCTGGTACTCGAAGGCACCGCGCAGCAGCGCGACTCGGACGACGTCCGGGTCGGCGGAGGGATGCGCGACGACGAAGTCCTTGCCCCCGGTCTCCCCCACGATGCGCGGGTAGGAATGGTAGCGGTCGATGTTGGCGCCGATCGTGCCCCAGAAGTGCTGGAACACCGCGGTGGACCCGGTGAAGTGGATGCCGGCGAGGTCCGGGTGCGCCAGCGCCACCTCGGACACCTCGCGGCCGTGGCCGGGGAGCATGTTGATCACACCCGGCGGCAGACCGGCCTCCTCCAGGAGCTCCATCAGCAGATGGGCCGCGACCTGCTGGGTCGGGGACGGCTTCCAGATCACGGTGTTGCCCATCAGCGCCGGAGCGGTCGGCAGGTTGCCGGCGATCGCGGTGAAGTTGAACGGCGTGATCGCGTAGACGAAGCCTTCCAGCGGCCGGTGGTCGGTGCGGTTCCAGATGCCGGTGCTGTTGGCGATCGGCTGCTCGGCCACGATCTGGCGCGCGTAGTGCACGTTGAACCGCCAGAAGTCGATCAGCTCGCACGCAGCGTCGATCTCGGCCTGGAACGCCGTCTTGGACTGGCCAAGCATCGTCGCGGCGTTGAGCCGCTGACGCCACGGACCCGCCAGCAGCTCAGCAGCCTTGAGGAGGATCGCGGACCTGTCGTCCAGGGACATGTCGCGCCAGCCCGGGGCGGCTGCGTTGGCGGCCGCGATCGCGGCTCGGGCGTCGGCCTTGGTCGCGTCGCGGAGCGTGCCCAGCACGTGCTGGTGGTCGTGCGGCTGCGACACCGTGATCTCGGCGCCGCCACCCAGCTTCTTGCGACCACCGATCGTGGCCGTCAGCTCGAGGGTGACGGACTCCTGCTGCTTGAGCTCCAGCTCCAGGGCGGCACGTTCGGCGCTGCCCGGCGCGTAGCTGAGGTTGGGCTCGTTGGTGGGAGCCGGAGGGGTGGTGATGGCGTCCATGTCCCGATGCTTGCATCCGAAGGCCCCCGTGCCCAAGTCGTTACCCCTCTACCGCCCTCAGGTGGCGCTGCACACCCCCGGCCTCGGCCGCCTTCCGCTCTGCCACCCAGGCGGCCACCTGAGCGCGCGAGGTGAAGCCGAGCTTGCGCAGGATGTTCTCCACATGCCCCTGCGCGGTGCGCTGGGAGATGACCAGGCGGCCCGCGATGTCGCGGTTGGACAGCCCCTCGCCGATGAGCTCGGCGACCTCCTGCTCGCGCGGGGTCAGCGGCGAGGCCGCCTTGGCCTCACGCACCGGCACCTCGGCGACCTCCTCCAGGGCCAGCGAGAGGGTCTGGTCGATCGACAGGGCGGAGCCGGCTGAGAACGCGCGCTCGAAAGCCTTGGGGCTCAGCGTGCCGCGGGCCAGGGCCTCGCCCACGGCCCGGGTCTCGCGGATGTAGGGCAGCTCGGTCATCGACATGCCGATGTGCTGCCACACGACGTCAGCGGCACCCAGCAGGGTCGCGGACCTCTCGCCGCGGTCCTCCGCCGCCGCGATCCAGCTCAGGGCCTCGGTGATCAGCGCGACCCCGAGATGGTCGGTGACCGCCGCCTTCATCCGCAGGCCCTCACGCTCGAGCCGGGTCGCCCGGGCGACGTCGCCCTGGGAGAACGCGTCGAGCCCGAGCGCCCAGAGCGCGTAGGACCGCATGAACAGCTCCTCGCGCGGCTCGGTGAGCGCCAGGCAGGCCTCCTGGAGGTCACGGGCCTCCTCGGCGCGCTCGGCGAACGCCAGGCACATTCCGGTCAGGAAGAGCAGGTTCACCTCGCCGTTGAGGTGTCCGGCGCGGCGGAAGGCCTCGATGCCGTCCAGCAGCAGGGGTACGCCGCGGTCGACGTCGGCCTGCCACGTGGCGAGCATGCCCGCGCCGTAGAGGAAGTAGCCCAGCGCCACGTCGTCTCCGGCCCGCTCCACCAGGGCCCTGGCCTCGTCGAGCCTGGCCTGGGCGTAGTCGAGGTCCATCTGGAGAGAGGCGAACCAGACACAGATGCGCAGCGCGAGCGAGCGTTCCACGTCGGTGCCGGTGCCCTGCGCCAGAGCCTGCTCGCACCAGTGCCTGGCCTCGCTGAGCAGGCCGGTGCAGATCCAGAACTGCTCGAGGTCGTGGCACATGCGCAAGCCGATGGGTGCCTGCTCGGGGCTGACGGTGACCAGCTCCAGGGCGGCGCGCAGGTTGGGGTGCTCGCTGCGCAGGCGCTCCACCCAGCGCACCTGGTGGGGCCCGACCCACTCCGCCGCGGAGCGAGCCGCCAGCTCGGCGTACCAGTCGCGGTGACGTTGGCGCCAGAGGTCGTGCTCGTCCGAGGCCTCGAGCTGGGCAACGCCGTACTGCCGGATGGTCTCGAGCATGCGGTAGCGCACGGCCACGTCGTCGTTGCGGACCAGCACCGACTTGTCCAGCAGCGAGGAGACCAGGTCCAAGATGGCGGCCTTGGGCAGGTCTTCGCTGGAGCAGATCTCCTCCGCCGCATCCAGCTCGAAGCCGCCTGCGAAGACGGCCAGCCGAGACCACATGGTCTGCTCGTCAGGGGTGCAGAGGTCGTAGCTCCACTCGACCGAGGCGATCAGTGACTGCTGCCGCGAGGGCGCGTCGCGGTAGCCACGACTGAGCAGGTGGTAGCGGTCGCTGATGCGTTCGAGCATCGCCTCCGGGCTCAGCACCCGGATCCGCGCCGCCGCGAGCTCGAGCGCGAGCGGGATGCCCTCGAGGGCGACCACGAGCCGCGCCACCGCCTCGGCGTTGTCGGAGGTCAGCTTGAACGAGGGAAGGGCGGAGCCGGCACGGTCCAGGAAGAGCGTGATCGACTCGTACTGACCCAGACCCTCCAGCGGCGGGAGGTGGTCGGCGTCGGGCACCGACAGCGGCGGCACCTGGAACACGGCCTCCCCCACCAACCCCAGCGGCATCCGGCTGGTGGCCAGCACCTTGAGGTCCGGGCAGCCCTCGAGCAGGGCGACGACCAGCTGAGCACACTCCGCCCCGAGGTGCTCGCAGTTGTCGAGGGTCAGCAGCACGTGCCGATCGTGGAGGTAGCCGGTGAGCAGGCCGAGGTCCCACTGGGCGCCCTGCACCTGGAGACCGAGGGCGCCGGCGACGGTGTGGCCCAGCAGGCTCGGGTCGTGCAGGTCGGCGAGCTCGACGAAGTACGCGCCGTCGCGGAAGGAGCGCGTGGCATCGGCGGTGACACGGCGCGCGATACGCGTCTTGCCGGCGCCTCCGATGCCGGTGAGCGTGACCAGTCGCGAGCCGGCCAAGAGGTGCCTGACCTCGGACAGCTCGTGTCGTCGACCGATGAAGCGGGTGAACTCCCCAGACTGGCTGCTCACGGTGCTGCCAGCCTAGTTGCCACACGCCGCGACGGGCGCAGAACGCCGGACAGCCGACGGTCCGCATGGACCGTCGGCCGGCGCGAGCGCGGGGTGCAAGGTCGAGCCCTCCCCAGCCCAGGGTCAACGCCCGAGAATGTCCGGAATCTCCTGTACGCCGTGCCACCCGAGCTCGTGACGCAGCGCCCGTTCGGCCAGCGCGTCGTCCTCTGGCCGGGCAGCCGCCGCCGCGACGTCGCTCTCGGCCTCAGGGGCGTCGACGTGCACCGCGGCGACGTCGGCCAGGCTGACCGGGCCGCGGAGAGAGACCTCCGAGAGGGCTCCCGTCGGCGTGGCATCGGTCTCGACCGCCAGCACCACCCGACGGGGCCGGTCCGCCGTGAGGGCGATCGCGTCGGAGGCGGCCATCCCCATCACGACGTACTCGAGCTCCTCGTCGTCGGAGTCGGCGAGCTCGGCGCGCACCTCCTCGGTCACCGCGTGCCCGAGCGGGAACGCCACTGGGCCGGCGACCAGCTCGGCGAGCTGCTCGAGCGACGCCGCGAGGTAGACCCTCACGTGGCCGCGCGCTTGGTCGGGACCGCCTTCTTGCGGCCACGAGGCGCTCGCGGCCTCGACGGCGACGCGGACTCGACGAGCTCCTGCAGCGCCTCCTGGATGCACTGGCCGATGACCTCGACGTCCGGCAGTGCGTCGCGGTCGGCGTTGAGGCCGAAGTAGACCGAGCCGTTGTACGACGTGACGCCGATCGCCAGGGCGTGGTCGGGCAGGAGCGGCTGGATCGGGTAGCTCTCGATCATCGTGGCGCCCGCGGCGTACAGCGGGAACTGCGGTCCCGGGACGTTGGTGATCACGAGGTTGAACGCCTTGGGCGAGGAGGCCGCCGCGACTCGGGACCCCAGCGCGTGGAAGGTGGTCGGGGCGAAGCCCGAGACGTGCAGCAGCCGGGTCGCACTGACGGCTCCCCCGGTCTCCTTGTGGGCCTTGAGCGCGTAGGACACCTGGTGCAGACGAACGACCGGGCTGCTCTCGCCGATGGGCAGGCTCAGCACGTGACCGGTGACCTGGGAGCCCAGCGAGGTCGGCTCGAGATCGCCGTCGATCACGCTCATCGGCACCATCGCCCGCAGGCTCGCGCTGCTGGAGACCGACTCGCCCCTGGTCATCAGCCAGCTCCGGAGGGCGCCGGTCACCGTTGCGAGGATGACGTCGTTGACCGTGCCGCCGTGGGCGCGGCGGACCTTGCGGTAGTCCTCGAGCCCGGTGCGCACTGTCGAGAACAGCCGCTGCTGGGAGAGCTCGGCGTTGATCGGCGACTCCGACGCGGACCTGCGGTTGGTCAGCAGGTCGACATAGCGGCGGCCGAGGGGACCGGTCGCGCGAACCACCGACTCCATGCCGCGGATCACCTTGCGTGGGGTCACAGGAGGCTTGCGGAGCGCCTCGCCGACGGCGTCTGCGAACAGCAGCGGCTTGGGCGGCGGTCGCCGCGGGACCCAGTCGTCGAAGACCGTCTCGCGCTTCTTGGTGTCGACGTCGAGGATGACCTGCCCGAGGTCGATGGTGCCGATGCCGTCGACGAGGGTCTGGTGGGACTTGACCAGGATCGCGAACCGGCCGCCCTCCAGGCCCTCGATGAAGTACATCTCCCACAGCGGACGGCTGCGGTCGAGCTCGCGCGGGATGATGCGCGACGTCAGGTTGCGCAGCTGCTCCATCGTGCCCGGGGACGGCACGGCCGACTGGCGGATGTGGTAGCTCAGGTCGAACCGGTCGTCGTCGAGCCAGACCGACGCAGCCAGGCCCCCGGCAACTGCCTCGAGCCGCTGCCGGTAGCGGGGGACGAAGGCGAGCCGGTCGGCCACCAGCGCGACGAGCTGGTCGTAGCTGAAGCCGTCGGCAGGGGGCTCGAAGATCTCCAGCGTCGCGTTGTGCATCGGGGTCGACGGCGACTCGATCTCGAAGAACGTGCGGTCACCGGGGCGAAGCCGCTCCGCCATCGCCGCCCCCCTTTCAGCAGATCCTTGGGCAGGCATGGGATTCTTCCAGAGTTCCGACACCGAGCCTGTCGCCGTCTCGCCGACGGACCCGCAACCAGGAGCCCTTCAGAGCATGATCTTCGAACACGGTATCGGCGGAGGCAAAGACCTCCCGATCCCTGTCGCGCTCGCCGTCGCAGGTGCTGTGGCGGCCATCACTCTCTCGTTCGTCGTGCTGGCGCTGGCCTGGCGCTCGCCGCGGTTCGACGGTGCCCGCCAGGGGCTTCCCGTCCCCCGGCTGGCCCAGGTGGTCGACTCGACGTGGTTCGCCTGGACCATCCGCCTGCTCGGCCTGATCTTCACCGCCTACGTCGCCTGGGCGGCCATCGCCGGCCCGGACCTGCTGGCCAACCCGTTCTTCGGGGTCGTCTACGTGCTCCTCTGGGTGGGGATCGTGCCCGCCTCGCTCCTCTTCGGACCGGCGTACAAGGCGGTCAACCCGATCCGCACGCTCCACCTGCTGCTGTCCAAGGTGACTGGGCTCAGCCCGTCGGTCGGCGTTGCCCGGCTTCCGTCGTGGGTGGGGCTGTGGCCCGGAGCCCTCGGGCTCTTCGCGTTCGTGTGGCTGGAGCTGGTGCACGAGCGCTCGACCTACCTCGCGGACCTACGGCTCTGGTGCGCGGTCTACGTGGCGATCGTCTTCATCGGCGCGGCGATCTTCGGTGACCGCTGGATCGAGTCGGCGGACCCCTTCGAGGTCTTCTCGACGCTGGTGGGTCGGCTCTCGGTCTTCGGCCGCACGGCCGACGGCACGCTGGTGGTCCGCAACCCGCTGGCCAACCTGGACAGCACGCCCGCCACGCAGGGTCTGACCGGCGTGCTGTCCGTGCTCTTCGGCAGCACGGCCTACGACAGCTTCCGCGAGTCCCCCACCTGGCTCAAGGTCGTGCAGTCCGACCCCCCGCTCGACCTGAGCCGGCCCGTGCTCAACACGCTGTGCCTGCTCGGGTTCGTGGTCGCGGTCTTCCTGACGTTCTCGGTCGCGACCATGCTCACCGGCGTGCGCGACGACCACAGCAGGTGGCGGCTCCCCGACCAGCTGGCGCACGCCGTCGTGCCCATCGTCGTCGGCTACATGGTCGCCCACTACCTGAGCTTCCTGGTGCTGTCCGGGCAGGACACCATCAAGAAGCTGAGCGACCCGATGGTGCGCGGCGACGACTACTTCGGCACCGCGGACCTGGTCATCAACTACGGCATCGCGCTGCACCCGACGATGCTGGCCTACATCAAGGTCACCGCGGTGGTGTGCGGACACCTGCTGGGCGTCATCTCGTCGCACGACCGAGCGATCAAGCTGCTGCCCAAGCGGCACCAGCTCACCGGACAGCTCTCGCTGCTGCTGGTGATGGTCCTCTACACGGTGACCGGGTTGTACCTGCTGCTGTCGGCGTAGGCCGAAGCCACCTCCGCTATCGCCCGTCGCAGGGCGGAGTCTCCGGACTCGACCAGGCTCCAGCCGGCCATCAGCGCCTTGTCCGCGGCCGGCCGGTCGTCGGGCAGGAAGTGGACCGCGGCACCCGGAGCCACGCCGTTGACAGTCTCGGCGACGTCGCGGTCCGACCAGCCGAGGCTGCCTCGCATGCGGTTGACCACGATGACCGGGACTACCCCGGGCAGCACCTCGGCGAGGTCGTGCAGCCCGCGCACGAGACGGGTCAGCCCGACCGGGTCGGCGGCGCCGACCACGACGACCTGGTCCGCCCGCTCGAGCGTGGTCAGCGTCAGCGCGTTGCGCCCGGTCGCGGAGGAGTAGGCGTCGACGTCGCGCTCGACGCAGAAGCCGGTGTCGACGACCACGTAGGGCTCCAGGGTCGCGGCGACGGTCAGGAGCTCGTCGTAGGCCGCGGCGCGGACCTCGACCCAGCGGTCGGCCCGCGGCAGCCCACTGAGCACCCGCAGATGGTCGTGGACGCGGCGGGCCGCTGCGGCCAGCCGCTGGGCGTCGAGCTGGCCGGCGTTGGCGAGCCTCGCGCCCGCGAGCAGGCCTGACACCTGGTCGAGCACGCCGAGGTGCTGGGCAACCGCCCCGCCGTAGGGGTCTGCGTCCAGCAGCAGGGTGCCACGACCTCGGTGGGCGAGCTCGGCCGCGAGGCCGACCGCGACCGTCGTACGCCCGGGGGCTCCGGCCGGCCCCCAGACGGCGATCACCTCACCTCTGTGCTCAGGCTCGGGCTCCGGCTGGACCGCAGGAAGGACGACCGGGGCGACGCCCTCCAGGACCCTGGGCAGGTCAGGCAGAGCGGCGACGTCGAGCAGGTGGTCGACTCCCAGCCGCTCGACCCGCTCGGCCTCGTGCGGCCCGTCGCTGACCACGACGACGGAGACGCCTGCCCGCCGAAGGGTCAGCACGGTCTCGGTGTCGAGACCCAGCACGCGAGAGCCGACCACCGCCACCGAGGCAGCCCCGGTGCCGGCGCTGGCGAGCAGGTCGGTCAGGTCCATGCACCGTTTGAGCAGCACGAGCCGCGGGCCGGCCTCCTCGAGCACGCGCAGCGCGGCGGCCTCCCACGAGGCGCCACCCGCGGCGACGAGCACGGCGACCTTCATCGCCCGGCCTGCCGAGTGATGACGACGGTGCCCGTGGCGAGCCGGGCCAGCGAGTCGGCGAGGCCCTGTTGGGTGCTCCGGTCCAGACCGACGATGACCTGACGCTCGGCGGCGACGCTCAGCGAGGAGCCGGGCCCGGGGAGGGCCAGCACCGACACGTCGTCGAGCACGAGCGTGGCCTTGCGGGTGCCTTCGTCATCGGCCGGCGTCACCCAGACATCGATCACTGCGCCCGGACGGACCGTGGCCGGAACGGCGTTGCTCGCCACGGTGAGGGGCAGCTCGACCAGGTCGAGGTCGGTCGCTGCGCCGAGGGCCGCCGTCGGCAGCAGCTCACCGGCGCCGACGGCGCGGGTCAGCACCGTGCCGGTGGGCAACGCGCTGTCGGCGCTGAGGTAGCGGTCTGCGTCGCTCCCGGAGTCGAAGTGGACCCGGGTGCGCTCGAGGTCGGACTCGTCCAGGGCTACGCCGGCGACGGTGTCGGCGCGCACCACCCAGACCGCGACGGTGTCGTCGGCGCTGCCGACCAGCCGCGCCCCGAGCACTGCGCAGAGGGCCACCAGGCCGACGCCGAGCGCCAGTCGTGGGTCGCGCCAGCCGGGACGGGACGGCCGGATGGCGGTCGGAGAGCTGGGGGTCCGAGAGAGAGTAGGTGCGCTCACCGGGACATCCTCACCCGAAACGGGCGCCTGACAAGCCCTGTCCACAGGCTATCCACAGTCAAATCGTCTCCTCCGCCTCGAAGCGACATCAAACAGTGCCATAGTTGCGGCCATGGAGCCACGTTTTCTCGTCCCGGCCGACGCCGCCGAGGTGCTGAGCACCTCCGTCGCCCAGATCATGGCGTTGATCCGCTCCGGCGAGCTGCGAGCCATCCAGATCGGCGGCCGTGGCCAGTGGCGCGTCGAGGTCAAGGAGCTCGACGCCTACATCCAGAGGCAGTACGCCAAGTACGACGAGCAGCGGGCCGAGTCACCCGCGGCGCACGAGGACCAGGGCGTCACGGACCACTAGGTCCACGCCCCCGCCCTCACCGGCGACCTCCAGGAAGTCCGAGCCCACCCGGCGTAGCGTGCCGCGCACGGTGCTGCCGTCGGCCAGCGTGATCGCCACGGCTTCGCGGCCGGCCGCGAGCTGACGCAGTGCCGAGCCGAGCCCCAGGCGCGCACTGACCGTCCGCACCTCGGCAGGAGCCGTGCGGCCCGAGGCTCCTCGCACCCGCAGGATCGCCGCCAGCGGGACCAGGGTCTCCACGGCCCCGCTGGTGACCAGCACCCAGTCGGCACCCGCGCGAGTGAGCATGCCCGTGACCGTCACCTCGCCACGCAGCCAGAGCTGGACCTCGCGGCCCAGCGACGCGTGCAACCGCGAGGACAGCTCGACCTCGGCGTACTCCGACACGCTCAGCTCGGCCACCGTGGCCTCCCGCTCGGCCAGGTGCAGTCCCTCCGCCTGCTGCTCCAGATCGTCGAGCTCGCGCAGCAGCCGCTCTTCCCATCGCACCAGGCGAGGGTTCCGGCGTTTCCCCATCGCTGTCAACACCTGTGGACAAATGATTGACTAAGCCCTTTAACAAGCCTTAGATGTCTCAAACAGCGTCAAACAACGAGATACGGGGGTTGAGATGGAGTACGCCGTCGCGCGCGGCCGCGCCGCGCTCGTGCTGCTCGGACTGGTGTGCAGCGCCTGGCCCGCCTGGGCACTGGCCGGTCCCTTGCTGCGTCCAGCCGACCCGGGCGTCGAGCCCGCGCTTGCCGCGGCCATGGCCTGGCTGCTGCTCGTCAGCTGGGGCTGGCTGGCCCTCACCGGCTCGGCGGTCGCGCTCGAGGCGTCGGTCACCGGCCACACCCGTCGCGCCGGCCGCCTCGCGCCGCGCGTGGTCCGCCTGCTGGTGGCCGGCGCCTGCGGTGCCGGAGCGGCCGGCGGTCTGGTCGCGCCGGCCCTGGCGGACCCGCCGGGAGCCGTGGCCGAGCTGCGCCTCGTCGACGGGCTGCTCGTGCCGGACCGCGTCGAGGGCGCAGCGGCTCGCCCGCGGGCCCGCGTCGTGGTCAAGCCCGGCGACACGCTCAGCGGCATCGCGAGCGAGCACGGCACCGAGTGGCCCGCCCTCTACGCCCGCAACCGCTCCGCGGTCGGCCCCGACCCCGACCTGATCAGGCCTGGCCTGCGTCTGACCCTCCCGCACCCGACCCACGAAGGAAGCGACCGATGAGCCCCTCGACCCGGCTGGCCAGCGTCACCCGCCTCATCCCGCCCACATCCGACGGGTTCGACACCGTCCCGCTGCACGAGGTCCAGGGCACGCTCGCCCTCGACCTCGGCTGCTCGCCGGGCATCCCCCTCACCCCGGAGTACGACGAGGGCACCCGCTCGCGTCTGGAGTCGACCTCCGACGCCGAGGTCAAGACCTGGACGGCGCGGTTCGCCCAGGCGGCCGCCGAGTCGATCGGCGGCGACCGACCCGTCTCACAGCTGGTCCGGTGGACGAGCCGCGACGTCTACCGCGACCTCGAGCGACGGGTGCAGCTGGTCCGGCTGGCGCGCCCCGCCGGCCGCACCCGCGCGATCCGGCCGCAGGTGCGCAGCGTCCATGTGTTCCAGCCCTCCCCCGGTCGCGCCGAGGTCAGCGTGCACCTGCGACACGGGGAGCGGTCACGCGCACTGGCCGCCAGGCTCGAGTACCGGCGCGACCGCTGGGTGTGCACCGCCCTCGAGTTCGCCTGACGAGGCCTGGCCCGGCTCGCGGACTACCGCCTCTCGGCGATCAGCCCGTCCGGGCCGCCCGGAGCGCCGTGGCACCGCTTGTACTTCTTGCCCGACCCGCAGGGGCAGAGGTCGTTGCGGCCGACCGTGGCGTAGGGGTCGTCGGCGTTGCTGGCCGGCGCCGCGCCCTGGCGCTCGACCTCGCCGGTCTCCGACGGCGCGGAGTAGCTCAGCGCAGCGGGGGCCTTGGGGGCCTGGAGGCCGGGCGCCACGATCAGCGGGTGGTGGTCGTCCTCGCCATCGCCCTCGAGGACGAGCTCGTCGTCGTAGTCCTCCTCGTCCTCCTCCTCGAGGGAGACCTCGAGGTTGAACAGGAAGCCGACGGACTCCTCCTTGATGCCGTCCATCATCGCGCCGAACATGTCGAAGCCCTCGCGCTGGTACTCCACCAGCGGGTCGCGCTGGGAGTAGGCACGCAGGCCGATGCCCTCGCGCAGGTAGTCCATCTCGTAGAGGTGCTCGCGCCACTTGCGGTCGAGCACGGAGAGGACGACGCGACGCTCGAGCTCACGCATGACCTCGTCACCGAACTCCGCCTCACGGGCGTCGTAGGCCTTGTGCATGTCGGTCTTGACGTCGTCGATGAGCGACTCGCGCGTCAGGCCCTCGCGACCGCCTGCCGCGTGCTCGAGGTCGGCGAGCTTGATCGAGATCGGGTAGGTCTGCTTGAGCATCGTCCAGAGCGCCTCGAGGTCCCACTCCTCCGGGAACCCGTCGGTGGCGCTGGTGACATAGCCGGTAGCGACGTCGTCGATCATCGAGCGCACCTGCTCGTGCAGGTCGGCGCCGGCGAGCACCGCGCGCCGCTCTCTGTAGATCACCTTGCGCTGGCGGTCCATCACGTCGTCGTACTTGAGGACGTTCTTGCGGGAGTCGAAGTTCTGCGCCTCGACCTGGCCCTGGGCGGAGGCGATGGAGTTGGTGACGCGCTTGGCCTCGATCGGGACGTCGTCGGGGACCTTGAGCGTGGTCAGCACCCAGTCGACCCAGTCGGACTTGAACAGCCGCATCAGCTCGTCCTGGAGCGAGAGGTAGAAGCGGGACTCGCCCGGGTCGCCCTGACGGCCGGAACGACCACGGAGCTGGTTGTCGATGCGGCGGGACTCGTGGCGCTCGGTGCCCAGGACGTAGAGACCGCCGAGGTCGCGGACCTCGTCGTGCTCGGCGGCGACCTGGGCCTTGATCTGCTCGACCATGGCCGGCCAGGCGGCTTCGTACTCGTCGCTGGTCTCTACCGGGTCCAGGCCCTGCTTGCGCAGCTCGGCGTCGGCGAGGAACTCGACGGAGCCACCGAGCATGATGTCGGTGCCGCGACCGGCCATGTTGGTCGCGACGGTGACCGCGCCCTTGTGGCCGGCCATCGCCACGATCTTGGCCTCGTCGGCATGCTGCTTGGCGTTGAGCACCGAGTGCGGGACGCCCTGCTGCTTGAGCAGACCGGAGAGCAGCTCGGACTTCTCGACCGAGACGGTGCCGACCAGGACCGGCTGGCCCTTCTGGTTGCGCTCGGCGATGTCCTTGACGACTGCGTCGTACTTGGCTTCCTCGGTGCGGTACACCAGGTCGGGCTGGTCGGCGCGGGCCATCGGCTTGTTGGTCGGGATCGGGACCACGCCGAGCTTGTAGATCTTGTCGAACTCGGCTGCCTCGGTCATGGCCGTGCCGGTCATGCCCGAGAGCTTGTCGTACATGCGGAAGTAGTTCTGCAGCGTGATCGTCGCGAGGGTCTGGTACTCCTCGCGGACCGTCACGCCCTCCTTGGCCTCGATCGCCTGGTGGAGGCCCTCGTTGTAGCGACGCCCCTGCAGCATGCGGCCGGTGTGCTCGTCGACGATGAGCACCTCGCCGTTCATGACGACGTACTCCTTGTCGTTGCGGAACAGCTCCTTGGCCTTGATGGAGTTGTTCATGAACGAGATCAGCGGGGTGTTGACCGAGTCGTAGAGGTTGTCGATGCCCAGGTGGTCCTCGACCTTGGTGATGCCGGGCTCGAGCACCGAGATCGTGCGCTTCTTCTCGTCGACCTCGTAGTCGACGTCCTTGGTCAGCCGCTGCGCGAGCTGGGCGAACTCGACGTACCACTTCACCTCGTCCTGGGTCGGACCGGAGATGATCAGCGGCGTGCGGGCCTCGTCGACCAGGATGGAGTCGACCTCGTCCACGATCGCGTAGTTGTGCCCGCGCTGGACGCACTCCTCGATGGAGCCGGCCATGTTGTCGCGGAGGTAGTCGAAGCCCAGCTCGTTGTTGGTGCCGTAGGTGACGTCGGCGGCGTAGGCCGCGCGGCGCTGCTCCTTGGTCAGCTGCGGCAGGATCACGTCGGTCGTCATACCGAGGAAGTGGAAGATGCGGCCCATCCACTCGGCGTGGTACTTGGCGAGGTAGTCGTTGACGGTGACGACGTGGACGCCGTTGCCCGAGAGCGCGTTGAGGTACGCCGGCAGGGTCGCGACCAGGGTCTTGCCCTCGCCGGTCTTCATCTCCGCGATGTTGCCCATGTGCAGCGCTGCGCCACCCATGATCTGCACGTCGTAGTGGCGCTGACCGATCACCCGCTTGGCGGCCTCGCGCACTGTGGCGAACGCCTCCGGCATCAGGTCGTCGAGGGTCTCGCCCTTCTCCAGCCGCTCCTTGAGCTCTGAGGTCATGCCCTGGAGCTCGGCGTCGGACATCTTGACGAAGTCGTCCTCGATGGCGTTGACGGCCTTGGCGATCGTCTCCAGCTGCCGAAGGATCTTGCCCTCGCCGATGCGAAGGATCTTGTCGATGATGGCAGGCACGGTCGGGGCTCCCCTGGGGTTCTTGGATGATGCGGCTGCAACTCTACCCAGCGAGACGAAGCCTCGTGACCGAGAACCCGCTTCCCCTCAATTCATGTGAATGCCTCTTGACATCAAATCTACTTTCATGTCAACTGAGACTGACATGAAAACGAAACGGAAGTACAACATGGGGGCCCGGGCACAAGCGGTCCAGGAGACCCGCACGCGGATCCAGGACGCCCTCTTCCGCCTGGGCTGCGAGCGCCTGTTCGTCGAGATCTCCCTCGACGACGTCGCCCGCGAGGCCGGTGTCAGCGTGCAGACCGTGCTCCGTCAGTTCGGCAGCCGCGCCGCGCTGCTCGAGGCGAACATCGACTACGCGCCCGGCCGGATCGCTGCGGAGCGCGCGACCCCGGTCGGCGACCTGGCGGCGGCGGTTCGGGCGATCTGCGACCACTACGAGGTGCGCGGGGACATCGCGCTGCTCATGCTCGCGCAGGAGCAGGCGGATCCGCAGCTCAGCAAGCTCACCGAGAACGGGCGGCGCATGCACCGGGAATGGGTGAGCACGGTCTTCGCACCGCTCACCGGCGACGACGACGCGATGGTCGACCTTCTGGTGGTCGCCACCGACGTCTACACGTGGAAGCTGCTCCGGCGCGACCGGCGGCTGACGCGGGCTCAGACCGAACAACGCATGAAGGCCCTGGCGCACGCGGTTCTCGCCGCCGCCGGGGAGAGAGCAGGCTGACATGGCCGACATCCTCTTCGTCACCTGGGACGGTGGCGGCAACGTCCCGCCGGCGCTCGGCATCGCAGCGGAGCTGGGCTCGCGCGGGCACCAGGTCAGGTTCCTCGGTCATGAGGGCAACCGTGCGTCTGTCACGGCCCAGGGCTTCGCCTTCGAGGCCTACGAGCGGGCGATGGCCTTCACCAGCCGTGAGGTGAACCCTCCCGAACGCATGGTGGAGATCTTCAACGACGCCGGCATCGCCGCCGACCTCGTCGAGCACGCACGCCGGGAGCCGACGGACGTCGTCGTGGTCGACTGCCTGATGCTGGCAGCTCTTGCCACCGCGCGTGCGGAAGGGCTGACCTATGTGCCCCTCGAGCACTTCTTCGACGCCTACTTCCGCAACGGCTGGCTGCAGGCTCCGTTCGGGCAGGCTGCGCAAGCACGCGGCTACGCACCGCGCGAGACGCTTGATGCGGCGCCGCTGACGCTGGTGGCGACCTTGCCCGACCTCGACCCGGCCGGCAGCGCACCGCGGCCGTCGAACCTGGTCTTCACCGGCCCCGTCGTGACGGCGCCGCCGCCCCGGGACCTGGACACGCTGGACGCGTGCGTGCTGGTCAGCCTCAGCACCTACAACTTCCCCGGCCAGACCGAGGCCATGCAGAACATCCTCGACGCGCTCGAGGGCCTGCCGGCACGGGTGGTCGTCACCACCGGGCCGGTCATCGACGCCGCTGCGCTGCGGGTGCCGGCAGGGTTCGAGGTGTACGAGTACGTCGACCACGACCTCCTCATGCCCGAGGCGACGCTGGTGTTCGGGCACGGCGGCCATGCGACCACGATGCGTGCGCTCGCGCACGGGCTCCCGCTCGCGGTCATGCCGATGCACCCGATGCTCGACCAGACGATGGTCGGTCAGGCTGTCGAGGCCGCCGGCGCCGGCCGGTTCGTCCCTCGCGAGGCGACGGTGGCCGAGATCAGGGCCGTCGTCGACTCGTTGGTCGCCGCTGGGCCGCACCGCGAGGCGGCCGCGCGACTGGGCGATCGGATCCGCGAGTGCCGAGGCGCCGCGGCTGCCGCCGACGAGATCGTGGCACTGGTCGCGTCACCCGCGGCGCACCTCACCTGAGAGTGCCGCGGCGAGGTCACCCCGCGCGTCGACGGTGACGTCGTCGAGGCCGAGCCAGACGGCCATCAGCCGCAGCTCTGCCGCCAGCTCGGCGGCCGTCTCGGCCGGGGCGCCGGGCTCGGCGTAGGCGCCCTTCACCGCGAGCGCATGCCCGGCCCGGTCGGCCTTCAGGTCGACCCGAGCCACGATGCGGTCTCCGAGGAGGAAGGGCAGGACGTAGTAGCCGTGGACCCGCTTCGGCTCGGGCACGTAGATCTCGATGCGGTAGAAGAAGTCGAAGAGGTGCTCGGTGCGGTCGCGGTGCCACACGATCGGGTCGAACGGGCTCAGGAGCGCCCGGGCCCGGGCCGTGCGCGGCACCCGGGCGGAAGAGTGGAGAAAGGCCCGGCGCTTGGAGCCCTCCACCGCCACCTCGACGAGCTCACCCGCGTCGACGAGGCGGTCAACCGCAAGCTGGGTCCCGGCCACGCCCATGCGGTAGTAGTCGGCCAGCTCCTTGGTGGTCGCGACGCCGTGGGAGCGAGCGGCCCGGCGTACGAGCTCGAGAGAAGCGTTCTCGTCGTCGAGCTCCGGGGCGTCGAGGACGGCAGCCGGGAGGACCCGCTCGGGAAGGTCGTAGATGCGCTCGAACTGGCCGTTGCGGCGGGCGACGGCTAGCTCACCTGCCAGGAAGAGGTACTCCAGCGCGATCTTGGTATCGGACCAGTTCCAGCCCCAGTGCTCCTTCTTGCGCGGCAGGCCCTCATCGAGGTCGCGCGCGGTCTTGGCCCCGTCGGCACGGACCTCCGCCAGGAGTGAGGCGGCGAGGTCGGGGTTGTGCTGCATGCCCCACTCGTGGCCCTTGACCGCGAAGCGCTGCATGCGGGGTCGCATTGCTGGCCAGAGGTCGACGGGCATGTAGGCGGCGACGTGGGCCCAGTACTCCACCAGGCGTCGTGGGGCCTCGCTCGACGCGCGATGGAGCAGCTCGACCTCGTAGGGACCCATGCGGGAGAAGAGCGGCATGTAGTGGGCGCGGGCCAGGACGTTGACCGAGTCGATCTGCAGCACCCCGGTGCGCTCGACCGTGCGCGCGAGCGTGCGCATCGTGGGCGGGTCGTGCCGCTTGTCGAGGAACCCTTGGGCGGCCAGGGTGATCCGGCGCGCCTGAGCGGTGCTGAGCGACTCCATGCTGGGAGGCTAGCCGCGGCCGCCGACAGTCCCGGCAGCCACACGCACTAGGGGATGTCGAGCAGCTTCTCGCGCACGGCGTACATGACCGCCTCCATGCGCGAGTGGAGCTGGAGCTTCTCCAAGATGTTGCGGACGTGGTTCTTGACGGTGTTCTCGCTGATGAACAGCTGCTTGGCGATCTCACGGTTGTTGAGGCCCTGCGCGACGTAGCGCAGCACCTCGAGCTCCCGGTCGGTGAGCCGCGGGGTCGGCACGGCCTGGCGGTCGGACCGCGACATCTGCTTGAACTCGTCGAGCAGCTTGATCGCCATGCTCGGGCTGATCAGCGACTGCCCGTCGGCAACGAGCCGGACGGCCTGGGCCACCTCGTCGATCGAGGAGTCCTTGAGGAGGTAGCCCGAGGCGCCGTTCTTGACCGCGTCGTACAGGTCGGCTTCCTCGTCGCTGACAGTGAGCATGATGATGCGGGCGTTGGGGGCGACGTCCTTGATGGACTGGCACGCCTCGATGCCCGACTGCTTGGGCATCCGCACGTCCATGAGCACGACGTCGGGCACCGTGCCGGCGGCCAGGTCGGCAGCCGCAGCGCCGTCGCTCGCCTCGCCGACGACCTCGATGTCGTCCTCGACGTTGAGCAGCATCGTCAGCCCGCGCCTGAAGAGCTCCTGGTCGTCGACGACGACCACGCGGATGGGCTCACCGCCCGACTTGGGGCGCTGCTGACCTACGTTCACCCAGGAATCATGGCACGACCGGACTAGTCACCGGGCCGGAATCCTGAAGGACCGCTCCCGTCTCAGCCGAACAGTCAGCCCACTTCCAGCGAGATGACGCCGTAGTCATAGCCCTTTCGGCGGTAGACCACCGCGGGCCGGTCGTTCTCCTTGTCCACGAAGAGGAAGAAGTCGTGGCCGACCAGCTCCATCTCGTAGAGGGCCTGGTCCAGCGTCATCGGGGCGGCTCGGTGCGACTTCTCGCGTACGACGAGCGGGCCGTCGCCCAGCACGGTGATCGGACCGGCCTGCCGGATCGTCTCGCCGAGGTCGTCGGCCTCGGCCGCCTCGGAGCCGTTGGGGGAGACTGCGGCCAGCGCCTGGGCGACGGACTGCGGGGCGTGGCGGCCGCGGTGGACCTTCTTGCGGTCGGCAGCGCGGCGCATCTGCCCGGCCATGCGGTCCATAGCGAGGTCGAGAGCGGCCATCTTGTCCTCCGCCTGCGCCTCGGCGCGCACGATCGGACCCTTGGAGAACGCGGTGAGCTGCACGCGGACCGCTCGGTCCTGCTGCCTCGGGTTGGCTTCCTTCTCGACCTCTACCTCGACCCTGATCATGCGATGGTCGTGCTTCTCCAGCCGCGCCAGCTTCTCCTCGGCATGGGCTCGGAAGCTCTCCGACACCTCGCAGTGCCTGCTCTTGACCACGATGTCCACAAAGCCCTCCCATTGGTTGGCGTTATCGGGCATGACCCCCTAGGAACGACCTCCCGAAAGGGAGAAGGGGGAAGTAGAAGGAGTCCGTCCGGCCGACCTGGTCTTCGACCCCACAGTCGCCTGCTGAGGCTCTCGCAGCTTGGTGCCACTACTCACCTTCTCGCCCGCGACCAGCGCATCCGACGCCGGGCGGGCGGCAGGACTTACGTCTAAGCCGCACCGTGATCGTCCCTGGTCTCCCAGGAACTTACGTGGACCGTTTCGCCTGCGACTGGCATCGGCTTGCCGGTCAGACTCACGCCTGCCGACGCAACCACGGACCCGGACGGACTCCATACAGAGACGTTAGTCGCCTTGCGGACGAATCGGTAGTGAGTGCAGCCGCCGGGTGGCTGCCACCGCCGCGATCCCCGTCACCTGAACGCCTGCGGCCTCCAACGCCCGCTGGGCCTCCCTCGTCGTGGCCCCCGTCGTGACCACGTCGTCGACCAGCACGACCGCTTCCACGCCACGCGAACGAGCACGCATCGTCCCGGCGAGGTTGGCGTGGCGGGCGGCTGCGGACAGGCCGGTCTGGTCCTCCGCCCGTCGTACGACGTGCAGCAGCCTGGACACCCGCGCCTCCCGCCCCTGCCGTCGCAGCGAGGCGGCAGCGGCCCGGGTGACCCGCAGCAGCGGGTCGTGCCCGCGCCGGCGTACGACGCGCCGGCTGGACGGCACCGGGACCAGGGTCACCTCGCCGCCGGGCGCCAGGTCGGCCACCACGCCGGCCAGCACGCGGCCGAGGGGCAGGGCCAGCGCGAGCCTCCCCTGCTCCTTGTGCGCGTTGACCAGCGCCTTGAGCGGGCCGTCGTACGCGCCGGCCGCCATCACCGGAGCGAGTCCCTCCGGCGCTGGGCTCGGCATGCTCAACACGCCGCGGGTCGGCAGGGCGGCGGCGCACGCTGCGCACAGCGACCGGCCCGGCAGGCCGCAGGCCGCGCACGCCGAGCCGAGGAACAGGTCGAGCGCCGGGTCGATCACCGTTCCAGCCTCCCCCAGCCTCCAGGCTCGGCCGAGCGACCGCCGACGTGCTGTGGAGAACTAGCCCGGGAACGCGAGCGCGGTGAGGCCGGTGTAGGCCGGGACCGGGGCCCATTGGCCGGTCGCGGAGACCCGGTAGATCGGCCCGGACCGTGAGGGGAGCAGCACCTGCGCGTCGGGGACCGGTGCGGTGACGACGCGGTCGGCGCGTTCGAAGAGCGCCTCGAGGGCGGTCACCTCGGAGTTCAGCGCGAACGACCCGTCGACACTGGCGAAGACGATCTGCGAGATGGTCGGGCCGAGCCGCACGAGCACGCCGAGGCTGGCCGGGGTGGTCCAGGCGAGATCCACCGCGCGGCCCTCGGCCTGCTGCTCGAGGGGTACGGCGACCGCAGGCTGGACGCGGATGGGGCGTCCCATCTCGGTCCGGCTGACGCGCGCCAGGACGACCCGCCCGTCGACGATCGCGGCGAGCCGGGTGCCGTCCCGCGAGAGTGCCAGCGCGGTCACGTCCTCGCCGGTGATGCCCAACGCTCGGAGCGTGCGCGTGCGACCACCGTCGATGACCACCAGGCGCGCTCCGGAGCGGACGCGGTCGACGAGCCAGACGTGCCCGAAGGCGTCGTAGGCCGGGCGTAGGACGTCGGTGCCCGAGTAGACCCTCCGGGCCCGCTCGCCGGTGCCTGCCAGCGTCGGCAGCACCGAGGAGACGACCTGCCGGCCGTTGGCCGTGACCCCGGCGACCGAGACGTCGTCGGTGGAGCTGCCCAGCGAGACGGCGATCGAGCGCAGAGGGTCGGACCGGAACGCCGTGCTCGCGAGAGTCTCCTGCTCGCCGAGGACCACGAGGTCCCTGCTACGTAGCGCGTACAGCTCGGCACCGGCGGTGGGGACCGCGGGGTCGTAGCTGGTCCACCCCTGGAGCGACCGCACGGACGCACCCGTGCGGTTGTCCACGGGTGTGCCGTCGACGGAGACCCGCATGCGCTCGATGCCGGACACCTGTCGCAGGGTCCAGGCCAGCTGAGCCATCGAGAGCTCGAGCTGGTCCGGCTCGGACTCGAGCAGCTCCTCGGAGAGACGTACGTCGGCCACGCCGCCGGCCACCCGCACCAGTGCCTCGAGCCGGGTCCCTTCAGGGAAGAAGGTGCGCTCGACCGTGCGCAGCTCGGGGTCGGGACCGGCGAGGAGGCTCGACACGAGGAGGCTCGGTGCCTGGCCGCCTGCCGGGATGTAGACCGGTTCGGGCACGAGGCGCGTTGCCGACGGCTCGAAGAAGTGCAGGTCGTAGCGGACGTAGCGGGTGTCGAAGTGACTGCGTGGGACCACCAGCGCGTCTGGCGGGTTCGTGATCCGCCAGCTGTCGCCGGAGCGGGCCAGCCGTAGGTCGAGCTGGAGACCGTGGCCCTGCGTCGGGTCGCCGAGCCAGCTCCCTCGCGAGTCGAGCTGCACGCTGGTGCTCAGCGTGACCGTGGCGTCGACCCCGTCGACGGCGGTCGTGATCGCCCCGTCGTCGTACACGATCGTGCGGCGGTTCGGCGCCCAGCTCGTGTTGGCCTCCTCGGTGAGGAACTCACGCGCAGCGGTGAAGGTCAGCGGGGTCTCCCGCAGCGCGTCCACGAAGCCGTTGACGATGGCCGCCTGCTGGTCGCCGGGCTGGGGACCGGGCGGGTCGTAGTCGAAGGTGCCGGCCGGCGAGGCGTCCGCGGACTCGGGGCGGTCATGCACCGCGCCGTCCACCGGCAGGGTGACGCAGCCCGTCAGGGAGAGGAGCGCTGCCGCGGCTGCCAGACGTCTCATGACGCCCCCGCCGGATGGGTCTCGGCGTCGGCCGGCACGAGCGGCAGCGGGCTCTTCACGATCGGGTCACCGGCACGGCGCGGGAGCGTGAGCCGGAACTGCGATCCCTGGCCCGCTTCACCCCAGGCCTGCAGCCAGCCGCCGTGCAGGCGGGCGTCCTCCAGCGAGATCGACAGCCCCAGGCCGGTGCCACCCGTGGTGCGGGCACGAGCCGGGTCGGCGCGCCAGAAGCGGTTGAACACGCGGACCTCCTCGCCAGGACGCAGGCCGACGCCGTAGTCGCGTACGGCGAGGGCGGCCGCGTGCTCGTTGGCACCCAGGAGCACCACGATGTCGCGGCTCTCGGCGTAGTCGATCGCGTTGGTGACCAGGTTGCGCACGATGCGCTCGACGCGGCGGCCGTCGACCTCCGCCACGCACGGCCGGTCGCCGTCGAGCTGAACCACGACGTGGGTTCCCCTGGCGTCCGCCAGCGCGCGCGTGGACTCCACGACCCGGTGCGCGACGTCGGCGAGGTTGACGTCCTCCAGGTCGAGCACGGCGGCGCCGGCGTCGAAGCGGCTGATCTCGAGCAGGTCGGTGAGCAGCGCCTCGAAGCGGTCGAGCTCGTGCTGCAGCAGCTCGGCTGCTCGCGCGGTCACCGGGTCGAACCGGACACGGGCGTCGTGCAGCACGTCGCCGGCCATCCGGACCGTCGTCAGTGGCGTGCGCAGCTCGTGGGACACGTCGGAGACGAAGCGCCGCTGCGAGGCGGACATGTCCTCGAGCTTGCGGATCTGCTTCTGCAGCGACGACGCCATCTGGTTGAACGAGGTGCCGAGGCGGGCGATGTCGTCGTCACCCTTCACGTGCATGCGCTCCTCCAGACGCCCGGAGGCCAGCCGCTCGGCGACCCGGCGGGCCAGGCGCACCGGCGTGACCACCTGCCGGGTCACCAGCCACGTCAGGCCGGCGACCAGCAGCAGCAGGAGGGCGCCGCTGGTCAGCAGGGCCCTCCGGACCAACGACAGCGTCTTGGCCTCCTCGGTCATCGGGAAGAGGTAGTAGATCGTGTAGGTCCCGCCGTCGGCGGGCAGCACCAGCTTGGAGCCGGCCGCCACGCCGGGCACGGCTGGCCGCTCGCGGTCGTCGCGGTAGCGGATGCGCGTGTAGGTCCACGAGACACCGGTCTGCGCCGGCTCGCGCACGCTGGTGCTGAGGCTGGCCGGCACGCTGGTCGCCAGCAGCCCCGGGGACAGGCTGACACCCCCGTTGCCGAGGTTGGTGCCGTTGGAGATCGGGCCGGCGATCATCACGCCGTAGCCCTGGGTGTTGCCGCGGGTCACCATGGCCTTGGTCAGCTCGGAGAGCTGCGTGCGGGCGTCGAAGTCACGCGTGCTCGCCGCGCCCAGCAGCCGCTCGGCCTCCTGGTTTCCGCGGGTGGCCTCGCCGATCGACGTCGAGGCCCGGCTGCTGACCAGCCCGTCGGTGATCTGGCGCATCAGCGTCCAGCCCACCAAGGAGACCACCAGTGCCGAGAGCAGCACGGTGGAGAGGACGACGCGGGCCTGGATGGAACGGCGCCAGATGCTCACGACCCGCCGGAGCTGCACCGCTAGCTCCCACCGGCCTTGTAGCCGACGCCTCGGACCGTCACCACGATCTCGGGGTTCTCCGGGTCGTGCTCGACCTTGGACCGCAGTCGCTGCACGTGGACGTTGACCAGGCGGGTGTCCGCAGCGTGACGGTAGCCCCACACCTGCTCGAGCAGCACCTCACGGGTGAACACCTGCCACGGCTTGCGCGCCAGGCAGACCAGGAGGTCGAACTCCAGTGGCGTGAGGTTGATGGAGGTGCTCTCACGGGTCACGCTGTGGCCGGCAACGTCGATGACCAGGTCACCGATCGTCAGCGACTCGGGAGTCGCGTCCGTCGTACGCCGGACCCTGGCGCGCAGGCGCGCGACGAGCTCCTTGGGCTTGAACGGCTTGACGACGTAGTCGTCGGCCCCGGACTCGAGGCCGACGACCACGTCGACGGTGTCGCTCTTGGCGGTCAGCATCACGATGGGCACGCCGGACTCGGCTCTGATGTCCTTGCAGACGTCGATGCCGTCGCGCCCGGGGAGCATCAGGTCGAGGAGCACGATGTCGGGGCGGTAGTCGCGGAACTCCGCCACCGCCCGGTCGCCGGTCGCGACGACGCGCGACTCGAACCCCTCGTTGCGCAGCACGATCGTGAGCATCTCGGCCAGTGCCGCGTCGTCGTCGACGACGAGGACCCTCCCCCGACTCACCTGCTCGCCCAAGGCAATGCCTGCTACCGGCTCAGTACCGGTAGTGGTCCGGCTTGTACGGACCCTCCACGGAGATGCCGAGGTAGGACGCCTGCTCGTCGCTCAGCCTGGTCAGGCTGACGCCCAGCGAGTCCAGGTGGAGACGGGCGACCTCCTCGTCGAGGTGCTTGGGCAGCACGTAGACGCCGATCGGGTAATCCTCGAGCTTGGTGAACAGCTCGATCTGCGCCAGCACCTGGTTGGTGAAGGAGTTGGACATCACGAACGACGGATGGCCGGTCGCGTTGCCGAGGTTCATCAACCGGCCCTCGGAGAGCACGATGATCGCGTTGCCCCGGGCCTCGTTGGTCTCGGGGAACGTCCAGAGGTCGACCTGCGGCTTGACGTTCTTGCGCTCGGCCACGCCGGGGGCCTCGAGGCCGGCCATGTCGATCTCGTTGTCGAAGTGACCGATGTTGCCCACGATCGCGTTGTGCTTCATGCGCTTCATCTGGTCGACCGTGACGACGTCCTTGTTGCCGGTCGCGGTGATGATGATGTCCGCGGTCGGCAGAACCTCGTCGAGGGTCGCGACCTGGTAGCCGTCCATCGACGCCTGGAGGGCGCAGATCGGGTCGATCTCGGTGACGATGACGCGCGCACCCTGGCCGCGCAGCGACTCCGCACAGCCCTTGCCCACGTCGCCGTAGCCGCAGACGACTGCGACCTTGCCGCCGATGAGCACGTCGGTGGCGCGGTTGATGCCGTCGATCAGCGAGTGGCGGCAGCCGTACTTGTTGTCGAACTTCGACTTGGTGACCGAGTCGTTGACGTTGATGGCCGGGAAGAGCAGCGACCCTTCCTTCATCATCTCGTAGAGACGGTGGACACCCGTCGTGGTCTCCTCGGTGACGCCCTTGATGCCGCCGGCGATCTCGGTCCAGCGGTCCTGGCTCTCGGCGAGCGAGGCGTTGAGCACGTCGAAGATGATCTTCTGCTCGTGGCTGGTCGCGGTCGCGGGGTCGGGCGCCTCGCCCTTCTTCTCCGCCTCGAGACCGAGGTGGACCAGCAGCGTGGCGTCGCCACCGTCGTCCAGGATCATGTTCGGGCCCTCGCCCGGCCACTGCAGGATCTGCTGGGTGCACCACCAGTACTCCTCCAGCGTCTCGCCCTTCCAGGCGAAGACCGGCACACCCTGCGGGTCATCGGCGGTGCCGTCGGGGCCGACGACGATCGCGGCCGCGGCGTGGTCCTGGGTGGAGAAGATGTTGCAGGACGCCCAGCGCACCTCGGCACCCAGCGCGGTCAGCGTCTCGATGAGCACGGCGGTCTGGATCGTCATGTGCAGTGAGCCCGCGATGCGGGCACCGGCAAGCGGCTTGCTGTCGCCGTAGCGAGCGCGCATGGCCATCAGGCCAGGCATCTCGTGCTCGGCGAGCTGGATCTCGGTCCGGCCGAAGTCGGCCAGGCTCAGGTCAGCAACCTTGTAGTCCATTGAGTTGAGTTCCTTGTGCATGAAGGTCTTCAGCTTGCGGCGCATCTGCGCTCGGTGGGATCTCCCTCGCAAACCTTGTGTCGCGTGACACAGCCTACCTGCCCGGGACAGGTGACCGAGCCCGGTGGAGCCCCTAGTGGCTGCCGTCGGCCTTGGCGTGCCCGAACGGCAGGAAGTGCATGACCACGACCGCCACGGCTCCGACCAGGAGGCCTGCGACAGCCGAGGCGGCGGTGTTGGCCAGCCAGCCCAGCACGCCACCGATCGCGTGGATCCAGTCGTGGGCGTGATGCTCGAGGTCGTGCACGAGCTCGTAGGGGGCGTGCCACCCCAGGTCGTCTGCACCCACCAGCAGGATGTGCCCACCCACCCAGAGCATGGCCGCGATGCCCACGACGGAGATCACGTGGAGCAGCATCGGCATGCCCTTGACCAGGCCGTGGCCCAGACGCTGGGCGGCCGTGGAGGCGCGCAGGCTCAGGAGCAGGCCGACGTCGTCCATCTTCACGATCAGGCCGACCACGCCGTAGACCAGCGCGGTGATGCCGAACGCGACGGCGACGAGGATCAGCGCGCGCGCGACGAACGGCTCGTCGGCCACCTCGTTGAGAGCGATGACCATGATCTCGGCGGACAGGATGAAGTCGGTGCGGATGGCACCGGCGACGACGGTCTTCTCGGCGTCCGGCCCCTCCATCGCCGCCGGCGCATCGTCGTGGTGGCCGCGCAGCGCGGCCCACACCTTCTCGGCGCCCTCATAGCAGAGGTAGGTGCCACCGATCATCAGCAGCGGCGTGAGCAGGTCCGGCAGGAACTGGCTGAGCAGGAGCGCCGCGGGCAGGATGAAGAGGAGCTTGTTCCTCAGTGACCCCCGCGCGATGCGCTTGACGATGGGGATCTCCCGGTCGGCGGTCACGCCGTGGACGTACTGCGGGGTCACGGCGGTGTCGTCGACGACCACCCCGGCGGCCTTGATGCTGGCCCGGCCCGCGGCAGCCCCGATGTCGTCGACCGAGGCCGCGGCCAGCCGGGCGAGGGCCGCGATGTCGTCGAGAAGTCCGAACAGGCCGCCGCTCACGAGCTCTCCCTGCCCGAGAGGCCGACTCCGAGATACGCCGCGGCGTAACGGCCGGTGGCGAGGAGGGCTGCGTAGCGCGCGACGTCGTTGGGCGCCTGCGACGCGATCGTCTCCACGCGGATGCCGCGCTCCTGGGCCGCCACGACCAGCCGGCCGCGGGCCTCGCGGATCGCCGCGTCCTCGGCGCCGTCGTCGAGCATGACCAGCGCAGGGCCGGGCTCCCCGCCCTCGTCGTCGGAGAACGGGTCGGCGAAGACGTCACGCTGCTTCGCGCTGGCCAGGATCGGCAGGAGGTGCTCGGCGTCGGCCGCCAGGGCCGCGCGGCCGCTGGAGCGCCGGATCGACTCGGCGATCCGCCGCGCGGCGCGCGCGGCGAGCACCGAGCCGCCCCAGAGGATGGGTGTGGAGTCGGCCAGCGAGATGGCGAGCATCTTGGCGGGGTTGTCCACCTGCCCGACGAACGGCGAGCACGAGACCGCCACGTCGTCGAGTGCCTGGGCGACCGCCTCGGGCTCGGTCTCGGGGCCGAGGCCGACGCGTGTGAGGTACTGCAGCATCACGACCGCGGTCGCGAGCTGGTCGCCGGAGTCGGCGGGAAGCACGGTGCTGTGCCGCCCCTGCGCGTGCTCGGCCACGAACGACCGCGGCGGGCACGCGACGACGACCTGGCACCCGCGGCGGATGCCCTCGGCCACGGCGGACGCAGCTCCGGTGTCGCCCCCCTCGGGAGCCAGCACGATGACCAGGTCGAGACTGCCTGCCCAGCCCGGCAGCGACGGGTTCGGCCACGCCACGAACGGCACCGGGCACCACGGTTC
This sequence comes from uncultured Actinomycetota bacterium, assembly GCA_963765905.1. Taxonomy (GTDB): domain Bacteria; phylum Actinomycetota; class Actinomycetes; order Propionibacteriales; family Nocardioidaceae; genus SSC3. The sequence goes on from CAVXXY010000006.1 coordinate 400,073, forward strand.
GAGGACAGCACGCAGCAGCCGCGAGTCCGGCCCGGCTGCGACCACCGCACGCGGACGTACTTCGGCATCGGCCTCGTCCAGCGCCTTGGCGAGCGCCTCTCCCACCTCGACGGCCTCACGGCGAACGCGGGCGCCGGCCTCCGCCAGGGGCCGCAGCCAGACGTCGGCCCGGGCGAGCGCGTTCGCGTCGTCCAGCAGCGAGTCGTCGAAGACGGCGGTCATCGCGACTGGTGCGCCTCGTCGACGAGGAGGATCGGGATGCCGTCCCGGACCGGGTAGGCGAGTCCGCAGCCCGAGCAGAGCAGCTCCAGGCCGGAGGTCACCAGCGAGGCATGGCAGGCCGGGCAGGCGATGATCTCCAGCAGCTCTGCGGAGACGTTCTCTGCGCTCATGACGAGGCATCCTTCCTGATCTGGGCCAGCACCGCATCGCGGACCTGGACCATCGTGGCGGCGTCCTTGCCCTCGGCGTTGAGCCGGAGCAGGGGTTCGGTGTTGGAGGCTCGGACGTTGAACCACCAGTCTGACGTGGTGACGGTCAGCCCGTCGAGGTGGTCGAGCTCGGCGCCAGGGGTCGCGGCGTAGGTGGCCTCGAGCTCCTTGAGGACGCCGTGCTGGTCGGCGACAGCCGAGTTGATCTCACCGCTGGCGACGTAGCGGTCGTAGGCCGAGAGCAGGTCGCTGAGCGGCCGGTCGGTCTCGGCCAGCGCAGCCAGGGTGTGCAGGGCGGCCAGCATGCCGGAGTCGGCGCGCCAGAACTCGCGGAAGTAGAAGTGCCCCGAGTGCTCACCACCGAAGACGGCATCGGTCTGCGCCATCGTGGCCTTGATGAACGAGTGGCCGACGCGGGTGCGGACCGGCGTGCCACCGAGCTCGGCCACGACCTCCGGGACCGCACGGCTCGTGATCAGGTTGTGGATCACCGTCGCCCCCGGGTGCTCCTCGAGCTCGCGGGCAGCGATCAGGGCGGTGAGCACGCTCGGGCTCACTGGCTCGCCGCGCTCGTCGACGACGAAGCAGCGGTCCGCGTCGCCGTCGAAGGCGAGCCCCAGGTCTGCTCCCTCGGCGAGGACCCGGGCCTGTAGGTCGCGAAGGTTCTCCGGCTCGATCGGGTTGGCCTCGTGGTTCGGAAAGGTGCCGTCGAGCTCGTAGTAGAGGGGCACCACGTCGGCGACGCCGTCGAGCACTGGCGGTGCGGTGTGACCGGCCATGCCGTTGCCGGCGTCGACCACGACCCTGAGCCGGCGCCCCGCGACGGTCACCAGGCCCAGCAGGTAGGCGGCGTAGTCGGCCAGAACGTCCTGGTCGCGGATGGTGCCGCGGTCGGTCGCCTGCTGGTAGACGTCGTCGGCGACGAGGTCCCTGATCTCCGCGAGGCCGGACTCCAGACCGAGCGGCACCGCGAAGGCGCGGCACTGCTTGATGCCGTTGTACTGAGCCGGGTTGTGGCTCGCGGTGAACATCGCGCCCGGGAAGCCCAGGTGGCCGCTGGCGAAGTAGAGCTGGTCGGTGCTCGCCAGCCCGATCATGACCACGTCGGCCCCAGCGTCGGCCGCTCCCTCGGCATAGGCGCGGGCGAAGGCAGGGCTCGACGGACGCATGTCGTGGCCCACCACGATCGTCGACCCCTCGGCCCCGGTCTCCTGGACGAAAGCGTTGCCGACCTTGCGGGCAAGCTCTTCGTCGAGCTGGTCGGGGACGGTCCCACGCACGTCGTACGCCTTGAAGACGGCGTCGACGTTGGCCGGATCCGTGGTCGGGGGCATGGCGAAACCCTAGCCAGCGGGCTCACGCGCAGCTGATGCGGGCGGCGAGCTCGGCGTTGGACAGCACGAGGGCGACGTTGGCCGCGAGGCTCGCGCCGGCCGTCTGCTCGTGGAAGTGCGCGAGGAGGTACGGCGTGACGTCCTTGCCGCGGACTCCCGCCGCCTCGGCTGCGGCCAGCCCTGACCGGAGGGTGCGCTCGTGGAGCTCGAGGTCCATCTCGTCCCCGACCGCGATCGGGTTGGCCACGACGACGGCCTGGTTCAGCCCCAGCGCCTCGCGTGCCCGCATCAGCCCGGCCACCTCGTCGGGCCGGTCCACCCGCCACGGCACCTCGAGGCCGGTGTCACGGATGTAGAAGCCCGGGAAGGTGTCGGTGCCGTAGCCGACCACGACGACGGAGAGGGTCTCCAGCCGCTCGAGGGTCGCCGGCACGTCGAGGATGGACTTCACCCCCGCGCAGACCACGGTGACCGGGGTGGCCGCGAGAGCAGCGAGGTCGGCCGACTCGTCCCAGCTCTGGACGGCTCCGCGGTGCACTCCCCCGAGTCCGCCCGTGGCGAAGAGGCGGATGCCCGCGAGGTCCGCGATGTACGACGTGGCAGCGACCGTCGTCGCGCCGACCAGCCCCCGGGCGACGACCATGCCGAGGTCGCGGGTGCTCGCCTTGACGACCTCATCGTCCTCGGCGACCCGGACCAGTGCGTCGTCGTCCAGCCCGACGCGGACCCTCCCGTCGACGACCGCGATCGTGGCGGGCACCGCGCCGCCTCGGCGTACGGCCGCCTCGATCTCGCGGGCGGTCTCCGCGGCGGTCTCGGTCGGGAGGCCGTGGCTGATGATCGTCGACTCGAGGGCGACGACCCCGGCGCCGGAGGCGATAGCGTCGGAGATCTCGGGGGCGACCACGATCGAGCTCATGTCAGGAGGCTAGGTGATGTGCGGGTGGTGACTGGGTGATGACTGAGTGATGACAAGGGTCGCGTGCGTCGGCGACATCATGCTCGACGTCATCGTCTCCACCGCGCAGCCGCTGGTCACCGACGACGACACCGAGGCCGTGATCTCGTTCGCGCCGGGAGGTCAGGCAGCCAACGTCGCCGCCTGGGTCACCGCCCTCGGCGGCTCGGCCGTCGTCTATGGGCCGCAGGGGCCGGGGTCCGGCCGGCTCGCCGTCGCGGCGCTGACCGAGCGCGGCATCGACGTGGTGGGGCCGCCGGTCGAGCGCAGCGGAGCGGTCGTCTCACTGGTGACGGGCGGGCACCGGTCGCTGGCCTCCGACGGCGGAGCCCCGGCGTGGCTCGACCAGGTCGCGCCGGGCCCCTGGCTCGACGACGCCGAGTGGCTGTTCGTGTCGGGCTACGCCCTGCTGCGGTCGGCCTCTCCCGACCTGCTGGTCGCACTGGCCGCGGGCCGTCGTACGGCGGTGGACCTGGCGTCCGCGGCGATGGTCGGCGAGTACGGCGCCGACCGCTTCCGCTCCCTGTGGCAGGCCCTCCGGCCGTCGGTCGTGTTCGCCAACGAGGACGAGTGGGCGGCCTGCGGAGGCGAGCTCGACGGGACCCTGGTGCTCAAGCAGGGAGCACGAGGCGCGACCTTCGACGGGGTGCACCGCCCGGCGCTGCCGACCGACGTCGTCGACGTCACGGGTGCCGGGGACGCCTTGGCCGCGGGATGGTTCCTGGGGGGACCGGAACTGGCCATGCAGGCGGCCGCGCGCTGCGTCGCGCAGGTCGGCGCGCAGCCTGGCTCAGGGTCGAGCTAGCCGGCGATGATCGCGATCAGCTGCACGCCCGCGAGCAGCACGAGGGCCGCCACGCAGACCAGCGCGATGATGCGGACGGTGCGCTGGGACATCAGTCGTCCACGGCCCTGAGCACCCGCAGGTGCCCACGGCGGCCGACCTCGCGCGAGCCCGACTCGTCGGCGGGGACGGTGGCGGAGGGCGGGAGCGGCCGGGCCGCCTCGCGGACGGCGTCGGCCAGGGCCAGCAGGTCGTCGCTGGACGGTGACATCGCGTCGGGGTCGGGCGCGAGCCGGAGCACCTCCCAGCCGCGGGGCGCGGACAGCCGGCCGGAGTGCTCCTCGCAGAGGTCGTAGGCATGCGGCTCCGCGAACACCGCGAGCGGCCCCAGGACGGCGGTCTGGTCGGAGTAGACGTAGGTCAGCGTGGCCGTGGCAGAGCGCCCGCAGGCGGTGCGGGAGCAACGACGGACTGGACTCACGAGGGAGACGGTACATCGTCGCTCCGACGGGCACGGCTAGGCTCGCGGCTATGAGTACGCCGGGTCCTCGCACGGGTGATCGCCGGGACCGCCATGGTCGCGGCATGCGAGGTCCGGCAACGCTTCCGGGGCCGCTCTCCCCTCGCGGAGTGCCCCGCAACCGCAACCACCGCGAGGACTTCGACCAGCTGGTGATCTCGGTGGTCAGCGAGCTGGAGAAGCGCTGGCGTGAGGAGCTCGGCAACCTGGAGTTCGCCGTCGAGGAGACGCCGCTCCTCCCTGACGACTGGGACGCCGACACCGTCCCGCTCGCGTCGGTGGTGCGCAGCTCGGGCTCGACCCCGACCCGGCTGGTGCTCTTCCGGCGACCCATCGAGCTGCGCTGCGAGACCAGGCAGGACCTCTCCGCGATGGTGTTCACGGTGCTGGTCGAGCAGCTGTCCGAGCTGCTCGGCTACCCACCCGAGGAGATCGACCCGCGCTACGACGCGGGCTGAACCACGGGCACCCGCAGCGTCGTCGGCAGGTCGCGGAGCGGCACGGCAGCAGCGGCCCGGCCGGTGCCCGAGTAGACGACCGAACCGTAGGCGTCGCCCTGCACCGGAACCGCCACGACATAGGCGGCCCTGCGCGGGACGTCCCAGGTGCCGATGGCGCGCGCTGCCAGCGACAGGCGGGTCGAGCTCACCTGCTCGCCGTCGTCGGAGTACGCCGTGAGCTGGACTCTGGAGACCCCCGAGCCTCCCGTGAGCTGCACCTGGGTGCGACCGAGCACGGGTGCGGCGGCGAGCTCGCGCAGGGGCTGCGCCGCTCCGGCGTAAGCGGTGTCGGCGGACGCGCGCACCGAGCGCATCGACGCGACGACAGGCCGGTCCGCACGCACCCGCACGGCGAACGCCTCGCCGCTGAGCACGTCGCCGAGGTCGAGGGTGAGCACGCTCGCCGGGTCGACGGTGAGGTCGCCCAGGTCGGTCGGCACGAACCTTCCGTTGGTCCCGGCCACCTCGACCTCGAGCACGCTGACCTGGTCACCGGGGTTGGCCACCAGCAGGGTGCGCGAGCGCGCGGCCGCCGGCACGCCCGACAGCCGTACGACGCGCGCGGGACCCACCTGGGAGGGCAGCCACTCGTAGCCGGGCTTGCCCCCGGCCGTCTCGGCGTGACGGTCGCTGACCGCCGCGATGACCCGCCCCCGGGTGGCGTGCACCCAGACCGCGAGCTCGTCCGCCTGCGGCGCGAGCTCGACGAGTGACAGCGCGACCTGGGCTCCGGGTGCCACCGTGATGCCCTTGCCGCCGGTCTCGCTGACGTCGGACTCGCCCTCGGGCGAGAGCACGCGTACGTCGACGACGGCCGGCCCGGAGTCGAGGTTCGCCAGCGTCAGCGTCGACTCGTGGTCCAGGGCCGCACCCGCGCCGGTGAACCACCAGCTCGCACGAGGCGCCGGGCAGTCGGCGACGGAGACGGTCGGCCCGGTGTCAGCGCGCCAGGCGAAGAGCCCTTGGGCCTTGCCACCTTCGGCCTCCACGACGAGCCCTCGCTCGGTGCCACCCTCCACCTCGGTCACCTGGCCCCGGTCGAGACCGATGGCCCAGCCGGGAGTCGTCGTGATGCTGCCGTCACCGCCGAGGTCGTCGTCGGCCAGGCCCACGCCGTAGCGGACCTCGGTGCGCTCGGGGGCGCTGAGGAGCCGCGGGCAGCCGAGGGTCGCCTCGCGCACGGGTGAGCCCGAGGCAGCGGCTGGCCGGTCGGCCGGGCCAGGAGCGCGGGGCGTGACGAGGACGAGGAGCCCGGCGACGACGAGCAGCCCGAGGGCGACGACCCCGGAGCCCGGCCTGACGGCAGGCGTCGGCACCGACCTGCGCGGCTTGCGCTCCGCGTGGCGGGCGCCGGCGCGCGACGTGGGCTCGCTCACCGCGTCTCCCTCCTCCGGCTCGGTGCGGCGAAGACCGCCGCGACCACGACACCGAGGCACTCGAGCGCGACCAGCCACGCGTGCAGGGGGCCGCCCCGGTCGGCGTCGGCTCGCTGCGGCGTGCCCTCGAGCTTCCAGGCGCGCGCACCCGCGGCGAGCGCGCTCGCAGGAGAGACTCCGCTGAGCGAGTCGAGGTTGCCGGCGAGCTGCTGGTCCACGGGCCGTGGCGCGTAGATGTGCTGGACCCCGCGACCCAGCAGGGTCTCGACCGTAGAGTCGCTCGGGGCCGAGGCGAGGGTGCCGACGAGCGAGGTGAGTGGCCGCTGCTCCTCCGCGGACGGCAGCACGCCATCGTCGCCGATGCGAAGCCCTCGATCGCGGAGCAGCAGGTAGCGGTAGCCGGCCCGCGAGCTTCCGCGTACGACGAGCACGCCCTGGGCGACGTCGGCGCGTGCGGCATCGGTCATGTACTCGGGGACCGCCGTCACCTCGCGCCGGTCGACGACACCGTCCGTGCCGGTCAGGCCCCACCACGCGACTCCTGCCAGGGGCGAGGCGACCGCCACGACGGCCACCGCGACGCCCAGCGGCTGGCGCCACCCGAACGAGTAGGCGCCGAGCTGCTGGCGGATCCCCGTGCCTGCGATGGCCGCAGCGGTGATGCCGGCGGCCTGCACGAGCAGGAGCGGGACGCCGAGCCACACCCGCTCGTCGGTGCCGGTCGACGCGACCTCCACACGCACACCCGACAGCAGGGCCGTCGCGACCAGCCCGAGTACCGCGAACGACCAGGCGACGAGCACCCGCGGACGCGTGTCCGTGCGCAGCAGCGCGACGACCGCGGCCAAAACGATGCCCAGGCTGACCCAGATGGGCGCCCCGAAGTCTCCTGGGCGGCCGAGCACAACGTCGAGCGCCGACAGCGGGCCGATCAGGTCCGAGGCCGGGCGGCCGGCCTCGAGGAGCCAGGAGGACGGGCCGTGGTCTCGCCAGGTGAGGAGCGCCCAGGGCAGCAGCAGGCCGAGGGCGACGACGAGCGCGACGACTGCCTGCGGCCAGGCGGCGCGGCGGACCACCGGAGCCAGTGATGCGAGCACGACGACCACCACTGCGAGCAGCCAGACCAGCGGCGCGAAGGCAGCGGCGAGCGCGAGCCAGAGCGCGGCGCGGAAGGCCGCTCGCCAGCGTCGGTCAGCCGTCTGGCCGGTCACGATGAACAGCGCCGCGTGCGCCAGCCACGGCAGCACGATCGCGGTGACGAGCGTGCCCAGCCGGCCCTGCTGCACGGCACCGGACACCACCGGCAGCAGACCGTAGGCGACCCCGCCCCACAGCGCAGCCGCCCACGAGCCCGTGACCCGCCGCAGGAACCGGAAGCCTCCCCACGCAGCGAGGGGCACGGCAAGGAAGACGATCAGGTCGACGACCAGCCAGGCCTTGCCGAGCAGCAGCGTCCCGGCGAGGGCCAGCGGGAGGAGGTACGGCGCGGACGGGGTTGTCGACCCGACGCCGAAGTCGTGCCAGCCGGCGAAAGCGGTCGACCACCAGTGGCCGACCCCGTCAGGCGGCGGCAGCAGCGCTCCCCCGGAGAGCATGCCGTCGCCCAGGTGTCCGCGGGTCGCCAGGCCGGCGACCACGAACAGTCCGGCGAACGCCCAGAAGATCGGGCTCACCACGAGCCGCGCGACCAGGCCGTTGTCGTCGGCCAGGCTCTCGGCGTCCTCGTCGACCGGGCCGGTCTCGGTGGCGCCGCGGGCCTTGCGTGCCGCGGTGAGGTCGGCCGCCTGGTTGACCACCGCGGAGGCCACGTCGCTGACGAAGTCGAGGCCGTGCCGGTAGGGCAGCCACGTCGGCGCGAGCAGGTGCTTGACCTGCTTGTGCGACACCGCGGCGGTGCGGCGGCGGGCGGCTCGCCCGGCGATGATCCGGTGCGGCCTCAGGTACGTCGCGGCCAGGGCCCCGAGCTCGTCGTACGCCTCGCCGGGCGAGCGCACCAGCAGGAAGCCGATGATCCGGACCCAGCTGCCGACGAAGAGCCGCAGGAGCCGCCAGGGCAGGCCGCGGCCGGAGCCGTTGACCAGCAGCGTGTAGAGGGCGGACTCCCGCTCGGCGCGGTGGAAGTGCCGGCCGGTCAGGTCCGTGCGACGGACACCCCGGTGCGCGGCCTCGACGTGGAAGACGACGGCGTCCGGCACGACGACCGTGCGATGCCCGGCCCGTGCTGCTCGCCAGCCGAAGTCGAGGTCGTTCCCGAACACCGGGAGCCTTCGGTCGATCCCGATCGTCTCGAGCACGCTGCGACGTACGAGCATGCCTGCGGTGTTGACCGCGAGCACGTCGCGCTTGCGGTCGTGCTGGCCCTGGTCGTACTCGCCCCGCTCGAGCCCGGTCTCGCGCCGGCCGGTGCCGCTGATCGTGACGCCGAGCTCCAGCAGGCGGCGCAGCGACGGCCACTCGCGCAGCTTGGGACCGAGCACGGCGATGTCCGGCGCGGCCGCGGCCAGCAGGTGCTCGAGTGCGTCGGGAGCCGGGTTGCTGTCGTCGTGGAGGAGCCAGACCCACTCGTCGTCTGCAGCGCCACCGTCTGCCGGGCGCGACTCGAGCGCCTGCCGCACCGAGTCGGCGTAGGGTGCACGAGGCTTGCCGGCGAGGACCGCATCGTGCCCGAGGCGCTCGCGCAGCAGGTCGGCGCTGCCGTCGGACGAGGAGGTATCGACGGCCACCAACGCGTCGACGGGGTGCGTCTGTGACAACACCCCGTCGAGTACGGCCGGAAGCCAACGAGCACCGTCGTGGCTGACCAGCACTGCCGTCACTCTCGTCACGGCGGTAAACCCTAGGTCACCCGATGCAACCTAGGGAAAACGCGTCAGCGTCGCCCCCTACACAGCACGCTTCTTGAGCTTGCGGCGCTCCCGCTCGCTCAGCCCACCCCAGATGCCGAAACGCTCGTCGTGCTGGAGTGCGTACTCCAGGCAGTCGTCTCGGACGTCGCAGGTGAGGCAGACCCTCTTGGCTTCTCGCGTGGAGCCGCCCTTCTCCGGGAAGAACGCTTCGGGATCGGTCTGAGCGCACAGCGCACGCTCCTGCCAACCAAACTCCTCGGCGTCCCCGTCGAGCACGTACAGTTCTCGCACGGCCTTCCGCCCTTCGACCCTTGAGACCCTTGCGGGCCCCCATCTTGTGAGTTTCCTTCCGTTCCCTTCAGCGGTGTCACCGTCTGTTCGTCCTGACGAATGACACTAGACGAATTACACGCCTGTCACTTCCGGGAAGTCAAGCGGATCTCTGGTATACGTCCAGACACGCCCGCGAAGTTGACCGTTCGGCTGATAGCCAGATAGAGAGCGGGTCATGTCCTCCCCCACCCCTACCAAGATCACCGTGCTGTCCGGCGGTGTCGGCGGCGCCCGCTTCCTGCAGGGGCTGCTGCACCTCATCGACCGGGCGGAGGTGACCGTGGTCGCCAACACCGGCGACGACCTCTGGCTGCACGGCCTGAAGGTCTGCCCGGACCTCGACACGGTGATGTACACCCTTGGCCAAGGCATCGACACCGAGCGCGGCTGGGGGCGCAAGGAGGAGACCTGGCACGCCAAGGAGGAGCTCGCGGCGTACGGCGTGGAGCCGACCTGGTTCGGCCTGGGCGACCGCGACCTGGCCACCCATCTGGTCCGCACCCAGATGCTCGAGGCAGGCTTCCCGCTCTCGGCGGTGACCGAGGCGCTGTGCAAGCGGTGGCAGCCCGGCGTACGCCTGCTGCCGATGACCGACGAGCGCGTGGAGACCCACATCGCCATCGACGACGCGGACTCGCCCAGCGGCCAGCGCGTCGTGCACTTCCAGGAGTACTGGATCAGGCTCCAGGCAGCCGTGCCCGCGCGGGCGGTCATCCCCGTCGGGCTCGCCGACGCGAGGCCCGCGCCCGGTGTGGTCGAGGCGATCGCGGAGGCGGACCTGGTGATCCTCCCGCCGTCCAACCCGGTCGTGTCGGTCGGCACGATCCTCGGGGTGCCGGGGGTCCGCGAGGCCATGGCCGCCACGACGGCCACGGTGGTCGGGCTCTCCCCCATCGTCGGAGGAGCCCACGTGCGTGGCATGGCGCAACAGCTGCTGGAGAGCATCGGCGTGCCGGTCAGTGCCGACGGCGTCGCCCTGCACTACGGCGCCCGCTCGGCCGGTGGCGTGCTCGACGGCTGGCTGGTCGACACCGTCGACGAGTCCTCGGTCGCAGCCGTCGAGGCAGCGGGCATCGCCTGCCGTGCTGTGCCTCTGATGATGACCGACCTCGACGCCACGGCCGCGATGGCGGACGCCGCGATCCGCCTCGTCCCATGATCACGGTCCTTCCGGTCGAGGGGATCGGCGAGATCACGGCCGGCACCGACCTCGCCGGGCTGGTCGCGCCCCATGTGGTCGACGGGGACGTCGTGGTCGTGACGAGCAAGGTCGTCAGCAAGGCAGAGGGCCGCGTCGTGACGATCGGCAAGGAGCTCGCGGTGTCGCAGGAGACCGACCGCGAGGTCGCCCGCCGCGGTGCCACGCGCGTCGTACGCAACCGGCTGGGGCTGACCATGGCCGGTGCCGGGGTCGACGCCTCCAACACCGCGCCGGGGACCGTCGTACTCCTGCCGCTGGACCCCGACGCTTCAGCACGCTCGCTGCGCGAAGCCCTCGAGCCCAACGTCGCGGTGATCATCAGCGACACCGCCGGCCGGGCTTGGCGACACGGCCAGACCGACATCGCGATCGGAGCGGCCGGCCTGGACGTCGCCCACGACTACGCCGGCCGGATCGACGCTCACGGCAACGAGCTGGAGGTCACCCTGCCTGCGGTCGCGGACGAGATCGCCGGAGCCGGTGACCTGGTCAAGGGCAAGCTCTCCGGTTGCCCGGTCGCAGTCGTCCGCGGCCTCGGAGACCTGGTCCTGTCTCCCGGCAAGCACGGCCCCGGCGCGAGCTCCCTCGTGCGCGAGGAGTCCCAGGACCTCTTCGGCTACGGCGCCCGCGAGGCCGTCATGCATGCCCTCCTCGCCGACGAGCACCGTGGTTTCGGCGCCGCCGCGCCCCTCGAGGTCCTCGAGCAGGCGCTGGCCTCCCTCGGCGTCGAGACTCGGCGCGACCAGGAGTCCCTCGTGGCGCGCCGCGACCCCCGTGCGCTGCCGGCGGCGCACGCCCACGGTTGGGAAGTTGCTGAGGAAACTGCCGAGAACATCAGATTCCGCCAGCGGCGTTCGTAGACTCGCCCCCGTGAACCTCGTTGCACGCACGCTTCTGTTCTCCGCGCTCCTGGCCTCGGCCGCGGGGTGCTCGGGCGACGACGACAGCGGGCCCGGCGCGACCGGTGTGTCGCGCTCCGAGGCAGGCTGCCGTCCGATCGTGACCGAGGACTTCGTCCCCCCGCCGTCAGGCAGCCACCACGTGCCGCAGGGCCAGGAGGTCCCCTACGACTCCCCGCCTGCGGCGGCCCTCCACTGGGACAGCTTCCCGACCGGGCCGGACCTGAAGAACCTCTACCGCGCCGAGGACCGCCCGCCGGTGCCGGACATCGTGCACCTGACCGAGCACGGCTACAACATCGTCTGGTACGACGACACCATCGCCGACGACGAGTCGGCGATGGGGGCCCTCGAGTCGATCGCCGACGACTACCCCCTCGGCGACTACCTCGTGGTCTCGCCGTGGACCGCGGACGACGGCCCGGCGTTCCCAGACGAGGCCCACGTGGCCCTCACGCACTGGACCGGGCCGTCCAACATGCAGGGCGTCTGGGAGTACTGCGCCAAGGTCAGCGCCGAGGTGGTCGACGAGTTCACCGCGACGTACACCAAGGCCAACTCGCCCGAGCCGACAGCGCCCTAGACCGGACCCGTAGACTTCCCCCCGCCCGACCGCAAGCAGCCAGGAAAGAGCACACACGTGGCAAAGTCGACCAAGGACCGGGACCGCCGTGCCGTCGTCGAAGAGATGCGCAAGAAGCAGCAGGCCCAGGAGCGCCGGCGCACGTTCGGCATCGTGGGCATCTGCCTCGTGCTGGGTGCAGTCATCATCGGCTTCGCGGCCAAGGAGCTGGTCGACCAGCGCAACAAGGAGGGTCGCGACCTCTCCAAGATCGGCGTGAGCCGGGCCGCCGCCTCGTGCCAGCCGGAGAAGACCGAGGACGCCGCCGGCAGCGGTGAGCACGTGGCTGCCGGAGTCAAGGTTCCCTACGACGACGCACCGCCGGCCTACGGCAAGCACGACGGCAACTTCCTGCGCGGTGACGAGATCAAGAACCAGTACTCCGCCGAGGACCGCCCGCCGCTGGAGCGTCTCGTGCACAGCCTCGAGCACGGCTACACGATCCTCTGGTACGACGAGACGATCGCCGACGACACCGCGGCCAGGGACGACCTGAACTCGATCGCGGCGAAGTTCCCCGTCGGCGACAAGCTGATCATCGCGCCGTGGCTCGAGTCCGACGGCAAGGCGTTCCCCGACGAGGCCCACGTCGCCCTGACGCACTGGACCGGACCTGACAACCAGAAGGGCGTCTGGGAGTACTGCGGCAAGGTCAGCGGACCGGTCGTCCAGGACTTCACCGAGAAGTACGACGGCAACAACGCCCCGGAGCAGAACGCAGTCTGATCAGACGACCCGGCTAGACGACGGCGCCGCAGTCGACCTTCGAGTCCGGCTGCGGCGCTGTGTCGTCTCCGACCGTCGCGTCGTCGCCGAGCGTGACGCGGGTCAGCCGCGCACCGGCACCGACGACCGAGCCCGGCGCGAGCACGGAGTCCTCGACCACCGCGCCGGCGCGTACGACGGCCCCGGCCATCACGACGCTGCCGCTCACGCGGGCGCCGGGCTCGACCCGGGCGCCTTCTGCGATGACGGAACCACCGCCGACAGCCCCTTCGACCTTCGCACCGGTGTGGATCGCCGCGCCGGCCAGGCTGGCCTGCACGGCGGGACTGGTCGCGACGCCGAGCACGAGGTCGCGCGAGCAGGCCACCAGCGCCGCGGGCGAGCCGACGTCACGCCAGTAGGCGTTCTCGACGTAGCCGACCACGACCGCGCCGTCGGCGACCAGCCCGGGGAACGTCTCGCGCTCGACCGACACCACCTGCTCGGCAGGGATCCGGTCGATGACGTCGCGGCGGAAGACGTAGCAGCCGGCGTTGACCTGGTGGGTCACCGGGTGCTCGGACTTCTCCACGAAGGCGGTGACGCGACCCTCCGGGTCGGTGGGAACGCAGCCGAAGGGCCTGGCGTCCTCGACCTCCACCAGGTGCAGGGAGACGTCGACCCGGCAGCCGGCGCGCGGCCGGTCGAAGTCCGCCAGCTGCGCCCGGAGGTCATGTCCGGAGAGGACGTCGCCGTTGAGGATCACGACGGCTCCGTCGGGGTCGCCGGCCAGGTGGCCGGCCACGTTGCGGATCGCCCCGCCCGTGCCCAGCGGGACGTCCTCCTGCACGTAGGTCAGCCGCACCCCGAAGCGCTCACCGTCGCCGAGCACGGGGCGGAACTTCTCCGCGTGGTACGACGTGGCGAGCACGACGTGTTGCACACCCACCGCTGCCAGCTTGGTGATCTGGTGCTCCACGAACGGCACACCGCCGACGTTGAGCAGGTGCTTGGGGCGCCGCTCGGTCAGTGGCAGCATGCGGGTCCCGAACCCTCCGGAGATCAGGACCGCCTCGACGTTCGCCATGGCGCGATCCTCTCAGAACCCCTCGATCGTCAGTGCGCCTAGGCTGGCCCCGTGGTCACCTTCTCCGCAGTCCTCGCCGAGCAGCTGCGTCGCGACCCGGGCCGCCCGCTCGTGACGTTCTACGACGACGCGACGGGAGAGCGGGTGGAGCTGTCGGTCACGACCTACGCCAACTGGGTGGCCAAGACCGCCAGCCTGGCCCAGGACGAGCTCGACCTCACCCGAGGCGACAAGATCACGGTCGACCTGCCCACGCACTGGCTCGGCCCGGTCTGGCTCGGTGCCGCCTGGTCCCTCGGCCTCACGCTGACCGACGGCGACGCCGGCGTCGTCGTGTGCGGTCCCGATAGCGTCGAGAAGCACGCAGGTGGCTCTGCCCAGGTCGTCGCGATCTCGCTGCGACCGCTGGGCGGACGGTTCGTCGACCCGCTCCCGGAGGGAGTCCTCGACTACGGCGCGGTCGTCTTCGGGCAGCCCGATGCGTTCCTCCCCTACGACTCGCCGATCGGAGACGACCCGGCCTGGGACGACACCACTCAGCGCGACCTGATCGTCGCCGCGGCGAGCGCCGAGCTCGTCCTGGACGGTCACCGGCTGATCACCGACGTCAACCCGTGCACGCACTTCGGCAGCGCCACCCTGCTCGGGCCACTGCAGGGCGGCGGCGGCACGGTCTGGGTCGCCAACCCCGACGAGACGTCGTGGGAGCACAAGCTGGAGTCCGAGCGTGCCTCCTCGGTGCTGCGGGCGTAGGGCCCGCCCTGCTCAGCCCAGCAGGTCGTAGCCGGCGTACCCGGAAGCCAGGAAGCGTGCGGGGCCGAAGGTTCCAGAGCTCGTCCCCGGGATGACGTAGAGGGTGCCGGTGGTCTTGTTGCGCGCCACGAGGTCCTGGCTGCCGTCACCGTCGAGGTCGCCGGCTCGGACAACGAGGTCGTAGGCCGTCATGCCCGTGGCAACCTTGCGTCCGCCCGCATGCAGCCACAAGGCGCCGTCCGCCCTGACCAGGAACGAGTCGGGGAGCCCGTCACCGTCGAGCAGACCGCCGCCGACCTGGCGGTCGGTCGGCGTCGTCGTGTAGACGTCGATCGCGCCCAGGAAGCCGGTCTTGCCGTTGCCCTGGTACACCCGGTAGGCGCCGGTCTTCTTGACTCGCGCCATCAGGTCGACGTGCCCGTCCCCGTTGACGTCGCCGACGGCGACGACCTGGTCGACGTTCTGCCATCCCGTGCCCGCCACGACCGGCGCTGCGAAGCCGTCGGCTCCGTTGCCGAGCATCAGGTGAAGGTTGCCGGCGGCATCGCGGGTCATGACGTCGCCCCGGCCGTCGTGGTTCCAGTCGCCGACGTTGATCAGCAGGTCGGTCCCGGCCAGCGAGGTCGCGGTGGGTACGAGCCGCTCGACGTTCTTGCCGATCCGCGAGGGGTAGGCGAACAGCTTGCCCTTCGCGTTGCGGCCCAGGACGTCGCCGTACGGCGTGCCGGTGAACTGGCCTGCGCCGGAGACCCAGTTGAGCGGCTTGAAGTTCGTGTACTGACCGAGGTACTGGCCGACACCGCCCTTGCCGTCACCGGTGTAGACCCGGGTGAGCTTGGTCGCCGTCATCCGCACGAGGAGGTCGGCGCGGCCGTCACCGGTGACGTCACCGCGGCCGGAGATCAGGTCTGCCGCATTGAACCCGACGCCGATCTGCCTGCGCCCGCTGATCTTGTTGCCCGCCGCACCGGGAACCAGGAAGAGCAGCCCCGCAGAGTCGCGAGCCACCAGGTCCACGCGCCGGTCGCCGTTGAAGTCGCCCACGCCGGTGGTCAGCGTGTAGCCCCAGCCCGTGGCGAGGACCACGTTGGTGCGGAAGACACCGCCACCGCGGTTGCGCAGCAGGATCAGCTTCTTGCCGGCGCGCTTGCGCCCCACCAGGTCCGGCCGTCCGTCCCCGTCCCAGTCACCCGCGCCGAACAGCGTGTCGTAGCCCTTGAAGCGCGACGGGTAGCTCTTGACGGGGCCCCTCAGCTTGCCCGTGGTCGTGCCGATGTAGAGGAACGCGGCGCCGTCCGAGGCGCGGCGCGCGAGCACGTCGTCCCGCTTGTCGCCGTTCAGGTCGGCGACCGCGAGCAGGTTCATGCCGCCGAACCCGAAGCCGATCTCGACGCGCTTCCCATAGCCGATCTGTCCGCCCGTGCGCAGCACCGTGAGCCGCTGGGTCGCCTTGTCGCGCAGCACAAGATCTGCCCAGGCCGACCCTGAGAGCTGTCGGTTCAGCGGGACGGGCTTGGCCGACGTCGTCTGGTACCTCGCCGCGGCGCTGCGGATCGCGGGGAGCTGGGCGTAGAGGTACTTGCCCGGGCACGCTGTCGAGCCGGCGTCACGGTGCCCGTTGATGGCCTGGAAGTACTTGCTCCCGACCTTCTGCCGCGTCGACGAGGCGGACACGCCGTGCAGGGAGAGCTTCCAGGCGAAGAGCCGGGCGTAGGAGTCGAGCATCGCGGCTGAGGGCTGCGCGGTCTCGAAGTTGCCGATCGCCGACATCGCGAAGGAGTAGTCGTTGTAGCCCAGCGTGTGCGCACCGACCACGGCGCGGTCCACTCCGCCGTACCGGCCTTCCCAGATGCGGCCGAACTTGTCGACGAGGAAGTTGTAGCCGATGTCGCTCCAGCCCCGCGACTGCGTGTGGTACGCGTAGATGCCGCGAAGGATCGCCGGCACCTGGGCCTTGGTGTAGTCGTTGGCGTTGACTGTGTGGTGCACGAAGCCGGCGCTGATCGTGCCGTAGCGGAGCGACTTCTTGTCGCGCATGCGCTCGTCGGCACCCCACTGGGCGCGCGAGTAGATCGTCGGCTTCGGCGCGGTGGTGGCGACCGGGGTGATCGCCGGGTCCCCGACGGGGTCGGCGGGGTCCGCCGGGTCGGCGGGGTCAGCCGGATCGGCCGGGTCCGCGGGGTCGGGCTCGTAAGACGAGAGCTCGCCGGTGTCGATCGCCGGCTCCTCGACCGCCCTCTCGTCGGCGACACCCGGGTCGACGATCGCGACCTTCATGTCCTCGGGCACGGTGCCGTCCGGGGTCACGGCCTTGACCTGGACGTCGTCGACGTCTCCCACGACGTAGGCCTCGGTGCCGGGGCGGTTGTTCTTCGCGTCCGCGCTCCCGGGGTCGGGCTGGTGGTCGTCGTGGTACTCCAGCTGCTCCCAGTCGGTCCAGACACCGTCCTTCTGGGTGCGCACCGAGACCGAGAGGTCCGACTCCTCCACCTTCTCGCCGTGCTCCCACGTCACTCCGACGGTCGCGAAGCCGCGCACGGCCTCGGGCTCGGTCAGGGCACCCAGCTCGGCCGGCCGTCCCTCGATGCGCTCGTGCCGCGGCGTCGCCGGGACCCGCTGCCGGGTCCCCAGCGCAGGCTCCTCGACCTTGGTGAGAGCGACCTCCTTGACCTCCGGAACCACCGGCTCCGAGGTGACGAGGGAACCGTCCTTGTCAGGGTTGCGCCCGGCGGGCGTGCCGGGCGCTGTGCGGAACTCGCTGACAGATGGCCGGGACGGAGAGACGATGTCGAGAGTGACGACGCCCGCGGCGGGCGCGGCGACGGCGGCGACCACCGCGAAGACCAGGACCTGCTGACACAACAGGACGTACCGATCTCGCGTCTCACTCATCAGCAGGGCTCTCTCTAGGGTCCACAAGGCTTCACTTGCTCCCCAAATGTCACACCAGTAACACCAGCCTGCAACGGCTTCTGCCGAACTACATCCTTGTAATTCACTGATGGAATAAGAAATCTCCTGCCAAATCATTATTTGGCAGGAGATTTTTCGGTTTGTCCGCGGTCTTAGATGTCGGCGCCCAGCTCGGCGTCGGCCTCGCTCTCGGCGGAGTCGTCCGCCTCGGGGTCGTCGGTCTCGAGACCGTCGTCGTACTTGACGTAGCGGATGCCCGCGCCGACCTTGCCGTCGAAGCCGAGCTTGCCGTCCTCCAGCACCAGGACGCGGTCGCACATCTTGCGGACGGACGGGGCCGAGTGGCTGACGTAGAACATCGTGCGACCTTCGTCGCGGATCTCCTGCATCCGCTCGATGCACTTCTGCTTGAAGGGCTTGTCGCCGACAGCGAGCACCTCGTCCATCAAGAAGATGTCGGAGTCGGTGTGGACCGCGACCGCGAAGCCGAGCCGGGCGAACATGCCGGAGGAGTAGTTGCCGACCGGTACGTCGAGCTGCTTGCCGATGTCGGCGAACTCCACGATCTGGTCGAACTTCGCGTTGGTCTCCTTCTCGGTCATGCCCAGGATCGCGGCGTTGAGATAGACGTTGTCGCGACCGGTCAGCCTGGGGTGGAAGCCGGCGCCGGTGGCGATCAGTCCGGCGATGCGGCCGCGGGTGAGCACCTCACCCTGGTCGGGCTTCATCACGCCGTTGATGATCTTGAGCAGCGTGCTCTTGCCGGAGCCGTTGAGGCCCATCAGGCCGACCGACTCGCCCTGGTGGACGGTGAACGACACGTCGTCGATGGCCAGGAAGGACTCGCTGATCTCCTGGCGGCGCATTGCCGCCACGGTGATCTGCTTGATGGTGCGGTGGTAGCGAAGCGTGAACTCCTTGCTCACGTTGCGCACCACGATGGACTCGGTCACTGCTACAGCCTCTCCGCGAACTTGCCCTCGAGCCGGGCGAACACCCGCTGCGCGATGACCAGGAACACGACACCCAGGGCAGCCATCACCAGCCCACGGGTGTAGAGGTGGTCGGGGAAGGCGTGTGAGGGTTCGCAGGCCACCTTCGCGGGGTCGTCGCACGTCGGGAACCAGAACGCCTTCTGCATCAGCAGCACCGCCTCGGCCAAGGGGTCGGCGAGGTAGAGCTCCTTGGCCCAGTCCGGCAGGCTCGACTCCCCCACCTTCGACCAGGGGTAGATCATGGGCACGGCCCAGTGCGTGAAGATCGTCAGCGTCGACACGACGTTCTCGAAGTCGCGGAAGTAGACGTTCCACGCCGAGAACAGGATCGCGAGACCGGTGCCCCACAGCGCAAGCACCGCGAACCCCAGCGCGAAGGCCGCGACCCCGCCCCAGCTGGGGGTGTAGCCCTCGATGATCGAGAACACGGTGAGGATCACCAGCTGCGGGAACGCGTGGATCGCCGACACGATCATCGCCGCGACGGGGAACATCTCGCGCGGCAGCGCCATCTTCTTGACCAGCGCCTTGTTGCGCAGGATCGAGCGCGTCCCGGAGGAGAAGGTCTCGGTGAAGTAGTTGACGAAGACCAGGCCGCAGAACAGATGGATCGCGAAGTTCGGGATGTCCTCGTGGAGCTTGAGCACCAGCCCGATCACCAGGAAGTACATGAGGAACCGCACCAGCGGCTGGATGTAGGACCAGAACAGCCCCAGCACCGAGCCCTGGTAGCGGGACTGGATCTCCTTGTCGACCAGCAGCCTCAGCAGGTAGCGACGGCGGAAGACGTCGATCAGGCCGCCCTGTGCCCACGGCGGCGACAGCGGCTCGTCAGGCACCCGTTCGGGATCGACGACGTAGCCGGTCGGGTGTGACTCGCTCACTGCTGTTCCTCGGCGTCGGCGGTCTGGGTCAGGCCGAAGGTCTGCTCCCAGGCCTCGACCGAGGTGACCTCCCCGAGCTGCTCACGGTAGAGCTTGGCCAGCCGCGGCCACTCGACGTGCAGCCGGCGGTGGATCTCGACCGTGCGCTTGAGCAGGTCCTTGTAGCGCTCCGGGTCACGCTGGTAGAGCGCAGCCGAGGTGCCGTCGTTCATGGACACGATCGCCGAGTCGTAGTTCGCGATGCGGTACCACTTGGCGTCCATCGCGGTGAGCTCGGCCTCGGGGAACTCACGCGACATCGGGCGGGGCTTCCTCAGCTGCCGGATAGGCGCCAGCCCAGCGGTCACCAGCTGCGCGAGCCGGCCGGGGACCTCGACACCGTCCTTGCCCCGCTTCGGCGGCTTCTCGCGCCGCACGTGGGGGAAGGCGTCGCGGTCGGGCTGCAGCTGAGCGTCGGTGAACTGCTTGCGGAAGGCGTTGATCTCCCCGAGCTTGGTCGGCAGGTCGGCATGCAGCCGGCCAGGCCCGGCGAGCACGTCGAGCAGGGCCTGGTGCCGGATCTCGACCGTGGAGTACTGGAGCGAGACCAGGTGCTTGATCTGGTGGTTGAGGCTCTCGCGAACCATCCGGCCACCGTGCTCGTAGGGCGAGTGCAGGAGCGCCGCCACGAAGCGGTTGCGCTGGTGGAAGAAGGCCTGCCAGTCGACCGCGTCGTTCTTGTCGGTCCACGGCACGTGCCAGACCGCAGCGCCGGGGAAGGTCACGGTCGGGAAGCCGGCCTCCTTCGCGCGCAGCCCGAACTCGGAGTCGTCCCACTTGATGAACAGCGGCAGGCCGAGCCCGACCTCCTCCAGCACGACACGCGGGATCAGGCACATGAACCAGCCGTTGAAGTCGACGTCGACGCGCTTGTGCAGCCACCGCGCGGATCGCAGGTTGCGGCCCGCAAGGTCCCAGTCGGGGAAGGTGTCCAGTGGCGACATCCACCAGAACCGCCACGGGTGCACGATCTCGCCGAAGCTGTGCAGCCGTGAGCGTGAGTAGATGCTGAACATGTGCCCACCCACGATCGTGGGGCGGCGGGCCAGGTCGCCGAAGGTGACCGCACGGATGATGCCCTCAGGCTCACAGACGACGTCGTCGTCCATCATCATCGCGTAGGTCGCAGTGCCCTTCTTGACCGACTCGAGCTGTCCGCGGGCGTAGCCCCCGGAGCCGCCCAGGTTGGCCTGCACGATGACCTTCAGCTTGTCGCCCAGTGCCTTCTCGGCATCGGCGAAGAACTCCGACCCGGTCACCGGCTGGGTGCCCTGCTCCATCACCATCACGCTGTCGAGGTAGGGACGCAGCCTGTCGTCGTCGGCGATCTGGCCGAGCAGCTTGGCGCAGAAGTCGGGCCGGTTCATCGTGGTGATCGCGATGTCGGTGGTGCCGTGCTGGATGCGGTCCGCGGGAACCTCGGCGCTCCACTCCGCCGACTCGACGACGGCGTCCTCGTCGCCGGCCACGACGTCGTACCAGTACCAGCCGCCGTCGACGAACGGCGTCAGGGTCAGCTCGAAGGTGAAGGTGCCGGTGCCCTCGTCGCCGACCCGCTGCGCGTCGACCCGCTGCGACCGGCCGTTGGCCATCGACTTGTAGACGGTCACGCCCGCGCCACGACCTGACACCGTGATCGTGAGGGTGACCTCCTTGACCACGCTGTAGCGGCGCCAGTAGGAGGCGGGGAACGCGTTGAAGTAGGTGCCGAAGGAGAGCTTGTCGCCCAACGGGATCCGGATCGAGGTGCGCGAGAGGATCTGGTCGGGGTGGATCACCGACCCGGTCGAGGTCGACTGCCTGATCGCCGCGTTGTTGAGGTCCTTGGCCGACCGGCTGCCGCCGATCTCGTAGCGGTCGGCGTCGAGCTTGGCCTCCTCCGCGTCGGCGTACAGCGGGAAGACGTCGGTGTCCTTGTCGATGGGGAAGATCTGCCGCTGCAGCAGCCGGCGGCCGGGGGTGGTGCTCGGGGTGCTCACTCTGCGAAGCCTCCGCTCTCGATGTCCTCGCCAGAGGTCCAATGCGGCTTGATCTTGTTCTCGTAGGTCGAGAGCGCCGACCCGATGGCCATGTGCATGTCGAGGTACTTGTAGGTGCCGAGGCGGCCGCCGAACAGCACGTCCTTCTCCTTCTTCGCCAGCTCGCGGTACTTCAGCAGCTTGGCGCGGTCCTCGGCGGTGTTGACCGGGTAGTACGGCTCGTCGTCGTCGGTGGCGAAGCGGGAGTACTCGTGCACGATCACCGTCTTGCCGGGCAGGTAGGTGCGCTCGGGGTGGAAGTGCTTGAACTCGTGGATGCGGGTGTAGGGCACCGACTGGTCGTTGTAGTTCATCACCGCGCAGCCCTGGAAGTCGTCGACGTGCTTGACCTCGGACTCGAGGTCGACGGTGCGCCAGGAGAGGCGACCCTCGGAGTTGCCGAAGTACTCGTCGACAGGACCGGTGTAGACCACGGGGACCTTGCCGACGTACTCGTCGCGGTGGTCGAAGAAGTCGGTGTTGAGCCGCACCTCGATGTTGGGGTGGTCGGCCATCTTCGTCAGCCACGCGGTGTAGCCGTCGACGGGCAGCCCTTCGTACTTGTCGTTGAAGTAGCGGTTGTCGAAGTTGTAGCGGACCGGGAGCCTGGTGATGATGTCCGGGCTCAGCTCGGTCGGGTCGGTCTGCCACTGCTTGGCGGTGTAGCCCTTGACGAACGCCTCGTAGAGCGGCCGGCCGATCAGCGAGATCGCCTTCTCCTCGAGGTTGGTGGCGGCCTCGGTGGCGATCTCACTGGCCTGGTCCGCGATCAGCGCACGGGCCTCGTCGGGGGTGTGGCTCTTGCCGAAGAACTGGTTGATCAGCGCCAGGTTCATCGGGAAGGAGTAGACCTGGCCCTGGAAGTTGGCGAAGACCCGGTGCTGGTACGACGTGAACTTGGTGAACCGGTTGACGTACTCCCACACCTTCTCATTGCTGGTGTGGAAGAGGTGCGCGCCGTAGACGTGGACCTCGATGCCCGTCTCCGGGTCGGGCTCGGAGTAGGCGTTGCCGCCGAGGTGGCGGCGCCGCTCGAGCACCAGGACCTTCAGGCCCAGCTCGCTGGCGCAGCGTTCGGCGATGGTCAGGCCGAAGAAGCCCGACCCGACGACGACGAGGTCATGTGACACGTGTTCTACTCCCTGTTGGAAACCCGGACGAGTCTATCCGGGCGCCGGGGGTGCTCCCGGCGGCGGCGGGGGTGCGGCGTGCGCCATCTCACGGGCGTCTCGAAGCGCCCGCCACACGTTGCCCGCCTCCGCGCGCCCCTTGACCGGGGTCAGCAGGAGCACAGCCAGGGTGACCAGATACGGCTTGAGTCGGACCAGCGCGTTCTCGCCGTAGCGGAAATGCACCACGAAGAGGTTCCGGTACATGTAGTAGCCCTTCCAGCCGCGCATGTCGTGCTGCTGGTTGAAGTCGAGCTGACGGACCAGCACGGCGTCGCGAAGGGCCACGATCGGGAACCCGGCTCGCCGGGCTCGCAGGGCGAAGTCCACGTCGTCGTAGAAGATGAAGAACCCGGGGTCGGGCAGCCCCACGGCGTCGATGACCTCGCGCTTGACCATGAAGCCCTCGAAGGCGACGTTGTCGATCGGCACCTCGGGGGGCATCGCCGCC
This sequence comes from uncultured Actinomycetota bacterium, assembly GCA_963765905.1. Taxonomy (GTDB): domain Bacteria; phylum Actinomycetota; class Actinomycetes; order Propionibacteriales; family Nocardioidaceae; genus SSC3. Next base: position 422,891 of record CAVXXY010000006.1, read on the forward strand.
CGGGTGCCGTAGGCGTCCTCGACCGACTGCCGCTTGGGCCGGATGGCCAGCGGGTTGGCCAGGTCGAACTTGGTGGCGGCCTTCTCGCAGAGGTTGCCCTCCAGGTCCTCCCGCACGGCCATCAGGCAGGGACCGTCGTGGGCCAGGAGCACTTCGAGGCAGCCGGGTTCGGGCACGACGTCGTCGTCCATCAGCCAGATCCGGTCGAAGCCCTGCTCGTAGGCTGCCTGCACCCCGAGGTGGAACCCGCCGGCCCCGCCGAGGTTCTCCTCGGAGTGGAGCGGCTGGAGCGCCAGCCCGGAGTAGTCGTCGAGCACCTCGCGCGTGTGGTCCTCGCTCGCGTTGTTGACCACGATGACCGCGTCCGGCTTCCTCGTGCTCGCGGCTAGCCCGTCGAGACACCGGCTGAGCAGGTCGGCGCGGTTGAAGGTCACGATCACGACCGCGACCCTGACGTTGGTTGAGGCGCGTGCAGGGCGAGCCTCGAAACCACTCACTGGAGGAACCTCCGGTGCCCCGTGAAGTCGCCCTTGCGTGCGGCTCTCGCCGCGTCCGCGCTGAGCCGGAGCCGCTTCAGGCTGGGCTTGGTGAAGAGGTAGAACCAGATCGTCTTGAGCACGAACGCCAGCACGCCGAGCCGGCCGACGTACTCCCGCAGGTTGGTGATGTTGTTGCGCACGAGGCAGTAGTGCTTGAGGTCGCTCGGCGAGTGGTTGTACGTCGTACGCCCGAACGCCATGGGCGTGCCCAGGTCGTCGGTGGCCGGGTGGAGGAAGTGCGAGCCCGCGACGGTGGCGACGCGGGCGCCCGCCCCCTTGGCCCGCCAGAGGTACTCCACGTCGTCGCCCCAGATGAAGAACTCCTGCCGGGGCAGGCCGATCCGGTCGACCAGGTCGCGCGTGACCAGCACGCCGTTGAACGGGATCACGACGTCCTTGACCAGCCCGTCGACCGCTGCCCGCTCGACGTCGGCGAGGTCGTGCACGACGGTCGCGCGGCCCGGGAGGCGGATCGGGAAGCAGAGCCGGGAGCGGTCCTGCTCGGCCACGACCGCCGGCCCCCAGAAGTCCAGCTGCCCGTCGTAGGCCAGCAGGGTCTCCAGGCAGTCGGTCGGCGGCAGACCGTCGTCGTCCATCAGCCAGACCAGGTCGGCGTCACCGTCGACGGCGGCCACCAGCCCGGCGTGGAACCCGCCCGCACCACCGGTGTTGGTCGGCAGGGCGACGACAGTCAGGGGCACCCGCAGATCGAGGCCCTTGACCATCTCGACCGACCCGTCGGTGGATGCGTTGTCGACCACGACGAGCTCGTCGGGCAGCCGGGTCTGCGCATCGACCGCACGGACGATCCGCTCCAGCAGGGCTCGACGGTTCCACGTCACCACCACTGCTACGACCCGACTCACGCAGGCGACCCTATCCTCAGCAGGAGCTGCCCAGGTCCTTGGACTCGTTGGCTGCGTAGCCCTCGTGGATGTTGCCCTTGCTGGCGCCGGTCGTGGCGGCCCGGTCCTTGGTGAAGCCCTTCTTGGCCTTCGCCTTCGCCTTCGCCTGGGGCGCCTTGCCGTCGATCGCCGACTTGATCATCGAGCGGATCTTGTCGACGTCGGGGTTGCCGGTGTTGATGGCCGGCGGGACGAAGGAGACGGTGCGGACCGGGTGGTCGCGAGTCTTGAGCGCCAGCTGGGCGAACGTGTCGAGCTCGGAGGCCGGCAGGTTCGTGGTGATCAGGCCCTGGGTGGCCTTGGTGATCGCCTCGAACTTCGTGATGACCTTGGCCGGGCTCATCTGCTGGAGCATGGCGTTCATGACGCACTTCTGGCGGGCCATGCGCGAGTAGTCGTCGGCGGCGGCCCGCGAGCGGGCGTACCAGAGGGTCTCGTAGCCGTTGAGCTTGCGGATGCCCGGCTTGACGTAGCCCTCGATGTCGCCGATGCGGCCGATCGGGATCGGCTCCCGCACGTTGAGGGTGAGGCCACCCATCGCCTGCACGAGGCCACGGAAGCCCTCGTGGTTGATCATCGCGTAGTAGTTGATCTTCAGACCGGTGATGCCTTCCACGCCCTCGATCGTCGCGGCAACGGGCGCGCTGCCCTTGCCCTTGAACAGCGCCTTGTTGTCCTGGGCGAAGGTGGCCAGCGAGTTGATCTCGTCGTCGTAGCCGTCCGGGTACTGCTCGGCCATCACCGAGCCCTTGGGGAACGGGAAGTTGGTCATGTTGCGAGGGATGCCGAAGAGCACGGTCTCGCCGCTGTCCTCGTCGATGCTCGCGACCGTGATGCTGTCGGGACGCATGCCCCAGCGGTCGGCGCCCGAGTCGGCGCCGAGCAGGAGCACGTTGTAGCGGCCGTGCTCGGCCTTGGAGACGACGCCGTCGCCGAACATCGCGATGATGAAGTCGCGCTGCACGCCGACCAGGTGCGAGGTGTAGAGCAGGGTCCCGGCCACCGTGAACGTCAGTACGCCGTTGAGGCCGACCATCCAGAGGCGCTGTCTCTGCTGCAGCTCCAGCGGCTGGCCGAGCCGCCACGCGTCGATGAACAGCAGCGCCCAGCCGATCGCGAGCACGGCCAGGGCGAACCGGACCAGGTTGAGGACGAACGTGCTCGTGAACAGGGTGAACACGGCTCCCTGCCACACCACGCCGAGCAGCGCGAACAGGGCCACCGCCCCGAGGCAGCCCAGGACCACCCTGATCGCGAGGCGGCCGACCTCCTTGCGCCCTGCGACGAGCTGCGCCGAGCCGGGAAGGACGAGCGTCATCAGCACCAGGGTGATGGCACGGCGGAAGCGGACGCGGGAGAGCTCCGCACCACGACGCTCAGCGGGCGTCATGCTGCGGCTCCGGTCGCGACCCGGGGGAAGACGGGCATGCGGTCGGCCTTTCGACTCGGTGTCTGGCTCAGTATCACCAGTCACACGAGTAACACCCGTTTAGGCGCGCCGCTCTCGTGAGAAAGCCGACGTGAGAGGTGCCAGGTCCGCCAGGGACCGAACGGTAACGTCTCTCGCATGAGAGAACGGCACCGTGGCGACGGGTCGGAGAGCTTCGACTGGCTCTACGGCACCCCTGACAAGGGTGTCGGCTCCGACGACCCCACGGAGCTCCTCCCCGGGCAGCCTCGTGCGGGCTCGGACCCGCCGGGCGACACCAGCGACACCGGCGACACCGGCGACACCGAGCACACCCGGGTGCTCGGCCGGCCGGTCCCGCCTGCCGGCCCTCCCCCGTCGGCGCGCAGGCCGGAGACACCCCCGATGATCGCCCCCACGCCCGGCGGCCCCCCGCCGGGCCAGCCCCCGAAAGGGGCCGAGTCCGGCGGCGAGGGCGGTGGCGGCCGGCGCTGGAAGATCCGCCCCTTCCGCATCCTCGCGCTGCTGCTCGCGCTCTGGCTCGCCTACTTGGTGGCCGTGCCGTTCTTCGCCTGGCAGAAGGTCAGCAAGGTCGACGCCGAGCCGGACGGCGCGCGCCCCGGCGACCAGCCCGGCACGACGTACCTGCTGGTGGGCAGCGACAGCCGCGAGGGCCTGACCAAGAACCAGAAGCGCCGGCTCGCCACGGGCAACGCCGCAGGCAAGCGCACCGACACGATCATGCTGCTGCACACCGGGGACGGTCCCAACCTGCTGATGTCGATCCCCCGTGACTCGCTGGTCGACGTGCCGGGCCACGGCACCACCAAGATCAACGCCGCCTACGCCCTGGGTGGCCCGCAGCTGCTGGTGCAGACCCTCGAGAAGGCCACCGGCATCCGCGTGGACGACTACGTCGAGATCGGCTTCGGGGGCTTCGTGAAGATGGTCAACGCCGTCGACGGGATCACCATCTGCCCGAAGAGGGACATGACCGACCCGCTGGCCGGTCTCAAGGTCAAGGCCGGCTGCCAGCATGCGGGGGGCCGCAAGGCGCTGGCCTACGCGCGCTCGCGGCACTCCCAGCAGCTCGGCGACATCGACCGGGCCGCCAACCAGCGCGAGGTCGTCGCGGCCATCGGGGCCGAGGCGTTCGGGCCGAGCACGTTCCTCAACCCGTTTCGCTACTACGACCTCTCCTTCGCCAGCGCGGACTCGATCAACGTCGGCGACAACGTCGGCCCGGTCGCGCTGGCCAACTTCGCCAACGCGATGCGCAAGGTGACCGGCGACGAGGGGCTGACCTGCGGCGTACCCATCAGCGACCTGGCCGTGCACTGGGACCCGGAGCGGTCCAAGCGCATGTTCCGGCTGATCCGCGAGGACCGCACCTCGGAGATCGGCAAGGGTCTGTGCCAAACGTCAGGACTTCAGCAGTGAGCTACCAGACCCTCTCCTACGCCGTCGCCGACGGCATCCTGACGCTGACGCTCGACCGGCCGGACGAGCTCAACGCGTTCACGGTCGAGATGGCCGACGAGCTCGTCGACGCGTTCCACCGCGCCTCCGCCGACGACGACGTGAAGGCCATCGTGGTGACCGGGTCCGGGCGTGCGTTCTGCGCGGGCATGGACCTCTCGGTCGCCGGCAACGTGTTCGGGCTCGACGAGTCGCTCCAGCCGACCCTGGCCGACGTCGACGCTCGCATCGCCGACCCGGCGTCCGACGACGGGCGGCTGCGGGACACCGGCGGTCGGGTCACGCTCGCGATCTACGACTGCACCAAGCCGGTGATCGCCGCCATCAACGGCCCTGCTGTCGGCATCGGCGCCACCATGACCCTGGCCATGGACGTCCGCCTGGCTTCGGAGAACGCTCGCATCGGCTTCGTCTTCGGCAAGATCGGCATCGTCCCGGAGGCGTGCTCGACGTGGTTCCTGCCCCGCATCGTCGGCATGAGCAGGGCGCTGGAGCTGGTCTACTCCGCGGAGATCCTGCCCGGCGCCGAGGCGGCCGAGATCGGGCTGGTGCGGTCGGTGCACCCTCCCGAGGAGCTGCTGCCCGCGGCGTACGCCCTCGCCCGGAAGTTCACCGCCGGCCGCTCCCCCGTAGCGACCGCGATCACCCGGCAGATGATGTACCGCAACTCGGCGCAGCCGCATCCGGTGGAGGCCCACCGCGTCGACTCCCTGGGCGTCTACTACCAGTCGCTCGTGGACGGCAAGGAGGGCATCGCGGCGTTCCTGGAGAAGCGGGACCCCGACTTCTCCGGCTCCAGCACCAACGCGATGCCGCCGTTCTACCCGTGGTGGTGAGGTCGGGCCGTCAGAGCTCCGACTGGATGCCGGCCAGCAGCTGGCGGGCCAGCACGATGCGCTGCACCTGGTTGGTGCCTTCGTAGATCTGGGTGATCTTGGCGTCGCGCATCATGCGCTCGACGGGGTAGTCGGAGGTGAAGCCGTAGCCGCCGAGCACCTGGACGGCGTCGACGGTCACCTGCATGGCGACGTCGGAGGCGAAGCACTTGGCCGCGGCACCGAAGAACGTCAGGTCGGCGTCACCGCGCTCGGACCGCCCGGCAGCGGCGTAGGTGATCTGGCGGGCCGCCTCGACCTTCATGCCCATGTCGGCCAGCATGAACTGCAGGCCCTGGTTGTCGGCGATCGGCTTGCCGAACTGCTTGCGCTCCTTGGCGTAGTGCACTGCGTAGTCGACCGCGCCCTGGGCGACGCCGACGGCCTGGGCGGCGATGGTGACGCGGGTGTGGTCCAGCGTCTTCATCGCGGTCTCGAAGCCGGTGCCCACGTCGCCGATCATGCGGTCGGCGGGGATGCGCACGTTGTCGAGGTAGACCTCGCGCGTCGGCGAGCCCTTGATGCCGAGCTTCTTCTCCTTCGCGCCGAAGGAGACCCCCTCGTCGGACTTCTCCACGACGAACGCCGAGATGCCCTTGCTCTTCTGCTCCGGGTCGGTGCTGGCCATGACGGTGTAGTACTCCGCCTCGCCGGCGTTGGTGATCCAGCGCTTCACGCCGTTGAGCACCCAGAAGTCACCGTCGCGCACGGCGCGGGTGCGCAGCGACGCGGCGTCCGAGCCGGCCTCGGGCTCGGAGAGGCAGTAGGCGAACCCACCCTCACCGGAGGCCAGCTTGCCGAGGTACTTCTTCTTCAGGTCCTCAGAGCCGGAGATCTGCACCGGGAGCGAGCCGAGCTTGTTCACCGCGGGGATGAGCGAGCTCGACATGCAGGCGCGGGCGACCTCCTCGATCACGATGCAGGTGGCGAGCGCGTCGGCCCCGGCGCCGCCGTACTCCTCGGGCACGTGGGGCGCGTGGAAGTCCGCGGCGAGCAGCGCCTCGGCCGCCTCACGGGGATAGCGCGCTTCGGCGTCGACCTCGGCTGCGAAGGGCGCCACCTTGGCGTCGCAGAGGGCGCGGACGGCCTCGCGGACGGCCAGCTGCTCCTCGTTCAGGGCAAACATCGGGTACTCGCTCATGGGAGAATTGTAGGGCGTCCAACTACTTTCGGCTGTGCCAGACAGGTCACACCGGGAGGCCGTTACCGTGGGCACATGACGCCCGACTGGCTCGACCCGGGGACACTTCGCTGGATGCTGCACGAGACCAAGGTCTGGGCGGTGGTCGGGCTCTCGGGCAACCCGACCCGCACGGCCTACAGCATCGCGGCGTACCTCCAGGACCACGGCAAGCAGATCGTGCCCGTCCACCCCAACGCACCCGTCGTGCTCGGCTCGCAGGGGTACCAGACGCTGGCCGACGTGCCCTTCCCCGTCGACGTGGTCAACGTCTTCCGCCGTTCGGAGTTCGCCGGGGAGTTCGCGGACCAGGCGGTGAAGATCGGCGCCAGGGCGGTCTGGTTCCAGCTCGGCGTCATCGACGAGGATGCCTTCGAGCGTACGACGGCCGCCGGAGTGCCGATGGTGATGGACACCTGCCCGGCGATCGAGTGGCCCAGGTTCGCCGGCTGAGCAGGTCTGTCCTCTCGGTCCCTCGAGGATCTGTCCTTGAGGACAGCGAGCCGGTACCTGAGGTGGAGGTACGCCGGCCCGCCGCTTCCTAGCGTTCTGGACATGACAGCAGACCTGACAGTCGACCTCGCCGCCATCGCGGCGAACACCCGGCTCCTGGCAGCGCGTGCCTCCGGCGAGCTGATGGCCGTCGTGAAGGCCGACGGCTTCGGCCACGGAGCCACCGCGGTCGCCGAGACCGTGCTGGCCAACGGGGCGACCTGGCTCGGTGTGACCAGCATCGAGGAGGGGCTGGCGCTGCGGCACGCGGGGATCGCAGCGCCCGTCCTCTCCTGGCTCAACCCGGTCGAGGCGGACGTGGAGAGCGCGGTGACCCACCAGGTCGACCTCGCCGTACCGACCGCCGAGCACCTGGACGTGGTCGCGCAGACCGCCGCCCACCTCGGCCGGCCGGCACGGGTCCACCTGCACGTCGACACCGGGATGGCGCGCGACGGCTGTCCGCTCGAGCGGTGGGCACACCTCTGCCGGCTCGCGGCCACGGCCGAGCGGCACCGGCTCGTGCGCGTCATCGGGCTGATGGGCCACCTCGCCTGTGCCGACGAGCCCGCCCACCCCGGCAACACCGAGGGGGCGCGGCGCTTCGAGGGGGCGATCTCGGTCGCCGCCGCGTTCGGGCTGCGACCCCACGTGCGTCACCTCGCCGCGACTGCTGCGACCCTGACCGACGTCTCGACGCACCACGACCTCTGCCGGGTCGGCGCCGGCCTCGTCGGCATCGACCCCAGCGGTACGACGCGACTGCGACCCGCACTGACGCTGAGCGCGCCCGTCGTGACGGTGCGCGACGTGCGCGCTGGAACGGCGGTCGGCTACGGCCACACCCACGTCACCCCGGTCGCGACCCGGCTGGCCCTCCTCGCCCTGGGGTACGCCGACGGCATCCCGCGCACCTCCCGGGGCTGGGTGCAGGTGCAGGGCAAGCGGTGTCCGGTCGTGGGGCGGGTCTCCATGGACCAGGTCGTCGTCGACGTCGGCGGGCTGCCGGTGCGGCCCGGTGACCTCGCGACCGTCTTCGGACCGGGTGACGGTGGCGAGCCGACCGCCGCCGAGTGGGCCGCGTGGGCGGACACCATCGAGCACGAGATCGTCACCGGGATCGGTGCCCGGGTCCGTCGTACGACGACGTACCCGCAGCGGCTGAGGGGTGTCGCATGAGCCGCGTCGTCGTCATCGGCGGCGGGGAGAGCTGTGAGCACGAGGTCTCCCTGGCCTCGGCCGCCGCGGCCTGCCGCGCGCTCCGGGGGCATGACGTGCTCCCCCTGACTATCGGCCGCGACGGCACCTGGCTGGGGGCGAACGGCCGCCCGCTCGCGTGCACGCGCGCCAGCAGCCTGGCTCGGGCGATCTCGATCATCGGCAGCTACGACGTCGTCGTACCGATGGTGCACGGGCCGCTCGGTGAGGACGGCACCCTGGCCGCGCTCTGCGAGCTCGCGGGCGTCGCGTACGTCGGCACAGGCACCCGTGGCGGCGCGATCGCGATGGACAAGTGGTCCACCAAGCTCGTGGCCGCGGCGCTGGGCATCGGGGTGGCACGGGGCTCCCTGGTGACCAGCGCCGAGGCCACGTACGACGAACCGGTGGTCGTCAAGCCGGTGGCGGCCGGCTCCTCACACGGGGTCTCGCTCGTGCAGTCGCCCGACGAGCTCCGGCCAGCCCTCGAGGCCGCGCTCGCCCTGGACGACCGGGCGCTGGTCGAGGAGGTGCTCGTCGGTCGCGAGGTGGATGTCGCGGTGCTCGAACGCGTCGACGGCTCGCTGCTGGTCGGTCCCACGCTCGAGATCGACGCCCACGGGTTCTTCGACACCGCCCGCAAGTACGACGGAAGCGCCACCTTCACTATCCCCGCTCCGCTGACCGGAGTGGAGACCAAGGAGATCGAGGACGCCGCGCTGGCGCTCTTCGCCGCGCTGGGCTGCCGCGGCGTCGCGCGGTTCGACTTCTTCGTCACCGACCGAGGGGTCGTGCTCAACGAGGTGAACACCGTCCCCGGCATGACCGAGGAGTCGCAGGTGCCGAAGATGTTCGCCGCGGTCGGTCTTCCGTACGCAGCGCTGCTCGACGAGCTGGTCCGCGCTAGCCTGCGCCCATGACCGCGAGACCGACCTGGCTGCCCGACGCCGCGGTCGGTCTCATCGTCCTGACCTTCGGGCTGTGGGAGGTCCTGGACCGCAACGGCTTCATGTACGGCGCGGGCAGCGATGTGCTGGCCGATGGCTTCACGCCACTGCTCCTGGTCGTCACGATGGCCGTGGCGGCCGGGCTGCACCGGCTGTCGCCCGGCTTCGCCCTCGCCCTTGTCTGGCTGGCAGGCGCCGTGCTGGTGATGGGCGGAGCCGAGGTCCGCTACGTCATGTTCGCCGGCGTCATCGTGGCCTACGGCACGGCGCGCTGGGGCAGCCCAGCGGTGCTCTGGCTCAGCGGGCTGTCGATCCCGCTCGGAGCCGTGCTGGCCGGCTACTACGTCTACGCCAACGGCGTGAGCTTCGCCTCCGACTTCCTCAGCGACCTGATGCGGGCGACCTCGGGTGGCGGTGGCTTCGACATCACCCGCGGAGTACTGGGGTTCATCGGCTTCCTGGTGCTGGCTCTCCCCTGGCTGTCCGGCATCGTCTTCCGCGTCCGGGCACAGGCCCGCCGGGCGCGTGAGCACGAGCTCGAGGCGGTGGCGTCGAAGGAGCAGGCCGAGCAGATCGCGACCGTCCGGGCGGAGCAGACCCGGATGGCCCACGACGTGCACGACGTCGTCGGCCACTCCCTCGCCGTGATCCTGGCGCAGGCCGAGTCGGCGCAGTTCCTCCCCGACGAGGACCCCGCACGGCTCAAGGAGACGATGGCCAACATCGCGGTGTCGGCTCGGCAGTCGCTGCGCGACGTACGCCAGGTGCTGTCGGCGACCGAGGTGGCCCCGCAGCAGGACGGCGGCCTCGACCGGCTGGTCGACGGGGTCCGCGCGGCCGGCAACGACGTGCAGTCGACGGTCGTCGGCACGCCGCGCCCGCTGCCGCCGGACATCGACGCGGTGGCCTACCGGACCCTGCAGGAGATGCTCACCAACGCGATCAAGCACGGCGTCCGCGGTCAGCAGGTGACGGTCCTTCGGCACTGGGCCGAGGACCTCACCCTCGCGGTCCAGAACGCCGCGACCGGCGAGACCGGACCGGACGGCCTCGGCCTGCCCGGCATGAGGATGCGCCTGGAGTCGGTCGGCGGCCGGCTCGACGTACGCCACGAGGAGGGCTCCTACACCGCGACTGCGAAGATCCCCCTGCGGCACGGCATGCTGACCGAGTGACGATCGACGTACTGCTCGTAGACGACCAACACCTCTTCCGTGCAGGTGTGTCGGTGATCCTGGACGCACAGGACGACCTCGCGGTGGTCGGGGAGGCGGAGAACGGCCGCGAGGCGGTGCGCCAGGTCGACGCCCTCCAGCCCGACGTGGTGCTGATGGACATCCGGATGCCGGAGATGGACGGCGTCGAGGCGACGCGGCAGCTGTTCGCTCCCGAGCGGGCGGCGGCGCGGTCCAAGCCGCTGCGCGTCGTCGTGCTCACGACGTTCAACCTGGACGACAGGGCTGCGGCAGCGATCCGCTACGGCGCGAGCGGCTTCCTGCTCAAGGACGCGACCCCCGCGCAGCTGACCGACGCCATCCGCACCGTCCACTCCGGCAACGCCGTGCTGGCACCCACCGACCTGACCACGCTGATCTCGGGCGAGTTCCGCGACAAGCGCGCGCTGCCGGCCGGCTACGCCGACCTGACGGAGAAGGAGCGGGAGGTCCTGACCGCCGTCGCGCGCGGGATGTCCAACGCCGAGATCGCGGGCACGATCTTCGTCAGCGAGTCGACGGTCAAGACCCACGTCGGCAGCATCCTGCGCAAGCTCGACCTGCGCGACCGTGTGCAGATCGTGGTGTTCGCCCACGAGCACGGGCTCGCGGGGTAGGTGGGGCTCAGAAGCCGGCAGACCGCTTGGTCTCGCCCCGGACGACCTTGCCCTTCTCCCTGGCGACCTCGCCGAGCGAGGTCTGGTAGTCCAGCACCTTCTGCTGCAGCGCCTCGTCGGACGCCGCCAGGATCCGTACGGCGAGCAGGCCGGCGTTCTTGGCGTTGCCGACGCCGACGGTGGCGACCGGGACCCCTCCCGGCATCTGCACGATGGAGAGCAGGGAGTCCATGCCGTCGAGGTAGCGCAGCGGCACGGGGACCCCGATCACCGGCAGCGGGGTGACCGAGGCGAGCATGCCGGGCAGGTGGGCCGCTCCCCCGGCGCCTGCGATGATCACCTTCAGGCCGCGCCCCGCGGCTTCCTTGCCGTAGGCGATCATCTCCTCGGGCATCCGGTGCGCCGAGACCACGTCGGCCTCGTAGTCGACGCCGAACTCGTCGAGCGCCTCGGCCGCGGCCTTCATCACCGGCCAGTCGCTGTCGGAACCCATCACTATGCCGACCCTCATGCGGACTCTTCTCCTAGCTCTCCCCGGAACCATGCTGCTGCATGGCGGGCTCGTTCGCGGACCTCGTCGAGGTCGTCGCCGTAGGCGTTGACGTGGCCGACCTTGCGGCCCGGCTTCACGTCCTTGCCGTAGAGGTGGACCTTGAGCCGCGGGTCGCGCGCGAAGACGTGCGGGTAGCCGTCGTACAGCGACCCGACGTCGCCGCCGAGGATGTTGACCATCACGGTCCACGGCGCGCGCATGTCGGGGGCTCCGAGAGGGAGGTCCATCACCGCACGGAGGTGGTTCTCGAACTGCGAGGTGACGGCGCCGTCCTGGGTCCAGTGCCCGGTGTTGTGCGGCCGCATCGCGAGCTCGTTGACCAGGATGCGCCCGTCGGTCGTCTCGAACAGCTCCACGGCGAGGATGCCGGTGACGTCCAGGGACGACGCGACCGTCATCGCGATCTGCTGCGCCTCCAGCGCGAGCTCGGCGGCGAGGTCCGGGGCGGGCGCGATGACCTCCCAGCAGATGCCGTCGCGCTGCACGGACTCGACGACCGGGTAGGCCGCGACCTGCCCCGACGGTGAGCGCGCGACCAGCGCGGACAGCTCACGCCGGAACTCGACCTTCTCCTCGGCCAGCACGCGTCCGCCCGCTGCGGTCACCTGCTCGACGACCTCCATCGCCTCCTCGGACGAGCCGACGACCCAGACGCCCTTGCCGTCGTAGCCGCCGCGGGTGGTCTTGAGCACGAACGGGTAGCCACCGACCGACGTGGCGAAGTGGTCCACGTCGGTGCGCGTGACGACGGTGTTGTGGCGGGGGCACGGCACGCCCAGGGAGGAGAGGGTCAGGCGCATCACGGCCTTGTCCTGCGCGTTGACCAGCGCTCGCGGGCCGGGGCGGCAGGCGTGACCCTCGGCGGTCAGAGTCTCCAGGTGCTCGGTCGGCACGTGCTCGTGGTCGAAGGTCACCACGTCGCAACCGTCCGCGACGGCGCGGAGGTCGTCGAGCGAGCGGTAGTCGCCCACCGTCGAGTCAGCGATGACCTGGGCGGCCGAGACGTCAGGTCCCTCGGCCAGCAGGCGCAGCGGGAGCCCGAGGCCGACAGCCGACTGCGCCATCATGCGGGCGAGCTGACCGCCGCCGATGATGGCGAGTACGGGAGGACGCTCTGGCACGCGCCCAGCGTAGTGAGGAACTCAGACCGCTTCGGCGGCCGGGTCCAGCGCGTAGGCCGGCGGCACGACCTCGAAGCGCAGGCCGCGACCGCGGATCGTCGTGATCAGGTGGGGTCGCCGGGTGTCGTCACCCAGCTTCTTGCGCACCCACCCCAGATGGACGTCGATGGTCTTCGCCGACGTCCAGAAGTTCGTGTGCCACACGTCACGCATGAGCTCCTCACGCGTGACGATGTTCCCCGCCCTGCTTATCAACGCATGGAGAAGGTCGAACTCCTTGTTGGAGAGCCGAACCTCGATGCCATTGCGCCAGACCCTGCGGGCAGCAGGATCCAGATCCACCCCCTGGACACTGTGCATACGCTTAGGCTAATGGGACAAAACGGACAGGGTAAGAGCGAGCCCCAAGATTGACCCGATCGGACTACCACGCGGTAGCCCGCGGTGAAACCGCGGCACCTCCAGAAGTGGTCAGGTCAGAGCCGACGCACCGCAATGGGCTCCAGGACGCCGAACCCGCGCACCGGTCGTGCGGTCAGGGCGCGGGACTCGTAGCGGGACTCCGGCAGCTGGCGCGCGGTCGCCTCGTCGGTGATGACCCGGTTGCGGCGGGCGATCGCGGTCAGCCGGGCAGCCAGGTTGACCGGGGGTCCGAAGACGTCCCCGAACCGGAGGAGCACCGATCCGGTCGCCAGCCCGAGGCGTACGTCGGGCATCCGTCGGTCGTCACCGATCACGTCGATGATCCCGTGAGCCATGTCCATGCCCGCCACAGCGTCCTCGGCCACGAACAGGACGGAGTCGCCCAGGGTCTTGATCACGCGGCCGCCGAGGTTGGTGACCACGTCGGTGGCCCGGGTCTCGAAGATCTCCACCAGATCGCCGATGCGGTCGTCGCCCAGCTCGTTGGACAGTGCACTGAACTGCACGATGTCGGCGAACCCGACCGTGCACACCACGGTGTGCAGGTCGTCGCCCACCTCGGCGCCCGCCGCGAGCCGGCCGAACGCCGCTCCGAGGTGCCGCTTCCAGGCGAAGAGCAGGAGCTCGTCGTAGGCCCCCGTGAGGGTCTCGGCAAGCTGGAGGCCGGCACTGGCACGTCCTCCAGCGGTCTCCTCGAGCCGGGCGGCCAGCGTGCTGACCTGCCAGTCGGCCAGCCGCGACATGGTCTGCCCGATCGACCGGGCGAGCCGGACCTCGGTGTCGACGTCGAGCACGCCGTTGCGCGTCGCGGTCTGCATCAGCAGGAGGGCAGCGACGTCCGGCTCGGTGAACGCCGGCTCCTCGACCCGGGGCAGCGCGAACCCGAGGGACCGCCACAGCCGCCGGATCACGTCGGTCGGGATACCGGTGCGCTCCGCCGCGTCCGCGACGGTCAGCGTAGGTGGCTCGCCGTGCAGCAGCGCGTCGAGCTTCGCGCGGTCGTCCTGGCTCATGTCCCGTCGTCGAGCCGCTTGAGGTCGGGGTCGGCCTGCTCGCGCTCCACGCCACCGTGCAGGAGGTTGGCGATCGTCAGCGCGACCGACTCGACCTTGGGCACGTCGTACAGCTTGACCTGGGAGTCGCTGGCCTCCGAGAGCAGCAGCGTGCCGCACCCCAGCATGCGGTCGAGCACGTCACGCTCGCTGCTGACCGTGCTGATGCGTGGCAGCGGGATGTCGTGACCGCGACGCGTCAGGATGCCGGTGCGCGTGATCAGCCGTCGGTTGGTGACGGTGTAGGTGGTCGTCATCCAGTTGAGGAACGGGATGACCACGAACCACACGATCACGACCGCAGCGACGATCGCGACCGCCCACCGCAGCGCCGTCGCGAAGTCGCGGTCGTCGGACCACGCCCAGAGGAACCCCACGACGCCACAGGTCACGATGAAGATCAGGGCCGGCAGCAGCACCGCCTTGGCGTGGGTGCGCAGCGACAGGACGATGTGCTCGTCGGGTCCGAGGAGCTTCTTGTTGAGAGCCACGCTCAGATCATGGCACGCACGTCAGCGCACATGGACGACATCTCCCGCGCCGACGGCGACCCGGCCTTGGTCGCCCTGGACCACCAGACGGCCGCCGTCGTCGATGCCGCTCGCGCGGCCGCGCAGCAGGTCACCGGTCGGCAGGCTGACCTGGACGTCCTGACCGACGGTCTCGCAGAGGCCGGGATAGTGCCGGAACGCCGCCGGAAGGTCGTCGAGCACGATGGTCAGCTCGCGCAGGATCGCGGCCAGCAAGGTGGCGCGGTCGACCTCTGCGCCGGCAAGGGCGAGCGACGTCGCGTTCGGCACAGGAAGCTCCTGGCGCGTGGTGGTCACGTTGACCCCGATGCCGACGACGGCAGCCGCTCCCTGGTCGGACTCCACGCGCTCCACCAGGATCCCGCCTGCCTTCGCACCTCCGACGAGCAGGTCGTTGGGCCACTTGAGGCCGACGTTGCCCAGGCCCGAGGCCGAGGTCACTCCGCGAGCAGTGGCCAGCCCCACGACGAGGGGGATCCACGGCCAGTGCCCGGGCGCGAGGTCGGGCCGTAGCAGGACCGAGAAGGTGAGCCCGGCCCGCGCAGGCGCCTCCCAGGTGCGGTCGAGCCGTCCTCGACCTGCGGTCTGGCGCTCGGCGGCGACCACGAGGCCGGCCGGCTCCCCGGCCCGAGCACGGTCGCTGACCACGGCGTTGGTCGAGGCGGTCTCCTCCAGGACCTCTACCCGCCACTGCTCCGTGAGATCGGCAACAGCGGCTGCGTCGAGGGGTGGGCGCGTGGCCTCGGAGTCGTTCACAGGCACTAGATTGGCGCAGGTTCCCGTAGGAGGCGAGTTACCCCGTGACCGAAGCAGTTGAGCCCACACCGGGCATCGACGTCCACACGACCGCCGGCAAGATCGCCGACCTCGAGCAGCGGCTCTTCGACGCGGTGCACGCGGCGTCTGAGAAGGCGGTCGAGAAACAGCACGCCAAGGGCAAGAAGACCGCGCGGGAGCGGATCGAGGCGCTGTTCGACGAGGGCTCGTTCGTGGAGCTCGACGAGCTGGCCCGGCACCGGTCGACGAACTTCGGGCTGGAGGCGACCCGCCCCTACGGCGACGGCGTGATCACCGGCTACGGCACCATCGACGGCCGCCAGGTCTGCGTGTTCTCCCAGGACTTCACGATCTTCGGCGGCTCGCTGGGTGAGGTCTACGGCGAGAAGATCACCAAGGTGATGGATCTCGCCATGAAGACCGGGTCCCCCATCGTCGGCATCAACGAAGGCGCCGGAGCGCGCATCCAGGAGGGCGTCGTCTCGCTGGGCCTGTACGGCGAGATCTTCAAGCGCAACGTGCACGCCTCGGGTGTGATCCCCCAGATCAGCCTGATCATGGGCAACTGCGCCGGCGGTCACGTCTACTCCCCAGCCGTCACCGACTTCACGATCATGGTCGACGGCACCTCGGGCATGTTCATCACCGGCCCCGACGTCATCAAGACCGTCACCGGTGAGGACGTCACGATGGAGGACCTCGGCGGCGCCCGGACCCACAACACCAAGTCGGGCAACGCCCACTACATGGCCTCCGACGAGGACGACGCGCTGGAGTACGTCAAGGCGCTGCTGTCCTACCTGCCGAGCAACAACCTGGACGAGCCGCCGTCGTACGACGAGGTTGCCGACCTGGACGTCAACGACCTGGACCGGTTGCTGGACACGATCATCCCGGACAGCCCGAACCAGCCCTACGACATGCACAACGTCATCACGGCCGTCCTCGATGACGAGGAGTTCCTCGAGGTCCAGCCGCTGTTCGCGCCCAACATCATCATCGGCTACGGCCGTGTCGAGGGCCGCTCGGTCGGCGTCGTGGCCAACCAGCCGATGCAGTTCGCCGGCACCTTGGACATCGACGCCTCCGAGAAGGCCGCCCGGTTCGTACGCACCTGCGACGCGTTCAACATCCCCGTGCTCACCTTCGTCGACGTACCCGGCTTCCTGCCCGGCACCGACCAGGAGTGGAACGGCATCATCCGCCGCGGCGCCAAGCTGATCTACGCCTACGCCGAGGCCACTGTCCCGCTGGTCACCGTGATCACCCGCAAGGCCTACGGCGGCGCCTACGACGTGATGGGCTCCAAGCACCTCGGGGCGGACATCAACGTCGCCTGGCCGACCGGGCAGATCGCCGTCATGGGTGCCCAGGGCGCGGCCAACATCGTGCACCGCAAGACCCTCCAGGCCGTGGCCGACGCCGGCGGCGACGTCGAGGCCAAGCGCGCCGAGCTCATCGACGAGTACGAGACCACCCTCGCGAACCCGTACATCGCCGCAGAGCGCGGCTACATCGACGCGGTCATCCTGCCTCATGAGACCCGCTCCGAGGTCGTCAAGTCGCTGCGCCTGCTTCGCACCAAGCGCGCCACCCTGCCACCCAAGAAGCACGGGAACATCCCGCTGTGACCGCCGAGACCCCCTTCGTCCTGATCAAGGGCGGGGCGACGCCGGAGGAGGTGGCGGCGATCGTCGCCGTGCTCCAGGCTGCCTCGGCCGCGCCCGTCGAGGCGCCCGCCAGGCCGCGGTCGGAGTGGGCCGCCCACCACCGCAAGGTGCGCACGACGCACGCACACGGCCCGGGCGGCTGGCGGTCCAGCGCTCTTCCGCGCTAGCGGGCTTTAGCCTCGGTAGCTCCCCAGGAGCCCACACGGTCTGCACTGAACCTTCACACGGTCAACTTGCCGTCGAGGTTCGCACACGTGGACGATGTAGGCCCGGCAAGGGAGGCGTTTGCGCATGAAGAAACCACCGCTTCGAGGCCGGGCGCGGTTGTTGACCGTTGCTACCGCGACAACCGTTATGGCGACTGCCGGCGTCGCGTTCATCGCCGCGAGAGGACCCGGCAATGGGGCGGCGTCGGTCGCCAAGACGATCTCAGCCGACAGCGACCTTGCAGCTCGCAACGCCGAGGCGCTGTATGTCACTTGGGCCGGAAGCCCGACGGAACGCCAAGCCGCCGAGGTGCTGGTGGCGCACGCGCTCAACGGCGAGCTCAGCAGCTGTATGGGTCGAGGAGCTGCGCTCACCCGCGGCATACAGCGCTCTCCAGGAAGCCTGGAGCGCTGAGCTGGCCCCCGTCTTGATCGCCGGCGGTGGGCTCGAGGAGTACGGCAGCTGCCTCGAGGAGTCGGGCGTGGTGGACCGCGTGAACGCCAAGAACGGACTGACGTCACGCGAGAAGCTCAGTGCCACCAGACCCGACACCGTGCCGCTCGGCGACGAGCCCAGCAACGCCGGGTGGGAGGCCTACCTGGACCTGGACGAGGCAATGTCGGATGCAGACTGGGCATGCCGGTCGGGCGTTCGACAGCGGCTGCTTCCTCTGGTCGCGGAGCGGCTCGACGGATTCGCGGCGGAGCATCAGGGGCAGATCAACACGATGCGGAAGCAGTGGCAGTCGATCGAGACGCGTGCCCGAGGTCTCGGGTGGACCCCCGAGTCCACAGACTTCGCGCCGCACCTGCAGGCGCCGCTCGGGCAGTAGCCCGCCCCGCAACCAACACCGCTGCGGGAGAGAAACCCGGGCGCGGACCGCGGGACCGACACGTAGGGTGGCGGCGTGACAAGCACTACACGCCACTCCGACGCAGCCCGCGAGATCGACGCCATCGCCGACACGTTCGTCACCGACTACGCCGCCCTCGACCCGATCGCCGCGACCTCCCTGGGAATCGGCGGCCACGAGCACGAGCTGACCGACCTCTCGCCCGAGGGCCACGCCGCCAGCGAGGAGCTCGTTCGGCGAGCGCGGGCCGACATGGAGCGGGCCGTTCCCACCGACGAGCGCGACCGGTTCCACCGGGAGGCGTTCCTCGAGCGCAGCGGGCTCTATCTCGAGCGTTACGAGGCACACCTGCCCCAGCACCGCCTGTCGGTCATCTCCAGCGGGTTGCACTCGGTGCGCTCGTGCTTCGACCTGATGGACACCTCCACCGAGGAGGGCTGGTCCAACGTCGACCGCCGGCTCGCCGCCGTACCCGAGACCCTGGCCGGCTACCGTCGCACCCTCCTGGAGGAGGCCGACCAGGGACGTGCGTCGGCCGGTCGCCAGCTCACCGAGGTGGCCGCGCAGGTGCGGTCATGGACCGGACAGACGGGCTCCGGCCCGAGCACCTTCAGCGCTCTCGTCGCGCAGGCGCCCGACGGTCCCCTCAAGGAACAGCTCACCGAGCACGCCGACGCCGCCACCGCGGCGTTCGCCGAGTTCGGCGTGTTCCTCGAGCGCGACCTCGCGCCCCGGGGTGCCCCCAAGGAGGCCGTCGGACGCGAGCTCTACTCCCTGGAGTCGCGCTACTTCCTCGGCGCGACCGTCGACCTGGAGGAGACCTACGCGTGGGGCTGGGAGGAGCTCAAGCGCATCGAGGACGAGATGGAGCGCGTCGCCGACAAGATCGTGCCGGGCGGCACCGTCTCGGACGCCGTCGAGGCTCTGGACGCGGACCCGGCGCGCAACCTGCCCAGCAAGGAGGCCTTCCGCGACTGGATGCAGGAGCTGGCCGAGCAGACGATCCACGACATGGCCGACGTGCACTTCGACATCCCCGAACCTGCTCGGCGGATCGAGTGCATGATCGCGCCGACCAGCGACGGGGGCGTCTACTACACCCCGCCCAGCGAGGACTTCATCCGGCCGGGACGCATGTGGTGGTCCGTGCCCGAGTCGACCTCGACGTTCTCGACGTGGCGCGAGGTGACGACCGTCTACCACGAGGGCGTCCCCGGCCATCACCTCCAGGTCGCCCAGACCATCTTCCGCCGCGAGTTCCTCAACCGGTTCCTGCGCACGATGTGCTGGGTGTCCGGCAGCGGCGAGGGATGGGCGCTGTACTCCGAGCGGCTGATGGACGACCTGGGCTACCTCGAGGACCCGGGCAACAAGCTCGGCATGCTCGACGGCCAGGGCTTCCGTGCCGGCCGCGTGATCGTCGACATCGGGATGCACCTGGAGCTGGAGATCCCGAAGGACAACCCCTTCGGCTTCCACCCCGGCGAGCGGTGGACCCCGGAGCTCGGTCACGAGTTCATGCGCGCGCACTCGCGCATGGGCGACGCGGAGCTCCGCTTCGAGGTCAACCGCTACCTCGGGTGGCCGGGCCAGGCCCCGTCGTACAAGGTCGGCGAGCGGCTCTGGCTGCAGGCCCGCGACGACGCCAAGGCACGCAAGGGCGCCGACTTCGACCTCAAGGAGTTCCACACCGCCGCCCTCAACCTCGGCTCGATCGGGCTCGAGCCGCTGACGGCTGCGCTCAAGCGCCTGTGAGGGTCGTGCTCGCGTCCCAGTCGCCCGCGCGGCTGGCGACCCTGCGTAGCGCCGGCCTCGACCCGGAGGTGCACGTGTCGGGTGTCGACGAGTCCACCGTGACCACCTCCGACCCTGCCGAGCTCTCCCGGGAGCTCGCGCGACTCAAGGCGGAGGCCGTCGCTCCGGCGTACGACGACGCGCTGGTCATCGGCTGCGACTCCGTGCTCGAGTTCGACGGGGTCGTGCACGGCAAGCCGCACACCGCCGAGGTGGCGGCCGAGCGCTGGCGGGCGATGCGCGGTGGCTCGGGCGTGCTGCACACCGGCCACTGCGTCATCGACACCACCAGCGGGCGTTCGGTGGCGCGGTCAGCCGACACCCTCGTGCACTTCGCGAGGCTCTCCGACGAGGAGATCGAGGCCTACGTCGCCACCGGCGAGCCGCTGGGGGTGGCCGGCGCCTTCACGATCGACGGGCTCGGGGGCGCCTACGTCACCGGCATCGAGGGCGACCCGCACACGGTCGTGGGCATCGGCCTGCCCCTGCTCCGCGAGATGCTCGCCGAGCTCGGGGTGGCCTGGCACGGCCTGTGGGTCACTCCACAGGCAGGCCCAGACCCCGCGCGATGAGCATGCGCTGGACCTCGGAGGTGCCTTCGCCGATCTCGAGGATCTTCGCGTCGCGGTAGAAGCGCGCGACCGGGTACTCCTCCATGAAGCCGTAGCCGCCGAAGACCTGCGTCGCGATGCGGGTCGCGGTGACGGCCGCCTCGCTGGTGTAGAGCTTGGCAACCGAGGCCGCCTGCTTGAAGGCGCCGACGGACGCGTTGCCGTCCTTCATCGCGGCAGCCTTGTAGGTCAGCGCTCGTCCGGCCTGCACCATGACCTCGAGGTCGGCGACCTGGAACGCCACACCCTGCTTGGACCCGATGGTCACGCCACCGGTCGTGGTGCGCTGGCCGGCGTACTCGACGCAGAGGTCCAGGCACGCCTGGATGCAGCCGACCGCGAGGGCAGCGATCGCGACCCGGCCGTCGTCGAGGGTGGCCAGGAACTGGGCGTAGCCCCGGCCGCGCTCGCCGAGCAGGTTCTCCTTCGGGACGCGGACGTCCTGGAACGTCAGCGGGTGGGTGTCGGAGCTGTGCCAGCCGAGCTTGTCGTAGGCCGGCTCGGCGACGAACCCGGGAGTGGTCGCGGGGACGACCAGCGTGCTGATCTCCGCAGTGCCGTTGTCCCGCGTGCCGGTGCGGCAGGCGACGTTGACCAGCGACGTGATCGAGGCGCCGGAGTTGGTGATGAACTGCTTGGCGCCGTTGAGCACCCACTCGTCACCGTCGAGCTCGGCCTTGGTCTTCATCGCGCCCGCGTCCGAGCCGGAGCCCGGCTCGGTCAGACCGAACCCCGCGAGCGTGCGGCCCGCGATCAGGTCCGGAAGCCAGGTCTGCTTCTGCTCCGTGGAGCCGTAGGTCTGGAGCGGGTTGATGCCGAGACCGACACCGGCCTCGAGCGTGATGCCCATCGACTGGTCGATCCGGCCGAGCTCCTCGATGGCCACGCAGAGGCTGGTGAAGTCACCGTCGTCGCCGGCGCCGCCGTACTCCTCGGGGCTGGTCAGGCCGAAGAGCCCGAGCTCGCCCATCTTGTGCACGACCTCCACCGGGAAGTGGTGGTCACGGTCCCACTGGGCGATGTGCGGGGCGATCTCCTTCTCGGCGAAGTCGCGGACGACGGCGCGGAAGGACTCATGCTCGGACGACAGCTCGAAGGTCATGCGACTATCATGTGACGCTTACGTCAACGTTAAGCAAATGTCGAGCCGAGATCGAGCGAAAGGGCCGCCCGTGGCGACCTGGTCCATCACCCACCTCTCCCAGGACTACGCCGTCACGCTGCGCACGCTGCGGCACTACGAGGAGCTCGGCCTCCTGGCCCCCGAGCGCCGCGGCACCACGCGGGTCTACCACCAGCGCGACCGGACCCGGCTCGAGCTGATCCTGCGCGGCAAGCGGCTCGGCTTCTCGCTCGAGGAGATCGCGATCATCGTCAACATGTACGACCAGGCGCCCGGCGAGGCCGGCCAGCTCGAGTTCCTCATCGAGCAGTGCGACGTGAGACGGGCGACGCTGGAGCAGCAGCGGCGCGACATCGACGCGACCCTGCAGGAGCTGGAGAGCGTCAAGGCCCGCTGCCGCGAGGACCTGGCCAGACTGGGCTAGACGCGGACAGCCGCCAGGAAGTCGGCCAAGGGCTGCTCCTCGACCGCGTCCGGCTCGAGCTCGTCCTCCACGGTGGCCGTCTGCGCGTCGAAGTCGAGGCGGACGTTGAAGGCGTCGAACGTGAAGTAGCGCTCTCCGCCCTGGGCGGACGCCGCCGCGTCGAGCAGCAGGCCGCGGACGTAGGCCGTGCCCTCGGCGTCGAGGAACTCCTGGGCCAGCTCGCCGATGCTCATCCGCCCCTCCTACCTCGCGACCGGGTACGCCGACTTGATCTTGCCGTCCTTGACCAGGACCTCGATGAACGTCACGGCGTTGCCGGCCTTGTCGGTGCCGACGACCTGCCCCGTGTCGTAGATGATCGAGGACTTGTTGTTGTGCTTGGCCACCCATTCTCCGCTGTTCCAGGCCTCGTCGACGAGGGCTCGGATCTGCTCGGGAGTCGTGCCTGGCTTGAACTTGCTCACCGTCTCCGCAGCGGTCTCCGAACCGTGCCGGAGCACGATGTGCTCGAACGCCGTCATCTCCCCTCCGGTCTGGTAGCTGCGTGTCCCCTGCCAGGCGTTCTCGAGCGCCCGAGCCGCGTCGGACGTCTCGTCGGCGGCACGCGCCGCGTCCGAGATCCTGTCCGCAGCCACGACGAGGTCGGCTGCCTTGTCCGCCGCCCGCATGGACCCCATGGCGGGGATGCCGACGATCTCGCCGGCGAACTCCGACCCCTGGTACACCGCCGACTCCTCGTCGAGGTGGCCCTGGCGAAGGTGCTTCGGGATGGCGTTGCGAATGTTGCGGTTGATTGAGGTGTCGGTGAACGGGATCGTCGTCATGCCGTCGACGAACCCGATGAAGCTGTCGTTGGCGGTGTTGCCGACGGCCTCAGCGGACGGCGTCGTGCCGACGAGCTCTGGCGTTCCGTCCTTGCGCTTGCGATACCAGTACGTCGTGCCGCCGATGGTGACTGCGGCCAGACCGAGGATGCCGTAGGTCAGGCCGTTCCCTCCGCCGTCCTTGCCCGCTCCGCCCTCGCCCGTACCGTCCTGCCCGGCGCCGCCCTTGGCCGCGGGGTCAACGGCGCCACGGCCCGCCGGGACCGCCTGCTCGTCCCCGACGCCGGGTAGGGAGTAGTCCTCGTGGGCCGAGAAGCTCACCGACCGAGCGGAGCTTGCCGCCGGGCCGACCGACCTTGACGGGACGAGCGCGCTCGGCTGGGCCGACCCGGACATGGCCTGCGCCGCCTGCAGCGCCGCGAAGGCGTCCAGCCGCCCGCCCGTCGAGACCTTGCCCGCCAGCCCGGGCAGCTTCTTGGCCGAGTCCAGGATCGCCTGCTTGATCTGCAGGCTGCCGAGATCGGGTTCCACCGACGCGATCAGCGCCGCGACGCCGGCGACGAGCGGCGTCGCCAGCGAGGTGCCGGCCCAGTACTCGTAGTCGCGGGGACCGTGCTCAGGGTTCCAGCAGTCGATCGTGAGGTCGTCGATCCACGCGTCGATCTCGCCGGTCCCCGCGGCCGGGAGAGTCGCGTGGACGGCGGCCAGGAGCGGCTCAGCCGTGTCCAGCGGGAACGAGAACGGCAGCGCCTCGTCGCCCGCCTCAGCCATCTCCTGCGCGATCACGTCCCGCTGGCCGCCGAAGGCGTTGCGCAGCTCGTCGCTGAGGCGGAAGAACCCGATGCCGATCGTCCCCTGGGTCCTCCCCGCGAGGTTGAAGTCGGCGTAGCAGCCCTGGTGGGCCGTCAGGTCGAGCGGCTCCTTGCGCAGCAGGCCGCTCTCGCTCGCGGTGTTCGCGGGGGCGCTGCTCGCCACGTGAAGCGCATGCCCGTCCCCGGCCGCCTCCTGTGGCTCGGCGGTGAACGTCGAGGCGGGTCCGGACGGAGTCCAGAAGCCCTGCAGGGCAGCGCCGGGCCCCCACTCGTCGATCGCCTCGAAGTCCTCGTGGTGCACGACCTGCCGCGGGCGGACCGTGGCCACCATGCTCTCGGCGGGCGCAGCGATGTGGACGCGCGCGGCGCCGAACGTCGACTGCGGCCACGGCTGGTCGAGGTGGTCGGTGCCGCCCACGCAGATCAGGTTCGGGACGTCCTTGGTGTTGCAGGGCTTGTTGCCCGTGCGGCCGGCGAAGTCGCGGTAGTCGAGCCCATCGTTGCCGGAGCCTGTGACGAACAACAGCTCACGGTGCTTCTTCATCGCAGCCGTCTCGGCCCCACTGTTGTCGAAGATCCCGGAGGGCTCGGTCGTGTAGGACTGGACGACGATCCGCGCGCCCATCTTCGCGGCGTAGTCGATCGCCAGGGGCGTGAGGCTCTGGTCCACGCCGGAGTCGCCCACGCGCAGGGGCATGACGCGGACCCCCGGCGCGATGCCCGTGATCCCGAACGAGTCTCCGCCCTTTGCCGCGATGACGCCCGCCACCAGCGACCCGTGCCCGTCGTCGTCAGCCGGGTTGTTGTCGTTGCCGGCGAAGTCCCAGCCGCGGTAGTCGTCGACGTAGCCGTTCTTGTCGTCGTCTACCCCGTTCTTCTCGCGGCCGGCACCCGTCTCGCCGGCGTTGGTCCAGACCTGGTCGCGCAGGTCTCCGTGCTCGAAGTCGATGCCGAAGTCGAGCACAGCCACCACGACATCGGAGGATCCCGTCGTGATGCTCCAGGCTTCGGGGGCACGGATGTCCGCGCCCGGCGCACCTTCGACCTTGCCGCCGATCTGCTGGCCGAAGTTGAACAGCCACCACTGCTCACGGAGCAGCGGGTCGTCGGGGACCCTGAAGCCCGGCGAGGTCTCCTCCCAAGGCTGTCGCGCACCCGGGCGGCCTGAGGACGTGGTGGCGCCAGCGGAGAAGGCTGGGGCTGCCAGCGCAGCCAGCAGCACACCCCCGGCAGCGAAGGTGAGCCCGCCCCTCACCCGTCCAGGCTCGCACTCCTCGACCCTCGGCGAACATGACCCGTTCGGGCCGGGCATCGCTGGCCCGGGAAATCGACCTCGAAGTTTCTGTTGGGATCTCTCCGGCAAGTTGCTCCTTCCATCACAGAGCCGAACAAACGATGCGAAGGACACCACCATGAACACCCAGAACACCATCAAGCAGACCCGCACCCGCCGCCTCGCCGCCGTTGCCGGCGCGGCCGTCGCCGCCCTCGCGGTCACGACGGCCGCCGGCCCGGCGCACGCGCACCTCGACCTCAAGGCACAGCAGGTCGATGTCGGCGCCTTCCACCAGAACGTCATCGACGAGATGCAGGGCAAGGCGTTCGGCTGGCAGCTGGCGATCGCCCAGAACGGCCACCTCGAGGTCACCGACAAGCGCGGGACCGCGGTCTCGCAGGCCGACA
Organism: uncultured Actinomycetota bacterium; assembly: GCA_963765905.1. Lineage (GTDB taxonomy): Bacteria > Actinomycetota > Actinomycetes > Propionibacteriales > Nocardioidaceae > SSC3. The sequence continues at coordinate 448,201 of CAVXXY010000006.1, forward strand.
CCGGCGGCAGCTCGGTCGCGATGCAGCCCACCCAGAAGATGGAGCTCGCCAGCGTCACGAAGAACATCACCGCGGTCGCGACGATGAAGCTGCTGCGCCGCAACAACCTCACCGTCGAGTCCTTCGTGGCGCCGTACCTCCCGGGCAGCTGGGACCTCGGGCCCGGCTTCGACAAGGTGCGGTTCCGTCACCTGCTGACCCACACGTCGGGCATCAACCAGGCCATCAACGCGATGCCCGAGGACGAGCGCCCGACCGACAACGGCTGGGAGAGCATGCGGATCGTCGCCGAGAACGGCACCACGGTGAACTCGCAGCGGCAGTACAAGAACGCCAACTTCGCCCTGCTGCGGATCCTCAACGCGAAGCTGTGGGACCGCAGCGGCGGTGCCAGGTACGTCACCGAGATCCTCGAGACCGAGAACTCCAAGGGCGTCGTCATCGACACCAAGGAGATCAAGGTGCAGGTCCCGGTCACGGCGGCCAACCACTCGTCGTACGCGCTGGACTACATGCGCAAGCACATCTTCGAGCCGGCCGGACTCTCCGGTATCGGCTGCATCGCACCCGGTACGACGAGTGGCGTGCGGTCCTACCCGCTCGGCGCGACGCAGAGCAGCAAGGGCAGCGTGCTGGGCAGCCGCTCCGAGGAGTGCGCCGGCGCTCGCGGCATCGCGATGTCGGCCACGCAGCTCGTGCAGTACCTCGCACACCTGCGCCACGGCTCGATCATCAGCCACGCCGACCTCGACACCATGGACGCCCTGCGGGCCGGCTGGAGCGAGGACTCCAACGGCGGTGACGGTGGCCAGAACGGCGTACAGGACGGCGTTGCCGACAACTTCCGCTCGCCCGGCGTCTACTGGCACGGCGGCGACCTGCTCGGCACCAACCAGCTGCACACCTGCGCGATGACCTTCGACGACGGCACCGAGGCCGCGCTGCTGGTCAACTCGCCGCTCACCTCGGGCACGCAGTGCGGCGCGCTGATCAAGGCTTGGTACGACGCACGCTGAGCCAACTGTCCGCCCGCGCCCCTCACCGGGGTGCGGGCGGACTGCTGTGCTTCGGGCCCCTCGGGTAACGTCCAGTGCCCAGACCAGGCGGGTTCCGGAGTCCTGGATACCTCTAGACTCCACAAGGATTTGTTTGGCCTACCTAGGAGTTTCGGCGTGCCTGAGATCAAGCCCCTGCAGAAGGTTCTCGTCGCCAACCGTGGTGAGATCGCTGTGCGCGTGATCCGTGCCTGCAAGGACGCCGGGATCGGCAGCGTCGCGGTCTACGCCGACCCCGACCGGGACGCGCTGTTCGTCCGGCTGGCCGACGAGGCGCACTCCCTGAACGGCGCAACCCCCGCCGAGTCCTACCTCTCCATCGAGAAGATCCTCGACGTCGCCAAGAAGACCGGCGCCGACTCGGTCCACCCCGGCTACGGCTTCCTCGCCGAGAACGCGCTGTTCGCCCAGGCGGTGCTGGACGCCGGGCTGATCTGGATCGGCCCCTCCCCCGAGGCGATCGACGCCCTGGGTGACAAGGCGAAGGCAAAGCACATCGCGCAGAAGGCCAACGCCCCGCTGGCCCCCGGCACCAAGGACCCGGTCAAGGACGCCGACGAGGTGGTCGCGTTCGCGAAGGACAACGGTCTGCCGGTCGCGATCAAGGCCGTCTTCGGTGGAGGTGGCCGTGGCCTGAAGGTCGCCCGCACGCTCGAAGAGATCCCCGAGCAGTTCGAGTCCGCGGTCCGCGAGGCAGTCGGGGCGTTCGGTCGTGGCGAGTGCCTGGTCGAGAAGTTCCTCGACAAGCCGCGCCACGTCGAGACGCAGTGCCTGGCCGACCAGCACGGCAACGTCGTGGTGGTCTCCACGCGCGACTGCTCGCTGCAGCGTCGCCACCAGAAGCTCGTCGAAGAGGCCCCCGCTCCGTTCCTCACCGACGAGCAGGTCAAGGCCCTCTACGACTCCTCGAAGGCCATCCTCAAGGAGGCCGGCTACGTCGGTGCGGGCACGTGTGAGTTCCTCGTCGGCCGCGACGGGACCATCTCCTTCCTCGAGGTCAACACCCGCCTCCAGGTCGAGCACTGCGTCTCCGAGGAGGTCACCGGCATCGACCTGGTCCGCGAGATGTTCCGCATCGCGGCCGGCGAGGAGCTCGGCTACGACGACCCCGAGATCGTCGGCCACTCGATCGAGTACCGCATCAACGCCGAGGACGGCGGCCGCAACTTCATGCCGGCTCCCGGCACTCTCACCGAATGGTCTCCACCGCAGGGTCCGGGCGTGCGCGTCGACGGCGGCTACGAGAAGGGCGAGACCGTCCCCGGGTCGTTCGACTCCCTGATCGCCAAGCTCATCGTCACCGGGCGCACCCGCACCCAGGCCCTGGAGCGGTCACGGCGCGCGCTGGCCGAGTTCGAGGTCGACGGCATGCCCACCGTCATCCCCTTCCACCAGGCCGTCATCAACGACCCGGCCTTCGTCGGCTCCTCGACCCCCAGCGGCGAGGGCGAGTTCACCGTCTACACGACGTGGATCGAGACCGACTTCGACAACCAGATCCCGCCGTACGCCGGCGAGCTCGGCGAGGCTCCCGAAGCGGGCGAGCGCCAGGCGATCACCGTCGAGGTCGGCGGCAAGCGCCTCGAGGTCGTGCTGCCCGGCGGCCTCGCCCTCGGTGGTGGCGGCTCCGCGAGCAGCGGGGCGAAGAAGCCGAAGCGGGCCGCGAGCAAGAAGGCCGGTGCCGCCGCGTCCGGTGACGCCGTCACCTCGCCGATGCAGGGCACGATCGTCAAGGTCGCCGTCGAGGAGGGCGCCGAGGTCGAGGAGGGCGACGTCATCGTGGTGCTCGAGGCCATGAAGATGGAGCAGCCGCTCAAGGCCCACAAGGCCGGCACCGTCACCGGCCTCGAAGCCGAGGTCGGCGTCACCGTCACCAGCGGCGCAGTCCTCTGCGAGATCAGGTAGTCCGCAACCTTTCGGGGGTCTGGTTGGTCGTGAGGGTGTGACCGAACCCGCGCTCGACCCAGACCCCGTCCGCGGGGCCTTCGACACCTCGTACCGACGGCTCGTCGGCCAGCTGTACGCCGTGTGCGGCAACCTCACCGAAGCCGAGGAGGTCGTCGCCGAGGCCTTCGCCCGGGCTGTGCAGCACCGGCGGAAGTTCGAGCGTGCCGACAACCCTGAGGCCTGGCTGCGCACCGTCGCGGTGAACGTCAGCCGCACCCGCTTTCGTCGCCGCATGGTCGGTGCGCGGCTGCGGCCGGACCCACCACGGCATCCGGAGATCGACGAGAACCGGCTGGCCGTCGTCGAGGCGCTGCGCCGGCTCCCGGCCGCCCAGCGCGAGGCGATCGCGCTGCACTACCTCGCCGACCTGCCCGTCCACGAGGTGGCTGCCACGACGGGAGTCCCGATCGGGACCGTCAAGGCGCGCCTCTCCCGGGGGCGTGCCGCCCTCGCCGTACTCCTCTCCGACACCCAGGAGCACACCCATGTCTGACCTCGACCAGCTGCTCGACCCGACGGTCGGCGACGCCGCTCGTGAGGCGGCCCGGCTCCCCGACTTCGAGGGCCTTCGCAGCCGCGGTGTCCGCCGGCACCGCACCCGTCTCGCCCTCTCCGGTGCCGCCGTGGCCCTGAGCGTCGCCGCCGGTACCGCGCTCGTCTCCGGCCTGCCCACGGAGCCCGCACCGCCCTTCGCCACACCCGGCGCCGAGTCTCCCGATGACCTGGTCGACGCGCCGGACGCGACGCCGAGGGCCGTCGTGTCCCCCGACGACCAGACACTGCGAGCCGTGCAGTGGGCGCGCTGCGGCGAAGCCGACTGCTCGAGCAGCGTCTCCGCCATCGTGGTGACCGACGACGGGTTCCGCACGCGACACCTGGTCGACGGCGTGGGCGAGCTGCGGTACGTCGGCGAGCGCACCTTCGCCCTGGAGCCCGCTGACCCGGGCGACCCGACCTTCCTGGTCCACCCCGACGGCACCACCACCCGGGTCGTGGTCCAGCCGCTGCCCGACGGGCAGGAGAACGTCATCGCGCCGGCCGGCTCGGTGCTGGTGCGCACCGGCGACGAGCCCGAGGACTGGGCTGCGGTCGACCCCCAGACGGGCATCGGGCACCCGCAGGGAGTGCCCGCCGGGCTACGGAGCGCTCACGTAGCGGCGGACGGCACGATCCAGGGGCTCGACGTCCAGTACGACGTGACGCGGTTCGTGTCGTCGCGCAACGCCGGCGAGTCCTGGCACGAGACGACGGTGGCCCGCACGACCGGGGAGCTGTTCACCCTCGCTCCCGGTGACGGCCAGCAGGTGGCGATCCTCGTCGGCACCGACGCCAGCAGCGACGACGGCACCCTGACGCGCGTGCTCCGCAGCAGCGACGGCGGCCGGACCTTCACCACCGTGCCGGTCGAGCGGGAGCTGTCCCAGCTCGCCGAGGCCGGGGTGCTCCCCGACGGGCGACTCCTGCTCGACGTCCCGACAGGCTTCTTCCTCCTCGACGGCAGCACCTGGTCCCCCGCCTCGTTCCACCAACCCTTCGACAACCCCGGTCAGCACGTCTCCCTCGTGCCGGGCCCCCACGGCACCATCCTCGTCGGCCACCTCGACACCACGTCGTACCGCTCCGACGACGGCGGCAACACCTGGCAGCCACTCAAGCTCAGGTGAGGAAGCTCAACCAGAAGCCAACCGCAATCGGGCCGATGGATCGAACCGAACCACGAGTCAAACGCAGTCGGGCCCGGGGACGAGAGCCGCAGGAGCGATCCGGCCAGGCCGAAGGCCAAAAGAAGATCGCCAAGCCGGGAACCGCACTACCCGCACCGCGGAACACCCAACAAGAGCAGCAACCGAAGAGAAGAGACAAAGGCAAGGAAAAGGCGGCCCCGAGTCGACGTCCGAAGGCCGAAGGCCAAAAAGAAGATCGCCAAGCCGGGAACCGCACTACCCGCACCGCGGAACACCCACAAGAGCAGCAACCGAAGAGAAGAGACAAAGGCAAGGAAAAGGCGGCCCCGAGTCGACGTCCGAAGGCCGAAGGCCAAAAAGAAGATCGCGAAGCCGGGAACCGCACTACCCGCACCGCGGAACACCCAACAAGAGCAGCAACCGAAGAGAAGAGACAAAGGCAAGGAAGAGGCGGCCCCGAGTCGACGTCCGAAGGACGGAGACGAGGGGCCGCTCCGGTGCCGAAGCGACCCCTCTTCTCTCCCTCCCCGATCGGACTCTTGCTCTCCCTCCAAGGCAAGCGGTGAGTCCGTTGCGGGGTGGTCCGCACCCATATTTCTACCCCTGCTGCCCCGCGTTCGGAAGTCTTTTCCTCAGATCGTGATGCGCTACCGGACGACGACCTTGATCCGGCCGGTCGAGCTGAGCCGCTTGATGTAGCCGTGTGCGAAGTCCGCCCGGTTGCCGCCCGCGACCTTGTGGTTGCCCTGCGTCGGCCAGCCGAGCTCACCGGCGCTGCCGCGCAGTGCGAGGTACCTCTCCGCGATCGGTCCCGACAGCGCGATCGGCCGGCCCCCGGCGCGGAGGTACATCGCGCCGTTGACGGTGCGCAGCCGCCAGCCGCGCTTGCCCTTCCGCTCGACGGCCTTGACCGGGAGCCCGAGACGCGAGCCCGACTCGCCCATCCGCTGGTACTTGCGCAGGATCCGGCCGTGCACCTCCCAGGCCCCGTAGGTGGCGGACCAGTAGATCGTGCCGGTCTCGAAGTCCTGGGCGCGGCCGCCCGGGATCGCGCGCTCCACGCCGGCGATGTCACCGACCGGTGAGGACGCGCCGCCGATCGCGTTCCAGCGGGCCAGGATCGGAGTGTCGCCCGGCGAGGTGGGGGTCGCCCCGAAGGTGAAGTACGTCGACCGCAGCCCGAAGACCGAGCGGAAGGTGTTGCCGGAGACGACGACGTCGGCCTTGGTGCCGTCGAGGGTGACCTTGAGGACCCGGCCCTCCCAGTCGCCGCCGCCCTCGCGCTCGGTGACGACTACGCGTCCCAGGGTGCCGATGCTCGGGTAGGCCTTCTGGATCGCGGCGGCCGAGAGGTTCACGCTCCAGTTCGTGTAGGGGTTGCCGCTGGCCGTCTCGTAGGGGTCGGCCTTGGACACCAGGTAGGGCACGCTTCCGGCGCTGGTCCACCCGCCGCTGGAGGACGAGAACTGGGTGAATGCCGGCGCACCGGCGTAGGTCAGGATCTGGCCGGCCGTGGCCGTGACGGCGGCGTTCGACCGGGAGTCCTCGCGGCTCGCGCCGCTGTAGACCTGGCAGGCGGTGGTGTCGCAGATCTGGTAGTGCGCCGTGGCCCGCGACTGTCGAGACCAGGCCGCGTAGCTGCGAGCCGCCACCGTCTGCGCGCGTACGGCCTCGGTCTCCCAGGACGCCGGCATCTCGGCAGGCACGACCCCGCGGACGTAGTCGTCGATCGACAGCACGTTGACGGTGTCGCGCACGGCCGAGCCCTTGCTGGGGGCGGCTGCTCGCAGCGCCCCGCGGTAGGTGCGCGTGCCGGACGGCAGGTGCAGGGTCAGCAGCTTCCCGGTCGCGAAGAGCTCTGCGTCGCCGGTCAGCGCCTTCCACTTGTGCCAGTCGCCACCGGCGGCGTAGGCCAGGTTGTTGCCGGCGCCCTTGGGGTTGAGCCGCCACTTCGTCGCACCCAGGTTGGTCGGCAGCGGATGGACCGCGCGGGTCGTCAGGTCACGGGCGCTCAGGCCGGCGGTCGCGCTCACCACGACGTCGGCAGTGGTGTCGGCGGTGACCAGCACGCGGATCTCGTCGGCCGTCCTTGCCAGGGCGGTGCCCGGGTAGTAGAACGCCAGGATCTGCTGCCACGTCCTGCCCTCGCGAGCAGCACCGCGGGCGCCGTACTGGCTCATGCCGTGGCCGTGCCCGTAGCCGTGCCCCTGCAGCGTGAAGACCTTGCTCGCGGGGACCTTGAACGCCTGTTTGACGGCCTTGGCGTCCGCGCCCGGCCCCGACCCGACAACGGCCAGCACGACAGCGACGGCTGCGGCGACCAGCGGGGAACGGCGCGGGGACCTCAAGCGAACCACCTTGTTCCGGGCGTGACGGATGTGCATTACGTGAAAGGAGTGATTCCTGATTATCACGCGAGAATGCAATCCGAATAGCCGGTTCGGGCAATTCGAAGAAACTACAAAGACGTAGTTCTTTGCGTACTAGCGAGCGCGCCGGGAGGACGAGAAGCCGGCCGCGCTGTGCGTCCGCCCCGAGCCCGTGGCAGGTCGGCTTCCTCTGCGCCGCGCGCCGCCGGCCGTGCCACCGGACGTGCCCCCGTCGCCCTGCCTGGGCTGCGGACGCTTGCCCTGCGAGCGACTGGGCTGCGAGCGCTTGGCCTGCGGGCGCTGCTGGGCCTTCGCGGGCGCGATCGCCGCGCCGAAGACCCGCTCCCCCGGGGCGATCTCGAGCAGCACCGGGTGGCTGCTGCCGGAGACACGGGTGATGGTGGGCTTGATCCCTGCCTTGCGCGAGAGGTCACGTACGTCGGACACCTGCGCGTCGAGCATCAGCGTCACCACCGTGCCCTCGTTGCCGGCGCGTGCGGTGCGGCCGGAGCGGTGCAGGTAGGACTTGTGCTCGACCGGCGGGTCCGCGTGTACGACGAGGCTGACCTCGTCGACGTGGATGCCACGAGCGGCGATGTCGGTGGCGACCAGCACGCTCGCGGTGCCGTCGGAGAACGACGCCAGGTTGCGCGTGCGGGCGTTCTGCGACAGGTTGCCGTGCAGCTCGACGCTGGCGACGCCGCGAGCGTTGAGCTGGCGGGCGATGGCTTTGGCGCCGTGCTTGGTGCGCGTGAAGACGACCGTGCGGCCCGGTGCGGCGGCCAGGTCGGCCAGCACGGTGACGCGCTGCTCCTTCTCGACGTGCAGCACGTGGTGGGTCATCTTCGCCACCGGCGACTTGGCCGAGTCGACGCTGTGCACGACCGGGTCGTGCAGGTAGCGCTTGACCAGCACGTCGACGCCGGCGTCGAGGGTGGCGGAGAAGAGCATCCGCTGGCCGCGCTTCGGGGTGGCGTCGAGCAGCCGGCGTACGGCGGGCAGGAAGCCGAGGTCGGCCATGTGGTCCGCCTCGTCGAGGACCGTGATCTCGATCGCCGAGAGGTCTGCATGGCGGCTACCGGCGAGGTCCTCGAGCCGGCCGGGGCAGGCGATGACGATGTCGACGCCGTTGCGCAGTGCCTGGATCTGCGGGTTCGGTCGCACACCGCCGAACACCGTCGTGCTGCGCAGCCCGGCCGCCTTCGCGAGCGGGGCCAGGGCGGCGTCGATCTGGGCGACCAGCTCACGGGTCGGGGCGAGGATCAGCGCGCGGGGCTTGTGCGGCTGCCGCCGGGTCCCGCTGGTCGAGAGACGGGCGACGAGGGGCAGGAGGAACGCGTAGGTCTTGCCGGAGCCGGTGCGGCCCCGGCCGAGCACGTCGCGGCCGGCCAGCGAGTCGGGCAGCGTGGCGGCCTGGATCGGGAAGGGACGGTCGACGCCGTCGGCGGCCAGGGTCCGGACGAGCACGTCGGGCAGGCCGAGATCACCAAAGGTGGGCATGGGGAGTGAAGCTCCGAAAAGTCGGTGGGATTGTCCTGCCCGGCGCGGGACTGGGCCCGCGGCGCTCGGTGGATCAATCGAGAAGCAGCCCGAGGCAGAACGGATGGGGCTGCAGAGCCAGTGTGACAGGTGTTGCGTGAATAGCCGAATCGGAGCCGGTCAGGAGTCGACGCGGTGCAGCCGGCGCGCAGCCTCGGCGACCGACCCGCTCATCGACGGGTAGACCGTGAAGGCGTGCGCGAACTGGTCCGCGGTGATGCCCTCCGCGACCGCCAGCGAGATCGGGTGGATCAGCTCGCTCGCCCTGGGCCCGACCACCACGCCGCCGGCGATGATGCCGGTGCCTGCCCGGATGAAGAGCTTGACGAAGCCGTCGCGCACGCCCTGCATCTTGGCGCGGGCGTTGGTGGCCAGCGGCAGCATGACGGTCTCGGCCTGGAAGTCGCCGGAGTCCACGGCGTTCTGTGAGACGCCCACGGTCGCGATCTCGGGGGCCGTGAACACGTTGGACGACACGGTCCTGAGGTCGAGAGGCGTGACCGCGTCACCGAGGAAGTGCCACATCGCGATGCGGCCCTGCATGGCTGCGACCGAGGCCAGCATGAAGACGCCGGTGCAGTCGCCCGCGGCGTAGACTCCGCGGGCCGACGTACGCGAGACGCGGTCGACGTTGACGAAGCCGCCGTCCTTGAGGGTGACCCCGGCCTCCTCCAGCCCCAGGCCGGCGGTGTTCGGGATCGAGCCGAGGGCGAGCAGGCAGTGCGAGCCCTCGACCGAGCGCCCGTCGGTCAGCGTCACTGTGACGGTGTCGCCGTTGCGGGTCACCGACTCCATGCGCGACTTGTTCAGCACCTCCATGCCGCGCCGGGTGAAGACCTCCTCGAGCACGTTGGCCGCGTCGGCGTCCTCGCCGGGGAGCACGCGGTCACGGCTGGAGACCAGCGCGACCGGGATGCCCAGCGCGTTGTAGGCGCCGGCGAACTCCGCCCCCGTCACGCCGCTGCCGACCACGATCATCTTCGACGGTGTCTCGCCGAGGTCGTAGACCTGCTCCCACGTCAGGATGCGCTCGCCGTCCGGCTGTGCCGTCGGCAGCGTGCGCGGTGCCGCGCCGGTGGCGATGAGCACGGCGTCGGCGTCGAAGGTCTCCTCGCCGCCGTCGGCCAGCGCAGCGACCACCTTGCCCGGGCCGTCCAGCCGGCCACGACCACGTACGACGCGCACGCCGTCGCGCACCAGCCGCCCCTCGATGTCGGCGGACTGTGCGAGGGCCAGCGCCTTGACCCGCTGGTTGACCTTGGCCAGCGCGACGCTCACCTCACCGGTGCTGATGCCGAGCTCCTCGGCCTCCTCGAAGTCGGCCATCAGCTCGGCCGTCGCGATCAGGGTCTTGCTCGGCACGCAGTCGGTGATCACCGCGGATCCGCCGATGCCGTCGCTGTCGACCAGCGTCACCGCCGCACCGAGCTGGGCGGCCACCAATGCCGCTTCGTAGCCACCCGGACCGCCACCGATGATCACGACATGGTTCACGGTCGTCATCATTCCAGTACCCCCACCGATACGCTTCGGGCGTGCCCCTCTACGCGGCCTACGGGACCAACATGGACCCCCAGCGGATGCTCGAGCGCTGCCCGCACTCGCCCCTGCAGGGCACGGGCTGGCTAGAGGGCTGGCGCCTGACCTTCGGCGGTGAGGACCTCGGCTGGGACGGCTCCCTCGCGACGATCGTGGAGGACCACTTCGAGCAGGTCTTCGTCGCGGTGTACGACGTGACCGACGAGGACGTCGCCACCCTCGACGAGTGGGAGGGGCCGCCAGGGCTCTACCGCAAGGCCAGGCTCCGGGTGGCCACGCTGACCGGCGAGGTCGTCTGCTGGGCCTACGTGCTCGACGCCTACGAGGGCGGGCTGCCCTCCGCGTCGTACCTCGGGGTGCTGAGCGAGGCGGCCGAGGCCGCCGGTGCCCCGGACGACTACGTGGCCGCAATGCGGCGCCGTCCGTGCAGGTCGAGCGGCCTCTGACATACGCTGCCTGGCGTGACCGATGACCCCAAGGCGCTCGCCGCAGAAGCAGCAACGAAGCTCGCCGACCTTACCGGCATCGAGCAGCACGACGTCCTTCTGGTGATGGGGTCGGGGTGGCTGCCCGCCCTCGACGCCCTCGGGGACGCCACTGCCGAGATCAGCACGACCGACCTGCCCGGCTTCAGCGCCTCCGCGGTGGTCGGGCACTCGGGCAAGATCCGCTCGGTCCAGGTCGGGGGCAAGCACGTCATGGTGCTGACGGGCCGCACCCACTTCTACGAGGGCAAGGGCGTGCGCGCGGTCGTCCACGGCGTGCGGACCGCGGCCGCCGCGGGCTGCAAGGTGGCCGTGCTCACCAACGGCTGCGGCGGTCTCAAGGAGACCTGGTCGCCCGGCACGCCGGTGCTGATCAGCGACCACCTCAACCTGACCGCCACGTCGCCGATCGAAGGTGCCAACTTCGTCGACCTCACCGACCTCTACTCCTCGCGCCTGCGGGGCCTCTGCCGCGAGGTGGATCCGACCCTCGACGAAGGCGTTTACGTGCAGTTCCCCGGGCCGCACTACGAGACCCCTGCCGAGATCGGCATGGTGCGCGCGATGGGTGGCCATCTGGTCGGCATGTCCACCGTGCTCGAGGCGATCGCCGCGCGCGAGTCCGGCATGGAGGTGCTCGGCATCTCGCTGGTCACCAACCTGGCTGCCGGCATCAGCGACGAGCCGTTGAACCACGAGGAGGTCCTCGAGGCCGGCCGCGCCGCCGCCTCCCGGATGGGTGGCCTGCTCGGCGCGGTGGTGCAGAAGCTGTGAGGGTCCTGGTCACCGGTGCCGCGGGGAGCATCGGCGCTGTCGTCTGCACGGGCCTGGCCGACCGCGGGTACGACGTGGTGGGGTTCGACCGCCTTCCCGAGCCGCCCGGTTTCGTGGGCGGCTGGTTCACCGGTGACTGCGTCGACCCCGACGCCGTACGCGCGGCCTTCGCTGCCCATGTGCCGCTGGAGGCGGTCGTGCACCTGGCCGGCCTCCCCGACGAGGCTTCGCTGCCGGCCGAGATGGAGTCCCACGTCTACACGACCGCGGCCCTGCTGGATGCGATGCGTGACCACGGGGTCGGCCGCATGGTCTACGCCAGCAGCAACCATGCCGTCGGGCGCACGCCTCGCCTGGACCTGCTCGGGGACGATGCGCTCCCCCGGCCCGACACCTTCTACGGCGTCGCGAAGGTGGCCGCCGAGGCGCTGCTCCGGCTCTATGTCGACCGCTACGACCTGGACGCCGTCGCGCTGCGGATCGGCTCGCTCCAGCCCCAGCCCGAGTCGGTGCGACAGCTGTCGACCTGGCTCAGCCACGACGACGCCGTACGCATGATCGAGGCGGCCCTCACCGTGCCCGCCCCCGGCTACGTCGTGGTCTACGGCATCTCCGCCAACACCCGCGCCTGGTGGGACCTCGAGCCCGGGCGGCGCATCGGCTACGAGCCGCAGGACGACGCCGAGTCGTTCGCGGGGTCGGTGCCGGCCGGCGACGACGAGGCGGAGGGTGCCTTCGTGGGCGGCCCGTTCGCCGGCGAGCGCTTCCACCGTCCCGCGCTGTAACCACCTGCCCTCGCAGCGGCCAGGTGTAACTAGGATTTACACATGACCACGCGCAACGACATCTCCTGCGAGCTCGCCGACGGAGTCGCCTACGTCCGGCTCGACCGCCCGGATAAGTACAACGGACTCACGCTCGACATGATCAACGAGCTCGCGAGCCTGAGCCGCAGGCTCCGTCGCGAGCCCGACCTGCGGGCGGTCGTGATGTCCGGGTCGGGCGACTCCTTCTGCTCGGGGCTCGACTTCGCCTCGGCGCTGCGCGAGCCGCAGAAGATCGTCGGGACCTTCCTCCCCCGCCCGCTGCGCGGCACCAACAACTTCCAGGAGGCGTGCTACGGCTGGCGTCGCCTGCCCGTGCCGGTGATCGCGGTCGTGCACGGTCACGTCTACGGCGGCGGGCTGCAGCTCGCCATGGGCGCGGACTTCCGGTTCACCACCCCCGACGCGCAGTGGTCGGTGCTCGAGACCAAGTGGGGTCTGATCCCCGACATGAGCGGCATCCGCACGCTGGCCGAGCAGGTCGGCATGGACACAGCGAAGCTGCTCACGATGACTGGCGACGTGATCACCGGCACCGAGGCCGCCGAGCTCGGCCTGGCCACCCAGGTCTCCGACGACCCGCACGGCGAGGCCGGCAAGCTCGTCGACAAGCTGCTCACGCGCTCCCCCGACGCCGTCGCCGCCGCCAAGCGCCTGTTCAGCACCACCTGGACCGCGAGCGCGCGGCGGACGTTCCACAAGGAGCGCGTCGAGCAGCTGCTCCTGCTGATGCTGCGCAACACCGCCGCCGCCCGCAACGCGGCGTTCAAGCAGGAGGCTCCGCAGTTCGTCGACCGCCTGATCCGGTGACACGAACCGAACCGCGGACCTAGGTCCCCGATCAGGCCGCTTTCGACGCGTTGCGGGCCCACCTGAGGCTCGACGTCCAGCCCTGCTTCAACAGCCTGCGCGCGCAGCACGGACTCGAACGCCAGACCCCGGAAGCCGTCGACCAGGGTGCGGTCGCGTGCGACACCACTCTCCCGAGGGCGTGCGGCCTTCGGACCGCGTCGCCGGCCGTTGGCAGCGAGAGCCGACCGCGACTGTCACGAACGACGTCACCCGCCGTCACAGCGCGTCGGACGGCTCGACGCGAGGTCAGGCGAACGAGAGTGGCGTAGGTGGCGACACCTCCCACGCGCTCGAGCGACTCGGCCACGGACATGGTCGGAGCCTGCCTGATTGGCGGCGCCGATGGCGGGGATCATCCACAGGCAGCGAGCAGCCCTCGCCTCGCCGAGCGCATCATCCAGGCGTGGTTGGCGCGCACGAGCGGTCGGGTCCAGCGGGTCAGGTCGAGGAGGGGACTGCGGGTGACGACCTCCTGCTCGTAGTGCGTGTCGAGGCCGTGCTCCGTCTCGGACAGCCGGAACCGGCTCCAGCCCTCCAGGTCGCCGCCGATCGACACCTCCAGGACGCCACCGGCCGGGTCGCGCAGCAGCGGGCTCAGCTCCAGGTGCAGCGTGAACGGCAGCACGGACCGGCACGCGACGAGTGCCCGGTCGGGGCCGAGGTAGGCCACCGCACGGATCTGCTGCCACCACGCCGGGTAGTGCTCGAGGTCGACCAGCACGTCGTACGCCGCCTGCTGGGTGGTGGGCAGCAGCCAGCGGGTCTCGAACCGGTACGTCGTACCCACGGCTCCCATCCTGCCCTGCCAGGCTGAGCGGGTGCTGATCCGAGTCGAAGAACAACGTGACGTCGAGCCCATCCGGCAGGTGACCGCCGCCGCCTTCCGCAACGTCGACCACGCCGCACCCGAGGTCGACGGCGCTCCGGGAGAGGCCGCCCTGGTCGGTTGGCTTCGCGACGACGCCGGCTGGATCCCCGGCCTGTCGTTCGTGGCTGAGATCGACCAGGCGGTGGTGGGACACGTCGTCGCCACTCGCGGCTACGTCGGCGACTGGCCGGCACTCGGGCTGGGACCGGTCAGTGTGCATCCGGACCACCAGGGCACCGGCATCGGCAGTGCCCTGGTCTACGAGCTCCTGGCGAAGGCGGACAGACAGGGCGATACCCTCGTCGCGCTGCTGGGCGCGCCGGGCTACTACCAGCGCTTCGGGTTCCGCACCTCGACGTACTTCCAGGTGGACCCGCCGAACCCGGAGTGGGGCGACTTCTTCCAAGCCCTGACCCTCACCGCACACGACCCGATGATGGCCGGCACGTTCCGCTACGCCGACCCGTTCAACCGGCTCGGCTAGACCCGGGCAAGTCCTTCGGGCGGGACTACGCTGCGACCATGAGCGACCTCCTCGACCTCGCCCGCGCCTGGGCCGCCGACGACCCCGACCCGGAGACCCGCGCCGAGCTCCTCGACCTCGTGGAGCATGCGGACGACGACGGCGTGACCGCGGACCTCGCGGACCGGTTCGACGGCACCTTGGAGTTCGGCACCGCCGGGCTGCGTGGCGCGCTCGGCGCCGGTCCCAACCGGATGAACCGCGTCGTGGTGACCCGCGCGGCAGCCGGCCTCGCGGCCTACCTCAACCAGCACGGCGGGGGCTCGGTCGTGATCGGCTACGACGCACGCCGCAACTCCGACGTGTTCGCGCGCGACACCGCCGAGATCATGGAGGGTGCCGGGATCAAGGCGATGGTGCTGCCGGCTGCACTGCCCACGCCGGTGCTCGCCTATGCCATCCGGCACCTCGGCTGCGCCGCCGGGGTGATGGTCACCGCCAGTCACAACCCGCCGCAGGACAACGGCTACAAGGTCTACCTCGGCGACGGCTCCCAGATCGTGCCCCCGGCGGACGCGGACATCTCCGCGCAGATCGCTGCCGTCGGCGCTCTAGCCGACCTTCCCCGCGGCGACGGCTGGACCACGCTCGGCGACGAGGTGCTCTCGTCGTACCTCGCGGCCACCAGCGCCCTGGTCGACACCTGCGGCCCCAAGGACCTGGTCACCGTCTACACGCCGCTGCACGGTGTCGGCGGCGAGGTGGTGGACAAGGTCATGCGGCTGGCCGGGTTCCCGGCGCCGAGGACCGTGACCCAGCAGTTCGAGCCCGACGGCGCTTTCCCGACGGTCGCGTTCCCGAACCCGGAGGAGCCGGGTGCGATGGACCTCGCGATGGCGCTCGCCGCCGAGGCGGACGCCGACGTCGTGGTGGCCAACGACCCCGACGCCGACCGGGCCGCCGTGGCGGTGCCCGGTCCGCACGGCTGGCGGATGCTGCGTGGCGACGAGGTGGGCGCGCTGCTCGCCGACTTCCTGCTGCGCCAGGGCGTGCACGGCACCTACGCCTGCTCCATCGTGTCGTCCTCCCTGCTGGGCCGGATGGCGGCGGCCCACGGACAGCCGTACGCCGAGACGCTGACCGGCTTCAAGTGGATCAGCCGCGTCGAGGGGCTCGTGTTCGGCTACGAGGAGGCGCTGGGCTACTGCGTCGCCCCCGACCAGGTGAAGGACAAGGACGGCGTCTCCGCGCTGATCCGCATCGTCGAGCTCGCGGCGCTGCTCAAGGCGTCGGGCCAGACCCTGCAGGACCGCCTCGACGAGATCGCCACGACGTACGGCGTGCACGCGACCGACCAGCTCTCGGTCCGGGTCACGGACCTCTCGCTGATCGCCGACGCCATGGGGCGGCTGCGGTCCTCTCCCCCGACCTCGCTCGGCGGCCTCGCCGTGGAGCAGGTGGAGGACCTCACGCTGGGCTCGGCGGACCTGCCGCCCACCGACGGCCTGCGCTACCGGCTCGCGGAGAGCGCGCGGGTGATCGTCCGACCGTCCGGCACAGAGCCGAAGATCAAGTGCTACCTGGAGGTCGTCATCCCGGTGACCGACGGCGTGGACGCCGCCCGGATCTCGGCCGTGGGGCGTCTTGACGCGATCCGCACCGACCTGGCTCACGCGGCTGGTCTGTAGGTCTCTGCGGGTGGGTGGCAAGGCCACCTGTCCGACCACCTCATCTGTTGCTACGCGGGATAGTCTGATTCGGTGACCACAGCCGTTCACGCAGACCTGTCCGATGCGACCCGCGACGACGCGTCCCTGCGACGCTTCATGCACGGTCTCCCCGGAGTCGACCAAGTCGGCGCCGAGGCCCGAGCGGCCACCCTCGGCACGCGCAGCATCAAGACCACCGCCAAGGACTACGCCCTGGAGCTGGCCATCCGCATGGTCGACCTGACCACGCTGGAGGGCGCTGACACGGCGGGCAAGGTCCGGGCGCTGTGCAACAAGGCGATGCGGCCCGACCCCGCCGACCCGACCTGCCCGCAGACCGCCGCCGTGTGCGTCTACCCGGACCTCGTCGGCGTGGCAAAGGAGACGCTCGGCAAGAGCGGCGTGCACATCGCGGCCGTCGCCACCGCGTTCCCCTCGGGTCGTGCGGCGATGGACATCAAGCTCGCCGACACCCGCGACGCGGTCGAGGCCGGGGCCGACGAGATCGACATGGTGATCGACCGCGGAGCCTTCCTCTCCGGGCACTACCTGCAGGTCTACGAGGAGATCGCGCAGACCCGCGAGGCCTGCGGCGACGCGCACCTCAAGGTGATCTTCGAGACCGGCGAGCTGCAGACCTACGACAACGTACGCCGGGCCAGCTGGCTGGCGATGATGGCCGGGGCGCACTTCATCAAGACCTCCACCGGCAAGATCCAGCCGGCCGCGACGCTGCCCGTCACGCTGGTCATGCTCGAGGCCGTGCGCGACTGGCGCGAGGCGACCGGCCAGATGGTCGGCGTGAAGCCCGCCGGTGGCATCCGCACCTCCAAGGACGCCATCAAGTACCTCGTGATGGTCAACGAGGTGGCCGGCGAGGACTGGCTCGACCCCGACTGGTTCCGCTTCGGCGCCTCCACGCTGCTCAACGAGATCCTCATGCAGCGCACGAAGATGAGGACCGGTCGCTACAGCGGCCCCGACTACTTCACCCTTGACTAGGCAGGGACTGATCCCCATGGCATTCGACTACGCACCCGCTCCGGAGTCCCGCAGCATCGTCGACATCAAGTCGTCCTACGGCCTCTTCATCGACGGCGAGTTCATCGAGGGCAACGGCAAGGCGTTCAAGTCCATCTCGCCGTCGAGCGAGGAGGTGCTCGCGGAGATCAGCGAGGCCTCGGAGGCCGACGTCGACCAGGCTGTGAGGGCCGCCCGTCGCGCCTACAGCCGCACCTGGGGCCGCATGAGCGGTCGCGAGCGTGGCAAGTACCTCTTCCGCATCGCGCGCATCCTCCAGGAGCGAACACGCGAGCTCGCGGTCCTGGAGTCTCTGGACAACGGCAAGCCGATCAGGGAGTCGCGCGACGTCGACGTACCCCTCGCCGCGGCGCACTTCTTCTACTACGCCGGCTGGGCCGACAAGCTCGGCTACGCCGGCTACGGCCCCGACCCGCGGCCGCTCGGTGTCGCCGGCCAGGTGATCCCGTGGAACTTCCCGTTGCTGATGCTGGCCTGGAAGATCGCGCCGGCGCTGGCCTGCGGCAACACCGTCGTGCTCAAGCCGGCCGAGACGACTCCCCTGACTGCGCTGCTGTTCGCGGAGATCTGCCAGCAGGCAGACCTGCCGCCTGGCGTGGTCAACATCGTGACCGGCGCGGGCGAGACCGGACGCGCGGTCGTCAGCCACCCCGACGTCGACAAGGTCGCGTTCACCGGCTCGACCGAGGTCGGCCGGCTGATCGCCCGCGCAGTCGCCGGCACCGACAAGAAGGTCACCCTCGAGCTCGGCGGCAAGGCGGCCAACATCGTCTTCGACGACGCGCCGGTCGACCAGGCCGTCGAGGGCATCGTCAACGGCATCTTCTTCAACCAGGGCCACGTGTGCTGCGCCGGCTCCCGGCTGCTGGTGCAGGAGTCCGTCGCCGACGAGGTGCTGTCGCGGCTCAAGCGGCGCATGAAGACGCTCCGCGTCGGAGACCCGCTCGACAAGAACACCGACATCGGCGCGATCAACTCGGCCGAGCAGCTGGCCAAGATCCGGGAGCTCTCCGACATCGGCGAGTCCGAGGGCGCCGGCCGCTGGTCGCCTCCGTGCGAGCTGCCGCAGAACGGCTTCTGGTTCCCGCCGACGATCTTCACCGGCGTCACCCAGGCACACCGCATCGCACGCGAGGAGATCTTCGGGCCGGTGCTGTCGGTGCTGACCTTCCGCACGCCCAAGGAGGCCGTGGAGAAGGCCAACAACACGCCGTTCGGCCTGTCCGCCGGCGTGTGGACCGACAAGGGGTCTCGCATCCTCTGGATGGCCAGCGAGCTCAAGGCCGGCGTCGTCTGGGCCAACACCTTCAACAAGTTCGACCCGACGTCGCCGTTCGGCGGCTACAAGGAGTCCGGCTACGGTCGCGAGGGCGGCCGGCACGGTCTGGAGGGATACCTCGCATGAGCCCGCGTATCGACGTGCGCAAGACGTACAAGCTCTACATCGGCGGCGACTTCCCCCGCTCCGAGAGCGGCCGCACCTACGAGGTCACCGACGCCAAGGGCCGGTTCCTCGCGAACATGGCCAAGGGGTCCCGCAAGGACGGTCGCGACGCGGTGGTCGCCGCTCGCAAGGCTGCCCCGGGGTGGGCCGGGCGCACGGCGTACAACCGCGGGCAGATCCTGTACCGCATCGCCGAGGTGATGGAGGGCCGGCGCGACCAGTTCGTCGCCGAGGTGCAGACCAGCGAGGGCATCACCGTCGCCAAGGCCCGCACGTTCGTCGACGCGGCGATCGACCGCTGGGTCTGGTACGCCGGCTGGTGCGACAAGCTCGCCCAGGTCATCGGCGGCGCCAACCCGGTCGCGGCGCCGTACTTCAACCACTCCACGCCCGAGCCGACCGGCATCGTCGCCGTGGTCGCGCCCCAGGGACCGCTGCTCGGCCTGGTGTCGGTCATCGCGCCGGTCATCGCCACCGGCAACACCTGCGTGGTGATCGCCAGCCAGAGCTACCCGGTGCCCGCGATCACGCTCGCCGAGTGTCTCGCGACCGCTGACCTGCCGGGTGGTGTCGTCAACCTGATCACCGGTGACGCCGCCGAGATCACGCCCTGGCTGGCGTCGCACATGGACGTCAACGGCCTTGACCTGACCGGCATCACCGACCCCGAGCTCGCCACCGAGCTCGAGGCGGCGGCCGCCGAGAACCTCAAGCGCGTACGCCGGCCGAAGCCCGAGGACCTGCTGGAGACTCCTGACCTGACCCGGATGACCCAGTTCCTGGAGACCAAGACGGTCTGGCACCCGATCGGGTTCTGACGACTCCACTCTGGTGCCCCAGGTCATCGTCGTCGCCGGTCCGTCAGGCTCCGGCAAGTCCCGCCTGTGCAAGCGGCTGGGTCTGCCCACCGTCAACCTCGACGACTTCTACAAGGACGGCACCGACCCCACACTCCCCCGGCTCGAGATGGGAGTCGTGGACTGGGACGACCCGGCGTCCTGGCTCAGGGACGACGCGGTGGCGGCCATCGAGCAGCTCTGCCGGACCGGCTGTGCGGACCTGCCGCTCTACGACATCGCGCACGACGGCCGCACCGGGCAGCACGTGCTCGACCTCGGCGAGGCGGACCACTTCGTGGCGGAGGGGATCTTCGCGCACGAGATCGTCCGGGCTTGCCGCGAGCGCGGCTGCCTGGCCGATGCGGTGTGCGTTCGCAACCACCCCGTGGTGACGTTCTGGCGGCGGCTCACCCGCGACCTGAGGGAGCGGCGCAAGCCTCCCCTGGTCCTGCTGCGGCGTGGCCTGCATCTGATGCGTGAGGAGCCCCAGGTGGTAGCGCGAGCGGTCGCCGCGGGCTGCGTCCCGCTGACCGGCCAGGAGGCCTACGAGCGGCTCAGGTCCCGGATCACCGCATGAACGAGTCGATGAAGACGTTGCCGATGTCGGCCGGGTTCTTCGCGACGTAGTAACGCCCGTTCACGGCCTCGCTGAGCCGGCTCGAGCCACCTCGGCGCAGCCGGACACGTCCGGGGCCGCAAGCAGGCGCGACCCCGATCGCACCGCAGAGGGCATCCTCAGGCACCCCCGGCATGAGCCCCTTGCGAGAGCGTCAGGAGACGGTCGCCAGCACGGCGTACGCCGGTTTGATCACGTCCTCGATCAGGGCGAGGCGCTCGTCGAAGGGCAGGAACGACGACTTCATCGCATTGACCGTGAACCACCGCAGATCGTCCATCGAGTAGCCGAACGCGTCGACGAGCTGGCCCATCTCCTTGCTCATCGAGGTGCCGCTCATCAACCGGTTGTCGGTGTTGACCGTGACCCGGAACCGGAGCTTTGTCAGCAGCCCGATCGGGTGCTCGGCGATGGAGGGGGCCGCGCCGGTCTGGATGTTGGAGGAGGGGCACATCTCGAGCGGGATGCGCTTGTCGCGGACGTACGACGCCAGCCGGCCGAGCTGCACGGCACCGTCGTCGCCCACCGTGATGTCATCGATGATGCGAACGCCGTGACCGAGGCGGTCGGCGCCACACCACTGCAGCGCCTGCCAGATCGACGGCATGCCGAAGGCCTCGCCGGCGTGGATCGTGAAGTGGGCGTTCTCGCGCTGGAGGTACTCGAACGCGTCGAGGTGGCGGGTGGGTGGGTAGCCGGCCTCGGCGCCGGCGATGTCGAAGCCGACCACACCATGGTCGCGGTTGGTGACCATCAGCTCGGCGATCTCCCGGGACCGTGCCTGGTGCCGCATCGCGGTCAGCAGCTGGCGTACGACGATCGGCCGGTTGTCGCCTCGCGCCTGCTCCTCGCCCTCGCGGAACCCGGCACCGACGGCATCCACGACCTGCTGCAGGGTCAGCCCTTGGGTGAGGTGCTGCTCGGGGGCGTAGCGGATCTCGGCGTAGACGACGCCGTCGTTGGACAGGTCCTCCACGCATTCGCGCGCGACCCGCTGCAGGTCGCGGGTGCGCTGCATGACGCCCACGGTGTGGTCGAACGTCTCGAGGTAGCGCACCAGCGACCCGGAGTCCGCCGACTCCTCGAACCAGGTCTGCAGGGAGCTGGCGTCGCCCGCCGGCAGCTCCCAGCCGATCTCGTCGGCGATCTCCACGATCGTCTGCGGGCGGAGCCCTCCGTCGAGGTGGTCGTGCAGCAACACCTTGGGCGCTCGGCGTACTTGCTCGCTAGGCTCCGTCATGAGCCCATCCAAGCACGAAGGCGAGGCCCGAATGCGTGTCTTCAAGTCCATCGACGAGCTCTCCTCCGCCGTAGGCGAGGAGATCGGCCCCACCGACTGGGTGACCATCGACCAGAAGCGGGTCAACCTCTTCGCGGACGCCACCGGCGACCACCAGTGGATCCACACCGACCTCGAGCGCGCAGCGCAGGGACCGTTCGGCGGCACCATCGCGCACGGCTACCTCACCCTCGCCCTGATCCCCTGGTTCGCCTCGCAGCTCTTCCTGCTGGAGACGAGGGGAGCCAAGCTCAACTACGGCATCAACAAGGTCCGCTTCCCCAACATCGTCAAGGTCGGCGCGCGACTGCGCACCACCTGCTCGGTCGCGGAGGTCAACGAGCACCCGGCCGGCCACCAGATGGTGCTGCGCTACACGATCGAGATCGAGGGCGAGGACAAGCCGGCCTGCATCGCCGAGACGGTCGTGCTGCTGCTCAGCTGATGCGGTCCAGCACGATCGCCGTCGGCCGGTGCGACCCCCCGACGTCGTAGCCTCCCTCGAGCGAGGCCAGGGCACGGTCGAAGCGGTCGGGCTCGTCGGTCAGCAGGGTGAGCAGCGGCTGGCCCTCCGTGACGGTGTCGCCGGGCTTGGCGTGCATCACGACGCCGGCCCCGGCCTGCACCGGGTCGCCCTGCTTGGCGCGACCAGCGCCCAGGCGCCAGGCGGCGAGCCCGACGGCCATGGCGTCGAGCCTGGTGAGTACGCCCGACGAGGGAGCCGTCACGACCTGGCTCTCACGGGCGACCGGGAGGGTGGCGTCGGGATCGCCGTCCTGGGCCGAGATCATCCGCCGCCAGGCGTCCATCGCCGACCCGTCGCGCAGCTTGTCGGCGGGGTCGACGTCGGACCCGGCAGCGGCGAGCATCTCCCGCGCCAGCGCCAGGGTCAGCTCCACGACGTCGGCCGGGCCGCCGCCCTGCAGCACCTCGACCGACTCCGCGACCTCGATCGCGTTGCCCGCGGTCAGGCCGAGCGGCGTGCTCATGTCGGTCAGCAGCGCGACGGTCTTGACGCCGGCATCGGTGCCGAGCGCGACCATGGTCTCGGCCAGCTCCCTGGCCTTCTCGAGGTCCTTCATGAAGGCGCCGGAGCCGACCTTCACGTCGAGCACCAGCGCACCGGTGCCCTCGGCGATCTTCTTGCTCATGATCGAGCTGGCGATGAGCGGGATCGCCTCGACCGTGCCGGTGACGTCGCGCAGTGCGTAGAGCTTCTTGTCGGCCGGCGCGAGGCCCGTCCCGGCCGCGCAGATCACCGCGCCGACGTCCTCGAGCTGCGCCATCATCTCCTCGTTGGAGAGGGCGGCGCGCCAGCCGGGGATGGACTCGAGCTTGTCGAGGGTGCCGCCGGTGTGACCGAGCCCCCGGCCGGACAGCTGCGGGACGGCGACACCGCAGGCCGCGACCAGAGGCGCGAGGGGCAGTGTGATCTTGTCGCCCACACCTCCGGTGGAGTGCTTGTCGGAGGTGGGTCGCGAGAGCGATGAGAAGTCCATGCGCTCCCCCGACGAGATCATCGCCGCGGTCCAGCGGGCGATCTCGCGACGGTTCATGCCGTTGAGCAGGATGGCCATGTTGAGGGCGGACATCTGCTCGTCGGCGACCACACCACGGGTGTAGGCGTCGATCACCCAGTCGATCTGGGAGTCGGTCAGCTCGTTGCCGTCGCGCTTGGCGACGATCACCTCGACGGCGTCGTGGGCCTCAGCCACTGGTGTCTCCTACGGTCACTGCGCGGTAGCCGCGCAGCACGAAGGTGCCACGCGACTCGGGCTCGCCGACCAGGTGCAGGCCGGGGAAGGTGGTCAGCAGATGGGTCAGCGACTCCACCAACTCCATGCGCGCCAGCGGTGCGCCGAGGCAGAAGTGAAGGCCGGCGCCGAACGCCAGGTGGGGGTTGGGGTCACGGTCGGGCCGGAACTCGTCGGCCGCCTCGAAGACCGCGGGGTCTCGGTTGGCGGCACCCAGCAGGGCCGCGATCTTCTGCCCCGGCTCCACCGTCACGCCCGCGACTTCGACGGGCTCGGTCGCCGTGCGCTCGAAGAGCTGCAGCGCGGAGTCATAGCGCAGCATCTCCTCCACGCACGTCGGAACCTGCTCGGCCGCGGGCTTGCGATCAGCCCGCAGCATCGACACCAGGCCGTTGCCGAACACGTTGACCGACGCCTCGTGGCCGGCGTTGAGCAGGAGCACGGCGGAGGCGACCACCTCGTCGTCGGACAGGTCGGTCGCCGCCAGGTCGGAGACCAGGTCGTCGCGCGGGGCAGAGCGCCGCTCGACCGCGATGTCGCGCACCACGGCAGCGAACTCGACCGCCGCGGACACCGCCGCGTCGACCACCTCCTCGGAGGGCGCGGGCTCGTACATCCGGACGATGGCCTGCGACCAGTCACGCAGAGAGGGCGCCAGCTCGACGGGAACCCCGAGGAGGTCGGCGATGACCAGCACGGGTAGCGGCTCGGCGTAGTCGTGGATCACGTCGAAGCCCGCCGGGTCGACCTTGTCGAGCAGCGACGCCGCGAGCTCGCGGACCCGCGGGCGCAGCCGTTCGACGTGGCCGCGGTTGAACGCCCCCGAGACGAGCCGGCGCAGGCGGGTGTGGTCGGGCGGCTCGTTCTCCATCATCTGGTTGCGATGCAGGAGGTTGAACGGCTCGAGGTAGTCCTCGGGCTGCCGGTCCTTCCAGATCCGGCCGAGCCGGCGGTCCCGCAGCACCGCGCTGGCGGCCTCGTGAGTGAAGGTCAGCCAGAGGCCGGTCGGCTCGTGCCAGGCGACCGGCCCGCGGGCCCGCTCCTCCGCGAAGTGCGGATAGGGGTCCGCGACGACGTCAGGTGATGTCAGGTCAAGCACGTTCGAGGTCTTCGGGGCCGAACGCGTCGGGAAGGAGCTCGCTCATCGGGCGTACGCCGGAGCCGGTCAGCAGCTCCAGCCTCGGCCCGCCGTTCTCCCACAGCAGCTGCCGGCAGCGACCGCACGGCATCAGCACGTCGCCGTTGCCGTTGACGCAGACGAAGTGGGTCAGCCGGCCGCCACCGGTGATGTGCAGCTGCGACACCAGCCCGCACTCGGCGCACAGCGCGACGCCGTAGGCGGCGTTCTCGACGTTGCAGCCCGTCACCACCCGACCGTCGTCCACCAGTGCGGCCGCGCCGACCTTGAAGCGGGAGTAGGGCGCGTAGGCGTGCCCCATCGCCTCGACGGCTGCGGCCTTCAGGGCGTCCCAGTCCACGTCCATGGCGCTAACCAGCGGATCCCTTGCGATAGATCTGCCCGTCGGCCGCCGGCATGCGCAGCGACTGCGAGGCGAGCGCGAGGACCAGCAGCGTGGCGACGTAGGGCGTCATCTGGGTGAAGTCGCCAGGGATGGAGTCGACGGAGAGATACCAGACCAGTGCTCCGGCACCGACGATGCCCGCCGAGACCGCAGGGACGATCTTGCGCTCACGCACCTGCCAGACGGCGAAGGCGATCAGGCCGACCGCCACGATCAGCAGCAGACCGTGGACGGACTCGCCACCCGACCGCAGCCGGGCGGCCAGCGTGTAGCCGAAGAGCAAGGCGCCCAGCAAGGTGCCGGTGGGTCGCCAGTTGCCGAAGATCATGGCGGCCAGGCCGATGTAGCCCAGTCCCAGAGTCTGGCCGTTCTGGTAGCCGGACGTCGACACCACGGCCAGGTAGGCACCGCCGAACCCGGCGAAGGCACCCGAGACGCACACGGCCACGAACTTGAAGAGGTAGACGTTCACGCCGAGTGTCTCTGCCGCCTGCGGGTTCTCACCGCAGGAACGCAGCCGCAGCCCGAACGGGGTCTTCCACAGGATCCAGGCGGTGAACGCGATGAGGAGCAGCGCGATCACGGTGTAGAGCGACACGATGCGCGTCAGCGACGCTACGAGCGCGGCCACGTCGGAGATCAGGAACCAGCCCTTGTCCGCTAGGTCCTGGGCTCCGTCGGCGACACCGGGGATCGTGATCGTCGGTGGTCGGTCGAACGACGGCGACTGGGTCGGACCGCCGCCCGGGAGCCCGGCGAAGAGCGCCTCGGCGAGGAAGTTCGCGGCGCCGGCGGCGATGATGTTGATGGCCACACCGGAGACGATGTGGTCGACGCCGAAGACCACGGTCGCCAGCGCATGGAGCGCTCCCCCGACCGCGCCGAAGACGGCTGCTCCGAAGAGCGCGGCCCAGACACCGTAGTGGTAGCCGAAGTAGCCCGCCGCCAGCGTGCCGACGATCATCATGCCCTCGAGGCCGATGTTGACGATGCCGGCCCGCTCGGCCCAGAGGCCACCGATGCCGGCCATCGCGATCGGGATCGCCCCGACCAGCGCTGCCCGGAAGGTGCCCTCCTGGGTGATGGACTCGGCACCCGTCACGGCCCGGGTGATCGCCAGAGCGAGGAGGACCGCGGCGAGGTAGACCCACAGCAGCGAGCGCCGTCGAGTCTGCGTCTGAGCCGGGCCCCGCCCGATCAGCTGCGTGCTCATGCTCGTGCCTCCTCGGCCAGACCTTCGGCGGCCAGGGCGGCAGCCACCTCACGCTGCTCGAGGCGCTCGCGATAGCGACGCACGACCTCGTAGGCGATGACCACCGACAGCACGACGACGCCCTGGGTGACCGCGATGATGTCGGGCGAGATGCCGGCCAGGATGCCGAGCGGGTTGGCCTGCTCGTTGAGGTAGGCGAAGATCAGCGCACCGAAGGCGATGCCGACCGGGTGGTTGCGCCCCAGCAGTGCGACCGCGATGCCGGCGAAGCCGATGCCCACCTGGATGGTCGAGCCGTAGTTGTGCGAGACGCCGAACAGGTTGGGCATGCCGATCAGGCCGGCGACCGCACCGGAGAGCAGCATCGACACCACGATCATGCGCTTGACGTTCACGCCGGAGGCCACCGCGGCCGTCTCGGACTTGCCAGTCGCCCGCAGGTCGAAGCCGAACACGGTGCGGTTGATGATCAGCGAGAAGAGCACGCCGGCGATCACGGCGAGCACGGCGAGACCGTAGAGCCTGGTCTGGGAGTCTGAGAAGATCTGGATGCCACCGACCCAGCCCGACTCGGGGACCTCGTCGGTGATGATCGTCTGCCCCTGCCGGGACCCCACCTGACGCAGCAGGTAGGCCGTGAGGCTGACCGCGATCGCGTTGAGCATGATCGTGGAGATCACCTCGCTGACACCACGGGTCACGCGCAGGATGCCCGCGATGCCTGCCCACGCGGCCCCGGCTGCCATCGCGACCAGGATCGTCGCCACCGTGTTGAGGTAGCCGGGCAGCCAGGCCTGAGCAGCGAAGACGGCGGCGCAGAACGTCGCGACGCGGTACTGCCCCTCGACGCCGATGTTGAACAGGTTCATCCGGAAGCCGATGGCAGCTGCGAGTCCCGCGAGGTAGAGCACGCTCGCGTCGTTGAGGATGTTGACCAGGTTGCGGTTGGCCGGCCACTGCAGGACGGTGTCCCAGAACGGCCCTGGGTCCTCGCCCGCCACGATCAGGACGAGCGTGGTCACGATCGCCGCGGCCACGAGCGCCAGCAACGGTGCGGCCAGGCTGAGGCCCACCCGCTTCAGCATCGCAGTGGGGTTCATGCGGCGTCCCCTCCCTCGTCGCCGGCACCGGTCATCGCGGAGCCGAGCTCCTGCGGCGTCACGGTCTGCGGGTCGAAGTCCGCGACCAGCCTGCCGCGCAGGATCACCTTGAGGCTGTCGGAGAGGCCGATCAGCTCGTCGAGGTCGGCGGAGATCAGCAGCACGGCAAGTCCCTTGTGCCGGGCTTCGCGGATGTGGTCCCAGATGGCGGCCTGAGCCCCCACGTCGACGCCTCGGGTCGGGTGTGACGCGACGAGGAGGCTCGGCTCACCGGACATCTCCCGGCCGACGATGAACTTCTGCTGGTTGCCGCCGGAGAGCGCGCGCGCATTGGTGTCGATGCCGGGGGTGCGCACGTCGTACTGGTCGACGATGCGCTCGGAGTCCTTGCGGGCACCGGGCTTGTTGACCAGCTTGCCCCGAACCGCGGGCGGCCGGGTCTGGTAGCCCAGCACTCGGTTCTCCCACAGTGGGGAGTCGAGCAGGAGCCCGTGCCGGTGGCGGTCCTCGGGGATGTAGCCCACACCGAACTCGCGGCGCTTGCGGGTGCCCCAGCTGGAGACGTCCTGGTCGCTGAGCTCGACGAGGCCCTGGGACGGCTTGCGCATGCCGATGACCGCCTCGACCAGCTCGGTCTGGCCGTTGCCCTCCACGCCGGCGATGCCGAGCACCTCACCCGCGTGGATCTTGAAGTCGATGTCCTCGAGCACCGCGCGTCCCGAGCTGTCATGGACAGTCAGGTCGCGCACCTCGAGGATCTCCCTGTCGGTCACGGTCGACTCGGCCGTGCTCGGGCTGGGCAGCTCCTCCCCCACCATCAGCTCGGCGAGCTGGCGGGAGGTGACGGTCTTCGGGTCGACGGTGGCGACGGTCGTGCCGCGCCGCAGGATGGTGATGTCGTCGCTGATCGCGCGCACCTCGTCGAGCTTGTGCGAGATGAAGATCAGCGTGTGCCCCTCGGCCTTGAGCTCGCGGAGGTTCGCGAACAGCGCGTCGACCTCCTGCGGCACCAGCACCGCGGTGGGCTCGTCGAGGATGATGATCTTGGCGCCGCGGTAGAGCACCTTGAGGATCTCGACCCGCTGACGCTCACCGACGCCGAGCTCTTCGACCAGCTCCTCGGGGTCGAGGCCGAAGCCGTAGGCGTCGGAGATCCGCTTGATCTCCTTGGCGGCCTTGTCGCCGATGCCGTGCAGCTTCTCGGCGCCGAGCACGACGTTCTCCAGGACCGTGAGGTTGTCTGCCAGCTGGAAGTGCTGGAAGACCATGCCGATGCCCAGGCCGATCGCGTCCGACGGCGAGGAGAAGCTGACCTCCTGGCCGTTGACCTCGATGGTGCCCTCGTCGGGCTTCTGCACGCCGTAGAGGATCTTCATCAGCGTCGACTTGCCGGCGCCGTTCTCGCCGCACAGCGCGTGCACCGTCGCCGGGCGCACATCGAGGTCTACCTCGTAGTTCGCCCGGACCCCGGGGAAGCTCTTGCCGATCCCGCTCAGCCGGACTGCGGACGCTCCCGCGCCCGCATGCTTGGCCGCCGTCTCCGTCTCGGTCATGCGCCCTCCTAGCTGACCTCGTTGTCAACGCTTGCACTCGCGTGCGCCTGCGAAAGGAGCCCGGTCGCCACGCTACCGCGTAGGACCGGGCTCCCGCCGGATGCTCAGCTCATCAGGGTGCGGTCGGCACCTTGATCTCGCCGCTCTTGATCTTCTCGGCGTACTCGTCGATCTGCGCCTTGATGTCGTCGACGAACCCACCGGAGGTGGAGTAACCAACGCCGTCGACCTTCAGGTCGTAGAGCGCCACACCCGACGGGGCGTCGCCGCCGTCGAAGGCCTCGGCGTACTCGAACACCGCGACATCGATGCGCTTGAGCATCGAGGTCAGGATGAACGGCTTCTGTGCGGCGTCAGCGGTGAGGTACTGGTCGGAGTCGACGCCGATGGCCCAGTTGCCCTCGCCCGCGGCCTCGACCGCGTCGAACACGCCGAGCCCGGACTTGCCGGCCGCGTGGTAGACGATGTCCGCACCGTTCTCGTACATGCCCGTCGCGGCGGTCTCGCCACCGGCCGGGTTCTCGAAGCCCTGCTGCGGGTCGTCCTGCGAGAGATACTCGCTCTGGATCTCGATCTTCGGGTCGACCGCCATCACACCGGCCTTGAAGCCCGCCTCGAACTTCTGGATGAGCGGGCCGTTGACGCCGCCGACGAAGCCGACGTTCTTCTTCTGGGTCTTCAGGGCCGCGGCGACGCCGACGAGGAAGGAGCCCTCCTGCTCGGCGAAGTTGAGGTCCGCGACGTTGTCCATGACCTTCATCTCGCCACTGACGAACGTGACGTAGCCGTCGACGACGGCGAAGTCGGTGTCGGGATACTCCGCCGCGACCTTTGCCGCAGCCGGAGAGTAGATGAAGCCGACGGCGAGGATCGGGTTGTAACCCGCATCGGCCAGCAGGCGGAGCCGCTCCTCGCGGTCCGCGTCGCTCTCGCCGCTGCCGGCCTCTACCTCGCGGCAGGTGGCGTCGAGGTCGTCGACAGCCTTCTGGATGCCCTCGAAGGCCGAGTCGTTGAAGGACAGGTCACCACGACCGCCCACGTCATACGCGACCCCGATCTTGGGGCCGTCACCGGTTGCGCTCTCGCACACCGACTCGCCGCCGCCGTTGCCGCCGTTCGCGCCAGGCTCTTCGTCGTCGCCGCAGCCGGCAAGGACGAGCGCCAGCGAGGCGACTGCGACCGAGATCTTGCTGATTCCGCGCAAGATTCCTCCTCTTCGAAGCACGCCCACGCGGGCGTCACTGCTTCGCACCCTAAACCCGGAGATGGGGCGGTTAGGAGACCCCAACCGCAAAGGATCGAGTTGTTACCTAGTCGTTAGTGCGCGGATCCGGTGGCTAGGGCCCGCTCGGCAACAGTTGCCAAGAGCAGCGCACCAATGCCCACAGCGCGCTCATCGACACGGAGGTCGCCTTGGTGTAAGTCGTAGGTCGGGCCGCCTGGCGTGCGCGTGCCGAGGCGGGCCATCGCTCCCGGCACCGTGTCGAGGTACCACGCGAAGTCCTCGCCCCCGAGGCTCTGCGAGGTGCTCAGGACGCCGTCGGCGCCGACCACGGCCGCGGCAGCCTCGCCCAGGAGCCGGGTCGAGACGACCTCGTTGACCACCGGCGGCACCCCGCGGAGGTAGGTGACGTCCGCATGCACGCCGTAGGGCGCGACGATCTGCTCGATCAGCTCTCGGATCAGCCCCTCGGCGTCGGCCCAGGCGACCGCGTCGAGCATGCGGACCGTGCCGGCGAGCTCGCCGGCGGACGGGATCACGTTGGTGGCGGACCCGCTGCGGACCATGCCCCACACCACGCTGGCGCCGGCCCGCGGGTCCAGGCGGCGCGACAGCGCGGCAGGGAGCTGGATCACCAGCGAGCCGAGCGCGAAGGTGAGGTCCTGGGTCAGGTGCGGCCGGCTGGTGTGGCCGCCCCGGCCCGACAGCCGGATCGTCAGCGAGTCGCTGGCCCCCGTCAGCGGCCCATCGCGGAGCCCGATCGTCCCGACGTCGATCGAGGGGTCGCAGTGCAGCCCGAACGCGTGGGTGACCCCGTCGAGGGCGCCCGCCGCGATCACCTCCAGCGCGCCGCCGGGCATGACCTCCTCCGCCGGCTGGAACATGAGCCGCACCCGGCCCGGAAGGTCCCGCTCGGCAAGCGCCAAGCCTGCTCCCAGCAGCGCGACGGTGTGCACGTCGTGACCGCAGGCGTGGGCGACACCGTCGACCTTGCTCGCCCAGGGATCGTCGGTGCGGTCGTCCACCGGCAGGGCATCAAGATCGGCGCGCAGCGCGACGAACGGCCCGCTCGTGCCGATCTCGGCCAGCAGCCCGCCCTTGGGCAGCTGCCTGACCGACACCCCGGCCAGGGACAGCCGGTCCGCGACCAGCTGGGTGGTGCGCTCCTCGTGCCAGGAGAGCTCCGGGTGAGCGTGAATGTCACGACGGAGCTCGATCAGCTCGGGCTCGAGGTCGCGGACGGCATCAGGGAGGGACATGGTGCCGCCAGCCTAGTTGCCCGGTCCCTCGTCGTACGCCGCGAGTAGCTGGTCGGCGGCCAGAGTGGCCGGCAGCTCGCCCTCGAGGACGGCGCGACGGATCTCGTCGCGGACGCGTGCGACGCCGGGGGAACGCCTGAGCCGCTGGGCGAGCTCGTCGCGGACCAGGGCCCAGGTGAAGTCGAGCTGCTGCTCGGCACGTTTGGCGGCCAGCCCCTGCTCCCCCAGCCAGTCCCGGTGGGCGGTGACGCGCTCCCAGACCTTGTCGACGCCGGCTCCGTTGAGCCCCGAGCACGTCAGGACCGGGGGCACCCAGCCCCCCGACGACGCCGTGCCGCGGTAGACGAAGTGCAGGGCGCCGGCCAGCTCTTTCGCGGCGGCCTTGGCCTCGGTCTCCCGGTCGCCGTCGGCCTTGTTGACGGCGATCACGTCGGCGATCTCCAGGATGCCCTTCTTGATGCCCTGGAGCTGGTCACCGGTGCGGGCCAGGGTGAGGAACAAGAACGTGTCGACCATGCCGGCCACGGTGACCTCGGACTGCCCCACGCCCACGGTCTCGACCAGCACCACGCCGTAGCCGGCGGCCTCGAGCACCAGCATCGCCTGGGTGGTCGCACGCGCGACGCCCCCGAGGGTGCCTGCACTGGGCGACGGCCTGATGTAGGCGTCCGGGTCGGCGGACAGCTTGGCCATCCGGGTCTTGTCGCCGAGGACCGACCCGCCCGTGCGCACCGACGACGGGTCGACCGCCAGCACACCGACCTTCTGCCCGCTGCCGGTCAGGTAGGTGCCGAGCGCCTCGATGAACGTCGACTTGCCCACGCCCGGTACGCCGGAGATGCCAACCCGCACGGCTCCGCCGGCGGCCTCGGCCAGCTCCGAGAGGAGCTCGCGAGCAGCAGTCCGGTGGTCCTCGCGCGACGACTCGACCAGCGTGATCGCCCGCGAGACGTCGGCCCGACGCCCAGCACGGACTCCCTCGACGAGGGCTGCGACGTCAACCGGCATCAGTGGCTGAGCGACTTCGTCAGCTTGTCGAGCAGGCCGATCGCGGCGTCGGCGATGACCGTGCCGGGCGGGAAGACCGCCGCGGCGCCCATCTCGAGCAGCGTCGGCACGTCGTCGGGCGGGATGACGCCACCGACCACGATCATGATGTCAGGGCGGCCCGCCGCGGCCAGCGCCTCACGCAGCGCCGGCACCAGCGTGAGGTGACCGGCGGCGAGGGAGTTGACCCCGACGATGTGCACGTCGGCGTCGACCGCCTGCTGGGCGACCTCCTCCGGCGTGGCGAACAGCGGCCCGACGTCGACGTCGAAGCCGAGGTCGGCGAAGGCGGTGACGATCACCTTCTGACCGCGGTCGTGCCCGTCCTGGCCCATCTTGGCGACCAGGATGCGGGGGCGGCGGCCCTCGTCGTCCTCGAACTTCGCGGTCGCGTCGAGCACCTTCTGGACCGCCTCGTTGGAGGCGCCGGACTCGGAGCGGTACACGCCACTGATCGTACGGATCACGGCCTGGTGGCGGCCGTAGACCTTCTCCAGGGCGTCGGAGATCTCGCCGACGGTGGCCTTCGCACGCGCGGCGTCGACGGCCAGACCCAGGAGGTTGCCGTCGAGCGACCCCTTCTGGGCACCCTGGCCGGCGGAGCTGGTCAGGGCTTCCAGCGCACGTCGTACGTCGTCGTCGTTGCGCTCGGCGCGCAGCCGCTCGAGCTTGGCGAGCTGCTGCTTGTAGACCTCGTTGTTGTCGACCTTGAGGACGTCGAGCTTGTCCTCGTCGGCAAGGCGGTAGGTGTTGACCCCGATGACCTTCTGGGTGCCCGAGTCGATGCGCGCCTGGGTGCGGGCCGCAGCCTCCTCGATGCGCATCTTGGGGATGCCGGCGTCGATGGCCTTGGCCATGCCGCCGGCCTCCTCGGCCTCCATGATGTGCGCCCATGCACGCTCGGCAAGGTCCTGGGTGAGCCGCTCGACGTAGTACGAGCCGGCCCAGGGGTCGATCGTCCCGGTGGTGCCCGACTCCTGCTGCAGCAGCAGCTGGGTGTTGCGGGCGATGCGGGCCGAGAAGTCCGTCGGCAGCGCGATGGCCTCGTCGAGCGCGTTGGTGTGCAGCGACTGGGTGTGTCCCTGCGTGGAGGCCATCGCCTCGATGCAGGTGCGCCCGACGTTGTTGAAGACGTCCTGCGCGGTCAGCGACCAGCCCGACGTCTGCGAGTGGGTGCGCAGCGAGAGCGACTTGGCGTTCTGCGGGTCGAACTGGGAGACCAGCCGCGCCCACAGCGCCCGGGCCGCGCGCATCTTGGCGATCTCCATGTAGAAGTTCATGCCGATCGCCCAGAAGAACGACAGCCGTGGCGCGAACTTGTCGATGTCGATGCCGGCGTCGAGGCCGGCGCGGATGTACTCGACGCCGTCGGCCAGCGTGTAGGCGAGCTCGAGGTCCTGCGTCGCCCCGGCCTCCTGGATGTGGTAGCCGGAGATCGAGATGGAGTTGAACCGCGGCATCTTCGCCGACGTGAACGCGAAGATGTCGGAGATGATCCGCATGCTCGGCGCCGGTGGGTAGATGTAGGTGTTGCGGACCATGAACTCCTTGAGGATGTCGTTCTGGATGGTCCCCGTGAGCTGCTCCGGCTTCACCCCCTGCTCCTCCGCCGCGACGATGTAGAGCGCGAGCACGGGCAGCACGGCGCCGTTCATCGTCATCGACACCGACATCTGGTCGAGCGGGATGCCGTCGAAGAGCGTGCGTGCGTCGTAGATCGAGTCGATCGCCACGCCGGCCATGCCGACGTCACCGCGCACCCGCGGGTGGTCGGAGTCGTAGCCGCGGTGGGTCGCGAGGTCGAACGCGACCGAGAGGCCCTTCTGACCGGCCTTGAGGTTGCGGCGGTAGAAGGCGTTGGACTCCTCTGCGGTGGAGAAGCCGGCGTACTGCCGGATCGTCCACGGCTGGGTCGTGTACATCGTCGGGTAGGGGCCGCGGATGAACGGCGCCAGACCCGGGAGGGTGTCGAGCGCGTCGAGCCCGTCGACGTCGGCCGGGGTGTAGAGCCCGTGGATCGGGATGCCCTCGGGCGAGGCCCACGGCTCGGCGCCGTCGGTGGCGCGGTCGAACGCGGCTCGGTCATCGGTGACGCTGCCACCGTCGAGCGGCAGACCGGCGAAGCTCTCGGGAACAGTCACTTGCCCAGCTCCTTCCGGACCCGGCCGAGGAACGCGAGCGCGTCGATCCCCACCGCGGCGTTGTCGTCCACGGGAACTCCCTCCACCGGCTTGCCGGCCAGGATGACGTAGCGGGCTCCAGCGTCGCGGAGGGCTGCCACGGCGGCGGCGCCCCATGCGGCGTAAGCCGTGTCGGTGCCGCAGAGACAGACGACCGGCTGGCCGTCGTAGGCCGCGACCAGGTCGGCGGGCGACTCGGTCGGGCCGGCGCTGAGGGTGTCGACGCCGCCGGCCGCGAGGAGGTTGTGCGCGAAGCTCGCACGGGCGGTGTGTGCGGCGATCGTGCCCAGCGTGGCGAGGAACACCGGCGTCGCGGGAGCATCGTCGCGCATCGACTCGAAGTCCGCGGCATAGCGGCGTACGACGCGGTGGCCGGCCGGGTAGGGCTTGCGGACCGGCAGCTCCTCGTGGAGGTGCGGAAACTCGCTGACGCCGGTGATCGGACGCTTGCGGCGGGCGATCTCGGCGCCGCGCTTCGCGACCACCTCGTCGATGCGGCCCTGGAGCGATCCGTCCGCGATGGCCGCCAGCACGCCGCCCGCCTCCTCGATGCGGCCGAGCTCGGCCCATGCGGCCTTCGCCAGGTCGTCGGTCAGCCGCTCAACGGCGTAGGCTCCGCCGGCCGGGTCGGTCACTCGGGCGACGTGGGACTCGGAGATGAGCAGCGACGAGGTGTTGCGCGCGATGCGGCGGGAGAACGCGTCGGGCAGGCCCAGCGCTGCGTCGAACGGCAGAACGGTCACCGCGGTCGCACCGCCGACCCCGGCAGCGAACGCAGCGACGGTCGTGCGGAGCATGTTCACCCAGGGGTCGTACTTGGTCATCATCGGCCGGCTGGTCACGGCGTGCTGGAGCTGCCCACGGTTGGCCTCGGCGACCCCGGAGAGCTCGGTCACCCGAGCCCACAGCCGGCGGGCGGCCCGGAGCTTGGCGATCGTGGGGAACTGCTCGTCCGTGGCGGCGTAGCGGAACTCCAGCAGCGACACCGCCTCGTCGACCGGCAGCCCGGCTGCGGTGAGCACGCGCAGGTAGGCAGCACCGACGGCGAGCGAGTAGCCGAGCTCCTGGGCGTCGGAGGCTCCCAGGTCGTGCACGGCCGTGGCATCGACGGCGAGGGCGAGAACGCCGTTGGCCCGGGCGATCTCGCTCACCGTGCCGACCACGTCGGCGACCCGGCCCTCGATGTCCGGGCCGCTCGAGACGCCCCGGACGGCGTCCCCGATCGGGTCGGCACCGAGGTTGGTGCCCGGTGCGGCCGAGACACCCTTGGCCGCGAGCAGCTTGACGAACACCTCGGCGGACGCGGCGGGGTCGTCGGACTCCAGCGTGACCGGCGCGACGTCCAGCAGCACCTTGTCCAGCGCGGCAGCCAGGTCCGTGACCGCGACACCGCCCGCACCGACGGTCAGCCACACCGAGGTGCCGCCGTTCTCCAGGTCCGTGACGATGTCGGCGGCCGTCTGCTCGACTGACGGGTCGGAGAACACCGGCCGGATGTCCCACCCCAGGTCACCGCGGGTGGCCCGGGTGCCGCGGGTGTAGGGCGCCTGGCCGGGCAGACCCGGCGCCGGATGATCGGTCGCGACACCGAGGGGCGGGACCGCGATGCCGTCGAGCGTCGTGCGCGTCAGCTTGTCCCAGACCGCGGAGTCGACGTCGTCGGCGCCGAGCCGGCCGGCCTTGCGCAGGACCGCGGCTGCCTCACGCTCCCAGTCCGCGACGGTGTGCTCCTGCCCACCGGCAAGGAGTGACAGGTGCTCCATAGGACCGAACGTTACGGCGGGTCCGCGCCCGAAAGCACCGCCTCCGGGGCGTGAGATGTCCCACGGAGAAGTGACTGCTGGGTAATCTGGCTCTGAACAAGCGGATACGCGCGCGAAGGAGCACTGGATGACGTTCGTCAGGGACCGCCGCGCCAGCCGCAGGAGCCAAGCGTTCGCTTTCGGCCTGAGCACTGTCGTGCGCCCGACGCTCGACGTCGTGCGGCGCAACAACCTGGCGGTGCGCGTCGCCCGGCCCATCATCGACAAGGTTGCCTCCTTCCAGGGCACCTCGCGAGGCATCACGCTCTCGCGGCTGCGCAGCAACGGCATCAAGGGCCTCTGGCTCGACAACCCGGACGCGGAGGCCGAGGGGCGGGTCATCCTCTACCTGCACGGCGGCGGGTTCGTCGTGTGCTCCCCCGACACCCACAAGGGGCTGGTCTCCGGGCTGTGCAAGACCTCACAGTCGTCGGCCCTGCTGATCGACTACCGGCTTGCTCCCGAGCACCCGTTCCCTGCCGCTGCCGACGACGCGCTCACGGCGTACCAGCTGCTGCTGTCGCGCGGCTACGCACCGGGCAACATCACCCTCGCCGGTGACTCCGCCGGCGGCCACCTGGTCACCAGGCTGCTCGCCGACCTCGACGAGCGCGGCCTGCCGATGCCCGCGGGGGCCCTGCTGCTCTCGCCGTTCCTCGACCTGACCGCTAAGCGCGCCCTCCAGCGCGACCGGCTCCGCCGCGACCCGTTCATCCCGCCGAAGGCCGCGGTCTGGGCCGGCGCGAGGTACGCCGGCAAGCTGCGCCCGCACGACCACCACCTCGACGTGCAGTCCAAGGACAAGCGCCGCTGGCCGCCCGTGATGATCCAGGTCGGCGACACCGAGTGCCTGCTCCCCGACTCCGAGCGCATGGCTCGCTCGCTCGAGCGGGCCGGCGTCCCGGTCACCCTCCAGGTCTGGCCGGGCCAGGTGCACGTCTTCCAGGCGTTCCCAAGCGTCGTCCCCGAGGCGCGGGAGGCGGTCCGGGAGGCAGGCGAGTTCCTGTACTCCGTCAGCGCGGGTGCGCGCGGGGTGCGGAGCGCCTAGAGGCAGCGTTCAGCCGAGGGCACGCAGCGCCCACCCGACCGGCCGGCGCTGCCCTGCACGGGCGAGGTTCGTCTGCCCGCTGACCAGGCGCTCGAACGACCGCCAGCCGACGCCCGTTCGTGAGATCAGGTGGTGGAAGACCGCCGGGTGCCGGGCGAACGCCGCGCGTGCACACATGCCCACCTGCATCTCCTCCCCCAGCTCGGCCAGCACTGCCTGCGCGTAGCCGCCGAGGTCGCCCGAGACAGCGTGCTCCCCGGCGATCCGCCCGGACCGGAGCGCGAACGAGATGCCCTCGCGGGTCCAGGGCTCCAGCAGCCCGGCCGCGTCCCCGGCGACCATCACCCTGCCGCGCGACAGCGGCGAGGACTCGGCACGACACCGCGTCAGGTGGCCGCTGTCGGTGACCACGTCGAGTCCCGCCAGCCCGAGGCCGTCGACGAGAGCGCGCAGGTAGCGCTTGGTCGCCACCGGGTCGCCGCGCTCGGCGATCACGCCGACGGTGAGCAGGTCCCCCTTCGGGAAGACCCAGCCGTACGACGAGGGCAGCCGCCCCCAGTCCAGGTGCACCCGGTGCCGCCAGCGGTCAGCCTCTCCGGCGGCTCGCAGCTCGAGCTCGAGGCCGAGGTCTGTGACGGCGTACTCGACTCCGACGTGCCTCGCCGTGCGCCCGGCCGAGCCGTCCGCACCGACCACCGCGCGGGCTACGTGCATCCCTGCTGTCGTGCGCAAGGTGACCGCTTCCCCGTCGTCGGTCAGCTCCTGGACCTTGGCTCGCGGCACGAAGGTCGCGCCTGCGGCGACCGCGCGACGCAGCAGGTGGTCGTCGAGCTCGAGCCGGTTGACCATCCGCATGGTCGCCGAGGCGCTCCGCCGCACGGTGTGCGGCCCGCCGTACAGCGAGAAGGAGACCGTCGTCACCTCGTCGCGCACGGGGAGGTCGGGCACGTCTGCGAGGCAGCGTGACGCTATGCCGATCAGCCCGCCGCCGCAGGTTTTGTACCGCGGGAACTCCGCCGCGTCCAGGACGGCGACACGCGCCCCGCTTGTCGCCGCGGCGTAGGCCGCGGACGACCCGGCCGGCCCGGCACCCACGACGGCGACATCCCACACCTTCACGGGGCCATGGTGGCGCATTCGTTGCGTGCTCACGGTTCGTTCACCCGCGGTGTCCACGTTGGAGTCATGAGAGTTGCCATCGTCACCGAGTCCTTCCTGCCGCAGGTCAACGGCGTGACCAACTCGGTCAGGCACGTGGTGAACCACCTCGTCGACAACGGGCACGAGGCGCTGATCGTCGCGCCGGCCCCGGGCATCGGGGACTACCGCGGCGTGCGGGTGGTCCGGGCCCGCTCGGTCGCAGTGCCGATGTACAAGTCGTTCCCGCTCGGTCTCCCCGACCGGTCGGTGGAGGAGGCGCTCGAGGAGTTCCGGCCCGACGTCGCGCACCTCGCCTCGCCGATCGCGCTGGGCTGGGTCGGCCTGCGGGCCGCACGCAAGCTGGGTATCCCCACGGTCGCGGTCTACCAGACCGATATCCCGGGCTACCTGCGGCAGTACAACATGCCGGGTGAGGCTTCCTGCGCCAAGTGGGTCGCCCGGATCCACAGGCGCGCGACGCGCACGCTCGTCCCGTCGCGCTCGGCGTACACGCAGCTCGAGGACCTCGGTGTCTCGAACCTGCACGTCTGGGGGCGTGGCGTCGACCTCGACCTCTTCGGACCCGGACACCGCGACCGTGAGCTGCACGACAAGTGGGCCCGCGTGGGCAAGAAGAACGGCGACCAGGTCGTCGTCGGGTACGTCGGACGGCTGGCCTCGGAGAAGCAGGTACGCCGGCTCCGCGAGCTCGCCGACGTACCCGGCATCCGGCTCGTCGTCGTCGGCGACGGCCCCGAGATCAAGTGGCTGCGCAAGAAGCTCCCGAACGCGAAGTTCACCGGCATGCTCACCGGCGTCGAGCTCGCCCGCGCGTTCGCGTCGCTCGACGTGTTCGTGCACACCGGCGAGAACGAGACGTTCTGCCAGACGATCCAGGAGGCACAGGCCAGCGGCGTACCCGTCGTCGCTCCGGCCGTCGGCGGTCCGCTCGACCTGGTGACGCACGGCCGCACCGGACTGCTCTATGACCCCAAGGAGCCGCAGTCGCTGCGCGCAGCGGTCACCGAGCTCGCGGCCGACGACGTGCTCCGCGCGGCTCTCGCGAGCGCCGGGCTTCGCCGGGTCGCGGGCCGGGCCTGGGCCGATGTGGTCGACGAGCTGGTCGAGGTCCACTACGCGGCTGCGATCGGCGTTGCCGCCGGCATCGCCGCCGCATGAGGATCGCCCAGCTCGCCAACTTCGTCGGCCCGAGCACTCGCGGGCGTGCTCGAGCCGTCAGGCTGCGATGTCGGCGGACGTCGAACGGACCGCGCACATGGCTTCGCTCCACGGGACGAGCTGGTCGAGCATCGTCGCCAGCGCCTCTCCGTGGTGGCCCTTCGGCTGGAACACCGAGTAGTTCTCGAAGTCCGTGATCAGTGAGAAGTTGACGGTCGCCTGGACGTCCGCGAGGTGGAGCTCCCCCGCGATGTCGCGCAGGTGCTCGACCACGCGCAGGCCGCTGGCACCGCCGTAGGACACGAACCCGACCGCCTTGTTGTGCCACTCGTAGTACAGGTAGTCGAGGGCGTTCTTCAAGGCTGCCGGAACGCTGTGGTTGTACTCAGCGCTGACTAGCACGTAGCCGTCGAACTCCGCGATCTTCGCCGACCACCTCTTGGTGTGCTCGTGCTGGTACATGTTCATCGACGGGGGGTAGGGCTCGTCGAGCAGAGGCAGGTTGAACTCGGCGAGGTCGACGAGCTCGAAGGTTGCGTCGCTCCGCTGCCTGGCCTGCTCGCACGCCCACTCGGCGACCGCGGCACCGTTGCGATTCGGCCTGGTGCTTCCGAGGATGATGGCGATGTTCGTCATGATGCTCACTCCTGATGGTCTGTTGGTCTGTTGGTCCGGTCGCGGACGATGCGTCCACCTCTCATGTGTAAGGCAGACGTGCCGGGCCCCACCATTGGGGGAATCCCGTATCAGGGTTGGTCGGGAGCGGGGACGAGTCCGTTCGCGACTGCCCACGCGGCGACCTCCGCGCGGTTGCTCACCTCGAGCTTGGCCATGGTGTTGTGCACGTGCACCTCAACGGTCTTCTCCGCGATACCCAACGCTCTGCAGATCTGACGGTTCGTCCGGCCGGCGGCGATCAGCGTCGCCACCTGGCGTTCACGTGGGGTGAGTGGGACGTCGCCCGCCGGAACCGGAGTGGGCGCGACGCCGGATCTGCCGGCGGCCACGGCACTCGCCAGCTCGACTGCGCCGGTGAGCGGCATGCCCGCTCCGACCCGCTTCTCCTGCTCGAGACCCTCTGGGCCGAGCGCCTGCGACAGGCGATCCTCGACAGCGCTGACATCACCCGGGTTGCCGGTCACGGACAGCTGGGTACCCAGACGAGCATGGAGGGAGCCTGCTGTCCCCAGCAGCTGTGCGGCTGCCTCGTGGGCCCCGAGCTCCACGGCGACGCCGGCAAGCGACTCGAGGCACCATACGAGACCTTGGACGTGCTCCAGCTCCCAGTGAGCCGCGAGCGCAGCGCCCAGGTACGCACGTGCCTCGTCCACCGCGCCGTCCGCCAGCAAGGCCGAACCGAGCGCGTGCAGTGCCTGGGCGACTCCCCACGCCCCGCCCTGGTCCTCCACGTCGCGCAGGACCGTGCGCAGCAGCTCGACGGCACCCTTGAGGTCACCGATGTCACGCCGGAGCAGGGCGAGGTGGTGTCGTGCCCAGACCTCACCCATCGGGTTTCCGGCCGCCGCGAAGCCGTCTGCTGCCCTCGTCGTCCAACCGGCTGACTCGTCGTACCGTCCGCCGCCTCGGGTGACGTGGCCCAGGAAGATGCAGGCGATGTTGCCGTGCCGGGCATCATCCCTCTGCTCGGTGGCGGCCAGTGTTCGCAGCAGCCTGGACTCTGCCAGGTCCAGCCGACCGGCTCCCCACGCGAGGACACCCGACACCAGCAACGCGCAGGTCGCCGGTGAGCTCAACGGCTCGGAACCGCTGTCAACGACACCCGCGGCGGTCAGGACCTCGTCGAGGGCCTCGGCTGCGCTTGCCACGAAGTCCCCCCTCCCGTGGGCCTGCCAGCCCAGCGCGGCGGCCACTGCAAACGCCTGTTCGAGCTCTCCCCCGGCGCGGAAGTGCGCCAAAGCGGCGCGCAGCTCCGTGTGGTGCGAGGCGGGGCTCGATGACCACACGGGTCCGTGCGCGCCGGGCGATGCCTCCACGCGCGCCGCCAGCGAGGCGAAGTACTCCGCGTGACGCGCCCGAACAGCATCAGCCTCGCCCTCACCCACCAGCTGCTCGTGTCCGAACTGGCGCAGGCTCTCCAGCAGCGAGAAGCGAGCTGTCTCGCTCTCGCTTGCTACGCGCCGGACCAGGCTCTTCTCGAGTAGGGACTCCACGGCGAGCCCGACATCGAGAGACCCGTTGCCGCACAGGCCTTCGGCGTCGGCGAGGCTCCAGGCTCCGTGGAAGACCGAGAGCTCGCGGAAGAGCAGACGCTCCTGTGCACCCAGCAGCTCGTAGCTCCAGGCGATCGCGGCACGCAGGGCGCCTTGCCGGGCAGGAACGTCATGGGCTGATCGCGACAGCACCTCCAGCTGCCGATCGAGACGGCTGGCGAGCTCCGCAGGCGTCATGAGCTTCAGGCGGGCGGCTGCGAGCTCGAGGGCGAGCGGCACCCCCTCGAGGCTCACCGCCACGTCCGCGAGCGCCGAGGAGTTGGCTCTCGTGACGGCGAACGCCGGATCTGCCCGGCGTGCGCGATCGACGAGCACGGCCATGGAAGGGTTGGCGGCCAGCGCCTCGAGATCCGTGCCGCCCTGTGTAGGCGTAGGCAGGGACGAGACCGGGAACTCCTGCTCGGCGCGCAGGCGCAGGCGCTCGCGACTGGTGACAAGGAGCCGCAACCTGGGGCAGGCCTCCAGGAGCCTGCCGGTCCAGGTGGGGGCGGGGAGGAGATGCTCGATGTTGTCCACCACGATCACGATCTCGCGGTCGCCGATCGCCACCGCGAGCCGGTCGACTCCCTCTCCGCCGGGCGCGCGGACACCAAGCGACCTGGCGAGCTCAGCCGCCAGCAGACCCCGATCGCCGATCGGGGCAAGGTCGACGAACGCGACTTCGGCGCCGCACTGGGCGGCGTAGTCGCGTGCACATGCCACTGCCAACCGCGTCTTGCCGACCCCGGGTGGCCCGGTCAACGTGAGCAGCCGTGTCGAGCCGGCGGTCAGCAGTTCCACGATCCACGCGTGTTCGCTCTCACGCCCGGCGAAGAGGTCGCTGTAGTCGGGCAGCCCGACCAGGCCCTGCCCGGATGTGCTGTCCCCAGCGCTCACAGCCCCAAGCATTCCACCTCGGGCCCGCCGGCTCCGAATATCGCTAGAAAGCCATGCGGTAATTGATTTCACAGCCTACCCGGGCGTAGCCGGGTTGAGCCGCCGATAGAGTGCGCTAGTTGCCCCTCTGCACGTTTCAGGGGTGGCGCTCAACGTCAGCAGAGCGAGCTCGAGTTCGGAGGATTTCCCTTGGCCAGCTCTCCGGTAGGAACCCTTTACCGCGGCCGAGAAGGCATGTGGACCTGGGTCGCCCACCGCATCACAGGTGTCGTTCTCTTCTTCTTCCTCTTCGCCCATGTCATCGACACGGCCATGGTCCGGGTCTCTCCCGAGGCCTACAACGAGACGGTGGAGATCTACAAGAACCCGGTGGTCGGCCTGCTGGAGGTCGGCCTCACCGCCGCGCTCCTCTTCCACGCCTTCAACGGCATCCGGATCATCCTGGTCGACTTCTGGTCCCAGGGCCCGCGGTTCCAGAAGCAGCTGGCGTACGGCGTGGTGGGACTCTGGCTGGTGCTGATGGTTCCGTTCACGATCCGCCACCTCGGCAACGTCTTCGGAGGCCACTGACCATGACGGCACCCTCTGCTCCCACGCTCCAGGCGCCCCGGACCCGTCCGACCAAGGGCGGCAACTTCGAGCTGAACAGCTGGCTGTTCATGCGCGGCTCGGGCATGATCCTGGTCGTGCTCGTGATCGGGCACCTGTTCGTCAACCTGATGCTCGGCAAGGGCATCGAGCGCCTCGACTTCGCGTTCGTGGCCGGCAAGTGGTCCGACCCGTTCTGGCAGACCTGGGACCTGGCGATGCTCTGGCTCGCCGAGCTCCACGGCGCCAACGGCCTGCGCACGATCATCAACGACTACACCACCAGCGAGACCAGCCGCTTCGTGCTGAAGACGCTGCTGTACTTCTCGGCGCTCATCATCCTGATCCTCGGCACGCTGGTGATCTTCACCTTCGACCCGTGTGGTGACCCGGGCTTCGCCACCGAG
Organism: uncultured Actinomycetota bacterium; assembly: GCA_963765905.1. Taxonomy (GTDB): domain Bacteria; phylum Actinomycetota; class Actinomycetes; order Propionibacteriales; family Nocardioidaceae; genus SSC3. The sequence goes on from CAVXXY010000006.1 coordinate 491,651, forward strand.
AACGCCTTCTGCGGGGGGAGCTGACCATGGTCACCTATCACAAGTACGACGTCGTCATCGTCGGAGCCGGGGGTGCCGGCATGCGCGCGGCTCTCGAGTCCGGCCAGCGCACGCGCACGGCGGTGCTCACCAAGCTCTACCCGACCCGGTCCCACACCGGCGCTGCCCAGGGCGGCATGTGCGCGGCCCTCGCCAACGTCGAGGAGGACAACTGGGAGTGGCACACCTTCGACACCGTCAAGGGTGGCGACTACCTGGTCGACCAGGACGCTGCCGAGGTGATGGCCAAGGAGGCCATCGACGCGGTGCTCGACCTGGAGAAGATGGGCCTTCCGTTCAACCGCACCGAGGAAGGCAAGATCGACCAGCGTCGCTTCGGTGGTCACACCCGCAACCACGGTGAGGCCGCCGTACGCCGGTCGTGCTTCGCCGCGGACCGCACGGGCCACATGATCCTGCAGACGCTCTACCAGCAGTGCATCAAGCACAACGTGGAGTTCTACAACGAGTTCTACGTCCTGGACCTGCTCTATGCCGAGGGCCGGGTCACCGGCGCGGTCGCCTACGAGCTGGCGACCGGCGAGATCCATGTCTTCTCGGCCAAGGCCGTGATCCTCGCGACCGGTGGCGTCGGCAAGGTTTTCCGCACGACGTCCAACGCGCACACCCTGACCGGCGACGGCATGGGCATCGTGTGGCGCAAGGGCCTGCCGCTGGAGGACATGGAGTTCTTCCAGTTCCACCCGACCGGCCTGGCCGGCCTCGGCGTACTCCTCTCCGAGGCGGCGCGTGGGGAGGGCGGCATCCTGCGCAACAGCGAGAACGAGCGCTTCATGGAGCGCTACGCCCCCACCATCAAGGACCTCGCACCTCGCGACATGGTCGCGCGCGCCATGGCCAACGAGGTGCGTGAGGGCCGAGGCTCCGGCCCGGAGAAGGCCTACGTCTACCTCGACCTGACGCACCTGCCACGGGAGCAGATCGACGCGAAGCTCCCGGACATCACCGAGTTCGCCCGCACCTACCTCGGCGTCGAGCCCTACACCGAGATGATCCCGGTGTTCCCGACCGCGCACTACGCCATGGGCGGGGTGCCGACCAACATCAAGGGCGAGGCGCTCGCGGACAACCACACCGTGGTCCCGGGGCTCTACGCCGCCGGTGAGGTCGCGTGCGTGTCGGTGCACGGCGCCAACCGGCTCGGCACCAACTCGCTGCTCGACATCAACGTGTTCGGACGCCGGGCGGGCATCTACGCCGCGGAGTACGCCGCCACGGCGAGCTTCGACGACCTCCCCGAGCACGCGGAGTCGGTCGTGGTCGAGCTGGTCGAGTCGATGCGCAACAGCACCGGCACCGAGCGCGTGGCGGCGATCCGCCAGGAGCTGCAGGCGACCATGGACATCAACGCCCAGGTCTTCCGCAGCGAGGCCTCGCTCAAGCAGGCGCTGTCCGACATCGACGGCCTCAAGGCCCGCTACAAGAACGTCTCGGTGCAGGACAAGGGCAAGCGCTTCAACACCGACCTGCTCGAGGCGATCGAGCTGGGCTTCCTGCTCGAGCTCGCCGAGGTGCTGGTCGTCGGCGCACTGGCCCGCAACGAGTCGCGAGGTGGCCACATGCGGGAGGACTTCCCCAACCGTGACGATGTGAACTTCATGCGTCACACCATGGCCTACCGCGAAGAGGACGGCTCGGTGCGCCTGGACTACAAGCCGGTCATCGAGACGCGCTACAAGCCGATGGAGCGGAAGTACTGATGGACGTCACCGTCAAGATCCTCCGATACAACCCGGAGATCTCCGAGGACTCGACGTGGGGGACCTACACGGTCTCCGCCGAGCCGACCGACCGCGTGCTCGACGCGCTGCACAAGGTGAAGTGGGACCAGGACGGCTCGCTGACCTTCCGCCGCTCGTGCGCCCACGGCGTGTGCGGCTCGGACGCGATGCGCATCAACGGCAAGAACCGGCTGGCCTGCAAGACGCTCCTCAAGGACGTCAACCCGAGCAAGCCGATCACCGTCGAGCCCATCAAGGGTCTGCCGGTGCTCAAGGACCTCGTGGTCGACATGGAGCCGTTCTTCGCGGCCTACCGCTCGGTGATGCCCTTCCTGGTCACCACCGGCAACGAGCCCACGCGTGAGCGGATCCAGTCGCAGGAGGACCGCGACCGGTTCGACGACACCACCAAGTGCATCCTGTGCGCCGCCTGCACGACGTCGTGCCCGGTCTACTGGACCGACGGCCAGTACTTCGGCCCCCAGGCGATCGTCGGCGCCCACCGGTTCATCTTCGACACCCGCGACGAGGGCACCGACCAGCGTCTGGAGATCCTCAACGACAAGGAGGGTGTGTGGCGCTGCCGCACCACCTTCAACTGCACCGAAGCGTGCCCGCGTGGCATCGAGATCACCAAGGCGATCCAGGAAGTGAAGCGGGCGCTGATCTTCCGCCGCTGACGGAGATCTCGCACGTTCCGCAGGCTTCCGCAGCGAATTTCCTGCGTAGCGTGCGAGACGTCAAAGCTGCGGCGTCGGCAGGGCGCATGTCGAAATCGCTTGGCCAGCTCCGACGTACCGGTGAAGATCCTCAGCAGAAGGAGACAACCGTGAAGTACGTGATCCTGATCCACTCCAACCCACAGCCGTGGAACCACCCGACCCAGCTGTTCACCGACGAGGGCCGCGCCCTCCCGCCCGAGACGCACGCCGAGATGGACCGCGCGTTCGACGAGGTGTGGAAGTCGGTCGAGGAGCGGGGAGAGCTGGTGACCGCCGAGGCCCTCGCCGAACCGTCGGCGGCCACGCTCTACTCCTGGACGCCCGAGGGGCAGGTCGCCTCGGACGGTCCGTACGCCGAGACCAAGGAGCACCTGGCCGGGTTCTTCCTGATCGACGTGGAGTCGCGCGAGCGGGCCGAGGAGCTCGCGGCGGCGTTCGCGCAGCCCGGCGGCACGGTCGAGCTCCGACCGGCGATGTGGCTCGGTGGCGACGACGCCTGAGCCGCCGCCGGTCCTGGAGCACGTGCTGCGCGACTGTGCGCCGCACGTGCTCGGAGCCCTGGTACGCCGGTGCGGCGACTTCGACCTCGCCGAGGACGCCGCTCAGGAGGCGATGATCGCCGCGGCCGACCAGTGGCCGCGTGACGGGCTGCCCGACCAGCCCCGCGCCTGGCTGGTGCGGGTCGCCTCCCGGAAGCTGGTCGACCGCCTGCGCAGCGACTCGGCCCGGGCGACGCGCGAGGCGGCGGTCACGGCGTCCGAGCTGCCCGCCGTCGTGCCCGACGCCGACGACTCGCTGCTGCTGTTCCTGCTGTGCTGCCATCCCGCGCTGACGACCGGGTCGCAGGTGGCGCTGACTCTGCGGGCTGTGGGCGGACTTACCACCGAGCAGATCGCGCGCGGCCTGCTGGTGCCCGGCGCCACCATGGGTCAGCGGATCAGCCGGGCCAAGGCCACCCTGCGCAAGGCCGGTGCGCGGTTCGAACGTCCGACCGCGGCCGAGCTCCCGGCCCGGCTGAGCGCCGTACGGCACGTGCTGCACCTGATGTTCACCGAGGGGCACACGGCGACCACGGGCGCGGCGCTCATCGACGTCTCGCTCGCGGCCGAGGCGATCCGGCTGACCCGGCTGCTGAGCGCGGCCACGCCCGACGATCCTGAGTCCGCGGGGCTCCTGGCGCTGATGCTCCTCACGGACGCGCGGCGCTGCGCACGGACCGATGCCGACGGGGAGCTCGTCCCGCTCGCCGAGCAGGACCGCAGCCGCTGGGACAGCGATGCGGTCGCGGAAGGCGTGCGGCTGCTCGAGGAGGTGCTGCCGCGCGGCCCGGTCGGCGGCTTCCAGCTGCAGGCCGCGATCGCCGCGGTGCACGCGGAGGCGGCGTCCTGGGCAGAGACCGACTGGCCACAGATCCATGAGCTGTACCTCATGCTCGCCCAGGTCGCTCCCTCCCCGGTGGTCACGCTCAACCGTGCGGTGGCCGTAGCCATGGTCGAGGGACCGGCCGAGGCGCTCCGGCTGGTCGACTCGGTGGCGGGCGACCCGGCGTTCCGGCGCAGCCATCGCGTTCCGGCGGTCCGCGGTCACCTGTTCGAGCTGTCGGGGCGGCTCGTCGAGGCGCATGAGGCGTACACGGCCGCCGCGCGGCTCGCCACCAGCATCCCCGAGCAGCGCTACCTGCACCGCCGCGCCGCAGCGCTCCCCTCGCACCTTCCCGACTAGAACGTGTGGGCCCGCCGCGCAGGGTCAGGAACCGTAGAGCCGCCACACGCTCTCGTGCTCGCTGGGGCCGACGTCCCAGGTGCTGATCCACGGACCCGTGCCTTCGGACTGGTCGAGCACGCCCTGCTCGAGCCAGGTGTAGCCGCCGTCGAGCACCTTCGCGGCGATCGCCTTGTCGGTCTCGTCGCTGTTGGCCCAGAGCCGCCCGAACAGCTCGTCGACGCGCAGCCGGGACTGCTCGCAGAACGCCTCGGCCAGCTCGTGCGCCTCCGCGGTGCCGAGCATCTGGGCACGGGAGCACACCGCTGCCATCGCGAAGAGCTCGGCGCCGATGTCGACGATGCGGCCCAGGAAGCTCTGGTGGTACTCCAGCTTGGCCTGCCAGCGGGACATGCCGTAGAAGGTCTGGCGGGCCAGCTTGCGCGACGACCGCTCGACGTACCGCAGGTGCTTGGCCAGCGACCCGAACTCGGAGTACGACGTGGGCACGTTGCCCTGGCCGGCGACCAGCTTGGGGAGCCACTTGGCGTAGAAGCCACTGGCCTTCGCTGCGGCCCTGGCCTTGTCCTTGGTGCTGGCGTCCTGGACGGCCAGGTCGCCCGCGACGGAGAGGTGGGCGTCGACGGCCTCGCGGGCGATCAGCAGGTGCATGATCTCGGTGGATCCCTCGAAGATGCGGTTGATCCGCAGGTCGCGCAGCACCTGCTCCGCCGGCACGGCCCGCTCGCCGCGGGCGGCCTTGGAGTCGGCGGTCTCGTAGCCACGGCCGCCGAGGATCTGGACGAGCTCGTCGGCGATCGTCCAGGCCATCTCGCTGGACCAGAGCTTGGCCAGGGCCGCCTCGATCCGGATGTCCTTGGTGCCCGCGTCTGCGAGCTGCGCCGACAGGTCGAGGACGGCCTCCAGCGCGAACGTCGTCGCGGCGATGAACGAGATCTTCTCGGCGACGGCACCGTGCTGTCCGACCGGCCGACCCCACTGGACGCGCTCACCGGCCCACTCGCGAGCGATCTTCAGCGACCACTTGCCGGCCGCGGCGCACATCGCCGGGATCGACAGACGACCCACGTTGAGCGTGCTCAGGGCGATCTTGAGCCCCTCGCCCTCCTTGCCCAGCCGGTTCTCGGCCGGGACGTGGACGTCGTGGAAGCGGGTGACGCCGTTCTCCAGCCCTTTGAGGCCCATGAACTGGTTGCGGCGCTCGACGGTGATGCCTTCGGACGCGGTCTCCACGACGAAGGCGCTGATCCCGCCGCGACCGCCCTCGTGCTTGGGCACGAGTGCCATGACCACGACCAGCTCGGCGACGACGCCGTTGGTCGTCCAGAGCTTCACGCCGTTGAGCGTGTAGGAGCCGTCGGGGTTGGGAGTCGCGGTGCTGGAGAGGCGAGCCGGGTCGGACCCGACGTCGGGCTCGGTAAGCAGGAAGGCGGTGACCGCACCGGCCGCGCAGCGCGTCAGGAACCGCTGCTTCTGGTCCTCGGTGCCGAACATCTTCACCGGCTGCGGCACCCCGATCGACTGGTGCGCCGAGAGGAGCGCCCCGAGGCTGGAGTGCACCGAGCCGACCATCATCAGCGCCTTGCCGTAGTACGACGTGGTCAGGCCCAGCCCGCCGTACTGCACCGGGACCTTCATGCCGAACGCGCCGATCTCGGCCAGAGCCTTCACGTCCTCGTCGCGGACGACGTCGTCACGCTCGATGCGCCGGCCGTCGATCCGCTCGCACACCGCACGTAGCTTGGTCAGGAACGCCTCACCGCGAGCGATGTCATCGGCGGCGCCCGTCGGATGCGGATGGATCAACCCCAGGTCGAAGCGACCCAGGTAGAGCTCCTTGGCGAAGCTCGGTCGCTCCCAGGTGGCCTCGCGGGCCGCCTCCGCGACCTCACGCGCCTCCTGCTCGGTGACGTCTCGCCGGTGCTGCGGTGGGACGGGGGTGGGTGTCCTGGTGTCCGTGCTCACGGTGACCTCCAACGGGGTGTTGCCGGGTTACTACCCAGTCCTACCGGTTGGTAGTCACCGCGGGAAGGGCCAACGGGGCTTCATCTCTGCCTGCCGGGGCTCACGCTGGCCGACGCCAGTGCGGTCCGGTCTGCTCGTCCATGAAGATGTCCGGCTCGCGACCGGAGGTGTAGGCCCACGCGGCGCCGTACATCACCACGCGCGAGAAGTAGTTGATCAGCACCAGCAGGACCAGGCCGAAACCGAAGACGGTGAACGCGGGCTGTCCGTGGGTGAGCGCGATCAGCCGGTCGGCCACGAGCTTGAGCAGCACGAAGCCGACCGAGGCGAGCATCGCTCCCTCGCGGAGCGCCCGATGGGAGACGCGCGGCCTGGCCAGCAGCTGGTACAGCACCATGAGCAGGCCACTGATCAGGAGTACGGCGAGCAGGGCACCGGCCAGCCGGAGACCGAGCTGGGGCAGCTGCTCGGACGGGTCGAGCCCCACGGCGTCGATGATCTCGTCGGAGAAGGCGTTCACCCCGGTCGTGATCGCGTAGGCGGCGAGCAGCATCAGTCCGACGACGCCGAGGGTCATCAGGTCCCTCAGCTTGCCGTCGATCAGGTTGGGCCTGTCCTGGGGAGGCTTGGCGAACAGCGTCTGCAAGGCGTTGCGCATCGCCGACATCCAGCCCAGGCCGGCGTACAGGAAGCCGACGAGGCCGAACAGGCCGACGCGGCCGGCGTTGTCGGTGAACACCGAGAACGACACCTGGCCTTCGCCCGTGCCGATCAGGTCGGGCAGCAGGTCGTTGATGAACTCCTCGAGGTTGCCCTGTGCGCCCTCGAAGACGTTGGCGATCTGGCCGACGAGGAAGAACGCGAGCGCCATGATCGGGAAGAACGCGAGGAACGCGAAGTAGGTCACCGAGCCGGCCTGGCCGTTGCCGTCGACCCGGCCGTAGTGGCCGATCATCGCCATCACGTGATCGACCCACCCCGACCGCTCGCGCACGCGGTTGACCGGGTCCTCGACCCGCCGCTTCCACAGCGCCCCGAGGTTCACGGGCTAGTCGGCCGCGGCCGTGAGTGGGAAGTCCCGGGCGGGGGTCCAGCCCTTGCTGTCGTCGTGCACGTAGAGCCAGAAGTTCTCGGCCCGGAACTCGCACTCGAAGGACCCCAGCTCGCGGAACGCGCGGTCGAGGACCTCCTGCGGCTGGTGGTGGGCGATCGTGACGTGCGGGTGGTACGGGAACTCGGCGTCGATCGCGAGCGGGCCACGCCGAACCGACAAGGCGAGCTGCTCGCACTCGCTGATGCCCTCGACGACGCCCACGAAGACCACCGGCGACACGGGCCGGAAGGTCCCGGTGCCGCGGAGGTGGATGCGGAAGGAGTGCGCGTTGGCGGAAGCCTCCGCCAAGTGCTGCTCGATCGCCGGCAGCAGGCTCGGCTCGACGTCGATCGGCGGCATGAGTGTGATGTGGGTCGGGATCGTCGTGGCCGTCGCGTCGCCGAGCGACTCGCGGTAGTCCTGCAGCTGCGTCGCCCACGGTTCCGGCACCGCAACAGCAACACCGATCGTCGTCACGGTCGGAACCCTATCGGCCGGCGGGGAGGAGACCCACCCGGTCATAGACGTCGGCCAGCGTGCGCTCGGCCACCGCGTTGGCTCTGGCGGCTCCAGCGGCGAGCATCGCCTCGAGCTCGGCGCGGTCCTCCAGGAGCGCGTTGACCCGGTCGCGGAACGGCGTGACGAAGTCCACCACGACGTCAGCCAGGTCGCCCTTGAAGGCGCCGTAGCCGCTGCCGTCGTACTGCTTCTCCAGGTCCTCGACCGAGCGGCCGGTCAGCGCTGAGTAGATGGTGAGCAGGTTGGAGATGCCGGGCTTGGCCTCCTCGTCGAAGCGTACGACGGTGTCGGAGTCGGTCACCGCGGACCTGATCTTCTTCGCCGAGACCTTCGGGTCGTCGAGCAGCTCGATGATGCCGGCCGGCGAGGAAGCCGACTTGGACATCTTGGAGGTCGGGTCCTGAAGGTCGGTGATCTTCGCGGTCTCCTTGAGGATGTACGGCTCGGGCAGCGCGAAGGTCTTCTTGTAGCGGTGGTTGAACCGCTGGGCGAGGTCGCGCGTCAGCTCGAGGTGCTGGCGCTGGTCCTCCCCGACCGGGACGTACTTCGGCCGGTAGAGCAGGATGTCGGCGGCCTGCAGGATCGGGTAGGTGAACAGCCCGACGCTCGCCGCGCCCTCGCCGCCCTTGGCCGACTTGTCCTTGAACTGCGTCATCCGGCGGGCCTCGCCGAAGCCGGTCAGGCACTGGAGCACCCAGGCCAGCTGGGCGTGCGCGGGCACATGTGACTGCAGGAAGACTGCCGAGCGCTGGGGGTCGATGCCCATCGCGATCAGCTGCGCCGCGCAGCGCATGTAGCGCTCACGAAGCACCTTGGGGTCCTGCTCGACGGTGAGGGAGTGCAGGTCTGCGAGGAAGAAGAACGGCTCGTGCTCCTCCTGGAGCGCGACCCACTGCCTGGTCGCTCCCAGGTAGTTGCCGAAGTGGAACGAGTCGGCGGTCGGCTGGATCCCGGAGAGGACCCGGGGCTTCGCGGCGGGAGCGGCGGAGTCGGACATGGCACGCATTCTGTCAGCCCTGTCATGGGCGGGCCGCTCTGGGCTTACCTTGAGGCATGGAGTACACCGCCGAGCAGCGTGCGCTGCAGGACGCGTTCGACACGCGCCGGATCGCCGACCGGATCGACGAGGTGCTGGTGCACGACGTCGTCAGCGATGGCGCCCGCCGGTTCATCGAGTCCCGGGACATGATGTTCGTCTCGACCGTCGACGCCTCCGGGCAGCCGACCTGCTCCTACAAGGGCGGCGACCCGGGCTTCGTCAGGGTGGTCGACGAGCACACGCTCGCCTTCCCGTCGTACGACGGCAACGGGATGTTCCTCACGCTCGGCAACCTCGCTGCGACCGCGAAGGTCGGGTTGCTCTTCCTGGACTTCGAGCACCCCGAGCGGCTGCGGGTGCACGGCACTGCCACGGTGGCTCAGGACGACCCGCTGCTGGCCACCTGGCCGGGCGCGCAGCTCGTGGTGCGGGTGCGCGTGACCGAGGTCTTCCCCAACTGCCCGCGGTACCTCCACAAGATGGAGCTCGTCGAGCGGTCCCACTTCGTCCCGCAGGGCGCCACTCCCCCGCCGGTGCCGGACTGGAAGCGCGCCGCGTGGGCCAACGACGCCCTGCCCGAGAACGACCCGGCGAGGATGCCATGAACGAGATCCTGGTCGCCGCAGCGCAGTACGCCCCGGTCCACCTGGACCTCGAGGCTAGCCTGACGAAGGCACTCGGCATCGTCGACGAAGCGGGCGAGCAGGGCGTGCGCCTGCTCGTCTTCGGTGAGTCCTTCCTGCCTGGCTACCCCGACTGGGTGTGGCGCACACCTGCGTGGAGCAAGCACGGTCTCGCGTCGTACCAGCGGCTGCACGCCAACGCCGTCGTGGTCCCCGGCCCTGCGACGGAGGCGCTCGCCGAAGCCGCCCGGACCCACCGCATGGTCGTCGCGATGGGCGTCACCGAGCGGCACGGGTCGACGCTCTACAACACCCTGCTGGTCTTCGGGCCCGACGGCAGCCTGCTCAACCACCACCGCAAGCTGATGCCGACCGGCGGCGAGCGCGTGGTCTGGGGCTACGGCGACGGCAGCTCGCTGAAGGTCGTGGAGACCGAGGTCGGCCGGGTCGGCGGGCTGCTCTGCTGGGAGAACTACATGCCGCTGGCCAGGGCCGCGGTCTACGCCCAGGACGTGGAGATCTACCTGGCGCCGACCTGGGACACCAGCGACACCTGGGTGCCGACGCTGCAGCACATCGCCAAGGAGGGCAGGACGTTCGTCATCGGCTGCTGCCAGGCCATCCACTCCCGCGACCTCCCCGACGACGTGCCGGGCAAGGCCGAGCTGTACGACGACGAGTGGCTCGCCCGCGGCCTGTCCACGATCGTCGCGCCGGGCGGACGAGTGCTGGCCGGGCCGCTGGAGGAGAAGGAGGGCCTCGTCACCGCGACGATCGACCTCGACAAGGTGGCCGAGGGTCGCGGCGTGTTCGACCCCACCGGGCACTACTCAAGGCCCGACGTGCTCCGGCTCGTCGTTGACCGCACTCCCCGGGCACCGGTGAGCGATGCCGTCACAGGGGGCGCCGCAGCAGCACCTTCGCTGCCGCCAGCCCCATAGCGACGTAGCCGCGCAGCGACGCGACCGAGAGGGCGAGCGACACGACGGTCCGCGTGCCGGTCGCGACCGGCTTGCCTGCGAAGCGGTCGGCAAGCCAGTCCAGCATCGCCGGGGTCGCGATGGGCTGCAGTGAGATGTGCTCGCTGACCCGGTCGCGTACGTAGCTCACGGTCGCGCCGCGGTCGACGTAGCGCTCGACGAGGCTGTCGACGTCGTCGACGTGGATCATCTGGTCGTGGGTGCCCTGGACGACCAGCAGCGGGCAGGTCGGCGTGCGGTGCCCCATGCGCAGGTCGTCGAACACCTCGAGGATCTCCGGGGTGGCGAGCACGTCGGCCAGTGCCGCGTCGATGTAGTCATCGAAGTCGTTGTGCCGGAAGCGGTGGAGAGCTTGGACCGTCGTCAGCGTCTCCAGCTCCTTGAGCTTGCGGATGCCTTCGAGGTTGGCGTGCTCGGAGATCACCTTCCCGAGCCCGGGATAGATGTGACGCAGCCCCGCCACCACCAGTGCGGGTAGCGCGGCGTAGCGCCCGCCGTTGAGCCTGATGAACGTCTGGCCGGGGTCGCCCACAGGTGCGCCCAGCGCCGCGCCCACGAGGTTGAGCTCCGGTGCGTGATCGGGCGCCATCTCGGCCGCCCAGGCCGACGCCATGCCTCCGCCGGAGTAGCCCACGACACCCACCTGCGTGTCCGGCGACAGCCCCAGCGGCGCGAAGGACAGCGCCGCCCGCACGCCGTCCAGGGCTCGGTAGCCGGGTTCGCGAGCCGCGCCGAAGAACCCTCGCCGGCCCTCGTGGTCGGCGACCGAGACCACCCAGCCCCGGCGCAGGACCCCGGCCAGGACCAGCAGCTCCATCTGCGGCACCGACCCGGCCGCACGGGCGCCACGGCGCAGCGCGTAGGAGGGGAAGCAGACGTCCGAGACCGCGTCGATCGCGCACTGGTAGGCCACCAGCACCCGGCGCTCCCCCGGCTCGGCCCCAGCCGGCAGGAGGAGGGTCGTGACCGTGGCTTCGGGGAGGCCGTTGAGGTCGCAGGTTCGGTACAGCACCTGCCACGCCTGGACCTTCTGCGGCAGACGGCCCAGGAACGCCAGCTCCACCTCCCGGCTGCGCAGGATCGTCCCGGCGGCGAGCGCCTCGTAACCGGCCGGAGGCTCGTAGAACGGGTCGAAGTCCGGGCGTAGCGGCCGGCCGCCGTCCCGGGTCCGGGTGGGCTCTGGTGTCCAGGCTTGGTCAGGAAGCACCTCGCGAGGTTACTCCTCCGTAGGTTCCTCCGCTGTGAGCCGCGACACGGCGGCCACGGACACGTGCACGCGGCTGACCCTGCGGCCGTCCACCTCGGTCACGGCGAGCCGGCGGCCGCCGTGCTCGACGTGGTCGCCGACCTCTGGGAGCCGGCCGAGCGAGGCCATGATGTAGCCCGCCACGGTCTCGTAGGGGCCCTCCGGCAGCTCGATGCCGGTCTCGTCCTCGAAGTCGTCGAGGTTGAGCAGGCCGTCGACGGTCACGTCGCCGCTGCGGTGGCGCGTGGTCTCGGCCTCGTCGACGTCGTACTCGTCCTTGATGTCGCCGACCAGCTCCTCGACCAGGTCCTCCATCGTGACGATGCCGGCGGTGCCGCCGTACTCGTCGGCGACGATGGCCAGGTGGGTGCCCTCGCGGCGCATGTCGGTCAGGGCGGCGAGGATCGGCCGGGTCCAGGGCAGGACGAGGGTGTTGCGGGTCAGCTCGCCGACCCGCACCGAGCGGGTGGCCATGTCGGGGTCGAGAAGGTCGCGCACGTGCACGAAGCCGAGGACGTCGTCGGCCGACCCCTCGATCACCGGGTAGCGGGAGTGCGGCATCGTCAGCGCCTGGCGTGCGGCCTTGTAGACCGGGGTGTCGGCGTCGAGGAAGTCGACCTCCGTGCGCGGGACCATCACCTCGCGGATGTGGCGGTCGCCCGCCTCGAAGACGTCCTCGACGATCCGGCGCTCCTCCTCGCCCAGGGTCTCGTGGGTGTTGACCAGCTCGCGCAGCTCCTGGTCGGAGATCTGCTCCCGCTGGGCGTTGGGGTCACCCCCCAGCAGGCGTACGACGAGGTCGGTGCTCTTGGACAGCAGCCAGATCACCGGGCGGGAGAAGCGCGAGATGCGGTCGACCATCGGACCGAGCGCCATCGCGAACGCCTCGGCGCGCTGCAGGCCGAGCCGCTTGGGTGCGAGCTCGCCGAGCACCAGCGAGAGGTAGGAGATCGCGATCGTCACCAGCACCAGCGCCAGCGGCCCGCGCAGGCCCTCGGGGAGGCCGATGTCCGCCAGCACCGGCTCGAGGTCCTTGGAGAGCGTGGCTCCACCGAACGCGGCCGAGAGGAACCCGGCCAGCGTCACGCCGACCTGGACGGCCGCGAGGAACCGGTTGGGGTCCTGGTTGAGCTCGGCCACCACCTGGCCGCGACGACCCCTGCTGGCCAGGTTGCGCGCTTGTGAGTCACGCAGCGACACCAGCGCGATCTCGGCGGCGGCGAACACCCCGCCGACCAGCACGAACAGGATCACGAGCCCGATCGAGCCCAGCGTGCCGGTCATCGGGGATGCACCTGTCTATCGCCTTCGTCCACGTCCTGAAGATATCGGGTTGCCCCCTGCTCTCGCACTGGGCAGGGTGCCGCCATGAGGTTCCCCCAGGACGTACCCGCTTTGACCGACGGGATCGTCACCCTTCGCGCACACACCGTCGACGACGCTCCGGCAGTCGTGGAGCAGTGCCAGGACCCCGAGACCGTGCGCTGGACCCGGGTGCCTCTGCCCTACACGCTCGACGACGCCAAGCGCTTCGTCCGTGAGGCGATGCCAGGCGGCTGGGCGGACGAGATCGAGCACGGCTTCGCGATCGAGGCCGAGGGACGCTTCGCCGGCACCTGCACCCTGCGTTCCCACGGGGACCGGCGGGCGGAGATCGCCTACGGCCTGCACCCCTGGGCGCGCGGACGCGGACTCCTCGACCGGGCTCTGCGGCTGCTGGTCGACTGGGGGTTCGAGTCCGGGCGCTTCGAGACGGTGATCTGGTGGGCCGGCGCCGGCAACTGGGCCTCACGCAAAGCGGCGTGGAAGCTGGGTTTCAGCTGCCATGGCCCGCTGGCCGCCTGGGTCCCACAGCGCGAGGGGCTGCACGACGCCTGGGTCGGCACGCTGCGCGCCACGGATCCCCGCCTCCCCCAGCACCCGTGGTACGACGCCCCTCGGATCGAGAGCGCCCGGGTCGTGCTTCGCCGGGTCGCCCACACCGACGGTGAGCGACTGGTCGAGTCGTTCAACGACCCTGCGTCGCAGGAGTGGATGCGCGTCCCCTCGCCGTACACGCAGGCTATGGCCCACGACTACGTCGAGCAGCGCACGGCCCTGCTGGCCGAGGGCAAGGTCGTCTACTGGGCGGCAGCCGACCCCGCGACCGACGACCTCCTGGGGGCAGTGATGCTGTTCGACATCGAGCCCGGCCGGTCCGCCGAGCTCGGCTACTTCGCACATCCGGAGGCCCGCGGTCGGGGGCTCATGACCGAGTCCGCCAAGCTGGCCGTACGGCACGCGTTCGTGCCGGAGGAGGACGGCGGGCTCGGCCTGGAGCGGGTCACGGCGTACGCCGGCGTCGACAACACCGCCTCGCTGGGCGTGATCGAGGCCGTGGGCTTCAGGCGCTACGGCGTCGAGCGGCTCGGCGGCAGCAACGGCCGGGGGGACCAGTACGACTTGGCCTGCCACGACCTCCTGCGGGAGGAGTTCTCCCTCTAGTTCGTCCTCGCGCTCGCCCTGGATGACCTCGACCTTGACCAGGACGACGTGCTCGTCGCCCCCTGAGACGTCTCGTTCCTCGACCACGCCGACCCCGCGGGCGTAGTACTTGTGCTCGAGGACGTCCGGCTCGAGTGGCGTGGTGTCCTCGGTCATCAGCACGCCCGACCACTCGCCGTAGGGCACCTGCACGCGCTCGTCGACGGCGAGCACCCGCGCGCGGTCCTCGGCCTCGCCCTCGTAGAACTCCTGGCGGTAGGCGTCGCCCACCTTCGGGTCGGCCAGCATGACGATGCCGGCCTCGGCGCCGTCGACGCCGGCCTCCCATGAACCCTCGGTCGAGACGGCCTTCCCGTCGTAGGCCTTGGTGTCCTCGCCGAGGTACCAGACGTTGCCGTCGGAGTCCTGGGCGTACCAGTCGTAGGTGTCCTCGACCAGCGTCCCGTCGGCCTCGGTGACCCGGTCGTGCACGACGGTCGCGGTGACACCGTCGACCACCTTGGTCTGGTAGGTCACCGTCACGACGATGTGCTCGTCGCCGTCCGAGCTGGTCACGTCGTACTCCCAGCGGGTGCCGGGCACGAGCGGGAGGTACGGGTTGTCGATCGTCGACACCCACTGCTCCGGCAGGGCGGTCGTCGGGTCAGCGGCCGCTGCTCGCGTCGGGGGGTCGTTGCTCCCCCCGCACGCAGCGAGAGCGGCAAGGGTGGCGATGGCGGCGGCGGTTCTCATGTCCCCATCGTGCGGGCACCCACCTGAAGCGGCCCTGAACTCCGGCATCGGCCGGCATTCAGTGCGCGTTCAGCCGCGGCCTGCCACCGTGGACCTATGCGCATCCTCGTCGTCGAGGACGACCGGCACCTCGCACACGCGGTCCAGCGTGGCCTGCGTGCGGAAGGGTTCGCCGTCGACGTCGCCTACGACGGCACCGACGGGCTGTGGTTCGCCCAGGAGAACCCCTACGACGCGCTCGTCCTGGACGTGATGCTGCCCGGCCTCACCGGGACCGAGATCTGCACCCAGCTGCGCGACGACGGCGACTCGACCCCGATCCTGATGCTCACCGCGCGCGACGCGGCCCGTGACGAGGCAGCCGCCCTGGACGCCGGCGCGGACGACTACCTCGCCAAGCCGTTCTCCTACGTGGTGCTGCTCGCCCGCCTGCGCGCGCTGGCTCGCCGGGGAGGCGGGGCGAGACCGCCGGTGCTGCGCGCGGGTGACCTCTGGCTCGACAGCGCGGCCCATCGGGTCGGTCGCGACAGCGCGGACGTGAAGCTCACCCCGCGGCAGTTCTCCCTGCTGGAGCTCCTGATGAGCCGTGCCGGGGACGCTGTGCCCAAGCGGCTGATCCTCGACCACGTGTGGGACTTCGCCTTCGAGGGCGACCCGAACATCGTGGAGGTGTTCGTCCGCCAGCTGCGCCTGCGCATCGACGAGCCCTTCGGCAGGCACGCGCTGCAGACCGTGCGCGGCGTGGGCTACCGCCTGGACCCCGACGGGGGCTGAGATGCGGAACGTCAGGCTCCGGGTCACCCTCCTGGGAGTGCTCCTCGTCGCGGTCACGCTCGCCACGGCGGGCGTGCTCCTGCGGGTCGCGATGGAACGGCAGCTGACGACGAGCGGGGATGAGCTCTCCCGCACTCGGGCGCTCGAGCTGGCCCAGCAGGTCGAGGCGCTGCCGGCCGTCCTGCGGGTCGGCGAGGATGGCATCGCCCAGGTCGTGGCCTCGGACGGTCGCGTCGTGTCAGCCAGCCCGAACATCGCCGGGCGGGCGGGGATCGCGACCTTCCGGCCCGGTGCCACGCCCGTCGTACGCACGATCGAGGCACCCGACGACGAGGAGACCGAGCGCTACCGCGTCTGGGCCGTACGCGCCGGCAACGGCTCCACCGTGTACGTCGGGCGCAGCCTGGAGTCGGTGCGCGAGGCGCTGTCGACGCTGACCACCTCGCTCCTGGTGGGGCTTCCGCTCCTCACGTGCCTGATGGGCGTGGCGCTGTGGGCGCTGGTGGGCCGGATGCTCAGGCGGTTGGACGAGACCGCCCGGAGGGAGCGCGAGTTCGTGGGCAACGCTTCCCACGAGCTGCTCGGACCCGTCGCGTCGTTCCGCACGCAGCTGGAGGTCGCGCTCGCGCATCCCGGGAGCACCGAGTGGCGCGAGCTTGCCGGCGACCTGCTCGACGACACGCTTGCGATGGAGCGGCTGGTCAAGGACCTGCTCTACCTGGCCCGGGCTGACGCCGACGAGCTGCCCATGCGAGCAGAGCCCGTCGACCTCGGAGTGCTCGTCCGGGAGGTGGCCCCGGGCGCCGAGGTCACCGGCTCGATGACGGTCAACGGGGACCGGGAGTCGCTGAGCAGACTCGTGCGCAACCTCGTCGAGAACGCCGGTCGGCACGCTCGGTCCCGGGTGCTCGTGACCTTGGGCGACGGGGGGCTGGTCGTGTCCGACGACGGACCCGGCGTTGCTCGTGAGCATCGCGAGCGCGTGTTCGACCGGTTCTTCCAGGCAGACCCGGCCCGCACCAGGTCCACCGGTGGTGCCGGGCTCGGGCTGGCCATCGCCCGCTCCGTCGCGGAGCGGCACGGTGGGTCGCTCACGCTCGCTGCGACCGGCCGGCTCGGCGGTGCGGACTTCGAGGTGCGCCTGCCCGCCGACCTGGCTAAATGACCGGGAGCGTGTCGATGTCGGCGAGAACGATGTCGCGGTCCTCGGCGTCGTCGATGCCCTGCGCCAGAGCCAGCGCCTTGTCCCTGGCGTCGCGGGCGGCCTCCTGGTCGCCGGCGACGGCCTGCGCCCGGGACAGACCCTCGTAGGCACTCGCCACGACCCAGCCGTCGACCCCGGGCCGCTCGGCGTAGTCGACGCAGCGCAAGGCGTGGTGCACGGCGGGCTCGCCGCGCTCGAGGGTCGAGTAGACCCGCGCACACTGCCACTCCCCCACCGCCCGGTGCTGGTCGTCACCGACGTTGTCCCAGTGGAACCGCGATGCGTGGGCCATGTGCAGCATCCGGTCGTCCTCCTCCGGCGTGCGGGCCTCCTTCTCCAGCAGCGCCCAGGTGTCGTTGAAGAGCTTCGCCGCGAGGGCGCGCTCGTCGGTGAGGTTCTCGACGGGGTTCTCTGCAAGGGCCATGGCGGTTCCTCGTTCGTCGTTGAGCAGGTGGTCGATCGCGTGGATGCTGCGCCGGACTCTGTCGTCGCGTGCGAGCAGGGCGGCCCGGTGCTGGGCGAGCAGGCGGCGTACGTCGGCCTCGGAGGCACCGTCCAGGCATGCCCGTACGACGTCCAGCGGCACGTCGAGGGCGCGCAGCCGCGCGATGTGCCGCGCTACCCCGACCTGCTGCTCGTCGTACCAGCGGTAGCCGTCGTCCGACACCGTGGCCGGCACGAGCAGCCCGAGCCGGTCGTAGTGCCGCAGGGCCTTGGTGGTCAGGCCGACCCGGCGGGCGACCTCGCCCACCGACAGCATCCCGGCCTGTTTGCCCATGACCAGAACGCTAGGGGGTTGCCCCGCGGGAAGGTCAACTGTCGCGGCGGTCCATCGCTAGGCCGACCACGAACACCAGCAGGCCGGCCGCGGCGAGGCCGGCGCCGACCAACGACGGCAGGCGGTAGCCGTGGCCGCCGGCGATCACGACCGACCCGACCCAGGCTCCGAGCCCGTTGGCGATGTTGAGGGCGGAGTGGTTGAGCGCGGCGCCGAGCATCTCGGCCTCGCCTGCGGCGTGCATGAGTCGCAGCTGCAGGTTGATCGCCAGCACGGACCCGAGCACGCCGACCAGGAAGACACCGGCGTACGCGGTCACGGCGTAGGGGGAGAGCAGGTAGAAGAGCACCAGCACGACGACGCTGGCGACGAACCCGCCGACAACGGATCGCTCGGTGTCCCAGTCGGCCAGGCGTCCGGCGAGCCACGAGCCGAGCACCGACCCGACGCCGAAGGCGAAGAGGAACCACGGGATCGTCCCCCGGCCGAGGTCGGTCACGTCGGTCACGATCGGCGCGATGTAGCTGTACATGGCGAAGACGCCACCGAAGCCGATCATGCCGGCGACCGCGGCGAACAGGACCTGCGGTCGGCGCAGCGCCGTCAGCTCACCTCGAACGGTCGCGGTGTGGTCTCCGGGCGAGGCCGGGACGAAGCGCCAGATCAGCGCCGCGGTGAGCGCGGTGATCACGACGACGGCCCAGTACGCCGACCGCCAGCCCACGCTCTGTCCGAGCCACGTGCTGGCTGGAACACCCGCGACCGTGGCGACCGAGAGTCCGAGCATCACGCTGCCGACCGCCCGGCCCCGCCGTTCACGAGGGACCAAGGAGGCAGCCAGCAGGGACGCGACCCCGAAGTACGCGCCGTGCGGGAGACCCGCGAGGAACCGCGCGACCATCACAGTTCCGTAGTCGGACGCCAAGGCCGTCAGCGCGTTGCCGACGCCGAGCGCCAGCACCAGCACCACGGCCAGGCCCCGCCGGGGCAGATGGGCTGCGAGCGAGACGATGACCGGTGCCCCGACCACGACCCCGAGCGCGTAGGCACTGATCACGTGCCCGGTCATCGCGATGGAGCGGTCGACAGCATCGGCGATGTCGGGCAGCAGGCCCATCGTCACGAACTCGGTCGTGCCGATGGCGAACCCGCCCAGGGCCAGCGCGAAGATCGCGGCGCCGACGTGGGTGCGGCTGGGTGTGACTGGTCCCAGGGTGTCGGTAGGGCTGCTCAGAGGGATGCGATCGCCTCGTTGAGCGTCTTGGACGGGCGCATCACGTCGGAGGCCTTGGCGTCGTCGGGCTCGTAGTAGCCGCCGATGTCGGCCGGGGAGCCCTGGACAGCGATCAGCTCGTCGGCGATGACCTGCTCGTTGCTGCGCAGAGTCTCGGCCAGCGGAGCGAACGCAGCCGCAAGCTCGGCGTCGTCGGTCTGCTTCGCGAGCTCCTCGGCCCAGTAGACCGCGAGATAGAAGTGCGACCCACGGTTGTCGATGGTGCCGAGCTTGCGGCCCGGCGACTTGTTCTCCAGCAGGAACGTGCCGGTGGCCCGGTCGAGCGTGTCGGCCAGCACCTGTGCCTTGGCGTTGCCGGTGACGGTGGCGAGGTGCTCGAAGGAGACCGCGAGGGCGAGGAACTCGCCGAGGCTGTCCCAGCGGAGGTAGTTCTCCTTGACCAGCTGCTGCACGTGCTTGGGCGCGGAGCCGCCGGCCCCGGTCTCGAAGAGCCCGCCGCCGTTCATCAGGGGCACGACCGACAGCATCTTGGCGCTCGTGCCGAGCTCGAGGATCGGAAAGAGGTCGGTGTTGTAGTCACGCAGCACGTTGCCGGTGACCGAGATGGTGTCCTCACCCTTGCGGATGCGCTCGATCGAGAACGCGCACGCGGCCTGCGGGGCGAGGATCCGGATGTCGAGCCCGGTCGTGTCGTGGTCCGCGAGGTAGGTGTTGACCAGGCCGATCAGGTTGGCGTCGTGGGCGCGGGTCTCGTCGAGCCAGAAGACCGCCGGCGCGCCGCTCGCACGGGCCCGGGTCACGGCGAGCTTGACCCAGTCGCGGATCGGGGCGTCCTTGGTCTGGCAGGCGCGCCAGATGTCGCCCGCCTCGACCGCGTGCTCGATCAGGGTGTTGTCGGCCTCGTCGACGACGCGCACGGTGCCGGGCGCGGCGACCTCGAAGGTCTTGTCGTGGGAGCCGTACTCCTCGGCCGCCTGCGCCATCAGGCCGACGTTGGGCACCGAGCCCATCGTGACCGGGTCGTAGGCCCCGTTGGCCCGGCAGTCGTCGATGACGGCCTGGTAGATCCCGGCGTACGACGAGTCCGGGAGCACGGCCAGGGTGTCGGCCTCCTGGCCGTCGGGGCCCCACATGTGGCCCGAGGTGCGGATCATCGCGGGCATCGAGGCGTCGACGATGACGTCTGAGGGCACGTGGAGGTTGGTGATGCCCTTGTCGGAGTCGACCATCGCCAGGCGGGGACCGGCCGCGATCTCGGCATCGATCGAGGCCTTGATCTCGTCGCCGTCGGGGAGCCCGCCGAGCCCGGCGAGGATGCTCCCGAGGCCGTCGTTCGGGGACAGACCGGCGTCGGCCAGCGCGGCGCCGTGCTTGGCGAAGGTCTCGGGCAGGAAGGCCTTCACGACATGACCGAACACGATCGGGTCGGAGACCTTCATCATGGTCGCCTTGAGATGCACGGAGAACAGCACGTCCTCGGCCTCTGCCCTGGCGATCTGGTCGGCCAGGAAGGAGTCGAGGTGGGCAGCGCTCATGAAGGTGCCGTCGACGACCTCACCGGCGAGGACCGGCACCGACTCACGCAGCACCGTCACCGCGCCGTCGGTGTCGACGTGCTCGATGCGCAGCGAGCCGGCCTGCTCCACGATCACGGACTTCTCGTTGGACCTGAAGTCGTCGTGCCCCATGGTGGCGACGTTGGTCTTGGAGTCGGAGCTCCAGGCGCCCATCGAGTGCGGGTTCTTGCGCGCGTAGGCCTTCACGCTCGCCGGAGCGCGACGGTCGGAGTTGCCCTCGCGCAGGACCGGGTTGACCGCTGAGCCCTTGATCTTGTCGTAGCGGGAGCGGACGTCCTTGTCCTCGTCGGTCTGCACCTCGTCGGGGTAGTCCGGGAGGTCGTAGCCCTTGGCCTGCAGCTCGGCGACGGCCGCCTTGAGCTGCGGGATGCTCGCGCTGACGTTGGGGAGCTTGATGATGTTGGCCTCTGGCGTCTTGGCCAGGGCTCCGAGCTCGGCCAGGGCGTCGTCGAGGCGCTGGTCCTCGGCGAGGCGGTCGGGGAAGGCGGCGATGATCCGGCCGGCGAGCGAGATGTCGCGGGTCTCCACGTCGACCCCGGCCTTGCCGGCGTAGGCCTGGATGATCGGGAGGAACGAGTACGTCGCCAGCATCGGCGCTTCGTCGGTGTGGGTGTAGATGATCGCGCTCTTGCCTGAGTCAGCCACGGTGGCTCCGTCTCTCGCTCGTCACTCGCTCCGAAATGTCTTGACGTCAAGATACCTTACCGGCGGACCTGACGTTCTCGCGGCCCATCCTGCCCGCATCGATGACGCTTCGCGAGGGCACCGTCAGGTGGGCGCTCCTCATCGACCACGGCGGGACGCCGCTGGACCCCTCCGACGACGAGGTCATCGAAGACCTCGGCGTGACGAGGCCCAGCACCGGGAGGAACGAAACCGACGGCCGGGACTTCTGCGCGGACTTCTTCCTGGCCACCACCTGACCCACGATCCGACCAGGGACCAGGCGGACGGGCACGGGCTGCTAGCGTCGGGACGTTCCTCCAGAGCTCATCGAAGGAGACCCTCGTGACGCAGCCCGTCAAGGTGGCCGTGACCGGTGCAGCCGGCCAGATCGGCTACAGCCTTCTCTTCCGGATCGCGAGCGGCTCGCTCCTCGGCCCGGACACCCCCGTCCGGCTCCAGCTGCTCGAGATCGAGCCGGCCCTCAAGTCGCTCGAGGGCGTCGTCATGGAGCTCGACGACTGCGCGTTCCCGAACCTCGCCGGCGTCGAGATCGGCCACGAGGCCAACAAGATCTTCGACGGCGTCAACCTTGCCCTGCTCGTCGGCGCGCGCCCCCGCGGACCGGGCATGGAGCGCAGCGACCTGCTGTCGGCCAACGGCGCGATCTTCACCGCACAGGGCAAGGCCCTCAACGAGGTCGCCGCGTCCGACGTACGCATCGGCGTGACGGGCAACCCCGCCAACACCAACGCCCTGATCGCGATGAGCAACGCGCCCGACATCCCGCAGGAGCGGTTCTCGGCCCTGACCCGCCTCGACCACAACCGCGCGATCTCGCAGCTCGCGGCCAAGTCCGGCTCGCCGGTGACCGAGATCAAGAAGATGACGATCTGGGGCAACCACTCTGCCACGCAGTACCCCGACGTCTTCCACGCCGAGATCGCCGGCAAGCCCGCCTTCGAGGCCATCGGCGGCGACCAGGCCTGGGTCGAGGACTACTTCATCCCGACCGTGGCCAAGCGTGGCGCCGCCATCATCGACGCGCGCGGCGCGTCCTCCGCGGCCTCCGCAGCCTCGGCCACCGTCGACGCGGCGCGTGACTGGCTGCAGGGCTCGGCCGACGGCGACTGGGTCTCGATGGCGGTCCGCTCCGACGGCTCCTACGGGGTGCCGGAGGGCCTGATCTACTCCTTCCCCGTCACCACCAAGGACGGCGACTGGGAGGTCGTGCAGGGCTTGGACGTCTCGGAGTTCTCGCGCGCCCGGATGGACGCCACCGCAGCCGAGCTGATCGAGGAGCGCGACGCGGTCAAGGAGCTCGGGCTGATCTGAGCCGCAGTCACGACCGGGGGCCTAGGCTCCCGGCTGGTTCGGCACCACGATCGCGAGGGTGATCAACGCGGCACCGAGGCAGCCGGTGAACAGCACGTCCAGCGACTTCCGGCGCACCTTGAGCATCCCGGCCTTGTCGTCGGGCAGCACCAGCCTGCAGATCGCGCCGCCGATCACCGCTGCGCCCATGACGGTGACCCCGGTGCGCCAGGGGCCGAACGCGACGATGCCGAGCCCGACGGCCGCGGCGAGACCGACCACGATGTAGCAGAGCCCGCCGAGCGTCGACGGGTAGCGCCTCGGCTCCTCGGGCTCAGGCCGGAGCTCGGGCTCGGGGAGGCTCACGCGAGGCTTGCTTCGGCGGCCTCGACGATGTTGGCCAGAAGCATCGCCCGGGTCATCGGACCCACGCCGCCGGGGTTGGGAGAGATCCAGCCGGCCACGTCGTACGCGCTCTGTGCGACGTCGCCCGCGATCTTGCCTTCGCCGTCGCGGGAGACCCCGACGTCGAGCACGGCGGCGCCGGGCTTGACCATCTCGCCGGTGATGATGCCGGGTACGCCGGCCGCGGCGACCACGATGTCGGCCCGGCGCACGTGTGCGGCGAGGTCGCGGGTGCCGGTGTGGCAGAGCGTGACCGTGGCGTTCTCGGAGCGACGGGTCAGCAGCAGCCCGAGGGGTCGGCCGACCGTGATGCCTCGGCCGACGACGCAGACGTCGGCTCCGGCGATCTCCACGTCATGGCGACGGAGCAGCTCGACGATGCCGTTGGGGGTGCACGGCAGCGGCGCGGCCTTGCCCAGCACCAGCCAGCCCAGGTTGGTCGGATGCAGGCCGTCGGCGTCCTTGGCCGGGTCGATCAGGCCGAGCACGGTGTTCTCGTCCATGTGCTCGGGTAGGGGCAGCTGCACGATGTAGCCGGTGCAGGCCCGGTTTGCGTTGAGCTCGGCGATCGCCGCCTCGACGGCCTCCTGGGGCGCGTCTGCGGGCAGGTCCACGCGGATCGAGTTGATGCCGACCTCGGCGCAGTCCTTGTGCTTGCCGGCGACGTACCACTTGCTGCCCGGGTCGTCGCCCACCAGCACGGTCGCCAGGCCGGGGACCACACCCGCCTCGCGGAGCTTGGTCACCCGGTCGGTGAGCTCCGCCTTGATCGTGGCCGCCGTGGCCTTGCCGTCGAGAGTCCGTGCTGTCACGGAGACATCCTAGGTTGCAGCCAGCCGCCCACAGGACGGCGGCGGGGCGGGGCGCAGCGAGGCAGGCGGCCACGCAGGGACCAGGCGGTCGCGCCAGGACGGCAGCGTGGCGGCGGAGCCGACACGCTCGTCCCGTCAGGCTCAGTGGAAGAAATGCCTCGTGCCGGTGAGGTACATCGTGACCCCGGCCGCCTTGGCTGCGGCGATGACCTCCTCGTCGCGGACCGAGCCCCCGGGCTGCACGATCGCGGCGACTCCGGCGTCGATCAGGATCTTCGGGCCGTCGTCGAACGGGAAGAACGCGTCACTGGCCGCCACCGCGCCCTTGGCTCGCTCCCCCGCGCGCTCGACCGCGAGCTTGCAGGAGTCGACGCGGTTGACCTGGCCCATGCCGACGCCGACCGAGGCACCACCGGAGGCGAGCAGGATGGCGTTGGACTTCACCGCCCGGCAGGCGCGCCAGGCGAAGGCAAGGTCGGCCAGCGTCTCCTCGCCGGCCGGCTCGCCGCTGACCAGCGTCCAGGTGGCCGGGTCGTCGCCCTGGGCGTCGAGCACGTCGCGCGCCTGCATCAGCAGGCCGCCCGACACCGGGCGGGTCTCGGCGCCGCCTCGCTGCAGGGGCGGGCACTCGAGCAGCCGGATGTTCTTCTTGCTCTGCAGGATCTCGACCGCGCCGTCGTCGTAGCCGGGCGCGACGAGCACCTCGGTGAAGATCTCGGCCACCTGCGCGGCCATCTCCTTGCTCACCGGCACGTTGGTGGCGATCACGCCGCCGAACGCCGACACCGGGTCGCAGGCGTGCGCCTTGCGGTGTGCCTCGGCGACGTCGGTCCCGACTGCGATGCCGCACGGGTTGGCGTGCTTGATGATCGCGACGGCGGGCTGGTCGAAGTCGTACGCCGCACGGCGGGCCGCGTCAGCGTCGACGTAGTTGTTGTAGGACATCTCCTTGCCGTGCAGCTGGGTCGCCTGCGCGAGCCCGGGCTGGGGAGCGAAGCCGCTGACGTAGAGCGCGGCGGACTGGTGCGGGTTCTCGCCGTAGCGCAGCACCGCCTCCTTGTCCCAGGTGGCGCCGACCCAGGCGGGGAAGCCGGTGCCGTCGGAGGAGTCCACCAGCACGTTGCCCATCCACGACGCCACGTGCACGTCGTAGGTCGCGGTGTGGACGAACGCCTCCGCCGCGAGCCGCTGCCGCTCGACCAGGGAGAAGCCGCCGTCACGGACGGCCTCGAGCACGTCGTCGTAGCGCGCGGGGTTGGTGATGACCGCGACGCTCGGGTGGTTCTTCGCCGCCGCACGGACCATCGACGGGCCGCCGATGTCGATCTGCTCGACGCACTCGTCGAGCGAGGCGCCGGACATCACGGTCTGGGTGAACGGGTAAAGGTTCACCACGACCAGGTCGAACGGCTCCACGCCGAGGTCGATGAGCTGCTGCTGGTGGGTCTCCAGGCGCAGGTCGGCGAGGATGCCCGCGTGGACGCGTGGGTGCAGCGTCTTCACCCGCCCGTCGAGGCACTCCGGGAACCCGGTCAGGTCCTCGACCTTGGTCACGGGCAGGCCCAGCTTCTCGATCAGGGCCGCCGATCCACCGGTGGAGACGAGCGAGACGCCCAGGTCGTGCAGCCCGCGGGCGAGCTCCTCCAGCCCGGTCTTGTCGTAGACGGAGACGAGGGCGCGCTTGACGGGCCGCTTGCCGATGTCGCTGTCTGTCACTGGCCGAACCTGACTTTCCTGTCGGTGATGGTGAAGCCTTCTCGGGCCATGCGGCCCACGCTGTCGACGAGCATCTGCCGCTCCGCGACCTTGATGCGCTCGTGCAGGGACTCCTCGTCGTCGTCGTCGGCGACGAGGACCGCGACCTGCGCCACGATCGGTCCGGTGTCGACGCCGTCGTCGACGACGAACAGCGTGGCTCCGGTGACCCTGACGCCGTAGTCGAGCGCATCTCGAGCACCGTGTGTGCCGGGGAACGCCGGGCACAGCGCCGGGTGCGTGTTGACCGTGCGGCCCTCGTGGGCGGCGAGGAAGTCCTTGCCGAGCAGCTTCATGAAACCGGCGCACACGACCAGGTCCGGCTCGAACCCGGCGACGGCCTCCGCCAGGGCACGGTCCCAGTGCTCACGGGACGTGAACTGCCCGACCTTCTTCACGAACGTCGGTACGCCGGCCTTCTCCGCGCGCGTCAGTCCCTCGACGCCCTCGCGGTCGGCGCCGACGGCGACCACCTCAGCGCCGTACGCCGGGTCGGCGACGGCGTCGAGCAGGGCCTGCAGGTTCGTGCCGGAACCGGACACGAGCACGACAAGGCGGGCCGGGCGCGAGGGGGCGGACACGCGCCCAGGCTAGTCCGTCGGAAGACGCCCGTCCCGCCCGGGCCCGCCCGCTGGTCGGCTCTTGATCTCCACCGTGGGCTCCTCGGCCGGGCTCTTGCCACTCGAGAGGTCGACGGTCGGCTCCGTGCCGTCGGGAGCCGGTCCGAAGCGCCAGTGCGCGAACGTCGCACCGAGCATTGCACCCAGCCCGAGGCCGGCCATCGCGAGCAGGGTCGGCTCGACCAGAGCGGGACCGACCTCGGCCATGCGACCGGGACCGACGGCACCGCCGGAGAGCGCCATCGCGAGCCCGAGGAGCGCGCCACCGGCCAGTCCGGCCAGCAACCCGCGGAGTGCTGCCACGTCGTAACGGGTGCACGGGAACGCGCGGACCGTCGCGCGACCGGCCAGGAACGCGACCACGACGGGCACGAGCAGCAGGAGCATGAGCCACCCGGGCTGCTCGCCCTCACCCGGCAGGGCCGCGAGCAGCGGGAAGGCGGGCATCGCGCCCAGGGAGACCGCGCTCGTGGAGACCGTGGTGCCGGTGCCGACGGCGAAGCCCGGCCCGACCAGGTACGACGAGCCGAACAGCGCGGCGTTCGGGGCGAAGCCGGCGACCAGGACCGTGTAGAACGCACCCCCGGCCGAGCCGGCGTGCAGACGGGACAGCACGTTGGCCGCCGAGCCGAGGTCGAGGAGCAAGGAGACAGCCACCAGGACACCACCGGCGGCGACCACGCCCAGGACGGCCAGGACGGCGGCGTAGGCCACTGCCTGCGCCTGCTCTGGCACCCGCGCAAGCACCGCGGGGAGCAGACCCGAGCCGGCGACCAGGCCCGGGCCGCCGCCGAGCACGGCGACCACGAAGGCTCCCGCGAAGGCGAGCCCCAGGTGCGGCTCCGCGCCGCTGGTCGAGGCGAGCAGTGCCACCACGATCGAGACCAGGGCGTAGACCGCGCCCAGCACGCCGGCCGCGACCGCCAGCGCCCGGCCGTCCTCGGCGTGCGACGTCTGGCCCGCCCACCGGCCCATCCGGAAGCAGACGTAGCCACACAGCAGCGTCAGCCCCAGCGGGATGACCGTGATCGTGGCCATGCCGAGGTCGAGCCGCGAGCCGTGGGCGAGGAGCCACGCGTCGGAGCCGATGCGCAGGGCGTCGCGGGTGGTGCCGTGGCTGCCCTGATCTGTGGAGAACCAGGCCACCAGGGCGAGAGCCATGCAGCCGACCAGGACTGCGCCTGCGGACGCGGCACCGGCCAGTGCGGCACCCACGACGACCGGGCGCAGCCCATCGGACGCGACGGAGCCGCGGGTGGAGGGTGGGGTGAGGAGACCAGTCATCTCCACCACATCATCGCCCGCCCGACCGGTCTGCCCGGGTAGCCCACGCCGGTTGGGGCCGGGTGCGAGGTTCGCGTAGTTTGGTCGCGGACCGAATCTGGGAGGAGGGGTGATGTCGCAGGGCGCGCAGGAGACTGTGTTCGACGACCTCTACCGCGCGACCCGCTCCGACGTCCTTCTCCAGACCTTCCTGCTCACCGGCGACCTGACCGCCGCGAGCGGCGCGGTCAAGGATGCCTACGCGATCACGTGGCAGCACTGGCCCAAGGTGCTCAAGCGCCAGGCCAAGGGTGAGGAGCCGCTGAGCTATCTCCGCCCGCTCGCCTGGCGACTCGCCCAGCGCCGCCACACCGGCCGGATCTGGCACAGCAACAAGGGCATGGCCGACGACCACAAGCAGGTCCTCGACGCGCTGCACAAGCTCGGCTCGAGCCCCCGACGTGTGCTGCTGCTGGTCGATGTCGCCGGGGTGGAGCCGGCCGAGGCCGCCCGCGAGCTGTCGATGACCGGCGAGGCGTGCGAGCGCCGGCTGCGGGAGGCCCGGGCCGAGCTGACGACCGCCCTGGGGCCGTCGTACCTCGAGCTGCTGCGCGGCCTCTCGGTCCCCGCCGCCTCCGCCAAGCTCCCCCGGCCGACGGTCGTCCTGCGCGCCGGCCGCGAGCGCCGGCGGCTGCAGACGGTCGGTGCGGTCGCCGGTGCGGTCGCGCTCACCGTCGGGGTCGGCGCGGCCGCCCGCGAGCCGGGCCTCGAGCGTGCGAGCGCTGTCCACCAGGTGCTGCCCGGCGGCGACCCCGTGGGAGCCGAGCTCCCCGAGGGCGTGGAGCTGACGACCGCCAGCCAGCTGCTCCAGCCCTTCCAGCTCAGCGGCATCACCCCCTCGCAGATGTGGCAGGTCGGGCGCACGGACACCAACACCCGCGGCGACGGCATCAACACCATCTGCCAGCAGACCAGGTACGCCGACCCGCGGGGCCTGGCGGCTCTGGTCCGCACCTTCAGCACGACCACCAAGCCGACGCAGTCCGCCCTCCAGTCCGTCGAGATCTCCCGGAGCGAGGAGGCGGCCGCCGAGGCCTACGACGCGACCATCGGCTGGTTCGCCGGGTGCCAGGAAGCCAGGCTGCAGATGCTCGGGGCCCATGAGGTCACCGGCGTCGGCGACCAGGCCGAGCTCCTCATGGTCCGGGTCGCGGGCAGCCCGGTGAGCACCTACAACATCGGCGTCGCCCGGGTCGGCGAGGTCACGACCACGATGGTCACCCGCATCGTGGGCAAGCTGCAGCCGAAGCCCCTGGCCGTCGCCAGCGCGCTGAGCGACGCCGTGGCCAAGCTGTGCCCGAAGGACCGCCCCGGCTGCGCCGCCAGCCCGACCGTCACCGCAATCGCGCCGCCGCCGTCGGGTGAGGAGGCCGGGTTCCTGGCGACCGTCGACCTGCCGCCGGTCGGCCGCATCAGCGACCCGTGGGTCGGAGTCGCGTCGGTCAACGCCCTGCGCCGCAACGACGCGCCCACCCGCTGCGACCGGGCCAACTTCCGCCGCTCGGGCGCCACCGCAGCGAGGTCGCGCACCTTCCTGATCCCGGACGCGCAGGTGCCTCAGACCTTCGGGCTCACCGAGACCTACGGCGTCTTCGCCGGCGAGAAGGCGGCGCAGACGTTCCTGCAGGGAGCCCGACGCAGCGTTGCCGGCTGCGAGGACCGCGACCTCACCACCGAAGTGACGTCGGAGCAGCGCGGGACCACTCCGGACCACGACCTCTCGGCCTGGCGGTTCGAGACCAAGGTCAGCGACACCACGTCGATCGCGTTCCGCGTAGCCTTCGTGCGGGTCGGCAGTGTCGTGGCCAAGCTGACCTTCGTACCCACCGCAAAGGACGACATGGACCCTGCAGCCTTCGAGGCCCTCGTACGACGTGCCGGCGAGCGACTCCGCGAGCTCGAACCGTGAACCGGGACGCTGCCGCCGACCTCGACGAAGCCTCACCGCTGCGGGGCTGCCGCGAGCTGTTCGAGGTCCCTGCAGGCAAGGTCTACCTGACCGGCAACTCCTTGGGCGCACTGCCCAGGTCGGTCCCCGAGCGGGTCGCGCGGTTGGTGCGCGAGGAGTGGGGCCAGGACCTCATCTCGGCGTGGAACACCGCCGACTGGACCAACCTGCCCTGGCGGGTGGCGGCCAGGATCGAGCCGCTCGTCGGCGCCGCACCCGGCAGCGTCCACGTCGGCGACTCGACCAGCGTCACGCTGTTCAAGGCGATGTCGGCAGCGCTCCGCCTCCGTCCCGACCGTGACGTGCTGGTGATCGAGCCGACGACCTTCCCGACCGACGGCTACATCGCCCAGGGCGTGGCGGCGAGCTTCGGCAAGCAGGTCCGCTGGTGCGACCCGGCCGACCCCGTGGCGTCGCTCGACGACGACGTGGCCCTGCTGTCGCTGACCCACGTCGACTTCCGCACCGGCGCGATGTTCGACATGCCGGGCATCACTGCGGCTGCCCACGATGCAGGCGCGGTGATGCTGTGGGACCTCTGCCACTCCGCCGGTGCCGTGCCGGTCGACCTGGCTGCCGCTGACGCCGACCTTGCGGTGGGCTGCACCTACAAGTACCTCAACGGCGGCCCGGGCTCCCCCGCGTTCGGCTACGTCGCCCCTCGCCTGCACGGGTCGGTCACACAGCCCATCACCGGCTGGTGGGGGCACGCGCGGCCCTTCGAGATGCAGCGCGACTTCGAGCCGGCACCGGGCGTGGCCGCCCTCCAGGTCGGCACCCCGCCGGTGCTCGCGCTGTCCGCGTTGGACGCCGCCCTGGAGGTGTTCGAGGCCGTCGACCCGGCCCAGCTGCGCGCCGGCTCGCTCTCCCTGACCGACCTGTTCATCGCGCTGGTCGAGGAGCGGCTCCCCGGCGAGCTCGAGCTGCTCACCCCGCGTGACCACACCCGCCGGGGGTCGCAGGTCTCCTGGCGGCACGCCCAGGCCTACGGGATCGTGCAGGCGCTGATCAAGCGCGGCGTCGTGGGCGACTTCCGCGAACCCGATGTCGCGCGCTTCGGCTTCGCTCCCCTCTACGTCACCCACACCGACGTGTACGACGCGGTGGAGCACCTGGTTCAGGTGATCGAGCACTCCGAGCACCTCGACCCGTCGTACGCCGTCAAGAACGCCGTGACCTGAAACGCAACCGGCGGGCCCGGTCAGGCGTAGAACTGGTCATGAGGACCGATCGGGGGACCACCGATGGACGAGGCTGAGTTCGACGCGTTCTACGCCGCGTCGTTCCGCCGGCTCGTGGGGCAGGTCTATGTCATGACCGGCAACCGCGACGAGGCTCAGGAGTGCGTCCAAGAGGCGTTCGCCCGGGCGTGGTCGCACCGGGCGAAGCTGGAGACCACCAACGCGCCCGAGGCCTGGGTGCGCACCACGGCCTACCGGCTGGCGGTCAGTCGCTGGCGACGGCGCAAGATCGGGGAGCGTGCCCCCGACCGAGCCGTGCAGGCCCTCAGCCATGCTGCCGCCCCCGACGAAGCCCGGGTGGTGCTGATGTCCGCGCTGCAGCGCATCCCCGAGGAACAACGGAGAGCCATCGTGCTCCACCACATCTGTGACCTGCCCGTGCGTGACGTCGCCAGCGAGATGGGCGTCGCCGAGGGCACCATCAAGGCTCGTCTCTCCCGCGGCCGCGCCGCTCTCGCCGCCCTGCTCGGCGAGGAACCAAGCTCCGGCTTCACCGAAGGAGCCTCCCATGCCTGATCTCTTCGACCCCCTGCGTGACATGGACGACCTCGACGTGCACCCTCTGCCCGCCTCCGCCGTACGACAGCGCGGTGACCGACTCCGCCGGCGCCGCAACACGCTGCGAGCGACCGCGGCTGCGGTCGTCGTAGCGGTCGTCGCGACGGGCGGCGCGTTCGCCTTCGACGCGGTCAACGGCTCCGCCGACTCCCGGCCGCCGGTGTCCAAGGAACCGCCGGGCGGGTGGCGCAGCGAGATCCCGACCAGCTACCCGCTCGACCGCGACTACCCGCAGGCGAGCACGGTGAAGAACGCCGCTCAGGAGGGCCCGTCGCAGAGCGTCGCGCCGTTCGCGGCCGGCGGTCTGGAGACCTGCGGTGCGGCGGACTCGGTCTACCCCTCCGAGAGCCGGCTGGACAGCGCGGGCACGTCGTTCACCCGGCCCGAGCTCTCCCTCAGGCGCGAGCTGACCGTCTACCGCGACGACGCGACCGCCGACCGGGTCGTCGACCGGATCGTGGCCGACGCGCGCACGTGCCAGAACGTCACGCGTGCCCGGTTCGGCGACCAGTCCTTCCACCTACAGCTCGAAGGACGCGCGGGCAACACCGTGGTCCGGGTCGGCAACGCGGTCCTGCTGGACGGGATCACGGTGGACCCGGAGGCCAACGACGATCCGGCCGCAGCGGTGGCGGACGAGATGGCGGCACTGGCACCGGTCGTCGCCGACCTCTGCATCTTCGCCCTCGACCCCTGCCCGTCGGGCGCGCCGACCGACCCGGTCGTCTCGAGCAAGATCCCGCCGATCGACGAGGACGTCCTGCTCACCACCGACGAGCTGGCCCGCTACTTCCAGCTCGTCGGGCTGGGGCAGATCGCGAACCGAGAGGACCCGACGCTCGACTGCCAGGCCGACTGGCTGAACACGCTCGAGCCGAGGAGTGGCGGCTTCCGCGAGTGGCGTGGCGACGGGTCCGAGGCGGCGACAGCCGTCCTGGAGTTCGCAGACGAGCAGGCGGCCCGCGCGGCGTACGGCGTGGTGGCCGACTGGGTGGAGAGCTGCCGCAAGCGGTTGCCGGGAACGCGCAGCCTCAGCAGCGGCACGTCCGCCGGAAGCGGGTCCTCGGACGGGACCCTCTCGACCGCGATGGCCTTCACCGCGTCCGACCCTTCGGGCAGCACGTGGTACGACCACCAGCACGTGGGGCTCATCGGCAGCCGGGTGGTGCTGCTGTCGGTGGGGCAGCTGGGCACCGACGAGTTCGACCCGCTCGACTACACCACGGGTCAGGCGATGCTGGCCGCGCTGGACCAGGCCCGCGTGCCGAGCGGAACCAAGGCCGGCGAGGAGATCGGCAGCGACTTCCCGCTGGTCGAGGGGTGGCCCGACGACTCCCAGGCCGAGTCCCCCGACGGAGGCCTCGACGGCCCCAGCCGGCAGCTCGCACCGCTGCGGATCACGCTGTGCGACACGACGGCTCCCGATCCACAGCACACCGACCGGCTGAGCGCGACGTGGCGGAACCCGGAGGACGGCCGCGACCGCCAGCTCACGACGTACGCCGACGCGGACCGAGCCGTCGCGGCGATGCGCGCGCTGGTGAAGGTGTACCAGGACTGCAGCGAGGAGCCCGCCAACGACGGCTTCGTCCGGCACTACGAGGCCATCAGGTCCTCGGTCGGCGGGGAGTCGTGGGCGCTGGTCACCTGGTACGAGTACGAGGGCGCGCCTTCGATCGGGCGGCAGATCGTGCACCTGATCCGCGTGGGGCGGGCGATCCTGCTCGACACCACCTCGAACGAAGGCATGGGTGGACCGGGCCAGCAGGACGAGGTCCAGTCCGCGATCGACGCCCAGGCGGACGGCACTGCTGCCGCGGTCGCCGCGATGTGCAGGTTCACGGTCGCCGGCTGCTGAGAACGCACGAAGGCCCCGGCACCTCGAGCTGTCGAGGTGCCGGGGCCTTCGCGAGGGACCAGCGCGTCAGCGGCTCTGCAGGATCTCCCGCATCAGCTGGGCGGTCTCGGACGGCGTCTTGCCGACCTTGACGCCGACGGCCTCGAGGGCCTCCTTCTTCGCCTGGGCGGTGCCCGACGAGCCGGAGACGATCGCGCCGGCGTGACCCATGGTCTTGCCCTCCGGAGCGGTGAAGCCCGCGACGTAGCCCACGACCGGCTTGGTGATGTGCTCGGCGATGTAGGCCGCGGCACGTTCCTCGGCGTCGCCGCCGATCTCACCGATCATCACGATGGCCTCGGTCTCCGGGTCGTCCTGGAACGCCTGGAGCGCGTCGATGTGGGTGGTGCCCACGATCGGGTCGCCACCGATGCCGATGGCGGTCGAGAAGCCGAAGTCACGCAGCTCGTACATCATCTGGTAGGTCAGGGTGCCCGACTTGGAGACCAGACCGACGGGGCCCTTGCCCGCGATGGTGTGGGGCGTGATGCCGGCCAGCGACTCCTCCGGCGTGAT
Source organism: uncultured Actinomycetota bacterium (assembly GCA_963765905.1). Lineage (GTDB taxonomy): Bacteria > Actinomycetota > Actinomycetes > Propionibacteriales > Nocardioidaceae > SSC3. Next base: position 525,176 of record CAVXXY010000006.1, read on the forward strand.
GATGCCGGGACAGTTGGGACCGATCATCCGGGTGCTCTTGCCCTGCAGGTAGGCCCAGACCTCGGCGGTGTCCTGCACCGGCACGCCCTCGGTGATGACCACGATCAGGCCGATGCCCGCGTCGATGGCCTCGATGCAGGCGTCCTTGGTGAACGCCGGAGGCACGAACAGCACCGACACGTCGGCGCCGGTCTGAGCCATCGCCTCGGCCACGGTGCCGAAGACCGGCAGCTCCTGGCCGTTGAGCTCGACGGTGGTGCCGGCCTTCTTGGCGTTGACACCGCCCACGATGGCGGAGCCCGCCTGGAGCATCAGGGTGGTGTGCTTGGAGCCCATGCCACCGGTGATGCCCTGGACGATGATCTTCGAGTCCTTGTTCAGGTAAATAGACACGGTCTTGTTCTCTCCCTCAGTTCGCGGCGTGCGCGAGCTCGGCAGCCTTGTCGGCCGCGCCGTCCATCGTGTCGACCTGGGTCACCAGCGGGTGGTTCGCGTCGTTGAGGATGCGGCGACCCTCCTCGACGTTGTTGCCGTCGAGGCGGACGACGAGCGGCTTGGTGGCCTCGTCGCCCAGCAGGTCCAGCGCACCCACGATGCCGTTGGCGACCTCGTCGCAGGCGGTGATCCCGCCGAACACGTTCACGAACACGCTCTTGACCTGCTGGTCGCCGAGGATGATGTGCAGCCCGTCGGCCATGACCTGAGCGTTGGCACCGCCACCGATGTCGAGGAAGTTCGCCGGCTTCACTCCGCCATGCGCCTCACCGGCGTAGGCGACCACGTCGAGGGTGCTCATCACGAGACCCGCGCCGTTGCCGATGATGCCGACCTCTCCGTCGAGCTTGACGTAGTTGAGGTCCTTCTCCTTGGCGGCGGCCTCCAGCGGGTCGGCCTCCTCCTTGATCTCGAAGGCGGCGTGGTCGGTGTGGCGGAACTCGGCGTTCTCGTCCAGCGACACCTTGCCGTCGAGGGCCTCGAGCTTGTCACCGGCGAGCCGCGCGAGGGGGTTGACCTCGACCAGGGTGGCGTCCTCCTCGACGAAGACCTTCCACAGCGCCAGGATCATCTGTACGGCCTGCTCGGTCAGCGCTTCGGGGAACTTGGCGTCCGCGACGATCGCGCGGGCCTTCTCCTCGGTGACGCCCTCGCCCGGGTCGATGTCGATCTTGCGCACGGCCTCGGGGTTGGTCTTCGCGACCTCCTCGATCTCCACACCACCCTCGACGCTGGCGATGCAGAGGTACTGGCGCTGGGCGCGGTCGAGCAGGAACGAGAAGTAGTACTCCTCCTCGATGCTGGCCGCCGGGGCGATGAGCACCCGGTTCACCGTCAGGCCCTTGATCTGCATCCCGAGGATCGCCTCGGCATGCGCCTTGGCCTCCTCGGGGGTCTTCGCCAGCTTCACGCCGCCAGCCTTGCCACGGCCACCGGCCTTGACCTGGGCCTTCACGACGACGACGCCGAGCTGCTCGGCTGCTGCCTGAGCCTCCTCGGGAGTGGTCGCGACGATGCCCTCGGTCACGGCCACGCCATGCTTCGCGAAGAGCTGCTTCGCCTGGTACTCCATCAGGTCCACGGGTTCACCTGTCTGCTGAGTTCGGTCCCCGCACACACCGGTCGGATGCGACGGCAGGCGGGCATACGGCACTGAGACTAGACCCGTCCTGCGGGTTACTACTACGTAGGCCTTGTCACATGCCTCACACCCTCACGGGCGCGGCGGACCCGTCCTAGTCTCGGGAGATGGCGGTTGACAAACGTGAGCACTTTGTCCAGTCCGGGGCCGATCGCCTCGCGGTCACCGAGTACGGCGACGGCCCCGTGCACGTCGTACTCGTGCACGGCTATCCCGACGACCAGACACTCTGGAAGGGCGTCGTCGACCGGCTCGAGGTCGCGGAGCGAGGCCTCCATGCCGTGACGTACGACGTGCGCGGAGCGGGCCGCTCGTCGGTGCCGCCGCGCATCCGGGACTACCGCAACCAGCGACTGACCGACGACCTGGTCGCGGTGGTCGAGGCGACCGTCCCGGCGGGCGAGCGGTTCCATCTGGTCGGGCACGACTGGGGCTCGATCCAGAGCTGGGACTCGTTGCGCGACCCGCGGCTGGCGGACCGCATCCTCTCCTTCGTCTCGGTGAGCGGCCCGTCCATCGACCACGCCGCGACGCTGTTCCGCCGGCGACCCAGCCGGTCCCTCCTCGGGCAGGTCGCGCGCTCCCTCTACATCGGCCTGTTCCAGGCACCGCTCGCCCCCGAGCTGATGTGGCGGTCGCAGCACCGGCTCACGCCGACGATCGTGCGACTGCTCGCAGCGCAGGGCGGCGAGAGCGCCTGGAGCCCACGGCTGGCCCACAACGCCGAGCACGGCGTCCAGCTGTACCGCGCCAACATGATGCAGAAGCTCCTCCGCCCCCGGCCCGAGCGGGTGGACCTGCCGGTCGTGCTCGTGGAGGCCCTGCAGGACGCCTTCGTCGGCAAGGAGTACGTCGACGTGGCCGAGCAGCACTGCTCCGACGTACGCCGGCTGGTGGTCGACGCCCCCCACTGGCACCCCCTCTCACAGCCCGCGCTGCTGGCCGGCATCCTCACCGAGCACCTGGTCCAGGACTCATCTCCGCGCTCATAACCGCCGCGCCGTGGCTTCGTTGAACCACTGACGGGCGGAACCGCCCCGGCGGGCGCGCTGGGGACGCACGCCGCGGCGGTTCCGCCTTCCAGGCGTCCCGCAGCTCGATGGGTCTAGACCAGCCGTGCCCCGCGACGTGACCACCGTCACCGGCGAAGGTGCAGGTCACCCACCCAGAAGGGGACATGGCGTCCTTTCCGGTGGGCGTGCACGCTCCGACACGCAGCGCAACCCGTTTTGTGTGACGCTCACCGCGTCCCCTATCCTCGTGCTTCGCGTATCCCCCGACGTAAGGAATTCATTCCTCATGGCAGATCACCGCGCTGGGAGGCGGGTGGCATCTGTCGGCGACAACCACGCCGGCCCCCTGACCGGAGGCTCTGCCGCGCCCAAGGGCGGCAGGCGCAAGGCTGAGAGGCCGCGCCGCAGAGCAGCCACGTCGGGGCCGCTGTTCTCACTTCCGACGCTCGCCGGCACCACCGCCGTCGTCGTCGCGGCCGCGGGCGCCGTGTCCGTCGGGACCGCCACCGCGGAGACCGCCCTGGCCTCCGGCGAGATCGCCCGCCTCAGCGGCCAGGCCAATGTGCTCAACGGCGCCAGCAGCGTCGGCTCGAGCAACCCGCTCAGCCAGCGCAAGAGGGCGGTCAGCCGTGACTCGGCCCGCGAGGCCCTGGCCGACAAGGCCGGCGAGGAGCTCCAGGCCGCCGCCGAGGTCAAGGCGCGCCAGCGCAGCGCGGCCCTCGAGGCCTTCGCCCGCAAGGCCGAGTCCCACGCCGCCGAGGTAGCCAAGAACGCTTGGCAGCTGCCGCTGGTGTCCTTCCGGCTCAGCAGCCGCTTCGGCGAGTGCAGTGCGCTGTGGGCGCGCTGCCACACCGGCCTCGACATGGCCGCGCCGACCGGCACCCCGATCCACGCGATCGCCAACGGTGTCGTCACCGAGGTCGGCTACGACGGGTCCTACGGCAACAAGACCGTCGTCCAGCTCGAGGACGGCACCGAGCTGTGGTACTGCCACCAGTCCAGCTTCGGGGTCAACGTCGGCGAGACCGTGGTCGGCGGTCAGACCATCGGCTACGTCGGCTCGACCGGCAACACCACCGGCCCGCACCTCCACCTCGAGGTGCACCCCGGTGCCGGCGACCCGGTCGACCCTTACGCCGCCCTGCTCGCGCACAACGTCGACGGCCTGCTCTGAGCAGCAACGCTGCTCGCCCGCTGCGCGACTAGGGTGCCTGCATGGCGCACCCGATCATGTTCGACTCCGGCGACCCCGTGCTGGGTCGGCTGCGCGAGCTGTGCCTGGCCTTCCCAGGAGCCGCCGAGAAGATCTCCCACGGCCGCCCGAACTTCTACACCACGAAGGTGTTCGCGGTCTATGGGGGCGGCGAGAAGCTGCGTCCGGGTGACCACCGCGACGTCCGCTCCGCGCTGATCTTCCTCCCCGACTCGGGCGACCTCCCCGCTCTGGACGAGGAGCCGCGCTTCTTCGTTCCGGCCTACTACGGCCCCTCGGGGTGGCGCGCTCTGGACCTCGCCGACCCGGACACCGACTGGGCGGAGGTGGCCGAGCTGCTCGACGCGTCGTACCGCAACACCGCGCCGGCCAAGCTGGTCGCGCAGCTGGACAGCCAGCCCTAGATCTTCTCCACCGGGGCGTAGCGGAGCAGGAGGCGCTTGACTCCCTGGGACCCGAAGTCGATCGAGGCCACTGCCTTGTCGGCGACGCCCTCCACCGTGACGACGGTGCCCATGCCGAAGCTGTCGTGCAGCACCCGATCGCCCGGGTCGAGCGAGGGGATCTCGCGCTTCTGCGCCTTGGCCTCGGCGTCGGCACGCGCCGCGGCAGACCCGAACCGCCTGGTGGGCGGCCCGGCGTTGCGGCTGGGCAGGCTCGGCAGGACAGCGCGGTTCCAGGACGTCTGCTCGGCCTCCGTACGCCGCCAGTCGACGAGGTCCACCGGCAGCTCGTCGAGGAAGCGGGAGGCGGGGTTGTGCGAGGGCGCACCCCAGGCGGAGCGTACGACGGCCCGCGACACGTAGAGCCGCTCCTGTGCGCGGGTCAGACCGACGTAGGCGAGCCGGCGCTCCTCCTCCAGCTCGGGCTGGTCGCCCAGCGACCGCATGTGCGGGAAGACGCCGTCCTCCAAGCCGGTCAGGAAGACGACCGGGAACTCCAGGCCCTTGGCGGTGTGCAGCGTCATCAGGGTGACGACGCCGTCCTCGTTGTCGGGGATCTGGTCGGAGTCGGCCACCAGGGACACCCGCTCGAGGAACTCGGGGACGCCCGGGCGTGCCGGCGTCAGGTCGGCGGGGTCGGCGCTCGGCGGCGGCACCGGCTCGTCGGCGAACTCGCGGGCTACCGCGACGAGCTCGGCGAGGTTCTCCAGCCGGGTCTCGTCCTGAGGGTCGTCGGACTTCTCCAGCTCCTCGAGGTAGCCGCTGCGGGCCAGCACCTGCTCCAGCACGACGTCGGCGCGCTCCCCCGCGGCCACCATCGACATCAGCTCCTCGGCCATGTCGACGAACGGCTTGATGCAGTTGAGCGACCGGCTCGCCATGCCGGGCGCCTCGTCGGCGCGCCGCAGCGCCTCCCAGAAGGAGCTGCGCTCGCGCTGGGCGAGGGCGTCGACCATCGCCTCGGCGCGGTCGCCGATGCCGCGCTTGGGGACGTTGAGGATGCGTCGCAGGCTGATCTCGTCGGCCGGGTTGGCCAGCATGCGCAGGTAGGCCAGGGCGTCGCGGACCTCCTTGCGCTCGTAGAACCGCACACCGCCGACGACCTTGTAGGGAAGGCCGACTCGGATGAAGACCTCCTCGAACACTCGCGACTGCGCGTTGGTGCGGTAGAACACCGCGACCTCGCCGGGCTTGGCGGCCTTCGCGTCGGTGAGCTTGTCGATCTCGTCGGCGATGAAGCGGGCCTCGTCGTGCTCGTCGTCGCCGACATAGCCGACGATCTGCTCGCCCGGGCCCTGGTCGGACCACAGGTTCTTCGCCTTGCGGCCCTTGTTGCGGTCGATGACGGCGTTGGCGGCGCTCAGGATGGTCTGCGTGGAGCGGTAGTTCTGCTCGAGCAGCACGGTGCGCGCGCTGGGGAAGTCCTCCTCGAACTGGAGGATGTTGCGGATGTTCGCGCCGCGGAACGCGTAGATCGACTGGTCCGCGTCGCCGACGACCATCAGCTCCGACGGCTCGACCGAGCCGTCGCCGTCAGGCACGTCCGGGTCGTCTCCCCCGATCGCCAGGGGCCGGCCGACGCTGGTGCCGCAGAGCTCACGGATCAGGGCGTACTGCGCGTGGTTGGTGTCCTGGTACTCGTCGACCAGCACGTGCCGGAACCGGCGACGGTAGGTCTCGCGCACCTCGGGGAACGCCTGGAAGATGTGGACCGTCATCATGATGATGTCGTCGAAGTCGAGCGCGTTGGCCTCGCGCAGCTTGCGCTGGTAGACCGTGAACGCCTCGGCGTAGGTCTCCTCGAGGTGGTTCTTCGCGTTGGACCTGGCGTCCTCGTGGTCGACGAGCTCGTTCTTCTGGTTGCTGACCCAGTTGAGGATCGCCCGGGGCTGGTAGCGCTTCACGTCGAGGTCGAGCTCGCGGCACACCAGGGTCATCAGCCGCTTGGAGTCGGTGGCGTCGTAGATCGAGAACGACGACTTGTAGCCGAACCTCTCGATCTCCTTGCGCAGGATGCGTACGCAGGCGGAGTGGAACGTGGACACCCACATGATGCGGGCGCGCTTGCCGACCAGCTCCTCGACCCGCTCCCGCATCTCGGCCGCGGCCTTGTTGGTGAACGTGATCGCCAGGATCGAGCCAGGGTGGGCGTTGCGCTCGGAGATCAGCCAGGCGATGCGCCGGGTGAGGACGCGGGTCTTGCCCGAGCCGGCGCCGGCCACCACCAGGAGCGGCGTGCCCGCATGGGTGACCGCCTGCCGCTGCGGCTCGTTGAGCCCCTCCAGCAGGTCGTCCGGGCTCGGGCCGCGCCGCTTGGGCTGGGCGGCTGTCTCCTCAGCGCCGAAGAGGGCATCTTCTTCCGACACTCGGGCCACCTGGGGTACGGGGAACGCTGTGCTCATCTTGCCGCCAACCCTACGTCCGCGCCCCGACACAACCGCGCAGCCACCACGACACCCGCTACCGACTGAGGGCCTCAGCCGTCCAAAGCGCGCTCGGGCCTGGACGCGCCTTCGGCATCGGCCGGCCACCACGACATCGCTCATCGGCCGGTGGCCGAGAAGTGATGTCTGTCCTTGAGGCTTCTGAAGGTGCCGCCCCAGGTCCAGCCGATGTCGGCGAACGCCGTGGTCACGACGTCGCCCGGGTAGATCATCCCTGGGCGCCTCCAGTCCCGGTCCAGGTACGACGAGGACAGCTCGGGCAGAACCAGGTCGCCCTTGGTGTAGGGGTTGTTGAAGGGGTCGATGTCGATGGCCAGCCCGTAGGCGTGCGCGGACCAGCTCGTCGCACCGGTGGTCGGGCGGCAGGCGTAGGCAGCGGTCTCGTTGCCGTCGCCGGTGGGCGGCGCGTCGAGGGCGGCCCGGGTGACCAGGGTCATCTGCTCCAGCGGGAACCTGGCCCGGAACAGCCTGCGGAACACCGAGGTGACGTCGGCGGCGACGCTGGCGTTGACGACCATCTCTCCGGTGTGCGGCCTGCCGTCGAAGCCCCAGAACGACATCCGGAGGTATCGGAGGTCGGCCAGGCCCACCGGGCAGCCCGGCGACCAGGCGAGGTCGGTGTCGCGGACCAGCTTCCGCGTCACCGCCCCGATGCTGGCGTGGTAGCGACCGTCAGCCGGAGGGGGAAGTCGGTCGGTCGTCGGAAGCAGCCGTTCCCGGAGCTGGGGCGGTGTCGGCCGGACCTCCCCGAACCCGTCAGCCGTCTCGGGCAGCACGTGCGCGCCGACCACCCAGGTGTCGAAGGTCGGCGTCGGCTTCGTGGGTGTCGGCTCCCGCGGGGTCGCGGCGGTGGGGGTCGGGGTCGGCGTCCCGGTCACCACCGGCGGCGCGGGCGAGGGTGCGGCAGGCGTGTCGGCGTCCGTCGTACACCCGGCCAGCGCGAGTACGACGACGAGCGCGAGTCGCAGGGTCACCTCAAGAAGTCTGGCAGGGCCGATCTTCACCCTCAGTATGCGACGCCCACCGCGATCAGCGCGACCAGCGGGGCGACGCTCGAGGCGACCGTGCCGACGACACTGCCACCACGCGGGCGCCAGTAGCCGAGCAGGTCGGCCACGCCCATCGCCAGGCTGGAGAGCAGCATGTACCAGCACATGACCACGACCACTGCCTCGCCGACGACCTCGTCGCCGTTGCGAAGGATGGCCAGCCCGACGACCGTCGCGACGCCGGCGAACAGGTTGCGAAAGCCCACGACGAAGGCCCACATCCGGACGTCGGCGATGTTGTCGGCCTCCACGTGGAGGAACCTCTGCGCCGTCGGCCGCTCGAAGAGGAAGAGCTCCAGCGGCGACGCCCCGGCGTAGACCACTGCACTGACCAGGGCTGCGACCTGGGCGGTCTCGTTCATGACGCCTCCTCACAAAGTCCGAAGATCGGACTATAATAGTCCGATCTTCGGACTTCTGCAAGGATAGGCCCATGACTGTCGACGAAGCCGGGGAGCTCAACCTCGGTCTCCTGCTCTTCATCCCCTTCCGCTTCATGGAGTCGGCGGTGCTCGACAACCTGAAGAGTCATGGCCACGACATCCCTCTCAGCCAGGCGCGGGTATTCCAGCGGATCGGCGCCCAGGGCTCCCGGCTCTCCGAGCTCGCCGAAGCGGCGCAGGTCAGCAAGCAGACCGTCGGCTCGATCGTCGACCAGCTCGAGCGGAGGGGCTACGTCGCCCGCGTCCCCGACCCCGCCGACGCACGCGCCCGCCTCGTCACGATCACCGCCAAGGGGCTCGAGCTCGTCGAGCTCTCCCTCCCGGTCGTCCAGGAGATCGAGCGGACCTGGGAGGCGCACCTCGGCCCGGCCGCGACGAGTGATCTGCGGAAGGCACTGACTGCGCTCCGCGAGATCACCGACCCGTTCGCGACCTGATCGCGAGTATCTTCCGCGGTCCTGTGGTCTCCTCATGGTCATGGGACTGAGCCACGGCTACGGCGTTGCGATCGGCACCTTCGCGTCCTTCACGCGCGACGACCCCGACGAGTTCGGGAACTACTACCACGGCATCCTGCGGATCAACACGCCCGCCGGGCAGTACCAGGCCGCACTCGACGTCGACACACCCAGCGGCGTGGGCGTCAGCTACCGGGTCGTCGACGACCTCACCACCGCACGTCTGCCGCAGGTCACCGCGCTGGCGGACGGCTTCCATGCTCTGGCGTCGACCCCGACCTCGGGCGCGCTCGACTACGTGCGCAGCCCCATCCTGCGCGACGGCTGGGTCGTGGTGCGCGTACGACGGGCGCTCCGCCTCTGGCACGCCAGCTGGCTCGACTTGCTCCTGGGCGGCTTCCGCCGGCTCTTCGACCGGGCGATCCGCTGGCGCTCGTTCCCCTGGGTGCCCAGCGCGGGCGACAACACCCTTGACGTGCTCGAGGCGATGCTGCCAACCGCGACCCGCCTCTACATCTTCGGCGAGCCGTTCAACACCGGCCTCGGCGTACACAACGTGCATCAGAACCAGGGCGACCCACCCGGTCCGCACCAGGCCGAGAACGCCATCTGGCAGGACGGAGCCGTTGCGATGCAGTACTCCGACGGCACGGTGAAGATCTGGCAGGTCAAGTTCAACACCCAGTCTCTCCACACCGGCGACGACGGCCTGCCGCTCTGACCCACCGGCAGGCCGCCAGGGGCTCAGAGCAGCCGGCGCTCGTTCGCCCAGCGGGTAAGCTGGTGCCGCGACGACAGCTGTAGCTTGCGCAGCACCGACGACACGTGCGTCTCGACCGTCTTGATCGAGATGAACAGCTCGGAGGCGACCTCCTTGTAGGCGTAGCCACGCGCGATCAGCCGCATCACCTCCCGCTCGCGCTCGGTGAGCCGGTCGAGGTCCTCGTCGACCTGGGCGACCTCGATCGAGCCGGCGAACGCGTCGAGCACGAACCCCGCAAGCCTGGGCGAGAAGACCGCGTCACCCGTGGCTACCCGCTCGATGGCGTCGACGAGCTCGGGGCCGGTGATGGTCTTGGTGACGTAGCCGCGCGCTCCCCCGCGAATCGTGCCGATCACGTCCTCGGCCGCGTCGGAGACCGAGAGCGCCAGGAACTTGGTCTCGGGGGTGCGCGTCGCGACGCGTCGCATCACCTCGACGCCCCCACCACCCGGGAGGTGCACGTCGAGCAGGACTACGTCGGGCTTGTGTGACAGCACCGCCGCGACCGCCGTGTCGACGTCCTCGGCCTCCGCCACGACGTGCACCTTGCCCGCGATCTCGGCGCGTACGCCCGTGCGGAACATGGCGTGGTCGTCGACGATCACCACTGTCCTCATGCTGACTCCTCCAAAGGCATGGCCAGGCGGACCTCGGTTCCCTCGCCGGGTGCAGTGCGGATGTCGGAAGTGCCGCCGTGGCGTTCCATCCTGCCCAGGATGCTGTTGCGTACGCCGAGGCGGTCCTGGGCCACGTCGTCGAGCGCGAAGCCCTCGCCGCGGTCGCGGACGAAGACCTCGGCGCGCGTGGCGGAGAGCTCGGCGTAGACGTCGACCTTGGGTCCGCCGCTGTGCTTGGCGGCGTTGACCATCGCCTCTCGCGCGGCGTTGACCAGCGGGCCGCTGCGCTCGGACGAGGGGGCGTCACCGACCGTGACGACCTCCACCGGCACGCCATGGGCGTCCTCGACCTCAGCAGCGGCCGCTCGAAGTGCGCTGGCGATCGTCGCCTCCGCGGGCGTCGCGTCGCCGTACAGCCACTGACGCAGGTCACGCTCCTGGGCCCGGGCGAGCGTCGAGACGGTGCGGGAGTCGGCAGAGTGCTTCTGGATCAGGGCCAAGGTCTGCAGCACCGAGTCGTGCAGGTGCGCTGCGACGTCTGCGCGCTCCTGCTGCCGGATGCGGGCGGCCCGCTCTTCGGTGAGCTCTCCGGACAGGCGCAGGAGCCAGGGACCCAGCGTCAGGCCGATGCCGACGATGCCCAGCGCGCCGGCGATGATCACGTCCCGGGCGACCGACGCGCGGCCGGTCTGTACGCCGAGCAGGATGATCGCGGTGAACAGCAGACCCAGGCCCACCGCCAGGCGCGCGTACGACGCGGTGCCGCCGGACCCGAGCACCGCTCGACGCAGCGACAACGCCCCCGTCGTGTCGACCCAGCGCTCTCGCTGCGCCTCGTCGGCCTGCCACCAGAGCACGGCGATGCCGGCCACGGCCACGACGACCGGCCAGAACACCAGCGAGCTCGACCACACCAGGTGTCCGATCGCGATGATGCCGAGCGCGATCGCGCCCAGGGAGACGATCGGGCCGGCGTCGCGGATGCGGGCCGCCCTGCTCGGCCGCTTGCCCTGCCGGGTCGCGGCGTCGAGGCCGGGCGCGCCGACGGGCTGCGCGGTGCCCATCGGCAGGTAGAGCCAGAGGCCGGCGTACAGCAGGATGCCCATGCCGCTGAAGGCGGAGGCGACGAGGAAGAAGACCCGCACCGCGTTGACCGGCACACCCAGGTGCGCGGCAAGACCTGCGGCCACGCCACTGAGCAGCCGGTCGTCGGCACTTCGGTGGGCGCGGCGCGGAAGGTAGGAGTAGCCGGCGTCGGTCATCGTCCGTCCATCGTGTCAGAGCGGGCAGGCCCGAACCATGAGTGAGGACCCCGAACCACCCCCTAGGCGCACCAGGAGCGACGCGGGACAGATCAGGGTCGTCCCCGATGGTCTGACCGCGCGCGAGGCGACAGTCTGGGTACATGACCGAGACACCCCACCAGGAGCGGCCCAACCCGGAGCCCGAGCCTGCACCCGAGTCCCCGCAGTCCGAGGGCGTCAACACCGCCAACCTGCGCGACTACACCCACTTCCGGCGCAGCAGCTACGACCGCAAGATCGCGGGCGTAGCCGGCGGGCTCGGTCGGCACCTCAACATCGACCCGCTGATCCTGCGGGTCCTGCTCGTCGTGCTGATCTTCTTCGGCGGCGCGGGCTTCGTGCTGTACGGCGTCGCGTGGCTGCTCGTGCCTGACGACACCGGCAAGGCGCCGGCGATCAGGACGAGCGACAGCACCCGGAACACGCTGCTGATCATCGGCGCCGTCGTCGCGGTCTGCTTCATGATCAGCGACAGCTGGGGTGCCACCGGCTTCCCCTGGGGTCTGGCCGTGGTGGCGCTGATCGTCTTCGGCTTCCTGATGAGCCGCGACAACGCACCGACCGCCCCGCCCGTCGTACACCCGCCGAGCAACCAGCACTCCGTCCCGGTCGGACCGCCGTACCAGTACGGCAGCCAGCAGGTCGGCTGGCAGCCCGTCGCCCCTCAGCCGATGGCGCCACCGCGCAAGCGCGGTCCGCTCTTGTTCGGGATCACCCTTGCCTTGATCGCGGCCGGCCTCGGCACTCTCGGGCTCTACGACTCGGTGGCCGACAACAACGTGGCCGACGCGGCGTACCCGGCGCTGGCTCTCGGCATCACCGGCGTGATGCTCGTGGTCGGCTCGTTCTTCGGCCGCCCGGGTGGGCTGATCCTGCTCGGCACCGCCGCAGCCGTCGCACTGGCCGGCGCAGCGGTCGTCAACCCCCGGTACGACGGCGACCGTGAGGTCGTCGACCGCCCGACGAGCGCGAGCCTGGTCATGAACGAGTACCGGGTCCCCGCGGGACGCATCGAGCTCGACCTGAGCAACGTCACCGATCTCAGCGAGCTCCGCGGGCGGACGATCCACCTGGACGCCACCGCGGGCGAGATCCTGGTGACCCTGCCGACCGGCCTGGCCGCCGAGGTCGACGCCGACATCAGCTTCGCCGGCGCGATCACCACGCCTGACGGTGAGGAAGGTGGCTTCGGTCGCTCGTTCGAGGGCCGGATCGGCTCCACCGACGCTCCGGTCGTCAACCTCGACATCGACATCAACTTCGGCCACATCGAAGTAAGGCAGGAAGCAGCATGACAACGCCCTCGACCAAACCGCTCAACATCGGCTACCTCGTGGTCGGGCTGGTCTTCATCGGGCTGTCGGGCACCTGGCTGCTCAACGAGACCGGCGTCATCGACCCCGAAGGGTTCCAGTGGCTCCTCCCCGCGATCCTGCTCGGCGCCGGCCTGATCGGGCTGTTCGCCAGCCTGGGCAAGGGTCTCGCGGGCAACCTCCGCAAGCCGCGTCCGGAGCCCGAGCCGGAGACCGAGGCCGACCCGCCACCACCCGTCGTCGACGTCACCAGTGACCTCGACCGCAAGCTCGCCGAGCAGCCCGCGGATGCCGGCACCGACACCCTCACCGACATCCCGACCGACACCCGAACCGCCCCGAAGGACCAGTCATGACCGAGTCTCCGAACGTCTACCACACACAACCCAAACGGCTGGTGCGCAGCAGCGACGACAGCTGGGTCGCCGGAGTCTGCGGTGGCCTGGCCCGCTACCTCGGCATCGACGCGAACCTCGTGCGGCTGATCGTGGTCGTTGCCACGATCCTCGGCCTCGGCTCGTTGATCGTGGCCTACCTCCTGGCCTGGATCCTGATGCCGAAGGAGCTCTGAGCAAAGGGACTGCGGGGAACGGCAAGCTCGAGCCCTACACCGCCAGCGGGCTCCGCAACCACAGCCGCCGCGCCTCGACGGCCGAGTCCGGGTGGTCCCCGATCATGGCGTCCACGCCGGCATCCAGGAAGGCCTGGTACTCCGCCGCGGCTCGGCCCCTCACGAAGGGGTCGCTGCCGCGGCGGAAGTTCGCTGCCATGAAGTCGTTCTCGTCGCGCAGTGTCCAGACAGCCACCTCCAGCCCGACCGCATGCGCGTCACCCACCAGGCAGCTCGGGACCGTTGCCGCACCATCCGCTCCCCGCGGGAGCACGAGGTTCTTCGCCAGCCCGACGGCGTCGGCGTACTCGCTGATCCGCATCAGCCCGCGCGGCGTGACCATGTCGCGGTACGTCGTGAGGTCCCCGACCAGGGCACGGTCGTACGACGTGCCGGCCGCCTCCACAAGCTGCACGACTCGAACGTCGGTGGCGGCCCGCAGCCGGAGCAGGACCCGGGTCTCGAAGGCCAGGGCCGACACCGGCGCGGCGCACGCGGTGTCGCGCAACGTCTCGACGAGCAGCTCGTCCAGCGGCAGCCCGCGATCCGCGAACCAGGTGGCGTGCTTGAGCTCGGCGTACACCTGCACGCTGCGACCGAGGCGGTGGGACTCGTCCTCGACGACGTCGAGGACCTCGGCGAGGGTGGGCACGGCGAAACGACCGTCGAAGCGGGTGTTCTCCGGCCGCACCCGCGGCATCCGCTCCAAGGCGCGGATCGTCTTGAGCTCGTGCACCGTCAGGTCGTCCACGAACCAGCCGTCGACTCGCCGCCCGTCCACGACCTTGGTCGTCCGCAGGTGTGCGAGCTCGGGTCGGGATGCGACGTCGGTCGTCCGCGACAGCTCGGGCTCGTGCCGCGCGACGAGCACGCCGTCCTTGGTGGCGACCAGGTCGAGCTCGATGCCGTCCGCACCGAGCGCGATCGCGAGCCGGTAGGCGGCCGTGGTGTGCTCGGGGCGGTACCCGGAGGCACCGCGGTGGGCGATGAGGGCCGGAGTTCTCATGTCACCAGGGCAGCGGAGCCGGGTGACCGCGTCACGACGTGGACCTGAACGCGGGTCGACCGCTGGCCGAAAGCCAGCTGCGGGGAGGACGTCACTCGCTGGGCGCGTGCGCCACCCGCCCGAAGTGCAGTGCGACGCGACGCATCACCAGCGGTGAGCGGGTGAACAGGACGTAGCGCTTCCGCCCCCGCTCCCCCGCGCGCTTCGGGGTCCGGAAGTCCAGGTAGTAGCCGTTGGCCTTGGCGATCTCCAGCAGCGCCTCGGGCGTGTAGTACGACGTGTGGTCGGGGTAGAACGGGTAGCGGTCCTTGGCCAGGTCTCCACCCGAATAGATGTTGGTGCCGCAGACGAGAAGGCCGTCCTTGGCAACGAACTGGAAGAGCTTGGCGAAGTCCTCGTGCGGCCTGCGGAAGTGCTCGACCACCTCGCTCGCGACGACGACCGGGAACGTCTTGGTCGCCGGCTGGTTGGCATCGTGGAACTCGGCGTCGTCGCGCAGCTTCATGATGTCGCCGATCGCGACGTTGCGCACCCGGTGCATCGCCTGGATGTGGTGGTTGTCCAGGCTGCGACCGATGCCATAGACCATCACCTCGACGTCGGTGGTCCCGAGGATGTCGATCGCCATGCGCGCCATGTAGAACTCCCGCCCCGGCCGGTCCTCGGTGCCGATGCGCTGGCCGCCGCCACTGGGCAGCTCGTCCAGGCTCTTCTTGCTGCGGTAGCGCTCGCCCGGGAGCTCCTCGATCTGCACGAAGCCGCAACCGTCGGTGCACCGGGAGAAGCTGCGCACGAACTTCGGGTCGGGCTCGAAGGTGATCGACTCGTACGCCGACCGCGGGGCGCCGCAGACCGCACAGCCGTCACCGGCCGACACCTTCCGTGTCGTGCGCAGCAGCCGACGTTTCGTGGCAGCGCCATATCGCAGGACCTCGCTGCGGAGAGTCTGACTGCTTATCCGAGGGCGCCTCACCTCAACAGTCCTACCACGTGCCGCGGGACGCCAGGTGCCCGAAAATGGTTGGCCTGTCAAGGGATTCGCCGCCTACCGTTGACGAAATGCGCCACCTCCCCCTGGACCACCCCGGGACCGCGGACCACCGGTCCCCCGGGCTGTTCCTGTGGTGGCTGGTCAAGGGCCAGTGGCGCACGATGCTGCTCGGCATGCTGCTCGGCACGATCTGGATGGCCTGCCAGGCGGTGATGCCGGCCGTGATCGGACGCGCGATCGACGACGGGGTCGCCGCGCGCGACACCAGCAGGCTGGTGCAGCTGACCGCGGTCCTGCTCGCGATCGGGCTGCTGCAGGCGGTCAGCGGGATCATGCGGCACCGGTTCGCGGTCACCAACTGGCTGACCGCGGCCTACCGCACCGTGCAGCTGGTCGCCCGCCAGGCCACCCACCTCGGCGCCACGCTCCCCAAGCAGGTCGCCACCGGCGAGGTGGTGGCGATCGGCACCAACGACCTCTCCCACCTCGGCAACGCCATGGACGTCACCGCCCGGGCGACCGGGGCGGTCTGCTCGTTCGCGGTCGTCGCGGTCCTCCTGCTCCAGACCTCGACCACGCTGGGCCTGGTCGTGCTGGTCGGTGTCCCGCTCGTGCTGCTCGCGATCGGCCCGCTTCTCAAGCCGCTGCAGCGGCGCAGCATGCACCAGCGCGAGATGATGGGCGAGCTGTCCAACCTCGCCACGGACATCGTGGGCGGTCTGCGCGTGCTGCGCGGCATCGGCGGCGAGCAGGTCTTCCACGAGCGCTACGTCCGTGAGTCGCAGAAGGTGCGCGCCGCGGGCGTCCGCGTGGGCCGGATGCAGTCCATCCTCGACGCGGCCCAGGTCCTCCTGCCGGGAGTCTTCGTGGTCGTCGTGGTCTGGCTCGGCGCCCGCTTCGCGGTGCGGGGCACGATCACCATCGGCGAGCTGGTGGCCTTCTACGGCTATGCCGCGTTCCTGATGATCCCGCTGCGGACGATGCTGGAGTTCGCCAACAAGCTGATCCGCGCGTTCGTCGCGGCCAGGAGGGTCTGCGGGCTGCTCGCCCTGCGGCCCGAGGTCGGTGACCCCGACCAGGCGTACGACGAGCCGCCTCTCGGGGCGGAGCTCGTCGACGTGACCAGCGGGCTGCGGGTGCCGCACGGGCTGCTCACCGCGATCGTCTCGGACCCTCCGGAGGACGCCGCCGCGCTCGCGGACCGGCTCGGCCGCTACGCGCCCGGTGAGGTGCGATGGGGTGACGTGCCGCTGGACGGCCTGCCCCGCTCCGTCGTACGCCGGCGCATCGTGGTGTCCGACAGCGGGAGCACCCTCTTCAGTGGCACGCTGCGCGACGCTGTCGACGTACACGGGGCCGGGCCGCTCGCCGTCGAAGCCGCGCTGCGGGCTGCCTCAGCCGAGGACGTGCTCGAGGCGCTGCCCGACGGCCACGACTCCGACGTCACCGAGCGCGGTCGGTCCCTCTCCGGAGGGCAGCGTCAGCGGCTCGTGCTGGCTCGCGCCCTGGCCGTCGACCCGGAGATCCTGGTGCTGGTCGAGCCGACGAGCGCGGTCGACGCGCACACCGAGGCCCGGGTGGCCGAGCGCCTCCGCGAGTACCGCACCGGCCGGACCACCGTCGTGACGACGAGCAGCCCGCTCATGCTCGACCGCGCGGACCAGGTCGCGTGGCTGCGCGACGGAGTGGTCGTGGCGGTCGGGTCGCACCGCGACCTGCTCCGCGACGAGCCGCCCTACCGTGCGGTCGTCACCCGCGAGGAGGAGGTGTCACGATGAGCCAGATCCTCCCTGTGGCCGACAACGCCCAGGTGCTGGACTACCTGCGCACCCTGGTGAGGCGCTACCCGAAGCAGATCGGTGGCGGCCTCGCGCTGCACGGGGTCGCGGCTGGTCTCGGTCTCGTCGCCCCGCGCGTGCTGGGTGACATCGTCCAGGCCGTCGAGCAGGGCACCACTCTTGGACACGTCAACAAGCTGGCGCTGGTGATCGCGGTCGCGCTGGTCGCGCAGACCGTGGTCACGCGCTACGCACGCTTCGTGTCGTTCGTGACCGGCGAGCGCGTGCTCGCCGAGCTGCGCGAGGACTTCGTGGAGAACACCCTCGCGCTGCCCGTCGGCACGGTCGAGTCCGCCGGCAGCGGTGACCTGCTCACCCGCACGTCTCGCGACGTCGAGCAGCTCGGGTTCTCGGTGCGCTGGGCGCTGCCCGAGTGGTCCATCGCCGTCGTGACCGCCGCGCTGACCTTCGTCGCGGCTCTCCTGGTCGGCTGGTGGGTGGCGTTGCCCTGCCTGCTCGGGGTGCCTCCGCTGGTGGTCGCGAGCCGGTGGTACCTCAAGCGCGCCAAGGACGGCTACCTCCGCGAGGGCGCGACCTACGCCGCGATCAACGCCTCCCTCACCGAGACGGTCGAGGGTGCCCGCACGGTCGAGGCCCTCGGGCTCCGCCGCTCGCGGATCCGGCGCGTCGACGAGGACATCGCCGCGTCGTACGCCGCCGAGAAGTACACCCTCTTCCTGCGCACCATGTTCTTCCCCTCCGTCGAGATCGCCTACCTGATCCCCACGGTGGCGACGCTGCTGTTCGGCGGCTGGCTCTACACCCAGGGACACGCGTCGATCGGCGACGTCACCGCGGCGACGCTGTACGTCCAGATGCTGATCGACCCGGTCGACCGGATCATCGCGATCCTCGACGAGCTGCAGGTCGGGGCCTCGTCGCTGTCGCGGCTGCTCGGCGTCGCACACGTGCCCGACGACCGGACGGTCACGGGGCGCACCCCGGCGGGCGACCAGCTGTCGGCCGACGACGTCAGGTTCGCGTACGTCGAGGGTCGTGACGTCCTGCACGGGGTCGACCTGTCGGTGGGGGTCGGCGAACGCATCGCGATGGTGGGGCCCTCAGGTGCGGGCAAGTCCACGCTCGGCCGGCTGCTCGCGGGCATCCACCCGCCGCGGACCGGCTCGGTCACCGTGGGTGGGGTCGGCCTGACCGAGCTGCCGCTGCACCAGCTCCGCGGTCAGGTCGCGTTGGTGACCCAGGAGCACCACGTCTTCGTGGGCACCATCCGGGAGAACCTCGCCCTCGCGGCCGACGCGGACGACGACGCCGTGCTCGCCGCCCTGGAGGCGGTCGACGCCACCGACTGGGTCACCGCCCTGCCTGGCGGGCTCGACACCGTCGTCGGCTCGGGTGGACTGGCGCTGACGCCTGCCCAGGCCCAGCAGCTCGCCCTGGCCCGGCTCGTGCTCGCCGACCCGCACACTCTCGTGCTGGACGAGGCCACCTCGCTGATCGACCCGCGGGCGGCCCGTCACCTCGAGCGATCCCTGGCCGCGGTGCTCGAAGGACGCACGGTCATCGCCATCGCGCACCGCCTCTTCTCGGCCCACGACGCCGACCGGGTGGCGGTGGTCGAGGACGGGCGGATCAGCGAGCTCGGTCGGCACGAGGACCTCGTCGAGGCCGACGGTTCCTACGCCGCGCTCTGGAGGTCCTGGCAGGCCTAGGTCTCCGCGAGCCGTCGCAGCGCCTCGGCGGCGCCGTCCTCCAGCGGATCCCCGTGACCGACGAAGATCGTGCGCGGTCCCAGCGCCGCCAGCTTGCGCACCGAGGCCGCGGCAGCGGACATGTCCTCGGAGAACTGCGGGTTGGCCCCGCTGAGGCGGCCGTCGTTGTTCAGGGCGTCGCCTGCCACCAGCACGCGGGCCTCCGGCTCGAACAACGCCAGGTGGCCAGGGGTGTGGCCGGGCGTCGCCACCACCTGGAGGCCGAAGACCTCGTCTTCGTCCGCGAGCGGGCTCAGGTCCGCGTCGATCTCGGAGAGGTCCTCGGCTCCGGCGTACCCACGAGCGCTGTCGGCCTGGCCCAGCACGTCGCCGATGCTCCCAGCGTGGTCTCGGTGCTTGTGGGTGAGGATCACGTGACGCACCGAGTCCCAGCCGGCGCCGGCGGACTGCAGCACGGAGCCGATGGCTCCCGCGCTGCCACCGACCCCGGTGTCGACGATCGCGGCCTCGCCGCCGCGGACCAGCACGTAGGCCGAGACGAACCCCAGGTCGACGCGAGCCCAGGACGGCGCGCCCGGGGTGGCCGGTGACGCCGGCTCGGTCGGTGAGGTGGTCGCCGTGGAGCTGGCCTCGCCGGTGGGCGACGCACCCTCCGCGGCCGGATCGTCGTCGCTGCTGCACGCGGCCAGGCCGAGGATCGCGAAGCCGAGCACGCCCCGCCCGGTCTGCCGCACGACCCAGCGGCGCCCGACGGGACGTCCTACCCACGTCGTCATGGTTCGACCTTTCACCCACCCGACGCACGCGTCAAACCGCGCGCCCGCGCGATCGCGTCGTGATCTGCACAGGACCTTCACACGTTCTGACCTGATCCTCGCGCCCTCGACTTCTACGCTCGTGACATGAGCCAGCGCATCCTCGTGGTCGAGGACGAGCCCACGATCAACCAGGCGGTGACCGACCGGCTGGTGGCGGAGGGGTTCGCCGTCACCCAGGCGTACGACGGCCCCGGCGCTGTGGAGGCTGCCGCCAGCGAGGAGCCCGACCTGGTGGTGCTCGACGTGATGCTGCCGGGCTTCGACGGCTTGGAGGTGTGCCGCCGGGTGCAGGCGCAACGTCCCGTGCCCGTGCTCATGCTCACCGCCCGCGACGACGAGACCGACGTGCTGGTGGGCCTTGGCGTGGGTGCGGACGACTACCTGACCAAGCCGTTCAGCATGCGCGAGCTCGTGGCCCGCGTGCGCGTGCTGCTGCGGCGGGTCGAGCGGGCGCGCGAGCTCGCACGTCCGGCCGGTCCGGTCGACGTGGGTCCGCTCAGCATCGACCGGTCCCGGCGCGAGGTGACCCTCGACGGCCGAGCGGTCCACCTGACCCCCACCGAGTTCGACCTGCTGGTGTGCCTGGCCCTGCAGCCGGGCACGGTGCTCTCCCGCGAGCACCTGCTGTCGGAGGTGTGGGACTGGCCCGACGCCACGGGCACGCGCACGGTCGACAGCCACGTGAAGTCCCTGCGCGGCAAGATCGGAGCGGCTCGGGTGCGGACGGTGCACGGAGTGGGATATGCCCTTGAGACCCCTTGACCGGGTCCGGTCGATCAAGACCAAGCTCGGCATCCTGATCGCGGTCACCGTGTCGGTGGCGGCCCTGACGCCGTACGCCGCAGAGTGGCTGGACGTGCCGGCGCGCTACGCGATCCCGGCCTCCGTCGTCATCGCCTTGGCGATCACCCAGCTGCTGGCGCGGGGCATGACCTCGCCGCTCCGGGAGATGACGGCAGCCGCCCGGAGGATGGCTCGCGGCGACTACGACGTACGCGTCACCGCGTCGTCGGGCGACGAGGTGGGTGAGCTCGCCCGCGCCTTCAACGCGATGGCCGGGGACCTGGAGGCGGTCGACCGGCAACGGCGCGAGCTGGTCGCCAACGTCTCCCATGAGCTGCGTACGCCGGTCACGGCCCTGCACGCCGTGCTCGAGAACCTCGTCGACGGCGTCGGCCCCTCCTCCCCCGAGACGCTCCAGGCGGCCCTCGGCCAGACCGGGAGGCTCAGCAGGCTCGTCAGCGAGCTTCTCGACCTCTCCCGCCTCGACGCCGGGATCACCGAGCTGTCGCGGGAGGGCCTGCCCGCGGCGGAGTTCCTCGGCGAGGCCGTGCAGCAGGCACGGCTCGCCGGCCACCCGGTGGAGTACGACGTGCAGGCCGACCCCGATGCGGTGATCCACGCCGACCGGCCCCGCCTGGAGCAGCTGGTCGCGAACCTGCTGGACAACGCCGGGCGGCACAGCACCCCAGGCGGCACGGTGACCGTCCGCGCCACCTCCAGCGACGGGCACAGCCGGCTCGAGGTCATCGACGACGGTCCCGGCATCGCCGCCGCCGATCGCAATGCCGTCTTCGAGCGGTTCACCAGCAGCGAGGGACACAACGGTGGCACCGGCCTCGGTCTGGCCATCGCCCGCTGGGTCACCGACCTCCACGGCGGGTCGATCCAGGTCGTCGCCACGCCCGTCGGCTGTCACATCCGCGCCGACATCCCGCACACAGCCCCGTCCCGCCGACCCAAGGAGATCCTCATGACCACGGCGACCACTCCTCCCCCCGTCGGCCCGCGGCCGGTCGACCCCGTCCTGGCGGACATCTGGCCGGAGCGACGCCCGGAGGGCCGGCCACGGCTCCTCCTCGCGGCCCTCGCCACGGGGCTGCTGGGTGCGTTGGTGCTCTTCGACCGCGATCTCGGTCTAGGCACCTTCCTGGTGTTCGCGGCACTCGCCGCTACCGCGGCCGCTGGTGACCCTGCGCTGCGCAAGCACCTTCCCGAGCTCGGGCTCTGCCTTGCCCTGGGCTCGATGGTGTTCGTGCGCGACGCCGAGTGGATCGTCGTCCTCTGCGTACTCGCCGCCATCGCGGTCGCGGCAGCCACCCTCGTCGACGCCCGCTCGATCGCGGGTCTGGCGGTCGCCGCGCTCGCCGTACCCTTCGCTGGGCTGCGCGGTCTGTCGTGGCTGCAACGATCCCTCTACGGCACCAGGCTCCCCTGGGCTCTGGTCCGCACGATCGGGATCACCGCTGTGCTCGCGCTGGTGTTCGGCGCACTGTTCGCATCGGCCGACGCGGTCTTCGAGTCCTGGGCCGACGCGGTCGTCCCGGACCTGAGCCTCGGATCGCTCCCAGCCCGGCTGGTCATCTTCGTGCTGATCACCGCTGTGGCGCTGGAGTTCGCCTACGTAGCCGTGAACCCCCCGCGAGCCACCGCCCTCGACCTGACTCCCAAGCCGGTCCGCACCTTCGAGTGGCTCGTGCCCGTGGCGATCGTCGACGCGCTGTTCGTCGTGTTCGTCGTCGCGCAGGCGACGGTGATGTTCGGCGGGCACGACTACCTTCGGCGTACGACCGGCATCACCTACGCCGACTACGTCCACGAGGGCTTCGCCCAGATGACCGTCGCCACCCTCCTCACCCTGCTCGTCGTCGGAGTCGCCGCGCGCAAGGCCTCTCGGGCGGACCGGCCGCGGCTGCGCATAGCCCTCGGCCTGCTGTGCGTGCTCGCGCTCGTCGTGGTTGGCTCCGCGCTCTATCGCGTGCACGTCTACGAGGAGGCGTACGGCGCCACCCGGCTGCGGCTGCTGGTGACGGTCTTCGAGGGCTGGTTGGGTCTGCTGCTCGTGCTGGTGCTGGTCGCCGGGATCCGGATGCGCGGCTCCTGGCTCCCCCGCACAGCGCTGGTCACGGGTGCGGTGGCCCTGCTCGGCCTGGCCATGATGAACCCCGACGCCTACATCGCCGACCGCAACGTCGAGCGGTTCACCCAGACCGGGAGGATCGACACGTTCTACCTCGCCGACCTCTCCTCCGACGCCGTACCCGACCTGGCCGAGCTGCCCGCCGAGCTGCAGCCGTGCGTCGCTGCCGCCGCCGAGCACGACCAGGACGACTGGCTGGAGTGGAACCTCGGGCGTCAGCGGGCCGATGACCAACGGCTGCTGTCCTCAGGTCCCGCCCAGTGCCCAGGTGGCGACTAGCCCCTCAAGACCCTGGACGCAGGCCGCCGACCAGGAGGCCCGACTGCACCTTGTACTTCTTGTTGATCGAGATCAGCACGGCGGTGAAGGGCTCGAGCTGAGCCGCGAGACGCAGCTTGCCGGCGTCGACTCCCAGGCGACCGGTGACGGTCTGCGCGAGCTCGATGGCGACCGCCTTCGCGTCGGCGGAGTCGCCGCAGACCAGGACGTCCTCGTGGTCGAGGTAGTCGTCGTCGCTCCACAGGGTCACCGCGGACACGTGATGGAACGCGCCGACGAACGTCGCCTCGGGTGCGAGCCGCTGGGCGGTCTCGGCGGCGGAGCCACCCTCGACGACGAGCCCGAAGGGTCCGCCCTTGTCGAAGCCGAGCGGGTTGACGCAGGAGATGACCGTCTTGCCTGCGAGCGCAGGAGCCAGTGACTCGACCAGCTCGTCGTGCCCCTTGTAGGGGACGGCGAGCAGCACCACGTCGGCCGCGGCGATCGCGTCCTCGTTGGTCGCGCCCGAGACCGATCCGTCGGGCACGCGCTCGGCGATCTCGGCCGCCGCGGCCTCGGCGCGGTCCGCCGCACGGGAGCCGAGCACGACAGCGTGACCGTGCTTGACGAACCGGTACGCGAGGCCCTTGCCCTGCGGCCCAGTGCCTCCGATGACTGCGATCTTGAACACGCCAACTCCTGTCCGTCGAGACACCCTTGAATTCTGACAGTAATACTGTCACGGTTGGCGGGTCGCACTGCAAGACCCCCGAGTTGTGAGGACTGTCATGAAGCTCTCCACCATGCTGATGTACGACGGGAACCCGCGTGCAGCCGCCGACCAGGTCGTCTCCTGGGAGCAGGCCGGGCTGGACACCGTCTGGGTGGCAGAGGCCTACGGCTTCGACTCCCCCACGCTCATGGGCTACCTCGCCGCGAAGACGGAGACGATCGAGATCGGCGCCGCGATCCTCAACATCTACTCGCGCACGCCGGGCGCCCTGGCCCAGACCGCTGCCGGTCTCGACAACGTCAGCGGTGGCCGTGCCGTCATCGGCCTCGGCGCCTCCGGCCCCCAGGTGATCGAGGGCTTCCACGGCATTCCCTACGACAAGCCGCTGGGCCGGACGCGCGAGGTCATCGACGTGATCAGGATGGCCCTGCGCCGCGAGCCGTTGGTGTACGACGGCAAGACCGTCAAGCTTCCTCTGCCCGAAGGCCAGGGCCTCGGGCTGGGCAAGCCGCTGAAGCTGCTGACCAAGCCCGAGCGCCCCGCCGTACCCCTGTGGATCGCGGCACTCGGCGCCAGGAACGTCGAGCTGACCGCCGAGATCGCCGACGGCTGGATCCCGCACCTCTTCCACCCCGAGAAGGCGGCGGCGACCTGGAGCGCCTCGCTCGCTGCCGGAGCGGCCAAGCGGTCGGCCGACCTCGCACCCCTGGAGATCCTCGCGGGCGGCATGTGCGCGATCGGCGACGACGTCAAGGGGCTGCTCGACTTCGCCCGCCCGATGGTCGCGCTCTACGTCGGCGGCATGGGTGCACGCGACAAGAACTTCTACAACCAGCTCGTCTGCGAGTACGGCTACGAGAAGGAGGCGAAGGAGATCCAGGACCTCTATCTCGGTGGCAAGAAGGACGAGGCCGCTGCCCTGGTCCCCGACGACCTACTCGAGGCGATCAACCTGGTCGGCCCCGAGGGCTACGTCAAGGAGCGCATCGCCGCGTTCAAGGAAGCCGGCGTCACCAACCTGCAGATCGTCCCCGTCGCGGACGACGTGCCCGCACTGATCAGCAAGATGAAGGAGCTCGTCGCATGACCGACCGTGACATCTTCGAGGCCGAGCATGAAGCCTTCCGTGAAACCTGCCGTGCCTTCTTCGCCAAGGAGGTCACGCCCAACAACGAGCAGTGGGAGCGCGACGGCATCGTGCCGCGCGAGCTGTGGCAGAAGGCCGGCGACGCGGGACTGCTGTGCTTCGACGTGCCCGAGGAGTACGGCGGCCCGGGCGTCGAGGACTTCCGCTACAACATGATCGTCTCGGAGGAGCAGACCAAGGCCAACGCGAACGGCCCCGGCTTCTCCGTGCACACCGACATCATCGTTCCCTACCTCACCAGCCTGGCGAACGACGAGCAGAAGCAGCGCTGGCTGCCCGGCTGCGTGACCGGCGAGATCATCACCGCGATCGCGATGACCGAGCCCGGCGCCGGTAGCGACCTGCAGGGCATCCGCACGACCGCCGTGGACAAGGGCGACCACTACCTCCTCAACGGCTCCAAGACCTTCATCTCCAACGGCATCAACGCCGACCTGGTCATCGTCGTCGCCCGCACCAATCCGGAGGCCGGCCACAAGGGCATCAGCCTGCTCGTGGTCGAGCGTGGCATGGAGGGCTTCGAGCGCGGCCGCAACCTGGAGAAGGTCGGCATGCATGCGCAGGACACCGCCGAGCTGAGCTTCAGCGACGTCGTCGTACCCAAGGAGAACCTGCTCGGCGAGGAGGGCGAGGGGTTCATCTACCTGATGATGAACCTCCCGCAGGAGCGGCTGATCATCGCCGCTCAGGCGGCCTCGGTCATCGACCACGTCCTGGACATGTGCCTGGACTACGCCAAGACGCGTGAGGCGTTCGGCAAGCCGATCGGCAAGTTCCAGCACAACCGCTTCCTGGTGGCCGAGATGGCGACCGAGGCACGCGTGGCCCGGACGTTCGTCGACGACTGCGTGATGAAGCACATCGACGGCAAGCTCGACGCCGTCGGCGCGTCGATGGCGAAGTGGTGGACCACCGAGCTCCAGCAGAAGATCGTCGGCCAGGGAGTGCAGCTGCACGGTGGCTACGGCTACATGCTGGAGTACCCCATCGCCAAGGCCTACCAGGACAGCCGCATCTCGACGATCTACGGCGGCACCACCGAGGTGCAGAAGGAGATCATCGGGCGGTCGCTCGGGCTCTAGGTCACGGTCACCGGCTGCGCAGCTGGACCGGCAGGCCGTCCCTTGGAATCGGGAGCGCCTTCCAGTTCATCGGCATCGTGTAGCTCTCCGGCAGCGACCACTCGTAGTCGAGCAGCATCTGGTGCATGACGGACTTGACCTCCATGCCGCCGAAGTACATCCCGATGCACTTGTGGACGCCCCCGCCGAACGGCAGGTAGGCGTAGCGGTGGGACTTGTCCTCACGTCTCTCGTCGGAGAACCGGCCGGGGTCGAAGCTCAGCGGGTCGGACCAGAGGCTCGGCAGCCGGTGGAGCAGCGAGATTCCCACGCCGACCATCGTGCCCTTCGGCACGAAGTACCCGCACAGCTCGGTGTCCTTGACGGCCTCCCGCGCCAGGCCTGGGAGCGGCGGCTGCAACCGCATCGACTCCTTCATGACGAGGTCCAGGGCAGAGAGCTTGTCGACGTCGTCGTACTCCAGCGTCTGCTTGTCGAGCGAGAGCGACTCCTCGCGGCAGCGCTGCTGCCACTGTGGGTGCTTGCCCAGGAAGTAGGTCATGGCCGTCATCGTCGACGTCGAGGTGTCGTGCGCGGCCATGATCAGGAAGATCAGGTGGTTCACGACGTCGCGGTCGGTGAAGCGCTCGCCGTTCTCGCCCTCGGCATGGCACAAGGCGCTGAGCAGGTCCTCGCCGTCACGGTTGCGAGCGGCCTCCACACGCGGGGTGACGTAGGCCTCGAGCACCTTGCGACCCTCGAGCCCGCGATGCCACCGCAGCCCGGGGACGTCGCGCCGCACGACCGAGGTCGCAGCCTGGACGCAGTCGGTGAACGCCTTCATCATCGTCTTCGCCTCGACGTCGACGTGGTCGCCCATGAACGTCTGCACGGCGATGTCGAGGCCCAGGCTCTTGACAGCCGGGTAGAAGCGGAAGTCGTCGACCGACCCCCAGGACTCGACGGCCCGCGTCATGGCGGGTGTCATCGCGTCGAGATAGCCGACCAGGCGCGGACGCGTGAACGCGTGCTGCATGATGTGCCGGTTCTCGTGGTGCTCCTCGAAGTCGAGCAGCATCAGGCCCCGCTCGAAGAACGGGCCGATCAGGTAGGACCAGCCCGGGCCGTTGCCGAAACCCTTGTCCTTGTTGGCCAGCACCGCACCGATCGCGTCTGGGCCCACCGCGTTGACCGTGGTGCGACCGAGCCCCTGCGACCAGTGCACGTCGCCGTACTTGAGGTAGTAGCCGAGGTCGAAGAAGGCGGTGCCGCGCAGCATCGCTAGGTTCTGGTGCACGATCGGCGGGCCCGGGTGGCCCGGGATCGGCTCGAGTCCTGCGGCACGGGCTTGCGACTCTGCAAGCAGGGGCATCGGGTCTCCTCTGGTCAGGGTCGGCGACGGGCGACTCTTCGCACCGTAAATCTGATAACGCTCGTTGTCAACGTTGGTGCGGGTGCCTTAGGCTGTCGGCATGACGTCCCGCCCCTACGGCGGCCGAAGCCTCGACGAGCGCAGGGAGGCCCGGCGCCAGCAGCTGCTCGAGACCGGCCTCGACTGCCTCCACGAGGAGGGCCTCTCGGGCATCAGCGTCCGCACGGTCTGCTCGCGGTCGCGGCTGACTCCGCGGTACTTCTACGAGAACTTCGCCAACCTCGACGAGCTGCTGGTCGCGCTCGTCGACTTCGTCGGCGACCTGGTGGTCGCCCAGTGCGTCGAGTCGCTGGTCCGCTACCCCGACGACCTGGAGCGTCGGGTCCGCGAGGGCCTCGCAGCGGTCTTCGCGATCAACCTGGACGACCCCCGCAAGGCGAGCGTTCTGCTGGCGTCGGCGGCCCACGAGGCCATGCAGGCGCGTCAGCAGGCTCGCTTCCTGGAGTTCACCGAGCTCGTCGTCGAGTCGCTGGCCGGCCCCGGGACCGCCGAGGTCGACCGGGCCCGGCTCCGTCCGATGGCGCTGTTCCTGATCGGCGGCTCCGTCGAGCTGATCAGCGCGAAGCTCAGCGGACTGATCGAGATCTCCGACACCGACCTGGTCGACCAGTGCGCGGAGATGTTCCTCGCGGCGTGGCAGGCGACCGCTGCGCGGACCACCTGAAACGCGTTCCATCCCGGGACTTAGGCTTGACCGCGTGACAGAGGCAGCACCCACCTCCCAGCAGCTGCGCCGAGCGATCGCTCGTGCGGAGCGGGGCGCGACGCTCGACGTCGACGAGGCCGCGGTGCTGCTGGCTGCGCGCGACTCCGACCTGGCCGCCCTGTGTGCGGCGGCGGCACGGGTGCGAGACGCCGGCCTGGTAGCCGCCGGGCGGCCGGGAGTCGTGACCTTCTCCCCGAAGGTGTTCATCCCGCTGACCCGGCTGTGCCGCGACCGCTGCCACTACTGCACGTTCGTGGAGACGCCTGCCCACGCCGTGCGTGAAGGGCGCGCACCGTACCTCTCTCCCGACGAGGTGCTGGCGATCGCCTCGCAGGGTGCGGCGCTCGGGTGCAAGGAGGCGCTGTTCACCCTCGGCGACCGCCCCGAGGACCGCTGGCCCGAAGCGGCGAAGTGGCTGGCTGAGGCCGGCTACGACTCGACGCTGGACTACGTCAGGGCGATGGCGATCCGGGTGCTGGAGGAGACCGGGCTGCTCCCCCACCTCAACCCCGGCGTGATGTCGTGGGCGGAGCTCAACCGGCTCAAGCCGGTCTCCCCCTCGATGGGGATGATGCTGGAGACCACCTCGACCCGGCTCTTCGAGACCCGCGGGCTGGCGCACTTCGGGTCGCCCGACAAGGACCCCGCGGTCCGGCTGCGGGTGCTCGAGGACGCGGGTCGGCTCAACGTGCCGTTCACGACCGGCCTGCTGGTCGGCATCGGCGAGACCCGGCTGGAGCGCGCCGACTCGATCTTCGCGCTGCGTCGCGTGGCACAGGCCTACGGCCACGTGCAGGAAGTCATCGTGCAGAACTTCCGCGCCAAGCCCGACACTGCGATGCGCTCGGTCGACGACCTCCCGCTCGAGGACTACCTGGCGGCGATCGCCGTCTCGCGCCTCGTGCTCGGCCCCAAGATGCGCATCCAGGCGCCGCCGAACCTGGTGTCGCTCGAGGAGTGTCGCGCACTGCTGGACGCAGGGGTGGACGACTGGGGCGGCGTCTCCCCGCTCACGCCCGACCACGTCAACCCCGAGCGTCCGTGGCCCTCCTTGGACAGGCTCCGTCAGGTGACCTCGGCCGCCGGCTTCGAGCTGCGTGAGCGGCTGACCGTGCACCCCTCCTACGTGCTGGCCGGCGAGCCCTGGATCGACCCGAGAGTCCGGGGACACGTCGACGCCCTGGCCGGACCCGACGGGCTCGCATCCGGCGTACGCGCGGTCGGGCTGCCGTGGCAGGAGCCGGACGGCGGGTTCGTCTCGGCCGGGCGCACCGACCTGCACGACCTCGATCGACACCGAGGGGCGCACCGGTGACCGGCGAGACGACTTCGACTCGGTGTACGGCGACTGGGATGCGGTACGGGCTGCTGCGGCGGGTGGTTCCCCACGGTCCCGTGGGGATCATGGGGTTCCCACGACGAGCAGCTCGTGGGAACGGCATGCACCCCACGGGACCGTGGTGAGCCCGGACGCATCAGCCGCTCTCCGCCAAGCCGAGTCCGACCCCCAATCGCTCACCGACGACCAGGCCCTGGCGCTGATGACCGCCGACGGAGAGTCCCTCCAGGCCGTGATCGCGCTGGCCGACCACTACCGCCGTGAGGTCTCCGGCGACGAGGTCACCTACGTGGTCAACCGGAACATCAACTTCACCAACGTCTGCTACACCGGCTGCCGCTTCTGTGCATTCGCCCAGCGCCGCACTGACGCCGACGCGTACTCCCTGGACCTCGACCAGGTCGCCGACCGCGCCGAGGAGGCCTGGCAGCTCGGCGCGACCGAGGTGTGCATGCAGGGCGGCATCGACCCGGAGCTGCCC
The DNA here is from genome assembly GCA_963765905.1 of uncultured Actinomycetota bacterium. Classification (GTDB taxonomy): domain Bacteria; phylum Actinomycetota; class Actinomycetes; order Propionibacteriales; family Nocardioidaceae; genus SSC3. Next base: position 554,882 of record CAVXXY010000006.1, read on the forward strand.
GGTACGGCGTACTTCGACCTGGCGGCCGTGGTGAAGAAGCGAGTGCCCGACATGCACGTGCACGCGTTCTCGCCGATGGAGATCCTCAACGGTGCGAGCCGGGCAAACCTGAGCTACCGCGACTGGCTCCAGCAGGCCAAGGACGCCGGATTGGACACCATCCCCGGCACTGCCGCCGAGATCCTCGACGACGAGGTCCGCTGGGTGCTGACCAAGGGCAAGCTCCCCACCGACCAGTGGATCGAGATCGTCACCACCGCCCACGAGCTCGGCATCCGGTCGTCCTCGACGATGATGTACGGCCACGTCGACCGCCCGGACCACTGGGTCAAGCACCTTCGCGTGCTGCAGCGCATCCAGGACCGCACCGGTGGGTTCACCGAGTTCGTGCCGCTGCCGTTCGTGCACACCAGCGCACCGATCTACCTCGCCGGCGTCGCCCGGCCGGGCCCGACCCTGCGCGACAACCTCGCGGTCCACGCGGTGAGCCGGATCATGCTGCACGGCCGCATCGACAACATCCAGACCAGCTGGGTCAAGCTCGGCGTCGAAGGCACCCGCGCCATGCTCAACGCCGGCGCCAACGACCTCGGCGGCACCCTGATGGAGGAGACCATCTCCCGGATGGCCGGCTCCGAGCACGGCTCGGCAAAGACCGTCGCCGAGCTCACCGAGATCGCCGGCGGGATCGGCCGGCCCGTGCGGGAACGTACGACGACCTACGGCACGCCCTACGACAGGGTCGAGAGCGCCCCGAGCCTGACCGGCAGCGAGTCGACGCCGTAGACGATCGACTTCTGCCTGAAGTCGAGGTCGTGGGTGGCCAGCGAGAGGTCGGGGAAGCGCCCGGCGAGCTTCGGGTAGGCCATGCGGAGCTCCATCTTGGCCAGCTCGGCACCCACGCAACGGTGGAACCCGTGTCCGAAGGCGAGGTTGGACGCCGCCATGGAGCGATGGGGGTCGAAGACCTCAAGCGAACGGCCGTCGGCCGACAGCGCCTTGTCGCGGTTGGTGCCGCCGAGGTGGCACATCACGACGTCGCCCTGCCCGATCCGCTGCCCGGCGATCTCCAGGTCGTGCTTCGCGAACCGCGGGAAAGCCACCTGCACGACGGCGAGGTAGCGCAGCAGCTCGTCGACGACCTTGTCGACGTCGGCGGTGCCGTCGGCCAGGGCGGCGTACTCGTCGGGGTGGTTGAGCAGGACCGCGGTGCCGAGCGCGAGCATGGACGCGCTGGTCTCCAGGCCGCCGGTGAACACCCCGTCGGCCAGGCCGCCGAGGTCGAAGTCGTTGATCGAGTCACCGTGCTCGCGGATGATCTGGCCGACCAGCCCGTCGCCGGGGTCACGGCGCTGCTGGGCCGCGAAGTCGAGCAGGAACTCACGCGAGCCGGAGATCGCACCCAGCGCGCCGGAGCCGCCGTAGGTGACGTCGAAGCGCGCCGTGGCCAGGCCGCGGAACGTCTCGCGGTCCTCGACCGGCAGCCCCAGCAGCTCGCAGATGACCTGGAACGGGACGGGGAACGCGAACGTCGGGACGAGGTCGACGTCGGGACCCACCTCCGCGACGTCGTCGAGGCAGCTGTCGATGATCTCGGCGATCCGCGGCTTGAGCCGCTCGAGCCGACGCATCGTGAACTCCGGCGTCAGCAGCTTGCGGAGCCGGGAGTGCTCAGGCGGGTCGGTGAAGCCGAGGCCGCCGATGTCACCCTCGGTTGCCGACCCGCTCTTGCTGCCCACGAAGGGTCGGATGTCGTTGCTGTAGGAGACGTTGTCGGCCAGCACCTCGCGCGCCTCGGCGTCGCCGGTGACCAGCCACACGGTCAGCCCGAAGAACGACGTCAGCTTGTGGACCGGCTCGGCCTCACGCACCTCGGCGATGCGGGGCACGGGGTCGAACCCGTCGCGGTTGAGCGGCCACGAGAGCGACTCGGGGACCTTGTCGATCTTGGAGAGGTCGAGCCCTCCGCCAGAGGTGGCCTTCGCCAGCAGCGCACGTCGTACGCGCACGCGAAGACTCGAAACGATGCCCAGCAACCCCGCTCCTCTGGTGTACGACGGCCGGGTGTCACGGCCCCCTCCACATGATTGTAGATAACGCGCAGGGGTGGTTCAGCCAAGGCCGCGCTTGCAGCCGATGAGCCAGGGCAGGTCCCAGTAGCCGTCGGCCGACCCGGAGGTGTTCACGTCCTGGGCGATCTCCTCGCAGTACGAGTCCACGGACGAGGTCGGAATGCCCGCCTCCCTGGCCTGCTGACCGCGGCTGTGGCCGGTGTTGTAGGAGTCGACCCAGACAACGGCCGTGAACACGAGCGCCACCAGCACGGCGGCGGCTCCCAGCACGCCCGCGACGACCAGCGTGAACGACCTCTCGGCCGGCTCTGCCGACGGCGGGGTCGCCTCGGTGTCCCGGACGCTGGGGGTGGCCTCCTGACTCATAGCACGATAGTCACATTTCGGACACCCCCGTGTCCCGGAAACAGGCCAGGTCAGACGGGGTGGCTCACTCCCACTCGATGGTGCCCGGCGGCTTGCTGGTCACGTCGACGGTGACCCGGTTGATCTCGCGGACCTCGTTGGTGATGCGGGTGGAGATGCGCTCGATCACGTCGTAGGGCAGTCGGGCCCAGTCGGCGGTCATGGCGTCCTCGGACGTCACCGGCCGGAGTACGACGGGGTGGCCGTAGGTGCGGCCGTCGCCCTGCACGCCGACGGAGCGTACGTCGGCCAGCAGCACGACCGGGAACTGCCAGATGTCGCGGTCGAGGCCGGCGTGGGTGAGCTCCTCGCGGGCGATGGCGTCTGCCTCGCGCAGGATGTCGAGGCGCTCGCGGGTGACCTCGCCGATGATGCGGATGCCGAGACCGGGGCCGGGGAACGGGTGGCGCCAGACGATCTCGGGCGGCAGGCCGAGCTGCTCGCCGACCAGGCGCACCTCGTCCTTGAACAGCGCGCGGAGCGGCTCGACCAGCTCGAACTCGAGGTCCTCCGGCAGCCCGCCGACGTTGTGGTGGGACTTGATGTTCGCGGTGCCGGCGCCACCACCGGACTCGACGACGTCGGGGTAGAGCGTGCCCTGCACCAGGAACCCGACCGCGCCCTTGGACTCGGCGACGACGTCGGCCTCGGCCTGCTCGAACACCCGGATGAACTCGCGCCCGATGATCTTGCGCTTGTCCTCCGGGTCGGTCACGCCGGCGAGCGCGTCGAGGAACCGCTTCTCGGCGTCGACCACGACCAGCGAGACCCCGGTGGCGGCGACGTAGTCGCGCTCGACCTGCTCGGCCTCACCCTTGCGGAGCAGGCCGTGGTCGACGAAGACGCACGTCAGGCGGTCGCCGATCGCGCGCTGCACGAGCGCCGCGGCGACGGCAGAGTCGACACCACCGGAGAGGCCGCAGATCGCCCGTCGGTCGCCGATCTGCGTGCGGATCTTCGCGATCTGCTCCTCGACGATGTTGACCATCGTCCAGGTCTGACGGCAGCCCGCGATGTTGTGCAGGAAGTGCGAGAGGACGGCCTGGCCGTGCTCGGTGTGCATCACCTCCGGGTGCCACTGGACGCCGGCGAGGCGGCGGTCGAGGTCCTCGAACGCGGCGACCGGGGTGGCATCGGTGGAGGCGAGTACGTCGAAGCCGGCGGGTGCCTGCGCGACCGAGTCGCCGTGGCTCATCCAGACGCGGTGCTCCGTGGGTACGTCGGCGAGCAGCGTGCCGGGGGCGAGCACCTGGACCGGCGTACGCCCGAACTCCGAGGTGCCGGTGCGGCGTACCTCGCCGCCGAGGGCCTGGGCCATGACCTGGAAGCCGTAGCACATGCCGAAGACCGGGACACCGGCCGTGAACACGTCGGCCGAGATCTGCGGCGCACCCGGCTCGTAGACCGAGGAAGGGCCGCCGGAGAGGACGATCGCCTTGGGGCCTTTGGCGAGCATCTCGGCTACCGGCATCGTGCTGGGCACGATCTCGGAGTAGACCCGCGCCTCGCGGACCCTGCGGGCGATCAGCTGGGCGTACTGGGCGCCGAAGTCGACGACGAGGACGAGATCGTGTTCGGTGCTCAACGGAGCCCTTTCTCAAACGGGGCGAAGCGTGACATAACAGGCGTCTTTCCGCCCTCGGAACGCTGAAAACGCAGTCTATCGAGACCCTCGTGTTGCCAGGTGGTCAAGACCAGTGACCAACCTGACGTCCCCTCGGAAGATTCTCCGAACAGCCCCGTAACCAGGCGTGAGCCGTTGCGTTGTACGGGACAGAACCCGGTGGCTTTGCTCCCTCCCAGGCCGGGTTCTCAGAGTCCGTGCAGCAGCGTGGACGGTTCAGGGCCCGACCAACCCTCCCTCCCCGGTCGGGCCCTGAGTCATTCTCGGCTTCGCCCTCGACCCTGACCCAGGGCCCTCTTCCTCAGCGCCTTTGGTCTTCGGCCGGCGGCCAAGGCGCGGGTCACCGGCTCCGCGGTGCGGGTAGTGCCGTTTCCCGCTCTCCGGTTTTCTTTTGGCCTTCGGCCGTCATTCCTGGCCGCCTTGCGACCGGGGATGACTCAGGGCCCGACACCTTCCGCACCAAGGGTGACTACGTTCAGTCCGTTCCGGGTTACGTGTTCCGCGGTGCGGGTAGTGCCGTTCCCCGCTTCCCAGTTCTCTTTTGGCCTTCGGCCGTGCCCGATCGCTCCCTGCGGGTTGAGTTCCCAGGGCGGCCTGGCCATCACTCCGTGCGCTTTCGCGCCGTTTCCATCCTTCTTCAGCGGGTTTCGCACCTACGCTCGCCTGTGTGAAGACCATCCTGATGACCGGGGCGACCAGTGGGATCGGGCTGGAGAGCTCGGTGCAGCTGGCGCGGGAGGGGCATCACCTGATCCTGGTCGGGCGTGACGCAGCCAAGGCCGAGAAGGCCCGGTCCGACGTACGACGGCGTGGCGGCTCTGATGCCGTGGATGTGTTGCTGGCGGACTTCTCGTCGCAGGCGTCGACGCGGGCGCTGGCCAAGGAGGTGCTGGACGGCTACAACCGGGTTGACGTGCTGGTCAACAACGCCGGAACCGTGTTCGACCGGCGCACCGAGACCGAGGACGGGATCGAGGCGACGTTCGCGGTCAACCACCTGGCGCCTTTCCTGCTCACCTCGCTGCTGCTCGACCGGCTGGTGGCCAGCTCGCCGGCGCGGATCGTCAACGTGGCCTCCATCGGCCACTTCGGAGGAAGCCTGGACTTCGACAACCTGGGCTACGAGCGCGGGGGCTACTCGATCATGCAGGCCTACGCACGATCCAAGCTGGCGATGGTGACGTGGACCCGTGCGCTGGCCACCCAGCTCGAGGGCACCGGCGTGACGGCCAACGCCGTGCACCCCGGGACCGTGGCCACCAACATCTGGAGCGGTGCGCCGTGGTTCGCGCGCCCCGTGCTGGCCGTTGCGAAGCGCCTGACGATGGTGTCATCGGAGGAGGGGGCCAAGCGCCTGACCTACCTGGTCGGCAGCGCGGAGGTCGAGGGGCTGACCGGGCTCTACTTCGAGGACGACCTGCCCAAGGAGCCGTCGCGCAAGGCGATGGACGACGTCGTCGCAGCGCGGCTGTGGCAGGAGTCGGAGCGGCTCGTCGGCCTCTAGGACGCAGCGCCGCGGACAGCCTCGACGACCGCGGTCTCACCGCCCACCAGGTTCCACTGGTGTCCGGCAGCCTCGGGTGTCTCCAGCACCGCAGCGAGCACCGCCGCCACGTCCGCGCGCGGGATCTCCCCACGAGGAACGTCCGGGCCCAGCGAAACAAGACCGCGCGGGGGGTCGTCGGTGAGCCGACCCGGCCGGATGATCGTCCAGTCCAGGTCGGTCGCCCGGAGAGCTGCGTCGGCATCACGCTTGGCCTCGACGTACGCCGTCCACACCTCGTTGCTGCCGGCCGGCACCGGGTCGTCGACGTTGATCGCCGACACCTGGACGATCCTGCGGATCCCGGCCTTCCGCGCACCCTCGATCGACTTCAGCGCACCCTCCAGGTCGACCGTGCGCTTGCGCTCGAGGTTGCCGTCGGGCCCACCACCAGCGGCGAAGACCACGGCGTCGCACCCCTCGAACGCGGCGGCGAACGCGTCGGCGTCCTGCGCCTCGATGTCCAGCAGGCGCACCTGCGCACCCAGGCTCTCCAGCGGCGCCCGGTAGTCCTCCGTGCGCACCAGCGCGACCGGCGTGTGCCCGCCGCGGACCAGGAGTGGATGCAGGTGGCGCGCCACCTGCCCGTTGCCGCCGACGATCGCGATGCGCATCCAGCCAACCTAGCCGAGCACCGACCGTGCGGTTGGCTCAGCTGTGCCGGAACCCGCCCATGAAGCGCCGGAACAGTCCGCCCTTGCGCGGCAGCGGAGGTGCCGGCGGCGGAGCCGTGGCACGCTGCACTGCGATCGGCTTGTCGTAGTCGGTACGCCGGATGGCGTCGATGATCTGCTCCTGAGTGAACGAGTCGGAGCCCTCGATGGCCGGCACGAACCCGACCAGCACGCCGTTGCGCATCACCTGCGCCTCGAGCGAGGCCGTGCCGTCGGAGTCCCACACCGCCTCGCGCCCGTCGGGCAGCCGGACGCTCACGCCGAACTGGTAGACCCCGACGCGCGCCAGAGACGCGTCGGTGCCCAGCTCACGCAGAGTGTCGACGACCATGCGTGCCTTGTTCTCGTCCACGGCTCGAGGCTACTCACGCTTTCTGAGGACGCCATGAGACCGGCTGGGAGTCAGACGAAATGCTTGGCTACTTCAGGCTGAACGCACAAGAGCGAGATCCCGTCGGATGTAGCGCAGGTGCGCCCACTCCTCCTCGAGGATCACGCGAATGCAGTCACCGACGCTGGGATGCCAGTCCCCGCCCCAGGGGTCCTCGCGTTCCTCCGCGAGGAGCTCTGCCGTGGCTGTGGCCAGGAAGTCGGTCACCAGCTGCTGTCGCTCGGCCCGCACCGCGAGGATCTCCTCGTAGGACGGCGGCTCCGCGCGGAAGATCGACATGTCGAAGCCCATCTCGGCGGCACCGGTGAAGATCTGGCCGATCTCGTGGAGCGGCTGCGGCATCCGCAGGATCCCGCCGCGGAGCCAGGCGTCGGTCGCCAGGATGAGGTGTCGCAGGGTCTGGGCCAGGGACCACTCGTCCTCGACGTGGGCGTCCACCAGGTCCGGCGGCGTCCCCGCCACCGTCGTCTGCCACGCGGCCTGCACAGCGACCCAACCCTCGCGCAGGCCCTCGGGCGTCTGCGCCTTCTGCAGCTCCCGGCCCGGGAACTGCCGGTTGAGCTCGGCATCCACGAACGGCACCACGTCGACCCCGTTGACCAAGAGGCTGCCGAAGAACAGGTCATGGCTGTCGATGTCGAGCCCGCCCACATCGACGCTGCGCATCGTCACACCGCTGACATCGGAGAAGCGCAGGGTGGCGCCCTTGAAGCTCGCCCTGACGAAGGTCGCGCGTTCGAACTCCTTCGTGCCGGAATAGGTCGTCATCGCTCCATCATGACCGTCGCCGGGGACAGTCCTGACCGACAGGCTGGCGGGCGGTGCCGGCCCAAGTCGCGGCCGGCACCGAGCGGAGTGCTAGGAACCGACCTCACAGTTGAGCACGGTGTCCGCGCCAGGCCCGCTGCTGCAGACGTCGTTGTTGCTGCCGGGCGGGAACGGCGGGCCACCCGGAGGAGGCGGCGTCGGGTTGTCGCCGTCGATGAAGTCGTCACCAGGCCCACCGCTGAGGACGTCGCTGCCGAAGTTGCCGAACAACGTGTCGTTGCCCGGACCTCCCGCTGCGCTGTCGTCCAGGGGCCCCCCGAAGGCGGTGTCGTTGCCCGGGCCGCCCGCGAGCTCGTCAACTCCGCCCATCCCGATCAGAGTGTCGTCGCCCTGGCCACCTTCGGCCGTGTCGTTGCCTCCGAGTCCGGCCAGCGTGTCGTCGCCCGGGCCGCCCCGCAGGACGTCGTCGTTCGTGCCGTTGGACTCGGCGAACGGCGCGCTGTCCAGCTCATCACCGATGAGCTCGTCATCACCGTGGCCGCCGTCAAGGACGTCGTTGCCGCCCTCGCCACACACGATGTCGTTGCCGGCGCCTGCGAACACGATGTCGTTGCCGGCACTGGCGACGATCACATCGTCGCCGGCGGTACCGACGATGAGGCCCGCGCCCACGATGGTGGCCGGAACCTCCCCTCCGGGTGGACCACACAGCGGCGCCTCCTGGCCGCTGGCCACCCCTGCCCCCACCAGTTGCGTGCCGAACAGCATCACAGCGGCACAGAAGCCGACAGCAGATCTGCTCATACCGAACTCCTCCTCTTGCTGACCGTCGGGCCCCCCGGCCCGGTTCCCTCCATGTTCATCTCACCATCCACCTGTCCTGCTGACTACCCCCGATGCTCTAGCGAACCGAGGCGACCACCCATCGCGCCGTCTCGGCGACGACGGGGTCCGCGTCGTCGATGAAGCGCAGCGCGAGGTCTCGGGCCTCCTGGGGGGCGGCGGTCGGTGCGGCATAGAGGGCGCAGGCGCGAAGCCATGGTTCGCGCCAGTAGTCGGTCTCGTCCAGGACGAGCAAGCGAAGCCAGTCTCCGGGAAGGTCATGTTCCACGGCGACGTACTCACCCAGCAGCTGCAGGCGCGTGCCGTCGTCGAGGGCAGGGCTCATGATCGCCAGGAGCATCCGCGCGACGGGCCGGCCGAGGGTGACCTCGAGCATCTCGACTGCGGTGTTGCGATCGCGCTCGGTGCTCGAGGCCAGGCCGGCCATGCCCGCACCGATCACGCGCGTCTCGTGGGCCAGGCCCAGAAGCACTTCGATGCGGTGACCCGCGGTCGCCACCTCGTCGCGGAGTGCGCCGTACAGCGGCTCGGTACCCGCGGTGCCGGCCAGCGAGCCGATGATCTGGAGCGAGCGGTGAGCGCGAGCGGCGTGGGAGGCGAGGGCAGCGCTGAGCTGAGGGGCGGCCGAGGATTCCCGGCGTCCAGCGACTGCGAGCGCGCGGGCAGCTGCCTCGGCTACCTCGGGCTCGCCGTCATTGAGGTGTGCCAAGAGCCCGGCACGACACTCGTCGGTTCCGGCTTCCCCGAGTGCGAACACGACCAGCTCTCTGGTGCGTGTCGGCACGCCAGGTTCAGCCAGCAGCGGGACGAGCCCCTCGGCGTGAGCTACGAGTGCGTCGATGAGCTCCGCCGGGGCCGAGGGCTGGGCTGCGAGGTCGACCAGGTACGGCAGGAAGCAGGGAGCCGGCGACCGCGAAGCCGCCTCGAGCGCCAGGCGCACCGAGTCGGCGTCGCCACGCAAGGCGGTGAGCCAGGTGCTGAGAGCAGTGCCGTCGTGCACAGCGAGCACCGCTGCGGCCGACAGCCGAACGGATGGATCGGGGTCTCCGACCAGTCGCCGCAGCGACGAGGCCACGGACGGTGATTCCAGGAGGCCGGTCCGGCCGGCGACAGTGGCAGCGAGGGATCGGCGCTCTGCGTCGGGTGAAGACATCAGTCCGGTGAGGTGAGCCGCCACCGCGGGGCTACCGGCGTCCGCCAGCGCCTCGATCGCCGTCTCCGTGTCACGGAGATCGCCGCTGCGCAGCATTGACTCGACGACGGACCGCGAGAGGTCGTCGTCGACCCGGATCGCCACCGGGTCCCAGGCCCGACGCGACAGCACCTCGCGGAGGTTGGCGCCGTACTCGCGATACGCGACCACCGCGAAGATCGACCAGATCGCGGTCAGCACGATGGTGACCAGAACGACCGCGCGCACGTCGAGATCGAGAGCGTTCTGCGCGATCAGGAGCATGCCTACGAGTCCGAGTGCGATGGGAATGCCAGCCGCCTCGGTCATCGTCTGCGCCTGGAGTCGCAACCGCGGCAGGAGCGCCTGGTACGTGGCGTTGATCGACGTGCGTGTCGTGCCGTCGGTCAATGCGATGTCGGAGATCTGCTGAGCACAGACGAGCGCGAGGAACGCGAAGGCTGCCGGCCCGACAGCGATCCCAGTGGCGCTGGTGACACACAGCAGCACCAAGACCGCGACGGGGTTGGCGGCGAGGCCGACCCCGATGCCGAAGCGGGTAAGGATCCACCCAGCGAACACGAAGACGAAGACGACGCTGGAGACGTTCAGGATCGCGCCGAAGACGCCCTGGAAGCGGGCGAGGTCGCTCGGGTCGGGGTACCGCGCAGCGGCACGCTCCCACACCATGAAGTCCAGCAGCTGCGTCACCGCAGCCGACAGGATCTGGTAGCCGAAGATGACGACTACGAGCCGGTTGCGCATCAAGGCCCGCCGGTCCCTTGTCGATCGCTCGACCGGCGCAGGCTCCGGCACTCCAGCGAGCTCGGCCGGGTAGCGCCGCCCAGTGGCGACGACCAGGCCGACCATCGCGAGTCCGGCGAGCAGGTCTAGGCCGACCAGCCGTCTGGGCCCGCCGAGAGGCTCGACCAGGAGAGCCGCGGCGATGCCCCCCGAAGCGAAGCCGACCGAGAATCCCGCAGCCACGCGAGGGAAGTGCGCCTTCATCTGGCGTACGTCGAGGAGGCGGTTCGCCTGGGCGCCGACCAGAGCAAAGCCGATCGGGATCGTCAGCGGGAACAGCACCAGCAACGGGAACGTGACCCACACGCCGTCCCACACGGTCAGCACCAGCCAGCCCCCCGCGACCACCGCCACGTAGATCCAGAACACTCCTGCCGCCATGGCCGCGAGGGAGACCCGGCGCTGCACCCGGGAGAGCGCTGCGGAGACGGCCACCCCTACCACCGCGACAGCGAGGTAGACGTACGCGAGGGCGCCGGCGCCGTACTCGTGGAGGAAGAGTGCGCTCACCGGTACGACGAGGAAGGCCATCACCAGGCCCAACCCCACGGTCTGGCCCCCGAGCAGCAGGAGTCTCGTCCTCACCGGGGCGGGGGCGTCTCGTGTGACTCGCGCAGCCGGCGCACGAGCTCCCTGATGACGCCCGCGGCGATCTCGGGACGCATACGCAGCGCCTGGTCGAACGCGGCCTTGCGGAGACGGAACGCCCGCACCGGGGTCGCTGCGGTGACGGTGGCCGACCGTGGCTGTGGGTCCAGGACCGCCATCTCGCCGACGACACTGCCCGCGCCCAGGCTGACGTGTCTGTCCTCGCGTACGACCTCGACGTCGCCCTCGACGATGACGAAGAGCCAGTCCTCGACAGCACCGGCCACCATCAGCACCGAGCCCTCGGAGAACTCGATCTCCTCGAGCACGCGGGCGATCCCCGCCAGGACGCGCCCCGGCGTCTGTGCAAACAGCTCGACGTGGCGGAGCAGGGCGACGCGCTCGACGGCCAAAGGCACACCACGACACTACTCCGGCTGCCCTGGCCGACTTTGTCATTTTGGTACATGTGCACCAAGCGCTGCACGACCCCCGGTGGGCACGTTGGAGGCATGACCACTACCTCACCTTCCTCCGCAGACACGACCACCGCTCCGCCGCTTTCGCGCGCCGCCCAGATCGGTGTGGGCACGTGCCTGGTCGTCGCCGGCCTGACGAACGGGGTCTCCCAGTACCTGGGGGCACTCGCGATGCCCGACCTCGAGGACTTCAGCGCGCAGATCAGGTGGGGTGCTGACCACCCAGGCATTCACGCGACAGAGCAGACCGCGCTGCTCTTGAGCATGCTCGTCCTGCCGCTCGGCTTCCTCGGGCTCGCCCACGTGACCCGATGGGCCGCGCCGCGGATGACTGCATTCGGCGTGGTCTTGACGCTGTGGGGCCTATGGGGCTTCCACAACATCGTGGCCCTCGGCTACGGAGCTGGGACGGTCGCACCCTCGGCGATTGGCGTGAGCAACGCCGTTGAGCTCAACGACGCCTACGTCGCGCACGTCGGCACCGGGTTGACGGCGCTCTTGCCACACCTGCTCGGATCGTTCTTCGGTCTTCTTCTACTGGCTGGGGCCGGGCTGAAGGGGCGCAGTCTTCCGCGGACTCCGCTCGTTCTGCTGATCGTGTTCCTCGCGTGGGACTTCCTATTACCTGCATTCGGTCCCCTGGAGCCTCACCTGCTGCTTGCCGTGGCCCTCACCTGGCTCGGCATCCATGTGGTTCGTCTGTCGCCTGACATCTGGCGGAAACCGACCTCCTAAGGGATGGGAAGGCGATACTGACCGCGTGAGTCGCGCGCTGCCCTGGGTCGCCGGAGCCGTCACGCTCACAATGCTGCTACTCACGGTGACGATCAGCTCGGATCCGGAGTTGTGGAAACGAGTCCTCGTCGCCTTGGTGCTGGGCGTGCCCGGTGCACTCAGCGCGGTGCGACACCCAGGCAACGCGGTTGGCTGGCTACTGCTGGGGGTCAGCCTGCTGTTCTCGTGCGCGGCATTCGCCTCGCAATGGGTCCCTGGTCATCAGGTCGGCGCCGTCTGGGCCATCTGGTTCAACGACAGAGGTGCTGCAGCGCTGGTCCCACTCACTTTGCTCACACTTGTTCTCCTGCCTGACGGGCGACTGCCCTCGCCCCGTTGGCGACCAGCGATGGTTGCGATCGTCGCGACGCAAGCGCTGCTCGTGGCTGCGTGGTCACTACTCGAGGGCCCCGCGGCCGGCCCTGACTCAGACTGGCGGATCGACCCCGCGAATCCACTCGGCATCCTTCCCCACTCGTGGACCGAGCCGGTATCTGTCGTCGACGACTGGATCCTCCAGGTGCCGTTCGTGCTCGCCCTTGTGTCGGTTGCGCTTCGGCTGCGCCGACCTGCCGGCAGGGAGCGCCTGATCACCCTGCTGTCGGCGATCGTGGCATTCGTCCTGTTCGTCGTGCTGGGGCACGCCTTGTGGCCATCGGCAGCCGACGTCCTCGATCTGCTCGGCGCGGCACTCCTCGGCATTGCGCTTGGCGTGACCCTTCTGCGCCAACCACCGCAGCCCAGTCCTGTCGACATCGATGCAGCCAACCTGTCTGCTCGCGAACGCGAGGTCCTGGCGTTGGTGGCCGAGGGGCTGACCAACAAGGAGATCGCAGACCGGCTGTTCATCTCGCCGATCACCGCCCGCAACCACGTCAGCCGGATCCTCACAAAGCTCGAACTTGAGAACCGCACTCAAGCCGCGACCTGGCTGAATCGCCGCCGAATGTCCTGAACTGGCCTTGCCGACAACCTTCGATGCAGTAGAGGTTCGAAGCGGCCGTCATCGCTCCATCATCACCTCAATCCCACCGCTGGACAGGACGGCGATGATGAAGGGGTGATATCGGAGCTCAGGGGAGTTCTCGGCAACCGGACGCTGGCACGCGCACAGCTGTCCTTCGGTGCGGCGTTCTCGGCCGAGTGGGCCTTCACCGTTGCCATCGGTCTGGTGGCCTTCAATGAGGGTGGAGCCACCGCGGTAGCCGTTGTAGGAGTGCTGCGCATGCTGCCGGCGGCGCTCTTGGCTCCAAGGCTGGCTGGCTATGCGGATCGGGTGCCTCGTGAACGGGTGCTCTTCTTGTCGAGCCTGGTGCGTGGCGTCGCCACCTTGGGCTGCGCCCCTGTGCTCTTCGCCGGAGGCTCCGTGGAGGTGGTGTACGGACTTGCGGCGGTCTCCACCATCGCGTTCACGCCGTACCGCGCGAGCCACTCTGCCTTGCTTCCCTCCCTCTGCCAGACACCGGACGAGCTCACGCGGGTCAACGTCGTACGCGGTGCTCTCGACGGGCTGAGCGTCGTCTCGGGCCCGCTTGTTGCGGCGTTGTTGGTGAACCTCGGCGATGTCGCGCACGTGTTCGTGTTCTCCGGTGCGATGGGCTTGCTCAGCGCCGCACTGGTTCTGGCCCTCGACTACGAGCGCATGGTGCCGGAAGTGGAGCGCAGGACCTCGTTCGTCGACGACGTGCGCAACGGCATCCGTGCTGTCGCCGACCACCCCGGGGTGTCCCTCACCTTCTGGCTGGTGATCCTGCAGGCGGCTATCCGTGGTGCGTTCAACGTCCTCGTCGTCGTCTTGGCGATCGACCTGCTCGACGGACAGGAGGCCGACGTCGGCGTCCTCCAAGGTGCCGTCGGTGTCGGCGCACTGACAGGCAGCGCCCTGTGCACACGACTCGTGGGGAGCACGGCCATGACACGGTGGCTCGGCGTGGCCGTCGTGCTGTGGGGCGTGCCCCTTGCCCTGATGGCCGCCGCGCCCTGGTTCGTGGTCGCCCTCGTGGCTGCGGGCGTGATCGGGATCGGCAACGCTCTGGTCGACGTGACCGCCTTCACGACGATGGCCCGGCTCACACCGGACCCCTACCTCGGTCGGGTCTTTGGTCTGCTCGAGAGCGTCGGCGCGATCGCGGTGGCCGCTGGTGGTCTCGTCGTGCCGCCGCTCATCGCGCTGCTCGGCACCAGCGGCTCCTTCTTCGCGGTGGGAGTCGTGGCACCTGTCGTCGTGGGGGTGGTCTGGCGCAGGCTGAGGCATACGGATGAGACGTTGACAGTCCGCACCGAGGCCATCCGGCTCATCCGCGAAGTGCCGATGCTGCGGCCCCTTCCGGTGCCTGTCCTGGAGAACATCGCCGGCCACCTCCAACGCATCGAGCTCACCGCAGGGGAGACGGTCTTCGAGGCCGGAGACCGCGGCGACCAGTTCTACGTCGTGGAGGACGGAGCCGTCGACGTGCTGGACGGCAACCGCGTCGTCCGGACCATGCGTCGTGGCGACGGCTTCGGCGAGCTCGCCCTTCTCGGCGAGACCGCGCGCACGATGACGGTGGTGGCCACAGGAGATGTCGTCCTGAACGGCATCCGGCGTGGCGACTTCGTACCAGCGGTCACGAGTTTCGGTGGCGCCCGCACCGCCGCGGAAGCGACACGCGCTCGATATCTCTTCGAGGCGCCCGGACGGGCTGCGGATGACAGCGATCTGGAGTGAGCCCGGCCGTTAGGCATTTCGCCGCGCACCAGGGACGTCATACCTTCTGGCGCCTCGGTCAGCCACATTGAACGACCACCTATCGGGACCCAGCGACCACACAGTCGGCAAGCAGGCCCGAGGCCGGACTCGTGCGCGCGCTATCCGGCGCGCGGTGTCCTGATGCGTCTTCCGCCCACCCGCCGTAAGATGGCGGCCGAGAGGAGGCGGCGATGGCCGATCCGGTGGGCGACATCATCGGGGACTATCGGGCGTTCGCCGCGCAGCAGCACGACCGCCTGCTCACCCGGGGCATCGACATCCGTCCGTACCCGCTCAGCCACCTCGCCTTCCGCGTGCCGGAGTGGGACCAGTACGCGCATGTGCGGAACCTGCTCGAACGCCACGCGGTCGCCGATCGCGAGAACGTCTGGAACGGCCGCCCGATCTCCTTGATCGTTCCCGCCGAGCCGCTCGAAGTCCTCGACGGCAAGGTCGTCCCGCTGATCGAGCTCATCCCGCCCGTGCACCAGCGGGTCTACAAGATGGGGTTGGAGCACCTCGGCGTCGTGGTCGGCGACGCTTTCGACGCGTTCGTCGCAGCCCACAAGCCCGTCCTGACGGGACAGCAGTTCCAGGGCCCGAACAGCACACCCGACCCGGTCTACATCTTGTTCGAGGACTTCACCCACGTGAAGTTCTATCGACTTTCGCTGAGGGCATCCGTCGAGCTCGATGCTGGCCCGTTCGACGACGGGTTCCACCACGTCGACGACTGGGTGCCCCAGCGGCTGGTGACAGCGACCGGCCCGAACCCTCTGCCGCGCTGAGCGACGCTCAGACTCCGGCAGGGCACGTTCACGCGGCGGATCGACGCGCCTCGAATAGGCGGGGTGGTGCGATCGGAGTGCTGTGCAGGAAGCACCACACCCTGATCCACCAGAGCCCGTGGCGCGTTCGCATCAACACCGACGACGGCCTGCCCGAGTTCCACCCACCACCACGCACGGTCTACGCCGGGGGCTGGATCAGAGAGCGACCACCACCACTGGCCGCCTGAGGGGTCGCGCTCGACCTTGCACGTCGTACGCCGGAGAAGCTGGATTTCGCCATCTCGACAGATCGGCCTAGCGTCGTGCCCATGGACGACGTCGTGATCTGCTCGCCCCTTCGCACGCCCGTGGGCCGGTTCGGCGGCGCGCTGTCGTCGCTGAGCGCGACCGACCTCGCGTCCGGCCTGCTGCGTGAGCTGGTGTCCCGCACCGGCCTGCAGGAGGGCGACGTCGACGATGTCGTGCTCGGACAGTGCTACCCGAGCGGCGAGTCCCCGGCGATCGGACGGGTTGCCGCTCTCGACGCCGGGCTCGGCACCGGCGTACCTGGGGTGCAGATCGACCGGCGGTGCGGCTCCGGCCTCCAAGCCGTGCTGTACGCCGCCGGCATGGTCTCCACCGGGGCCGCCAAGGTGGTCGTCGCCGGTGGAGCGGAGTCGATGTCGCAGGTCGAGCACTACGCCCTCGGGCTGCGCACGGGCGTCAAGGGTGGCAGCGTCGAGCTCGCCGACCGGCTGGTCCGTGCGCGCGAGACCGCCGGCGGCCGCCACCACCCGGTGCCCGGCGGCATGCTGGAGACGGCCGAGAACCTCCGGCGCGACTACAGCATCGGCCGTGAGGAGCAGGACGAGCTGGCGCTGCGCTCGCAGCACCGTGCGGTCGCCGCTCATGAGGAAGGGCGCTTCGCCGACGAGCTCGTGCCGGTCACGCTGCCGGGCCGCCGCGGCAAGCCCGACGTTGTGGTGGACCGCGACGAGCACCCCCGGGCTGACACGACCCTGGAGGGCCTGGCGTCGCTGCGCCCGGTGCGAGCCGCTCTGGACCCAGCCTCCACAGTGACGGCCGGCAACGCAAGTGGCCAGAACGACGGCGCAGCACTCTGCGTCGTGACGAGCCGCTCCGAGGCCGAGCGCCGTGGGCTGGAGCCCCTCCTGGCGCTGCGCTCCTGGGCGGTCGCCGGCGTCGGACCTGAAGTGATGGGGATCGGCCCGGTCCCCGCGACCGCCGCTGCCCTCGACCGCGCCGGCCTGACCCTCGACGAGATCGAACTCCTCGAGGTCAACGAGGCGTTCGCCGCCCAGGTGCTCGCCTGCTTGCGCGAGTGGAAGCTCGCCCCGACCGACGAGCGGCTCAACCCCAACGGGTCAGGCATCTCCCTCGGACACCCGGTCGGCGCGACCGGTGCGCGGATCCTCGCGACCCTGGCCCACGAGCTGCGCCGCCGCGACGCACGCTATGCGCTGGAGACCATGTGCATCGGCGGGGGGCAGGGACTGGCCGCGGTCTTCGAGGCAGTCCGATGAACCAAGGCATCTCGCCTCAGCCCCGCGCGTCGTCCTCGTCGTCATCTGGGACCTCAGCGCGCTGCTCGGCGACGTCACCCTCGTCGGCCTCCAGCGCACGGCCGCCGGCGTAGTCGCGCGCCGGGGCCTCCGGGTCGTCGATCGCCGGCCGGACGTCTCGTCGCTGCTCCTCGAGATCGGTCGGGTCGGCTGCGGGCATGGCGGGGTCGGTGGTCATGCCGACCTGGTACCCGCCTGGCGCGGCGGCGAACCAGTCGACCCCTGTCTGGAGCGCAGGAAGGTCAGGAGACCCCGACGATCGGCAGGCGCAGCGCGGCAGGAGCACTCGGAGGTACGACGGGCGCGGCCGGCTCGACCGGCGTGACCGCGACGTACGCCGACCCGAGCTGCGGCCGGACGTCGGCCTCCCCCTTGTTGGGCCAGAACGACATCGCCCGCTCCGCCTGGGCGGTGATCGTCAGCGACGGGTTCACCCCGAGGTTGGCCGAGATCGCCGAGCCGTCGGCGATGTGCAGGCCCGGGTAGTTGAACACCCGCTGGTAGGCGTCGACGACACCCTCCTCGGGGCTCTGGGCGATCACGCAGCCGCCGATGAAGTGCGCCGTCAAGGGCACGTTGAACGGCTCGCCGATGGTGCCTCCGGCGGTGCCGCCGAGGACTCCGGCCATGCGGCGTACGGTCTCGTTGGCGACCGGGATCCAGGTCGGGTTCGGCTCGCCGTGACCCTGCTTGGAGGTCAGGTGCCCGCCGAGCGGACCCTGCTTCCAGTACGTCGTGATCGAGTTGTCGAGCGTCTGCATGACCAGCGCGATGACCGTGCGCTCCGACCAGTGCTTGAAGTCGTAGAGCGCGGTGATGTTCGCCTTCTCGCGCCACATCTCCTTGAGCCAGGTCCGCCAGCGCGGCTGGTCGCCACCGCCGTCGGTGAGCACGGTCTGCATCAGCGACATCGCGTTGCTGCCCTTGCCGTAGCGCACCGGCTCGACGTGCGTGTGCTCGTCGGGGTGGAAGCTGGAGGTGATCGCGATGCCGTAGCTGTAGTCGACCTTCATGTCCGGCGCGATCGCCCCGAGGATCGCCTCGGAGTTGGTGCGCGAGAGGTAGCCGACCCGGTCGGAGAGCTTGGGCAGGTGGCCTTCGTGCTTCATCCGGTGCAGCAGTTTCTGGGTGCCGATGGCGGCGGCCGCGAAGACCACCTGCTCGGCGGTCAGGACGCGCGTGTTCTTCTTGGTGGCGCGCTTGGCCTTGGTGAACTTCACGCGTACGTCGTAGCCGCCGCGGGCGCGGGGGTTGACCTGGGTAACCGTCGTCAGCGGCAGCACCTTCGCACCGTTGCGCTCGGCGAGGTAGAGGTAGTTCTTGACCAGGGTGTTCTTCGCGTTGTGACGACAGCCGGTCATGCACTCACCGCAGGCCTTGCAGGTGTTGCGGGACGGGCCCGCTCCGCCGAAGAACGGGTCGTCGACGCGGGTGCCAGGCTCCTGCCCAGGCCCGCCGAAGAAGACGCCGACCGGGGTCGGGTGGTAGGTCTCCCCCACGCCCATGTCGTCGGCGACCTTGCGCATCACCTGGTCGGCCGGGGTGTCGAGGGGGTTCGTGACCACGCCGAGCATGCGCTTGGCCTGGTCGTAGTAGGGCGCGAGCTCCGCCTTCCAGTCGGTGATGTGCGCCCACTGCTTGTCGGCGTAGAACGGGTCGAGCGGCTCGTAGAGCGTGTTGGCGTAGACCAGGGACCCACCACCGACGCCCGCACCCGCGAGGATCAGCGTGTCGCGCACCGCGTCGATGCGCTGGATGCCGTAGCAGCCGATCGCCGGGTTGAACAGGAACCGCTTGAGGTCCCACGAGCTGTCGGCGAAGTCCTTGTCCTCGAAGCGCGCACCCGCCTCGATCACGCCGACCCTGTAGCCCTTCTCCGTCAGCCGGAGAGCGGCGACCGAGCCGCCGAACCCGGAGCCGACGACGAGTACGTCGAAGTCGAACTCTGACTTGTCCGAGGCCATCAGGCGCGGCCCAGCTTCCGCATGAGCCTCTCGTTGAGCACCAGCACCTTGCCCCACTGCTCCTCGTTCATGCCGGGGAGTGGCTTGAGCCCCAGGACGCGCTGCGTGGCGACGGTCTGGACGTCGGTGTAGCGCAGGATGCCCTCGTGGCCCTGGCGACGGCCGGTGCCGGACTCGCGCATGCCACCCATCGGAGAGTCGATGCTGGCGAACGACGCGGCGTAGGCCTCGTTGATGTTGACCGTGCCGCACTTGACCTGCCGGGCCACCTCGCGCGCGCGGTCGCCGTCCTGGCTGTAGATCGAGGCGTTGAGGCCGAAGGGACCCTCGTTGGCGCGGGCGATGGCCTCACCCTCGTCGTGGAAGCGGTAGATCGAGATGACCGGGCCGAACGTCTCGTTGCCGAAGCAGGTCATGTCCGGGGTGACGCCCTCGAGGATGGTCGGCTCGAAGAAGTACGGCCCGAGGTCAGGACGGGCGCGGCCACCGTGGAGCACCTTGGCGCCCTTGGCCTTGGCGTCCTCGACATGAGCGGTGACCGTGTCGAGCTGGTCCTGCGAGATCAGCGTGCCCATGCCGGTGTCCCACTGCGAGGGGTCGCCCACGGTCATCGCCGCGGTGCGCTCGACGAAGCGCTGGACGAACTTGTCGTACACCTGGTCGGCCACGAAGAGGCGCTCCATCGAGACGCAGAGCTGACCGGCGTTGGAGTAGGTCGCCCGCACGGCACCCTCGGCGGCCTTGTCGACGTTGGCGTCCTTGAGCACGAGCATCGGGTTCTTGCCGCCGAGCTCGAGCGAGCAGCCGATCAGCCGCTCGGCGCACTGCTTGGCGATGTGCTTGCCGGTCGCCGTGGAGCCGGTGAAGCAGATGTACTTGGCGCGCTTGATGATCTCGGTGCCGATGACTGAGCCCGGGCCGGCCACGATCTGCCAGAGGTCCCTGGGGAACCCGGCCTCGTCGAGCAGCTGGGCGCCGAGCAGGGCAGTGAGCATGGTCTGGGCGTCAGGCTTCGCGACCACTGCGTTGCCGGCCATGAGCGCGGCCAGGCCGTCGGACATCGCCATCGTGAACGGGTAGTTCCACGGCGAGATGATGCCGACGACACCCTTGGGCACGTGGTTGACGTCGACGCGGGTGAGCATCGGGAGCACACCGCTGCGGCGCTGGACGCCGAGGTGCTCGGAGCTCTTGCGGCCGTAGTACCGAGCTGTCATCGCGACGTGCATGACCTCGGCGAAGGCGTCCTTCTTGGCCTTGCCCGACTCCAGCACGATCAGGTCGGTGATCTCGTCACGTCGCTCGAGCACGAGGTCGTGGTAGCGCAGGAGCATCCGCTCGCGCTCGGCGACCGGCGTGCGCGCCCACTCGGCCTGGACCTTCTCGGCCCTCGCGAAGGCAGCTTCGACGTCCTCGACGGTCGACTGCGGGATCATCGCCAGCGGCGCGAGGTTGACCGGCGACGTCGCGAGCTTCGCGTCCTTGCCGGTCGTGCGCACGAGGGCGGTCAGCCGGCGGGCGAACGCTTGGTCGAGGGCGTACGACGCGGTCGGGTCGTGCTGCGGGTCCTTCAGCTCAGCGGTGGCGGAAGGACGGTCTGCGGGGTCGGGGGTCGCGCTCATATACCGATGGTATGTGAAATCGGACCTGATGCCTACCCCCTGGTAACCAAGGGCTGGACCACTCTCCCCGTCTCACGACACGGGGCCCGCACTGCAGGAGTGCGAGCCCCGTATCGGGAGGGCCTGTCGCAAGGAGAGGGCGGTGCAACAGGGTTCCATCTTCGGCTTCGCGGTACCCCGAGCTCGTACCGCGGGCTGACTCCAGTGTGCGGGCGCGCCGAGCCCACAGCAACGAAATCCGAATGGACGTTGTTGCACTGCACGAACCTGCAAAATCGCGCTTTCACCGCCTGATCCACGCTCAGGACGCCGGGTCAACGACACGTGCACAAAGGTGCAGCGAGGCCCTCAGGACACGATGTCGCGCACCTGCACGCGCTTCTCGTCGGCCTCCTGGTCGGTCAGCTCGCGCTGGCTCTGCCGCTCGGCCTCGACTCGTCGGAGGTAGTGGGCGACCTCGTCGTCGACCCGGTCCGGTCCCCAGTCGAGCGGCCCGGCCATCAGCTCGGCGGCGGGCCGGGCCGCCGCGACGCCGCGGTCGAACATCTCGATCGAGATGCGCGTCCGACGGGTCAACACGTCGTCGAGGTGGCGCGCCCCCTCGTGCGTGACGGCGTAGACCACCTCAGCCGCGAGGTAGTCCTCAGCACCCGGCAGCGGGCGGGCGAGCTCCGGCCGGCGCTCGATGAGCTCCAGCACCTCGTCGACCAGCCCGCCGTAGCGCCCGAGCAGGTGGTCGATGCGCGCCCGGTGCACGCCGCTCGCCCTGGCGATCGTCGCCGCCTGGTTGCGACGCGCCTCGTAGCCGGCGGCGCCGACCAGCGGCACCCGGTCGGTGACGGTCTCCGGGACCGCCCCGCCGAGCGAGTGCGCGGCCGCGTCGACGGCATCCTTCGCCATCACCCGGTAGGTCGTGAGCTTGCCGCCCGCGATGATCACCAGCCCCGGCACCGGGGTGACGACCGTGTGCTCGCGCGAGATGCGGCTGGTGGGCTCGGACTCACCTGACAGCAGCGGCCGGAGACCGGCGTACACACCCTCGACGTCCTCGTGCCGCAGCGGCTCACGCAGCACCTGGTTGATGTTCTCCAGGAGGTAGTCGATGTCGGCCTTGGACGCCGCGGGGTGCGCCTTGTCGAGGTCCCACGGGGTGTCGGTGGTGCCGAGGATCCAGTGCCGCCCCCACGGGACCACGAAGAGCACGGAGGTCTTGGTGCGCATGATCAGGCCGGTCTCGGAGCGGATCCGGTCGCGGGGTACGACGAGGTGGATCCCCTTGCTGGCTTGGACGTTGAGCGCACCGCGGCCGCCGACCATTGCCTGGATCTCGTCGGTCCAGACACCCGCCGCGTTGACGACGACCCGTGCCCGGATCTCCAGCTCCTTGCCGCTCTCCAGGTCCCTGGCGCGTACGCCGGTGACGCGCTCCCCCTCACGCAGGAAGCCGATGCACTGCGTGCGGGGCGCGAGGTGGGCACCGAGCCCCGCTGCCGTGCGCGCGACCGTCGTGACCAGCCGGGCGTCGTCCACCTGGGCGTCGTAGTACTGCACCGCGCCGGTGAACGCGTCGGGCTTGAAGTCCGGGACCTTGCGCAGCATCTGCCGCTTGAGCAGGTGCCGGTGCCTGGGCACCCCCATGTCGTACTTGCCGGCCATCGCCATCGTGTCGTAGAGCGCCAGCCCGGCGCCGACGTAGGGGCGCTCGTAGTGCTTGCTGAGGGGATAGATGAACGGCAGCGGCCGCACCAGGTGCGGGGCGAGCCGGGTGATGAGCAGGCCGCGCTCCTCCAGCGCCTCCCGCACCAGCCCGAAGTCGAGCATCTCCAGGTAGCGCAGGCCGCCGTGGATCAGCTTGCTGCTGCGGCTGCTGGTGCCGGACGCGAAGTCGCGCTGCTCGACCAGGCCCGTCGCCAGCCCGCGGGCCACCGCGTCCAGGGCGGTGCCGGTGCCGACGATGCCGCCGCCGACGACGAGCACGTCCAGCTCAGCCCCCGACGACATGGTCTCCAGGGCGGTGCTGCGTGCCTCGGGGCTCAGGGCTGTCATGACAGCTCCTGGACGACGACCTCCACGCGCTGGAACTCCTTGAGCTCGGTGTAGCCCGTGGTCGCCATCGCCCGCCGGAGCGCGCCGACGAGGTTCATGGTGCCGTCGGCGGTGTGCGAGGGACCGTAGAGGATCTCGTGCAGGGAGCCGACGGTGCCGATCTCGATGCGCTCGCCGCGCGGCAGGCTGGCGTGCCAGGCCTCGGAGCCCCAGTGGTGCCCTGCGCCGGGCGCATCCGTCGCACGGGCCAGCGGCGACCCGATCATCACCGCATCGGCGCCGCAGGCTATTGCCTTCGCCACGTCACCGCTCTTGCCGATGGACCCGTCGGCGATGACGTGCACGTAGCGGCCACCCGACTCGTCCATGTAGTCACGACGGGCTGCGGCGACATCAGCCACGGCGCTCGCCATCGGCACCGCGAGTCCCAGCACCGTGCGCGTCGTGTGGGCCGCTCCACCGCCGAAGCCGACCAGCACGCCAGCCGCGCCGGTGCGCATCAGGTGCAGGGCCGCTTGGTAGGTCGCACAACCACCGACGATCACCGGGACGTCGAGCTCGTAGATGAACTCCTTGAGGTTCAGCGGCTCCGCCTGCCCCGAGACGTGCTCGGCACTGACCGTGGTGCCCCGGATCACGAACATGTCCACGCCGGCGTCGACCACGAACTGGGCGAAGTCCTTGGTGCGCTGGGGGCTCAGGCTCCCGGCGACGGTCACGCCCGACGCCCGCATCTCCTTGAGGCGCGCCGAGATCAGCTCGGCCTTGATCGGCTCGGAGTAGATCTCCTGCAGCCGCTTGGTCGCCTCGGCCTCGCCGAGTGAGGTCACCTCGTCGAGCAGGTCGGTCGGGTCGTCGTAGCGCGTCCAGAGGCCCTCGAGGTCGAGCACGCCCAGCCCGCCGAGCTTGCCGAACTCCACCGCAGTCTGAGGGGACATCACCGAGTCCATCGGCGCCGCCACGACCGGGATCTCGAACCGGTAGGCGTCGATCTGCCAGGCTGTCGACACCTCTTCTGGGTCGCGCGTGCGGCGCGACGGCACGATCGCGATGTCGTCGAACGAGTAGGCGCGACGGCCCCTCTTGGCGCGGCCGATCTCGATCTCTTGCACCCGTGAACTCTATCGGCCCCGGGTGGCCGTCTCAGCGGCTGGAGTAGTTCGGCGCCTCGACGGTCATCTGGATGTCGTGCGGGTGGCTCTCCTTGAGCGACGCCTGGGTGATCCGGATGAAGCGGCCCTTGTCCTGGAGCTCGGGGATGGTGCGGGCCCCGACATAGAACATCGACTGCTGCAGGCCACCGACGAGCTGGTGGGCGACCGCGGCGAGGGGGCCGCGGTAGGCGACCTGGCCCTCGATCCCCTCGGGCACGAGCTTGTCGTCGCTGGTGACCTCGGCCTGGAAGTAGCGGTCCTTGGAGTAGGACTTCTTGCCGCGCGAGGACATCGCGCCGAGCGAGCCCATGCCGCGGTAGGACTTGAACTGCTTGCCGTTGACGAAGACGAGCTCACCGGGGCTCTCCTCGCAGCCGGCCAGCAGCGAGCCGACCATCACCGAGTCGGCTCCGGCCACGATGGCCTTGGCGATGTCGCCGGAGTACTGCAGGCCGCCGTCGGCGATCACCGGGACGCCTGCGGCCTTGGCGGCGAGGGAGGCTTCGTAGACGGCGGTCACCTGGGGTACGCCGACACCGGTCACCACGCGCGTCGTGCAGATCGAGCCGGGACCGACCCCCACCTTGATGGCGTCGGCGCCTGCATCGACGAAGGCCTGCGCTCCGGCCCGGGTGGCGACGTTGCCGCCGATCACCTGTACGTCGCGGGTGGCCGGGTCGGTCTTGAGCCGCTTGACCATGTCGAGCAGCAGGGCGACGTGGCCGTGGGCCGTGTCGGCGACCAGGACGTCGACTCCGGCCTCGATCAGGGTGGTGGCACGCTCCCAGGCGTCGCCGAAGTAGCCGATCGCGGCACCGACCATCAGCCTGCCGGCGTCGTCCTTGGAGGCCTTGGGGAACTGCTCGGACTTCACGAAGTCCTTGACCGTGATCAGGCCGGCCAGCCGGCCGTCGCCGTCGACGATCGGAAGCCGCTCACGCTTGTGCTGCCGCAGCAGCGAGGTGGCCGCGTCACGGGAGATGCCCACCGGCGCCGTGATCAGCGGCATCGGCGTCATCACCTCGTTGACCTTGGTGCCCGCCCACTCCGCGACGGGGGTGAAGCGCAGGTCGCGGTTGGTGACGATGCCGAGCAGCTTGTTGTCGACATCCACGACGGGAAGGCCGGACACCCGGTATTCGCCGCAGCGCTCGTCGAGCTCCTCGAGCGTCGCATCGGGCCCGATCGTGACGGGGTTGGAGATCATGCCGGTCTGCGTGCGCTTGACCAGGTCGACCTGGTAGGCCTGGTCCTCCACGGAGAGGTTGCGGTGCAGCACGCCGAGGCCACCCTGCCGGGCCATCGCGATCGCCATGCGCGACTCGGTCACGGTGTCCATCGCCGCCGAGATCAGGGGCGTGCGGATGCTGATCCCCCGGGTCAGGCGAGTGGTGGTGTCGACCTCGCTGGGCACCACGTCGGTGTCTCCCGGCAGGAGCAGCACGTCGTCGTAGGTGAGTCCGAGGGCAGCGAACTTCTCGGGTACGCCGGCGGGGGTGATGTCCATAGCGTGGGGTGAGACCTTCCGGAGGAGTCGGTCCCTTGATTCTACGGGCCGCCGGCCAACGCGGTCCCCAACCGCGCTGGCCGGCGGACGCGGTCCCCCACCTGACTCCCGACCACCCCCCGGTCAGGCGTCAGGCAGGGGTCGTGTCGAGGGGTCGCGCGCCGCTTGCCCCCTCGACGTCTTGGAGCAACGGAGCGACCTTGCCGAGCGGGACCGTCAGCAGGATGTCCCCGTTGTCGTGCCGCACCCGGCCCGGCAGCCCGGAGGCGGCGGAGAGCCGGGGTACCACGTCGCTGTCATGGTTGGAGCGCAGCACCAGCTCGGTGGCGCCACGGGACTTCGCCAGCCGGGCCGAGAGCAGGAGCAGACCGGTGCCCACGCTTTGCCGCTGCCAGGCGTCCTCGACGAGCAGGTTCACCCGCGCTCGGTCGCCCGCGCTGACGGTCGCGATGCCCACGATCTCGTCACCGACCGCCGCGACGAGCGAGGGTCCCTCGGCGAGCAGCCTGCGGGCCATGCGGGGGTGCAGGCCGGTCAGTGGTGCGCCGAACCTGCGGGTGAGCGTGCCGGTCGAGCATCGGCCCGCCATCTGGACCAGGGCGAGCGCGTCGCCCACGGTGGCGATCCGGAAGACGGGTCGCTCCGACTGGTCGGGCAGGACGACGGCTGTCGAGCCTCCGATCAGCTGGTTCACCACGGCGGCGAACGCGCTGGCGCGAGCTTGTTCGGTGACGGTGAACGGGGCCGTCCGCCGGATGGTGACCACAGTGCCGGCCACCGGGACCTCCATCGTCGAGAGCAGCTCGTCTGGACCTGTCCCACCGTCGAGCAGCTCGGTCAGCGCCTCGCGCACCGAGCTCGGGTCTTCGGCGACCGCGCTGGCGGCCATCAGGTAGTTGGTGGGGCCGTCCACCAGCGCGTAGGCGGTGCACGGCGACACTGCGACCTCACGGCCCCCTGCCGACTCGACGATCGCAGCGACATCGGCCAGCGCCCAGTCGTCAGGCGTGCTGAGCACCAGCTCGTCGGTGACCGCGTCGACGTCCGGGAAGATCTGGAGCCCGAGGATGTTGACCTCGGCTGCCCCGCACCGCTGGGCGAGCGACGCGAGGGCGCCGGGCCGGTCCGCCATCGTCGTCCGCACTCTCCATAGCATGCGTGTATTCCAGCCCATGGTTGTTGCGTTGCCGAGGCCCCCGTGTTGCGGGCCGGTGAACGACGGAGTCTTTACCTTCGCAGGAGTCGAGGCTTAACGTGACCGCAGCAACGGGCGGTGCGGCGTGGGGCTGCTGAGACGGTCGGACGTGGAGGCTCTGGTGGACTACCTGCGATCCCAGGAACGGCAGCACAACTCCTGACAGACCCGGTGCAACCTCCCGCGCCCGTGACCTCGTTGACCAGGTGACGAAGGGGGAACCCGGATGCAGCGCAGGAACGACGAGGAGTTCGTCGAGTTCGCCACCGCGGCCCAGCCGCACCTCCGGCGCACGGCGTACCTCATGTGCGGGGACTGGCACCGTGCCGGTGACCTCGCGCAGGAGGCCCTGATCAGGGTGTACGTCGCGTGGCCGCGGCTGGAGAGGCAGGGAGGCCTGCACGCCTACGCCCGCAAGGCGCTGGTGTCGGCGGCGATCGACCTCGGCCGCAAGCGCTCCAGCAGCGAGCTGCCGGTGGCAGAGCACGACGACGTACCCGGGCAGGACTTCACCTCGGTCGTCTCGGCACGCGACGAGCTGATGACTGCTCTGCGCGAGCTGGGACCACGACAGCGGGCGTGCGTCGTACTCCGCTACTTCGAGGACCTCTCCGTCACCGAGACCGCCCTGGTCCTCGGTTGCACGGAGGGCACCGTGAAGAGCCAGACCTCACGGGCCCTCGACTCACTTCGGCAGCACCTCGACGTGCTCGAGCTTGGGGAGGTCACCTCATGGTGAAGCAACTTCGCGACCTGATGGTCGACGCGACGGACAACCCGCCGGAGGAGCCGTTCCTGGCGGCAGATCTGCTGCACCACGGCCGGCGCCGCGTACGGCGTCGCCGCGCCGGTGTCGTCGCAGGCGCCACCGCAGTCGTGGCGATCATGGCCAGCGTGCCCTTCGTGCTGACCGGCACGGGCAGCACCACCGGCCAGCCCGCGAAGGGCTCCGAGCCGGTCGGCCCCGTGCTCTCGCTCGGAGACGCGACCAGGGCCGTCGAGGGCAGGGACTACGACGTCCTGGCGACCTTGGTGAACCCCAACCTCAACAGGACCAACGGCAGCTATTTCACCGCGGTCCTGGCCGACGGGACCGTCGTGGTGCAGCAGGGACCGCGCGGCATCAACAACCGGCTCCGTTGGGGGATCCTCGACCCGGAGACCGACCTCACGACCTGGCTTCCGCGCGTCGCGGGCAAGCACGGTCCCTACGGCTTCCTCGGCGAGGCGGAGGACGGCCGGCTGGTCTTCCGGGACGACGCCGAGCCTCGAGCCACGATGCTTTACACGATCCGGCCCGGGGACTCGACGTGGGAGCTCATCCCCCTGGACACCGAGCAGTTCGGGATCGACGTGGACCACTGGGGCGCCCTGCGACTGGCGGACGGCGACCGGATCTTCCTCTCGGTCGACGTGGACGGCAAGAGCAAGCGGGTGCACCTGCGCTCGACGACCCTGGCCGCCCCTGACGTCTGGGTCGACCACGGCACGGTCGGCGCAACGTTTGCGGTCAGGGGCTCGGAGCTGACCTGGACCACCCGCAACCGCCCCGACTCCGTCCTGCGCGTGCGGGACCTCGACTCGGGGCAGGAGCAGAGGGTCGACATGGACTCCGGCACCCGCTGCAACAACCTCTCCTTCGAGCGGGTGCGCGACGCCCTGGTCATCGGGCAGTACTGCGGGACGACCAAGCGGGTGCGGGACGACCGGGTCCAGATCGTCGGGGTCGACGGCAGGCCCGTGGTGACCATCCGCGGAGACGGCCTGGACGTGCTGTACTCCACCGACGACCACGTCGTGATGCAGGCCTACACCAAGCCCCTGGCCGGCACCTACGTCTACTCGTTCGCCGACAGCAGCCTGAAGCGGCTGACGAACGACTACTCGATGTTCTGCTGCGCCACGTCCGGCCTGGGCGACCGATTGTCGTGGGCCACGCCGTACGGCGGCACCTTCGACCAGACCGCGAAGGACCAGGACGGTCAGGAGAGCACCTCCACGATGCAGCGCGGCAACAAGCTCTGGATCGCCGACTTCCGTTAGCTTTTGACAAGACAGCGCCCCCACCGGAACCGGTGGGGGCGCTCGTCGTACTGGCTCAGTGGCCGTGACCGTGGCCGTGACCGGCAGCGGCCGGCTCCTCGTCCTCGGGCTTGTCCACGATGAGGGTCTCGGTGGTGAGCAGCATGCCCGCGATGGAGCTGGCGTTGACCAGCGCCGAACGGGTGACCTTGACCGGGTCGAGCACGCCCTGGGCGACCAGGTCGCCGTAGACGCCCGTCGCGGCGTTGTAGCCCTCGCCCGCAACACCCTCACGGACCTTGGCGACGACGACGTAGCCGTTGACGCCACCGTTCTCGGCGATCCAGCGCAGCGGCTCGTCGACGGACTTCTGCACGATCTTGACGCCCATCAGCTCGTCGCCGGTGAGGCCGAGGCCGTCGGAGAGCACACCGGCCGCGTGCACGAGAGCCGAGCCGCCACCGGCGATGATGCCCTCCTCGATCGCGGCGCGCGTCGCGGAGACGGCGTCCTCGATGCGGTGCTTCTTCTCCTTGAGCTCGACCTCGGTGGCCGCGCCGACCTTGACGACGCAGACGCCGCCGGCCAGCTTGGCCAGCCGCTCCTGCAGCTTCTCGGTGTCCCAGTCGCTGTCGGAGTTCTCGATCTCCGCCTTGATCTGGTTGACCCGGCCGCTGACCTGCTCCTGGTCGCCACCGCCGTCGACGATGGTGGTGTTGTCCTTGGTGATCACCACGCGACGGGCCTGGCCCAGTACGTCGAGGCCGACCTGGTCGAGCTTGAGCCCGACCTCGGGGGCGACGACCTGGCCACCGGTCAGGACCGCGATGTCCTGCAGCATCGCCTTGCGGCGGTCACCGAAGGCCGGGGCCTTCACGGCGGCGGCGTTGAAGGTGCCACGGATCTTGTTGACGACCAGCGTCGACAGTGCCTCGCCCTCGACGTCCTCGGCCAGGATGAACAGCGGCTTGCCGGCCTGGATGACCTTCTCCAGCAGCGGGAGCAGGTCGGAGATCGCGGAGATCTTGCCCTGGTGCAGGAGGATGTAGGGCTCGTCGAGCACCGTCTCCATGCGCTCCGGGTCGGTCACGAAGTACGGCGAGATGTAGCCCTTGTCGAACTGCATGCCCTCGGTGAAGTCGAGCTCGGTGCCCATGGTGTTGGACTCCTCGACGGTGATGACACCGTCCTTGCCGACCTTGTCGAAGGCCTCGGCGAGCAGGTCGCCGATGTGGCTGTCGCGGCTCGAGACCGTGGCGACGGCGGCCATGTCGGCCCTGTCGTCAACGTCGCGGGCGGCCTTGAGCAGCGCCTCGCTGACAGCCTCGACGGCCTTGTCCATGCCACGCTTGAGCGACATGGGGTTGGCACCGGCGGCCACGGCGCGGAGGCCCTCGTGGACCATGGCCTGCGCGAGGACGGTCGCGGTCGTGGTGCCGTCACCGGCGACGTCGTTGGTCTTGGTGGCGACCTCCTTGGTCAGCTGGGCCCCGAGGTTCTCGAAGGGGTCGTCCAGCTCGATCTCACGCGCGACGGTCACGCCGTCGTTGGTGATCGTGGGGGCGCCCCACTTCTTGTCGAGGACGACGTAGCGGCCCTTGGGACCGAGCGTCACCTTGACGGCGTTGGCGAGAGCGTCGACACCGCGCTCGAGGCTGCGGCGGGCGTTCTCGTCGAACTCCAGGATCTTCGGCATGGCGAAGTGTGCCTTTCAGTGTCTGGGAACCGACACGCCCCAGGGGCCCGAGCGGGCCGCCCGGGGCGGGTCAGTTGCTTTGCTTGGTCAGCCGAGCACGGCGAGCACGTCGCGCGCCGAGAGGATGAGGTACTCCTCGCCGGAGTACTTCACCTCGGTGCCGCCGTACTTGCTGTAGATGACCTTGTCGCCCACGGCCACGTCGAGCGGGACGCGGTTGCCGTTGTCGTCGACCCGACCAGGACCGATCGCCAGGACCTCGCCCTCCTGGGGCTTCTCCTTGGCGGTGTCCGGGATGACCAGGCCGGAAGCCGTGGTCTGCTCGGCGTCGAGGGGCTTCACGAGGATGCGGTCCTCGAGAGGCTTGATGTTGACCGACACGATGTCGACCTCCACTTTCCCTGAGTTGCGGTATCAGATCAGGTGCTTGTCGCCGTACGCCGTCGCGGGGGTCGCACGTCTCCAAGCGTTAGCACCCTCATGTCGAGAGTGCTAAGCCGACACTAGCACTCGACCCCAACGAGTGCCAGATCCGGTCTCCGGTTGGATGGTCCCGTGGACCTTGCGACGTTCGAGCAGCTGCTGACCGCCGACGGCCAGAGCCTGCTGGAGCAGGCAGGTCGGCTGTTCGCCGACGGCCTGGAGCCGATCAAGGTCGGCGAGGTGATGCGCGCGTCGGCCTCCCCCGCCCTCGCAGCCGCGGCCATGTCGCAGGTGGTGCTGCGCGAGGCCGCCGTGCCCAAGTTCGGCGAGGCGGCCGCCCGGATGTACTTCACCCGCGACGGGCTGGAGCAGTCCACCAGGCTCCGGGTGTCCGAGCACCGGGCTGCCCGGCTGGCCGCGGCCGGGCCGTCGTCGGTGCTGGACCTGGGCTGCGGCATCGGTGGCGACCTGGTCGCGCTGGCTCACGCCGGGCTCACCGTGGCCGGCATCGACCTCGACCCGCTGCGCGCGGCGATCGCCTCGGCCAACCTGACCGCGCTCGAGCTTCCCGGAGCCGTGATGGCCGGCGACGGCACCTCCCTCGACCTCGACGGTTTCGGTGTCGTGTTCGCCGACCCGGGCCGTCGTACTGCCCGGGGTCGGGTGTTCGACGTCGACGACTACAGCCCGCCCTGGTCGTTCGTCGTCACGCTGCTCGAGCGCGCCGCCTGCGTGAAGGTGGCCCCCGGCATCCCGCACTCCCTGGTGCCCGACGGCGTCGAGGCCGAGTGGGTCAGCGACGACGGTGACGTCAAGGAGGCGGCGCTCTGGTCGTCGTACCTCTCGACAGCGCGGCGCCGCGCCACCGTCATCCGCAGCGGGGGGCTGGCCTCGCTGACCGACGAGGACGACCCCGGCGCCGCGGTGCAGCCGCTGGGCCGCTACCTCTACGAGCCCGACGGCGCCGTGATCCGGGCCGGGCTGGTGACCGCGGCGGCCGCCAAGGTGCAGGGCGGCCTGCTCGACGCGCGCATCGCGTACGTGACCTCCGACGCCGCGGTCCTGACCCCGTTCGCGCGCGGCTACGAGGTGCTGGAGACCCTGCCCTACAAGGAGAAGCAGCTCAAGGCGGCTCTCCGCGAGCGCAACGTCGGCCGCCTCACGATCAAGAAGCGCGGTGTCGAGGTCGTGCCCGAGCAGCTGCGCAAGCGGCTGGCGCTCGAGGGCACGGAAGAGGCGACCGTGGTGCTCACCCGGATCGCCGGCGCGGGTGCGGCGCTGCTGGTGCAGCCCCTCACGGCGTGAGGGCCTCGGTGATGTCCGCAGCGGGTGCGGACCGGGCTTGCGCGTGACCGGTGCCGGCCCACAGATGTGCGACCTGGGCATCACCGGCTGACACCGCCGCCGCCCGCAGCGGCGCGGTGAGGTGGTGCAGGTGCGGGTAGCCGGCGGGGGCATCGGCGTGGTCGGACATGAACCGGTTGACCAGGCCGCGCGCCCAGCGACCGGTGTAGGCGCGGGTCACGGCGGTCTCGGCGAAGGCCGCGTCGGTCAGGGCGGCACGATGGACCGGGTTGGTGCCCGCCTCGTCGGCCAGCAGGTACGCCGTGCCCACCAGTGCGGCCGCTGCACCGGCTGCGAGCACGGCAGCCACAGCGTCCGCGTCGGCGAGCCCTCCTCCTGCGACGACCGGCACGTCGACGGCGGCCCTGACAGCGCCGAGGAGCTCGAGGAGCGGCGTCGTCGCCGGGTCGGCGTCGGGGTCCCAGGTGCCGCGGTGAGCACCGGCGTCAGGGCCTTGCACGACCAGCGTGGCGGCCCCGCGGGCGACGGCCTCGCGTGCCTCGGAGACGGTGGTCACGGTGACGGCGGTGAGGATGTCGCGGTCGGCGAGGCGGCGGAGCGCCTCGGCGCCGGGACATCCGAACGTGAACGACACCACGTCGGGACGGACGCCGAGGACCAGGTCGAGCTTGGCCCGCCAGTCGTCGTCGTCCCAGCGGGCGTCGCCGAGCTCCACGTCGAGGCGCGCTGCCTCCGGCTGCAGCTCGTGGCGGTAGGCGTCCAGCGCCCCGGCGTCGGGCTCGTAGGGCTCCACCACGAAGAGGTTCACGCCGAACGGGGCCGAGGTGAGGGCGCGCAGAGCCTGCACCTGCCCCGCCACCTGGGCGGCCGTCCGGTAGCCCGCCGCCAGGAAGCCCAGTCCGCCCGCCTCGGAGACAGCGGCCGCCAGCGCCGGCGTCGAGGCACCCCCCGCCATCGGAGCACCGACGACGGGAGCCGTCAGGGAGCGTAGTTCCAGCACGGCTGCACGCTCTCAGAGCCGCTCGGCCACGGAGTCGCGGAGGTCGGCGTACGAGCGGAACGGGCCGACGTGGACCCAGGTGATGCGCCCGCCTTCGACCAGGAACGACGAGGGGATGTACTGAGGCGGGATGACGTCGACGAGCTCACCCATGAAGTCGCCGTACTCGTCGCGGACGTTGGGGTAGGTGACCTTGCGCTCGCGCATGGCCTTCAGGGCCTCGTCGAGGAGGTTGTCGCGGGTGACCCCGACGACGGGGACGTCCTCCGAGGTCGCCAGCCGCTCGAGCCAGGGCATCTCCTCCTTGCACGGCACGCAGTACGACGCCCACAGGTTCACCAGGTAGGCACCCTCGCGCGGAAGGCCGTCGCCGGCGCCCGCTATGCCGGGCAGGTCGGCCCCCAGCGCGGGCACCGCGAGGTCGGCCCGCTGCCAGCCGCCGCGGAGCTGCTCGAGACCGTCCTTCTCCACCCCTCCCGTGGAGTCACCGAACCGCCACAGGAAGGCTCCCGCGAGCAGGGTCACCAGCACGCCGACGAGGGCGTACCTGGACCGGAAGACCATGCGAAGAAGGGTACGTCGCCGCTCAGCGGGTCAGGGCCGGAGGGTCGTGGCGAATGCAACCCTCCGACACGCAACCGCGTCTTGGTCGCGTAGGAGCAGCACGAGACGAGGAAGGATGGTGAGGAGATGACGGTCGCAGTCGACGCGAGGAGCTTCGGGCACGTGGACGCGCAGGCGAAGGATGCAGAGTTCGCGGCGTACATGGCCGCCCGGCAGCCGAGCCTGCTGCGCACGGCGTACCTCCTCACGGGGGACCGGCATACCGCGGAGGACCTCGTCCAGACCGCGCTCGCCAAGCTGTACCTGTCCTGGGACAAGGTGCAGCGGCGCGAGCTCGTGGACGGGTACGTGCGGCGGATCCTCGTGAACGAGCACAACTCGCTGTGGCGGCGGTCCTGGAAGCGTCGCGAGGTGACCACCGACTACCTGCCCGACACACCGGCACCTCACCAGGAGCCGGACGACGGGGCGAGCCAGGCGCTGTGGGAGTTCGTGCAGAGCCTGCCCAGGAAGCAACGGGCGGCTGTCGTACTCCGCTACTACGAGGAGCTCAGCGAGGCCGAGACCGCCGCAGTGCTGGGCGTCTCCGTCGGCACCGTGAAGTCCCAGACCAGCCGCGCGCTGGCCACCCTCAGATCCACCGTGGGAGACCACCCCACGCTGTCCCGCAGCCCCGAGGAGGAGCGATGAGCGAGCACGAGCACCTCTCCCGAGAGCTGCGCAACCGCGCTGCCGAGACCGGCGGCCACCCCATTTCTTTCGATGACGTGAAGCGGAGTGCGACCAAGATGAAGTGGCAACAAAGAGCAGCAGGCATCGGTGCCGCGGCGGTGGTGCTGGCGATCGCCGTACCCGTCGGGTTCGCGGTGACCAACACCAACGGCAGCAGGAATGACGGCAACCCGCCAGTGGCGACCAACACCCCCAACCCGACCGTGGCGTCTCCCAAGCCGACGCCGGTCGTCCTCCCGGACGGTTCCATCGAGCTCCGCCTCGAGGGCGCGCCGACCGGGGCCGAGCCGTCCGCGGGCTGGATCGAGGGCAACGTCCTGCACCTGGGCGATGGCTCCGAGGTGCAGCTTCCGAAGGCCTACGACGACGCGGTGCCCTACAAGGACGGCTACCTCGCCGCGAACGTAGCCGACTCCACCATCGACGAGATCCAGGACGGCAAGGTGGTCCGCACCTTCCCCGGCGCCGGGTTCGCGATGAGCCCCGAGGGCGACAGCATCGCGTGGTTCGAGCAGAAGGCCGGGGGTCCCGGCACGCTGAGGATCTACCTCGAGACGGCCCCGGACCAGGACTCGGACGTCGAGATCCCCGCGGGCAAGGTGGCCGTCCCGGTGGCACTGAGCTGGAACAACGCCGTCTACAACCTGCGTGACGAGGCCACGGGCGAGCAGTCGACGTGGTACACGGACCCGCCGCGCTCGCATGAGATCGAGGGCGCCTTCGCCGTCGGTGGCACGACCGGCAGCCAGGCAGCCGTCATGACCAAGCTCAAGGAGGACGGCTCCTGCTGGGCGTTCTACGGCTTCCCGGGCGGCGAGTACGCCGGCTCGTTCGGCAAGGAGACGTGCGACTTCTCCCTCGGCCAGGTCAGCTCCGACGGCAAGTACGTGATCGGCTGGCCGGCGTACGCCGATGGCTGGGGGCCGGGCAACGTGGCGGTGCTCGACGCCAAGACCCTGAAGCCGGTCGTCCGGTTCACCCGGTCAGCCGACTATGGCGTGTCCCACGCCGTGTGGGACGGCGACACCAACAGCCTCATCGCCAGCGTGTACCAGGAGGGCGTGTGGCAGCTGGTCCGGCTCGGCCTGGACGGCACGATCGAGACCGCGTCGGACCAGGTGCAGGCAGACGACATGTCGGCACCGTTCCGGCTGTCCAGCATCAGGTGAGGGTCACGCCACCACGGTGGTGATCGGCAGCGACGAGTCGGCCGGGATGTCCAGGGGACTGGGCTCACGGCCTCTCGCTACCAGCTCGGAGCCGAGGGCGGCGACCATCGCGCCGTTGTCGGTGCAGAGGCCCGGCCGCGGCACGCGCACCCGGATGCCCAGCTTGGCGGCCCGCTCCTCGGCCAGCACGCGCAGCCGGGAGTTGGCCGCGACGCCACCGCCGATGAGAAGGTCCTCGATGCCCTCGGAGGAGGCTGCGTCCAGGGCCTTGCGCACCAGGACGTCGCACACCGCCTCCTGGAAGCTGGCGGCGACGTCGGCCACCGGCACCGGCTCGCCACTTGTCTCGCGCGCCTCGACCCAGCGCGCCACGGCGGTCTTCAGGCCGGAGAACGAGAAGTCGAAGCGGTGCCGTTCCAGGTCGCGCCGCGAGGTGAGTCCACGAGGGAAGTCGATCGCGACCGAGCTGCCCGACGCCGCCTGACGGTCGATGTGCGGACCGCCCGGGAACGGCAGCCCGAGCAGCCGAGCCACCTTGTCGAACGCCTCCCCCGCCGCGTCGTCGATCGTCGCGCCCATCGGGTCGACCCCGGTGGTCACGTCGGTCACGCGCAGCAGCGACGAGTGCCCGCCGGAGACGAGCATCGCGATGCACGGCTCGGGCAGCGGGCCGTGCTCGAGCTGGTCGACCGCGACATGGGCGGCGAGGTGGTTCACGCCGTACAGCGGCTTGTCGAGGCCGATGGAGAGGGCCTTGGCGCTCGCCAGCCCCACGAGGAGGGCACCGACCAGCCCCGGTCCGCTGGTGACAGCGATCGCGTCGACGTCGCGCAGCTGGATGCCGGCGGTGTCGCAGGCCCGCTCGATCGTCGGGATCATCGCCTCGAGGTGGGCACGGGACGCGACCTCGGGTACGACGCCTCCGAAGCGGGCGTGCTCGTCGACGCTGCTCGCCACCGCGTCGGCCAGGAGCGTGTGACCGCGGACGATGCCGATGCCGGTCTCGTCGCACGAGGTCTCGATGCCGAGCACGAGTGGCTCGGTCCGCTGGGTCATTGCCTCTCCATCACGATCGCGTCGCTGCCGTCACGGTAGTAGCGCCTGCGGCGGTCGATCTCGGTGAACCCCTCGCGCCCGTAGAACGCCAGGGCGGCCTCGTTGTCCGCCGAGACCTCCAGCAGCATCCGGCCCTGCGGCGCGTGCTCCAGCAGGGCACGAGCCACGCCACGGCGGCGCTCGCGCGGCACGACCGCGATGCGCTGCAGGTCCAGCACGTCTCCCTGGAGTACGACGAGGTAGCCGGCTCCCTCGGCCACCCAGGCCAAACGGCGTGGACCGGTGAGCTCCTCGCGCACCTGATGCTCGGACCACGCGTCGGCACCGAAGACCTCGACCTCCAGGGCGGTCACCGAGGGAACGTCCGCGGACGTGGCAGGGCGGATCACGAGACCTTCTTCGGAGGGCCGGGTGTGACGGCGTCGGGGCGGCGCAGGTAGACCGGCTCGGGGTCGACCAGCTCGAAGTGCTCGCCGGCAACGACGCGGGCGAGGGCGGCGGCGCTCGGGTAGACGGGCTCGCCGGGGAGCCCGATCACCGGTCGGTCGGAGGGTACCTCCGCTGGGCGGTCGACGTGCGGGCCCTCGACCCGACCCTGCTCGTCGTACGCGGCCCAGAAGAGCTCCTTGCGGCGCGCGTCGGTCGTGACCACGAAGGCGTCCGTGCGCCCCTGGTCGAAGGCGATGGCGTCGAGCGAGCAGACCCCGTACACCGGGATCTCGAGCGCCAGCCCCAGCGTCCTCGCGGTGACCACCCCGACGCGTAGGCCGGTGTAGGGGCCTGGTCCGACACCGACGGCGATCGCCGTCAGGTCCTGGCGGACCAGCCCCGCCGACGCGAGGCACTCGGTGATCGTGGGTGCGAGCAGCTCGCCGTGCTGCATCGGTCCGACCTGGTCACGCTCGGCCAGGACGCGGCCGGCCTCGGCGTCGTACACCGCGACCGAGATGTAGGCCGTGGAGGTGTCGAGAGCGAGCAGCACGACGGCGAGCCTATGCCAGCGTGTGCAGGCCCGAGCCGACCCATCGGGCTCCGACCGGGTTCAGCGCGAGGTGCCGCTCGTCGTCGGTCTCGGAGCCGGTCGAGCGGGTGATGCGCACCTCGAGGCGGTCCTCGGTCAGGGCCTCTGCCAGGCCGGTGCCCCACTCGACCACCGTGACGGCGTCGTCGAGCGAGGTGTCGAGGTCGAGGTCGTCGAGCTCTGCGGAGTCACCGAGCCGGTAGGCGTCCACGTGCACCAGCGGAGGCCCCGCCGAGAGCGACGGGTGCACGCGTGCGATCACAAAAGTCGGGGAGGTGATGTCGCCGCGGACCCCAAGCCCTTCGCCCAAGCCCTGGGTGAACGTGGTCTTGCCGGCGCCGAGGTCGCCACTGAGCACCAGCAGGTCGCCGGCTCGCACCACCTTCGCCAGCCGCCGGCCGAGGTCGCGGGTATCCCCCGCAGTCGGCGCGACGACCTCGACCGGCAGCTCCTTGCCCATCGTGACCGAGGTGTCGTGGTGCTCGAGCTCGCCGTAGCCCAGGTGCTCCCAGAAGCGCACGGTCGCGGGCAGCTCGGTGCGAGCGGCCAGGCGTACGCCGGACCAGCCGTGACGTGCCGCCGCGGCCTCCGCCGCGTGCACCATCGCCTTGGCCACCCCGTGCCCCTGCGCGTCCGGGTGGACCGCGACCCGGCGCAGACCGAGCTGCCGGCCGAGCTCGTCGTCGTGCGGCTCGAGGATCAAGGACCCGACCGGGCGACCGTCGAGGAGCGCCAGCATCCCGCCGTGCTCGGCCAGCGCCGCCGCCACCGACTGCTCGGTCTCGTCCAAGGCGGTCGACGGCGGATCCAGCGCCGGGCGTGCGCTGAACCCGGCCCGGATCAGTGCCACC
This sequence comes from uncultured Actinomycetota bacterium, assembly GCA_963765905.1. GTDB lineage: Bacteria > Actinomycetota > Actinomycetes > Propionibacteriales > Nocardioidaceae > SSC3. The sequence goes on from CAVXXY010000006.1 coordinate 593,426, forward strand.
ACGACGGCGGCTGCCTCCGCTCGTACCTCCTGCACGTCGAGCTGCACGTCCAGGGTCATGCCAGGTCTCCGACGTAGCGCCGGGCGAAGCGCCCGCCGATGCGCGTGACGATCTCGTAGTTGATTGTGCCGACCGCCTCGGCCCAGTCCTGCGCGGTCGGCTCGCCGTGGAGGCCGGGGCCGAAGAGGGTGACCAGGTCACCCGGCGCGGCCCGGTCGTCGCCCAGGTCCACCACGAACTGGTCCATGCACACGCGGCCGGCGATCGTACGACGAGCGCCGGCCGCGAAAACCGGGGCGGCTGAGGACCCGTGCACCGGGACGCCGTCGCCGTAGCCGATCGGCACCACGGCAACTGTCGTCTCGTGGTCGGTGACGTAGGTGTGGCCGTAGGAGACCCCCTCGCCCGCAGCGACCCGTTTGACCACGGCCAGCTGCGCCTGGACGGTCATCGCGGGCACGAGCCCGAAGTCCGCACTGCTGCCGACCTTGGGGGCCGGCGTCAGGCCGTAGCTCGCGATGCCGCACCGCACCAGGTCGAAGCGCGCTGAGGGGCGCGTGAGAGCCGCTGCGGAGTTGCCCAGGTGCACGACGTCGGGACGCAGGCCGGCCGCCCGAGCGGTCTCGAGAGCCTCGCGGAACCGGCTCTCCTGCAGGTCGTTGGCCGGGTGCCCGGGGTCGTCTGCACACGCGAAGTGCGACCACACGCCGGTGAGCCTCACTGCGCCTGCCGCCTGCGCCTTCGCCGTCGCTTCCACCACCGTCGGCCAGTCGTCGAGCGTCGAGCCGCCCCGGGAGAGCCCGGTGTCCACCTTGAGCTGCAGCCGGGCGGGTCGCGCATCGGATCCGGCCGCAGCGATGTCCTCGACCTCGGCGACGGTGTAGGCCGTGACGTCCACGTCGGCGGCCACCGCCGCTGGGTAGTCCTCCCCCGGCACGGCCAGCCAGCTGAGGATGGGGCCCGTGTCGCCCGCCTCGCGCAGTCGCAGCGCCTCCTCCAGCACCGCGACGCCGAGCCACGTGGCTCCGCCGGCCCGGGCGGCTCGCGCGGCCTCGAGCACGCCGTGTCCGTAGCCGTCGGCCTTGACCACCGCCATCACCGGTCCGCAGCGCTCGGTCAGGGTCGCGACGTTGGCACGGATCGCGTCCAGGTCGACGACGATCTCGGCGCGGCTCATACGTCTATCTTTTCAGAGTGATCGTCGTCGGCAGACACGTCGTACCGGACAGTGATCTGTCCTGGCGCTTCTCGCGCTCCTCGGGACCCGGCGGCCAGAGCGTGAACACGACCGACAGCAGGGTCGAGCTGATCTTCGACCTGGCCGGTTCGGAGGCCTTCCCCGAGGACCTCAAGCACCGTGCCCTGGCCCGGGTGGGCGACCAGGTGGTGATCATCGCCAGCGAGCACCGCTCGCAGCTCCGCAACCGCCGCGCCGCCGAGGACCGGCTGGCCGAGCTGCTCGTCGAGGCGATCAAGCCCCCACCTCCGCCCCGGGTGCCCACCAAGCCGACCAAGGCGTCCAAGCAGCGCCGGCTCGACCAGAAGAAGCAACGCGGCCGGACCAAACGACTCCGCCAGGAGAGGTTCTGACCGGGCGTCCGCCGAGTTGGCGCGTCTTCACCCGCCAGGTAGGCCGAGTTGGCTGGTCTTCACCGGGGCCTCGGGTAAGACGCGCCAACTCGGCGGGAACCCGGGGTAAGACGCGCCAACTCGGCGGGAAACCCCGGGTAAGACGCGCCAACTCGGCGTCAGAGGAGGGCTGCGCACACAGCAGGGATGGCTCGGGCTACGTCGGAGCTGATCAGGGGGGCGCCGGCACGCTGGGCGGCGGCACCGTGCACCCAGGAGCCAACCGAGGCAGCGTCGTACGGCGAGAGGCCGGCGGCCAGGAGTGCGCCGACCATACCGGCCAGCACGTCTCCCGCGCCTGCGGTGGCCAGCCACGGCGGCCCGACGGTGGTCACGCGCACCCGGCCGTCGGGTGCGGCGACGAGCGTATGGCGACCCTTGAGCAGGACGACTGCGTCGAAGCGAGCGGCGGCCTCGCGGGCGAAGCGGAGCTGCTCGGCCTCGACCTCGTCGCGCTTGACGCCGAGCATGGCGGCCAGCTCGCCGGCGTGCGGGGTCAGCACCGCAGGTACGCCGAGCGGGCCGGTGACCGCGGGGAGCGCCGAGGCGTCGACCACCAGTGGCACGTCGGCGGGGACCGACGCGAGCTCGCCGCCGCCGGGCCCGACTACCCACGCCTGGGCCTGGCCGTCGCCGACGACCTCCGGATGCGCCGCACGTACGACGTCCGCGGCCTCGCCGACGTAACGGACCATGCCGACCAGTCCGGTGGAGGCACCGGAGACGCACAGCACCGCCGCGCCGGGGTACTCCGCTGAGCCGGCTCGCACCCCGACGACCCCCCGCGTGTACTTGTGGTCGCGGCTGCCCGGCACGGGCAGGAGCGCGGCGACGTCGGCGGCTTGGAGCGCCTCGAGCGGGGCCGGCGGGAGCTCGAGCCCGATGTCCACCAGGTGTACGGCGCCGCAAGCCTCGGCGGCGGGCTCGACGAGGTGGCCGATCTTGTGTGTGCCGAACGTGACGGTGAGCGCGGCCCGGACATGTGGCCCGTCGAGGCGGCCGTCGTCGACGGAGATCCCCGAGGGCAGGTCCACCGCAACGAAAGGAACACCCTCCAGCGAGGCGACCAGTGAGGCGGCCTCCGGACGCAGTCCGGCGGAGCCGCCGATCCCGACGATGCCGTCGATGACCACCTCCGGCGAGCGCGGTGAGGTCACAACGCGTCCGCCGGCCTCGCGCAGGGCGGCCAGCCCGGCCTCGTGCACCCTCGAACCCAGGAGGATCGCGTCGACCCGGGCCCCTCGCCGGGCGAGCAGCGCACCGGCGTACAGCGCGTCACCGCCGTTGTCGCCGGAGCCGACCAGCAGCAGCACTCTCCGCCCGTAGACCCGGCCGAGGAGGTCGATGACCGCGTAGGCGAGCCCGGTCGCCGCCCGTTGCATCAGCGTCCCCTCGGGCAGGCCGTCGAGCAGCACCTGCTCGGCGGCACGGACCTGCTCGACGGTGTGCGCGCTTCGCATGCACCCCAGGGTGTCAGATCGGCACGCGCAGGGTCGCGGTGTAGCCGTCGTCGACCGACCCGGTCACCTTGGCCAGCTGGAGCGAGTAGCCGTCGCTGAACACGTTGTCGCTGTCGAGGCTGGTGCCGGCCAGGTTGCTCACGCTCTGCTCGTAGCCCTCGGTCGCGTAGACCTCCTGGCACACGTCCTCGGGTAGCGCGAGCTGCGAGGTGCGCATCCGGTTCTGGGCCTTGGTCGCGTCCTCGATGCTCGGGTAGACCTCGAAGTGGATGTGCGGCCAGCGACCGGAGTAGGCCGCGGGGAAGATCGAGGTGAACGTGACCTTGCCGTCGTCATCGGCCTCCTGCACGCCGCGGAGGTAGTTCTCGTCGGAGATCTCGTCGTCGTACATCGAGTAGCGGCCTTCGCGGTCGCAGTGCCAGGCATAGACCGCGGCCCCCGCTGCCGGCGTCCCGGCGTCCTCGACGCCGCTCACGTCGACGACGGTCAGCGTGAAGGCGAGGGGAACGCCTTCGGCCACGCCGGTCGCGCCGCCGAAGCTGGAGGTGATGTCGCTGCGCACGATGCCCGACTCGGTGAGCACGTTGACGCCGTTGGTGCCGTCGGCCGGGTACGGACCGCCGGTCTCCTCCGGGATCTCGCCGTCGCCGACCGTCGCCTGGGACTGCGGGTCCCCGGGCGGCTGACCGGGGCCGCCCTCGGGTGGCTGGCGGGTCGTCGGCGTGGTCGTGGCACCACTCGACTGGCTGCCGGAGTCGCCACAGGCGGCGAGGGTCATGGCGATCCCGGCGCCACCGAAGAGGCCGAGCGCCCGGCGGCGGTTGAGGACCTTGGGCAGGTCGTGCGACAGGCCCTTGTCGTGGTCCTCGAGGTCGTCAGCATGGTGTGTGCTCATGCGGAGAACGTACGCAGCCGCGCTGGGCCTCAAACGGGAGCCCGCTGTGCGCCTGCTGTGAGGCGGGTCAGCACGAAGCCCGCTGCGGCAGCCAACGGGAACATCAAGATGCCGTAGACAGCGGCCGGTACGGCGAGCTTCTCGCTGTCGAGCACATTGACCGCGACGGCTATCGCCAAGGTGCTGTTGTGGATGCCCACCTCGAACGCGGAGGCGATCGCCTGCTTGTCGGTCACGCCGGCGAGCCGCGGAACGACGTACCCGATCGTCAGGCTGCACAGGCAGAACACTGCGGCGAGCAACCCGACGTCAGCCAGGTAGTCGCCTACGTTCTCCCGCTCGGCCAGGAGCGCACCGGCGATGACGGCGACCAGGACCACCGCCGACAGGATGCGCACCGGACGGTCCGCCCGGTCTGCGAACCCGGCGTTGCGTCGTCGTACGACCATGCCGATCGCCACCGGCACCAGGACGATGGCGAAGACCTGGGCGGTCTTGCCGAACTGCAGCCCCACGTCGTCGTTGCCCAGCTGCGGGTCGAAGTGCCGGAGGGCAAAGCCGACGACGACCGGCAGCGTGGCCACCGCGATCAGCGAGTTCAGCGCGGTCAGCGAGATGTTGAGCGCGACGTCGCCCCGGAAGAGATGGCTGAACAGGTTCGCGGTCGTCCCACCGGGTGACGCGGCGAGCAGCATCATGCCGACCGCCAGCACGGGGTCGAGGTCGAACAGCTTCACCAGCCCGAAGCAGATCGCCGGCAGGAGGACCAGCTGCGCCAGCAGCGCCACCACGACCGGCTTCGGCTCACGGCCGATGCGGCGGAAGTCGTCGACCGTCAGACCCAGCCCCAGGCCGAACATGATGATCGCGAGTGCAACCGGGAGCCCGACGCTGGTCAGTGCTGAGTCCATGGCTCAGCGTAGGTCGCGCTAGTCCTCCAGAACCACGAACGCGCTGGCGATCCCGGCGTCATGTGAGAGCGAGACGTGCACGGTCCGTACGCCGAGCTCCTCGGCCCGAGCCTGCACGGTGCCCCGGATCACGAACCTGGGAGCGCCCAGGTCATTGGTGACGATCTCCGCGTCGTGCCAGCCCATCCCGCGCGGTGCGCCCAGCGCTTTGGCGATCGCCTCCTTGGCTGCGAACCTGGCCGCCAGCGACGAGAGCGGCCGGCTGCGCTCGTCGGGGGTGAACAGTCGCTCGCCCAGCGTCGGCGTGCGTTCCAGCGACTCGGCGAAGCGCGCGATGTCGACCACGTCGACCCCGACGCCGACGATGCTCACGGGGTGCTCCCCGCAGAAGAGCGCACTCGCGGGCTCACTCGACCGTGACGGACTTGGCCAGGTTGCGCGGCTGGTCCACGTCGTGCCCCAGGGAGTTGGCCAGCTCGCAGGCGAACAGCTGCAGAGGTACGACGGACAGCAGCGGCTGCAGCAGCGACGGCACCTTCGGCACCCGGATCAGCACGTCGGCGTACGGCGTGACGATCTCGTCGCCCTCCTCGGCGATCACGATCGTGCGCGCGCCTCTCGCCCGCACCTCCTGGATGCCGCTGATCACCTTGTCGTGCAGCTGGTCCCGACCCAGGGGCGGTACGACGCAGACGACCGGGAGGCCCTCCTCGATCACAGCGATCGGGCCGTGCTTGAGCTCCCCCGCGGCGAAGCCCTCGGCGTGGATGTAGGCGAGCTCCTTGAGCTTGAGCGCACCCTCGAGCGCCACCGGATAGCCGGCGTGCCGGCCCAGGAAGATCACCGAGCGCGACGAGCTCAGCTCGCGGGCCAGCTCGTAGACCTGCTCGGCGTTGTCGAGGACCTGCTGGATCTTCGCCGGCGTCTGCTCGAGCTCCCGCACGACGCTGGCGATCTCGTCGCCGTAGCGTGTGCCGCGGACCTGGGCGAGATAGAGCCCGAGCAGGTAGCAGGCGACCAGCTGGGTCAGGAAGCCCTTGGTCGAGGCGACCCCGATCTCCGGACCGGCGTGGGTGTAGATGACGGCGTCGGACTCCCTCGGGATCGTCGCGCCGTTGGTGTTGCAGATCGACAGCACCTTGGCGCGCTGCTCGCGGGCGTAGCGCATCGCCATGAGGGTGTCGGCCGTCTCGCCGGACTGGCTGATCGCGACGACCAGGGTGTCGCGGGTGAGGATCGGGTCGCGGTAGCGGAACTCCGAGGCGAGCTCGACCTCGCACGGGATGCGGGTCCAGTGCTCGATGGCGTACTTGGCGACCAGGCCGGCGTAGAACGCGGTGCCACACGCGATCACGATGATCTTGTCGACGTCGCGCAGCTCGCCGTCGGTGATCCGCAGCTCGTCGAGCTGCAGCCGGCCCGAGGCGTCGTGTCGGCCCAGCATCGAGTCGGCCACCGCGTGCGGCTGCTCGAAGATCTCCTTGCGCATGAACCAGTCGTAGCCGTCCTTCTCCGCGGCGGAGAGGTCCCAGTCGACGTGGTAGGGCCTGCCCTCGGCCGCGTTGCCGTCGAAGTCGGTGACACTCACCCCCGCACGCGTGATCGTGACGACCTGGTCCTGCCCGAGCTCGAGGGCCTCACGGGTGTGCTCGATGAACGCGGCGACGTCGGAGGCGAGGAAGTTCTCACCGTCACCCAGGCCCACGACCAAGGGCGAGTTGCGCCGCGCGGCCACCACCCGGGAGTCGTCCTGGGCGTCGACGGCTACCAGCGTGAACGCGCCCTTCAGCCGGAGACAGAGGCGCTGCATCGCCGTCGTGAGGTCGGCACCACCCTCGACCTCCTGCTCGAGCAGGTGGGCGGCCACCTCGGTGTCGGTGTCGGAGAGCAGCTCGTGGCCCGCGGTCTCCAGCTCGGCCCGCAGCGCGGCGAAGTTCTCGATGATCCCGTTGTGGACGACCGCCACGCGGCGCTGCTGCCCCAGGTGTGGGTGAGCGTTGCGGTCGTTCGGCGGCCCGTGGGTCGCCCAGCGGGTGTGGCCGATGCCGGTCGTGGACTGGGGAAGGGGCGACTCGGCCAGGGCCTTGTCGAGGTTGGACAGCTTGCCGGCCTTCTTGTCCGAGGCGATGCGGTTGTCATGCACGAGAGCCACTCCGGCGGAGTCGTAGCCGCGGTACTCCAGGCGCCGCAGCCCCCGGATCACGATGTCCTCGGCCTGCTGGGACCCGACGTAGCCCACGATTCCGCACATGGACACAGACTACCGAGCGGTACTGGACCGACTGCGGGGGCCGAGGCGCGTTGCGGAACAATACCGACCATGCCATCCCACGCGGGCTCGGACCAGGCGGCCTCGTCGCCGTACGTCGAGCTCGAGCGGGCGGCCTGGGCGGAGCTCGGCACCCACGAGAAGCAGCCCCTGACGCCGGAGGAGATCCGTCAGGTCAGGGGCCTCTCCGACCGGCTGGACCTCGACGAGGTCAACGAGGTCTACCTCCCCCTCTCCCGGCTCCTGTCGATGTACGTCGAGAGCGCGGGAGCACTCCACCGGGCGCAGGAGGCCTTCCTGGACAGGCCGCAGCCGCCTCGCACCCCGTTCGTGATCGGTGTCGCCGGCTCGGTGGCGGTGGGCAAGTCCACGACCGCGCGCGTGCTGCAGCACATGCTCGCGCACTGGCCGGCCCACCCCTCGGTGGCGCTGGTCACCACTGACGGCTTCCTCTACCCCAACGCCGAGCTGGAGCGCCGCGGCATCCTGCACCGCAAGGGCTTCCCCGAGTCCTACGACCGCAAGTCGCTGCTGCGGTTCGTGATGGACATCAAGTCCGGCAAGGAGGAGGTCCTTGCTCCGACGTACTCCCACCTGGTCTACGACGTCGTCCCCGACGAGGCCGTGGTCATCAAGCAGCCCGACATCGTGGTCGTCGAGGGGCTCAACGTGCTGCAGCCCGCCCGGGTGCGCGAGGACGGCAAGACCGGCCTGGCCGTCAGCGACTTCTTCGACTTCTCGGTCTACGTCGACGCCGCGAAGGAGGACATCCGCCAGTGGTACTCCGACCGCTTCCTCCGCCTGCGTGAGACCGCCTTCCGGGACCCCGGCTCCTACTTCGCCAAGTACGCCGCCCTCACCGACGACGAGGCGCTGGTCGAGTCCCACCGCATCTGGGACTCCATCAACGGCCCCAACCTGGAGCAGAACATCCTCCCCACCCGCGGGCGGGCGACCCTCGTGCTCCGCAAGGCGCCCGACCACTCGATCCGCTGGGTGCGGCTGCGCAAGCTGTGACGGCCGGGCCCCGAACAGGCCTAGGCTGGCGCCCATGACCGAGATGAGCATGAACAAGGCCATCCATGGAGCGTTCCGGCGTGACCTCACCCGCTTCGTGAACGCGCTGAGCTCGTTCCCTCCGGGCGACCTGTCCAGGGCCGACCAGCTCGCGACGGCTTGGGAGAACCTCGACGACCAGCTCTCCCACCACCACACCGGCGAGCACGAGATCGCCTGGCCGGCGCTGGTCGCGGTCGGGGTCAGCAGGGACCTGCTCGCCGAGATGGACGCCGAGCACGACACGATGGCAGCGGCGCTGGCGGAGGCCCGAGGTGGCATCCAGGCCCTGGCTCGCACGGCGGGGCACGAGGAGGCCCAGGCGGCCCTGGCGGCGATGCAGCGGCTGCAGACCGCGACGGTGACCCACCTCGACCACGAGGAGCGGGAGATCGAGCAGGTCTACCTGAGCAAGCGCGACACCCCTGAGATCCAGGCGATGGGCAGGGCGTTCGGCAAGGTCAGCCCGGCGCGCGGCGGGCGGTTCTTCGCCTGGGTGCTCGACGGCGCGTCACCGGACGAGCAGGCGGCGGTCACGGGCACGGTGCCCGGACCCGTGCTGGCGATCATCAACGGCGTGTTCGGGCGCGGCTACCGCAAGAACGTCGCTCCGGTCTGGCGGTAGCTACAGCGCGAGCTGCTGCTCGACGACCCGGGCGAGGCGGTCGGCGATCGTCTGTGCCTGCTCCGACGACGCTGCCTCCACCATGACCCGCACCAGCGGCTCGGTGCCCGACGGGCGCAGCAGGATGCGGCCGGACTCCCCGAGCTCGGCCTCGGCCTCGGCGACCGCAGCCGCGAGTACGGCGTCGTCGTCGGCACGTGACTTGTCGACGCCCTTGACGTTGACGAGCACCTGGGGCATGCGGGTCATCACCGAGGCGAGCTCGCGGAGCGAGGAGCCGGTGACCGCCATGCGCTCCAGCACGTGCAGCGCGGTCAGGATGCCGTCACCGGTCGTGGCGTGCTCGCTGAGGATGAGGTGGCCCGACTGCTCGCCGCCGAGGCTGTAGCCGCCTGCCTTCATCGCCTCGAGGACGTAGCGGTCGCCGACCTTGGTCTGACGTACGCCGATGCCCTCTCGACGCATCGCCTGCACGAACCCGAGGTTGCTCATCACCGTCGCGACGACGGTGTCGGACTTCAGCGACCCGTTGTCGCGCAGCGCGAGCCCGAGGATCGCGAGCAGCTGGTCACCGTCGACGACCTCGCCGGTGTGGTCGACGGCGAGGCACCGGTCGGCGTCGCCGTCGAAGGCGAACCCGACATCGGCACGGTCCTTGAGCACGGCCTCCTGCAGCGACGTCAGATGCGTGGACCCGCAGTTGTCGTTGATGTTGAGCCCGTCGGGCTGGGCGTGGATCGCGGTCACGTCCGCGCCGGCGTCGCGCAGAGCCTGCGGGCCGGCGTCGGACGCAGCGCCCTCGGCGCAGTCGACCACGATCCGGAGCCCGGCGAGCGGGTGGGTCGTGGTGCGGACCAGGTGCGCCACGTACTCGGCGACCGCCTCGGGATAGTCCTCCACCCGCCCGATCGCGGCGCCGGTCGGCCGCTGCCAGGGCTCTTCGAGACGTTGCTCGATGGCGTGCTCCATGGCGTCCTCGAGCTTGACGCCTCCGCGGGCCAGGAACTTGATGCCGTTGTCGGGCATCGAGTTGTGCGACGCAGAGATCATCACGCCCAGGTCCGCGTCGAGCGTGCCGGTGAGATAGGCGACGCCCGGCGTGGGCAGCACCCCGAGCCGGAGTACGTCGACCCCGGCCGACGCGAGGCCCGCGACCACCGCCGCCTCGAGGAACTCCCCCGAGATGCGGGTGTCGCGCCCGACAACGGCACGAGGCCGGTGTCCTTCGAAGACACCGGCCTCGCCGAGGACGTGCGCGGCAGCAACGGACAGGTCCAGGGCGAGCTCTGCCGTCAGATCGACGTTGGCCAGACCCCGGACGCCATCGGTCCCGAAGACGCGTGGCACAGCAGCCGGATCAGCGCTTGCTGTACTGGGGCGCCTTGCGGGCCTTCTTCAGACCGGCCTTCTTGCGCTCGATGACGCGGGCGTCACGGGTGAGCAGACCGGCCTTCTTCAGCGACGGTCGGTTGGCCTCGGTGTCGATGGCGTTGAGCGCCCGAGCCACACCCAGGCGCAGCGCACCGGCCTGGCCGGTGATGCCGCCGCCATGGATGCGAGCGATCACGTCGAAGCGACCGACCAGGTCGGTGTTGACGAAGGGCTCGTTGACGACCTGCTGGTGCAGCTTGTTCGGGAAGTAGCTGTCGAGCGCGCGGCCGTTGACGGTCCAGACGCCGGTGCCGGGCACCAGGCGCACGCGGGCGACGGCCTGCTTGCGACGGCCGGTGGCTCCGGCCGGGGCGATGGTGGCGGGACGCTGCGGGGCGTCGGCGGACGGGGCGCTCTCCGAGCTGTAGGCGATGCCCTGCTCGTCGACCTGGTAGGACTCCTCGATCTCGGCGTTGTCGCCGGAGTTGTCCACGGCCTCGGTGGTGGTGTCAGTCACGAAAGTTCCTCAGGTATCTCTGGCTGCGTGGACTACTGCGAGATCTGCGTGATCTCGAACGGGGTGGCCTTCTGGGCCTGGTGCGGGTGCTCCGGACCGGCGTACACCTTCAGCTTCTTCAGCATCTGGCGACCCAGTCGGTTCTTGGGGAGCATGCCCCACACGGCCTTCTCGATGGCCTTGCGCGCATCCTTCTCCAGCAGCTCGCCGAACGGCGTCGCGGAGAGACCACCCGGGTAGCCGGAGTGGCGGTAGGCCAGCTTGGTGACCTTCTTGTTCCCCGACAGTGCGACCTTGTTGGCGTTGACGATGATGACGAAGTCACCGCCGTCGACGTGCGGGGCGAAGGTGGGCTTGTGCTTGCCGCGGATCAGGTTCGCGGTCTGCACTGCGAGCCGGCCGAGGACCACGTCGGTGGCGTCGATGACGAACCACTCACGCTGGATGTCGCCGGGCTTCGGGCTGTACGTACGCACGTCGGTGCGCCTTTCTCGTTCGTGTTCCGGCCACGGCGGATGCCGTGGTCGGTGGTGGTGCTGCGGCTTTCTGACGAACACTGCCCGGCCTGATGCGGATCGACGGATCGATCCGGGTGTCCGGGTCTGCCCCTCGCGCAGGCATGGCACGAGAAGCGGCAGGAGTCGCGACCGACAAGACTACCGCCGGTTCCGCACTGTGGTCAAAACGAGGCCGGTTTCCCTCGGCTAGGGGGACGGGACTAGGTTGGGCCGGTAGCCACACGCTCATCTTGACAGGAGCCGACGTGACCGAGAGCACGGCGATTGCCGAAGGCGCCGACACCACGGGCGCCACCGATTCACTGACGATCCGCGACAACCGAACCGGCGAGTCGTACGACGTCCCCATCATCGACGGCACGGTGAAGGCAGGCGAGTTCGGTCGCATCAAGGTCAACGAGGAGGACCCGGGGCTTGCTCTCTACGACCCCGGTTTCACCAATACCGCCTCCTGCCGCAGCGCCGTCACGTTCATCGACGGCGACAAGGGCATCCTGGAGTACCGCGGCTACCCGATCGAGCAGCTGGCCGAGAAGTCGACCTACCTCGAGGTCGCCTACCTGCTGATCCACGGCGAGCTGCCGACCAAGGCGCAGTACGACTCCTGGGTGCACGAGATCACCTACCACACCTTCGTGCACGAGAACGTCCGCAACTTCATGGAGGGCTTCCGCTACGACGCCCACCCGATGGGCATGCTGCTGGCCTCCGTGGGCGCGCTGTCGACGTTCTACCCCGAGTCGAGCCGCATCTCCGACCCGGACAACCGCCACATCCAGATCGTGCGGCTGATCGCGAAGATGCCGACGCTGGGCGCCTGGTCGTTCCGGCACGCGCAGGGCAAGCCCTACGTCTACCCCGACAACGAGCTCGGCTACGCGGCCAACTTCCTCTCGATGCTGTTCAAGATGAGCGAGACCAGGTTCGCCGCCGACGAGCGGCTGGTCAAGGCGCTCGAGGTGCTGTTCATCCTCCACGCCGACCACGAGCAGAACTGCTCGACCAACGCCGTGCGCTCCGTGGGCTCCTCGCAGGTCGACCCCTACTCCGCGACCACGGCCGGCATCGCCGCGCTCTACGGCCCGCTGCACGGTGGTGCCAACGAGGCCGTGCTGCGGATGCTGCGCCGCATCGGCACGGTCGACAACATCCCCGGGTTCATCGAGGGTGTGAAGAACGGCAAAGAGAAGCTCATGGGCTTCGGCCACCGGGTCTACAAGAACTACGACCCGCGCGCGAAGATCATCAAGAAGGCCTGCGACGACGTCTTCGAGGTCACCGGGGTCAACCCGCTGCTGAAGATCGCGCAGGAGCTGGAGAAGATCGCGCTGGAGGACGAGTACTTCGTCAAGCGCCGCCTCTACCCCAACGTCGACTTCTACAGCGGCCTGATCTACGAGGCCCTGCAGTTCCCGCCGGAGATGTTCACGGTGCTGTTCGCCATCCCGCGCACGTCGGGCTGGCTGGCGCAGTGGCTCGAGCTCGTGCAGGACCCGGAGCAGAAGATCGCCCGGCCCAAGCAGATCTACACCGGCTCGCGCACCCTGGACTTCGTCCCGGCTTCCGAGCGCTGGAAGTAGCAGCAAGGCATCGACGAAGCCCCGGTCGCGATCGCGACCGGGGCTTCGTCGTCCCGGAAACGCCCGCACTGGCCCAAAACCTGCGTCATCGCTCTTCCGCGGACACCTCAGACAGGCCTACTCTGCGCGTCAGGTGTCGCACCAACCAACCCGCGGCACCGAAGGGAGATCGAGCACATGATGCGCAAGCAACTCCTGGCTGTCGCCGTCTCGGGTGTGGCAGCACTTGCTCTGGCAGCACCGGTCGCCGACGCGGCGCCGGGCCGGAGCGTGGCCAAGTCCTCGAACGTCGCGGTCAAGCACCTCGACTCGAGCAAGGCAGAGCACAACCGGATCGTGTCCTACTGGACCGCCAAGCGGATGCGCAACGCGGTCCCGGGCGAGCGGCTCGTGGCCGACCGCGACAAGTCCTCGGCCACCGGCCGGGTCGCAGCCGGCAAGCCGACTGTCGTCAAGCCTCAGGCCAAGCCCGGCGGTGGGGGCACCTCAGGGTTCACCGGCGGCTACTACACCGGCGGCGGCAAGGTCGTGGTCACCACCGGCAAGGTCTTCTTCACCCTGGCCGGCGTGAACTACGTCTGCTCCGGCAGCTCGACGGCCTCCGCCAACGAGTCACTGGTGCTGACCGCCGGCCACTGCGTCAACGAGGGACCCGGCGCTTATGCGACCAACTTCGCGTTCGTCCCTGCGTACGACGACGGCGCCCGGCCCTACGGCACCTTCACGGCTCGCTCGCTGGTCACCACCACCCAGTGGCGCACCGCGGGCGACTTCAACCACGACGTGGCGTTCGCCGTGATGAGCAACCTCAACGGCGTCAGCCTGACCGACACCGTCGGAAGCCAGGGCATCGCGTTCAACCAGACGCGTGGCCAGACGATGCACTCGTTCGGCTACCCGCAGGCTTCTCCGTACGACGGCTCGGACATCGCCTGGTGCTGGGGCACGGTCATCCAGGACACGTTCGGCGGCAGCACCGACCAGGGCCTGAACTGCAACATGACCGGCGGCTCGTCGGGTGGCCCGTGGTTCGTCGGCTTCAACACCGCAACCGGTGTGGGCACGCTGAACTCGGTGAACTCCTTCAAGTACACCGGCGGCAAGTTCAGGACCTACATGTGGGGGCCGTACCTCGGCTCCGTCGCGCAGAGCCTGTACGGCTCGGCGCAGAGCCTCTGACACACGCGACGGCAGGGCTCGGCGGTCTCGCCGGGCCCTGCCCGTTCGCGCGAGCGGCCCCTCGACCTACGGCGCCTTGACCTGGACGACCTCGAACGGCGTGCCCGGCGGCGCGCCGGGACCGAACGGGGGAGGCAGGCCGAGGTCGAACTTCGCGTTGACCGCGACCAGGCGTGACCCGTGGCTCGCCACGGTCGCGGGTATCTGGAACGCCGGGTGGGTCACGGTCGCGGTGATCTCGCCCGCGGTCCAGTCATGGTTCATGCGGACCTTCGTGACCCGGTTCAGGAAGTTCTCGACCACCCACACGCTGTGGCCGTCGCGAAGTAGCCCGTCGAGCGTCCCGGCGGCCAGGGTCCCTCCGGTCACCTCGATCTCCACGCTCTCCCCGGTCGTCGGGTCGACCGTGTAGAGGCCGCCGAAGTCGGTGTGGTTCACGATCAGGGTCTTGCCGTCGGGCGTGGCGTCGATGCCGTTGAGCCCCAGCCCCGCGTGGGGCACCCCGGCCGGTCCGGTGACCGCGATCGTGGTCGACGGACCCAGTGTCCCGTCGTGGTCGATCGGCACCCTGAAGATCTGCGGTGAGAACGTGTCGGTGAAGTACGCCGCGTCGCGGGTGACCACGACGTCGTTGACCAGGACGTTCGGGCCCCAGGCGTACTCCGCCACGCGGTCGCCCGTCCTGAGGTCGTAGACCCGCGCGTCCCCGTTGCCACCGCCGGAGACGAAGAGCAGCCCGTGCCGGCGGTCGGCCTTCAGCCCGACTGCCCCGAGGGCTTCCTCCTCGTCGATGAACACCGCACCGGCGCCCGAGCGAAGGTCGCCGCGGTAGATGTCACCGGTGAGCAGGGAGCCCGCGTAGAACGTGTGCCCCGACGTGGCGATGCCCTCGCCGGCCCAGTCGACGGGCAGTGGGATGACCTCCGGGTACGACGCTGCCACCGCGGGACCGAGGACAAGGGTGGGTGCGATGAGGATCGGGAGGAACCAGCGAGCGCGCATGGTCCACCACCTCCGGTTCAGGTAAGGGCGGATATCCCCTCCGCCTCCGACCTTGCGCCGCAGGGCTGTGGTTGTCGAGAGGACAAACCCGCACTCAGCGGGCGCGCTCGACGCGACCTTCGTCCCAAACCGGGGCAGGCGACTCATAGACCTCGCCGTCCTGGCCGAAGACCAGGAACCGGTCGAAGCCGCGCGCGAACCACCGGTCGTGGGTCACCGCGAGCACGGTGCCCTCGAACAGCTCAAGGCCCTCCTCGAGCGCCTCCGCCGACTCGACATCGAGGTTGTCGGTCGGCTCGTCCAGGAGCAGCAGCGTCGCACCCGAGAGCTCGAGCAGCAGGATCTGGAACCGTGCCTGCTGCCCGCCGCTCAGCGTCTCGAACCGCTGGTCGGCTGCGTGCGCGAGCTCGTACTTGTCGAGCCGCCGGCTCGCCTGCTCGCGGCCCATCCCGTCCCGGTGCTCGTCGCCGCGATGCAGGATCTCCAGAAGGGTCCGGCCCACCAGCTCGGGATGCTCATGGGTCTGCACGAACCAGCCCGGGCGCACGCGAGCGCCGAGGCGGGCCCGCCCCTCGTGTCGCACCGCCTCGATCTCGGTGTCGCCCACCGGCCGGTGCTCGACGTCGGGGTCGGTGCCGCCCCCGGCGAGCAGCCGCAGGAAATGCGACTTGCCCGAGCCGTTGCTGCCCAGCACGGCAACGCGCTCGCCGTACCAGACCTCGAGGTCGAACGGGTTCATCAACCCGGTCAGCCCGACAGCCTCGCAGACCACTGCGCGCTTGCCGGTGCGGCCGCCCTTGAGCCGCATCGTCACCTGCTGCTCGCGCGGCTGCGCCGTCGGCGGGCCCGCCTCCTCGAACTTGCGCAGCCGGGTCTGGGCGGCCTGGTAGCGGGAGGCCATGTCGGAGTTGTAGGCAGCCTTCTGCTTGTACATCAGCATCTGGGCCCGCAGCTTCGCGTGCTCCTCGTCCCAGCGCTTGCGCAGCTCCTCGAAGCGGGCGAACCGGTCGCGCCTCGCCTCGTGGTACGACGAGAACCCGCCCGGGTGCGTCCACACCAGGTTGCCGGCCGCGCCCAGCTCGACGGTCACGATGCGCGTGGCGGTGTTGGCGAGCAGCTCCCGGTCGTGGCTGATGAAGAGGATCGTCTTGGCCGACTCGCGGATGCGCTGTTCCAGCCACTGCTTGGCAGGGACGTCGAGGAAGTTGTCGGGCTCGTCCAGCAGCAGGACCTGGTCGGGCCCGCCCAGCAGGAACTCCAGCACGAGCCGCTTCTGCTCGCCGCCGCTGAGCGTGGTCAGGTCCCGGTGCTTCGCGCGCGAGTAGGGCAGACCGAGCGCCGCCGTACACACGACGTCCCAGGTCACCTCGAGGTCGTAGCCACCAGCCTCGCCCCACTCGGTCAGCGCCTCGGCGTACCGCATCTGGGTTCGCTCGTCGTCGTTGTCCATCAGAGCGAGCTCGGCGGCGTCGACGGCTGCGGCCGCCCGCTGGGCGCGTTGCGGGCTGATGCCGAGCAGCAGGTCGTGGACCGTGGCCACCGCCCCGCCGGCCGAGCCCGTCGAGACGACCATCTGACGCATCACGCCCAGGCCACCGGACCTGGTGACGGCGCCGGCGTGTGGCGTGAGCTCCCCGGTCACGATGCGCAGCAGGGTTGTCTTGCCCGCGCCGTTCGCTCCGACCAGCGCGACCTTCGCGCCCTCCCCCACGCGGAAGGAGACGTCGTCGAGCAGCACGCGGCCGTCCGGCAGCTCGTACCGGACCCCAGCGACCTCCACGTGACCCACAGCCGAAGAGTGTCCCCCGGCGATGGGTCCCGTGGCGAGCGGATTAGCGGCGTTGCTCCTTCGGGAGCGGTACCGAGCCGTCCACGGCGAAGCTCCCGCGCGGCAGTGTCCAGTAGGTGACCTGGGCGTTGAGCTTGTACGTCGTGCCGCCGATGTCGATGCCGTGGCCGTCGCAGCCGGAGTAGTGGACCCAGGCGTAGTCCTCGCCACCGGTCTTGACCAGCACGGCCTCGGTCTCCGGTGAGTCGGTGCAGGTCCTCGGGCCCGAGTCCGGACCCTTGCCCTTCTCGGCGGACTCCACGCCGAGCCAGAAGCTCTCGTCGTCGGCCTCGCCGACGCCTTCGGAGTCGACCAGGTTGGGCCCTTCGACGCCGAGCTCGTAGCGGCACATCGTGACCACACCGCCACGGCCCAAGGTCGAGGACGACTCCATCGCACCCAGCGGGGGCACGGCCTTGGCGGGATCGCAGCTGTGGAAGTCCTGGCCTGGGATCTCACGCAGTGACCCGGCGACGATGTCGGCGACCTCCTCGCTCGTCGCCACCACCACGATCGGGATCCCGCCGGCCTCTGCCTCGCGCACCACTGCGCCGGGCGGCGGTGTAGCCACGCCCTCACCGTCGACGCGCACGCCGTAGCCGCTGCTGGGACAGCCGATGGAGAGCGCTGCGCCGCCCGGCCGCTCGACGCGGCCGGACTCCTCTACTCCGCCACCGCCGGCGCACCAGTCGTCGAGACTGCCGTGTCCCCAGTCGGGCGGTACGGCGAACTCGACGTTGCGGTAGCTCTCGAACCGCCACTCCCGCGGGACAGCGTGCGCGCGTGGTTCTTTGCCCTGGCCGGCCAGGGGCGGGTCGGCGTCGCCGAGGCTCAGCCCGCCCAGTGCGAACGGCACCCCGATGGCCAGTGCCAGGGCCGCGACGCCCGCGCCTGCCATCCTGGCGTTGCGCCGGCGAGCGTGCCGCCTCCGCGCCGCACGCGCCAGCCCCTCGGCGCCTGGGGCGTGCTCCGCCCGCCCGTCGAGCGTCTGGCTCAGTCTCTGCTCGAAGTCACTCATCGCTCTCACCCATCACCGTCCGCAGCGTCGCCAGCCCGCGATGGACCCGGGACCGGGCGGTGGCCTCGGCCACCGCGGTCAGGGCCGCGATCTCGGCGTATGACAGCTGCTCGTAGTAGCGCAGGACAACGGCTGCTCGCTGGTCTCTGGGCAGCCGTGCACACGCAGCCCAGAGCTCGTCGTTGCCTGCTCGTACGACGGCCTTCTCGTCGGCCCCGGCGGCATTGCCAGGAAGGACGACCTCGTCGACCGGCGACTCCTTGCGCCGGAACTTGCGCCACCACGAGACGTGCGCATTGACGACCATGCGCCGCACGTAGGCGTCCGGGTCATCGACCTGGGTGATCCGCTGCCACCGCGGCAGCGCACGCGACAGCGCGTCCTGGACGACGTCTTGGGCGTCGGACTCGTTGCCGGTCAGCACGTAGGCCAACCGGAGGAGCGCAGGCCCACGCGCGGCGACGTACGACTCGAAGTCGGCCACGCTTCCAGCACCCCCTCCCACCCCGGTGGTCGCCCGCCCCACTCCGGTGGTCGATCGCCCCACTCCGGTGGTGGTCGAGCCTGTCGAGACCTCGCTCAGCATGCCCTACAGACGCACGCGTCGCGCGATCCGTTGCCGGCGTTGTCCACAGATCCGGCACCGCCGCTGGTTTGGCGCCTCCCCGCGTGGTTTCGTCTAGGCCATGCGAAGAACCTCTCTGCTCTGGCTCGCAGCGGCGCCGCTCCTGCTCACCGCCTGCACGGGCGACGGCGCGGACGACGCCGAGCCCGCCTCCAGGCAGAGTGCACCCGTTGCGCTCGCCGCGCTCGACCCCGCGCTCTCGATGACCTCGACCGGCCGAGCCCTGCTCGACGACAGCGAGTTCGAGCGGGAGGCGCCGCGCATCGACGTGAGGGCCGAGGCTGACCCGTCGACCGGCAAGGTCGAGGGCGTCGTGCGGGCGCGGCTGCCCATAGGCGCCGACGCCGCCGAGGCGTCCTTCCGCTACTTCGCCGGGCTCGAGTCCTTCGAGGCCTCGCCCGCGGACAAGCCGGTCACCGTCGACGGCGCGTCGGTGAAGGCGGTGCGCACCGACGGGCTGCTGACCGTCTCGCTGCCCGACGGCCACGACGCCGACGTCGAGGTCCAGATCCCCTTCTCCTACACGCTCCCCGAGACCGAGCCGGCCGGCATCCTCGACGCTCTCGGCGGCAGCCTCGACCCCGCCCAGATCGGCTTGCTGGCGCGGCACCGGGCGTCGATGAGCCTGGGCCACTGGTTCCCGATCTGGATGCCTGCGGGCGTGCGTGCCGACGCGGATCCCAGCGGCTACGGCGACATCAGCAACTTCCCCGCGGCGGACCTGAGCCTGCGGCTGACCGTGCCGAAGGGCTGGACGGTGATCGACGGTGGCGTCCGTGGCGACGAGACCAGCAAGGGCGACACGACCACCGTCACGTCGTACGGCACGGGCATGCGGGACCTGTCGGCGCTGGTCGTCCGCGACTACCAGCAGAAGTCGCGCAAGGTCGGTGACGTGACAGTCACGGCCTACGCACCCAAGGCGGGCGCGAAGGCCCTCGACGGCGTGCTCGACGAGACCGAGGCGGCGATCAAGGTGCTGTCCGAGAGCTTCGGAGGCTACCCGTGGAAGGAGTTCGACGTCGTGTCCAGCCCGCTCGGCGGAGCGGTGGCCGGCATGGAGTGGCCCGGCGCGACCTGGATCGAGTCCGGTGCGTTCTCCGGCGGCCTCCCAGGGCTCGGCGACCTCGGTGACCTCGGTGAGCTGGGCGACCTCGGCGAGCTGCTCGGCCCACTGCTCGGCGGCGGAGACCTCGGCACCGTCCTGGAGACGACCCGGGCCTGGACGATCGCCCATGAGGTGGGCCACGAGTGGTGGACGATCCTGGTCGGCAACGACTCGATCGCGGCGCCGGTCGTCGACGAGCCGCTCGCCCAGTACTCCGCCTGCCTGGTGCTTCGGACGACCCGCGACGACGCGGAGGACGTGTGCGAGGCGCAGATGGCCTCCGGCTACCAGCGCGGCGACGACGCCGTCGCGGACCAGGCCACAGACGAGTTCGACTCTCCCCAGCAGTACGGCGGCGTGATCTATGCCAAGGCCGCGTGGTTCTGGATGACACTCGACAAGCAGTACGGCGCCGGCCGCGTCCGCGACGCGCTGCACGCGGTCGTGACCGAGCACGCCTTCGAGACCGTCACCGGCAAGGACGTCCGGGCCGTGCTCGTGACCGAGCTCGACGCGAAGGCCGGGACGCTCTGGGACCACTGGATGGAGCAGACCCATGGCGACCAGGACATGCCCGAGTCGGCCGTGGGCGGGCTGGGCGACCTCGGGGACCTCGACGACCCGGAGAAGCTGCAGGACCTGGTCGAGCAGCTGACCAAGGCGCTGTCCCCGGACCAGGACTCGTAGCGGGGCTCCTAGGCGCCGAGCTTGCTCAGCTCCGGGAGGTAGGCCGCAGCCTCCTCCTCGTAGACCAGCGCGGCGTCCAGCCGGTTGCTCTCCTCCACGAACGACGTCGTCCCGTCGGCCGCCAGGGTGTAGACGGCGTTGCCCACCCGGACCACCGTCACGACCGGGCCACCGGGCGGACCGGGGTCACCATCGGCGGAGACGTACCACCCGAAAACAAGGAACGACTCGTCCGCGTCCGCGAGCGTCTGGCTGGTCTTCGCCACGGCCCACTTGCGGGCGAAGCCCTGCTGGACCTCCTTGCCGTCGCACTCGGCGACGGCGTCGCGCAGCTCCTCGAGCGCGGACCCGGCGGCCTTGGCGCTGGTGTAGAGCTCGACCTGCTCGACCTGGGCCATCGTCGGTCCCGAGTCGGTCGCTGTGTGCGACGCGGTGCGCTGCGCGTCCGACTTCAGCGACAGCGGGTCCGGGTAGCACGGTTCGAACGGGCGCTGGTACGGAACCGTCTTCCAGCCCTGCTTCCTGGCCTTCTTCGTCGCGTGGGGCAGCCTGGTCCCCTTGGGGAACTCGAGGTTCTCGACGCCCGTTGCGGACTCGCCGTCGGACGTGCCGGAGGGGCTCCCACCGGGCTTCGAGCCGTCGCCCTCGGGCTCGTCGGAGTCGCTGCAGCCGGCCAGCACGAGGGCTAGCACAAGGGCCAGCACGGCAGGCAGCACGGATCGCTTCATCGGACTCCCCCTTCGACGGTGACCTCCAGTGTGGCGCAGCCGCCAAGGCGCTCGCGCCACATCTCACCCCAACACGGCCCGGCCCGCCTCGAGCCGGGCGACCGGCACGCGGAAGGGCGAGCACGACACGTAGTCCAGGCCGACCTCTTCGAAGAAGTGCACCGAGTCCGGGTCCCCGCCGTGCTCGCCGCAGACTCCCAGGTGCAGGTCGGGCCGGGTGGCCCGTCCCTTCTCCACGGCCACGCGCACCAGTGCTCCGACGCCGTCGCGGTCCAGGGTCTCGAACGGCGAGGCACCGAAGATGCCCTTCTCCAGGTACGCCGAGAAGAACGACGCCTCGACGTCGTCGCGGGAGAAGCCCCAGGTCATCTGGGTGAGGTCGTTGGTGCCGAAGGAGAAGAACTCCGCGGCCTCCGCGATCGCGTCCGCGGTCATCGCCGCCCGGGGCAGCTCGATCATCGTGCCGATCTTGAACGACAGCGTCGTGCCGGTCTCCTGCTCCACGGTGCGGGCGACGTCGACGATGTCGGACTTCACCAGCTCGAGCTCCTGCACGGCTCCGACGAGCGGGATCATGATCTCCGGGTGCGGGTCTCCTCCGGCCTTCTGCCGAGCGGCGGTGGCCTCCAGGATCGCCCGGGCCTGCATCGTGAACAACCCGGGGATGACGATGCCGAGGCGGACCCCACGCAGGCCGAGCATGGGGTTCTCCTCGTGCAGGCGCTTGACCGCGTCGAGCAGGCGTACGTCGCGCTTCTTGGCCCGGCCGACAGCGTCGGCGACCGCGACCCGCATGGACAGCTCGGTGAAGCCGGGGAGGAACTCGTGCAGCGGTGGGTCGAGCAGCCGGATGGTGACCGGCAGCCCGTCCATCGCCTCCAGGATCCGCTCGAAGTCGCTGCGCTGCAGCGGCAGCAGGTCCGCCAGGGCCTTCTCTCGCGCGTGGTCGCCGTCGGCCAGGATAAGCGCCTCCACCAGGGCACGGCGCTCGCCGAGGAACATGTGCTCGGTGCGGCAGAGGCCGATCCCCTGCGCGCCGAAGCGACGAGCCCGGGCGGCGTCGTCGGGGGTGTCCGCGTTCGCACGTACGCCGAGCCGGCGCCGCTCGTCGGCGTGACCGAGCAGCCGGGCCACCGCTTCGACGAGCTCGTCCTCCACGTCGTCGCCCTCGAAGTGGCGCACCACGAGCGAGTCCTCGACCTCGACCTCACCCAGGAAGACCTCGCCCGTCGTGCCGTCGATCGAGATGACGTCACCCTCGTGCACGACGACCCGTCCGGGAGCCCGGAACAGCCCGGCCCGGGCGTCCACCTCGAGCTCGTCAGCGCCGCACACGCACGTGCGCCCCATGCCGCGTGCGACGACCGCGGCGTGGGAGGTCTTGCCTCCGCGCGAGGTGAGGATGCCCCGCGCGGCGACCATGCCGTGCAGGTCGTCGGGGTTGGTCTCGCGCCGGACCAGGATGACGGCCTCGCCGTCCTCGGCGCGGGCGACCGCCTCCTCCGAGGAGAAGACCGCAGCTCCGACGGCGGCACCGGGCGAGGCGTTCATCCCCTTGGTCAGCAGCTTCCGGGAGGAGGACGCCTTGAACTGCGGGAACATCAGCTGCGCGAGCTGGTCGCCCCGAACCCGGCGTACGGCCTCGTCGAGGTCGATCAGTCCCTGGTCGACGAGCTGGGTGGCGATGCGGAACGCCGCGCCCGCCGTACGCTTCCCGACCCTGGTCTGCAGCATCCAGAGCTTGCCGCGCTCGATCGTGAACTCGATGTCACAGAGGTCGCGGTAGTGCTCCTCGAGGGTCTGCATGATGCCGAGCAGCTCGTCGTACGACGCCTTGTCGATGGTCTCGAGGTCGGCGAGCGGCACGGTGTTGCGGATGCCGGCGACGACGTCCTCACCCTGGGCGTTCTGGAGGTAGTCGCCGTAGATGCCCTGGGCGCCGCTGGCCGGGTCGCGGGTGAACGCGACGCCGGTGCCGGAGTCCTCGCCGAGGTTGCCGAAGACCATCGAGCAGACGTTCACGGCGGTGCCGAGGTCGCCGGGGATGCGCTCCTGGCGGCGGTACAGCACGGCTCGGTCGGTGTTCCAGGACTCGAAGACCGCGCGCACGGCGAGGTCGAGCTGCTCGCGCGGGTCCTGCGGGAACTCCCGACCGGTCGCATTCTGGATCAGCCCCTTGAACGCCTCGACGACCCGCTGCCAGTCGCCCGCGTCGAGCGCGGTGTCGGCTCGGCCGGAGGCGACGTCGTCCAGCGCGTCGTCGAAGCCGTCGACGCCGAGCACCGTGCGCCCGAACATCGACAGCAGCCTGCGGTAGGAGTCCCAGGCGAACCGCTCGTCGCCCGCCTGCTTGGCCAGGCCCACGACGCTCTCGTCGTTGAGCCCGACGTTGAGCACCGTCTCCATCATCCCGGGCATCGAGGCAGCGGCACCGGAGCGGACCGAGACCAGCAGCGGGTCCTCGGCATCACCGAGGCGCTTGCCCATCGCCTCCTCGAGCGCGGCGAGGTGCTGCGTGACCTGGTCGGCCAGACCTTCGGGCATGTCGCCTGAGGCCAGGAACGCCCGGCACGCCTCGGTGGTGATCGTGAACCCGGGCGGGACGGGAAGCCCGAGGTTGGTCATCTCCGCGAGGTTGGCTCCCTTGCCGCCGAGGAGGTCCTTCTGGTCCTTGTTGCCCTGCGCGAAGTCGAACACATAGGTGCCCATGGCCTCATCATGCCCGCGACGCGCCCGCACAACCAGGCGAGCGCTAGGCGACGAGCCGAAGGACCCGCTCCGACCGGCGTACGACGACCTGTTGTCCCCAGGTGGGAGCGAGGCAGTCGGACTCGAGCCCGTCGCCGAACACGACCAGCCGGTCGGACTCGACCGAGAGCTCCAGGGCCGTACCGGGAGCAAGCAGCCCCTCGGTGTACGACGTGCCGGTGGCCGGCGACGGCCAGGCCTCCCGGACGAACCAGCCGAGCACCGGGTCGCAGGGCGCGGGCAGGGTCAGGTCGCTGTGCCGTTCCAGCCAGGCCGACCGGCACCAGCCGGTGGCACCCGTGCCCGTGGCGACGATCAGCCCGCTGGAGGCCTGCCGCTCCCGGCCGGCGGGAGTCGTGAGCCGGTAGCGCGAGGTCTGGTGGGACGCGTGCCCGACGTACACCTCGTTGAGGGCGACCAGCACCTGTCCGTCGTCCAGGACCGCCTCGACCATCGTCCGCTCCTCGGCGCGCGCCCCCGCCACGTACGGGAGAAGCCGGCTCGCGGCACTCGGCTCGTGCCGGGTCAGGACCCCGAGGTTGCCGGTGACACCCGGGTCGACGCCGAGCACCGGCTGGCCCTCGAGGTACTTCGCGACGTTGGCGACCAGGCCGTCCTGGCCGACCACGACGACCACGTCACCGGGCTCGAAGAGGAACCGCGGCAGCTCGGCTCGCTCCACGCGACCCCTGCCGCCAGTCGCGCGGGATCGCAGCCCGCACGACCCGCAACGCGTCGGCGAGCTGGTCGTGCGTCGTCGTGACGGTCTCCAGAGAGCGCCCGCGGGTGCGGAGGAAGAACTCGGCCTGGCCGCGGGTGCCGTGGCGGTCGAGCAGCTCGTCGTACTCGCTGCGCCGATGCACCACCACCACGCGTGGCGCGGTCATGACCGGCTGCCGAGCCGGGCCAGCACCGGGGCCAGGAGGTCGGGGGTCAGCACCAGGCTGCCCACGTCCGGCAGGTTCCCCGCCAGCTCCTTGAGCACCAGCGCGAGCAGCACGCCCTCGGGCACGGCCCGGTACGCCGCCAGCGCCGCGGCCTCGGCCTCGGCCTTCGCCTCGCCGATCACCCGCAGCCGGCCGGCCTCGTCCTCCGTCTCGCGACGCGCGTTGGCGCCGCGCTGCGCAACGAGCTGCTCCTCGCGGCGGGCGAGCTCGATCTGGTTGGTCAGCTCGTTCTCGCCGATCGCGGCCTCGCGCTCGACGGCGAGGGCGCGGCGCTCGAAGGTCGCACGGTCCGCCTCCTGCTGCACGCCCTCGCGGGCCGGGGTCTGCATGGCGCGCTCGACCTCGGGATCGGCGCGGACCGCCATCACCCGCACGCCGATCACGGTGACTCCCATCGAGGAGAGCTGCGGGTCGGCGGCGAGTCCGTCCACGACGGCCTGCCGCACCTGCTCGACCGCCACCACAGCCTGCGCCAGCGGGACCCCGGCGAGGTACGCCAGGGCCTGCTGCTGCGCGCTCTCGGTGATGACGCCTGCCACCTGCTGCAACGGCGTCGCCCGCCACTGGCCGCTCGCCGGGTCGATGCCGAAGTCGATCCGCGACGCCGCGGCAGCCGGGTCGGAGATACGGAAGGTGACCGTCCCCTGGGCGGTGACGTCCTGCAGGTCGGAGGTCCGGCAGCGCAGCACCACCGGCAGCTCACGGTCGTCGACCGGGACCTCGGAGAGGGTGGCGCCCAGGGCGCGGAACCAGAAGCTCCGGCCCACGCCGGACATGGATGTGCGCCCGTCGCGCACCAGCTCGACGTACGACGTCGCGGTGCTCCCGAGGTGCCGGAGGAACGGGTACCTAGTGATGTCAGCCATCTCGACTCCTTTATTGTCGGTAAGACAATCATGAGCCGTTCGAACCTTATTTGTCAAACTGACTAAAGCGGCAGTGCGAGCCCGTCCTGCACCACGAACGCAGCGAACTCCACGACCTGCTCCGCCATCCGGGCGGCCTCGTAGTCCGCCGAGGTGACACCGAGCGCGCGGTACGAGAGGGCCTCCCCGAGCAGCTCGTGCCATCGTGGGTCGAAGACCCGCTCCGCGTAGTAGCCGGCGCCGGTCTTGGAGGTGAGCCGGTCGGTGGCCAGCAGGTGGTGCAGTCGGGCGGTGCCGAGCACGTACCAGGTGACGATCTCGGGCTTCCCCGCCTCGTCGGGGAACCGGCGCAGCACCTCGACCTGCTCGGCCCAGTAGTCGCGGAGGTTGTCGCGGGTGTAGCTCCGCAGGGCCGCCTGGTCGGTCCAGATCTTGACGTCGTCAAGCCGCGGCCCGCGCAGGCGTACGCCGTGGAAGGCGAGCTCGTGCCACGTGACCGGATGCACGTCGAGCGTTCCCTCGTCGTAGAACATGCCGTCCTGGGCGCAGGGCAGCTCGAGCCCGGCCGGCCCGGCGGCCAGGTCGTCCCAGGAGCAGAAGAACCCGTCGAACGCCGGCCGCCGGAAGGTCTCGACAACGCCCGCATGGAGGTCGCGCAGCAGCTCGACAGGGGCGTCGCGGCCGAGCACAGCCACGAAGTCGATGTCGCTGCGGCCGGCGTACCACTCCTCGAAGCCGATCGAGCCGTGCAGGTACAGCCCTTCGACCAGCCCGGGAGCGGTCTCGTCCGCGAGGGAGAGGAAGGTGTCGGTCACGGCACGGACCTCGACAGGTGGCCAGACGTCGCTCACATGACCATCCAAGCAAACCCGTTGCGACAGCCGCCAGAATGGAGCCATGACTCACCGCACGACCGCTGAGCTGGAGGCGTTCGTCGTCACTTTGCAGCTGGCCCCGAAAGACCTCGGCACGCTGGACCTCGTCGTACGACGGCCCGCGGGAGGCATGCGAGAGGTGCTCGACGAGGGCCGGCTGACCGTCGCCGACGGCCTCGAGGGCGACACCTGGAAGGTTCGCGGCAGCAAGCGCACGTCGGACGGCTCGTCGCACCCCGACATGCAGCTCAACGTGATGAGTGCCCCGCTGGTGACCTTCCTGGCCGGCGATCCCGACCGCCGGGCGCTTGCCGGAGACCAGCTCTTCCTCGACCTGGACCTGTCGCATGACAACCTCCCGGCCGGCACGCGACTGGCGATCGGCGAGGCCGTCATCGAGGTCACCGCCCAGCCACACACCGGCTGCGCGAAGTTCGTCGAGCGGTTCGGCGCCGAGGCGATGCGCTTCGTCAACGGCCCGGTCGGCAGGCCACTGCGGCTGCGCGGCCTCAACGCGCGCGTGGTCGTGGAGGGCGTCGTGCGGCCGGGCGACAAGGTCGTCAAGCAGCTCTGAGGACCTCGACCGCGCAGCGGAGACCCGGCGCATGGGCGAGGCGAGCGTCGGCGGTCACCAGGGTGGTCTGCAGGAGTTCGGCGAGGGCGACGTAGCAGGCGTCGTAGACCGTCAGGTTGTCCCGGAGCTCCCAGCACCGATGCAGGAAGAGCCGGTGCTCAGCACGCACCAGCGCCAGGTCGGCGAGATCGTCGAGCCCGCCCAGCGCGCGACTGTCGCTCAGCCGACCGCCCGGTTGCATTCCACGAATCACGGACGTCACCTCGAGGTCGACCAGGTGTGGTGCTGCCAGGGTCTGGCCTCGAAGCCGCCTCCACGCCTGCTCGCCGAACGGCCCGTCGTCCACCAGCGCGACCAGGATCGCGCTCGCGTCAGCGACGATCACGGTCGGCCCTGATCAGCCGAGCCGCCTCGTCGAAGGTCACCGATCCGCCGGTGCATGACCGCGCTCGGTCGAGCACCTCGTCCAGGGGAGGAGTCGATGCCTCCTTGATCAGCAGCGCGAGGAGGTACTCCTGCAGCGAGCGGTGGGCCGCGGCCGCACGGACGCGGAGGATCCGGTGGGTCTCCTCCGGGACGTTCTTGACCTGGATCGTGGCCATGGCGCCATCGGCGCCAGCTCTCAACCGCGTCGGGTCTCGAGCACCCGAAAGCCCTTGGCGCTCGCGAGTCGCGTCGTCGGGTAGCCCTGCTCCCCCAGCCAGCGCTGCAGCGAGTCGGCACCCAGGTTGCGGCCGACGACCATGACGGCCCTCCCGCCCGGTGTCAGCCGAGGCAGCCAGCGCAGCAGCAGGTCGTGCAGCGCCTGCTTGCCGACGCGGATCGGCGGGTTCGACCAGATCTCGTCGAAGACCAAGTCGTCGGGTACCTGGTCGGGCAGGCGCGCGTGCAGCCGGTCGGCCAGGCCGAGGGCGGCTGCGTTCTCCGCGGCGAGGAGCACGGCACGCTCGTTCACGTCGACCGCCCACACGTCCGCGGACGGGGCCACCGTGGCCAGGGCGGCGGCCACCACGCCGTAGCCGCACCCGAGGTCGAGGAAGGTGCCACCGCCGTTGGGCGGGTCGGTCTCGCGGAACAGCACGGCGGTGCCTACGTCGAGGCGTCCCTGCGCGAAGACCCCCGAACCGCTGATCAGCTCGAGCGTGCGGCCCCAGACCTCGGCGCGGACCGGTAGCCGTTTGAAGGCCACGGAAGGGTCGGCGGAGAAGTAGTGCTCACCCAAGGGTCCGCACCGTCCTCGCAGCATCGGCTCGCGCGGCCAGGTCCGCGTCGAGGGGGTAGCCGACCTCCTCCAAGGTCAGCCCGTGCGGCGGCAGCACGCCTACTCTCGGGTCGCGCGCGGCGACCGCGAGCACCTCGCCCGCCCAGTCCGGCGCGTGCCGCCCCTCACCGACGGCCACCAGACAGCCCATCAGCGACCGGACCATGTTGTGGCAGAACGCGTCCGCACGAACCGTCGCCACCAGGACGCCGTCAGCGTCGCGACGGCAGGAGAGGTCGAGCAGCGTGCGGATCGTCGTTGCGCCCTCACGCTTCTTGCAGAACGCCGCGAAGTCGTGCTCGCCGACCAGGCGGGTGGCTGCGTGGTTCATCGCCGCGACGTCGAGGAGCCGCGGCCAGCTGAGCACGTGCCGGCGCACCAGCGGGTCGACGACGTTCGGCTCGTCGGCGATGCGGAAGGCGTAGCGACGCCACAGTGCCGAGAACCGCGCGTCGAAACCCTCAGGCGCCTCTGTCACCCGCGACACGTGTACGTCGGCCGGCAGCACGCCGTTGACCCGACGCGACAGCGACTGCGCCGGGGACAGCGGACTGCGACCCGCGGCGGTCGCCAGGGTCTCGGGCTCGACGTCCACGTGCACGACCTGCCCACGCGCATGTACGCCGGTGTCGGTGCGCCCCGCGCAGGTGACCGCGACGGGAGAACGCAGGACCGTGGCGAGCGCCTCTTCCAGCGACCCCTGCACCGTCCGCAGCCCGGGCTGCACGGCCCAGCCGTGGAAGTCGGTGCCCTCGTAGGCGAGGTCGATCCGCAGCCGCATCGGCCCATCCTCCCATCGGTCCACGACGAAGGCCCGCCACCTTTGCGGTGACGGGCCTCGACGGGAGCAGGTCAGGCCTTGTCGGCCTCGTCCTCGGCGGTGTCGCCGGCCGGAGCCTCCTCGGCGACCTCGGCCTCGGCAGCCGGAGCCTCCTCGACCTCTGCCTCGGGGGCCTCGGTCTCAGCAGCCTCGGTCTCGACGACCTCAGCCTCGGCGGCCTCGGTCTCGACCGGTGCCTCAGCGGCCGGCTCGGCCTTCGCGGGCTTGGCCGTGGTGGCCTTCGCGACGTACGCCTCGGTCACCAGCTCGATGACCGCCATCGGGGCGTTGTCGCCCTTGCGCGGACCGACCTTGGTGATGCGGGTGTAGCCACCGGGACGCTCCGCGAACTTCGGCGCGATCTCGGTGAAGAGCTCGTGCACGATGCCCTTGTCACGGATGGTCTTCAGCACCAGGCGACGGTTGTGCAGGTCGCCCTTCTTGGCCTTGGTGATCAGCTTCTCCGCGAGCGGACGGAGCTGACGGGCCTTGGCCTCGGTCGTGGTGATGCGGCCGTGCTCGAACAGGCTGGTCGCGAGGTTGCTCAGGATCAGCTTCTGGTGAGCCGGGCTGCCGCCGAGACGAGCGCCCTTCTTAGGGGTAGGCATGATGCTTACTCAATTCTCCCGGGCCGTACGAGGTACCCGGATAGTTGTTTCTCTCTACAGATGTGCAGTTGTGGTGCGGCAGCGTGTCAGGAGGCAGACGCGGCGTCCGCGAGCTTGCTCGCCTCCGCCCCGCCTCCGCCGGAGACACGCTCGCGCAATCAGCTCAGTACTGCTCGTCCTCGACGAACGAGTCGTCCTCGTCCTCGTCGTAGGCAGCAAGGACTGCCGACGGGTCGAAGCCGGGAGCGCTGTCCTTGAGGGAGAGGCCCATCTCGTGCAGCTTCGCCTTGACCTCGTCGATCGACTTGGCACCGAAGTTGCGGATGTCGAGCAGGTCCTGCTCCGAGCGCGAGATGAGCTCACCCACGGTGTGGATGCCCTCACGCTTGAGGCAGTTGTAGGAACGGACGGTGAGCTGCAGGTCCTCGACCGGGAGGGCGAGGTCGGCAGCGAGCTGCTCGTCGACGGGCGACGGGCCGATGTCGATGCCCTCCGCCTCGACGTTGAGCTCACGGGCGAGCCCGAAGAGCTCGACGAGCGTCTTGCCCGCGGAGGCGATCGCGTCGCGCGGACGGATCGACTGCTTGGTCTCGACGTCGATGATCAGCTTGTCGAAGTCCGTGCGCTGCTCGACACGGGTGGCCTCGACCTTGTAGGTGACCTTGAGGACCGGGCTGTAGATCGAGTCGACGGGCATGCGGCCGATCTCGTTGTCGGCACCCTTGTTCTGGGCGGACGAGACGTAGCCGCGGCCGCGCTCGACGACCAGCTCCATCTCGAGCTTGCCCTTGTCGTTCAGGGTGGCGATCTTCAGGTCGGGGCTGTGCACCTCGACGCCGGCCGGCGGCGCGATGTCGGCAGCGGTGACCTCACCGGGGCCCTGCTTGCGCAGGTACATGGTGACCGGCTCGTCGTGCTCGGAGGAGACGACGAGGTCCTTCAGGTTCAGGATGATCTCGGTGACGTCCTCCTTGACACCCGAGATCGTGGAGAACTCGTGGAGCACTCCGTCGATCTTGATGCTCGTGACCGAGGCACCCGGGATCGAGGAGAGGAGGGTACGGCGAAGCGAGTTGCCGAGCGTGTAGCCGAAGCCGGGCTCGAGCGGCTCGATGACGAAGCGCGAGCGGTAGTCGTCGACGACGTCTTCAGAGAGGCTGGGGCGCTGTGCAATAAGCACTGGTTGTTTCCTTCCCGAGGCCGACCACTATTTGAGGGCCTCGACTTCAAGGGGTGGGTGCCGGTGGCCGCGGATGCGACCACCGGCCAGTCATCACTTCTTCGAGTAGTACTCGACGATGAGCTGCTCCTGGACCGGGATGTCGATCTGGGCCCGGACCGGGAGCTGGTGGATCAGGATCCGCATGCGGTTGGGCAGGGCCTCCATCCACGCCGGTACGACGCGCTCGCCGTGGGTCTCGCGAGCCACGATGAACGGAGTCGTCTCCAGCGACTTCTCCTTGACGTCGATCACGTCGTACTGCGTGACCTGGAAGGAGGGGATGTTGACCTTCTTGCCGTTGACCAGGAAGTGGCCGTGGCTCACCAGCTGGCGGGCGTGGCGGCGCGTTCGGGCGAACCCGGCACGGTAGACCACGTTGTCGAGGCGGCACTCGAGCAGCTGCAGCAGGTTGTCACCGGTCTTGCCAGGACGGCGCGAGGCCTCGTGGTAGTAGCGGACGAACTGCTTCTCGAGGATGCCGTAGGAGATACGCGCCTTCTGCTTCTCACGAAGCTGCAGGAGGTACTCCGACTCCTTGATGCGGCCGCGGCCGTGCTGGCCGGGCGGGTAGGGACGACGCTCGTAGGAAGCGTCACCACCAACGAGGTCGACACCGAGACGGCGCGACTTCTTGGTCATGGGGCCGGTGTAGCGGGCCATGATTCAGTAGCTCCTTAGGTCTCTGGTCGGATCAGACGCGGCGGCGCTTGGGCGGCCGGCATCCGTTGTGCGGGGTGGGGGTCACGTCCTGGATGGTGCCGACCTCGAGGCCGATCGCACCCAGCGAGCGGATCGCCGTCTCGCGGCCCGAGCCCGGGCCCTTGACGAAGACGTCGATCTTCTTCATGCCGTGATCCATCGCCCGGCGACCAGCGGCCTCGGCGGCCATCTGTGCGGCGAACGGGGTCGACTTGCGCGAGCCCTTGAAGCCGACGGTGCCGGCAGAGGCCCACGAGATCACCGCACCGGTCGGGTCGGTGATCGTGACGATGGTGTTGTTGAACGTGCTCTTGATGTGGGCCTCGCCCTGAGCGACGTTCTTCTTCTCCTTGCGGCGGACCTTGGTCTTGGCCGCAGCCTGACGAGTCTTCGGGGGCATTACTTGGCCTTCTTCTTTCCGGCAACGGTGCGCTTCGGACCCTTGCGGGTGCGGGCGTTGGTCTTGGTCCGCTGGCCGCGGACGGGAAGGTTCTGACGGTGCCGGCGGCCCTGGTAGCTGCCGATCTCGATCTTGCGGCGGATGTCCGCCTGGACCTCACGACGGAGGTCACCCTCGATCTTGAAGTTGCCCTCGATCTCGTCGCGGAGCTTGACGAGCTCCTCGTCACCCAGCTGGTGGACCCGCATGTTGGGGTCCACACCCGTGGCCGCGAGGACCTGCTGGGCGCGGGTACGGCCGATGCCGTAGATGTAGGTGAGTGCGATCTCGATGCGCTTCTCGCGCGGGAGATCCACACCAACGAGGCGTGCCATGAAAGGCAGTCTCCTTCGGTTCTCCCAGAGGTGTCGGGTCGTGTCGCGTCCCCATCCATGTCCGGGGCTCCGGCCTCTGGTCCGGAGGTGAACCCACGTTGCCGTGGGCAGCGATCACGATTTCTTGGATGTAGTTGTTAGCCCTGGCGCTGCTTGTGGCGAGGGTTCTCGCAGATCACCATGACGCGGCCGTGGCGACGGATCACCTTGCACTTGTCACAGATCGGCTTGACGCTCGGGTTGACCTTCATCAGAAGGACCTCACTGCTTCTTTGATCGGCTGGTTACTTGTACCGGTAGACGATCCGACCGCGGGTCAGGTCGTACGGCGAGAGCTCGACGACGACTCTGTCCTCAGGAAGGATGCGGATGTAGTGCTGACGCATCTTGCCGCTGATATGGGCGAGGACCTTGTGCCCGTTGCTCAGCTCTACCCGGAACATCGCGTTCGGGAGCGCTTCGACAACCGTGCCTTCGATCTCGATCACGCCTTCTTTCTTCGGCATGTCCTCCGCAATCTGTCGTTCTGCGTGTGTTGCTCTGACTCATCTACCGTTGGCCCGGGAACCGCCTGGACGGGTGTCCAGTGGACCTCGTGGGGTGCTCCGGTGGACCTCATCCCGCGCGCGCCGGACACGCTCGAGAAGGAGCGTTTCAGGCGGTTTGACGGGCAGCCGCAAGGCACCACGAAACAGACCCACGTTGGGCCAAGGATGAAGTCTACGCGGGATCCTGCCCGAAACTCCAATCGGAGCCCCCGCCAGGCCGTACCGTGGGCAGATGCGACACGGGGGTCGAGGCGCACTGGTCGCGCTCACGCTGGCCACGGCGGTGACAGCCCTGGCCGCGTGCACCGAGCCTGCCGGCCGGCCGCTGGCTCCCGACTCACCCGGCGCCATCCCTCGGACGCAACCGGTCACCCCGGGACCCACCACCACGCTCGCGCCCCGGCCGCATCCGCCTCAGCCCGCCGACCCACCGAACATCCTGCTGCTCCTGACCGACGACCAGGCGTTCACCGACCTCTCGGTCATGGCCAGGACCACCCGAAGGCTGCGCAAGGAGGGCACCGAGTTCACCCGGGCGTTCTCGGCGTACCCGCTGTGCTGCCCGGCTCGCGCGACCCTCCTGACCGGCCAGCACGCTCACAACCACGGTGTCCTGGGCAACACCCCGCCCTGGGGCGGCCTGACCGAGCTGGATGAGTCCCGGACGCTGCCGCTGTGGCTGCAGGCGGCCGGCTACCGCACCGCGACGCTGGGCAAGTACCTCCACGGCTACCCGGAGACCACGGGGGCTTGGTACGTCCCGCCAGGGTGGGACGACTGGCACGTCCCGGTCGTGAACGCCTACGACTACTACGACTACACGCTCAACGAGAACGGCGTGCTGCACAGCTACTCCGGGACCTACCAGACCGACTTCGTCCGCGACCGTGCCACCACGCTGGTGAAGGAGCTCGCGGCCGACGACCGGCCGTTCTTCTTCTGGGTCAACTTCCTGGCTCCCCACGTGGGGCTGCCCCGGGAGCCCGATGACCCGCGGACCCGGTTCGGGTCGGGCGCGGTGGACACACCCACGGTCGCCCCGCGGCACCGCGACACGATGGCGGGCAGGCGCGTGCCACGCACGGCGGCGCTGGACGAGCGGGACGTCTCGGACAAGCAGAAGTTCGTCCGGCTGCTGCCGCACCTCCCCTTCGACCAGCTGGACGAGGCCCACCAGCAGCGGCTGGAGAGCCTCCTGGCCGTCGACGAGGCCGTCGACCGCATCCTGCGCGAGCTCAAGCGCTCCGGCGAGTACGACGACACGCTGATCGTCTTCGCCTCCGACAACGGCTACTCCCTGGGCCAGCACCGCTGGGCCGGCAAGGTCCTGGGCTACGAGGAGTCGGCCCGCATCCCGCTCCTGGTCGCCGGTCCGGGCATCGCGGCGGGCGTACGACGGAACCAGCTGGTCAGCCTGGCCGACCTCACCGCGACGTTCCTCGACGTCTCCCGCGCCACTCCACGCCGAAGGCAGGACGGCATCTCGCTGCTGCCGCTCAGCCACGACCCGGCGGTCGCCGCCGACCGCGCGCTGCTGCTCGAGGCCGGCGGCTGGCCCTACCCCAAGCAGCAGCGCCTCTACTCAGGCATCCGCACGGCCGACGACCGCGTGCTGCTGCGCTGGTACACCGGGTTCGAGGAGGTCTACGACCTCTCCCGTGACCCGCTGCAGCTCAACGGCCGGGCCAGCAAGGCAGAGCGGCGCTGGGTGCCCGAGCTGCGTCGTGCCCTCAAGATGCTCGAGCGCTGTCGCGGGGCGGCCTGCAACCAGGCACGGCCTAGGTGAGCGGTCCGAACGGGACGCCGAGCTCTCCGAGCTTCGCCTCTCCCCCGTCGAGCGCGGTGAGGATCCAGGCGCCGCTCGGGGTGAGCGTGAAGGTGTGCTCGAAGTGGGCCGCCAGCGAGCCGTCCTCGGTGGCCACGGTCCACTCGTCGGGGAGCAGGCGACTGGCCTGGTCACCCAGCACCACCATCGGCTCCACCGCCAGGGCCAGGCCCTCGACGAGCTTGGGGCCCTTGCCTGGCCGGCCGTAGTTGGGGACGTTCGGCGGCTGGTGCATCGCTGACCCGATCCCGTGGCCGACGTACTCCTCGACGATGCCGAAGGAGCCCTGACTGCGGACGTAGCTCTCGATCCCGTGGGAGATGTCGGTGACCCGGCCGCCCAGGCGGGCAGCGGCGAAGCCGTGCCACATGCCCTCCTCGGTCACCCGCATCAGCTCGGTCGCCTCGGCGGAGACCTCGCCGATCGGGATCGTCACAGCCGCGTCACCGTGCCAGCCCTCGACGATCGCGCCGCAGTCGATCGAGATGATGTCCCCCTCGGCGAGCACCCGACCGCCCGGGATGCCGTGGACGATCTCGTCGTTGACCGACGCGCAGATGCTCGCGGGGAACGGCGGGTGGGAGTAGCCCTTGAAGGACGGGATCGCGCCGGAGGAGCGGATGTTGTCCTCGGCGATCGCGTCCAGCTCGCCGGTGGTCATCCCCGCCGTCGCCGTACGACGGAGCAGGTCGAGCGTCTCCCCGACGACCAGCCCGGCGGCGCGCATCTTCACGATCTGCTCAGGGGTCTTGAGCTCGATCCCCCGGTCCCGGAAGGGCACTGGCTACGCCTACCCGACCTTGCTGTCGATGGCGGTGAAGACCTTGTGGGTGACGATGTCGATCTCGCCCATGCCGTCGACCTCGACGAGCGCACCGCGCTCGCGGTAGACCGCGATCAGCGGGGCGGTCTCAGCGGCGTAGACCTCCTGGCGGCGACGGATCACCTCTTCGGTGTCGTCGGCGCGGCCTTCGAGGTGGGCCCGCTGCAGCAGCCGCTTGACCAGCTCGTCCTGGTCGGCGGTCAGGCAGACCACGACGTCCAGGGCGCAGCTCATGTCCTTGAGCATCCCGTCGAGCTCGTCGACCTGCGCCAGGGTGCGCGGGTAGCCGTCGAGCAGGAAGCCCGGCTCACAGTCCCGCAGGCCAAGGCGGTCCTTGACCATCGCGTTGGTCACCTCGTCGGGGACGTACTCCCCAGCCTCCATGTAGCGCTTGGCCTCGACGCCGAGCGGCGTGTTCGCTGAGACGTTCGCGCGGAAGATGTCACCGGTGGAGATGGCCGGGATGCCGTAGTGGGTGCCGATGACCTTGGCCTGGGTGCCCTTGCCGGCCCCCGGTGGGCCCATGAGGATGAGTCGCATTTAGCGGAGGAACCCTTCGTAGTTGCGCTGCTGGAGCTGGCTCTCGATCTGCTTCACCGTGTCCAGAGCGACGCCCACCATGATCAGGATGGAGGTACCGCCGAAGGGGAAGTTCTGGGTCGCGCCGACCAGCCCGATCGCGATGAGCGGGATGATCGAGATCAGGCCCAGGTAAGTCGCACCCGGGAGCGTGATGCGCGAGAGGACGTAGTTGAGGTACTCCTCCGTCGGCTTGCCCGCCCGGATCCCGGGAATGAAGCCGCCGTACTTCTTCATGTTGTCGGCCACCTCTTGCGGGTTGAAGGTGATGGCGACGTAGAAGTAGGTGAAGAACACGACCATCGCGAAGAACGCGATCATGTAGTACGGGTGGTCGCCCTGCACGAAGTACTTGGCGATCCAGGCCGCGATGGGGTTGTTGCCCTCGCGGTCGAACTGCGCGGCCATGGCCGGGAGGTACAGCAGGCTCGAGGCGAAGATGACCGGGATGATGCCGGCCTGGTTGACCTTGAGCGGGATGTACGTCGAGGAGCCGCCGTACATCTTGCGGCCGACCATGCGGCGGGCGTACTGCACCGGGATCCGGCGCTGCCCCTGCTCCATGAAGATGACCGCGGCGACGAGCGCGAGCCCGACCACCAGCAGCATGGCGAAGACCCACCAGCCCTTGGCGGTCTGGGTGGCCCACAGCTGCTGGGGGAAGGTCGCCACGACCTGGGTGAAGATCAGGATCGACATGCCGTTGCCGATGCCGCGCTCGGTGATGAGCTCGCCGAGCCACATGATGACGGCGGTGCCCGCGGTCATCGTCAGGACCAGGACCAGCATGGTCTTGGTGCTGTCGTTGTCGTAGAGGAGCTCCAGCTCGCAGCCCTGGAGCAGGTTCTGCGTGCGCGCGAGCGCGGCGATGCCGGTGCCCTGCAGCACGGCCAGCGCCAGGGTCAGGTAACGGGTGTACTGGGTGATCTTGGTCTGCCCGGCCTGGCCCTCCTTCTTCAAGGACTCCAGCCGCGGGATCACGACGACCAGAAGCTGCAGGATGATGCTCGCGGTGATGTAGGGCATGATGCCGAGCGCGAAGACCGTCAGCTGCAGCAGCGCGCCACCGGAGAAGAGGTTGATCAGGCCGTAGATACCGCTGTTGTCCTGGGCATCGAAGCACGCCTGCACATTGGCGACATTCACACCCGGGGCCGGGATCTGGGACCCCAGCCGGAAGATCACGATGATCCCGAGCACAAACAGCAGCTTCTTGCGCAGGTCCGGCGTGCGGAACGCGTTGGCGAATGCGCTTAGCACCTGATCCTCATTTCAATCCACATGTGCGGAATCCCGCCACATCGCGGGAACCCGGGAAGCCTAACAGGGGTCTGCGGGCGCTTCGCGCCTGCAGACCCCTGCACAGTCAGAGCTCGGTGGTGCTGCCCCCGGCAGCGGCGATCTTCTCCTTGGCCGAGGAGGAGAACGCGTGGGCGCTCACCTGCACGGCCGCCGAGATCTCGCCCGTGCCGAGAACCTTGACCGGGCGACCGGCGCGAACCGCGCCACGCGCCGCGAGGTCCTCGACGCCGACGGCGCCACCCTCGGGGAACAGCTCGCTGATGCGGTCCAGGTTCACGACCTGGAACTCCACCTTGAACGGGTTCTTGAAGCCCTTGAGCTTCGGGAGCCGCATGTGGATCGGCATCTGGCCACCCTCGAAGGAGGCCGGAACCTGGTAGCGGGCCTTGGTGCCCTTGGTGCCGCGACCGGCGGTCTTGCCCTTGGAGCCCTCACCGCGACCGACGCGGGTCTTGGCGGTCTTGGCGCCGGGGGCCGGACGCAGGTGATGAACCTTGAGAGCCATGTCAGTCGACCTCCTCGACGACGACGAGGTGACGCACGGTGTGGACCATCCCGCGGATCTCGGGCTTGTCCTCCTTGACCACGACGTCACCGATGCGCTTCAAGCCGAGCGAGCGCAGTGTCTCGCGCTGGTTCTGCTTGCAGCCGATCTTGGACTTGGTCTGCTGGACCTTGAGGCGAGCCATTACTGGGCCACCTCCGCACGAGCCCTGAGCAGCGCCGCCGGGGCGACGTCCTCGACGGCCAGGCCACGACGCGCGGCCACGGCCTCGGGCTCCTCCAGGGAGCGCAGCGCCTCGACCGTCGCGTGGACGATGTTGATCTGGTTGGACGAGCCGAGCGACTTGCTCAGCACGTCGTGGATGCCGGCGCACTCGAGTACGGCGCGCACCGGGCCACCGGCGATCACACCGGTACCGGGAGCGGCCGGACGCAGGAGCACGACGCCCGCCGCCTTCTCGCCCTGCACCGGGTGCGGGATCGTGCCCTGGACACGGGGGACCTTGAAGAAGTGCTTCTTGGCCTCCTCCACGCCCTTGGCGATGGCGGCCGGCACCTCCTTGGCCTTGCCGTAGCCCACGCCGACCATGCCGTCGCCGTCACCGACGATCACGAGGGCGGTGAAGCTGAAGCGACGACCACCCTTCACGACCTTGGCGACACGGTTGATCGCGACGACACGCTCGATGTACGCGGTCTTCTCTGCAGCGTTGCCGCCACGACGGTCGTCGCGGTTGCCGCGCCGCTCGCCACCGGCGCGTCCGCGCTGGGGTCCGCTCATTCGAACTACCTACTCTCTCTTCTCGTCTTCGCGATCAGAACGCGAGGCCGCCCTCGCGGGCGCCATCGGCAAGGGACGCGACGCGCCCGTGGTACTTGTTGCCGGCGCGGTCGAAGACCACGCCGTCGATCCCGGCAGCCTTGGCACGCTCGGCCAGCAGCTCGCCGACCTTCTTCGCCTTGGCGGACTTGTCGCCCTCGAAGCCGCGCACGTCGGCCTCCATGGTGCTGGCCGAGGCCAGGGTCCTGCCCACCAGGTCGTCGACCACCTGGGCGGTGATGTGCTTCGACGAGCGGGTGACGACCA
This sequence comes from uncultured Actinomycetota bacterium, assembly GCA_963765905.1. Taxonomy (GTDB): domain Bacteria; phylum Actinomycetota; class Actinomycetes; order Propionibacteriales; family Nocardioidaceae; genus SSC3. The sequence goes on from CAVXXY010000006.1 coordinate 632,494, forward strand.
GACGCGGCTTCTCCGCCGTGCCGTTGATCTTCTTGCGACCACGGACCTGGCGACGCAGACGCGACGCGGTGCGAGCCGACGTGTGCTTGGCGGTCTTGAGTGAGATGGCCATCGTCACTTACCAGCCTTTCCGACCTTGCGGCGGACCTGCTCGCCCGCGTAGCGGATGCCCTTGCCCTTGTAAGGCTCGGGCTTGCGCAGCTTGCGGATGTTGGCAGCGACCTCGCCGACCAACTGCTTGTCGATCCCCTGGACGCCGAGCTTGGTCGGGCCCTCCACCGTGAAGGTGATGCCCTCCGGGGCGTCGAAGGTGATCGAGTGGGAGTAACCGAGCTGGAACTCCAGCTGGGTCGGGCCCTTGGACAGGACGCGGTAACCGACGCCCACGATCTCGAGCTTCTTCTCATAGCCCTCGGTCACGCCGGTCACCATGTTGGCGATCAGCGTGCGGGTCAGGCCGTGGAGCGAGCGGCTCACGCGCTCGTCGTCGGGACGCGACACCAGCACGGTGCCGTCGTCGCCGCGAGCGATCTCGATGGGGGCGGCGACGCTGTGGCTCAGGGCGCCCTTGGGGCCCTTCACCGTCACGAGGCTCTCGTCGATGCTCACGTCGACCCCGGACGGGACCGGGATCGGGAGCTTGCCAATGCGGGACATAGTTCTGTTCTCCTCGCAGCTACCGGCGTTACCAGACGTAGGCGAGGACTTCCCCACCCACGCCCTTCTTGTTCGCCTGACGGTCGGTGAGGAGGCCCTGGCTCGTCGAGATGATCGCGACGCCGAGTCCGCCGAGCACCTTGGGAAGCGAGGTCGACTTGGCGTAGACGCGCAGGCCGGGCTTGCTGATCCGGCGTACGCCGGCGAGGGAGCGCTCACGGTTCTGGCCGTACTTGAGCGTGAGGGTCAGGGTCCTGCCCACGGCACCCTCAGCCGGCTCCTCCATCTTCCACGAGGTGATGTAGCCCTCCTGCTGGAGGATCTCGGCAACGCCGGCCTTCAGCTTGGAGTAGGGCATGGTCACGGCATCGTGGTACGCCTGGTTGGCGTTGCGCAGACGCGTGAGCATGTCTGCGATCGGGTCAGTCATCGTCATGATGTTTGTTCTTTCTCGTCGTGGTTTCGCTCCCTCTGCGGAGAGCGACCTTCAACGTCTCGAGTTTCGACAGATCTACCAGGAGGACTTGGTCACGCCGGGCAGCTCGCCGCGGTGGGCCATCTCTCGCAGGCAGATACGGCAGAGGCCGAACTTGCGGTAGACGGACTTGGGCCGGCCGCAGCGCTGGCAGCGGGTGTAGCCGCGGACAGCGAACTTCGGCTTCCTGGCAGCCTTGACCTTGAGCGCGGTCTTCGCCATGTCAGTTCTCCTTGAAAGGGAAGCCGAGCTGCTTGAGCAGCGCGCGACCCTCGTCGTCGTTCGTCGCCGTGGTCACGACCGTGATGTCCATGCCCCGCGAGCGGTCGATCCGGTCCTGGTCGATCTCGTGGAACATGACCTGCTCGGTCAGACCGAAGGTGTAGTTGCCCTTGCCGTCGAACTGACGGTCGGACAGACCACGGAAGTCGCGGATTCGCGGAAGCGCCAGCGTGAGCAGACGGTCCAGGAACTCCCACATGCGGTCGCCGCGCAGCGTGACGTGCGCACCGATCGGCATGCCCTCACGCAGCTTGAACTGCGCGATCGACTTGCGGGCCTTGGTGACCTGCGGCTTCTGCCCCGTGATCTGGGTGAGGTCCTTGACCGCGCCCTCGATCAGCTTGGAGTCACGGGCAGCCTCGCCGACGCCCATGTTGACCACGATCTTGGTCAGGCCGGGGACCTGCATGACGTTGCCGTAGCCGAACTGCTCGTGGAGAGCAGGCAGGATCTCCGCGCGGTACCGGACCTTCAGGCGCGGCATGTCGTGCGGGGTGTCGTGGGTGGTGGCGGCACTCATCAGATCTCCTCACCCGTCTTGCGGGCAATGCGGACGCTGCGCTCCGCCTTGTACGTCGAGCCGTCGGTGCGGCGCTTCTCGACCTCGACACGCTTGAAGCCGATGCGGGTGGTGCCCTTGCCGGAGACGAGCATGACGTTCGAGATGTGGATCGCGGCCTCCTGGGTCACGATGCCACCGGTCGTGCCGGCGCGGCCGCCCTGGTTGATCACCTTGGTGTGCCGCTTGACGCGGTTGACACCCTCGACGATCACGCGGTCCTCGTCGCGAAGAACGGCGATGACCTTGCCCTCGGCGCCCTTGTCCTTGCCGGCGATCACCTTGACGGTGTCGCCCTTCTTGATGCTTGCACTCTTCGCCATGGTCAGAGCACCTCCGGCGCCAGCGAGATGATCTTCATGAACTTCTTCTCGCGAAGCTCACGGCCCACGGGGCCGAAGATGCGGGTGCCTCGCGGCTCCCCGTCGCTCTTGAGGATCACTGCGGCGTTCTCGTCGAAGCGGATGTACGAACCGTCCGGACGGCGGCGCTCCTTGACGGTGCGCACCACCACGGCCTTGACGACGTCGCCCTTCTTGACGTTGCCGCCGGGGATGGCGTCCTTCACCGTGGCGACGATGACGTCACCGATGCCGGCGTACCGACGACCCGAGCCACCGAGAACACGGATGCAAAGGATCTCCTTAGCACCGGTGTTGTCGGCGACCTTGAGTCGCGACTCCTGCTGAATCACTGTCTTCTCCTGGTCTCACTGGTTCTCCAGCCGCTGCGCAGCCGGAGCCTGGCGGAACTCGTTACTTGGCCTTCTCGAGGACTTCGACGACGCGCCAGCGCTTGGTGGCCGACAGCGGACGGGTCTCCATGATCAGGACCCGGTCGCCGATGCCGCACTGGTTCTGCTCGTCATGCGCCTTGAGCTTGCTGGTGCGGCGCAGGACCTTGCCGTAGAGCGCGTGCTTGACGCGGTCCTCGACGGTGACCACAACGGTCTTGTCCATCTTGTCGCTGACCACAAGACCCTCACGGACCTTGCGGGCGCTCCTGGACTCTTCGGACTCTGTCACTGCAGTTCCCTCGCTCATGCGTCACCGTCCTTGCTGGCGCCCGGGTCCTGGCGGATCCCGAGCTCGCGCTCACGCACCACGGTGTAGATGCGGGCGATGTCCTTCTTGACCGTGCGAAGACGGCCGTGGCTCTCGAGCTGGCCGGTGGCCGACTGGAAGCGGAGGTTGAACAGCTCTTCCTTCGCCTCACGGAGCTTGGTCTCGAGGTCGACGTTGGTCATCTCGTCGAGCTCGTTGGCAGTGGTAGCCATCAGAAGTCACCTGCTTCACGGACGACGAAACGGCACTTCATGGGCAGCTTGTGCATCGCGCGGCGCATGGCCTCGCGAGCAACGTCCTCCGAGACACCGGAGAGCTCGAACATGACACGACCGGGCTTGACGTTGGCGACCCACCACTCCGGGGAACCCTTGCCGGAACCCATGCGGGTCTCAGCGGGCTTCTTGGTCAGCGGGCGGTCGGGGTAGATGTTGATCCACACCTTGCCGCCACGCTTGATGTGGCGCGTCATGGCGATACGAGCGGACTCGATCTGACGGTTGGTGACGTAGTGGCCCTCGACCGCCTGGATGCCGAAGTCGCCGAAGGCGAGCCTCGTGCCACCCTTGGCAGCACCCGTCCGCTTGGGGTGGTGCTGCTTGCGGTGCTTGACCCTGCGGGGCATCAGCATGGTGCTCAGGCCTCCCCGGTGCTGGTGGAGCCAGCGGTCGTCTCGGTGGCCGGCGCCTCGACCGGAGCGGCCTCAGCGGCTGCGGCCTCGGGAGCGGCAGTGCGGTCCGAGCGGGTCGGACGGTCGCCGCGTGAGCCACGGGTCGGACGGTCGCCACCGCGGGCGCCGTCGCGACCGGGGCGGCCACGGCCGGGAGCGCCGGCGCGGGCAGCAGCCTGAGCCTCACGCTCAGCGCGGGTGCCGGCGACCTCGCCCTTGTAGATCCAGACCTTCACGCCGATGCGGCCGAAGGTCGTGCGAGCCTCGTAGAAGCCGTAGTCGATGTCGGCACGGAGCGTGTGCAGTGGCACGCGGCCCTCGCGGTAGAACTCCGAGCGCGACATCTCGGCGCCACCGAGGCGGCCCGAGCACTGGATCCGGACGCCCTTGGCGCCGGAGCGCATCGAGGTCTGGATCGCCTTGCGCATGGCGCGACGGAACGCGACACGGCCCGACAGCTGCTCGGCAACGCCCTGGGCGACCAGCTGCGCGTCGATCTCGGGGTTCTTGACCTCGAGGATGTTCAGCTGCACCTGCTTGCCCGTGAGCTTCTCCAGCTCGCCACGGATGCGGTCGGCCTCGGCGCCACGGCGGCCGATGACGATGCCCGGACGCGCGGTGTGGATGTCGACGCGGACACGGTCACGGGTGCGCTCGATCTCCACCTTCGAGATGCCGGCGCGCTCCATGCCCTTGCTCAGCAGCTTGCGGATCGCGACGTCCTCGCCGACGTACGCCTTGTAGAGCTTGTCGGCGTACCAACGGCTCTTGTGGTCGGTCGAGATGCCGAGACGGAAACCGTTCGGGTTGATCTTCTGACCCATTACTGACCCGCCTTCCGGACCTCGGGCTGCACGACCAGGGTGATGTGGCTCGTGCGCTTGTTGATGCGCGAGGCGCGACCCTGCGCGCGGGCACGCCAGCGCTTCATGGTCGGACCCTCGTCCACCATCGCCTTGGACACGACCAGCTCCGCGCGGTTGAGACCCTCGTTGGTCTCGGCGTTCGCGACGGCGCTCTCCAGGACCTTGTAGACGGTCTCGGCAGCGGCCTGCGGCGCGAACTGCAGCAGGGCCAGGGCGTCGTCCACGGGCAGACCGCGGACCATGTCGACGACTCGGCGCCCCTTCATCGGCGTGATGCGGACGAACCGCGCGCTCGCGAAGGCGCCCGGCTGGTCGCCCAGCAGGCTCTCGCGGCGGGCGCTGGTGCGCCTACGCTCCAAAGTGCTCATTGTTGATCTCTCCGTCTCACCACCGCGTCAGCGGCGGCGGCTCTTCCGGTCGTCCTTGACGTGCCCGCGGTAGGTGCGGGTCGGGGCAAACTCGCCGAGCTTGTGGCCGACCATCGCGTCGGTCACGAACACCGGGACGTGCTTGCGGCCGTCGTGCACGGCGAGCGTGTGGCCGATCATGGCCGGCACGATCATCGAGCGACGCGACCACGTCTTGATCACGTTGTGAGTGCCCTTGTCGTTCTGGGCGTCCACCTTCTTCATCAGGTGGTCGTCCACGAAGGGACCCTTCTTCAGGCTGCGCGGCATCGTCAGCGACCCTTTCCAGTCTTGCGGCGACGGATGATCTGGGAGTCGGAAGCCTTGCGCTTGCGCGTGCGACCCTCCGGCTTGCCCCACGGGGACACCGGGTGACGACCACCCGAGGTCTTGCCCTCACCACCACCGTGCGGGTGGTCAACCGGGTTCATCACGACACCGCGGACCGTCGGGCGCTTGCCCTTCCAGCGCATGCGGCCGGCCTTGCCCCAGTTGATGTTCGACTGCTCGGCGTTGCCGACCTCGCCCACCGTCGCGCGGCAGCGTACGTCGACGAAGCGCATCTCGCCGGACGGCATGCGCAGCGTGGCGCGCGAGCCCTCACGAGCGACCAGCTGGGCCGAGATGCCGGCCGAGCGGGCGATCTTCGCGCCGCCACCCGGACGCAGCTCCACGCAGTGGATGGTCGTGCCGACCGGGATGTTGCGCAGCGGCAGGTTGTTGCCCGGCTTGATGTCGGCCTTCGTGCCCGACTCGACGCGCATGCCCTGGGTCAGGTCCTTGGGCGCGATGATGTAGCGCTTCTCGCCGTCGGCGTAGTGCAGGAGCGCGATCCGAGCCGTGCGGTTCGGGTCGTACTCGATGTGCGCGACCTTGGCAGGCACGCCGTCCTTGTCGTAGCGACGGAAGTCGATGATGCGGTAGGCACGCTTGTGACCGCCGCCCTGGTGCCGCGTGGTGATGCGGCCCTGGTTGTTGCGGCCACCCTTCTTCGGCAGCGGCTTCGTCAGCGACTTCTCCGGCGTCGTACGAGTGATCTCGACGAAGTCGGCGACCGACGAGCCACGACGGCCCGGCGTTGTCGGCTTGTACTTACGGATACCCATGTCTTCTCAGTCCTCTAATCCTCTAGAGCCCGGTCAGGAGACCGGACCTCCGAAGATGTCGATGCGCTGACCCTCGGCCAGGCTGACGATGGCGCGCTTGGTGTCCTTGCGCTTGCCGGTCCCGTTGCGGGTGCGACGCGTCTTGCCCGGGCGGTTGAGGGTGTTCACGGAGGTGACCTTGACGTTGAACACCTTCTCGACCGCGATCTTGATCTCGGTCTTGTTGGCGTCCGGGCGCACCAGGAAGGTGTACTTGTTCGCGTCGAGCAGGCCGTAGCTCTTCTCGGAGACGACCGGCGCGATCAGCACGTCGCGGTGGTCCTTGTGGAAGGTGCTCACTTGTCGTCCTTCCCCTCTTCCTCGGCGTGGGTGGCCTCGATGGAGGCCTTCGAGCCGGCCTCGACGAAGCCAGCGGCCTCGGCGTCGGCAGCGGTCCTGAACCAGACCTCGGCGACGGTCGCGTCGTACCAGCGGCCACCGGGGGCGTGGTACTTCATCGAGTCCTTGTTGCCCTTGATCTCGAAGCCCTCGGGAGCCGAGCCGTCCTCGGTCGGCTGGGCCGAACCGGCGAACTCGGCGTCCTCGACCGCGGCGAAGGCCACGGGGGCGTCCGCGGCGGGAGCCTCCTCGGTCTTCTTGGCGGCGGCCTTCTTCGCCGGCTTCTCTGCCTTGTCGGCCTTCGGGGCCTTGTCGGCCTTCGGGGCCTCGGTCTCGGTCGCGACGGCCTTGACCGACTTGCCCGTGGCCGGGCCGGCGACGAAGACGTCGTAGGCGCCCTTGGTGAAGATCACGTCGTCGGCAACCAGCACGTCGTAGGTGTTGAGCTGGTCGACGGCGATCAGGTGCACGTCGGCGACGTTGCGCAGCGACAGCCAGGTGAGGTTGTCACCGCGCTCGAGCACGACGAGCGCCTTGCGCGAGTCGGTGAGGCCGTTGAGCGCGTCCAGAGCCGCCTTGGTGCTCGGCTTGTCGCCCGAGACGAAGCCCTCGACCACGTGGATGCGGCCGGCGCGGGCCCGGTCGGAGAGGGCGCCACGGAGCGCGGCGGCCTTCATCTTCTTGGGCGTGCGCTGGCTGTAGTCACGCGGCTGCGGACCGTGGACGACGCCACCGCCGGCGAACTGCGGCGCACGGGTCGAGCCCTGGCGGGCGCGGCCGGTGCCCTTCTGCTTGTAGGGCTTGCGGCCACCACCGCGGACCTCGCCGCGACGCTTGGTGGAGTGCGTGCCCTGACGAGCGGCAGCCTGCTGAGCGACCACGACCTGGTGCATCAGCGGGATGTTGACCTGGACGTCGAAGATGTCGCCCGGGAGGTCGACCTTGAGTGCCTTGGCGGTCACTGCACGTCTCCCTTCTTGGCAGCGGTGCGGATGATCACGAGGCCACCCTTGGGGCCGGGAACGGCGCCCTTGATCAGGATCAGGCCCTTCTCGGCGTCGACGGCGTGAACGGCGACGTTCTGCGTGGTCACCGTCGCGTTGCCCATCTGGCCCGCCATGCGCATGCCCTTGAACACACGGCCGGGCGTGGCGCAGCCGCCGATGGAGCCGGGCTTGCGGTGGTTGCGGTGAGAACCGTGCGACGCGGAGACGCCCGCGAAGCCGTGGCGCTTCATCACACCCGCGAAGCCCTTGCCCTTGCTGGTGGCGGTCACGTCGACCGGGTCACCCGCGGCGAAGACCTCCGGGGAGAGCTCCTGGCCGACCTCGTAGGACGAGGCGTCGGCCGTGCGGATCTCCACGAGGTGACGACGCGGGGTCACACCGGCCTTGGCGAAGTGACCCGCCGACGGCTTGTTGACCTTGCGGCCGTCGATCTCGCCGTAGCCGATCTGCACGGCGTTGTAGCCGTCGACCTCGGGGCCACGGACCTGCGTGACGACGTTGGTCCCGGCCGCGATCACGGTCACGGGAACGATCTTGTTGTTCTCGTCCCAGAGCTGGGTCATGCCGAGCTTGGTGCCCAGCAGCCCGCGGACGTTGCGTTCAGTAGTCATCGTGGTCAACCTCAGAGCTTGATCTCGATGTCGACACCGGCAGGCAGGTCAAGGCGCATGAGCGAGTCGACCGTCTTCGGCGTGGGGTCGATGATGTCGATCAGCCGCTTGTGCGTGCGCATCTCGAAGTGCTCGCGCGAGTCCTTGTACTTGTGCGGCGAGCGGATGACGCAGTAGACGTTCTTCTCGGTCGGCAGGGGCACAGGGCCAGCAACCTTCGCGCCCGTACGGGTGACCGTGTCGACGATCTTGCGCGCCGAGGTGTCGATCACCTCGTGGTCATAGGCCTTGAGCCTGATGCGGATCTTCTGTCCCGCCATCAGTCGTACCTTCTCCTCGTCCTGAGCCGGTTGGGTCGGCTCACTGGGGTGTCTCGTCGCGCTCCGGGAGGAGCACTCCGCCTCGCTCCCCATCCCGCACTCGACCGACCCCCGCGGTCGGGCGTGTCGCACGTTTTCACCGCGCAACACTGCCTTCGCAGTTGGTGTTCGTGTTGGATGGCACCCGACAGGACGTCGGGCTGAGAAGGGTCTCACGGTGCGGTCCGGGCGCATGCGACCGCCGGCAACCAGGAGAACCGATTCAGCAGTCAAGTTGTGCTCGAACCCCGGCGACCCCGCCGGAGCAACCTGCATATCTTGTCAGAGTCCCCGCTGGTGATCAAATCGGGGTCACTCCGGCCCGGCGGTGGGGAATGATGTGGTCCGAACCGGACGAAGTGGGGGGTGGCGTGACCGAGGAGCAGCGGCCCTGGGCGGCGCCCGGTTCACAGCCGGGGTCACAGCCGGCGGCGCCCCCTGCACAGCCCCAGCCTCCGGCGTACCCGACGCAGACCGCACCGCCGTACGCCGCTCCCTACGCCGCTCCCTACGCCGCTCCCTACGCTCAGCCCTACCCCCCGCCCGGCTACGGCTACCCGCCCCTGCGCCCGGTGCACAAACCGGGCATCGTCCCCCTGCGCCCGCTCGGCCTCGGCGACCTGTACGACGGCGCGTTCACCGCGATCAGGCGCAACCCCAAGCCGATGGTCGGGCTGGCCGCGCTGGTGTCGACCGCTGCCCTGGTGGTCCCGGCGATCATCACCCTGCTGCTGGCGCAGGCCGGCGAGCTGAAGTTCAGCCTCACCGAGGACTCCGACACCACGACGCTGGTGACCCTGCTGGGGTCCCTGATGAGTGCGCTGGTCGGCATCGTGCTCACCGGCATGATCGTGCACGTGGTGGTGGAGGCCGCCCTTGGCCGCAAGGCCGGCATCGACGACACCTGGCGCGCCACCCGCGGGCGATACCTGCGGCTCATCGCGCTCGCCCTGCTCTCCTTCACCGCCGTGATCGTGCTCCTCGCCTTGCCCGTCGTGATCGGCGTAGTGGTGGGTGAGGTCGTCTCGGTTGCGCTCGGCGTCATCACGGGGCTGCTCGGCTTCGCTGCCGCTGTGGCGCTGGCGGCGTTCCTCTGGGTGCGCGTCGTCCTCCTCGCGGCGCCGAGCATGGTGGTGGAGCGGCTGGGGCTGTTCGCCGCGATGCGCCGGGCCTTCGCGCTGAGCCGCGGCAGCTTCTGGCGGCTGTTCGGCATCTCGTTGCTGACCACGGTCATGACGGGGCTCGTCGCGCAGATCCTGACGATCCCGTTCGCGCTCGGAGCGGTCGCCGGCGGGTTCCTGATCTCGGACCCGACCGCCGCGGGCCTGGTCTACGTCTTCGCCAACTACGCGGCGCTCATCCTGTCGCAGGCGCTCACCATCCCGTTCACCGCCGCGGTCTCCGGCCTTCAGTACGTCGACCAGCGCATACGCAAGGAGGCCTACGACGTGGAGCTGATCGCCCAGGCCACCGGCAAGCGCCCGTGATCGTGCTCGCCCCGGGCGACCCGCTGCGCCCCGACCCCGACCAGGCGCGCGAGTGGCTGCGGGAGGAGCTGGCCAAGCCGGACTACCAGCGCCCCCTGCTCGAGCGGCTCCTCGGGTGGTTCAACGAGCGGCTCGACGACATCACCTCGGTCGCGAGCGGAGCTTCGCAGCTTTCCGCGCTCGCGGCGATCGTGCTCGCGGTCGCGCTGGTCGGGCTGCTGCTCTATGTCGCGCCCCGGGTGCGGCGCGAACGCACCGTCCGCCGCGGCGACCGGGGTCCGCTGCTCGAGGAGGACGTGACCGCGACCGAGCTCAGGGCTCGGGCCGAGCAGGCTCTGGCCGACGGCCGCCTCGAGGACGCTGCAGTCGACGGCTACCGCGCGCTCGCGACCAGGATGGTGGAGCGCGGCACCCTCGACGCGACTCCGGGCAGCACGGCCCACGAGCTCGCGACCCGGTTGGCCGCTCGGTTCCCCGCGCAGGCGTCGGGGCTCGTGACGGCGGCGGACCTGTTCGACGCCGTGCTGTACGGCGACCACCCCGCGAGCCGTGAGGACGCCCGGTCGGTGCTGGCGCTGGACGACGTGCTGCAGCGGACCCGTCCGGTCGACCCTGTCGCTGCCGTGCCACCCCTGGTGGTCCCGCGATGAGGAACCGCACCCTCGTGCTCGTCGTCGTCGCCGTGCTCGGCGTGCTCGTGGCACTCACGCTGTTCGGCGACCGCCAGCTCGGTGGCGACCTCCACCCCCAGAACCCCGACCCCGAGGGTGCGCGCGCGCTCGCGCAGGTGCTTCGGCAGCAGGGTGTCGAGGTCAGTGTCGCGCACGACCAGGACGAGCTCCTGAGTGCAAGGGTCGACACCGACACGACCGTCGTGGTGACCTCCACCGAGCAGCTGGCCGGGTCGACGACGAGTCGGCTCGAGCGGAAGGCCAGGACCGCAGGCACGCTGGTGATCGTCGCTCCCCCGCCGGAGGTCGCCGACGACCTCGGCGGCGGCCTGCAGATCGCCGGGAGCCGCTCCGGCCGGGCCGCTGCGTCCTGCGACGACCCGCTGCTCGACGGGCTCACCCTGGACGTGAAGGAGAGCCCCGCGTACTTCGCGCCCGGCTCGGAGCGGTGCTTCCCCGTCAACGACGGGGGCCTGGTGCTCGACCTGCGCGTCGTACCGCAGACCTACGTCGTGGGAGCCGCCGACCTCCTGCGCAACGAGCGGATCCACGAGGGCGACAACGCCGCCGCGGCCCTGCGGCTGCTCGGGCAGCACCCACGCGTCGTCTGGTACGTCCCCACCTCGGCCGACCTGCGCGGCGACGAGGGCCGCTCGGTCACCAGCCTGCTGCCGGACTGGATCGCTCCGTCACTGGTCCTGCTGGCCGGCGCGACCGTCGGCCTGATGCTGTGGCGTGGCCGGAGGCTCGGGCCGGTCGTGGTGGAGCCGCTGCCCGTCGTCGTACGCAACAGCGAGGCGGTGGAGGCCCGCGGCTGGCTCTATCGCAAGGCAGGCGACCGGCGTCATGCCGCGACGATCCTCCGGGCCAGCACCACCAGGCGCCTGGCCGACCACCTCGCCCTGCCCCCCGGGACACCTCCTCACCTCCTGGCATCCGAGGTCGCCCGCGCGTCCGGGCGCCACCCGGACGCTGTCGCCGCTTTGCTCCAGCCCTCCCAACCGGCCGACGACGCGGCACTGCTCCGGCTGGCCGGCGACCTGACCGACCTCGAGAACGACGTCACCAACCAGGAAGTAGGAGAGGCATGACCGACCCGAACCAGGCGCGCGAGGCCCTGCAGGCCGTCCGCACCGAGGTGGGCAAGGCCGTCGTGGGGCAGGACGCCGCACTGGCGGGCCTGCTCGTCGCGCTGCTCAGCGAGGGCCACGTGCTGATGGAGGGAGTGCCCGGTGTGGCCAAGACGCTGCTGGTGCGCAGCCTCGCCGCCTCGCTCGACGTCGACACCAAGCGCGTGCAGTTCACCCCCGACCTGATGCCGGGCGACATCACCGGCTCCATGCTGTACGACGCGCAGGCCGGTCGCATGGTGTTCCGGGAGGGGCCGGTCTTCACCAACCTGCTCCTCGCCGACGAGATCAACCGCACTCCTCCCAAGACGCAGGCCGCGCTGCTGGAGGCGATGGAGGAGCGTCAGGTCTCGGTCGACGGCGTCACCCACCAGCTGCCGGTGCCGTTCCTGGTGGCCGCGACGCAGAACCCGGTCGAGTACCAGGGCACCTACCCCCTCCCCGAGGCGCAGCTCGACCGCTTCCTGCTCAAGGTCACTTTGCTGGTGCCGGAGCGGCCCGACGAGATCGAGGTGCTGCACCGGCACGCGACGGGCTTCGACCCTCGTGACCTCTCGGCGGTCGGCGTCCGCGCGGTGGCGACGCCGGAGCACCTCGCCGCGGCCGTCGCCGGCGTCAGGCAGGTCGTGGTGTCACCGGAGGTGTGCAGCTACATCGTCGACATCGCCCGCGCCACTCGCACCTCACCCTCGGTCAGCCTCGGCGTCAGCCCGCGAGGCGCCACCGCGATGCTGCGCACCAGCCGCGCCTGGGCTTGGCTGAACAACCGCGACTACGTCACGCCCGACGACGTCAAGGCGCTCGCCCAGAGCACCCTCGGCCACCGGATGATGCTGCACCCCGCGGCCGAGCTCGAGGGGGTCACCCCCGCCAAGGTGCTGCACTCCGCGGTCGAGTCGGTGCCTGTCCCCCGGTGAGCTGACCCATGACCTACAGAGTGCCGCTGCTCGTGCTGCTCGGGATCGTTCCCGTGCTGCTGCGGCCGGCCGCGTCCACGGCCTGGCTGTGGCTGCTCGGCGTGGCGCTCCTGCTGCTGGTCGACTGGCTGCTCGCACCGCGACCGGCCGCCATCGGGTTCACGCGTCTGGCCGTGGAGCCCGTGCGGCTCGGCGGCACCGCCCGCAGCACACTGGTCGCCACCAACACCGGGACGCGGCGCGTGCGCGGGCTCCTGCGCGACGCCTGGCAGCCCTCGGCCGGAGCGAGCGGCAACCGCGTCGCGCTCGACCTGGCCGGTGGGGCGAGCACCCGGCTCGTCGTACCGCTGACGCCGACCAGGCGCGGCGAGCGGCGAGCCGACAGGGTCACGGTGCGCTCGCTCGGACCGCTGGGCCTGGTCGCGAGGCAGCGCTCGACCCCGGTGCCCGGAGCGGTGCGTTCACTCCCGCGGTTCGAGTCGCAGAAGCACCTGCCCAGCAGGCTGGCGCTGCTGCGCGAGCTCGACGGGCGCTCCGCGGTGCGCGTGCGCGGGCAGGGCACGGAGTTCGACTCGCTGCGGGAGTACGTCCGTGGCGACGACGTCCGCAGCATCGACTGGCGGGCCAGCGCACGCAACCGCACGGTCGTCGTACGCACCTGGCAGCCCGAGCGCGACCGCCGCGTCGTACTCGTGCTCGACACCTCCCGCACGTCGGCTGCGCGCGTCGCGGGCGTGCCTCGTCTCGACTCCTCGATGGACGCCGCGCTGCTGCTCGCGGCGCTGTGCCAGCGTGCCGGCGACCGCGTCGACTTCGTCGCCGGTGACCGCCGCGTGCGGGCGCAGGTGAGGTCGGGCGCGCTCCCCGAGATCATGGCCACCATGTCTGGGCTCGAGCCCACCCTGGTCGAGGCCGACTGGTCCGCGCTGGCCGCGACGGTCACCGCACTGACGCGCCAGCGGGCGCTCGTCGTACTGCTGACAGCTGTGGACCCCGCCGCCGTCGAGCACAGCCTGCTCCCCGTGCTCCCCTCGCTCGCGCGCCGGCACCGCGTGGTCGTCGCCGCCGTACGCGACCCCGCGCTCGAGGCACTGGCCGGCACCCGCTCCACCGCGACCGAGGTGTACGCCGCAGCAGCAGCCGAGCAGGTCCTCACCGACCGCTCCCGAACCGCCGACCTCCTCCGCCTGGTCGGCGTGGACGTGATCGACGCCGACCCCGACGACCTCCCCGTCGCGCTGACCGACCACTACCTGGCCCTCAAGGCCCGGGGGCTGCTGTAGTCAGCCGGCGGTGGCGACCTCGTCCTCGCGGAGAGAGACGTCCACGTCGCCGGTGACGCCTCGCCGGGCCGCACGGCGGCCGGGGACGAAGACGTAGGTGAGGAAGACCAGCTCGGCCAGGACGCCGATGCCGATGCGGGCCCAGGTGGGCAGGCCGGACGGGGTGACGAAGGCCTCGATGACCCCGCTCACCAGCAGCACGACGGCCAGGCCCAGCACGACACCGATGGCCGCCCGGCCCTCCGCGGCCAGGGCCTTGGTGCGCAGCCGTGGACCGGGGTCCACCCACGACCAGAACAGCCGCAGCCCCACACCGGCGGCGACGAAGACCGCGGTCAGCTCGAGCAGCCCGTGCGGCAGGATCAGGCCGAAGAAGAGGTCACCGCGGTCGTGGCGGATCATGATCGACGCCATCACCGCCACGTTGAGGATGTTCTGGAACAGGACCCACACGACCGGCAGCCCCAGCACGCCGAGCGAGATGCAGAGCGCCGCGACCCACGCGTTGTTGGTCCAGACCTGCGCCGCGAACGACGACGCGGCGTGCTCGGAGTAGTAGCTCTCGAAGTCGTTGTTGACCAGCTGGTCGACCTCTTCGGGCGGAAGCATCCGCGCCTCGACCTGCGGGTGCTCCAGCAGCCACCACGCCATCACCACCGCCACCAGCAGGTTGACGGCCAGCGTGCTGCCCCACCACCAGCGGAGCCGGTAGAGCGCGGCCGGGAACGTCTCGCCGAAGAACGTCACGACGCTGCGCAACGACGCCGTGCTCGTGCCGGTGGTGCGGTTGCGGGCACGGGAGAGGATGCCGGAGAGGTAGGCGACGAGAGCGGGGTCGCTCGCCACGGAACGTACGACGGACAGGTGCGTGGCCACCTGCTGGTAGCAGTCGACCAGCTCGTCGGCCTCTGCCCCCGTGAGCCGTCGCCGGTTGGTCAGGTCCTCCAGCCGCTGCCAGTGGGCCCGGTGCTCAGCCACATACGCATCCAGGTCCATGCGCTCAACGTTAAGGCCGAGCGCGTCTCCGGCGCAGCGCGGGCGGCAAGGCTCGCAGGCTCACGGCGGCCAGAGGCCTCCCGCCGCGCTGCCGGCTAGTCCTCGGGCCGAGCGCGTCGACAACCGGCCCGGCGTAGTCTCCCGTGCCATGAGCGAAGGCGCCTGGCTCGCGATCCCCGAGGACGACCTGGTCACCGGGGAAGCTGTCGCGCTCGAGCTGCCCACGGCCACGATCGGACTCCGAGCCCTCTCGGGCCTGATCGACGTACTCGTGCTGGCAGTGCTGCTCTTCGGGGCGGTGATGCTGGCGTCACTGCTCACGTCGGGCAGCGACGATGCCCTGTTCGCAGCCACCAACCTGGTCGCGTTCGTCGGTGTCCTGGTCGTCCTGCCGACAGCGATGGAGACGCTGACCCGCGGCCGGTCGTTCGGCAAGCTCGCCCTCGGGCTGCGCACGGTCCGCGACGACGGCGGTCCGATCGCCTTCCGCCAGGCCCTCGGCCGCGCGCTGGTCGGCGTGGTCGAGATCTGGGTGCTCTGGACGGTCCCGGCGCTCGTCTCGGGGCTGGTCAGCCCGCGCTGCAAGCGGCTCGGCGACCTCGTCGCAGGGACTCACGTCGTCCGCGACCGGTTCAAGCTGATGCTCAGCTACCCGCCGCAGATGCCGGTGCAGCTCGCGGCCTGGGCAGCGGGTGCCGACGTGGCCTCGCTCCCGCCCGACCTGACCGTGGCGGTTCGCCAGTTCCTCCAGCGCGCCGACGGCCTCGACCCGGTGCGCCGGCACTCGCTCGGGGTGTCGCTGGCCACGCAGGTCTCGGCGTACGTCGCACCGCCTCCGCCGACCGGCACGCACCAGGAGTTCTTCCTGGCGGCCGTGCTGGCCGAGCGCCGGCAGCGCGATGCCGTCCGCCTCGCCGACCAGCGCGCCCTGCGCCAGCGGCTGCACGACTCGCTCCGTCAGAGCTGAGCCCTCCTCGACGAGCTCGTCTCAGCCTCGTCGGTAGGTGAGGTCGGTGATCGGCCGGCCCTCGGCGACGCCGCGCCGCTCGAACCGCGTCACCGGGCGCTCGCCCCAGCGCGGCACCGCGCCGCCTGCGAGACCGGGCTCGGCATCGAGCACCTCGGTCATCTGCTCGGCGTAGGCCGGCCAGTCGGTGGCCAGCCGCCACACGCCGCCCTCGACGAGCCGCGAGGTCGCGACGGCCGCGAACGACGGGGTGACCAGCCGACGGCGGTGGTGCCGTTTCTTGGGCCACGGGTCGGGGAAGAACGTCCACAGCTCACTCAGGCTCGCCGGCGCCAGCAGGTGCTCCATCGACCAGACCGCGTCGACGCCGACCAACCGGACGTTGGTGGCGCCGGCCCTCTCCAGGTGCACGAACGTCTCGGCGACGCCGGGACGCCAGACCTCGAACGCCAGCACGTTGTACGACGGCCGCGCGGCTGCCAGAGCCGCCGTCGCCTCTCCCACCCCCGAGCCGATCTCGACGATCAGCGGGGCCTCCCGGCCGAACCAGCCGGACAGGTCGAACGCGGGGTCGTCCACGGCCTCGTCGGGGATCAGCCACTCCCCTGCTCGCCGGTCCCACGCGTGCTGCTGCCGCGGGGTGAACCGGCTGCCGCGCCGGGTGTAGGTGGTGAGGGTGGAGAGCCGGCGACCGTCCTCGGTGAGAGCGGTGCCGGGGCGGGCTGGGGGGACGCCGTGGTGCTGCTGCATGACTGCCGAAGTCTACGGCTCGACGGGCGTGCCACCCTCCGCGGGAGCGAGCGGGTCCTTGAGCGTCGGGTCGAGGGCGATCGCCTTGGCCACGGACGCATCGCCCTCCTCCTGCTGTCCGGACCCGCGCTGCAACAGCCCGAGGTTGAGCCAGGCACCGGCATGGTCGGGGTCGGCAGCGACTGCCCGCTGGTAGAGCGCCATCGCCTCGGTGGCGTCCTGGCGCGCGGTGCGCAGGATCGCGAGGTTGAACAGGGCGGGGACGTAGTCGGGGTCGGACTCGAGCGCGGACCGGTAGTTGCGCTCGGCGAGCCCGTAGTTGCCGTTGGTCTCGTCGATGAGGGCCAGGTTGTAGTGCGCGAACTTGTTGTCCGGGTCGAGAGCCAGGGTCTCGGTGTACCTGGCCACGGCCTCGCCGAGCCGGCCGGCCGCGTGCGCCTCCAGCCCGGCGTCCAGGGCGGCAGCCGCCTTCTGGGCGTCCGACTCGCCGGCGTCACCGTCGTCGGTGCAGGCGGCGAGCCCCAGCAGGAGCACGACGAGCGCGACCACCAGCCGCAGCGACGCGGACCGGTGGTGGAGCTGGTGGTTCATCGGGTTCCGATCTCGGCGCGGACGGCACAGGACGGCGGCTACGACTGTAGCCACACCCGAAGGTGTCGTAACCGGACAATGTCCGGTTTCGCACTGTCGGCGGTGCCGCCCGAGTCCCTAGGTTCGCTCCGGTGTCTGTGACGTGGTTCACAGGCACTGGGTCCCACTGTCAGTGGGGTTCTCGGGACCACGCCTACCTCTGGCGTGCTCATCGGAGGGATTGACTGTGCATCGAAGGTTCAAGACAGCCCTGGTGCCGCTACTCGCGGGTATCACGGCTACCGCGGGGCTGACACTCTCAGCCACGACCGCAGAGGCCGCGCCGGCAACCCCGGCGGCCCAGCCCAGGATCGTCGGCGCCGCATCGGCGGACGCGGTCAAGGGCGAGTACATCGTGGTGTTCAAGGACCAGAGCCAGACCATGGCCGAGTCCCGCACGACCTCGGCCAACCTGGCCGGTCGGCACGGCGGCACGATCGAGCACCGGTTCGGCCGGACGTTCGACGGCTACTCCGCGAAGATGAGCAAGTCCCAGGCGGAGCGTGTTGCCGCCGACCCCAAGGTCGCCTACGTCAAGCAGGCGCAGAAGTACGTCGCTCTCGACACCCAGACCAACCCTCCGAACTGGGGTGACGACCGGATCGACCAGAACGACCTCCCGCTCAACCAGAGCTACACCTACCCGGCCAACGCGGGCCAGGGCGTGCACGTCTACGTGCTCGACACCGGCCTCAACGTCAACCACGTCGACTTCACCGGTCGCGTAGGCGCCGGCCGTGACGAGGTCGACGGCGACAACACACCGCAGGACTGCCACGGCCACGGCACGCACGTCGCCGGCACAGCCGTCGGCACGACGTACGGCGTCGCGAAGAAGGCCACCGTGCACTCCGTGCGCGTGCTCAACTGTTTGGGTAGCGGCACCGACGCCGACATCCTCGCCGGCGTGGAGTGGGTCAGGACCAACGCGATCAAGCCTGCCGTCGTGAACTACAGCATCGGCTGCCAGAGCCGCTGCACCGACGTGACCATGGACAACGCGGTCAAGAACCTGATCGCCAGCGGCGTCTCCTGGGTCCAGGCTGCCGGCAACAGCAACGACGACGCGTGCTTCTACAGCCCGCAGAACGTCCCCGAGGCCGTCACCGTCAACAACATGACGATCAGCGACGCCAAGGCCAGCTCCAGCAGCTACGGTCCCTGCACCGACATCTGGGCGCCCGGCTCCAACATCATCTCGGCCTCGAACACCAGCAACACCGGCACGAAGACGATGACCGGCACCTCGATGGCCTCCCCGCACACCGCGGGCGCGGCGGCGCTGTACCTCGGCGCCAACCCCAACGCGACCCCTGCCCAGGTGCAGTCGGCGCTGGTGACCAACTCGATCAGCAACACGCTGACCGGCGTACCGGCCAACACCCCGAACAAGCTGCTCAACATCAGCTTCCTCAACGGTGGGCAGCCGGGCACGGTGACGGTGACCAACCCGGGCAACCAGTCCAGCACCGTCGGTACGGCGGTCAACCGGACCAACAGCGCCTCGGGCGGCACCTCGCCCTACACCTGGTCCGCCAGCGGACTCCCGGCCGGCCTCTCGATCAGCGCCTCCACCGGCACGATCAGCGGTACGCCGACCACCGCCGGCACGTCCAACGTGACGATCACCGCGACCGACTCCTCCAGCCCGGCCAAGACCGGCACGGCGTCGTTCACCTGGACCGTCAACCCCGTCGGCACCTGCACCCCGCGGACCAACGGAACCAACTTCACCATCAACGACAACAGCACCATCGAGTCGCCGATCACCTTCTCCGGCTGCAGCGGCAACGCCTCGGCAACCTCCAAGGTGCAGGTCACCATCCAGCACACCTACATCGGTGACCTCAAGGTCGACCTCGTCGCCCCCGACGGATCGGTCTACGTGCTGCACAACCGCTCCGGTGGCAGCGCCGACAACATCAACACGACCTACACCGTCAACCTGTCCACCGAGGCCAAGAACGGGACCTGGAAGCTCCGGGTCAACGACAACGCCAACCTGGACACCGGCGTCCTGGACACCTGGACGCTGACTCTCTGAGCACCGACACCACGGCCACCCGGTGATCCCGGGTGGCCGTGGTGGCCACTTGCAACCACTCACCAGGGAGATCCCCCGTGAAACGCAGACCCCTTGCAACCCTCGCGACGACCGCGGTGCTCACTGCCCTGCTCGTCAGCGGCCAGTCGGCGGTCGGAGCCGACCCCAAGGCCAACGACGGCCGTACGTCGGCCGAGTACCACGTCACCGGCGTACGCACCGCCGAGCAGCGCACCGCCATCGCCCGCACCGGAGCCGCCGTCAACGGTGTCGAGGACAGCAGGCTGCTCATCACCGCGACCCCCGCCGAGGTCCGCAAGATCCGCCGCCTCGGCTACACCGTCGACACCGAGGCCGCGCCGTCGGCGGCAGCCGAGCCGGGATCGTCGATCCAGGCGTTCCCGCCGTCGGACTCCGGCTACCACGACTACAACGAGATGGTCGCCGAGCTCAACAAGGCCGTCACGGACCACCCGACGCTCATCTCCAAGCAGGTCTACGGGACCTCACACGAGGGTCGCTCTCTCTACGCGATGAAGGTCTCCGACAACGTCGGCACCGACGAGTCGGAGCCCGAGGTGCTGTTCACCCACCACCAGCACGCCCGCGAGCACCTGACCGTCGAGATGGCGCTGTACCTGGTCAACGAGCTGACCGACAAGTACGCCACCGACCCGGCCATCAAGTCCGTCGTGGACAACCGCGAGATCTGGATCCTGCCCGACCTCAACCCGGACGGCGGCGAGTTCGACATCGCCACCGGCTCCTACCGCGCCTGGCGCAAGAACCGGCAGCCGAACACGGGGACGAGCAACGTCGGGACCGACCTGAACCGCAACTGGAACTACAAGTGGGGCTGCTGCGGCGGCTCGTCGGGCAGCACGTCGTCGGAGACCTACCGAGGCTCCGCCCCCGAGTCCGGCAAGGAGGTCAAGGCGACCGCCGACTTCGTGCGGAGCCGCAGGATCGGTGGCGTCCAGCAGATCACGGTCGGCATCGACTTCCACACGTTCAGCGAGCTGGTGCTGTGGCCGTTCGGCTGGACCTACGACAACACCGCCCCAGGCCTCACCGCCCAGGACGAGCAGATCTTCCGGACCATCGGCCAGTCGATGGGCAACCTGAACGGCTACACGGCGGAGCAGTCGTCCGACCTGTACATCACCGACGGGTCCATCGACGACTGGCTGTGGGGCGACCAGGGCATCTACGGCTACACCTTCGAGATGTTCCCGGAGTCCGCATCAGGCACCAGCGGCTTCTACCCCGGCGACGAGGTCATCGGGACGGAGACGGCCCGCAACCGCAGCGCGGTGCTTCACCTGCTGTCCTTCGCCGACTGCCCCAAGCGGTCCATCGGCCAGACGTGCGCCGCACCGGGCACGGTGACGGTGACCAACCCGGGCAACCAGTCCAGCACCGTCGGTACGGCGGTCAACCGGACCAACAGCGCCTCGGGCGGCACCTCGCCCTACACCTGGTCCGCCAGCGGACTCCCGGCCGGCCTCTCGATCAGCGCCTCCACCGGCACGATCAGCGGTACGCCGACCACCGCCGGCACGTCCAACGTGACGATCACCGCGACCGACTCCTCCAGCCCGGCCAAGACCGGCACGGCGTCGTTCACCTGGACCGTCAACCCCGTCGGCACCTGCACCCCGCAGACCAACGGAACCAACTTCACCATCAACGACAACAGCACCATCGAGTCGCCGATCACCTTCTCCGGCTGCAGCGGCAACGCCTCGGCAACCTCCAAGGTGCAGGTCACCATCCAGCACACCTACATCGGTGACCTCAAGGTCGACCTCGTCGCCCCCGACGGATCGGTCTACGTGCTGCACAACCGCTCCGGTGGCAGCGCCGACAACATCAACACGACCTACACCGTCAACCTGTCCACCGAGGCCAAGAACGGGACCTGGAAGCTCCGGGTCAACGACAACGCTCGGCTCGACACCGGCGTCCTGGACACCTGGACGCTCACGCCATAACACGCACGACCGGAAGGGGCCACCTATCTCGGGGTGGCCCCTTTCGCTTGTCCCGCCCGCGCCGTCCCGCGACGCTGTCACGCACGTGACCCGAGATGTCACGCCTTCTGGGTGAGATCCACCCCACCAACAGGAGGCTTGTCATGCCCAGCGCCAACCAGATCACCACGCCGGTGACTCTGGACCTGCCCGCGATCTCGGGAAGGTACGCCGAGCTCGGCGAGTACACCGTCGGCTTCGAGTTCTACCCCGGCACCTATGTGTTCGACACCGACCCGGGTCGCATCCCGGTCGTTCTCTTCGAGGCCTACGAAGCAACCGCCGAGGACCTCGACCGGGCGCTGCTCGGGGCCGCGCTGGCGCGGTGCTGGGCTTACGCGGGCGAGCACCATCGCGCAGTCACGTTCGCCGTAGCCGCAGTGAAGCATGCCGAGGCGGCGGGCGGTCGGGCCGTGCTGGCCGACGCCCTGGACGCCGCCCTCGCCACCCACTGGGGGCCGGACGAGCTGGAGGTGCGGGTCGACCTGGCCGCCAGGCTGGCGGACGTCGCCGCCCACCTGAGTGATGTGGACGCCCGTCTGCAAGCACATCTGTGGCTGCTCACCGTCGCAGCCGAGACGCTCGACGTGTCCGAGCTCAACCGGCAGCTGCGCGCCATCGAGGGACTGGGCGAGGAGTCCGGCAGGGCGCTGTTCTTCGCGGCATCGCGCCGCCTGATGCTCGACCTGATGCGGGGTCGCACCGACAGCGTCGACGCACTCGTCGCCCTTGCCGAGGAGAACGCTGACGGACTGCCGGACGCCTCCATGGTGGTCAGCGCGATGATCAGCTACGCCGCGGTCCAGACGGGCAAGGCGAACGAGCGCGTCGTCACTCTGCTGCGCGAGGGCGAGGATCTGGCCGAACGTGAGGGGATCCGCGACCTGTCCATCGCGCTCGCGTGGATCTACCTCGGCCTCGGCATGACCGACGACGCCCGCCGGCTCGCGTCGACCTACGACGAGCGGATGCTGGCCAACGTGCGCCGCGGTCACGGCCACCTGGTCGCCCTGCACCTGTTGCTCGACGTCGCGCTGGCGACGGGGATCGACTGGTTGGTGGAGGCGATCACCCCGATGTTGATGCCCTATGCCGGCCGGGCCGTGCTCAGCTCCGGAGCCGTGATGTTCCACGGCGTCACCGACGACACGCTGGCCCGGGCCTGCGAGCGGCTCGGCGACGCGGAGCGAGGCGCGGCGCTGCGCGAGAAGGCGCTGGCGACCTACCGCCGGATCGGCGCTAGCTGGTGGCGGGAGCGGCTCGAGGCGTCCGCCCCGGACGTCGCGGAACGAGGGGCGCGCCGGCCGGCGACCATGACGCTGCGCCCCGGACCCGCCGGTGTCTGGCTGGTCGGCCGGGACGGCCAGGAGACGGCCGTCCCGGCGCGGCGCGGGTTCGAGCACCTGCATTACCTGCTCTCGAACCCTGGGGTCGAGGTGTCTGCTTTGCACCTCGCCGGGGGAGCGGAGACGGTGGAGCAGGCGGGCCTCGGGCAGGTCGTCGACACGCAGGCGCTTGCGACGTACCGCCGTCGGCTCACCGAGATCGACCTCGAGCTCGACGACGCGGACGCGTCGGGCGACGCGGGTCGCGGCACGCAGCTGGCCTCCGAGCGCAAAGCCCTGCTGGCGGAGGTGTCGGCGGCCACCGGGCTCGGCGGCCGGCCGCGTATCGCAGGCAGCGGCGCCGAGCGCGCACGGATCGCGGTGCGCAAGGCGATCGCGAACGCCGTGGACGCGATCCACCGCGTGGATCCCGTCGTCGCGCAGCACCTCACCGCCCGGGTGCGGACCGGGCTGAGATGCGCATACCTACCGGACCCGGCGAATCCGGGCGACTGGCGTCTGTAACTGTCGGGGCCTGCCACCCAAGCCGGGTCGCCCCTTTCGCTCTGCGTCAGCGGGCGCGGCGGACCTTGAACCTCTTGGCAACCGTGCTGCGCTGGTCGCGGGTGTCGACGACCCTGAGCTCGACGGTCTTCGTGCCCGGCTTGGCGAACCGCCGGTGCACAATGCGACCACGCTTCACGTCTCCCCCGGGGAACGTCCACCGGTACTTGGTGATCCGCTTGTCGTCGCTGGACCTGCGTGCGTTGAACGTGCAGCGCAACCGTCGGCACGTGACCCGGTAGCGGGCCTTCGGCGGGTCGTCCCCGGAGACGAAGAGCAGTCGGTTGGGTGCGCCCGCGGAGGAGCCGACTGCCCCGGTGGTGGCCTGCTGCAGCACCTGCACCTGGGCCTGTGTCGCGGTCAGGCCCGGGTTGGCGGCGCGGACGACCGCGACAGCGCCGGCAACGTGCGGTGACGCCATCGACGTACCGCTGATGACGGTGCTGCCGGACGTGCTGTGGAAGTCGGCGCCGGTGATGTCGGTGCCGGGAGCGAACAGGTCGACGCAGGGACCGGCGTTGGAGAACACCGAGCGGTTGTCGGTGCTGTCGATGGCGGCGACCGTGAGCACGGCCGGCTCCGAGGCCGGCGAGGACAGGCAGGCGTCCGCGGCCTCGTTGCCCGCAGCGACGACCACCGAGATGCCGTTGTCCACCAGGCTCCGCACGGCTAGGTTCACCTCGGGTGACGCCTCGGTCGACAACGACAGGTTCACCACGGCAGGTGACTGGTGGGTGGCGAGGACCCAGTCGAGGGCGGCCAGGATGTCCGACCCGTCCCCATAGCCGTCACAGCCCAGCGCCCGCACGGCGTGGACCGTCGCCCGCTTCGCGATCCCCCACCTGGTGCCGGAAGCCGTGCTGGCCACGTGGGTGCCGTGACCGTTGCAGTCGGCCCAGTCGCTCGGGTCGACGGTCGGGAAGAGGATGCCGGACGGCACGAAGTTGACCCCGGTGCCCACCCGCCCGCTGAACTCGCTGTGACCGGCAGCGAGTCCGGTGTCGACGACGTACACGTGGGCGCCGCTACCGGCGCGGGTGGGATAGGTGTAGCGCCCGTCGAGCGGCCCTCCCCGCTGGTCGGAGCGGTCCAGCCCCCATGTCGCACCGCTCTGGGTCTGGTCAGCCACCCGGACGGTCACATCGCGCCGCACCGAGGCAACGCGCGGGTCCCGCCGAAGCGTGTCGGCCGCAGCCGTCGTCAGGCTGGCGGAGAACCCGTCCAGCACGTGCGTGTAGGTCCGCAGCACCCGCCCGTCGAGCGCGCCGGCCAACCGCCTGGCCAGCGGTACTACGGCCACGCGGTCGTTGGCGTCGCCGCCCGGCGACCTCAGCGTCACGACGTAGGTGGCGGTGACCCCGGAGGCGCTGGACGCCCCGGACGGCGCGGCCGGACCTGCCACGACGGCAGCGGTCGTCGCAGCGGCAACAGCGGTGACTACGAGTCTGCGGCGCACACGATCCCCCGGAAGAGGTTCTGACACAGGGAACAACCGCCGGACCGGTGCGCGGGTTACGGACATGGCGAAGGGCCCCGACCGTGCGGTCGGGGCCCTTCGCGGTAGAGCTGCGGTGAAACTGGTGAAGCGCTAGATCACTTGGTGATCTTGGTGACGCGGCCGGCGCCCACGGTGCGGCCACCCTCGCGGATGGCGAAGCGGAGACCATCCTCCATGGCGATCGGCTGGATCAGCTCGACCGACATGTCGGTGTTGTCGCCCGGCATGACCATCTCGGTGCCCTCGGGAAGGGTCACAACGCCCGTCACGTCCGTCGTACGGAAGTAGAACTGCGGACGGTAGTTGTTGAAGAACGGCGTGTGACGGCCGCCCTCCTCCTTGCTCAGGATGTAGACCGAGGCGTCGAAGTTGGTGTGCGGGGTCGTGGTGCCCGGCTTGATGACGACCATGCCGCGCTCGACGTCCTCGCGCTTGGTGCCGCGAAGCAGCAGTCCGACGTTCTCGCCGGCCTGGCCCTCGTCGAGGAGCTTGCGGAACATCTCGACACCGGTGACCGTCGTGGTCTGCTTCTCCTCGCGGATGCCGATGATGTCGACGGTCTCGTTGACCTTGACCACGCCACGCTCGATGCGACCGGTGATGACGGTGCCACGACCGGTGATCGTGAAGACGTCCTCGACGGGCATCAGGAACGGCTTGTCGATCTCACGCTCGGGCTGCGGGATGTAGGAGTCCACGGCGTCCATGAGCTCGAGCACCGAGGCGCCCCACTTCTCGTCGCCGTTCAGCGCCGGGAAGGCAGCAACGCGCACCACGGGGATGTCGTCGCCGGGGAACTCGTACTCGGAGAGCAGCTCGCGGACCTCGAGCTCGACGAGCTCGATGAGCTCCTCGTCGTCGACCATGTCGCACTTGTTCAGCGCGACGACCAGGGCGGGCACGCCGACCTGGCGGGCGAGCAGCACGTGCTCACGGGTCTGCGGCATCGGGCCGTCGGTTGCGGCGACCACGAGGATCGCGCCGTCCATCTGAGCCGCGCCGGTGATCATGTTCTTGATGTAGTCGGCGTGACCGGGGCAGTCGACGTGTGCGTAGTGACGCGACTCGGTCTGGTACTCGACGTGCGCGATCGAGATCGTGATACCGCGCTGACGCTCCTCCGGAGCCTTGTCGATCTCGTCGAACGGCGTGAACGGGTTCAGGTCCGGGTACTTGTCGTGAAGCACCTTGGTAATCGCCGCGGTCAGCGTCGTCTTACCGTGGTCGATGTGACCGATGGTGCCGATGTTCACGTGCGGCTTAGTCCGCTCGAACTTCGCCTTAGCCACTGGGGCTCCTCCTGTTGTTGTTACTGACTCTTAGATGTACGCCGGGCTTCGTAGCGAGTGCTACTCGCCCCGGACCTTCTTGATGACCTCGTCGGCGACGTTCTGCGGAACCTCGGCGTACGAGTCGAACTCCATCGAGTACGAAGCCTGACCAGAGGTCTTCGACCTCAAGTCGCCAACGTACCCGAACATCTCTGACAGTGGTACCAGCGCCTCGACCACGCGGTCGCCCGCGCGCTCGTTCATCGCGTGCACCTGTCCGCGGCGAGAGTTGATGTCGCCGATGACGTCGCCCAGGAAGGACTCCGGCGTGGTGACCTCGACCTTGAACATGGGCTCGAGCAGGACCGGCTTGGCCTTGCGTGCGGCCTCCTTGAAGGCCGCGATGCTGGCCACGCGGAAGGCGAGCTCCGACGAGTCGACGTCGTGGTAGGCGCCGTCCTCGAGGGTGTACTTCACGTCCACCATCGGGTATCCGGCCAGCACGCCGAACTCCATGGCCTCCTGGCCGCCCTGGTCGACGGACGGGATGTACTCGCGCGGCACGCGGCCACCCGACACGTTGTTGACGAACTCGTAGCCCGCGCCGGCATGGGTCTCCGGGTCGATGTTCGGCTCCAGCGAGATGACGACCTTGGCGAACTGGCCAGAGCCACCGGTCTGCTTCTTGTGGGTGTAGCTGAGGCTGTCGACCTTGAGGCGGATCGTCTCGCGGTAGGCGACCTGCGGCTTGCCGACGGTGGCCTCGACGCGGAACTCGCGACGCATGCGGTCGACCAGGATCTCCAGGTGGAGCTCGCCCATGCCGGAGATGATGGTCTGGCCGGTCTCCTCGTCGGTCTTGACGACGAAGGTCGGGTCCTCGTCGGAGAGGCGCTGGATCGCGGTGCCCAGCTTCTCCTGGTCGCCCTTGGTCTTCGGCTCGATGGCGACCGAGATCACCGGGGCCGGGAAGGTCATCGACTCCAGCACGACCGGGGACTGCGGGTCGCAGAGGGTGTGCCCGGTCTTGGTGTCCTTCAGGCCCATGACGGCCACGATCTGGCCGGCGCCGACCGACGCGATCTCCTCACGCTTGTTCGCGTGCATCTGGTAGACCTTGCCGATCCGCTCCTTCTTGCCCGTCACCGAGTTCAGGACGCTGGAGCCGGCCTCGAGCTTGCCGGAGTAGACCCGGACGTAGGTCAGACGGCCCAGGTGCGGGTCGGCGGCGATCTTGTAGGCCAGGCCGGAGAACGGCTCGGAGTCGGACGGCTGACGCAGGACCTTCTCCTCCGGGTCCTTGACCGAGTGACCGTCGATCGCGTCGATGTCGAGCGGGGACGGCAGGTACTTCACCACGGCGTCGAGCAGGGGCTGCACACCCTTGTTCTTGAACGCCGTGCCGCAGAGCACCGGGTTGAGCTTGTCGGCGAGCGTGGCGCGACGGATCGCGTCCTCGAGCTGCTCGACGGTGGGCTCCTCGCCCTCGAGGAACATCTCCATGATGTCGTCGTCGGCCTCGGCCAGCGTCTCGATCAGCTTCTCGCGCCACTCCGAGGCCTGCTCGGCCAGGTCGGCCGGGATGTCCTCGACGGTGTAGTCCTCACCGATCGTGGTCTCTCCGCGCCAGGTGAGGGCACGCATGCCGACCAGGTCGACGACACCGAGGAAGTCGTGCTCGGCGCCGATGGGCAGCTGCAGCACCAGCGGGGTGGAGTTCAGCCGGTCGATCATCATGTCGACGCAGTGGAAGAAGTCCGCACCGGTGCGGTCGAGCTTGTTGACGAAGCACATGCGCGGGACGGCGTACTTGTTGGCCTGACGCCACACCGTCATCGTCTGCGGCTCGACACCGGCGACACCGTCGAACACCGCCACCGCGCCGTCGAGGACGCGCAGCGACCGCTCGACCTCGGCGGTGAAGTCCACGTGACCCGGGGTGTCGATGATGTTGATCTGGTGGTTCTTCCACCAGCAGGTCGTCGCGGCCGACGTGATCGTGATGCCGCGCTCCTGCTCCTGCTCCATCCAGTCCATCGTGGCCGCGCCCTCGTGGACCTCACCGATCTTGTAGTTGATACCGGTGTAGAAGAGGATGCGCTCGGTGGTGGTGGTCTTGCCGGCGTCGATGTGCGCCATGATGCCGATGTTGCGGACCTTGGTCAGGTCGGTGGTGATGTCGACGGCCACGTCGGATTCAGTCCTCTTGAGTCAGGGCTCGGTCGTTGGCGAGCTGCCACTGGGGCCGGGTACGCCGCGCGGCGTACCCGCTCGTCACCAGCGGTAGTGGGCGAAGGCCTTGTTGGACTCGGCCATCTTGTGGGTGTCCTCGCGGCGCTTCACAGCGGCACCGAGGCCGTTGGAGGCGTCGAGGATCTCGTTCATGAGGCGCTCGGCCATCGTCTTCTCACGACGCTGCTGGGAGTAGGTCACCAGCCAGCGCAGGGAGAGGGTCATGGCGCGGTTGCCCTTGACCTCGACCGGGACCTGGTAGGTGGCGCCACCGACGCGGCGGGACTTGACCTCCAGCGACGGCTTCACGTTGTCCAGCGCGCGTTTGAGGGTGACCACGGGGTCGGTGCCGGTCTTCTCACGGCAGCCCTCGAGGGCGGTGTAGACGATGCGCTGGGCAACCTGCTTCTTGCCGTCCATGAGGACCTTGTTGACCAGCTGGGTGACGACCGGGCTGCCGTAGACCGGGTCTACGTCGAGCGGACGCTTGGGAGCGGGACCCTTGCGAGGCATCAGCTCTTCTCCTTCTTCGCGCCGTAGCGGCTGCGAGCCTGCTTGCGGTTCTTCACGCCCTGGGTGTCGAGCGAGCCGCGGATGATCTTGTAGCGGACACCGGGCAGGTCCTTCACCCGACCGCCTCGCACGAGCACGATCGAGTGCTCCTGCAGGTTGTGACCGACGCCGGGGATGTAGGCCGTGACCTCGATGCCGCTGGAGAGGCGAACACGCGCGACCTTGCGCAGGGCGGAGTTCGGCTTCTTCGGGGTGGTGGTGTAGACACGCGTGCAAACGCCGCGACGCTGGGGCGAACCCTTCAGAGCGGGCGTCTTGTTCTTCGACACCTTGTCCTGGCGGCCCTTGCGGACCAGCTGGTTGATGGTGGGCACCGCGTGGTTCCCCTTATCTAGATCTACTGACCTGTCGGTGAATCTGGCTTGAGAAGCTGTGGCACTTGCTCTGAACCCGGGCCGGGCCGCCTCTGTCCGCTCAGGTGGGGCTCCCCCGCGGTCGGGCGTGTCGCCCGGCGCAGGCCGGCCTGAGTAGTCTCAGGTTCGGAGCCTTGGATTGAACGCTGCGAGGGCAGCCACGCGACTCGGCTTCAGAGCACGCGTCATGAGCCTGGTCAGGCCAGGCACGATCGACAAGACTACCGGGTAGCAATAGCAGGGTCAAAACGAGCCCGTCCACGCGAAACGCCGCTCGGAAATGGCCGAAATCCCTCGTCCGGCCCCACCTGGGGCATGGTCCGACTTGAGACATATCGTCCCATCGGGCTATGGCCGAGACCTCTTTACCTTTGCGAGGGTTCTACAGGGCCGAACCATCCCGAGCCCCTCGACGTGAAAGTGAGCCCCTGAGATGAAGCGTGTGAGAACCCGCCAGGCCCTGGCGCTGGTCGGCACTGTCGCCCTGGCCGTCACCGGCCTGTCGGCCTCGGTGCAAGCCGACACCGTGGCGACCGCCCCCAGCCAGGTCGTGTCCGGCGCCGCGACCGGCCTCCTCTCCCCGTTCGCGGTCTCCAGTGACGGCGCCGGCAACCGCTACGTGGCCAACCTCGGAAACAACTCCGTGACCGTCTACGCCGCGGGCGCGAACGGCAACGCGGCACCGATCCGCACGATCGTCGGTGCGGCCACCCAGCTGAACCTCCCGGTCGGCGTGGACGTCACCGATGACGGCACGGTCTTCGTCGCGAACTACAGCGGAGACTCGGTCACGGTCTACTCACCGGGCGCCACGGGGAACGCCCCGCCGTTGCGGGTGATCTCAGGGGTAGCCACGACCCTGGACAGTCCCTCCGGCATTAGCGTCTCCGAGACGGGTGCGGTGTTCGTCGGCAGCGAGGCGACCAGCTCGGTCACGGTCTTCGCCAGTGGGGCCGGCGGCAATGTCCCTCCCGCTCGCCGGATCGCGGGCGCCTCCACGCAGCTGGCGACGCCGTTCAACACCACCGTCGACAGCGCCGGCAGCGTCTACGTCTCCGACTACTCGGCCAAGGCAGTGTTCGTCTTCGGCCCGTCTGCCGACGGGAACGTCGCGCCCGACCGAGTCCTCACGGGCGGCCTCACCGGGCTCACCGACCCGTTCGGTCTCAGCTTCGACTCCGACGAGAACCTCTACGTCACGAACCGCTCGGGAACGACCGGAGTCGCTGTCTTCCCGCACGACGCCCAGGGCAACGTCTCCCCGCAGCGGTTCCTGAGCGGACCCAGCACGACTCTCGTGACGCCCTTCGACGTCACGCTGCACGCTGACCACAGGTTGTCGGTGCTGGACTGGAGCGCCCCCGGCTCGCTGCTCACCTTTGCCCAGCTGGTGCCGAAGATCACCAAGCCCGGCAAGGTGCGCAAACTGAAGGTCGCGGGCGCACCCGGAGCCGCCAAGCGCAAGGTCACCTGGAAGGCACCCGCCAGCAACGGCGGCGCCACCGTCACGCGCTACAAGGTCGTGGTCAAGAAGGGCGCCAAGACCATCTACAAGAAGGTCGTCACCAAGAAGAAGATCGTCCTCAAGCGCTCCAAGCTCCGCAACGGCCGGCTCAAGGTCCTCGTCTCGGCCAAGAACGTCAAGGGCTACGGGCCTACGGCAAAGAAGGCCTTCCGGGTCAGGAAGTAGGCCAGGCCAACAGCTGGGCCAGGTGCAGCGCCTGCACCTGGCCCAGGTCTGCCAGCTGGGTGCGGCACGAGAACCCGTCGGCCAGCACGACAGCGCCCGGGTTCTCGCGTACGGCGGGCAGCAGGCTGTGCTCGGCAATGGCCACCGACACGTCGTAGTGGCCCTTCTCCATGCCGAAGTTGCCGGCCATGCCACAGCAGCCGCCGACGCGCGTCACTGTGGCGCCGGTCGCGCGCAGCAACCGCTCGTCGGCGTCCCACCCGAGCACGGACGCGTGGTGGCAGTGCGGCTGCACCACGATGGAGGTCCCGGTGAGGTCAGGCGGCGTCCATCGGATCGCCTCGAGGTGCTCTGCGAGCGTTCGCGCGTGGACCGTGCGGCCCAGCAGGTGCGGGGCGTCCTCCCGCAGGACCGTGAGGCAGGACGGCTCGAGCGCGATCACGGGGACGTCGTACCGCAAACCGTCGAGGAGACGTCCGAGCCGCTCGCGCGCCTGGTCGAGCTGGCCGGTGCTGATCCAGGTCAGGCCGCAGCACTCGTCGCCGCCCACGACGCTGACCCGCTGCCCGGCCGCCTCCAGCAGCGCGACCGCAGCGGCGGCGGTCTCGGGCGCGAACCGGTCGGTGAACGTGTCGAGCCAGACCACCACGTCGGGGTGGGGAGCGTCCTGCCTGGCCGCCCGCCGCGTCGCGAGAGCCGGGAGGGACCGGCGCCGGTCGAGCCCGGCGACGGCCTTGGCGAGCGGACCGACCTTGAGGGCGGCGTTGGCCAGCCGCGGCGGCACCCGGCGCACGAGGTCGGGAAGGCGGCCCAGCGTGTAGTGGCTGCGCGGTCTGCGCCGGCCGCGGTACCTCTCCTCGAGCGCCTGCGACTTGTAGGTGGCCATGTCGACCCCCGTCGGGCAGTCGCTGGCACAACCGCGGCACGAGAGGCAGAGCTCGAGAGCGTCCTCGACCTCGGGCGACCGCCAGTCGAGCGTGCCCGTGACGACCTCCTGCAGCACCCGTGCGCGGCCGCGCGTCGAGTCCTTCTCGTCGCGGGTCGCCAGGTAGGACGGGCACATCACTCCCCCGGCGGCGGTGTTGTCGGCCAGGCACTTGCCGACTCCGGTGCAGCGGTGGAACTCCGGATGGGCAGCGGAGGCAGCGAGCCGCAGGTCGGCGTCGAAGGGACGGGGGTCGACCAGAACGCCGGGGTTGAGCAGGTTGTCAGGGTCGCACAGCGCCTTGACCCGGCCCATCAGCGCGATCGCCTCGGCGGAGTACATGGTGGGCAGCAGCTCCGACCGGGCCCGGCCGTCGCCGTGCTCGCCCGACATCGACCCGCCGTACGACGCGGCGAGCCGCGCCGCGTCCTCGACGAAGGCCCGGTAGCCGGCACGTCCGCCCGCGCTGTCGAGCGTGAAGCCGATGCGCACGTGGACGCAGCCATCGCCGAAGTGACCGTAGGGCGCGCCGTCGAGACGGTGCTGCTGCAGCAGCGCGTCGAAGTCCCGCAGGTAGTCGCCGAGCCGGGCCGGTGGCACCGCCGCGTCCTCCCAGCCGGCCTGCCCGGGCGGCTCGGTCGTGCGTGCGGCGAGGCCGGCGCCGTCCTCCCGGATCCGCCAGAGTGCGCGCTGCACCGCGGGGTCGACGACGACGAGCCCCCCGAGCCGCTCGGCCTTGGCCGTCGCTTCCGGGAGCGTGTCTCCGGTGACCTCCGCGAAGATCCAGCCCCGCCCGGGTGGCAGCTCGGGAGCGCTCCGCACCAGCCGCACGATGCGCTCGTCGAGCCCCTCGCAGGCGGCCAGGTCGTGCTCCAGCAGGGCAGGGACGGCGTCGGCGGCGTCAGCCATGGACGGGTAGCCGAGCACGGCCAGCACCCGGTGCGGCGCGTCCTCCACCAGGCGCACCGTTGCCCGTCGTACGACGGCCAGGGTGCCCTCGCTGCCGACCAGGAACCGGTGGACAGCGCGCTCGTGCTCCGGCAGCAGGTGCTCGAGCGAGTAGCCCGACCCTTGCCGCGAGAACCGGCCGAACTCGGTGCGGATCAAGGCGAGGTGCTGGTCGACCAGGGCGTCGAGGGAGGGCAGCGGGGTCGTGTCGAGGGCGACCACGTTGTCCGCCGTGCGCCCGTAGCGCAGGGCCCGCGACCCACACGCGTTGTTGCCGATCATGCCGCCGATCGTGCAGCGGGTGTGGGTCGACGGGTCGGGCCCGAACCGGAGCCCGGTGCCGGCCAGCTCGCGCTGCAGAGCGGCATGCACGACGCCAGGCTCCACCGTCGCCGTCCGGGCCTCCACGTCCACGTCGACGATCCGGTTCAGGTGCCTGACGGTGTCGACGACGATCCCCGGCCCGATCGCGTTGCCCGCGATCGACGTGCCGGCGCCGCGCATCGTGACCGGGGTGCCGGTCGCGCGGGAGACGTCGAGCACCGCGTCGAGCTCGTCGACGTGGCGGGGCCGCACCACTACCTGCGGCGGCACGCGATAGAGCGACGCGTCGGACGAGTAGAGCGTGCGCGCCAACAGCGAGTCGTCGACGTCGGTCAGCCCGGTTCGTCTCAGGGCCGCAACGAGGTCGGTCACCACAGTTCCAGCGAGCCCTGCAGGATCCCGGCCAGGTCGTCCTCGGTGACGTCCTTCGGCGCGGTGGCGAGCAGTCGCTGCTGCTTGACCGCTCCCTCGACCAGGTCGGGCACGTCGCCCTCGACGTAGCCGACTCCGCCGATGCCGTTGGGGAGCCCGATGTCGCGCATCAGCGAGGTGAGGGCACCGTGCAGGTCGGACCCGCCGAGCAGCGCGGCCGCGTGGTCGTGCCGGGCCGGCGAGGCGTCGTAGGTGAACCGGAAGGCCTCAGGAGCTGTGAGTGCGACCGCCATGCCGTGCGGCACCATCGGCTCGTCCTGCGGGTAGCCGGAGGGACGGAAGTCCTTGACGCGACCGGCGATGGGATAGGCGTTGGCGTGCGGGATGTGCACACCCGCGTTGCCGAAGCCCATGCCGGCGAACGTCGCGGCCAGCGCCATCTGCTCGCGGGCCTCGCGGTCGTCGCCGTCCTGCACCGCTCGGCGGAAGGAGCCGGACAGGAGCGTCAGGGCCTTCTCGGCCCACATGTCCGCGATCGGGTTGGCGCCGCAGTAGGGCACCCGCTCGGACGGCGCCTTGCGCTCGTAGGAGTCGTAGGGCCGTGCGGTCCAGGACTCCAGCGCGTGGCAGAGGATGTCCATGCCGCAGGCGGCAGTGACCCCGGCCGGCTGGCTGAACGTCAGCCTCGGGTCGACGACCGCGAGGGTCGGCCGCAGGCGCGGGTGCGAGATGCCGGTCTTCACCTTCAGCGAGAGCACGTCGAGCACGCAGATCGTGGTGCTCTCGCTGCCGGTGCCGGTCGTGGTGGGGACGGCGACCAGCGGCTTGAGTGCGTTGCCGGGTGCGCGGCCCTTCCCGACCGGGGCGTTGAGGTAGTCCATCAGGTCGCCGTCGTTGGTGGTCAGCAGGTTGAGCGCCTTCGCGGTGTCGATCGCCGAGCCGCCGCCGACCGCCACGAAGGCGTCCCACGGTCCCTCCGATCGGCCGAACTCCACGGCGGCGCGGATCGACTCGTCGGTCGGCTCGACGTGCGTGCGGTCGAAGACCACGACGTCGATCCCCTGGCCGGCGATCTGGTCGGCGATGCGCGCCGGATGCCCCGTCGCAGCGACACCAGGATCGGTGATCAGCAGCACCCGGCGCACGTCGTACGTCGAGAGGTCGTGGCCGATCTCGTCGGAGGCCCCGGCGCCGAACTTCAGCGCCGGAGACGCGTAGGTGAAGACGGTCTCGCTCATGACAGCAGTCCCAAGGCGTGCGACGCTGCCGACAGCAGGTCGAGCTTGCGGGCCTCGTCCACCGGCATCCACCGGGCTTCAGCGGTGGTGCTGTTCTCCTCCAGGACCCGCGGCTCGACCCCGACCGACTCGGGCAGCAGCGTGGCTCCGAAGATGATGTGGACCCCGTGGTAGTTCTCGACCAGGCCGTCCGAGCGCGGGCCGACGAAGTGGGTCGAGTGCACGTCGAGCACCTGGCCCGGGTCGACGTACAGGCCGGTCTCCTCGTGCACCTCCCGCACCAGTGCCCGCCGAGGGTCCTCGCCGTGGTCGATGCCGCCGCCGGGGAGAGTCCACCGCCCCTCGATGCGGGTGCGCGGCGACATCTTGGTCATCAGCACCTCGTCATCGCGGGTGATCAGCGCGTACGCCGCGAGGCGCTGCCGCTTGGGATGCTCCACGACGTCCGGCATGGGGCGAGTCTAGTGACCGGCACAGGCCGAGTGGCCCGTGTCACGTTTGGGCGCCGACGCGGCGGGCACGGTTACTCCGTCGGCGGCCGGCCGATGCCCTATGACGACCACACGCGAGCAGCCCAAGACGCTACCCGCTCCTGATCGGAAGGAGCGTAGGTCGCGCGACCCGTGGTTCGACAACACCAAGCTCCTGCTGGTGACGCTCGTGGTCGTGGGACACAGCTGGGCTCTCCTGCCGGCGGGAGCGGTGACCGGCTGGCTCTACGACTACCTCTACCTCTGGCACATGCCGGCCTTCCTGATGGTCACCGGCTACCTCTCCCGGTCCTTCGACTGGAGCCCTCGCCACCTCCGCAAGCTCGCCACGGGGGTGCTCGTGCCGTACCTGGTCTTCGAGGGTGCCCTCGTGCTCTTCCGCTGGTCGATCACCGGCGCCGACTACGACCACCTCTGGCTCGAACCGCACTGGCCGATGTGGTTCCTGATGGCCCTGCTGATCTGGCGCCTGGTCACGCCGGTGCTGAACCGGCTCTCGCACCCCGTCACGCTCGCCGTCGCCGTCTCGCTGGCCGGTGGTTTGGTGCAGCTGGACTACCTCGAGCTCGACCGGGTGCTCGGCTTCCTGCCGTTCTTCGTGATCGGGCTGGTTGCGACGCCGGAGCAGGTGGACCGGCTGCGCACCTGGCCGGTGCGGCTCGGTGGGCTGGGAGTCATCGGCGCGGCCTGCCTGGTGCCGCTCTGGGTGGAGAGCTCGCTGCGCACCGAGTGGCTCTACTACCGCAGCAGCTACCACACCCTGGGCGTCGGTGACCTGGAGGGAGTGGCGGTCCGCGGCGCGCTGCTGGCGGTCTCGGTCGCTCTCGCCCTCGCGTTCCTCTCGTGGATCCCCGGGCGTCACAACCCGCTGACCCGGCTCGGCGGCGCCACCATCATCGTGTACCTCTTCCACGGCTTCGCCGTGAAGGGAGCGGAGTACTCCGACTTCCCGGACTGGGCCGCTGACCATGCTCTGCTCGCATTCGTCCTGGTCACAGCCGTCGGCGTCGCGCTGTCGCTCCTGCTCGCCTGCCCGCCGGTGGCCAAGCGGCTCGGGTACGTCGTGGAGCCCACGACGGTCCTCAAGCCGCTCAGTAGTCTGCGGGCATGACCTCGACGCCTGGCCCGACGACAGCACCCATCCAGACCTTCCGCATCCTCGCCTGGTCACTCATGGGTGCGCTCCTGGTCATCGCCGTGGCGCTCTACGTCGCCGACCCCGACCAGGCCTGGGACCAGCCTCCGCTGTGGTCCGCGGCCGCGGTCGTCGTGGTGGCAGTAGCCGTCCTCGGCCTGGTCGGCGTCGTCGGCTACCGCACCCCGGCAATCGCCCCCGGCACACCCGAGGACGAGGCCCGCAAGAAGTCCCTGACCGCCTTCCAGTCCTCGATGATCCTGCGCTTCGCGCTGTGCGAGTCGATCGCCCTCATCGCGCTCGCCCTCGGCTACGTCGTGGACGACGGCGGCCCGTTCCTGCTCTACCTGCTCGGCGCCGCCATCGCCGTACCCGCGATGATCTTCCACGTCTTCCCCAGCGAGCGGACCATCACCGCAGCCGAGGAGTCCCTCCAGCGCGAGGGCGGCCTCTCGTACCTGAGGCAAGCACTAGGGCAGAGCTGACCCAACCAAGCTTCTGCAAACGCAATCGGGCCTGGGGACTGTCGCTGCAGGAAAAGCGATCGGGCCTGGGGACTGCTGCCGCAGGAAGCGATCGGCCACTGCCGAAGGTCAAAGAGAATATGGGGAGCCGGGGATCCGCACTACCAGCGACCGCGGAGCCGCCGAGAACGGCGAGAGCCAAAGGAGGCAGGGACCGAAACGAGAGAAGGGTCGCCCCTGCGGGGCGACCCTTCCCAGAACTGAGCTCGCTCAGTTCTGGTACGACCCGAAGTCGAAGTCGTCGAGAGCGACGGCCTGACCTCCGCTGTTGCCGAAGTCGTAGTCGTAGTTGTCGTAACCCGTGACGGCGTAGGCGTTGGCGCGCGCCTCCTCGGTCGGCTCGACCCGGATGTTGCGGTAACGCTCGAGGCCGGTGCCAGCCGGGATCAGCTTGCCGATGATGACGTTCTCCTTCAGGCCCAGCAGGC
The DNA here is from genome assembly GCA_963765905.1 of uncultured Actinomycetota bacterium. GTDB lineage: Bacteria > Actinomycetota > Actinomycetes > Propionibacteriales > Nocardioidaceae > SSC3. The sequence goes on from CAVXXY010000006.1 coordinate 669,734, forward strand.
TGTCCGACTTGCCGTGGATGGCAGCGTCGGTGAGCACGCGGGTGGTCTCCTGGAAGGAAGCCGCCGACAGCCACGACTCGGTCGCGAGCGAGGCCTTGGTGATGCCCATCAGCTCCGGACGACCCGAGGCCGGCTTGCCGCCCTCGGACACGATCTGGCGGTTCTGCGTCTCGAACGAGGCGCGGTCGACCAGCTCGGCCTGCAGCATCGGCGTGTCGCCCGACTCGAGGATCGTCACGCGGCGCAGCATCTGCCGCACGATGATCTCGATGTGCTTGTCGTGGATCTGCACGCCCTGGCTGCGGTACACGGCCTGGACCTCGTCGACGAGGTGCTGCTGCGCGGCGCGGACACCGAGGATGCGCAGGACCTCCTTGGGGTCCGGTGTGCCCTGGGTGATCTGCTGACCGACCTCGACGTGGTCGCCGTCGCCGACCAGCAGACGCGAGCGCTTGCTGACGGGGTACTCCTTGACGTCGGAACCGTCGTCCGGCGTGATGAGTACCTTCTTGGACTTCTCCGTCTCCTCGATCTGCACGCGGCCGGCGGCCTCGGAGATCGGCGAGAGGCCCTTGGGCTGACGCGCCTCGAAGAGCTCGACGACGCGGGGAAGACCCTGCGTGATGTCGTCGGCCGACGCCACACCACCGGTGTGGAACGTGCGCATGGTCAGCTGCGTGCCGGGCTCACCGATCGACTGGGCCGCGATGATGCCGACGGCCTCGCCGATGTCCACGAGCTGGCCGGTCGCGAGCGAGCGGCCGTAGCACTTGGCGCAGGTGCCGGTCTTGGCGTCGCAGGTCAGCACCGAGCGCACCTTGACCGAGTCGATGCCGGCCTCGATGAGCTCGTCGATCTTGACGTCGCCCAGGTCACCGCCGGCCACGACGAGGACCTCGCCGGACTTCGGGTGTACGACGTCGACCGCGACCGCCCGAGCGTAGGCCGAGGTGTCGGCGTTGTCGGCCAGGCGGAGGGTGCCACCGTCGGTCGGCGTGCCGATGACCTTGTCGAGACCACGCTCGGTGCCGCAGTCGACCTCACGGATGATGACGTCCTGCGACACGTCGACCAGACGACGGGTCAGGTAGCCCGAGTCGGCCGTGCGCAGCGCGGTGTCGGCCAGACCCTTGCGGGCACCGTGGGTGGAGATGAAGTACTCCAGCACGGAGAGACCCTCGCGGAAGTTCGCCTTGATCGGCCGCGGGATGATCTCGCCCTTCGGGTTGGCCACCAGACCACGCATGGCGGCGATCTGACGCACCTGCATCATGTTTCCGCGAGCACCGGAGTGCACCATCATGTGGATGGGGTTCTCGGTGTTCTGCGAGAACGTGTCCTCGAGCTTCTTGGCGACCTCGTTGGAGGCCTGGGTCCAGACCTCGATGAGCTCCTGACGACGCTCGTCGTCGGTGATCAGGCCGCGCTCGTACTGCTTCTGGACCTTGTCGGCCTGCTCCTCGAACTTCGCCAGGATCTCCGCCTTCTCGGGCGGGGTCACGACGTCGTCGATCGAGACGGTCACGCCGGAGCGCGTCGCCCAGTGGAAGCCGGCGTCCTTGAGAGCGTCCAGCGCAGCGGCGACCTCGACCTTGGTGTAGCGCTCGGCCAGGTCGTTGACGATGACACCGAGCTGCTTCTTGCCGACCTCGTAGTTGACGTAGGGGTAGTCGCCCGGGAGCGTCTGGTTGAACAGCGCCCGGCCCAGGGTCGTGGCGTAGGCCTTGCCCTCCTCCCAGCCCTCGGGAGCGTCCTCGAGCACGATGCCGGGGATGCGGACCTTGATGCCGCTCTGCAGCGAGATCTCGCCGCGGTCGAACGCCATGATCGCCTCGGCCACCGACGAGAACGCACGGCCCTCGCCGGGCTGCTCGCCCGTCACGTCGCGGGTGAGGAAGAACAGACCGATGATCATGTCCTGCGTCGGCATGGTGACCGGACGGCCGTCGGACGGCTTGAGGATGTTGTTGGTCGAGAGCATCAGGATGCGCGCCTCGGCCTGGGCCTCGGCGGACAGCGGCAGGTGCACGGCCATCTGGTCACCGTCGAAGTCGGCGTTGAACGCCGTGCAGACCAGCGGGTGGATCTGGATGGCCTTGCCCTCGATCAATTGCGGCTCGAACGCCTGGATGCCGAGACGGTGCAGCGTGGGCGCACGGTTGAGCAGCACCGGGTGCTCGGTGATGACCTCTTCGAGAACGTCCCACACGACGGGCCGAGCACGCTCGACCATGCGCTTGGCGGACTTGATGTTCTGCGCGTGGTTGAGGTCCACGAGCCGCTTCATCACGAACGGCTTGAAGAGCTCCAGGGCCATCTGCTTGGGCAGACCGCACTGGTGCAGCTTCAGCTGCGGGCCGACGACGATGACCGAACGGCCCGAGTAGTCGACGCGCTTGCCGAGGAGGTTCTGACGGAAGCGGCCCTGCTTGCCCTTGAGCATGTCGGACAGCGACTTGAGGGGACGGTTGCCGGGTCCGGTGACCGGACGACCGCGACGGCCGTTGTCGAACAGCGAGTCGACGGCCTCCTGAAGCATGCGCTTCTCGTTGTTGACGATGATCTCCGGAGCACCGAGGTCGAGCAGACGCTTGAGCCGGTTGTTGCGGTTGATCACGCGACGGTAGAGGTCGTTCAGGTCGGAGGTCGCGAAGCGGCCGCCGTCGAGCTGCACCATCGGGCGCAGGTCCGGCGGGATGACCGGAACGGCGTCGAGGACCATGCCGATCGGCTTGTTGCCGGTCTTGCGGAAGGCGTCGACGACCTTGAGGCGCTTGATGGCGCGGACCTTGCGCTGGCCCTTGCCGGTGGCGATGGTCTCCTTGAGGGAGTCCACCTCGGCGTCCAGGTCGAAGTCCTCGAGGCGCTTCTGGATCGCCGCAGCGCCCATGTGGCCCTCGAAGTACTTGCCGAACCAGTTCTTCATCTCGCGGTAGAGCAGCTCGTCGCCCTCGAGGTCTTGGACCTTGAGGTTCTTGAAGCGGGTCCAGACCTCCTCGAGACGGTCCAGCTCGCGCTGCGACCGGTCGCGGATCTGCTTCATCTCGCGCTCGGCGCCGTCCTTGACCTTGCGACGCGCGTCAGCCTTGGCACCCTCGGCCTCGAGGGCGGCCATGTCCTCCTCGAGCTTCTTCATGCGCTCGTCGAGCTGGGTGTCGCGACGGGTCTCCAGACGCTTTCGCTCCAGGTCGACCTTCGCCTCGAGCGAGGACAAGTCGCGGTGACGCGCGTCCTCGTCGACCGAGGTGATCATGTACGCCGCGAAGTAGATGACCTTCTCCAGGTCCTTCGGGGCGAGGTCGAGCAGGTAGCCCAAGCGGCTGGGAACGCCCTTGAAGTACCAGATGTGCGTCACGGGCGCGGCGAGCTCGATGTGGCCCATCCGCTCACGGCGTACCTTCGACCGGGTCACCTCGACGCCGCAGCGCTCGCAGATGATGCCCTTGAAGCGGACGCGCTTGTACTTGCCGCAGTAGCACTCCCAGTCCCGGGTGGGACCGAAGATCTTCTCGCAGAAGAGACCGTCACGCTCGGGCTTGAGCGTCCGGTAGTTGATCGTCTCCGGCTTCTTGACCTCGCCGTGGCTCCACGTGCGGATGTCGTCCGCGGTGGCCAGGCCGATCTGAAGCTGGTCGAAGAAGTTCACGTCGAGCACGGTGGCTGCAATCCTTCGTTAGTTCTCTGGGTTCACGCTGGGGACTGAGAGGTGGGGAGCTCGGCGGGCGCCGTGCTCCCCCACGCTCAGACTTCCTCGACGCTGCTGGGCTCGCGGCGGGACAGGTCGATGCCGAGCTCCTCGGCCGCCCGGAAGACGTCTTCCTCGGCGTCCTTCATCTCGATCGTGGAGCCGTCCTGCGAGAGGACCTCCACGTTCAGACAGAGCGACTGCATCTCCTTGACGAGAACCTTGAACGACTCGGGGATGCCGGAGTCGGGGATGTTCTCGCCCTTCACGATGGCCTCGTAGACCTTGACGCGACCAGGCACGTCGTCGGACTTGATGGTCAGCAGCTCCTGGAGGGCGTAGGCCGCGCCGTAGGCCTCCATCGCCCAGACCTCCATCTCGCCGAACCGCTGGCCACCGAACTGGGCCTTACCGCCCAGGGGCTGCTGCGTGATCATCGAGTAGGGGCCGGTCGACCGGGCGTGGATCTTGTCGTCGACCAGGTGGTGGAGCTTGAGGATGTACATGTAGCCGATCGAGACCGGTGCCGGGAACGGCTCACCGGAGCGACCGTCGAAGAGGCTGGCCTTGCCGTCCTCGCCGACCAGACGGACACCGTCGCGGGTCTTGAGCGTCGAGCCCAGCAGGCCGACGATCTCGTCCTCGCGAGCGCCGTCGAAGACCGGGGTCGCCACGTTGGAGTTGGCCGGAGCCTTGTCCGCGGCGATCGAGATCAGGCGCTTCTTCCAGTCCTCGTCGTCACCCTCGACCTCCCAGCCGGTCTTGGCCAGCCAGCCCAGGTGGATCTCCAGGATCTGGCCGATGTTCATCCGGCCCGGGACACCGAGCGGGTTGAGCACCACGTCGACCGGGGTGCCGTCCTCGAGGAACGGCATGTCCTCGACCGGCAGCACCTTGGAGATGACGCCCTTGTTGCCGTGACGGCCGGCGAGCTTGTCACCCACGGAGATCTTGCGCTTCTGCGCGACGTACACGCGCACCAGCTGGTTGACACCCGGGGGAAGCTCGTCGCCCTCCTCGCGGTCGAAGACGCGGACGCCGATGACCGTGCCGGACTCACCGTGCGGCACCTTCATCGAGGTGTCGCGGACCTCGCGCGCCTTCTCACCGAAGATCGCGCGCAGCAGGCGCTCCTCCGGGGTCAGCTCGGTCTCACCCTTGGGCGTGACCTTGCCGACGAGGATGTCACCGGTCGTGACCTCGGCGCCGATGCGGATGATGCCGCGCTCGTCGAGGTCGGCCAGCATCTCCTCGGAGACGTTCGGGATGTCCCGGGTGATCTCCTCCGGACCCAGCTTGGTGTCGCGGGCGTCGACCTCGTGCTCCTCGATGTGGATCGAGGTGAGGACGTCCTGCTGAACCAGGCGCTGGGAGAGGATGATCGCGTCCTCGTAGTTGTGGCCCTGCCACGGCATGAACGCGACCAGCAGGTTGCGGCCGAGCGCCATCTCGCCCTCGTCGGTGCAGGGACCGTCGGCGATCGGCGTGCCGACCTCGACGCGCTGCCCCTCGGTGACCAGCGGACGCTGGTTGATGCAGGTGCCCTGGTTGGACCGCGAGAACTTCTGCATGCGGTAGGTGGTCTGCGTGCCGTCGTCGTTCATCGACTCGATGAAGTCGGCGGCGACCGCGGTCACCACGCCGGGCTTGGTCGCCGACACCACGTCACCCGCGTCGACAGCGGCACGGAACTCCATGCCGGTGCCGACCAGCGGCGCCTCGCTCTGGATGAGCGGGACGGCCTGACGCTGCATGTTGGAGCCCATGAGGGCGCGGTTGGCGTCGTCGTGCTCGAGGAACGGGATCAGGGCCGTCGCGACCGACACCATCTGGCGCGGCGAGACGTCCATGTAGTCGACCTCGTCGGCCGGGATGAAGTCGACCTCACCGTGACGCTGGCGGACCAGGACGCGCTCGTCGGCGAACTTGTTGTCCTTGGTCAGCGCGGCGTTGGCCTGCGCGATGACGTAGCGGTCCTCCTCGTCGGCGGTCAGGTAGTCGATCTGGTCGGTGACCTTGCCCTTGACGACCTTGCGGTAGGGCGTCTCGACGAAGCCGAACGGGTTGATCCGGCCGAACGTCGACAGCGAGCCGATCAGACCGATGTTCGGGCCTTCCGGCGTCTCGATCGGGCACATGCGGCCGTAGTGCGACGGGTGGACGTCACGAACCTCGAAGCCCGCGCGGTCACGGGAGAGACCACCGGGGCCGAGCGCCGAGAGCCGACGCTTGTGCGTCAGGCCGGCGATCGGGTTGGTCTGGTCCATGAACTGCGAGAGCTGCGAGGTGCCGAAGAACTCCTTCAGCGCCGCGACGACCGGGCGGATGTTGATCAGGGACTGCGGCGTGATGGCCTCGACGTCCTGGGTCGTCATGCGCTCGCGGACCACGCGCTCCATGCGGGCCAGGCCCGTGCGGAGCTGGTTCTGGATCAGCTCGCCGACCGTCCGGAGACGACGGTTGCCGAAGTGGTCGATGTCGTCGGCCCGGACCTCGATCGGCTTGCCGTCGGGGTCGTTGACGACAGTGCCGTCGACCAGCTTCAGCGTCTCGTCGCCGTTGTGCAGCTCGACGATGAAGCGGATCGTGGCGACGATGTCGTCGATCGTCAGCGTCTGCTGGTCGAACGCCTGCGCGACGCCCAGCTTCTTGTTGATCTTGTAGCGACCGACCTTGGCGAGGTCGTAGCGCTTGCCGTTGAAGTAGTAGTTGTCCAGCAGGGTCTGGGCAGCCTCGCGCGTCGGCGGCTCGCCCGGACGGAGCTTGCGGTAGATGTCGAGCAGCGCGTCGTCCTGGCCCTGGGTGTGGTCCTTCTCCAGGGTCAGCATCATGGACTCGTACTCGCCGAACTCCTCGCGGATCTGCTCGTTGGTCCAGCCGAGGGCCTTGAGCAGCACCGTGACGTTCTGCTTGCGCTTGCGGTCGAGGCGTACGCCGACCATGTCGCGCTTGTCGATCTCGAACTCCAGCCAAGCGCCACGCGACGGGATGATCTTCGCGGTGAAGATGTCCTTGTCGGAGGTCTTGTCGGCGGTGCGCTCGAAGTACACGCCCGGGGAGCGGACCAGCTGGGACACCACGACACGCTCCGTGCCGTTGATGATGAAGGTGCCCTTGTCGGTCATGAGCGGGAAGTCGCCCATGAAGACGGTCTGGCCCTTGATCTCACCGGTGTCGTTGTTGGTGAACTCGGCCGAGACGTAGAGCGGGGCGGAGTAGGTGAAGTCCTTCTCCTTGCACTCCTCGACCGTGTTCTTCGGGTCGTAGAAGACAGGGTTCTCGAACGAGAGGGACATCGTGCCGGAGAAGTCCTCGATCGGGGAGATCTCCTCGAAGATCTCCTCGAGGCCGGACTTGGGGCTGACGTCCTCGCCGGAGTTGACTCTCTCCTCGACCTGGCGGTTCCAGCTCTCGTTGCCGACCAGCCAGTCGAAGCTGTTGGTCTGGAGAGCGAGGAGCTTGGGAACCTCGAGAGGCTCAGAGATCTTGGCGAAGGAGATGCGGCGGGGGCTTGCGGTGTTGCTGGTGCTGGCGTTGCGCGAGGCGGCCAAGAGGGGTCCTTCCAAAGCTTCGGACTCATCGGTGCTGACGCATGCTCACGACGACAAGGCCGGGACGCAGAACGGACATAGCGAACCGAAGCAGAGGTGTGGGCAGGCGCAAAGAGCGATCCTAGCCCAAGATTCACGAGGGCACAACTAGGCGGAGCACACCTTCGTCGTCCTCGGCCGCCCGGACCTTCATATGACCGGCGGGAGAACCAAATCAGTGGCTCGCTAACGCACGGCAAGCATGAACCGCCGCGGTCACCGAGTCAAGCATTTCGGGCAGTGAGAGGGTTTCGCAGACCCTCCGGCGCAGCTCCTGCTAGCAGCCTCAGTAGGAGTGGAACCCGTCCACCAGCCAGCGGTCCCCCCGCCTGACGAGGTCGAACGAGGTGCGGTTCAGTGCCAGGCTCGGCTGGGGGTTCGCCGTGCTGACCGTGGTCTGGTCCACATAGACCAGGATCTCGGCCCGGTCAGCGTCGGCGCTGATCACAGCGGTGGCCAGGACCTTCGCAGTCACGACCGCCGCCTGCTTGGGCGCGTTGGGCCGGACGAACGTGTCGAAGGTGTCGGTGAACTCCTTGGCGAAGCCGGGAGTCATCAGGGCGGTCGCCCGGGCCAGGTCCTCGTCGAGGGTGTCGTGCTGGTAGGCGAGCACCCCCGTCGCCGCGCGGTCGGCGGCAGTGGACGCGGCGCGCTCGGCGCTCTCTACCCGGTCGGCGGCCCGGACGTCACGGACGTCCCAGACCAGCAGGCCTAGCACGAGGGCCGCGACGACCAGGGCGGCAGCAGCCACCGCGGCGGTCACGAAGAGCGGCCAGGGGCTGCGCACGGGCGCGCCACCCGGTTCTTGGCCGGCCGGCTCGGCCGGACCCGGCGTGCTCGTCTCGACCAACTGCGGAGGAGCCGGCGGTGGCGGGGTCGAGACCGACTCATCCTCGCGGCCTTGCTCAGGGCCTTGCTCAGGGCCTTGCTCAGGGCCTTGCTCAGGGCCTTGCTCAGGGCCTTGCTCAGGGCCTTGGTCGGGGCGACGGCGCTCCCCGGCGATGCGGCGGCGGCGGGGCGGCTGCTGCGGCGTACTCACGGTGCCTCCGGTGCTTGCTGGTCCTGCACCGCTTCCCAGGAGTCGACCAGCCACTTGCCGTCGACCTTGACCAGGTCGAGCTGCCAGCGGAAGTGCCGCTCGCGGGTGTCGGCGGTCGTCTTCGCCGTGGCGTCGGCCACGACCAGCACCCGGGCCGAGTCGGGGTCGAGCGTGGCGACGCCGGACTTGAGAACGGTGCCGCTCGACTCCATCTTCGCGCCCTCGACGACGCGGGCGACGTCCTCGAAGGTGGCCTCGAACTCGGTCTTGAACTTGGTCGACATCAGCGCGGTGACCCGCTTGCGGTAGTCGTCGAGAGCCGTCGGCTCGAAGGTGTTCCACTGCACCATGAAGCGCTGTGCGGTGGAGACCACGGCAGCACGGTCGGCGCGACGCTCCTCGACCTCGTCGTGCCGAGGCTTGAGCCAGATGACCTCCGCGACGACGGCGATCAGGGCGAGGACGGCCAGGCCAAGCAGGACAGCGGTCATCGAGCGGGTGGGCAGCCGCGAGCCCGAGGGCCCCGTCGGGGTCTCGTCGTGGTGCTGGGTCATGCGGTCACTCCGCGGCGAGCGGCTGCATCAGCAGCCACTTCCACGAGTCCTTCCCGTAGATCGATGCGCCTCCGTCGTAGGTGACGGCCGGCCCGGCCTGCTCGTCGGCAAAGGTCACCTTGCCGGTGCTGCGATCGTACGACCCGACGACCTGGCCCTCGGCGCCCGGTGCGACGCGCGGAGCGTGGGCCGCACCGCGCGGGTTGCTCTTGGTGGCCGCCTCGGTGCAGCGGGCGTCCATGTCCATCCGCGCGCTGGAGCCGTCGCTGGGAGGCCGCCGCTCGCCCTTGTCGTAGCCGGCGTGGCAGGCGGCCGGCTCCTGGGTCAGCACCATGCCGAAGTGGGCGTCGAGGTCGCCCGTGCCCGGCGACTCGTCGAGCACGATGTAGGCGCCGGCGATCACGTAGGGGTAGAGAACCAGGATCATCTCGGTGCCGGGCAGGTGCTTCACGGCGACCTCGCCGGTCGTGACCAGGTTGTTGATCAGCTGGCCGAGGTCGACCTTGTTCTCCTCCAGGAACTTCCGTAGCTGGTTGGCCGTCGCACTGCCGTTGGCGATGATCGAGCGCAGGTCGACGTCGCTGGCGGCGAGGGTGTCGGAGACCAGCGCCAGGTTGCGGGCGAAGCTGCGGATGGCCGAGGCCTTGTCGAGCTGGGTGGACAGCACGGTGTTGCTGTCGCGGATCAGCGCCGTGGTCAGGTCGAAGTTCTCGTTGGCCGTCTCGATGAACGACGTCGAGGTGTCGATGATCTGCGCGAGGTCCTCGCCGGCACCGTTGAACGCCGTGCCGAGCTCGTTGACCGTGGTCTGCAGGCTCTGCTTGTTGACCGAGTTGACCAGCCGGTCCGTGTCGAGCAGCCACTTGCTGCTGCTGATCGGGATCGCGGTCTGCTCGCGGGCGATCTCCGAGCCGCCCTTGAGGTACGGCGCACCGCTCACGCGCGGCTGGAGCTCGACGTACTGCTCTCCGACGGCCGAGCGGTTGGCGACCAGGGCGAAGGAGTCTGCCGGGATGCGCTTGTTGTCGTTGTCGATCGACAGCACGACGTCGACGCCCTCGGAGGTGAGCCTGAGCTTGCTGACCCGGCCCACCGCGACGCCGCGGTAGTTGACCTCCGCGCCGGCGAAGATGCCGCCGGAGTCGGCGAAGTGGGCGGTCACCTCGTAGGTGGTGTCCATGATGAGCCGGTCGAGCTTGGCGTAGCGGGCACCTACGAAGGAGACGCCGAGCAGCGTGATCGCGACGAACACGAGCAGCTGGATCCTGGTGCGTCTGGTGATCATCGGGTCACCATCCCCCAGACGAGGGCGGCACCGAGCTCGCTGTCGGCCTTCTCGGCTCCGGGACCGAACGTGAGCCCGGTGGGCTTGAGGACCTCGGCCACGTCGACCTTCGGCGCCGGACGTCCCGCCGAGCCGCAGAGGATCGGCAGCAGGTTGCAGACGGGGTTCGGGTTGCCCGGACCGGGCTTGGGCGCGACGACGCCCTCGAGCAGGTCGCAGACACTCGCGAGCGGTGACTTGGCACAGGTCTCGAACAGCTCGGGGACAGACAGCCCGTCGGGGAGCCCGGGGACCGTGGGCAGCCCGCCACGCATGTCGACCTCCATCTGCAGGTCCAGGTTGGCGTAGTCGCCCATGTGCCAGTCGCGGGCCTGCTGGGCGTTCTGGCCGACGATGCCGTCGGGGAACGGGAACGTCAGGAAGAGCGACAGCGCCTTCGGGAAGTCGTCGCCGGCCTCGGCGAGCTTGTTCAGCGTGGGGGCTAAGGCCTGCAGGCTGTCGATCGTCGCCGCCTTCGACGCCCGGATGACGCGGGTGCCCACATCGCTCAGGTTGGCCAGGGCCTTGAGCATCTTGACCAGGTCGTCACGCTGACGGTCTATGGAGTCGATGGCCTTCGGCAGCTGTCCCAGCGCCACGTCGAGGGTCTGCTCCTGCTTGTTGAGGGAGACCGAGAGGGCATTGACGCGCTCGAGAGCAGTGACGATCTCGTTCTTGTTCTCGTCGATCTGCTGCATGAAGGTCGTCACCCGGCGCAGCACCGACTTGACGTCGCTCTCGCGACCCTCGAGAGCGTTGTTGACCTCGGTCGCGATCGTCTTCAGCTGTGCGACGCCGCCGCCGTTGAGCACCAGCGACAGTGCACCCAGGACCTCCTCGACCTCGGGGTTGCGGCCGCTGCGGTCCAGGGTGATGACGTCACCGTTGCCCAGCTTGTTCGGGCTCGCGCCCGACTCGGGAGCGGCGAGCTGCACGAACTTCTCACCGAGCAACGAGGTCTGACGAATCTCCGCCACCGCGTTGTCCGGGAGCTGCACGTCGCGGCGCACCTTGACGGTGACCTCGGCGGTGTAGCCCTTGAGCTCGATGGTCTCGACCTTGCCCACGGTCACCTCGTTGACCTTGACCGACGACTGCGGCACCAGGTCGAGGACGTCGCGGAACTGCACCTTGACGGTGTAGGGGTCGTCGCCGAGGTCGGCACCACCAGGCAGTGAGAGGCTGGTGACCGAGAGGTCGCAGGCGGTCAGCGTCAGCAGTCCGACGAGAGCCACCGCGGCACCGCGCGTCAAGCTTCTCGGTCGTCGAGCAGCCGAGCGACGCGAGCGTCCGATACTCATCGGGTCACCTCCGGCCGCAGCAGACCGCCCAGGGAGCGGTCGATGTGCTCCACCACAACGACGCGCTTGGCCCGGCCCGGCTTGTCGAAGACCGCAGCACGTCCCGCGGCGCCGTTGATGAGCTTGCAGAGCTCGCCGGACTTGTCGACCTGGCCGAGGATGCCGCAGAGCACCACGTCAGGGCGCACGGCGACGTCGTTGATCAGCTCACCCATGTTGGCCCGGGTGTCGAGCGTGCCGGTCGTGTTGTTGTAGGTGTGGTAGAGGTTGTCCAGCGCCTGCGGAGCCACCTTGAGGATCTCGTCGAGGGCACCGCGCTGCTTGACCAGGATCTTGGAGATCCGGTTCAGGCCCTTGATGTTCTTCGACAGCCCGTCCTTGTTCTGCCGGACGAAGGTCGAGACCTCCTTCAGCGCCACTCCGAGGTTGCGCAGGGATGCGGAGAGGTCGTCGCGCTCCTCCTCGAGCACCCCGGACGCCGCCGCGAGCGAGTCGTTGAAGTCGCGGACGGTCTGGTCGTTGGCGGCCAGCGCCTTGACGAACCGCTCGATCTGGGCGGCGGTGCCGAAGAGCTCGTCCTTGTTGTTCTCCAGCGTGCCGGTCAGCTGCCCGAGGTTGTGGATCGTCTCGTTGAACTGCTCGCCCTGGCCGCCGAAGTTCGACGCCGTGGTGTCCAGCAGGCGGGTCAGAGCGCCCTCCTTGTTGGCGCCCTGCGGACCGAGCGCCACGGTGAGGTCGTCGATGCTCTGGTAGATCTGGTCGAGCTCCAGCGGGACCTCGGTGCGGTCGAGGCCGAACACTGCGTTGTCAGCCAGCTTCGCGCCACCCTTGTAGACCGGTGTCAGCTGGATGAAACGGTCGCCGACGATCGCGGGCGCGATCAGCACGGCGTCGGCGTCGGCGGGCACGTCGTACTTGCCGTCGTACCAGAGCTCGACCTTCACCTCGGTGCCCGAGGGCGTGACGCTCTCGACCTTGCCGACGGTCACGCCGAGGATCCTCACGTCCGAGCCCTCGTAGAGGGACACCGTGCGCGGGAAGCTGGCGGTGAGGTGCATCTTGTCGCCTCCACCACGCAGGGTGATGAACAAGGCAGCGAGCAGTGCCACCGCCACCAGTGCGGTGATGATGCGAGCGACTCCGTTGACCCGTGCCATGTCAGCCTGCCGCCGGGACTGGAGGAAGGTTCTGGATGATGCTGTCGAACCACGGTCCGTTGCCGAGCGTGTTGGCGAAGACGCGGTAGAACGGCGCCATCAGCCGCAGGCTGTTGTCGAGCTGGGACTGGTTGTCCTCCAGCAGGCGTACGACGCCGTAGAGGTTGTCCAGGGCCGGCTTGAGATCTGCCCGCGTGTCACGCACGAGGCCGGTGAGCTGGCCGGAGAGCTGGCTGGTGGACACCAGGAGGTCGTGGATCGCCTGACGACGCTGGACCAGTGCCCGGAACAGCACGTTGCCGTCCTTCATCAGACCGATGACGTCCTGGCGGCGGTCGCCGAGCACCTTCGACACCTTGCCGAGGTTCGTCAGCAGCGTGTTGAGCTGCGCGTCACGAGCCGCGATGTTGGACGAGAGCCGCGAGACGCCCTGCAGCGCGGAGCGGAAGTCCTCGGGCGCGAACTTCGTGGTCTCGGCGAGGACGTTGAGGGCCTTCGCCAGCTGGTCGGTGTCGATGCGGTCGGAGGTGTTGGCGAGCCCGGTGAACGCCTTGATCACGTCGTAGGGCGCGGTGGTGCGCTCCATCGGGATCGTCGAGCCCTCCTCGAGCTGGCCGCCGCCCTTGGGCTCGAGAGCCAGGAACATCGCCCCGAGCAGCGTCTTGACGCGGATGGAGGCGCCGGTCTCGGTGCCGAACTTGGCATCCTTGTCGATCTGGATCTCCACCTTGACGTGGTCGCCGTCGAGGCCGATGCTCTTGACCTTGCCGACGCGGACGCCGGCGATGCGGACCTCGTTGTTGGGCTGCAGGCCGCCTGCCTCGGCGAAGGCGGCGTAGTAGGTGTCGCCACCGCCGATCACCGGCAGGCTGTCGGCCTTGAAGGCGGTCAGCAACAGCACCACGATGGCGGCCAGGCTGATGGCGCCGATGATGACGGGGTTGCGCTCTCGGAACGGGACGCTCATCAGCCGTTGCACCTCCCGCCCACGTGGTAGTCGGTCAGGTTGTTGCCCAGGGTGATGTTGTTCGCCAGACGCACTCGAAGCCTGAAGTCGCAGAGGTAGAAGTTGAACCAGGAGCCGTAGACCGCCGTTCGGCCGACCTTCTCCAGCTTGATCGGCAGCACCTTGAGCGCCCGGTCGACCTCGGCGCGGTTGCGGTTGATGTTGCCGGCGACCTTGCGGAGCTGCTTGATGTCCTCGACGAAGGCCGGGCGGATGCCGGTGACCAGGTCGGCGGTCTGCACCGACAGCGCGGAGATCTGGTCCAGCGACCCCAGGATCGCCTCGCGGTCCTGGGAGAGCCCGCCGACGAACTTGCGCAGCTGCACCAGCAGGGAGGACAGCTCGTCGTCGCGGTCGCCGAGGATGACGAGGGTGCGGTTGAGGTTGGTGATCAGAGCACCGATCACGTCGTCGCGGTCGGCCAGGGTGTTGGTGACCGAGGCCGTGCGCTGCAGCAGCGCGTCGAGGGTGCCGCCCTCACCCTGGAAGACCTGGATGAGCTCGTAGGCGAGCTTGTTGACGTCGGCCGGGGAAAGCGCCTGGAAGAGCGGCTTGAAGCCGTTGAACAGCACGGAGAGATCGAGTGCGGGAGAGGTGCGCGCCAGCGGGATCGTGCTGTCCTCCCGTTGTGCGCCCGGCTGGCCCACGCCCTCGCTGAGCGAGATGTAGCGCTGGCCCACGAGGTTGCGGTAGCGGATCGTGGCCTGGGTGCTGTTGGAGACCGCGGTGTCCTGCTCGACCTTGAAGGAGACCAGAGCCTGCGTGCGGTTGTGCACCTCGATGCCGGTCACCGTGCCGACCTTCACTCCCGCGATGCGGATGTCGTCACCCTTGGTGACACCTGTCGCGTCGCTGAAGACCGCCTTGAACGTCTTGCTGGCGCCGAACGACAGGTTGCCGATCGTGATCGCGAGCATCGCGGTCGCGATGGTCGTGACGATCATGAAGATGCCGAGCTTGGTGGCGTCGGCGGCTGTGCGCTTGTCGAGGAGCTTCATCGCAGCGTCACCTCCGCCCCGCGCGCGAGCGGTCCGAAGAGCGCCGTGGCGATGTCGGGTACGTCGTCGACCGAGCGACCCGTCACGCGTGCCCCGATCGCCGCGATCAGCGCGGTCTCGGACGCGGTGCCGGCGAAGCCGGAGGTGACGTCGTAGCCGGGGCTCACCCGCTTGCTGAGGGGGTACTGCACGCCGTCGTTCATCGGTCGCACGAGCGAGTCGGGCGGAAGGTTGTCCTGGCCGAAGCCACCGCCGATCGCCTTGCCGAGCAGGCCGCAGTGCGGGAAGGGGCCGGCCTTCTCGCCGTAGCGCGGACGCTCACCGGCCCTGTAGCCGCGCGGCTGCCTGGGCAGGAGCTCCAGGACGATGTGCAGCTTGCGACCACGGAAGGCCTCGTTCTCGCGTGGGATCGCGTTGGTGACGGCCTTGAAGAGGCAGGGGTACTCGGGTGAGTACCTGGCGAAGAGCGGCAGCGTCTGCTGACCGAGCTCGCCGAGCCGGATGATGTTGTCGCCGTTGGCCTGCAGGAAGTCGCGGGTCGTCGAGGAGAACGTGGCGATGTCGTTGAACAGCGCCTGGATCTTGGCCTCCTGAGTGACGAACGTGTTGCCGGTGACGACGGTGTTGCGCAGGAACCGAGCCAGCTCTGGCACGACGTCCTGGTAGGTCGCCGAGGTCTGCCCCAGGAGCTTGACGTCCTCGATCAGCTGCGGGAGCTGCGGGTTGGCGCGGACGAGGTAGCTGTCGAGCGTCTCGAAGGACTGGCCGATCCGCTCGCCGCGACCCTCCAGCGCCGTGGCGATGGCGGTCAGCGTGTAGTTGAGCTGGGCCGGCTGCACGGTGCGCAGGAGCGGGTAGATGTCGGAGAGGACCTTCTCCACCTCGATCGCGACCTTGGCGCGCTGGATCGTGTCGCCGGCACGGAGGGACTCCCCGTCCGGGGCCTCCGGGACGACCAGGGAGACGTACTTCTCGCCGAACAGCGTCTTGGGCAGGATCTCGGCGGTGACGTTGCGCGGGATCGTGCGCGTCTCGCCGGGATAGATGCCGAGCACCAGGTCGACGCCGTCGGAGGTGACGTTGGCTTCCTGGACCTCGCCGACGATCACGCCGCGGATCTTCACGTCCGCGCGCGCAGGCAGCTGGAGGCCGATGTTGGAGGTCTTCAGGGTCACCAGGTCGTAGTCGGCGAACTGCTTGGTGAACACGGCATAGGTGAACCACACGAAGCCGACGCACAGCGCCAGGAACGCAGCACCGAAGATCCGGGTCTGCGTGGCGACGAGAGCCTTGGAGCGCGCCATCAGCCGGCCAACCTCACGGTGGTCGTGGTGCCCCAGATGGCCATCGAGAGGAACAGGTCGATCACGTTGATCGCGACGATCGACGTACGCACCGCGCGGCCCACGGCCAAGCCCACGCCCGCGGGACCGCCCGAGGCGTTGTAGCCGTGGTAGCAGTGGATCAGGATCACCACGACCGAGAAGACGAGCACCTTGCCGAAGGACCAGAGCACGTCTCCTGGTGGCAGGAACGTCTCGAAGTAGTGGTCGTAGGTACCACTGCTCTGCCCGAAGAACTGGGTGACCGTGAGCCTGGTCGACACATAGGACGTATAGAGGCCGACGACGTAGAGGGGCACGATCGCGATCAGCCCCGCGATGATGCGCGTCGTGACCAGGAACGGCAGCGACGGGATCGCCATCACCTCGAGGGCGTCGATCTCCTCGGAGATCCGCATGGCGCCGAGCTGTGCGGTGAAGCCGCAGCCGACCGTCGCGGCCAGCGCGATGCCGGCGACCAGGGGCGCGATCTCGCGGGTGTTGAAGTACGCCGAGACGAAGCCGGAGAACGCCGCCGTGCCGATCTGGTTGAGCGCGGCGTAGCCCTGGAGGCCGACCTCGGTGCCGGTGAAGAAGCACATGGCCGTGATGACACCGACCGTGCCGCCGATGACCGCGAGTGCACCGGACCCGAGGGTGACCTCGGCCAGGAGACGCATGATCTCCTTCTTGTACCGCGCCAGGGTGCGGGGGCTCCACGCCAGAGCAGTGACGTAGAACTTCATCTCCGAACCGAGGTGGTCCAGGGACTGCAACGGGCGCTGGTAGATAGCCTTCACGTCTGCCACTGAGGTCAACCCGTCTTTGGTGGGACGAGCTGGAAGTAGATCGCGCTCATCACGAAGTTGACGACGAACAGCAGCATGAACGTGATGACGACGGACTCGTTGACCGCGTCGCCCACGCCCTTGGGACCGCCACCGGCGTTCATGCCCTTGTAGCAGGCGACGATCGCGGCGATCAGACCGAACACGAGTGCCTTGGCCATGCCTTGCCAGAGGTCGGGCAGCTGGGCCAGGGCGGTGAAGCTGGCGAGATAGGCACCTGGGGTGCCGTCCTGGAGGATCACGTTGAAGACGTAGCCGCCGCAGACGCCGACCACGCTGACCAGGCCGTTGAGGAAGACGGCGACGAGCATGCAGGCCAGCACGCGAGGTACGACGAGCCGCTGGATCGGGTCGATGCCGAGCACCATCATCGCGTCGAGCTCTTCGCGGATCTTGCGCGCGCCGAGGTCGGCGGCGATGGCGGATCCGCCGGCTCCGGCGATCAGCAAGGACGTCGCGATCGGCCCGGCCTCTCGGACGACGGCCAGGACCGACGCGGAGCCGGTGAACGACTGCGCGCCGAACTGCTTGATCAGGCCGCCGACCTGCAGCGCGATGACCGCGCCGAAGGGGATGGCGACAAGAGCAGTCGGGATGATCGTGACGGACGCGATGAACCACGCCTGCTGCAGGAACTCGCGAGTCTGAAAGGGCCGGCGGAACAAGCCACGACCGACGTCGAGCCCGAAGGCGAACAGCTTGCCTGCGGTCCCGACCGGGCGAAGGACTCTCGCCGAGGTGAGAGAGGACATCGTCGTCTGTCAGGACCCCGGGGCGAGGCCGGCGTTTGAGGAGGCGAAGGATCCCGGGGGCGGAATGACACCGTTGATGCGGCACCACTCGCCCGGGGGACGCTGGCTGCGGCGCGGGATCCCGTTGGAGGGGTCCAGCTGAAGCGGGATCGGCGGCAACGGGGGCAGCTCCTGGTCCTTCTCGGCCTCCAGCTCGTCGGCGTCCTTCTCCTCGCTCATGCCGATCGGGCCGACCCGCTGGGCGTTGAGGAACTGCCGGACCACCGGCTCCTCGGAGGACAGCAGCATCTCGCGCGGACCGAACATCGCCAGGTGCTTGTGGTAGAGCAGGCCGATGTTGTCCGGCACCGTCCTGGCGGTGTTGATGTCATGGGTCACGATCAGGAACGTCGCGTCGATCTGCGCGTTCAGGTCGACGATCAGCTGGTTCAGGAACGCCGTACGCACCGGGTCCAGACCGGAGTCCGGCTCGTCGAACAGAACGATCTCCGGATCCAGCACCAGCGCCCGAGCCAGACCGGCACGCTTGCGCATACCACCGGAGATCTCACCAGGCAGCTTGTCCTCCGCACCGATGAGACCCACCAGGTCCATCTTCTCCATCACGATGCGGTTGATCTCGGACTCGTTCTTCTTGGTGTGCTCACGCAGCGGGAACGCGACGTTGTCGTAGAGGTTCATCGACCCGAACATCGCGCCGTCCTGGAACAGCACGCCGAACAGCTTGCGGATCTCGTAGAGGTCCTTCTCGCTGCAGTTCGCGATGTCCAGACCCTCGATGATCACCGACCCGGAGTTCGGCTTGATCAACCCGATCAGCGTCTTGAGCAGCACCGACTTGCCCGTGCCGGACGGGCCGAGCATCACGCAGATCTCACCAGCGGGAACGGTCAGCGAGACGTCACCCCAGATGAGCTGCTTGCCGAAGCTCTTGGTCAGGTGCTCGATCTTGATCTCGACGCCCACGTGCTGCCTCCCTGATGTCCTGCGGCCTGGCGCGCTCTCCCCCAATACCCACCTACCAACGAGTAAGTGTGGTTCGGGTTACGCACGGTGCGACCCCCGGAGTCCAGCCCGGTGGCTCGACCACAGTCTGTCCAAAGTGGTCGGTTCTGTCACCACCGTCGCGTTTTTCTCTCTTGTTGAGACTGACGGGTAACTTGCCGGCTCCGGAGACAGCGACGGCGGCCGCCCCCGTGGGGACGGCCGCCGCTTTCGTTGCTGAGATCAGCAGGTCACTTGACGGACACCGTGGCGCCGGCGGCCTCGAGGACCTCCTTGGCCTTCTCGGCGGCCTCCTTGTTGACCTTCTCCAGGACGGCCTTCGGAGCGGCCTCGACCAGCTCCTTGGCCTCCTTGAGGCCCAGCGAGGTCAGGCTGCGGACCTCCTTGATGACGTTGATCTTCTTCTCACCAGCGGCCTCGAGGACGACGTCGAACTCGTCCTGCTCGGCGGCGGCGTCGGCGGCGTCACCGGCGCCACCGGCGGCCGGGGCGGCCGCGGCAACGGCAACCGGAGCAGCGGCGGTCACGCCGAAGGTCTCCTCGAACTGCTTCACGAACTCGCTGAGCTCCAGGAGGGTCATCTCCTTGAAAGCGTCGAGCAGCTCGTCGGTGCTGAGCTTCGCCATGGTGGCGTTCCTTCCGTTCTGTCAGCCCGCGCACTCACGCGGACCGGGTATGGGTGGTGGTCAGGCCTCGTCCGCGGGGGCGTCCGCGGTCTCGGCGGCGGTCTCCTCCACGGCCTCGGCGGCCGGCTCCTCAGCCGGTGCCTCCTCCGCAGCGGGGGCCTCCTCGGCGGCTGCAGCAGCCGGAGCACCGGCACCACCCGCGAGGATCGAGGGGTCCTGCTCGGCCTTCGCCTGCAGGGCGCCGGCGAGCCGGGCAGCCTGGGCGAGCGGGGCGTTGAGCAGGTAGACGGCCTGGGAGAGCGAGGCGAGCATCGCGCCCGCCAGCTTGCCCAGCAGAACCTCGCGCGACTCGAGATCGGCCAGCTTGGCGATCTCCTTCGCGTCCATGAGGGAGCCGTCGACGTAACCGCCCTTGATCACAAGAGCGGGGTTTGCCTTGGCGAAGTCGCGAAGACCCTTGGCCGCCTCGACCACGTCGCCGTTGATGAAGGCGATGGCGGTCGGACCCGTGAGGAGCTCGTCGAACCCGTCGACGCCCACCTCCTTGGCCGCGATCTGGGTCAGGGTGTTCTTCACCACGGCGTAGTTGGCGTTCTCGCCGAGGGCACGCCGCAGGTCCTGCAGCTGCTTCACGGTGAGACCGCGGTACTCGGTCAGCACAGCGCCAGCGGACTCCTGGAACGAATCCACGATCTCCGCGACGGCGGCTGTCTTGTCTGGCCGCGCCATGGGTCTCCTTCCGCACTACACGTGGGAGACAGCCGGAGATGAAGAAAGCCCTGCGCGCAGACGGCACAGGGCGGCGTACGACGCGGCGCGTCGTGGTCACTCGGTGTCACCTGCGCAGGCCGCCCGCTTCGCGGGACCTTCAGCCGGCGAGCCCCATCTCTGGGCGCGCGCCGACGACCGGCGGTCTCTGGTTACCGGAGAAGAGTACGCGAGCCCGGCGCTCACGGCCAAATCGGCCGAAGGCTCAGCCGACTCGGCAGCAGGGATGCATGCCGGTCGCGACCCCGGGTACGCGAGAGGGGACAGAACAACGGACCAGACCGAAGGAGTTGTCATGGGTATCGCAGACGACGCACACGACAAGGTCGACGAGATGAAGGGCCGCGCCAAGGAGTCCGCCGGTGCCGCGACCGACGACGACGAGCTGCGCCGCGAGGGCAAGGTGGACCAGGCCAAGAGCAAGATGTCGCAGAAGGTCGAGGACGCCGCCGACGCGGTCAAGGACAAGCTCCGGTAGCGCCTTTCATCGAGGCGGGGAGTCGGGCCGATTTTTCCCGATTTCCCGCCTCGTGCATGTCCCCGATGGTGCAATGACGACGTGGACCTTTCACTGCAGAACCTGAACGACGTCCTGGACCAGGCCGACTACCGCGTCAAGGCAGGCGCGCACTCCGCCTCACGCGTCTGGCCGACCGGGTTCGTGCCGCTGGACGAGCACCTGACCGGAGGCTTCCGCTCCGGTGACCTGGTGCTGATCGCGGGTGCCCAGGGTCTGGGCAAGACGACGTGGGCCATGCAGGTCGCGCGCAACATCGCCCGTGGCGGACGCGCCGTGCTGATGTTCTCCTACGAGCACGACCAGCAGACCGCGTTGATCCGCCTGGTCGCGCTGGAGGCGGGCCTGGTCGGTGCCGCCGAGGCACCGAGCGTGCAGCGGATCCGGCAGTCGTTCGAGGCCACCGACGGCATGGGCCACGGCCTGGTCGAGCGTCTCGCCGACACCGACGGCGGCGCCGAGGCGATCGAGATCGTCCGGGAGTACGCCGAGCGCCTCGTCGTACATAGGTCGACCGGGTCCTCAACGGGCCTGGAGGCCATCAGCGAGGGCATCCAGAAGGTGCGCGCCGACACCGGGCAGCCGCCGTTCGTGATCGTGGACTACCTGCAGAAGGTGCCGGTCCCCGAGGAGCGGCTTGGCGAGGAGGACCGCATCACCCGCGTCGTGGAGGGTCTGAAGGACCTCGCACTGGACCACGACATCCCGATCCTGGCGATCGTGGCCGGTGACAAGGAAGGCATCGGCGGTGGCAAGCGCATGCGCACCAACCACATGCGCGGCTCCTCGGCTCTCGCCTACGAGGCGGATACCGTGCTGATCCTCAACAACAAGCACGACGTCGTCGCCCGCCACCACCTCGTCTACAACCTGCAGAACGTCGACGAGTACAAGAACTGGGCGGTCATCACGATCGAGAAGAACCGCAACGGTCGCGACGGCATCGACCTGGAGTTCCGCAAGCGCTTCGACCAGAGCCGCTACGACATCACGGGCAAGCTCGTGGTCGAGCAGCTCACCGACGAGCGGGTCTTCACCGAGTAGCACGAAGGCCGAGTTGGCCCATCTTCACGACAGCCCAGGCGCAACGCGCCTGGGCTGTCGTGAAGATGGGCCAACTCGGCCTACTTCGTGCGTGCGTCAGACCTCTTCGTCGTGGGCGACGTTGCGGGTGCGGTTCGGGTCGACCTGGATGCCCGGGCCCATCGTGGTGGAGAAGGTGACCTTCTTCAGGTAGCGGCCCTTGGAGCTGGACGGCTTGAGCCGCAGCACCTCCTCCAGAGCGGCGGCGTAGTTCTCGGCGAGCTGGGTCTCGGAGAACGAGGCCTTGCCGATGATGAAGTGCAGGTTCGAGTGTCGGTCGACGCGGAACTCGATCTTGCCGCCCTTGATGTCGGAGACGGCCTTGGCGACGTCGGGCGTCACCGTGCCGGTCTTCGGGTTCGGCATCAGGTTGCGGGGACCGAGGACGCGGCCGAGACGACCGACCTTGCCCATCATGTCCGGCGTCGCGACGACGGCGTCGAAGTCGAGCCAGCCGCCGTTCACCTTCTCGATCAGCTCGTCGCCGCCGACGAAGTCGGCGCCTGCCTCGCGGGCGGCCTCAGCCTTGTCGGCGTTGGCGAAGACCAGGACCCTTGCGGTCTTGCCGGTGCCGTGCGGAAGGTTGACGGTGCCGCGGACCATCTGGTCCGCCTTGCGGGGGTCGACGCCGAGGCGCATGGCCACGTCGACGGTCTGGTCGAACTTCGTCTTCGCGCCGGCCTTGGCGAGCTTGATCGCCGCGAGAGGCGTGTAGAGCTCGTCGAGGTCCACGGGCTCGGCCGCGGCGCGGTAGTTCTTGCTGCGCTGCATTGCACTGGTTCCTTTCACTGTGCTTAACCAGGTGTGGTCTGTCGGCCGCAGAGCGGGCCTGCCACGTACTGCTGTGTTGCTGGTGGTGTGGGTGATCAGCCTTCGACGGTGACGCCCATCGAGCGGGCGGTGCCCTCGATGATCTTCATGGCGGCGTCGATGTCGTTGGCGTTGAGGTCGACGAGCTTGCCCTGAGCGATCTCGCGCACCTGGTCACGGGTCAGCTTGCCGACCTTGTCCTTGTGCGGGACCGAGGAGCCCTTCGACAGACCGGCGGCCTTCTTGATCAGCTCAGCCGCCGGAGGCGTCTTGGTGATGAAGGTGAAGCTGCGGTCTTCGTAGATGGTGATCTCGACCGGGATGACCTGACCGCGCTGCGACTCGGTCGCGGCGTTGTAGGCCTTGCAGAACTCCATGATGTTGACGCCGTGCGGACCGAGAGCGGTACCGACCGGCGGAGCAGGAGTAGCCGCCCCGGCCTGCAGCTGCACCTTGACGAGCGCTGCAATCTTCTTCTTGGGTGGCATTTCGTGTGGGTCCTTTTATAGCTGTTGTTACAGGTTTCCGGGCTTCGCTCAGACCTTCTGGATCTGGGAGAAGCTCAGCTCGACCGGGGTCTCCCGGCCGAAGATCTCGACGAGGGCCTTGACCCTCTGGGACTCCGCGTTGATCTCGGTGATCGTGGCGTGCAGCGTCGCGAACGGGCCGTCGACGACCATGACCGAGTCGGAGACGTCGAAGTCGGCGACCTCGACCTTCTTCTTGGCCGCAGTGGTGGCGGTGCCGCCCTCGCTCGGAGCAGCGGCCTCGGCCTCGGCCACGATGGCCGGGGCGAGCATGGTCTCGACCTCATCGAGGCTCAGCGGCACCGGCTGGTGGCTGTGTCCGACGAAGCCGGTCACCGAGGGCGTGTGGCGTACGGCGGACCAGGACTCGTCGGTCAGGTCCATGCGCACCAGGACGTAGCCGGGGAGGACGGTGCGCTTGACGAGCTTGCGCTGACCGTTCTTGATCTCCGCGACCTCCTCGGTGGGGACCACGACCTCGTGGATGTAGTCCTCCATGTTGAGCGAGGTGATGCGGGTCTCGAGGTTGGCCTTCACCCGGTTCTCCATGCCGGAGTAGGTGTGGACCACGAACCAGTCGCCCGCCTTGTCGCGCAGCGCGGCGCGGAACTCCTCGAGCGCGTCGGGAGCCGGCTCGTCGCCGGGAGCCTCGTCAGCGGGAGCCTCGTCAGTGGGAGCCTCGTCGGCGGGAGCCTCGTCGGCGGGAGCCTCGTCGGCGGGAGCCTCGTCAGCGGGAGCCTCGTCGGCCGCGTCGTCGAGGGCCACGGCATCCGCGACGTCCTCGGCGATGGCGGCCTCGACGTCCTCGACCGTCTCGGGAGTCCCCTCGAGCTCGGCAGAGACGTCGGTGTCGTCGCCAACAGCGGTCTCCACCGCGGCCGCGGCCTCCTCAGAGGTCTCGGCAGTCGGGTCCAGCTGCTCGTCGTCGTACTGCGACACGGTTGTCAGTCACCTTCACTCGTTCGTCGCCCGGGGGCCCGGGGCTTTGCTTGGGTCGGAGGACCAGGTCAGCCGGTGCTGCCCGCATCCGGCTTGCCACCGAAGACCTCGAAGACGAGCTTGCCGAAGCCGATGTCGAGCAGCGACACGATCGTCATCACGATGATCACGAAGACCAGCACCACGATGAAGTAGGTGACCAGCTGCTGCTGCGTCGGCCAGACGACCTTGCGGAGCTCGGCGACGACCTGGCGGTAGAAGGTGGCCGGGCTGGTGCGCTGCTTGCCCGCCGACTTGCCGCCGGACGAGGACGCGGACCCCGAGGGGACGGGGCGACTCTCCGACACCGACCTCCACCTTCTTCCCCATAGTTCGACTCGTGATGCCCGCCCAGGGACCTGGCCGGACCTTCCTCGCAGGGCACGAGGGACTTGAACCCCCAACCTTCGGTTTTGGAGACCGATGCTCTGCCAGTTGAGCTAGTGCCCTACGGCGGCGCGTCACGCTCGGCCCCTGACCCGTTTTCGAGCGCGCTTCGCGACTGGAAGCGATCCGATTGCGGGCATGACAACCAAGGGTGAGAAACCACCAGTCGCAGAGTCTACGGGTCTGCACAGGGGAAGTCGAACCGGCGGGGAACCCGGATGCGCCTCGCCTGGCCCGAGTGGAACGATAGGGCCCATGACCGAGTCTGCCACCCACACTTCCGGTTCCCGGCCCCGCATCTCAGCCCGGATCGGCGGCATCGCCGAGTCCGCCACGCTGGCGGTCGATGCGAAGGCCAAGGCGCTCAAGGCGGCCGGGCGCCCGGTGATCGGCTTCGGCGCGGGCGAGCCCGACTTCCCGACCCCTGCCTACATCGTCGACGCGGCGGTAGAGGCCTGCTCGGACCCGCAGAACCACCGCTACACCCCCGCGGGCGGCCTCCCCGCCCTGCGCGAGGCGATCGCGGACAAGACCCGCCGCGACAGCGGCTACGACGTCGACGCGTCCCAGGTGCTGGTCACCAACGGCGGCAAGCAGGCCGTCTACGAGGCGTTCGCCACGATCCTCGACCCGGGCGACGAGGTCATCCTGCCGGCGCCGTACTGGACCACTTATCCGGAGGCCATCAAGCTCGCCGGCGGGGTGCCGGTCGAGGTGCTGGCCGACGAGACCCAGGACTATCTGGTCACCGTGGAGCAGCTCGAGGCCGCGCGCACCGAGAAGACCAAGGTGCTGCTCTTCTGCTCCCCGTCCAACCCGACCGGGTCGGTCTACTCGCGCGAGCAGGTCGTCGCGATCGGCAAGTGGGTCGAGGAGCACGACCTCTGGGTGGTGTGCGACGAGATCTACGAGCACCTGACCTACGACGGCGCGGAGGCGGTCTCGATGCCGGTGGCCGTGCCCGAGCTGGCCGACAACTGCATCATCGTCAACGGCGTCGCCAAGACCTACGCGATGACCGGCTGGCGGGTGGGCTGGCTCATCGGCCCCAACGACGTGGTCAAGGCGGCCGCCAACCTCCAGTCGCACGCCACCTCCAATGTCGCCAACGTCTCGCAGTGTGCCGCGCTGGCCGCGGTGTCGGGCGACCTGGAGGCCGTGGAGGCGATGGGTGTCGCGTTCGACCGGCGCCGGCGCACGATCGTCGCGATGCTCAACGAGATCCAGGGCGTCGTGTGCCCGGAGCCCAAGGGTGCGTTCTACGTCTACCCGCAGGTGTTGGGTCTGCTCGGCAAGGAGTACGACGGCAAGGTCATCGACTCCTCGACCGATCTTGCGACCTACATCCTGGAGAAGGCCGAGGTGGCCGTCGTCCCGGGCGAGGCGTTCGGGTCGCCGGGCTATCTCCGGCTCTCCTACGCATTGGGTGACGACGACCTGGTCGAGGGCATCACGAGGCTGCAGAAGCTCTTCGCCTGAGCTCGCGCGACGTGCCTCGGGACCTGCTGGCGCTGCCGAAGGCGCATCTCCATCTGCACTTCACCGGGTCGATGCGGCACGCCACGCTGGTCGAGCTCGCCGAGCGCGACGGGGTGCACCTGCCGGACGCGCTCGTCGAGGACTGGCCGCCCGTGCTGTCCGCGGCAGACGAGAAGGGCTGGTTCCGTTTCCAGCGGCTCTACGACGTGGCACGGTCGGTGTTGCGCACCGAGTCCGACGTACGCCGGCTCGTGCGGGAGGCGGCGGAGGACGATGCCGCCGAGGGCGGCCGCTGGCTGGAGCTGCAGGTGGACCCGAGTGGCTACGCGGCACGGTTCGGAGGCATCACGGCCTTCCTGGAGCTCGTGCTGGACGCCGCCGCCACCAGCGCCCGCGAGGTCGGCATCGGGCTCGGGGTCGTGGTCGCGGCCAACCGCACCCGGCACCCGCTGGACGCCCGCACCCTGGCCCGGCTCGCGGCGCAGTACGCCGACAGTGGAGTCGTCGGCTTCGGCCTCTCCAACGACGAGCGCCGTGGCAGCACCCGCGACTTCGCCCCTGCCTTCCGCATCGCCGAGCGTGCCGGGCTTCGCCTGGTGCCGCACGGCGGTGAGCTGCTCGGGGCGGAGAGCGTGCGCGTGTGTCTCGACGAGCTGCACGCCGACCGGATCGGCCACGGGATCCGTGTGGTGGAGGAGCCGGCCCTCCTCGCCCGAGTCGCAGAGGCCGGCGTACCACTGGAGGTGTGCCCGCTCTCCAACGTGTCGCTGGGGGTCTACTCCGACCCTGCCTCGGTGCCGCTGCCTGAGCTGCTCGCCGCCGGGGTGAAGGTCGCGCTCGGCGCCGACGACCCGCTGCTGTTCGGGTCGAGGCTGGCCGGCCAGTACGCCGCGATGCGCGCCGCCCACGACCTCGACGACCAGACCCTCGCCGAGCTCGCCGCGATGTCGGTCGCGGCCTCGGCAGCGCCAGATGACCTGAAAGCCCTTGTACGCAAGGAGATCCAGGCTTGGCTCGCGTCCTGACGGACTGTCTCTCGAGCAGCCGTCGGTCGACGGCAGACAACGACCTTCGCCAGAATCGGGCGGCGCCTGGGCGCAACCTCCTCCGGGCTCCGCGCCGGGGCTGACACAATCGCCCCATGACGCAGACGCCGGGGGACGAGTCCGAGCCCCAGCCGGAGCAGCCGGAGCAGCCCGAGCAGCCGTCTCCTCCCCCTCCGCCGCAGCCGGGCTACTGGGAGCAGCAGGCCCAGCAGCGGCCACCGCCGCCACCACCCGGCGCCTGGGGCCAGCAGCCGCCGTACCCGCCCCCGCCGGGCTACCCGCCGCAGCAGGGCTACCCGCCGCAGCAGGGCTACCCCCAGCAGGCCGGTTATCCGCCGCAGCAGGGCTACCCGCAGCCCGCCTACTACGGGGCGGCTGCGCCTGACCACCCGCGCGCGACCCTGGCCATGATCCTCGGGATCCTCTCCATCGCGTGCTGCCAGCTCACCGGTCCGTTCGCGTGGGTGATCGGCGGCAGGGCGGTCCGCGAGATCGACGCGTCCGGTGGCACGCTCGGCGGCCGCGGGCAGGCCATGGCCGGCAAGGTGTGCGGCATCATCGGCACGGTCCTGCTGGTGCTGGCCGTGCTCTACCTGGTCTTCATCGTCGTGCTCGCGATCAACGACCCGAACTTCCTCGACGACGGCTACAACACGTAGGGGGGCGCGGGCAGCGAGCAGCCGACCAGGACCGGCTCGTTGACCAGCCAGATGCGGTGCTTCTGGTAGACACCCCGCTGCACCTCCTCGGCCAGCGCCAGCAGGTCGGCGGTGGTGCCGGTGCCGCGGTTGGTCAGCGCGAGGGTGTGCTTGGTGGAGAGGCTGACGCGCTGGTTGCCGTAGCCCTTGGCGAACCCGGCCTGCTCGATCAGCCAGGCGGCACTGGTCTTCACGGTGCCGTTGGGCTGCGGGTACGACGGCGCACCCTCCGGTGCGACGGGGACGAACGGGTTGGTGAAGAACGAGCCTGCGCTCCACGTGTCGTGGTCGGTCGGGTCGAGCACCATGCCCTTGCTGCGGCGCAGCGCCAGCACCGCCTCGCGGACGTCCGCCAAGGGGGCCCGCTCCCCCGGCTGGGCGTCGAGGCTGCGCGCGAGCTCGGCGTAGGCCAGCGGGCTGCCGAGCGTGCCGGGCTTGAGCTGGAAGGTGACGTCGAGGACGACGTAGTTCCCCGGCTCGGCCTTGAACCGGCTGGTCCGGTAGCCGAAGCCGCACTCGGCCGCAGCGAATGTGCGCACGGCGCGCGCCTTCCGGTCCCAGCAACGCACCCGCGCGATGACCTCGGAGACCTCCTGGCCGTAGGCACCGACGTTCTGGATCGGTGTCGCACCGACGCTGCCCGGGATGCCGGAGAGGGCCTCGACGCCCGACCAGCCCTCGGCGACCGCGTCGGCCACGAAGTCGTCCCAGGTCTCGCCGGCGGCAACCGTCACGGTCACGCCGCTGCACTGGTCGCGGTCGACGACTCGGCCGTTGGTCGCGATGCGCACCACGGTGCCGGGAAAGCCCCCGTCGGCCACCACCAGGTTGGAGCCGCCGGCAACGAGCAGGAGACGCTCGTCGGTGCTCAGGGCGTCGACCAGGTCGTGCTCGGTCGTCGCGGTGGTCAGAGCCCGAGGCGGGCCGCCGAGCCGGAGCGTCGTGAGCGCGCTGAGCGGCTCGATCATGCCCGGGGTCCCCGTGTCATGGGGTGGAGCCGCGCGTGAGCACTGCCTTGGGAAGGCCCAGAACCTTCTCGCCGTTGCAGGTGACAGTCAGCGCCACCACGACGGAGTCGTCGGTGAGGTCCTTGACGGTGCCGGCGACCTCGATCGTGACGCCCTCGTCGTCATCAGGCACCACGACCGGTCTGGTGAACTTGCAGCCCAGCTCACGGACCTGCCCCGGGCCGCCGGCCCAGGTGTCCAGGGCCCGAGCGGCCAGCGCCATCGTGAACATGCCGTGCGCGATCACACCCGGCAGGCCCACACTCGTGGCCACGCGCTCCGACCAGTGGATCGGGTTGAAGTCGCCGGATGCGCCGGCGTAGCGGACCAGGTCTGCGCGAGTGACGACGAAGGTCTGGGTCACGAAGGCGTCGCCGGCGTTCACTCGGAGTCACCGGCCTTGTGCACCAGGGTCGCGTAGGCCGAGACGACCAGCTCTCCGTCGTCGTCGGTGATGTCGCTGCGCGTGCCGATGATGTCGGCACCGCCGATCTGGCGCAGGGTCTCGACGGTCAGGGTCGCGCTGAGCGTGTCACCGGCGACCACGGGGCGCTGGTAGACGAAGCGCTGCTCGCCGTGGACGACGTGGTGGAGCTCGATGCCCACGGTCGGGTCCTGCATCAGCCCCGTCATGGCCCGGAACGCCACCACGATGGGGAATGTCGCGGGCGCCGGACCGTCGGCGTACTCGTTGCCGGTGGCGGCCGCGAACTCCTCGATCTTCTCGCGGGAGACGGTGTAGGGCTCTGTCGGGGGAAAGGTGCGGCCGGCTAGCGACGCGTCGACTGGCATCTCAGGAAAATAGCAAAGAGCGGTTCCCGCTCGGGAACCGCTCTCCGTGCTTGCTGAAGGACCGAACCGTCAGCGGGTCTCGCGGTGGTCGGTGTGCTTGCGGCCCAACAGGGATCACCCAGGCGGCGGCAGCGGCAACCAACCGCACCGCGGCGCCGGCGACCCGGCGGAACCCGTACGAAAACGCAGTCAAGCGGCCCATGAGGACCGCTTCTCTGTGACTACTGAAGGACCGAACCGTCAGCGGGTCTCGCGGTGGTCGGTGTGCTTGCGGCCCAACAGGGATCACCCAGGCGGCGGCAGCGGCAACCAACCGCACCGCGGCGCCGGCGACCCGGCGGAACCCGTACGAAACGCAGTGAAGCGGCCCATGAGGACCGCTTCTCTGTGACTACTGAAGGACCGAACCGTCAGCGGGTCTCGCGGTGGTCGGTGTGCTTGCGGCCCAACAGGGATCACCCAGGCGGCGGCAGCGGCAACCAACCGCACCGCGGCGCCGGCGACCCGGCGGAACCCGTACGAAAACGCAGTGAAGCGGCCCATGAGGACCGCTTCTCTGTGACTACTGAAGGACCGAACCGTCAGCGGGTCTCGCGGTGGTCGGTGTGCTTGCGGCAGCGCGGGCAGAACTTCTTCAGCTCAAGACGATCCGGGTCGTTGCGCCGGTTCTTCTTGGTGATGTAGTTGCGCTCCTTGCACTCCACGCAGGCCAAGGTGATCTTGGGACGTACGTCGCTGGTCTTGCTGGCCACGGTGGTGCCTCTTCTTTGCTCGTCGGTATTGCAACGCCCAAGTCTGCCCTACGGGACAAGGGCCGACCAAACTTCAGTAGCGGGGGCGGGACTCGAACCCGCGACACCACGATTATGAGCCGTGTGCTCTAACCACCTGAGCTACCCCGCCACCGGGACGGGGGTCCCGGACCATTCGGTCCGGTTTCCCTACCCAGAGCCCCTTTACGGAATCGAACCGTAGACCTTCTCCTTACCATGGAGACGCTCTGCCGACTGAGCTAAAGGGGCAAGCCGCAGAGAAGGATACACAGCCGCGACCCGAACACTGAAATCGGTATGAGACGGTCAACCCCGTGACCTCTTTCTACGTCTCCAGACCCGACGGCGGGTTCGACTCCCAGCCCACCACGCCCTCGGCCTGGAGCCCCCAGCACCAGCACGGCGGGCCGCCCTCGGCCCTGATGGCCCGGGCGATCGAGGCACTGCCGGAGGCGCAGGACCGGGTGATCGGCCGGATGACCGTGGAGCTCCTCGGCCCGGTGCCCGTCGCCCCGGTCACAGTCTCCACGTCCGTGCTGCGCAACGGTCGCTCGGTCGCTCTCGTGGAGGCCACCCTGTCGGCCGAGCGGCCTTTGGCAAGGGCCAGCGCCTGGCTCTTCCCCAGCGGCGCGTCGGGGCTGCCGGCCGCGGAAAAGCCGCTGTCGCACGGGCCCGCCGACGGCGTACTCCGCGAGTTCCCCGCCTCGTGGCAGTCCGGCTACGTCACCGCGACGGAGTGGCGGTGGGTCGATGGCGGGCTCCACCAGGGCAGGGCCGTGGCCTGGATGCGGCCGACGGTGGATCTGGTCGACGACGAGCCCTGGTCCGCCGTACCCCGGCTGCTCTCGCTGGTCGACTCGGCGTCCGGGGTGTCGTCGGCGTTGGACCCGGCCGAGTGGCTGTTCCTCAACACCGAGCTGAGCGTGCACGTGCTGCGCCCTCCCGTCGGCGAGTGGCTCTGCCTCGACGCGCAGACGACGCTGTCGTCAGGGAGCGTGGGGCTCGCCACCTCCGCCGTGTACGACGAGAAGGGGCTCGTCGGCCGGTCGGCACAGGCACTGCTCATCCAGCAGGCGCCTCCGCGCTGAGCACCTCGATCCGGATGCGCTTGTTGTCCTTGCCCTTGCTCTCGGTGCCGGCGACGCGCACCGCGCCGACCTCCGCCGTCGACAGGAGATGCGTGCCGCCATCGGCCTGACGGTCGAGGCCGATGATGTCGATCACGCGCAGCGGGTCGATCTCACGCGGGATGAGGTCGGCCGCGGTGCGGATCAGGGCGGGGTCCGCGTCGGCCACGCCGCGCGGGACGAAGTCGACGACGATCTCGTGGGCCTTCTCGATCTCCTCGTTGATGCGGCGCTCGACCTGGGCGCCGAGGTCGGCCGACATCGCCGGGAAGGGGAAGTCCAGCCGTCCCTTGAGGGGTTCCATGTTGCCGCCGGTGACCGGGATGCCGTAGTCGGCCCAGATCACCCCGCACAGCACATGCAGAGCGGTGTGGGTGCGCATCAGCGCGTGCCGGCGGTCCCAGTCGAGCTCGCCCTCCACCTCAGTACCGGGGTCGGGAAGGTCGTCGGTGGCCAGGACGTGCCAGATCGCACCGCCCTCACGGCGTACCGAGGTCACGGCGCGGCCGGCGATCGTGCCCAGGTCGTGCGGCTGGCCACCACCACCGGGGTAGAACGCTGTGCGGTCCAGTCGCACCCGGCGACGTTCTGTGTCGAGCTCGACGACCTTGGCCTCGAAACCACGGATGTACGCATCGACGGCGAAGAGCTCGGTTGCGACGAGGTCTGCCGGCGGCGGGTTGCCTGGGACGCCCATGCCTCACTGAATCATGCGTAGCGCCAGAGGGCCACGTGATAGCTGACGCCGAACGGGTCGTCGTCGTACGCCAGCCGCGAGGTCCGCGGAGGACCTGCCGCACCGAGCACGCGGAACGCTGTGCGACCCAGCACCATCAGCTCGTCGGCCAGCTTCGTGTCCATGCTGGACAGCGCCTCCGCATCGCCCTGGTCGAGCGCTCGCGCCGTCGCCTGGTCGAACGGAAAGGCCCGCTCGTCGAGGTAGCCGGGGGCCTTGTCCCCCCGGCGCGCGCTGCCCTCACCGAGGACGAGCAGCACCGTGCGCTCGTCGCCGCGCGGGACCGCGTCGAGGACCTCGGCGTCGGTCGCGTCCCAGCCGAGCGTGCGCAGCTCGGTGGAGCCCGTCCACCCGGCCTCGTCGAGCAGCCGCCTCCCGATCCCCACCGACAGCGGGAGTCCGGGCTCCTCGAGACGCGGCCCGGTGGTGCCGAAGCGGCGTACGTCGGGCGAGCCGTGCCAGGTGCGGGCGTCGTCGGCCGCACCGACGACGACGACACGCTCGGGGCCGAGCCCCAGCGCCTCGCGGAGAACGTCCTGGCACGCCTTGCGCAGATCCGCCGCGACGTCCTGGATCCCGCTCAGCTCCCGGAACAGGAGAGGCGGGTGCGGGCACAACACGGCAGCGACGATCACGCGAGCCCCCGGACTACGGCTTGTGGGGCCCGCGTGCCCTTGATGGCGCCGACCATGTCGAGCACCTGACGGGTCTCGGCCACCTCGTGCACGCGGTAGACCTGCGCGCCGAGCCATGCACTGACCGCAGTAGCGGCGAGCGTCCCCGTCACCCGGTCGCCCAAGCCTTTGCCCAGCGCCTCGCCGACGAAGTCCTTGTTGGAAAGACTCACCAGCACCGGCCAGCCGGTCGCGCACATCTCGTCGAGGCGCCGGGTGAGCTCCAAGGAGTGCCAGGTGTTCTTGTCGAAGTCGTGCGCCGGGTCGATCAGGATCGACTCGCGGTCTACTCCTGCCGCGAGAGCTCGCCCGGCCAGGGCAACGGTGTCCTCGATGGCGCTGGCCACCACGTCGTCGTACGACGGACGGTGGGGTGGTGTGCGCGGAGTCGCGCCGTTGGTGTGCGTGCAGACGTACGCCGCGTCGTGCTCGGCCGCTACGTCCAGCAGGCCGGGGTCGAAGCCGCCCCACGCGTCGTTCAGGACGTCCGCACCCGCCTGGCACACGGCCTGGCCCACGCTGGCCCGCCAGGTGTCGACGCTGACCACCAGGTCGGGGAACTCGGAACGGACCTTCGCCACGAAGCCGGCCACCCGGCGGATCTCCTCGGCGTCGTCGACGATCTCGCCCGGCCCCGCCTTGACGCCGCCGATGTCGACCAGGTCGGCTCCCTGCTCGACGACCAGGCGCACGCGCTCGAGCGCCTTCTCCTCGGCCCAGGTCGCGCCGCGGTCGTAGAAGGAGTCCTTGGTCCGGTTGACGATGGCCATCACCAGGAGGTCGGTGTCCTGGAAGGTTCGGCGTCCCAACTTGAGCACTGTGGTGAGGCTACCCTCCCCAGGGCCGCGAGTCCGACACGAGCGGACTAGTCCGCATGGAGGGGCGACATCCGCCGCCTCGGAGGGCATGCTTGGGGGTGGATCGAGCAAGGGGGCTCAATGAACAAGACCTATCGCATCCTCGCCAACACCATCGTCATCCTGGTCGTGGTCCAGGCCATGATGATCGTGTTCGCCGTTGCGGGGCTGTTCCACTGGATCGACGAGGGAGCGACCCTCGACAAGGCCGTGATCGAGGGCTGGGAGGACGAGCCGCCCACCTGGCAGGGCGCCATCGGTCACTTCGTCCACGTGATGGCTGGCACGTACCTGATCCCGCTGCTGGGCATCATCCTGCTGGTCGTCGCGTTCTTCGCGACGGTCCCCGGCGGGGTGAAGTACGCAGCCATCGTCGCGGCCTCCATCGCGGTGCAGGTCACCGTCGGCATCATGGCCGACTCGGCGCCGTGGCTGGGCCTCGTGCACGGGCTGAACGCCTTCATCCTCTTCATGTCGGCGATCATGGCGGCGCGCGCGGCCAGACCGGCTGACGTGCGGCAGCCTGCGATGGCCGGGTGACCAAAGCACGACTCCGGCTGCTGCTGGCAGTCGTAGCAACGCTGGCCGTCGTCGCACCACTCGGGTACTTCTGGCAGCAGAGCCGGATGCCCGGCAGCTACAACGTCATGGAGATGGGCTACGTCGACAACGGCGGCGGCAGTGCGGTCAGCCATGCCCACCATGGCTCGGGCGGCACGAGCGTTGCGGACCTCCGGTCCCCCACCGACCGTGCGCCAGACGTGCGGTTCGAGCTGGTCGCGCGCAAGGAGCGCTTCGAGCTCGCCTCGGGACGCGCGTTCGACGGCTACACGCTCAACGGCCAGTCGCCAGGACCGCAGCTGACCGTGCGCCAGGGCCAGCTCGTCGAGGTGGTCCTGCGCAACGAGTCGGTGCCCGACGGGGTGAGCGCGCACTGGCACGGCGTCGACGTCCCGAACGCCGAGGACGGCGTCGCGGGTGTCACCCAGGCAGCCGTGCGCCGCGGCCAGGAGCACACCTACCGCTTCGTTGCCGAGCAGGTCGGCACCTACTGGTACCACTCGCACCAGGTCTCGCACACCCAGGTCGTGCGCGGCCTGTTCGGCTCGATCGTCGTGCTGCCGGCCAAGTCGGACGGGCGCCTGGACATCACCGCCGTCACCCACACGTACGCCGCCGTGCGCACGGTCAACGGCGAGGAGGGCACCACGGTCGTGGCAGCCGACCCCGGCCAGGTCGCCCGGGTCCGCGTGGTCAACACCGACAACGGCCTGGTGCAGGTGTGGACCGCGTCGCCGTACCGGGTCCTGGCCGTCGACGGCTACGACGTCAACCAGCCCACGCCCGTCGAGGGGCGGTCGGTGCAGGTCGCGGCCGGCGGGCGGGTCGACCTGGAGGTGACCGCCCCCGCCCGGGTGCAGGTCGGTGGCGCGACCGCCGTCGTGGTCGGCACCGACAGCGACAAGCCCGAGCAGCCCGACAAGGAGCTCGACCTGCTGTCCTACGGCTCTCCGGCCGACCTTCCGTTCGACGCCGAGCAGGCCGACCGGCACTTCGACTACCGGATCGGACGCAAGCCAGGCTTCGTCGACGGCAAGCCCGGGATCTGGTGGTCCATCAACGGGCACCTCTGGCCGGACGTCCCGATGTTCGCCGTCGAGGAGGGCGACGTCGTCGTCTTCCGCATCAAGAACAGCAGTGGCGAGGTGCACCCGATGCACCTGCACGGCCACCACGCCGTCGTACTGTCGCGCGACGGGAAGCCCGCTACAGGCAGCCCCTGGTGGGTCGACTCGCTCGACGTCGAGAACGGCGAGGAGTTCGAGATCGCCTTCCTCGCCGACAACCCCGGGATCTGGATGGACCACTGCCACAACCTCACCCACGCTGCCGAGGGACTCGTGGCACACCTGATGTACGCCGGGGTGACCACACCGTTCATGCTTGGCGACGACTCGGGCAACGAGCCGGAGTAGCTCAGCCCGACGACTTGGCGTCGATCGCGCCGGCGACCTGGTTGGCGAGAAGAACCGCGACTCGTCGCTGCTCGCGCGTGGGATAGGAGA
Organism: uncultured Actinomycetota bacterium; assembly: GCA_963765905.1. Taxonomy (GTDB): domain Bacteria; phylum Actinomycetota; class Actinomycetes; order Propionibacteriales; family Nocardioidaceae; genus SSC3. The sequence goes on from CAVXXY010000006.1 coordinate 705,266, forward strand.
TCCGGGACGCCGAGGTGATCACGAAGTGACCCAGCGTGGTCGGACCACGCTGCACCACCAGCGCTACCTGCTCGTCGAACGGCAGCCCGTGACGGCCGACGTCGACCGACCGCCCTGCCCGCGTCACGTCACCCTCGTGGTCCATGATCGCCAGCCGGCTGTCGTGCACCGGCCCGGGCACGTAGTCGCATCGGGGGACGTCCAGCACCGCCTGGATCTGGCGGCGCGCCATCTCGATGCCCTCACGGACGTCGGCGGACGCGACCAGCTCCGCCGTAGCGAGCACGCCCTCGAGGTAGCCGGATCGCCGAGCGGCGCGCGCCTGATGTCGATGCCCCCACGTCGCCACCTCGGTGACGGCCAGGCCGACCACCAGCAGCAGCACGACGACCTCGACGTCGTCGGGGTCGTCGATGGTGAGCCGGTGGTAGGGCTCGGTGAGGAAGAAGTTGAACCAGAGGCCGGCGCTTAGGGCCGTCAGCAGCCCGGCGAGCCGGTCACCGGTCGCCGCCGCCGCGACTACCCACAGCACCAGCACCAGCGCGGCGGTGGCCGTGGTGACCTCCGAGCGGAAGGCCGCGAGGACAGCGGAGGTGGTCAGGGTCGCAACAACGCCACCGAACACGTTCCAAGGTCTGTACACACTTCCGTTGTACGCCGGCCGAGGCAGGCTGCACCGTGCTTCGACGTTAGCGTCACGTTAGGACTTCGCGGCTGCGTCGCGCCCGGCCCGGCGCCCGAAGAAGGACGCCTCTCCGAGCTGCGTGCCGGACGAGTACCCCTTGCCGTCGACGGCGATGTTGGACGCGCACGCCCCGGCCGCGTAGAGCCCAGGGACGACGCTGCCGTCGTCTCGGAGCAGTGCGCCGTCCACGGTCACGCGCAGGCCCCCGCACGAGAAGCCGGCGTAGAAGCACTTGCCCGGAGTGAGGTCGTAGGCGCCCCACGGCCCTTGGTCCAGCGGTACGACGTACTCCGGCGCCTTGCTGAAGGCGGGGTCCTCCCCCTCGGCGGCAGCCTTGTTGTAGTCGGTCATCGTCGCCACCAGCGCGCCCTCGGGCATGCCCAGACCGGCCTCCATCTCCTCGATGGTCTCCCAGCCGTCGACGAGCGGCTGGAAGCCGTAGGCCGGACGGTCCATCGTGGCCGAGTCGAGGATGAGGTAGGCGACCCGGTCGGGCTGGTCGAACACGAAGGCCGACGTGCGCGAGTGGTAGGAGTCCTCGTTGACGAACCGCTGCCCGTGCTTGTTGACCGCGATGCCCCGCAGCAGCCCCTCGGGCGGGTAGAAGGGGGCGGTGAAGAACGCGCCGTCCAGGTGGTCGGCCACTCCCCCGACCGACTCGCCGAGCCGGATGCCGAGGCCGTCGTCGTAGGTGTTGCCCAGCGCCATCCCGTTGTCGTCGAGTGCGAGCAGCGACGGCGCGTGCTGCTCGACCATGTCGTGGTTGAGGACGAAGCCGCCGGCCGCCAGGACGACCGAGCCGGCACGGATGAAGCCGGTCTCGTCGAAGCGGCGCCACGCGACGCCCGCCACGACGTCGCCGGAGATGACCAGAGCGGTGGCCCCGGTCTCGAAACGCACCTCGACGCCCAGCTCGGCCAGCTTGTCCAGGGCGAGACCCACGACCATCCCGGCGCCACCGGCATCGCCGGTCACGGGCACCTTGTGCCCGCGCGGCGCCGGCTTGGCCAGCTCCCTCACCGGGAGGCACTTCTCGTTGCCGGTGAACATCAGGCCCTGCGTCTCGGGCTGGATCACGGCCTTGTGCGGGTAGAACGAACGCTCGAACTCGAAGCCCAGAGACTCCAGCCACCCGAAGTGCTCCACGCTGCCCTCGGCGTAGAGGCGGATCTTCTCCGGGTCGCACTCGGGCGACATCGCGCGCAGGTACGCCGCCATCTCCTCGGGGCTGTCGTCCCAGCCGGTCGCCTCCTGCACCGGGGTTCCGCCGCCGAGGTAGAAGTGACCGCCGGCCATGGCGCTCGTGCAGGTCAGCCGCCCGCCGCGGTCGATCACCAGCACCCGCGCGCCCGCCTCGACGGCCGCCAGCGCGGCAGTGACCCCGGCCATGCCCGCGCCGACGACGAGCACGTCCACCTCGTCGGACCAGGCAGGGACGTCCGCAGCCGGGATAGGGGCAGGGGGAGCTGTCGTCATGGCCTCATCTTAGAACAGGTTCTAGTTTTGTTGTGGTGTTGGTCGCGTTGCGGGGGCCGGGCCACTCCGCTAGCGTAGTTTAGGTAAGGCTTACCTAACTTCCGGAGGCGCAGTGCTGTTCAACGCGGACAACGTGGACGAGTACGTCGCCACGCTCAACCGGGGCGTCGAGCATCTCGCGGGGCAGCTGCGCCGGCTCCAGGGACCGGTCACCGGCGTCACGCCCGAGCAGGCCGAGAAGCTCGTGTACGACGTGGACCTCGACCGCCCGCTCCGTGACACCGACGCGGCGCTCGAGGAGCTCAGCCGGCTCTACCTGGACGACGCGGCCTGGTTCCACGAGCCGACGTACGCCGCGCACCTGAACTGCCCGGTGGTGATCCCCGCTCTGCTCGGCGAGCTGTTCGTCTCCTCGGTGAACTCGTCGCTGGACACCTTCGACCAGAGCGTCGGTGGCACCTTCATCGAGCGCAAGCTCGTCGACTGGACCGCGGAGCGCATCGGCTTCGCCCCCGACACCGCCGACGGCGTCTTCACCAGCGGAGGCTCGCAGTCCAACCTGCAGGCGCTGCTGCTCGCACGCGGGCAGACCGACGCTGCGCTCGGCAGGGTTCGCATCTTCGCCTCGAGCGACAGCCACTTCAGCGTGGTGAAGTCGGCCACGCTGCTCGGCCTGGACGCCGACGCTGTCGTCAAGGTGCCCACGGATGCACGGAGGCGGATGGACGTCGGCGAGCTGGACCGGCTGCTGACCCAGAGCCTCGCACTGGGCCTGACCCCCATGGCGGTCGTCGCGACTGCGGGCACCACCGACTTCGGCGCGATCGACCCGATGGACCGGATCGCCACCGTCACCGAGAAGCACGGCGTCTGGCTGCACGTCGACGCGGCGTACGGTGGCGGGCTGCTGGTCTCGAAGCGTCGCCGGCACCTGCTGGCCGGCATCGAGCGCGCGGACTCGGTCACGGTGGACTACCACAAGACCTACTTCCAGCCCGTGTCGTCGAGCGCGCTCGTGGTGTGCGACGCGGGCACTCTCCGGCACGCGACCTACCACGCCGACTACCTCAACCCGGAGTCAGCCGAGCATCCCAACCAGGTCGACAAGAGCCTCCAGACGACAAGGCGGTTCGACGCCCTGAAGCTCTGGATGACGCTGCGGATCATGGGGGGCGGCCAGGTCGGTGACTACTTCGACGCGGCGATCGACCTCGCCCACGAGGTGTACGACGTGCTCCTGACCGACCCCGACTTCGAGGTCGCGGCCCCGCCGACGCTGTCGACGCTGGTCTTCCGGTACCGCCCGCCGCGGGTGTCGGAGGACTGGGCCGACGAGCTCAACCCGAGACTGCGCTCGGCCCTCTTCGCCGGAGGCTCCGCGGTGGTGGCCGGCACGACGTTCGAGGGCCGGTCCTGGCTGAAGTTCACCCTGCTCAACCCCGAGGCGAAGCTCGCCGACCTCCTCGGCGTCGTCGACACCCTGCGTGGGATCGGCCATGAGCTCTCGACCGCTGGTCGAGCAGGTGGCGAGCCGCTGGGCGAGCCACCGTCCGTCGAGACCAACCAAGGCGACGTGCGGTCATTGGTCTCGACGGACGTTCGCTCCGCTCACTGCTCGACCAGCGTCGGGCGTTCCTGATGCACACCCAGGACTTCATCGGCATCGGCCTGGGACCGTTCAACCTGGGGCTCGCCTGCCTGACCGATCCGATCGACGAGCTCGACGGCGTCTTCCTCGAGGCGCAGCCGCAGTTCGACTGGCACCCAGGGATGATGCTGCCCGAGGCAACCTTGCAGGTGCCGTTCCTGGCCGACCTGGTGACGATGGCGGACCCGACCTCGCCGTACTCCTTCCTCAGCTACCTCAAGGAGTCGGGGCGGCTCTACTCGTTCTACATCCGCGAGTCGTTCTACCCGCTTCGTGCCGAGTACAACCGGTACTGCCAGTGGGCTGCCGCCAAGCTCGACAACGTCCGGTTCGGCACTCGCGTGACCAGGGTCGAGCACGAAGGCGAGGCCTACGTCGTGCACGCGGTCGACGACCGCACGGGCCGCACCGAGTGCTTCAGAGGTCGCAAGCTCGTGCTGGGCGTCGGCACGAAGCCGGTCGTGCCCAACGCCCTAAGGAACGCCGGCGGGCCGTGGGTGCACTCGGCCCGCTACCTGGAGCACAAGGAGTCGCTGCAGCGGAAGCAGTCGATCACGATCGTCGGAAGCGGACAGTCGGCGGCGGAGATCTACCTCGACCTGCTCGGCGACATCGAGTCGTTCGGCTACTCGCTCAACTGGGTCACCCGGTCGCCGCGCTTCTTCCCCATGGAGTACACCAAGCTCACCCTCGAGATGACCTCGCCGGAGTACACCGCTTACTTCCAGTCGCTCGACCGGGAGACCCGTGCCCGGCTGGTCAACGAGCAGAAGGGCCTCTACAAGGGGATCAGCGGCGACCTGATCGACACCATCTTCGACACGCTCTACCAGAAGCAGGTGTACGGCGAGGTCCCGACGCTGCTGCTCACCAACACTGCCCTGGTCACCGCCGAGTGGGACGGCACGTCGTACCGCCTCGGACTGGTGCACGAGGAGCAGAAGCAGCCGATGGAGCTCGAGACCGACGGCCTCGTGCTGGCCACCGGCTATGCCGCACGCACCCCCTCGTTCGTCGACCCGATCCGCGACCGGATCCGGTGGGACGAGCGCGGTCGCTTCGCGGCCGGGCCGACGTACGCCGTCGACGGTCCGCCCGAGAGCTCAACCCCGACGATCTTCGTGCAGAACGCCGAGGAGCACACCCACGGGTTCGTCGCCCCCGACCTGGGCATGGGCGCCTACCGCAACTCGGTGATCATCGCCTCGCTGCTGGGCCGCGAGGTCTACCCGGTCGAGAAGCGGGTCGCCTTCCAGCACTTCGGGGTGCCCGACTCGCTGCGGGTGGGCCCGTGACGGCCTCGACCGGCGCGACCATCGAGCTGCTGGCGCTCGACCTCGAGCGCCACCTGCCGCTCCTCCACGCCTGGGTCACCCACCCGCGGGCGGTCTACTGGGGGATGCAGGGTGCGTCGATCGGCGACGTGCGGGAGGAGTACGCCCGCATCGACGCCGACCCGCACCACGACGCGTTCCTCGGATACGTCGGCGGCGAGCCCGCGGTCCTCGCCGAGGTCTACGACCCCGCGCACAGCGAGCTCGCCGACCACGTCCGGCCCGGCGACGTCGGGATGCACGTGCTGGTCGCCCCGCCCGAGGGTGAGCCCCGGCACGGCTTCACCCTCGCGATCCTGCAGGCGGTGATGTGGCACTGCTTCGCCCCGGCCGAAGTCCGCCGCGTCGTGGTCGAGCCCGACGTACGCAATGACAAGATCGCCCGGCTCAACGCCGCTGTCGGCTTCCGGGTCGCTCGAGAGATCCCGCTGAAGGGCAAGACCGCCGCTCTCTCGTTCGCCACGCGTGAGGCCTTCCTGCTGACCCTCGCCCAGCGCAACCTGGTCGCCAAGGCGATCGCCGAGTTCGCCCACGAGCGCATCGTCACGCCCCAGCCGCACGGCGACGGCTGGTTCGGTCTGGGCGACTACCGGTTCCGGGCTCGGGTGCACCCGCTGGAGCACTGGGTGGTCGACCCGCTGTCGCTGCCGGAGGGGGTCGACGCGCAGCGGTTCGTCCTCGAGCACGGCCCGGTGCCGGACGCGCTCATGCCGACGTACCTGGAGGAGATCGCGAGCACTCTCGCCGCGTCGATGTGGAAGCTGGAGCACTCCACTCAGACCGCCGACGAGCTGGTGCACGCGGACTTCCAGACCATCGAGTCCGCGATGACCGAGGGCCACCCGGCCTTCGTCGCCAACAACGGCCGGATCGGGTTCGGCACCGACGACTACACGTCGTACGCCCCCGAGTGCGGCCAGGACCTCGAGCTGGTCTGGGTCGCGTGCCGCCGCGACAAGACGGTCTTCTCCCTCGGCAGGGACGTCGACCCGAAGAGCCTGTACGACGAGGGCGAGGTCGACCCGGACTTCGTGGTGCTGCCCGTGCACCCCTGGCAGTGGAAGAACAAGGTCTCGGTCACGTTCGCGCCCGACGTCGCCCGCGGCGATCTCGTCCATCTCGGCACCAGCCGCGACCGGTTCCGTGCCCAGCAGTCGATCCGCACCTTCTTCAACGTGAGCAGGCCGGAGCGGCACTACGTCAAGACGGCCCTGTCGATCCAGAACATGGGCTTCATGCGTGGCCTCTCGCCGCGCTACATGGAGGCGACGCCGGCTATCAACGACTGGGTCGCCGACGTCGTCGAGCAGGACCCGGTCCTGCGCGACCTGGGTTTCGGCGTGCTCCGCGAGCTCGCGGCGGGCGGCTACCGTGGCGACGCCTACCACCTCGTCGAGCGGCCGAACGCACACCAGAAGATGATCTCCGCCCTGTGGCGGGAGAGCCCCCTCCCCCGGCTCGCGCCCGGAGAGCGGGTCGCCACCATGGCCTCGCTGCTGCACCGCGACCGCTCCGGCAAGGCGCTGGTGACCGCCCTGATCCGCGAGTCGGGACGTGCGCCCGCCGTGTGGCTGCGGTCGTACCTCCGGGCCTACGTCACGCCGATCGTGCACTGCCTCTACCGCTACGACCTCGCGTTCATGCCGCACGGCGAGAACCTGATCCTGGTGCTGGAGGACCACGTCCCGACCCGGGTGTTCATGAAGGACATCGGCGAGGAGATCGCGGTGATGGGCGACCTGCCGCTGCCTGCGGCGGTGGAGCGGGTCCGGGGCTCGTTCCCCGACGACGTGAAGGCGCTCGCTCTGCACACCGACGTCCTCGACGGCTTCCTGCGCTACCTCGGGGCGATCCTTGCCGACGACGGGGTGATCGGCTCGGACGCGTTCTGGACGCTGGTCCGCGAGGCCGTGCTCGACCAGGACCCGGAGCTGAAGGAGTCCGCCGAGCGCTACGACCTGCTGCGCCGGGAGTTCCGGCACTCCTGCCTGAACCGCCTCCAGCTGCGCAACACGCTGAGCATGGTGGACCTCTCCGACCAGGCCGAGTCACTCATCTTCGCCGGAAGCCTGGTAAACCCGATCGCATGACCTCCTACGAGATCTTCCGCGACGCCTACGGCATCCCGCACGTCCGAGCCGGCTCGGTGCCGGACCTCGCCCACGGGCAGGGCGTGGCGACGGCCCGGGACCGCGCCTGGCAGCTCGACCTCGAGCGGCTGCGCGGCGAGGGCCGCGTCGCCTCGCTCCTGGGCGAGCCCGGCGTCGAGTGGGACGTCTTCGCACGACGGGCCCGGATCGCGGAGACGGCCCAGCGGTCGTTCGCGCTGCTCGACGCCGAGACCCAGGAGTTCGTCTCGGCGTACGTCGACGGGGTGAACGCCGGCCTGGGCTCGAGCAACGCGTCGGTGGAGCATGCCGCACTCGACGCCACGCCCGGCCGCTGGGAGCCGTGGGCACCGCTGTCGGTCTTCCTCGTGCAGCAGATCCTCTTCGCGACCTACCCCTCCAAGCTGTGGCGCCAGCACCTCGTGGACACCATCGGCCCGGAGGCGCTGGGGTGGTTCCGGCAAGAGGGCATGCCCCTCTCCGGTAGCAACGCGTTCGCGGTCGCGGGTGGCCGGACGCGCTCGGGGAAGCCGCTGGTCGCCGGTGACCCGCACCGGCTCTTCGAGGCGCCGAACGTCTATGCGCAGGTGCGGCTGGCCTGCCCCGAGTTCGACGTGGTCGGCTTCACCTTCCCCGGCGTCCCTGGCGTGCAGCACTTCGGACACACCGGCAGCGTGGCCTGGGCCATCACCAACGCGATGGCCGACTACCAGGACCTCTTCGTCGAGGAGGACCTGACCCACGCCGAGACGCACCTCGAGGAGATCGAGGTCCGCGACGGCGACCCCGTGGAGGTCGACGTCACGATCACCCCGCGCGGCCCGATCGTGGTCGACCACTTCAGCCTGCGCACCGCGTCGTACGTCTGCGAGGACCTCGGCTTCGGGGCGATCCTGCCGCTGCTGCGCGCCCGCACGACCGCCGACGTCGACGCCGCGATGGCGCACTGGGTCGAGCCGGTCAACAACGTCGTGATCGCCGACGACCAGGGCACCGTGCTGCACCGGGTCGCCGGCAAGGTCCCGGTGCGGCCTCTGGAGAACCGCACCCTCCCCGCGCCGGTCGGGAACGAGTGGACCGGCTGGGTCACCGACCTCCCGCGCACGACCGTGGCGGACGACGGGTTCGTCGTCACCGCCAACCAGAGGCTGTCCCCCGACTACGTCCGGATCGGCGACGACTTCGCGCGGACGGACCGCGCCGACCGGATCACCGAGCTGCTCGGCGAGCGCACCGACCTCGCTGTCGACGACCTCGCGGGGATCCTCACCGACACCTGGAGCCGCAAGGCCGGAGGACGCATGGAGGACGTGGGCGAGGAGTACGTCGCGCACCGGGACGCCCTCGTCGCGGAGGTCGCTGCTCGACCCGAGATCGCCCGGCTGGACGGCGCCGCGCCGTACGGCGAGCTCTACGATCCCTGGTTCTTCCTGCCGCTGCGCATCGCCAAGGCGCTGCCCACCGCATCAGTGGTCTCGACGGACGGCTCGCAAGCTCGCCTGCTCGACCAGCGTGGGGCAGTCTCCTGGCCGAAGCTGTTCCACCCCCTCCACGGGCTCGAGCAGCTCGGCGTCGAGCACCCTCTCGTCGATGCCCTGCACAAGAGCACGGCGGTCCCGGTCTACGGCGACAACGACTGCGTGCAGGCGATGCACTCGATCCCCGGCTCGCCGGTGTGCAGCCGCGGTCCGGTCGCACGCTACGTGTGGGACCTGGCCGACCGCTCCAACAGCCACTGGGTGGTGCCGCTCGGCGCGTCCGGCGTACCGGGGCCGCATCACCACGACCAGCTGGACCTCTGGGCGAACGGCCGGCTCGCGCCGGTGGTCACCGACTGGGACCGACTCGAGAAGGAAGAACCATGAGCGTCAGCCACCGACCCGTCGAGCCTCGCCGCGACTCCGACCTGCTGCACGGTTGGGTCACGCAGGACCGTGCGACGTTCTGGGGCATGACCGAGACCACCCGCGACGAGGTCGAGGAGATCTATACCTACATCCAGTCGCAGGAGCACCTCGCCGCCTACCTGGTGCACTGGGACGACCAGCCCGTTGCGCTCTACCAGACCTACGACCCGGCCGTCGACGAGATCGGTGAGCACTACGACCGAGAGCCCGGTGACCTCGGCGCGCACTTCTTCATGGCGCCGGACAAGAGGCCGTGGACGGGCTCGGTGATCCGCTACATCCTCGAGCAGCTGTTCGCGCCGTCCGCGACGTCGCGCGTCGTCGTGGAGCCGGACGCGCGCAACGCGCGGGCGGTCGGGCTGATGCGCAGGATCGGCTTCGAGCTCGGCCCGCGGGTGGAGCTGCCGCACAAGCCGGCGCAGTTCGCCTTCTTGACCAGGGCGGCGTACGACGGACTGACGCTGAGCGTCTAATGCCTGACACTGTCCAGACGCCAGCCGAGTGCGTTTGGTTCGTCGGAATAGACAGGAGGCGCCAACGGTTCGTATAGTTGAAACGTCAACTAAGGAGTGAGCGGCAATGCAGTTCGGCATCTTCACCGTCGGCGATGTGACCCCCGACCCCACCACCGGGCGTACGCCGACCGAGCACGAGCGCATCAAGGCGACCATCGAGATCGCCAAGAAGGCCGAGGAGGTCGGGCTCGACGTCTTCGCCACGGGCGAGCACCACAACCCGCCGTTCGCCGCCCCCGCCAACCCGCCGGTGCTGCTGGGCAACATCGCGGCGCAGACCTCGAGGCTCATCCTCTCGACGAGCACGACGCTGATCACCACGAACGACCCGGTCCGCATCGCGCAGGACTACGCCTACCTTCAGCACCTCTCCGATGGCCGGATGGACCTGATGATGGGCCGTGGCAACACCGGCCCGGTCTACCCATGGTTCGGCAAGGACATCCGCGAGGGCATCGCGCTGGCGATCGAGAACTACCACCTGCTGCACCGGCTCTGGCGCGAGGACGTCGTCGACTGGGAGGGCAAGTTCCGTACGCCGCTGCAGGGGTTCACCTCGACGCCGCGACCGCTGGACGGCGTACCCCCGTTCATCTGGCACGGCTCGATCCGCTCCCCCGAGATCGCCGAGCAGGCGGCGTACTACGGCGACGGGTTCTTCGCCAACCACATCTTCTGGCCGGCGTCGCACACCCAGCAGATGGTCGGGCTCTACCGTGAGCGCTACGAGCACTACGGCCACGGCTCCGCCGACCAGGCGATCGTCGGGCTCGGCGGCCAGATCTTCATGCGCCAGAACAGCCAGGACGCGGTCAACGAGTTCCGGCCGTACTTCGACAACGCCCCGGTCTACGGCAACGGTCCCTCGCTGGAGGACTTCATGGCCCAGACGCCGCTGACCGTCGGGTCGCCGCAGCAGGTGGTCGAGCGGACGCTCTCCTTCCGGGAGTACGTCGGCGACTACCAGCGCCAGCTGTTCCTCCTCGACCACGCCGGGCTCCCGCTGAAGACCGTGCTCGAGCAGCTCGACCTGCTCGGCGAGATCCTCCCCGCCCTGCGGGCCGGGTTCGCCGAGGGCCGGCCGGCGCACGTGCCCGACGCCCCCACCCACCAGTCGCTGCTCGCCACCGCGCAGGAGGTCACCGCATGACCAGGATCGTCGTCGTCAGCGCCGGGCTCTCGCAGCCGTCGTCGACGCGCCTGCTCGCCGACCGGCTCACCGCCGCGGCCGTCGCTCGCATCGAGTCCGCGGGCCGCCCGGTGGGGGTGGAGGTGGTCGAGCTGCGCACGCTCGCCCACGGTCTGGCCGACAACCTGCTGACCGGCTTCGCCACCGGTGACCTCGCCGCGGCCGTCGAGTCGGTCGAGGCAGCCGACGCGCTGATCGTCGTGACGCCGATCTTCTCCGCGTCGTACAGCGGTCTGTTCAAGACGTTCTTCGACGTGCTGCCGGACGACGCCCTGCAGGGGAAGCCCGTGCTCATCGCGGCCACCGCCGGCACGGCGCGGCACAGCCTCGCGCTCGAGCACGCCCTGCGCCCGCTCTTCGCGCACCTGCACGCCGTGGTCGTTCCCACCGCGGTTTTCGCGGCGACCGAGGACTTCGGGCACGCCGGGCTCCAGGAACGCGTCGAGCGCGCGGCCAAGGAGCTCGCCGAGCTGGTGGTCGGCCGGGTCGCGGCGACTCCCGCAGCCTCGCCCCGCGCCGCCAACGGCGTCGAGTTCACCCCGTTCGACCAGCTCCTCCACGCGCGCTGAGGCCACCCGGACGTGCAACTCCCCCACATCGACGGCCGGCCCTCGGCGTGTCGCGGAGAGTTGCATGTTCTGCTGGCCTCATGACCATCTCGGATCCCAAGGCGACCCTCCAGCGCTACCTGCAGTCGGCTCGTGGGGCCCTCCTGTGGAAGCTTGACGGCCTCAGCGAGTACGACGCCCGCCGGCCGATGACCCGCACCGGCACCAACCTCCTAGGGCTGGTCAAGCACGTCGCCAGCGTCGAGGCGGGCTACCTGGGCGACTGCTTCGCGCGGCCGTTCCCGCAGAAGTTCCCGTGGTTCACCGACGACGCCGAGCAGAACGCCGACATGTGGGCCACCGCCGACCAGCCGCGCGAGGAGATCATCGACCTCTACCACCGGGTCTGGGCACACTCCGACGCGACGATCGACGCGCTCTCCCTCGACGCCACCGGCGAGGTGCCGTGGTGGCCCGAGGACCGCCGCACCGTCACGCTGCACCAGATCCTCGTGCACATCACCACCGAGACCCACCGCCATGCCGGTCACGCCGACATCGTGCGAGAGCTCATCGACGGTGCCGCGGGGCTGCGCGCCGACAACGACAACCTGGCCGAGGGCGACGAGGCGTGGTGGACGTCATACGTCGAGAAGGTGGAGCAAGCCGCCCGGGACGCCGGCTGAGCTGGGCGCCGTAGCCGGGAATCCCCCAACCACCCGAGGCGTTCCACCCACGTGCGAGACGTCGACGTGGTGGTGGTGGGTGCGGGTCAGGCCGGCCTGTCCGCGTCGTACCACCTGCTCCGCAAGGACGTCGACTTCGTCGTCCTCGACGCCAACGCCGGACCCGGCGGAGCCTGGCGGCATCGCTGGGAGTCGCTGCGGCTGGGCGACGCGCACCGCGTCCACGACCTGCCCGGCCTCCCGCTCGGCGACGCCGACCCGGACCTCCCGGCCAGCCAGGTGGTGGCCGACTACTACGGCCGCTTCGAGAGGGAGTACGACGTGCCGGTCGAGCGCCCCGTGAAGGTCGACAGGGTCACCAGCGTCACCAGCGGGGTCACCAGCCACGAGCTCCTGCACGTCGAGACCGACCGGGGCACGTGGCGCGCACCGGTCCTGCTCAACGCGACCGGCACCTGGGACAAGCCGCACTGGCCGTACTACCCGGGCCGCGAGCGCTTCCGTGGTCGTCAGCTGCACACCCACGACTTCGTGTCGGCCGAGGAGCTGGCGGGCAAGCACGTCGTGGTCGTAGGCGGGGGCACGAGTGCGGTTCAGTTCCTCCTGCAGCTAGCGCCGCTCTCGACCACGACCTGGGTGACCCGCCGGCCGGTGGAGCTCACGCGTCGCGAGTTCAGCAGCGAGTGGGGCCGTGAGGTGGAGCGCCGGGTGACCGAGCGCGTGCGCCAGGGCCTCCCCGGCGGCAGCGTGGTGTCGAACACCGGGCTGCCCTGGACGCCGGCCTACCAGCGCGGCATCGACGCCGGCATCCTCGTCGCGCGCCCCATGTTCACCTCGATCGAGGAGGACGGCGTCCGCTTCGCCGACGGCTCGTTCGTGCGCGCCGACGTGATCCTCTGGGCGACCGGCTTCCGCGCCGCCCTCGACCACCTGGCTCCCCTGCACCTGCGCGAGCCGGGCGGCGGCATCCGCATGGACGGTACGACGGTCGTCCGTGACCCTCGCGTGCAGCTGGTCGGCTACGGACCGTCGGCCTCCACCCTCGGGGCGACCCGTGCCGGCCGGCAGGCAGCGCTGAACGCGGTCCGCTATCTGGAGCAACGCGTCGCGGCATAGTGTGGCCGCATGGCCATTGCGACGACGGACCCTCGCTCCGGCGAGGTAGTGAAGACCTACGACGAGCTCACTGACGAGCAGCTGGAGCAGAGCCTCGCGCGAGCCGCGGCAGCTGCCGAGACCTACCGCCTCACGACGCACGCCGAGCGTGCCGGCTGGCTCCGCGCCGCAGCCGACCTCCTCGACGAGCGCAACGCCGAGATCGGCGAGCTGATGACGCTCGAGATGGGCAAGACGCTCAAGGCGGCGAAAGCCGAGGCCACCAAGAGCGCGACCGCACTGCGGTTCTACGCCGACCACGGCGAGTCGTTCCTGGCCGACGAGGTTGTCGACGCGAGCACCGTGGGGGCGAGCAAGGCCTACGGCCGCTATCTGCCGATCGGCGTGGTGCTCGCGATCATGCCGTGGAACTTCCCGCTCTGGCAGGCGATGCGGTTCGCGGCCCCGGCGCTGGCCGCCGGCAACGTCGGGCTGCTCAAGCACGCGAGCAACGTGCCTGGCACCGCGCTGTTCCTCGAGCAGCTCTTCCGCGACGCGGGCTTCCCCGACGACGTCTTCCAGACACTGCTGATCGGCTCTGCGAAGGTCGAGGCGGTGATCCAGGACGGCCGCGTCGCAGCCGCCACGCTGACCGGCTCCGAGGGTGCCGGGGTGGCGGTCGGACGCACCGCGGGCGAGGCGCTCAAGAAGGTCGTGCTCGAGCTCGGCGGCTCCGACCCGTTCGTGGTGATGCCGAGCGCCGACCTGGCCGCCAGCGCCAAGGTCGCCACCACCGCACGCTGCCAGAACAACGGACAGTCCTGCATCGCGGCCAAGCGCTTCATCGTGCACGAGGACGTGTACGACGAGTGGCTCGCGCTGTTCAAGGACGCGATGGCGGCCCTGGTCGTCGGGGACCCGATGGACGAGGGCACCGATGTCGGGCCCCTCGCGACGGAGCAGGGCCGCGAAGATGTCGCGGCGCAGGTGAAGCAGGCTCGGTCGGACGGCGCCACGATCGTGCTCGGCGGCGAGCAGCCGGACCAGCCGGGCTGGTGGTACCCGCCCACGGTCATCGCCGACATCACCAGGGAGATGGACCTCTACCACGAGGAGGTCTTCGGTCCGGTCGCCTCGGTCTTCAAAGTCGCCTCGATCGAGGAAGCCGTGCACCTTGCCAACGACACCCGGTTCGGTCTGGGCGCCAACGCCTGGACGACCGACCCCGACGAGCAGGAGATCTTCGTTCGCGACCTGCAGGCCGGCCAGACGTTCATCAACGGCATGACGACCTCCTACCCCGCACTCCCCTTCGGCGGCGTCAAGGCCTCGGGCCACGGCCGCGAGCTGTCGGCCGCCGGCATCCGCGAGTTCTGCAACCTGAAGACAGTCTGGGTCGCGTGAGCAGCTTCGACATCGCCGACCCGCTCTCGGTCGACGAACTGCTCACCGACGAGGAGCTCGCCGTTCGCGCCAGCGTTCGCAAGCTCGCTGACGACCGCATCACGCCCTTCATCGCGGACTGGTTCGAGGCGGGCGAGATCGACGACCCCCGCGCGCTGGCTCGGGACCTCGGCTCGATCGGCCTCCTCGGCATGCACCTGGACGGCTACGGGTGCGCCGGCATGGGAGCCGTCGCCTATGGGGTGGCGTGCCAGGAGCTCGAGGCGGTCGACTCCGGCATCCGGTCCATGGTGTCGGTGCAGGGATCGCTCGCGATGTTCCCGATCTGGCGCTACGGCTCGGAGACGCAGAAGAGCCAGTGGCTGCCGCCCATGGCGACCGGCGAGGCCATCGGCTGCTTCGGGCTGACCGAGCCCGACCAGGGCTCCGACCCCGCCGGCATGCGCACCCGGGCGGTCCGTGACGGCGACGACTGGGTGCTCGACGGGCGCAAGATGTGGATCACCAACGGGTCCATCGCCGATGTCGCAGTGGTGTGGGCGCGAGCGGACGACGGCATCCGCGGCTTCGTCGTACCGACGGACACCCCAGGGTTCTCCGCGCCGCTGATCAAGCACAAGATGTCGCTCCGAGCCTCGGTCACCAGCGAGCTCGTGCTCGACGGCGTCCGACTTCCGGCGAGCGCCGCCCTCGACGTCGTCGGCCTCAAGGGTCCGTTGTCGTGCCTGACCGAGGCCCGCTTCGGGATCATCTGGGGCGCGGTGGGAGCGGCGCGCTCGTCGTACCTTGCCGCGGTCGACTACGCCAAGACCCGTGAGCAGTTCGGCAGGCCCATCGGCGGCTTCCAGCTCACCCAGCAGAAGCTCGCCGAGATGGCGCTGGTCATCGGCAAGGCCCAGCTGCTCTCGCTGCACCTCGGGCGCCGCAAGGAGGCCCACACCCTCCTGCCCGAGCAGGTCTCGTTCGGCAAGCTGAACAACGTCCGTGACGCGCTCGACGTCTGCCGCACCGCGCGGACGATCCTCGGGGCCAACGGGATCTCGCTGGAGTACCCCGTGATCCGGCACATGAACAACCTCGAGTCGGTGCTGACCTACGAGGGCACCGTGGAGATGCACACGCTCGTGCTCGGCCAGGCGATCACGGGGCTGGCCGCGTTCCGCTGACGCGGGCCCCGCCACGACGTCATACGGACCCGAGGCCAGAGGCACCAGTCGGTATGACGTCCGGGCGAAGCCCGGTCCCGGCAGCTACAGCGGGACTTCGTAGGATCGAGCGCATGGATCTGCAGGACCTGCCCAACGGCCCGTTCATCGACCACCTCGGCCTGCGCTTCACCGAGGTCAGCGGCGAGAAGGTCGTCGCCGAGTGGACCGCGGCCGAGAAGCACCACCAGCCCTACGGCATCGTCCACGGCGGGGTCTACTGCAGCATCGTGGAGACCCTGGGCAGCATCGGCTCGGCGGTCTGGTACGGCGAGCGGGGCAAGTGCGTCGGCGTCAGCAACAACACCGACTTCTTCCGCGCGGTCTCCACCGGCGAGATGGTGTCGACCGCCGTGCCGCTGCACCAGGGCCGCTCGCAACAGGTCTGGGTCGTGGAGACCCATGACGACGAGGGTCGCCTCATCGCGCGCGGCCAGCTGCGGGTGCAGAACCTCGCGAACCGCTGACCTCGAGGCTCACCACGCGGCGTACGGCGGCCTCAGCCCGGCCAGCGTGCGGGTCCAGTCCAGCCGAGTGAGGATGGCGGCGCGCTGGGCCGGGGTCGCCCGATGCGTGACCCGGTCGCTGTTCGACACGGCGACGACGCCGAAACCGAAGCGGACCTTCAGCTCGGGCAGCCGGGTCGACCGCACCTCCGACGCACAGTCGGTGGTGCGCGCGCAGCGCTCCCCCAGGTCGAGCCAGTCCTGGAGGTGCGGCTGGTCCGGGACCGTGAGCCGCACCCGAATGGCGGCGGCTCGGGTCCGCTCGGCGTCGTCCTGCTGGTCGAAGATGAAGTTGCCCATGGAGTAGACGATCGGGCGTCCCTTCCAGGACTCGGAGTTCTGGACCCAGTGCGCATGGTCGCCCAGCACGGCGTCGGCCCCGGCTTCGACCATGCTGCGGTAGAGGCTCACCTTGATGCCGGTCTCCCTGGCGACGTACTCCAGGCCGCTGTGCGGGAGCGCCAGCACCGGCACGTGCTTGGACAGCCGCCTCATCACGTCGAGGGCTGCAGGGGGCGGGATCTCGAAGACGCCGTGAAAGCCACAGAGTCCGACGGGGAGGTGTCCCGTGGTCGTGCTCCCGTCGGCGCGGGTCACCTGGGTCTTGAGACCGAGCACGGAGCAGACCCGGTCCAGCCTCTTGGGGTCCGGGTCACCGAAGAAGCCGATCCCGGCGTCCTCGAGGTGGCGGCGGGTCTCCTCGACACCGGCCCGGCCCTGGTTGCCGGTGTGGTTGTTGGCCAGCGAGAACGCCGTGAACCACCTGCCGGCCGCTGTCAGGAACCTCGGGTCGCAGTTGAAGCTCAGCAAGCGGTCCTGCTCCGCGAGCGACAGGTGAAGGCCGGCAACCGTCGGGCACTCCAGCCCCGAGATCCAGGCGTCGTAGCTGTCGCGGTCGAGCTCGTTCAGCCCGCTGAACGGGAAGCGGTAGCCGAGGGGGCTACGGTGCGACCACTCCTCGAGGTGCCGGCCCCAGAACGTGTTGCCGCTGACGAGGAGACGACTGCTTGCACGCGTCGGGTGAGCATCAGTGGTCGGGGTCGGGCGCGCGGCGGTGCGACCGATCGTGCGGCGTCCCACATCGCCGTCGGTCGCGTCGCACGCCACCAGGCACGCCACCAGAGTCGTCGACAGCACACCAGCAGCCACCGCCCGAAGAACCTTCACAAGCTAGACACGCTTGGCGGGCCCTCGGGGTTGCGCGGCAGCTGACAGTTACACCCCGATCTTGTGCCAAGGCCCCCAGATCGCGAACGTCATGCCCCGGCTGGCCTGGATGTTGACGAACAGCGTGTGCCCGTCAGGGCTGAACGTCGACCCGGCGAACTCGTCGTTCGAGCGGTCGGCTCCCGTGCTGCTGACCAGGCGGTTGAGCGCGATGTCCCAGAGCTGACCGTTCTTCGAGAGACCGCGGATGAAGTTGTCGGCGACGTTGTCCTCGCAGACAACGAGCGTGCCGCGCCGTGACGTGGTGATGTTGTCGGGAAAGTCGAGCTCCAGCGGTCCCGAGGAGTTGAAGACGCAGCGCAGCTTCTGCGACCGCGTGTCGTAGGCCCAGACCTGGCCGGAGCCGTTGCCGAAGCCGTCGGCGATCGGCCCCAGAGACGTCTCGGCGGCGCCACCCCCCTGCGTCGAGGTGAAGTAGACGACGCCGCGGTCGTAGACCTGCCCCTCCAGCCGGGAGAAGTAGGCCGCGCCCTGGGCGCGCCCTTGGCCGCCGACGTGGTTCAGGGCCTCGTCGTTGGTCGTCGGTGCTGGCTGGCCGGGCGTGTAGGGGAACGACGGCGCCGGGTCGTCGATGTCGACCCAGTCGACCTTGTAGGTCGTGCCCGCGACCTGGGTCGCCTCGAGGTGGATGTTGGGCATGCCCTTCACGCGCAGCATCTGCAGCTGCCCGCCGTCCTCGAGCCGACCGACCTTCATCGGGTGGTGCGGCGGCCGGTAGCGGTAGAAGCCCGACGGGAAGCCGAAGTTGTCCTCGGTGAGGTAGAGGAAGCCGTCCTTCGGGTCGAACGACACCGCCTCGTGAGCGAACCGGCCGGCGTGCGTGAGCGGCTCACGACTCGACTGCCCAGAGCCTGGCTGGTTGCTGACGGGCACCTCGAACACGAAGCCGTGCCGCTGGGTCAGGAGGACGTTCGACGCCCCGGTGAAGTCCGGACCGACGTCTGGGCCGTTGACCGTCTCCTCGCAGGTGACCCAAGCGCCCCAGGGCATCTGGCCGCCCGAGCAGTTCATCATCGTGCCGTTCAGGCTGGTGAACCCGCGGACCACCTCGCCGTAGCGGGTGACCTGGACCGTCGTCGTACCGCCGCCTGCCATCGGGTCGTAAGGCGCGCCCGGGCCGAATGCCGGCACCGGGTTGTTGACCTCGTGGTTGCGCACCAGGATGACGGTCCCCTGCGGTCCGGCGAACGCGCCCATGCCGTCGTGGCGCCCGGGAAGGGTCGTGCCGTCCTCGAGGACGACCGTGAACTCGGTGTCGTGGAAGGACCGGTAGCTGAAGCCCTGCGGCACGTGCAGCCGGACCGCGCCGTCACGCTGGTCGGGCACCGGGACAAGGTTCACCGCCTGGGGCGGCTGCTTGCCGTGGGCCGGAGCGGCGACCAGGCCGGCGAAGGGGCCGGCGACCGAAGCGGCTGCAGCGGTCTTGAGGACGGTACGGCGTTCTACGGACATGGCGGATCTCCTTTGACCCCAACCCAGCAGATCCGTCCACGCTAGCTCTCGCTTTTGCCCTCGCGCCAGTAGCCCATGAAGGCCACCCCCCTCCGGTCAACCCCGCGCTCCCGGACCAGGTGCCGGCGGATCGTGCGGACCATGGCCGCTTCGCCGGCGACCCACGCGTAGAACGGGGCGTCACCGCGCTCGGGAACCTCCCAGAGCAGCTCGGCGTCGACATCGACCTCGGGGAGCTCCTGTGCGCCGGCGGCGCTCCGATCGCTGCCCGACCAGCGCTGGATGAGCTCTTCGAGAGCCAGGTCGCCGCGAGGGCGGCCGGCACGAGCCAGGAAGCGTACGTCGAGGTCGGCCTTGGTCGGCAAGGTCAGGAAGTCGTCCTCGGTCGGCACCTCGACGAGCACCTGGCCGGCGTACGACTCCGGCATGGTCTCCAGGATCGAGCCGATCGCCGGGACCGCGGTCTCGTCGCCGACCAGCAGCACTCTCGTGCCCGGTGTCGTGGGCGGGCGCCACTCGATCCCGCCGTACCACTCGCTGGCTGCGTTGGGTCCGACGATCCGCATCAGGTCACCGGGTCGGGCGTGCTCCGCCCACGTGGCCGCCGGCCCACCGGGATGCAGCACGAAGTCGACGTCGACCAGCGGGTGCTCCGCCGTACCGTGGATGCGCCTGATCGTGTAGGTCCGCATGACGCCGCGGACGGACTCGTCCAGGGCTCTCCACACGGCCTGCCAGTGCGGGCGGTCGAAGGCCGGCGCCGGGGCCGGGCCGCTCCCGTCGGCAGCCAGCAGGAGCTTCACCCGGATGTCGCGCGGGCCCAGCGGTCCGCACCGGTGCAGCCGCCGCAGAGACTCGCCGCCGAACGTGACCCGGGTGAACGTGGGCGAGAGGCGCTCGACCGAGGCCACGCGGACCTCGAAGGTGAGCATGGGCTGCTCCACCTCAGACAGCGACCTTCACCGCCTTGCTCGCGGGGAGCACGGGCGCGGCGCCGAGGTAGCGGGCGGTGTACCTCTGCTTGCCCTTCGGCTGCCTCTTCAAGCGCACCGTCACCTTGCCGCCCACCAGACGCACCGTCTTGAGGACCTTCTTCTTGCGCAGCACCTTCACCTTGCCGGTCACAGTCTTGACCCCGGCGGCCTTGACGGTGATGACCAGCCTGACGACGCGGTTGCGGTCGGAGGCCTTCACCTTCACCGTCGGTACGACGGAGACCGCACCCGTCTGGGAGCTGGTGGCCGTCGCAGGCGTGTGACCGGGCTTGTGGCCGGTCGCCGTCACGGAGATCCGCCGGCCCACCTGCGCGGCGGCCGGCTTGAGGGTGGAGGACGTCGCCCCCGCGATCGGCAGGCCGTCGGCCTTCCACTGGTAGGACGTCGCAACGCCGGTCAGGTCCCAGGTCGGGACCGTCACCGCAAGGATGCTGCCCAGCCTGGGTGTGCCCGTGACCACCGGGCCGTGGACGACCTGCGGGGCGACTCCGGCCACGACCGGGCCGACCGCGGTCGCAAAGGCCTCCCCGTCGTCGTACCCGGCCGCGGTCGCGATCACCTGGAGTCCCACGAGCTCGCCCTCGGCGGCCGCGCCGGGGGTGAAGGTGGGTCCGGTCGCGCCCGGCACGTCCTGGTCGTTCACGCGCCACTGGTAGCTGAGCGAGTCCGGCACCTGCGACCAGGCGCCCGGCTGCGCCACCAGCTCGACACCGACCCGAGGGTTGCCCTCGATCGTCGGGGGCTCCACTGCCTCGAGCGGGCGTGGGTCGAGCACGGCATCGATCGTGTCGTCCACCTCGGCCTCGACGACGATGTCGGTCGCGGTCGCGAGCGAGGGCGCGTCGGTGTAGAACTCGGTCTTGTAGACGCTGCTCTCGTCGAAGAACCCCAACCGGTAGGTCCCCGACCTGACGCGGAGCTCGTAGAGGCCCTCGCCGTCGGTGTGCGTGCTCGAGACCTCGGTCCAGCCGGAACCGGGGTTGCTGTAGAGCGTGACCTTGATCCCCTCGATGCCGGAGTCGGTGCCGGTCTCGGTAACGAAGCCACTGACCGAGCCGTAGCGCTTCATGGACCCGTGCTGCGTGGTCGTGCCGCCGCTGCTGACCGTGACCCCGTCGTGCACGTCGGGCTCGTAGACCTGCGTCGGGTCCTCGAAGACCACGCGGTAGGTGCCCGGCCGGACCGAGAGGGAGTAGATCCCGAGCCCGTCGGTCTGGGTCTGCTTGACCAGCGCCCACGGGTCAGCGGGCACTCCGGTCGCCTGGAACAGCCGAGCTTGGATGCCCTCGAGCTTCGCTTGCGTCGCGAAGCTGCGGACGACGCCCGAGACGATCCCACGCTGCTGCAGATCGGCGTCTCGGCCGGTCACGTGCTGGCCGGACACCTCGATCTCGACGTCCTCGGCGGCGCTGGCCGCGACGACGTCGTCGAAGTACTCGTCGGAGTAGAGCTCGGACCCGTCGACGAAGTGCACGCGGTAGGTGCCCACCGGCGCACTGACGGAGTAGGCACCGTCGCCGTCCGTTGCGGTCGTCGCTACCGCCTGCCAGTCCGCGCCCGACTGCTTGAGCAGCTCGACGGTGATCCCCGGCAGTGCTTCGCCGCCGGCTGTGACCCTGCCCTCGACCCAGCCGCCCTGCACCAGCTGTGCATCGGCGGTCAGCTCGTTGGCGTCGACGACGAGGTTGTCCGCGTCGTCGAGCGACGCCTCGTCGTCCCAGAACTCCGGGAGGTACTCGTCGTTCGGGGAGCTGAAGCCCAGGCGGTAGGTGCCGGCCGCGACGTCGAGACGATAGGTGCCGTCGGCGACCGTCTCGGCGGTCCCCTGAGGCAGCCAGACGTCAGCGTCGTCGGTGGCGAACAGCTTGTAGTAGGTCACGGTGATCCCGGGGAGCTCGACCGAGTCGGCCGTGACCGTCCCGCTGATCACGCCCGGGCCGGCGGCTTGGGCGGGGCTGCCCACCGTCATCAGGGCAGCCGCCAGAGCCAGCACGACGAAGGTGCAGACCCTGCGCATGGCTCGTCCCCCGGGAGTCGATGTGGTGAGTGGACCAGGCTCAGCCTAGGACGCATCCGCGTCCGGCGCGGCGATCCGCCGCAACGCGTAGACGTCCATCACCCAGCCACGAGCGGCCTTGGCGGCCTCGCGCCGCGACCGGATGGCGGGGAGCACGTCGGACAGCCGGCCCGCCACCAGCTGCTCGGAGCTCGTGCCGAGGTTGGCGCCCCACCAGATGTCCCACTCCCCCGGCAGGTCGGCGCACTTCAGGTGGCCGTCGAGCATCACCACGAGGTTGTCGTCGCCGCGGGCAGCGTGGTCGGCCAGCCGGCGACCCGTCGTGATGGTGGTCGGCTCACCGATCCGGTGCAGAACGATGCGGTGCCGCGCTGCGAGCAGCTGCACGCTGGATACGCCGGGGACCACGTCGTACTCGAAGGTGAGCGTGCCCCGCTCCAGGATGCGCTCGACGATGCGCAGGGTCGAGTCGTAGAGGGACGGGTCGCCCCACACCAGGAAGCCACCGACCTGGTCGTCCGGGATCTCGCCCAGTGCCCGCTCGAAGGCCTCGGCGCGAGCCTCGTGCCAGTCCGAGACGGCCTTGCCGTAGTCGTCGGGCGACCGGTCGCGCTCAGGATCGGAAACGTGTACGACGCGGGCGGTGCCGGAGGTGTGGCGAGCCAGGATCTCCTCGCGTGCGACGACCAGGTCGTCCACGCCGCGGTGCTTGTCGACCACGACGAAGACGTCCACGTCGTTCAGGGCAGCCACCGCCTCGACGGTGAGCTGGTCGACGCCGCCGGGGCCGATGCCGACGATCCGTAGCCGCTTCATGGCCACACGCTGGTCGAGCCGCGCAGCGGAGCGCAAGCGGAGCCAGCGTGTCGAGACCACTCCGGCACCCCGGCAGGGACTCTGCCACGTGGGTGCGCGGGCACGTCACCGGTGGTCTCGACACGGTCGTTCGCCCATAGGCTCACATCCCGGCTCGACCAGCAGTGCCTACCGATCCTCAAGGTCACCCTCGACATCGAGGTAGAGCTGCTGGAGCTGCTTCATCGTCTCCGGGTCGGGCTCGGCCCAGAGCCCTCGTTCGGCGGCCTCGGTGAGCCGCTCGATGATCCCGGAGAGCGCCCAGGGGTTGGCGTCGCGCAGGAACTCCTGGTTCTCCTCGTCCAGCGCGTAGGTCTGGGCGAGCGACTCGTACATGTGGTCGGCGACGACGCCCGCGGTGGCGTCGTACCCGAACAGGTAGTCGACGGTCGCGGCGAGCTCGAAGGCGCCCTTGTAGCCGTGCCGGCGCATCGCGGAGAGCCAGCGTGGGTTCACCACGCGGGCCCGGAAGACCCGGACGGTCTCCTCGGCGAGGCTCCTGGTGCGCACGGCGTCAGGCGTGGTCGAGTCGCCGATGTAGGCGCGCGGGGCCTCACCGGTCAGCGCACGCACGGTGGCCACCATGCCGCCGTGGTACTGGAAGTAGTCGTCGCTGTCGGCGATGTCGTGCTCGCGGGTGTCGGTGTTCTTGGCGGCGACGGCGATGCGCCTGTAGTTGGCGCGCATGTCGTCAGAGGCCGGTGCGCCGTCGAGGCCGCGACCGTAGGCGAACCCGCCCCAGGCCGTGTAGACCTCGGCCAGGTCGGCGTCGGTGCGCCAGTTGCCTGACTCGATCAGCGGCAGGATGCCCGCGCCGTACGCACCGGGCTTGGAGCCGAAGATGCGCGTGGTGGCGCGGCGCTGGTCGCCGTGCTGCTCGAGGTCGGCCCGAGCATGGGCGCGGACGTAGTTCTGGTCGAGCGGCTCGTCGAGCTCCGCGACCATCCGGATCGCATCATCCAGCATCGCGACCACGTGTGGGAAGGCGTCGCGGAAGAACCCGGAGATGCGCACCGTCACGTCGATGCGTGGCCGTCCCAGCTCCTCCAGCGGTACGACGAGCAGGTCGTTGACGCGGCGCGAAGCCGGGTCCCACTGCGGCTGTACGCCGATGAGCGCGAGCACCTCCGCGATGTCGTCACCGGCCGTGCGCATCGCGCTGGTGCCCCACACGGAGAGCCCGACCGACTTCGGGTAGGCGCCGGTGTCCTTGAGGTAGCGCTCGACCAGCGAGCTCGCCATCGCCGCACCGGTCTCGTAGGCGAGCCGCGACGGGACGGCCTTCGGGTCGACCGTGTAGAAGTTGCGGCCGGTCGGCAGGACGTTGACCAGGCCACGCAGCGGCGAGCCCGACGGGCCTGCCGGGACATAGCCGCCATCGAGGGCGTGCAGCACGGCACCGAGCTCGTCGGTGGTCCTCGCGAGCCGCGGCACGACCTGTTCGGCGGCGAAGGTGAGCACCTCGGTCACGGTGTCGTCGGCGTGACCCAGCACCCGCTCGACAACGGGGGCGGGTGCTCCCCAGCCCCCGGCCTCCATCGCCTCGACGAGCGACCGCGCCACAGCCTCGACCCGGTCGACCTCCGCGGTGGGCGCGTCGTCCTTGAGACCCAGCGCGGCCCGCAGACCCGGGACAGCGTGGGTCTTGCCGCCCCATACCTGCGCGGCGCGCAGGATCGACAGCACCAGGTTGACCCGCGCCTCGTCCTCCGGCGCCTGGCCGAGCACGTGCAGGCCGTCACGGATCTGCGCGTCCTTGATCTCGCAGAGCCAGCCGTCGATGTGCAGGATGAACTCGTCGAACTCGTGGTCCTCGGGCCGGTCCTCGAGCCCGAGGTCGTGGTGCATCTTCGCGGCCTGGATCAGGGTCCAGATCTGCGCCCGGATCGCCGGCAGCTTGGCCGGGTCCATCGCGGCGATGTTGGCGTGCTCGTCGAGGAGCTGCTCGAGCCGGGCGATGTCGCCGTAGGACTCGGCCCGGGCCATCGGCGGGATCAGGTGGTCGACGATGGTCGCGTGTGCCCGCCGCTTGGCCTGCGCGCCCTCCCCGGGGTCGTTGACCAGGAAGGGGTAGATGAAGGGCATGTTGCCGATCGCGGCGTCCGGGCCGCAGCTCGAGCTCAGCGCGACGGTCTTGCCGGGCAGCCACTCCATCGAGCCGTGCTTGCCGAGGTGTACGACGGCGTCGGCGCCGAACTCGTTCTCCAGCCAGCGGTAGGCAGCGATGTAGTGGTGCGAGGGAGCCATGTCGGGGTCGTGGTAGATCGCGACCGGGTTCTCGCCGAAGCCGCGCGGTGGCTGGATCACGATGACCACCTTGCCCAGCTGCATGGTCGGGATCACGATCTCGTGGGCGTCGTTGACGAACAGCGCCCCCGGCGCCTCGCCCCAGGCCTTGGTCATGTCGTCGCGCAGCGCCTGAGGCAGCTCTGCGAACCAGCGACTGTAGGTCGCCGCGGGGATCCGCACCTGCCCCTCGGTCAGCTGGACGCTGGTCAGCCAGTCCTCGTCCATGCCGCCGCGCTCGATCATCGAGTGGATCAGCCGGTTGCCTGCCTGGGTGTCGTCCTCCATGTCGAGGAAGTCAGGCGTGCCGACGTCATAGCCGGCAGCACGCAGCTCACGCAGGAGCCGAACCGTCGAGACCGGGGTGTCCAGACCGACCGCGTTGCCGACCCGGCTGTGCTTGGTCGGGTAGGCCGACAGCACCAGTGCCAGCTTCTTCTCGGCGTGGGGGATGTGGCGGAGCTTGGCGTGGGCGACCGAGATGCCCGCCACCCGTGCACAGCGCTCGGCATCAGTGACGTAGCGCGGCAGTCCCTGCTCGTCGAGCTCCTTGAACGAGAACGCGACCGTGATGATCCGGCCGTCGAACTCCGGCACCGCGACCTGGGTCGCCGCGTCCAGCGGCGTGACCCCGTCGTCGGACTCGTCCCAGGTGGCGTGGTCCGTGGTGAGACAGAGGCCCTGCAGGATCGGGATGTCCAGCCCAGCGAGCGCCTCGACGTCCCAGGCCTCGTCGTCACCGCCGGCCTGCACCCCGGCGGGGGTCGCTCCACCTGCACCACCTGCCGCTAGCACCGTCACGATCAGGGCGTCGAGAGTGCCGAGTGCCTGGAGCAGCTCCGCGTCCGGCGTACGCAGGGAGGAGCAGAAGATCGCGACGCCCTCGGCTTCACCTGTCGCGTCGATCGCGTCGGCCAGGTCGTGCGCGAAGCGGTCGTTGCCCGAGACGTGGTGTGCTCGGTAGAAGAGCACCCCGACACGAGGCAGCCCGTGACCGGTCGCGGTGTCCGGACGGTCCAGGACGCCCCAGGCGGGAAGCATCGCCGGCGGCTCGAAGCCCTCGCCGGTGAGCAGCAGGGTGTCGGAGAGGAACGCGTGGAGCTGGGCGAGGTTGGCGGGGCCGCCCTCCGCGAGATAGCGATGCGCCTCCGCCGCCACCCCGATCGGGACGTTCGACTGCTCCATCAGGTCGGCGCTGGGCTGCACCTCACCACCGAGCACGACCGTCGGCTTGCCACCGTCGCGCAGCGCTGTCACCGCGGGGTCGAGGTCCTCGGCGCTGCCGAGGAAGCGGACCACGACGATGTCGCACTCGGCGGCGGCGTCCGGGATCGAGCGGGTGGGGTTGGCCACCACGAACTCCGCGTCCGAGGCGCGGGCGGAGAGGAGGTCGGTGTCGCTGGTCGAGAGCAGCGCGATGCGGGTCATGACAGCAGGCTCCTTCGTGGAGTTCTCGCTCCACGTCAGTGGAAACAGGTCGGCCGCGGGCAGTGTCTGGCTGAGCCGCCCGACCGATGAGTGGGTCGTGCCTGGCGAGCGGCGATCACAGTGGCGGAACCGCCCCGGAGTCACACCGGGTTCCTGGGGTCCGCGGTTGACCGGCAGCCTACCCGCCTGGGTCTGCGCGGCCCGAGGGGTGGGACGATGGCCCGGTGTCCCCGCCAGTGCGAACCCGTCGCGACCTGTGCCCCGGCGTGCTGCGCCCGTGGCACGCGGAGGACGGCGACCTGGTCCGGATCCGGCTCTGCGGCGGCCTGCTGAGCGCGGCACAGCTCGCCGGGTTGAGGAGCCTGGCCGCGTCGTACGGCGACGGCAACGTGCACCTGACCAAGCGCGCCAACGTGCAGATCCGGGCCGTCTCGGACAATGCTGCGCTTGCCGAGGACCTCGAGCGTCTGGGGCTGCTGCCTTCGCGCACGCACGAGCTGGTCCGCAACATCGTGGTCTCGCCCCTGGGCGACCTGCACGCCCTGGCCGCCCGCTTCGACGCGCTCCTGTGCGCGGACCGGGAGTTGGCGGTGCTGCCCGCGAGGTTCCTGTTCTCCTTCGACGACCGTGATGACCTGGGATCGCTCGAACCGGACCTCGGGGTGCTCGTCGGCGACGACGCCCGGCTGGTGGTCGGGGGCCGGGTGGGCCAGCGGGTCCGGCTCGACGACGTGCCGGAGCGGCTGGTCGAGCTGGCTCACCGGTTCCTGGCTCTGCGCGGCGAAGGGCCGGAGGCTGCGTGGCACGTGCGCGAGCTGCCGGACGGCGTGGTCTCGACGGACGCTCCCTCCGCCAGCGCTTCGGTCGCTGCTCGGCCGGCGGCACCCGCAGACCCACCCGGGATTGCCGTTGCGGACGGGATCCTCACGCCCGCGTTCGCGCTCCCCCGTCACGAGACAGCGATCGTGACCCCGTGGCGCGGGCTGGTGCTGCGGTGACCGAGCCGGTGAGCAAGCCGCCCCGGCGCTACGACTACGAGACCGACGGCGCCGCGATCTACCGCGCGTCGTTCGCAACGATCCGCGCCGAGACCGACCTGTCGCGCATCCCCGCCGACGCCGAGCGGGTCGCGGTCCGCATGGTGCACGCCTGCGGCCAGACCGACCTGACCCAGGACCTGGTCATCCACCCGCGGCTGGTCTCGGTCGCCCGGGAGGCGATGCAGGCAGGGGCGCCGATCTTCACCGACGCGCACATGGTCGCGTCCGGCGTCACCCGGGCTCGGCTGCCCAAGGACAACGAGGTCGTCTGCACGCTGCGCGACCCCCGCACCGTCGACCTCGCAGCGGAGTGGGGCACCACCCGGTCGGCCGCCGCCGTCTCCCTGTGGGGCGAGCGGCTCGAGGGAGCCGTGGTCGCGATCGGCAACGCCCCGACGGCGCTGTTCCACCTGCTCGAGCTGATCGCCGCTGGAGGCCCTCGCCCTGCCGCGATCGTGGGCGTCCCGGTCGGCTTCATCGGCGCTGCAGAGTCGAAGGTCGCTCTCGAGCAGTTCGACGGTGACGTGCCGTTCCTCGTCGTACACGGGAGGCGTGGGGGCTCGGCCATGGCCGCCTCCGCCCTCAACGCCCTGGCCCAGGAAGCAGAGATCTGACAGACATGACCGGCAAGCTCTACGGCGTCGGCCTGGGTCCCGGGGACCCGGAGCTGATCACGCTCAAGGCCGCGCGCCTGATCGCGGAGGCGGACGTCATCGCCTACCACGCCGGCACTCACGGCAACTCGATCGCGCGCTCCATCGCGGCGCACCTGTTCCCCGAGGGCGTCGTCGAGGAGCGGCTGGTCTATCCGGTCACGACGGGCATCGCCGCGCACCCCGGCGGCTACGCCGGCGCGATGGCCGACTTCTACGAGGACTCCGCCGCCCGCCTCGAGGCCCACCTCGCGGCCGGGCGGACGGTCGTGCTGCTGGCCGAAGGCGATCCCCTCTTCTACGGCTCCTACATGTACATGCACGACCGGCTCTCCACCCGCTTCCACACCGAGGTCGTCCCCGGCGTGACGTCGGTGTCTGCCGCCTCGGCCGCCGTGGCCTCCCCGCTGGTGCGCCAGACCGATGTGCTGACCGTGCTGCCGGGCACGCTCCCCGAGGCCGAGCTCGCCCGCAGGCTGGCCGACACCGAGGGCGCGATCATCATGAAGCTCGGCCGCACCTTCCCCGCCGTACGCCGGGCGCTGGAGCAGGCCGGACGGCTCGAGGAGGCGTTGTACGTCGAGCGCGCCTCGACCGACCGCCAGGTGGTGCTCCCGGTCAAGGACGTCGACCCCGAGCAGGTGCCGTACTTCTCGATCGTGCTCGTCCCCGGTGACACCAGCGAGCAGAAGACCCGCTACGAAACCACCGCTGGTCGAGCAGGTGCCGAGGCCGAAGCCCGAGGCGCCGTCCGTCGAGACCATGAAGGTGACGTGCGGTCGGGGGAGCTGCTCGTGATCGGTCTCGGCCCCGGCCCGTCCGAGTGGCTGACCCCCGAGGCCACCGCGGCGCTCGCCTCGGTCGACCACATCGTCGGCTACGCGCCCTACGTCAACCGCGTCCCCCAGCGCACCGGCCTGCAGCGGCACGCCTCCGGCAACACGGTCGAGGTCGACCGCGCGCGGTTCGCGCTCGACCTCGCCCGCAGCGGCGAGCGGGTGGCGGTCGTCTCCGGCGGCGACGCCGGCGTCTTCGGCATGGCCGCGGCGGTCTTCGAGGCAGCCGGCGACTACCCGGACGTCACTGTGCGCGTGCTGCCCGGCGTCTCCGCCGTGCAAGCAGTCGCCGCGCGTGCGGGTGCGCCTATCGGCGGGGACTTCGCGGTGGTGTCCCTCTCCGACCGGCTCAAGCCGTGGTCGGTGATCGAGCAGCGGCTCGCGGCGCTGGCGTCAGCCGACCTCGTCATCGCGATCTACAACCCGGCATCGCGCTCGCGTACGACGCAGGTGGCCGAGGCGGTCGCCGTACTGCTGAGGTCGAAGTCGCCGCAGACCCCCGTCGTCGTCGGCCGCGACGTCGGACGCGACGAGGAGTCGCTGGTCGTGACCACACTGGGCGCGCTCGACCCCAGCACGATCGACATGAAGTGCCTGCTGATCGTCGGCTCGACCGGCACGGTCGTGACCGACGACGGACGCGTCTGGACCAAGCGCTTCGTGGACTAGCCGGGCTCAGCCGAGGTCGAGGCCGATGGTGACCGGCTCCGGCGCGAGAAGTGTCAGCGTCACCGGGTCTGCCAGGTCCTCGAGCATCGGCTGCAGCACGAACTGCACCGGCTCACCCTGAGGAAGGAAGGGCTCGCCGCCACGGTCGCGATGCCTGACGCCCTCGCAGTTGAGGGCGTAGTCCTGCACGGCGACGTCCTCCGGCCCGTGCAGCTGGCTGAACCGGATGTCCGGGCAGTAGCGCAGGGAGACGTCCGGTCCGGTCGCGAGCAGCTCCACCAGGAAGGAGGCGGGGATACCGTCGCCGCCGGGGTTGAACCCGATCTGGCGCAGCTGCACCGGACGCAGCACGGGGGCGCCGCGGACCCTGCTCCAGCGCTCGGGCTGGAACGTCGACACGCTGACCGACGACCTTCCCGAGGCCTCGTCGCACGGCGGTGGTTCACCGAAGCCGTCGACGGAGAGACGAACGCCGCCCCATTGCAGGACCACCTCGTCGTTCGTCAGGTCAGCACCGCAGTAGAACTCCCAGCCGAGCGTCAGCACTGCTCGCTCGTCCTCCCCGACCGCCGGAAAGCCGGGCCACGCTCCTCGGCCGCGCGGTGGCTTGACGACGACGTCGACCGGCTGGCCACCGGCGTACAGGAAGACACCAGGGTTCAGCATCATCCGGCACCGTGTCTGTGCCGTACGTGCCGCGAGGACCACGTCGAGCAGGAGGCCGCCGCCCGGCTGCCGGCGGACGCTGCTGGTGGCGTCGAGCTCCCCGACCTGGCAGCCGGGCCGGTTCGGACGCCGCCCGGGGTCAGGTTCCCAGGCGGGCTCGAACGCCGGGATCGCCGGGCGCCGGGGATCCAGCGGCTCCCACTCGACGAGACTGCCCAGGTCATCGACGCCGCTGCCGTCGTCGGGCTCCACCACCTCGCTCGGCGACTCGGACGGGGCCGGCCCGACCCCCTCAGGAGCAGCGTCGTCGCCGAGGTTGCGGGTCGCCAGGAACCCCGCCGTCGCCAGCGCGACGACGACGGCCGCGACCGCCACCCGGACCGGTCGTGGAGGACGGTCACCACCGCCGAACTCCAAGCTCTCCACGGGGGTTAGTGTCGTCCTATGGGTGCTGGGAAACCAGCGGGCCCGCGTCCCGTGGAGACCCCACTGCTGGCGCGGATCCGCGAGTCGGTCATCGGTGACGACCAGGTGATGGTGGGGCCGTTCGGGCCACGACGCGTGACGTACGCCGACTACACCGCGTCGGGGCGCGCCATCGGCTTCATCGAGGACTTCATCCGCACCCAGGTGCTCCCCCGCTACGCCAACACCCACACGGAGTCCAGTGGCACCGGGCTGCAGACGACCCGGCTTCGCGAGGACGCCCGCTCGATGATCCACCAGGCCGTCGGCGGCGACCCCGAGGTCGCGGTGATCTTCGCCGGGTCGGGCAGCACCGGCGCGATCGCGAAGCTGATCGGCTGTCTGGGCCTGCGCATCCCGTCCGCGCTGGAGGACCAGCACGCCCTGACGCAGCACATCCCGCCCGCACAGCGGCCGGTGGTGTTCATCGGCCCCTTCGAGCACCACTCCAACGAGATCCCCTGGCGTGAGTCGATCGCCGACGTGGTCGTCGTACCGGAGGACCCCGACGGGCACATCGACCCGGACTCCCTCCGTCGCTCACTGGTCGAACACGCCGACCGGCCTCTGCTCATCGGGTCCTTCTCAGCCGCCTCCAACGTCACCGGCATCCTGTCCGACGTCGCCGGCATCTCGGGGTTGCTGCACCAGCACGGCGCACTCGCCCTCTGGGACTACGCCGCCGCGGCGCCCTACGTCGCGCTCTCCATGGACGGCATCGACGCGATGTTCCTCAGCCCGCACAAGATGGTCGGCGGGCCGTCGACACCGGGCGTCCTCGTCGTACGACGAGCGCTGCTGGGCAACCGGGTGCCCGACGTACCCGGTGGTGGCACGGTCGCCTACGTCAACGAGTCCGAGCACCGCTACCTCGACGACCCGGTGGCGCGCGAGGAGGGCGGCACCCCCGCCATCGTCGAAGCCATCCGCGCCGGGCTGGTCTTCCAGCTCAAGGACGCGGTCGGCGTCGAGGTGATCCGAGCCCACGAGGAGGACTACCTGCATCGGGCGGTCTCCGCCTGGAAGGACGAGCCCACCCTCCAGATCCTGGGCAACCTCTCGGCCGAGCGCCTCTCGATCGTGTCCTTCGTCGTCCGCGCACCCTCGGGCCGACACCTGCACCACAACTTCGTCGTCACCCTCCTCAACGACCTCTTCGGCGTGCAGTCGCGTGGGGGCTGCTCGTGCGCCGGCCCCTACGGCCACCGCCTCCTCGGCATCGGCATCGAGCGCTCCCACGAGTTCGAGACCGAGATCACCGGCGGGTGCGAGGGCATCAAGCCCGGCTGGGTGCGGGTGAACTTCAACTACTTCATCAGCGAGGCCGCGTTCTCCTACGTCGTCGCCGCCGTCCAGCAGGTCGCGCGGCACGGCTGGCGCATGCTCGGCGACTACCGCTTCGACACCGCCACCGGCCTCTGGCACCACCGAGACGGCCTGGTCGAGCCGCCCATGCGCCTGACCCACGTGACCTACGACGGCGAAGGCCGGATGACCTACCCCCACCACGATGACAAGGCCCCCGAGTCCGCCCTCGCCGACTACCTCAAGCAGGGCGAGGAGCTGATGCTCGCCACCGACCCCGCCCCCGACGACCTGCCCCAGGGAGTCTCCGAGCACTTCGAGAACCTGCGCTGGTTCGAGCTGCCCGGCCGCTGCATGACCTGAGGGCTCCACGCTTCGCGCGGGTTCGCGCTTCGCGCGAGACTTTCGCGCTTCGCGCTTCGCGCTTCGCGCTTCGCGCTTCGCGCGGGGCGCCTGCGGCGCCGGGTTTCGCGCTTCGCGCGGGGCGCCTGCGGCGCCGGGCCTTCGCTTGGACCCCGCTGCTCGCAGGGGTGGGTCGGCCGCGGGCCGGCCCGGCGCGCCGGGCCACGGCCCCGCTCAGGCAGGCTCCGGCGTGTCGCTTCCACGTGGCCGGTGTGGTCCGTTCCTCCTCGGCGCCACGCCTTCGTTTTAGCCTTCGCGGGTCCGCGTCCCGTCGCTCCGCGCCGTCCCCCGTCCGACCCCGGGGGTCGGGCAGCCCGCTCCGCTCCGGCCAACAAGATCCTGATGGGTGGTGGGTGTGTGACAGGTGGGATCCCCTGTACTCACATCCCCCTCCCTCCCTCCCCCCTCCCACTCCCCCTTGTGTGGCCGGAGCGGAGCGGGCCG
Source organism: uncultured Actinomycetota bacterium (assembly GCA_963765905.1). Classification (GTDB taxonomy): domain Bacteria; phylum Actinomycetota; class Actinomycetes; order Propionibacteriales; family Nocardioidaceae; genus SSC3. The sequence goes on from CAVXXY010000006.1 coordinate 738,312, forward strand.
GTCCCGCCCCCACCCCGGGTGGGGGACGGGTCGCTGGGTCGGGCCGGTGCGGCCGCGAAGGCTAAAACGCAGGCGTGGCGCTGAGGTGGAATGCGCAAAGATGCACCACCAGTGGCGACACGCCGGAGCCTGCCTGAGCGGGCGTGCCGGACCGGGCCAGAGACCCGGCCCCCGCCCCCCAAGGGGCGGGACCGGCGGGGTCCAAGCGAAGGCCCCGGCGCCGCAGGCGCCCGCGCGACGCGCGAAACCCGGCGCCGCAGGCGCCCCGCGCGACGCGCGAAACCCGGCGCCGCAGGCGCCCCGCGCGCAGCGCGAGAAGCAGCGGCGCTACTTCAGGTGGTCGACGAGGGTTCCCCGCTCGCCGAACAGCTCGGCGCGCCAGCGCTCGATCAGCTCGGTGGCGTCCCAGTCGTCGGGGTGGAAGCCCTCCTTGTTGTAGCTGCGCAGGCGGTGGAGCACGTCGCGGCCGAGGAAGGGCGAGTGCCGGAGGGCGAGGAGGCTGCGGACCAGGGTAACGGGGTTGTACGTCGCTCGGTCGCGCAGCATGGAGAGGGCGGTGTGGCCGACGACCTCGAGGAGGAACATCAGCGACACGGTGCGCATGATCCAGATCCGCAGCCACTCGGGGCCGTCCGACGCCCGGTAGACGTCGAAGGCGACGGCCTTGTGCTCGGACTCCTCCAACGCGTGCCACAACAGCAGCGAGCGGACCTCAGTCTCGCCCAGGAGTCGCTGGGCCTCGGGCTTGGACAGCAGGCACTCGGCAAGAGTGGCCGTGTAGTGCTCGAGAGCCGCGGTCACGGCGAGCCGTCGGCGACGCGAGCCGAAGCGCTCGGCGAGCCCGAGCAGGCGTCGGACGTGGCGGTCCACCTTCACGCTGCGGTAGCCCATCTCGGCGAGCCGCTCGTTGAGCTCGCGGTGCTCGCGGCCGTGGGTCACCTCCTGGCCGATGAATCCGGCGACCTGGTCGAGCAGCTCGGGGTCGGAGACCTTGTGGCGGAGGTCGCGCACCGAGCGCACGAAGAAGTCCTCGCCCTCGGGGAACATTCCTGACAGCACGGCGACGACGTGGCTCATCACCAGGTCACCGTCGACGTAGTGCTGCCGCATCGTGCCGGTCGGGTAGCTGAACCTGATGCGCCGCGTGTGGACATCGCGGTGCGGGACCGGTGCTGACGCCGTCATGTTCCGACGATAGGACCTAGCCACGCGTCCTGGCAGGGTCGTACAAGTGCGACTCCACGCAGGGGTCCGTCGCGCGGACGCCGAGGGCGCGCGACACGATGATGAGCGCGGTGTGACGCAGCCCGATCGGCTCGACCTGGTCGGCGATGTCGGCGAGCGTGCCGCGTACGACGACCTGCTCGGGCTTGGTCGCGAACGCCACGACCGCGACCGGGCAGTCCTCGCCGTACGACGTGGCGAGCTCCGCTGCCAGCTCACGGATGCGGGTGATGCCGAGGTGCAGCACGAGCGAGCCCCCGATGGCGGCGGTGTTGGCCAGCGCCTCCGAGTCGGGCATGGAGGTGGACTGCTTCTGGGTGCGGGTGAGCACCACGGTCTGCACCAGCTCGGGCACGGTCAGCTCGGAGCCGAGGATGGCTGCTGCTGCGGCGTAAGCGGGGACGCCCGGTGTGACGTCCCACTCCACGCCGGCCGCATCGAGCCGTCGGGTCTGCTCGGTGATCGCGGAGTAGAGCGACGGGTCTCCGGAGCAGAGCCGCACGACTGACTGGCCCTGGCTGGCAGCGGCGATGAGCTCGGACGAGATCTGGTCGAGGTCGAGGGACTGGGTGTCGACGAGCTTGGCGCCGGGTGAGCAGTGCGCCAGCACCTCGTCGTCGACGTAGGTGCCCGCATAGAGGACGACGTCGGCAGCGGCGAGCATCGTCGCGGCACGCAGCGTGAGCAGGTCGGCGGCACCGGGACCGGCGCCGACGAAGTGCACGGTCACTGCTGTCCCCCGCTGTCGGAGGAGGTGTCGTAGGGCTTGGCCAGCGACCACTGCACGATCGCGCGGGCCGGCGACCAGCCGGTGAACCCGCCGAGGGGCGCCGCCGTCTCGACCATGATCCGGGTGAGCTCCCCACCGAGACGGCGGTGGTGCTCCAGGATCGCGGCCTCGGTCTCGAGGGTCACCGCGTGTACGACGAGCCGGCCGCCGGGCGCGAGGGCGGCCCAGCACTGCTCGATGGTGCCGACCGCGGTGGCTCCGCCGCCGACGAAGATGGCGTCGGGCGTCGGCAGGCCGTGCAGCGACTCCGGCACCTGGCCGTGCAGGGTCTTGAGGGCAGGCACGCCGAGCTTGGAGGCGTTGCGCCGGATCATCTCGATGCGCGAGTCGTCACGCTCGACGGCGATGGCCCGGCACCTCGGGTCGGCGCGGAGCCACTCGATCGCGATCGAGCCGGCTCCGGCACCGAGGTCCCAGAGCAGCTCGCCGGGGCAGGGGGCGAGCCGCGAGAGCGCGGAGATGCGCAGGTCGCGCTTGGTGATCTGGCCGTCGTTCTCGAACGCGTCGTCGGGCAGCCCGGGCACCGTCGTGAAGGCAGGCATCACCTTCGGCGCGTGTCCGTCGGGCCGGCACTCGACGCACACGACGTTGAGCTCCGGCGCCTTGACCGAGCCCCAGGTGTCGGCGCGCTTCTCCGTGCGGCGCTCCTGCGAGGAGCCGAGGTTGGAGAGAACCACCATCCGCGAGGGTCCGAACCCCGCGTCGATCAGGCGGTCGGCGATCTCGGTCGGCGAGGTGCCGTCGGACGACAGCACGACGAGGCGGCGGCCGGGCGAGAGGAACCGGCGTACGACGTCGTGGTCGCGACCGACGACGGTGACGGTGTCGCAGGACTCCGCCGACCAGCCCATGCGAGCACGCGCCAGCGAGACCGAGGAGACCCCGGGCTGCACCTCGACGTTCTCCGGACCGAGAAGGTTGATCAGGTTCGTGGCGATCCCGGAGACCAGGGGGTCACCGGAGGCGATCACGACGATCCGCTTGCCGTGGTACTTCTCCAGCACCAGCGGCAGCCCGTCCAGCAGAGGCGACGGCCAGGGCTCGAGCATCGCGCTCAGCGACGGCAGCATCTCGAGGTGACGCTGCCCGCCGAGGACCACCTGGGCGTCCTGGACGAGCCGCTGTGAGGAACGGGGCAGTCCGTCCCAGCCGTCGGCGCCGATGCCGACGACGGTGACCTTGGTGCTCATGGGCAGAAGCCTAGGTCAGGGCGAGATCCGCTCCGGAGTAGAGTTCCCGGGTCAAGACAGACGCGGACCCGGGGAAGTCGGTGGAACTCCGACACAGGCCCGCTGCGGTGAAAGTCCGGAGACCGGCCCGTCTGTGCCAGTTCACGACCAGCGGGAGCCTGGAGTGCAGCACTTTCCGTTCAGCGCGGTTGTCGGGTCCGACGACCTCGCCCTGTCCCTTGTCCTGACCACGGTCTCGCCCTCGGTGGGCGGAGTGCTGGTGCGCGGCGAGAAGGGCACGGCGAAGAGCACCATCGTCCGCGCCCTGGCGGCGCTGCTGCCCCCGGTCACGGTCGTGGACGGTTGCCGGTTCTCCTGCGACCCGGCCGACCCCGACCCGACGTGCCCGGACGGCCCCCACACCAAGCAGGCTCACTCGCGACCCGCGCGGCTGGTCGAGCTCCCCGTCGGCGCGACCGAGGACCGGGTGATCGGCTCGCTGCAGCTGGCGAGGGCTCTGGCGGAGGGCGTCACCGAGTACGAGCCCGGACTGCTCGCCGAGGCACACCGCGGCCTGCTGTACGTCGACGAGGTCAACCTGCTGCACGACCACCTGGTCGACCTGCTGCTCGACGCGGCCGCGATGGGCCGTTCGACGGTGGAGCGCGACGGCGTCTCGGTCGCCCACGCCAGCCGGTTCGTGCTGGTCGGCACGATGAACCCCGAGGAGGGCGAGCTCCGGCCGCAGCTCCTGGACCGCTTCGGCCTCTCGGTCGAGGTGAAGGCTCCGCGCGACCCGGTGCAGCGCGTCGAGGTGGTCCGGCGGCGGCTGGCCTACGAAGCCGACCCGGCTGCTTTCGGCGCCCGCTTCGAGGAGGCCGAGGCGTTGCTGGCCGAGCGGATCGTGAAGGCGCAGGCACTGCTGCCGTCGGTGGTGCTCGGGGACGAGGCACTCGAGGACATCGCCCGGGTCTGCGCCGCTTTCGAGGTCGACGGCATGCGCGCCGACATCGTGACCGCACGCGCGGCGATCGCCCATGCTGCGTGGGAGGGCCGCACGTCGGTCACCCGGGCCGACGTACACGCGGCCGCCCGGCTCGCGCTGCCGCACCGCCGCAGACGCAACCCGTTCGACGCTCCCGGCATCGACGAGGACGTGCTCGACGAGGTGCTCGGCCCGGACGACGAGCCGGACCCGGACCCCGACGGACCGGACGGGCCCGACGGAGGGTCCGAGCCACCGCAGGTCGAGCACGGCGAGCCGGGAAGCACACCCGTCGAGAGCACCCCGCAGGACAAGGGGAGCTCCGGGAGCTCGGTGGCGCAGCCGCACGACTCCTACCGCACCCGGCTGTTCTCCGTCGCCGGCGCAGGTCGCGGCGAGGCCGGCAAGAGGTCACGGGCGATCACCTCGACCGGCCAGGTCATCGGCTCGCGCAAGCCGCACGGTGACCGAGGCACGGTTCACCTCCTCGACACCTTCATGGCCGCGGCGCGGTCGAAGCGTCGCCGCCCGAGCATGGCCGACGTACGGCTGCAGGAGAAGGAGGGCCGCGAGTCCAACCTGGTCCTGCTGTGCGTCGACGCGTCCGGCTCGATGGCCGCCCGCAAGCGGATGGAGCAGGTCAAGACCGCGGTGCTGTCGCTGCTGATGGACGCCTACCAGCGTCGCGACAAGGTCGGGCTGGTGACCTTCCGCGGCAGCTCGGCAGACCTCGCGCTGCCGCCGACCGGGAGCGTGGAGATCGCCGCACGACGACTCGCCGAGCTGCCCGCCGGCGGGCGTACGCCGCTGGCCGAGGGGCTGCTGCGAGCCGCCGAGACGATCCGGCTCGAGCACATCAAGGACCCGCGCCGACGGCCGCTGCTGGTCGTCGTCACCGACGGCCGGGCCACCAGTGGCCCCGACGCGGTCGCGCGGGCGCACCAGGTCGCTGACTTCCTCGCGGCGACCGGCGTGCACAGCGTGGTCATCGACTGCGAGACCGGCAAGATGCGGATGGGGCTGGCCGTGACGCTCGCCGACCACTTGCAAGCGGAGTACGTCGCCGTGGGTGATGTCTCCGCCGACTCGATCACCGCCGCCGTACGGTCCGGAAGGGCTGCCTGATGAGCCCGCAGGGACAGCCCGCCGTCGTACCCGACGACGGACTCACCACCAAGCAGCGCCGCAACCGCCCGTTGGTGATCGTGCACACCGGTGATGGCCCCCGCGAGCGGGGCGAGCAGCAAGGTTCGCCGACGACACCCCCGCATACCGCACCGCGGCGCCGCCGACCACCCACAGACCGCAGCGGGGCAGCGCGGTGAGCCCGCAGGGACAGCCCGCCGTCGTACCCGACGACGGACTCACCACCAAGCAGCGCCGCAACCGCCCGTTGGTGATCGTGCACACCGGTGATGGCCCCCGCGAGCGGGGCGAGCAGCAAGGTTCGCCGACGACACCCCCGCATACCGCACCGCGGCGCCGCCGACCACCCACAGACCGCAGCGGGGCAGCGCGGTGAGCCCGCAGGGACAGCCCGCCGTCGTACCCGACGACGGACTCACCACCAAGCAGCGCCGCAACCGCCCGTTGGTGATCGTGCACACCGGTGATGGCCCCCGCGAGCAGGGCGAGCAGCAAGGTTCGCCGACGACACCCCCGCATACCGCACCGCGGCGCCGCCGACCACCCACAGACCGCAGCGGGGCAGCGCGGTGAGCCCGCAGGGACAGCCCGCCGTCGTACCCGACGACGGACTCACCACCAAGCAGCGCCGCAACCGCCCGTTGGTGATCGTGCACACCGGTGATGGCAAGGGAAAGTCGACCGCCGCGTTCGGGCTCGCGCTGCGGGGCTGGAACCAGGGCTGGAACATCGGCGTCTTCCAGTTCGTGAAGTCGGCCAAGTGGCGGCTCGGCGAGCAGACGGTGTTCGAACGGCTGGGCGAGCTGGACGGCCGCATCGAGTGGCACAAGATGGGCTCCGGCTGGTCCTGGTCGCGCAAGCAGGGTGACGCCGAGGACCATGCCGCCGACGCCGCCGAGGGTTGGGCCGAGATCAAGCGCCGCATCGCGAGCGAGCAGCACGACCTGGTGCTGCTGGACGAGTTCACCTACCCGATCAACTGGGGCTGGGTCGACATCGACGACGTCGTGGAGACCCTGGCGAACCGACCGGGGCACCAGCACGTCGTGATCACCGGTCGCCGAGCCGACCCGAAGCTGGTCGAGCTCGCGGACCTGGTCACCGAGATGACCAAGATCAAGCACCCGATGGACGCCGGCCAGAAGGGCCAGAAGGGCATCGAGTGGTAGCCCGCGTCGTCATCGCGGCGCCTGCTTCCGGGCACGGCAAGACGACGATCGCCACGGGCCTGATGGCTGCCTTGCGCACCTCGGGCCACGTGGTGTCCGGGCACAAGGTCGGGCCGGACTACATCGACCCCGGCTACCACGCGCTCGCGACCGGGCGGCCCGGCCGCAACCTCGACCCGCACCTGGTGGGTGAGCAGCTGCTCGAGCCGCTGTTCCTGCACGGGGCTGCGGGCGCGGACCTCGCGCTGGTCGAGGGCGTGATGGGACTGTACGACGGGGCGCTCGGCCGTGAGGGGTTCGCCTCGACGGCCCACGTGGCCGCGGTGCTGCGGGCACCCGTCGTACTCGTGGTCGACATCTCGCACGCCTCGCGCTCGATCGCGGCGGTCGTGCACGGCATGGCGACGTTCGACCCGTCCGTACGCATCGCGGGCGTGATCCTGAACAAGGCCGGCTCCGAGCGGCACGCCACCGAGGTGGTCTCCGCCCTCGCTGCGACGGGCATCGAGGTCCTCGGGGTGATCGGTCGCGACGACGGGATCGAGGCGCCCTCCCGGCACCTCGGGCTCGTGCCCGCAGCCGAGCGTCCCACCGCCCTGGCGGCCCTGGACCGGCTGGCTGTGCAGGTGCGGGAGCGGGTGGACCTCGAGGCCGTCATCCGCATCGCCCGGAGCGCTCCGCCCCTGTCCGGCGTCCCCTGGCTCCCCACCCTCGCTGGTCGAGCAGCGAACGGAGCGCTAGCGGAGAGCGCGTCTGTCGAGACCCGTCGTCCGGTGGTCGCAGTCGCCGGCGGCCGGGCCTTCACGTTCCGCTACGCAGAGACCGAGGAGCTGCTGCGCGCCCACGGTTGTGACCCGGTGGTGTTCGACCCGACGACCGACGAGGCGCTGCCGGTGGGCACGCGCGGGATCTACCTCGGCGGCGGGTTCCCCGAGGTCCATGCGGCCGACCTCTCGGCGAACGCGCCGATGCGCGACGCCCTCGCGAGTGCCGTCGCCGCGGGCACTCCGACGGTCGCCGAGTGCGCCGGGCTGCTCTACCTGTGCGAGTCGATCGACGGTGCGCCGATGGTCGGCGCGCTGGCGGCGAAGGCGGAGATGACGCCCCGGCTGACGCTCGCCTACCGCACTGGCATCTCCCCCGCCGACACCCTGCTCGCGCGGGCCGGTGAGCGGGTCACCGGCCACGAGTTCCACCGCACCATCGTGTCCGCTCTCGACGACCCGGCCTGGCTCCTCGACGGTCGCCCGGACGGCTGCGGCGGACCGACCCTGCACGCGTCGTACCTGCACACGCACTGGGCCGGCCACCCGCAGCTGGCCGAGCGCTTCGCCGAGGCGGTGCACGCCCATGCCGGGTGAGCCGGACCTTCACCACCACGGCGACCGTGAGGTGAATGGGCTCGCCGACTTCGCCGTCAACGTGCACCCCGGCCCCCGCCCCGCCGGCCTCGACGACGCCATCCGAGCAGCGCTCGACGACCTGGCGCGCTACCCGGACCCGCAGCAGGCACGCGCCGAGATCGCGACCTTCCACGGTCGCACCGAGGCCGAGGTGCTGCCGACCTCCGGGGGCGCCGAGGCGTTCACCTTGGTTGCACGGGCCCGGCCCTGGCGGCACCCGGTCGTCGTGCACCCGCAGTTCACCGAGCCCGAGGCAGCCCTGCTCGCTGCCGGGCACGGCGTCGAGCGCGTCGTGCTGGCTGGCGACTTCACCCTCGACCCTCGCCGTGTCCCCGACACCGCCGACCTGGTCATGGTCGGCAACCCGACCAACCCGACGGGCGTGCTGCACCCCGCCGACACCCTGCTCTCCCTGCTCCAACCGGGCCGGGTCGTCGTGGTCGACGAGGCGTTCATGGACGCGGTGCCCGACGAGCCGGAGTCGCTGACCGGCCTACGACGGGAAGGGCTGGTCGTCGTGCGAAGCCTCACCAAGACCTGGGCGATCCCCGGGCTGCGAGCCGGCTACGTGGTGGGCGACGCGTCCGTGGTGGCCGACCTCGCGACGCAGCAGCCGCCCTGGTCGGTGTCCATCCCGTCCCTCGCGGCACTCCAGTGGTGTGCTTCACCACGGTCCCGTGGTGAAGCCGTGACACGTGCGCAGCAGATCACCGCCTGGCGCACCACCCTGGTCGAGGCGCTCCCCCTTCAGGTGGTCGGCGAGCCCCGCACGCCGTTCGTGCTGGCGCGCGGCCCGGTCGGCCTGCGCGAGGCACTGCGCGAGCAGGGGTTCGCCGTCCGCCGGTGCGACACGTTCCCCGGGCTCGGAGCGGACTACGTCCGCATCGCCGTACGCGCGCCTGATGAGACCGGGCCGCTCGTCGCCGCGATCGAGAAGGTGCTGGCGTGGGGCGAGCAGTAGGGCTGCTGCTGGGCTATGCCGCCGACCAGGTGCTGGGGGACCCGCAGCGCTACCACCCGGTCGCTGGCTTCGGGCGGCTGGCGGGGGCGCTCGAGCGGCGGGCTCACCCGGATGGGCTCGACGGAGGTTCCTCGGCTCGCGCCTCGTCGCTGCTCGACCAGCGGTGGTCGGGCGTCGGCTTCGTCACCGTCCTCGTGGGGGGTGCAGCCGTCGTTGGCAGGCTTCTCGACCGCGGGACCCTCCCCACCGCTGTCGCGACGTACGTCGTGCTCGGCGGCCGCTCGCTTGTACGCGAGGCCGAGGCAGTGCACAGCCACCTCGCGCGCGGCGACCTCGATGCCGCCCGGGAGCAGGTCACGCACCTGGTCGGACGCGACCCGTCATGGCTCGGGCCCGACGAGATCGCCCGCGCGACGGTCGAGTCGGTCGCAGAGAACACCAGCGACGCCGTCGTCGCCCCGCTGTTCTGGGGCGCGGTCGCAGGTCCGGCCGGCCTGCTCGGCTACCGGGCCGCCAACACGCTGGATGCGATGGTCGGCCACCGCACACCGCGCTACGAGCAGTTCGGATGGGCCGCTGCCCGCTTCGACGACCTGGTCAACCTGGCGCCTGCACGCCTGACCGCGGTCCTTGCGGTCGCGACGGGCGGGGCACCCGGGCAGGCGTGGGCGGCATGGCGGCGCGACGCGCACCAGCATCCCTCCCCCAACGCCGGGCCGGTCGAGGCGGCGTTCGCGGGTTCACTGGGGCTGCGGCTCGGCGGCACGAACACCTACGAGGGCGCGAGCCAGGACCGTGGCTTCCTCGGCAGCGGGAAGGCCCCGGCACCGGCTGACATCCCACGCGCGAACCGGCTCGCGGCGAAGGTCGGCGCGGCCGCGCTGGTCAGTGCCCTGCTAGCCAGTCGAGCGCTTCGCCGACCGAGCTGACGCTCTCGACTCCCTCGGGAGCCGCCGGACGGCGTACGACGACGACCTCGACACCCAGCTTGTCGGCCGCATCCAGCTTCGCCCTGGTGTAGTCGCCGCCGGAGTCCTTGGTGACCAAGACGTCGATCGCGTGCTCGCGCAGCAGCGCCAGCTCACCGGCCAGCGTGTAAGGCCCCCGGTCGAGCAGGAGCATCCATCCCTCGGGGACGTCCGCGGGCTCCACCACGCGCGCGACGACGTGCGACAACCCGGCGAACGCGTGCAGGGACTGCCGTCCGGTCGAGAGGAACGTGCGCTCCCCCAGGTGCGCTGCCAGCACCGCGGCTTCCTCGTGCGAGTCGACCCAGTGCCATCGCTCGGCCTCGGGAAGCCCGGACCAGCCCGGCCGTGCCAGTCGCAGCAGAGGTACGCCGACCCGGGCGCACGCGGCGGCCGCGTTGGCGCTGATGGTCGCCGCGAACGGATGCGTGGCGTCCACGACGGCATCGATCTGCGACGACTCCAGGAACTCGGCCAGCCCCTCAGCCCCGCCGAACCCGCCGATCCGCACCTCTCCCTCGGGCAACTGCGGGTTGCTGACCCGGCCGGCGAGTGAGGAGAGCACCGGGGTGGCAGCGGCCAGCTCCCGCGCCTCGGCGGTGCCGCCCAGCACGAGGATCACGTCAGCCCACCCCTGACGACGGGGAGGCCGGGTGCACCTGTCTCGACCAGGTCCAGCAGGCCGTCGACGTCGAGGTGCTCCTCCACCGCATCGGCGAGCGCCTCGATGCGCGCCTCTCGCGCGGCCGGGAAGCTGGCGGTCGAGAGCCCTCCGACAGCACCCAGCCAGTCGCGTCGTACGTCGTCGGACTCGAGCGCGCCGTGCCACATCGTCCCGAAGACGACGCCACGCCTGGCACCGCCGAGCCACTCCTCGTCGGCACCCCGGGTGATCCGGCCGTGGTGGATCTCGTAGCCGTGCGCGGGCAGGCGCAGCACCTTCTCCGCCTGGAACGTGGTGGCCACGTCGAGCAGCCCCAGCCCTTCGACCGAGCCGCCACCCTCCACGCCGGCCGGGTCGTCGACGCGGGTTCCGAGCATCTGGAAGCCGCCGCAGATGCCCAGGACCGGCTTGCCCGCGGCCGCGTGGGAGACGACAGCGTCGGCCAGTCCGCGGTCTCGGAGCCAGGCGAGGTCCGACATCGTGGCGCGGGTGCCGGGCAGCACGACCACGTCGGCGCCGGCCAGCCCCCGCGGTCCGTCGGCGAACCACACGTCGAGCGTCCGCTCGACACAGAGGGCGTCGACGTCGGTGAAGTTGGAGATCCGCGGCAGGCGCACGACCGCGACCTTGAGCCGGTCCTCGCCGGCGGGCCGCGCACCGCGGTCGAGGATCGCAAGCGCGTCCTCCGAGTCGAGCCAGAGGTCGGGCAGCCACGGGAGTACGCCGTACACGGGTCGGCCGGTGCGCTGGCGGAGCATGTGCAGGCCGGGCTCGAGCAGCGCCCGGTCACCGCGGAACTTGTTCACCACCCACCCGGCGACCAGCGCCTGGTCGTCGGGAGAGAGCAGCGCCAGGGTGCCGTACATCGCTGCGAAGACCCCGCCGCGGTCGATGTCGCCGACCACGACCGTCGGGAGGCGGCCGTGCTGGGCCAGGCCCAGGTTGACGTAGTCGGTGGCGCGCAGGTTGATCTCGGCCGGGCTGCCCGCCCCCTCGCAGACCACCACGTCGTAGCGCGAGCGCAGGTCGTCGAAGGCCGCCCACGCTGCATCACGCAGCGCGGAGCGCCCACCTGCGAACTCCCCCGCCTCGAGCGTCCCGAACGGCTTCCCCATCAGTACGACGTGCGAGCGCCGGTCGCTGCCGGGCTTGAGGAGCACCGGGTTCATCGCGACCTCGGGGGTGGCCCGCGCGGCGACCGCCTGCACCCACTGGGCGCGCCCGATCTCCGCGCCGGCGCCCGCCGCCGAGACCACCATCGAGTTGTTCGACATGTTCTGCGCCTTGTACGGCGCGACCTTGACGCCGCGGCGGGCCAGCGCCCGGCAGAGGCCGGTGGTGACCACCGACTTGCCGGCGTCGCTGGTGGTGCCGGCGACGAGCAGCGCCCCGGTCATCGAGCGGCGCCCCGGGAGGTCACGCGTGGACGTGCTCGCGCTGCTGGACCTCGGAGGACGCACGGGCGGTGAGCACGCCGAAGAGCAGACCGAGCACGAGCCACATCGCGCCGAGCTGCAGCAGGGTCGCGAGCCGGAAGTCCCAGATCAGGTCGGCGCCGGCGATGAGGCTGGCGTCGCCCGTGGTGGGGATCTTGTCCGGCGACGCCGGGATCAGCAGCAGCGCGACACCGGTCAGGACCGCGAAGGTCAGCGCGTTGCCGGTCAGGCGCATCGCGTCGTCGAGGCCACGGGCAGCCAGCAGCTTGTTGACCGCTGCCATGGCACCCACGATCAGGACCCCGACCAGGATGGCGAGGACGTAGATGAGGGTGCGGCGACCGACGGTGTCGGTGTTGCCGACCGCCGGCGGGTTGGCCGGGATGGCGAGCATCGGCATCAGCGTGAATGCGAAGAAGCCGAAGCCGGCCAGCCAGACACCACGACCGAAGTCCGAGGAGCCGGGCAGCCGCGGCCGCGACTTGGCGAAGACGATCGCGAAGATGACACCGAAGATCACCGCGATGGCGCCGGCGGTGATCATGCCCCAGACGACCTGCTCGGTGCGGGTCACCAGGACCTCCTCGTGGCTGTGCCCTGCGGTCGCACCCTCGAGAGCGGTGACCCGGTCCTCGATCGCCAGTGCGCGCCGGATGACGGGCTCGGTCACGACCCACTGCAGGAGGGCAGCGACAACTCCTGCTGCGAAGCCGGCGATAGCGCCGTTGCGCAGCAGCACGGAGAACTTCATGTGCTGTCCCGGGGGTCAGTGACAGGGCACGCCGAGAGCGTGACGCGCGTCGTGGGTGAGCTCGTGGAGGTATGCGGACTGCGATGAGGTCAGCAGCGCGCCGTTCTCCTGAACCAGGAAGTAGAGCGAGAAGAGCGCCATAGCGAGAACCGCCCATGCCCAGGTGGGGATGCGGACTGCGGTGGCTGCGAGGGTCTTGGCCATCGTCGAATGACCTTCCTTTCCATGCCTCGTGGACTTGTCACGCCGTAGCCGGTCTCCTGGCTTCCGGATCAGTGCTCAAGCCCGCCTTCCCGATGCTCTGCCCGAAGCAGGTGCACCAGTGGCGTGGTGGGTTGAGCTCCCCGGTCACAGTGGCGAGGACCACGCCGGATTCGCACCGGCTTCCCGTTCACTACAGCAGGCTCAGCCTCTCACACCTGTGGGACGCGGTGAAGCGTGCCCTCCCCGTGGGGATTGAGAGGAATCCGACACACCCCGTCGACGTCGAAGACCCGGTTCAGACGTCCGAAAGCCAGCCACGACCCGACGCACAGGCCCAGCTGCACGAGCTCGTCGTCGGAGTACGCCGCATGCAGCCGGTCCCAGAGGGCGTCGTCCATCCCGAGGTGGTCCTCGGCGAACCTCCGGGCGAACTCGGCAGCCAGGGACTCCCGCTCGGTGAGGTCCGCGCCGTCACCCAGCACCGCGTCGTAGAAGGCCTGGTCCGGACCGCCTTCCGTCCGGAGGTCGAGGCAGATGTTGCAGTCGTTGATGCGGGCGATGGAGATGCGGGCGGCCTCGAACTCCCGCAGCGGAAGGGTCGACTTCCGGTAGACGGCATCGCTGAACGCGGCCGCGGGGATGGTCAGCGCCGTCGCCGTGCTCCCCCACAGGTGCATGAGGGGGTCCTGGCCGTCGGGTACGTCGATGCGCGGCATACCCGCAGCCTAACCCCGGAACTAGAACGTGTTCCAGTGAATGGCCTCGGCCAGCGGCCGCTTGTGCCGCCAGCCGTGGCGCTCCAGGTCCGGCACGGTCTGCAGGTGCGTCACCGTCCCGAGGCACAGCCAGGCGATCGGGCGGATCTTGCGCGGGATCCCGAGCAGTTCCTGGAGGAAGTCCTCGCGGTAGAACGACACCCAGCCAACGCCGAGCCCCTCCGCTGTCGCAGCGAGCCACAGGTTCTGGACCGCCAGGCAGGAGGAGTAGAGGCCGGCGTCCTTGATGGCGTGACGCCCCAGCACGTCAGGGCCGCCGCGGCGCTCGTCGTACGTCACGACGACGCCGAGGCTCGACTCGAGGATGCCCTCGACCTTGATCCGCGCGAACGTCTCGGCGCGCTCGCCGTCGAGGCTGCCGGCGAACACCTCCCGCTCGCCCGCGACGTGATCCTGGAACGCCTCGCGGGTCCCCTCGTCCTGCACGAGCACGAAGTCCCAGGGCTGGCTGTGGCCGACGCTCGGGGCCGCGTGTGCGGCACTCAGCACCCGGGTGAGGGTGGCGTCGGGGATCGTCCCCCCGTCGAACTCGGCGCGCACGTCCCGGCGGCTGTTGATGGCGTCGTAGAGGTCCATGGCCGGGCGAGCCTAACGGCTTGGCTTCGGGCGGGGGCGGCTGGGCATGATGGCCCCATGGCCATCTCGTTGAACCACACGATCGTGCACAGCACTGACAAGCAGGTGTCGGCCCGGTTCCTCAGCGACCTGCTGGGACTCCCGGCGCCCACCACGTACGGTCCCTTCCTCCAGGTGAAGGTCGACAACGACGTCGAGCTCGACTACATGGACGTCGACCGGGTGCACGCCCAGCACTACGCGTTCCTGGTGAGCGAGGAGGAGTTCGACCAGATCTTCCAGCGGATCCTCGATCGCGAGGTCCCCTACTGGGCCGACCCGTTCAGCAAGCGGCCGTCGGAGATCAACCACGACGACGGCGGTCGCGGCGTGTACTGGGACGACCCCGACGGCCACAAGCTGGAGATCATCACGGTGCCCTACGGCGGCTGACGTGGCGACCCACTGGACCCTCGGCTGCGACGCGGCCGAGTTCGTCACCCCCACGCTCGCCTCGACCACGCCCCGTTAGGCGGCATCGACACCGCGTTCAAGGACCGCGCCGTCCTGCGCTGACCGTCGGCCCGTCTGGATCACGCCTCGACGTACACCGTGCCGCCGAGCTCGACGAACTCCTCGCTCTTCTCCAGGAACCGCTCCTTGACCTCGGCGCTGATCTTCATCGAGCAGAACTTCGGGCCGCACATCGAGCAGAAGTGAGCGGTCTTGGCGTTCTCTGCCGGCAGCGTCTCGTCGTGGAACTCCTGGGCCGTGTGCGGGTCCAGCGACAGCGCGAACTGGTCGTGCCAGCGGAACTCGAAGCGCGCCTTGGACAGCGCGTCGTCCCAGTCACGGGCGTGCGGGTGTCCCTTGGCGACGTCGGCTGCGTGCGCTGACAGCTTGTAGGTGATCACCCCGGTCTTCACGTCGTCGCGGTTGGGCAGGCCCAGGTGCTCCTTGGGGGTCACGTAGCAGAGCATCGCGGTGCCGTGCCAGGCGATCGTGGCCGCGCCGATGGCAGAGGTGATGTGGTCGTAGCCGGGTGCGATGTCGGTGACGAGCGGCCCGAGCGTGTAGAACGGCGCGCCGTGGCACCAGTCCTGCTGGAGGACGACGTTCTCCTCCACGAGGTTGAGCGGGACGTGGCCGGGGCCCTCGACCATCACCTGCACGTCGTACTCCCAGGCGCGCTTGGTCAGCTCGGCCAGCGTCCGGAGCTCGGAGAGCTGCGCCTGGTCGTTGGCGTCCGCGGTGCACCCGGGCCGCAGGCCGTCTCCGAGGGAGAACGAGATGTCGTAGCGGGCGAAGATCTCGCACAGCTCGTCGAAGTGCGCGTAGAGGAAGTTCTCCTCGTGGTGAGCCAGGCACCAGCCGGCCATGATCGAGCCGCCGCGGGACACGATGCCGGTGATGCGGTTGGCGGTGAGCGGGACGTAGCGCAGGAGGACGCCGGCGTGGATCGTCATGTAGTCGACACCCTGCTCGGCCTGCTCGATCACGGTCTCGCGGAACGCCTCCCAGGTGAGTGCCGAGGCGTCGCCGCGCACCTTCTCCAGCGCCTGGTAGATCGGCACGGTCCCGATCGGCACCGGGCTGTTGCGGATGATCCACTCGCGGGTCTCGTGGATGTCCTTGCCGGTGGAGAGGTCCATCACGGTGTCGGCGCCCCAGGTCGTCGCCCAGGTGAGCTTCTCGACCTCCTCCTCGATCGAGGACGTGACCGCGCTGTTGCCGATGTTGGCGTTCACCTTCACCAGGAACCGACGGCCGATGATCATCGGCTCGGCCTCGGGGTGGTTGACGTTGAGCGGGATGATCGCGCGGCCGGCGGCCAGCTCCTCGAGCACCACGGAGACGGGCACGCCCTCGCGCAGTGCGACGTACTCCATCTCCGGCGTCACCACGCCCTGCCGGGCGTAGTGCATCTGCGTCACCGTGCCCGTTCGCCCGGCCACCCAGTCGCGGCGCAGCAAAGGCAGGCCCTCCTGGGGGTCCGACCCGGGCCCGGCGGTGGTGTAGCGGTCGAAGTGCTCACCGTTGGTGAGCGCGACCCGCGTGAACGGCACCTGGACGTCAGGCCGCGAGCCGGCCTTGTAGACGATGCTGTGTGAGGGGTGGATCTGCATCAGAACTCCTTTGTTGTCCGAGCGAATGTTGCCTGGGCGAAGAGGTGGGAGACGGGCCCGCGCCCGCGCCCCAGTGACCAGGACGCCGACTCCTCGAGCCGGTCGACCACGAACTGCTGGGCCAGCCGCGCTGCGTCGGGCAGCGGGTGACCACGGGCGAGGTACGCCGCGAGCGCGGCACTGTGGGTGCAGCCGGTGCCGTGGTCGTTGTCGGTGCGTACGACGGGGGCGCGCAGCGTCATGCCGTCGAGCACGTCGACCGAGCCGCCCGTGACCAGCGAGGGACACGGCAGGTCGCCGAGCACGGCTGCCTCCTCCTGGTTGGGCGTCGCCACCGTTGCCCGGGGCAGCACCACGGACCGGTAGACGTCCAGCAGCTCGGGTGGCGCGAGCACCGCACCACTGGTCGCGACGAGCACCGGGTCCACCACGAGGGGGACCTCCGGCGGCAGGCACCCGACGACGGCGCGAGCGACCGACGCCGAGCCGAGCATCCCCGTCTTGACGGCAGCGACCGGCAGGTCGTCCAGCACGGCGCGCACCTGCGCCGCCACGTCGTCTGCGGACAGCGCGACGATGCGGTGCACACCGATCGTGCACTGGGCCGTGACCGCGGTGATGGCGACGGTGCCATGGCAGCCGAGTGCCGCGAACGTGGTGAGATCGGCCGCGATGCCCGCAGCACCACCGGAGTCGGAGCCGGCGATCGTGAGCACCACGGGTGGCGTCGCGCGTCTCGATGCTCGCTTCGCTCGCACCTCAACCACCGACGACCGCCAGCAGCTGACGGACCACCAGGTCGGGGTCGGCTGCACGCAGCACCGGACCCATCACCGCCACGCCGTACGCCCCGGCGTCCAGGAACAGCCGCGCGTTGCCGACCGTCACCCCACCCAGCGCGAAGACCGGCATCGGGCCGGCTGCGCGGACGGCCGCCCGGACTCCGGGGACCCCGAGGGCCGGGCCGTAGCCGGGCTTGGACAGCGTGGGCGCCACCGGTGAGATGGTCACGAGCTCGGCGCCGCGGGCCTGGACGACCTCTGCGGCGGAGTGGCATCTCACCAGCGCCTCCTCGCGCACGACGCGATAGCCCTGCCCTGGTGCCACGCGCGGTTCAGCGTCGGCCGGTACGACGACGAGCAGGCGCACCATCACAGCTCGGCCCGCCCTTCCATCGGTGACGAGGCGCGCGCCTCCGTCAGCTTGGGGATACGACCGGCCTGGCGCGCACGGTGTCCGGCCACCACGGCGAGCTTCAGCGCGCGCGCCATCTCGACCGGGTCCTCCGCACGCGTGATCGCCGTTGCCGCGAGCACGGCGTCGCAGCCCAGCTCCAGCGCGACGGCGGCGTCGGATGCCGTGCCGATCCCAGCGTCGAGTACGACGGGCACGGCCACTGCCGCACGCACCCGCTCGATCGCGGCCGGGTCGGTGATGCCGAGCCCGGACCCGATCGGCGAGCCCAGCGGCATGACGGCGGCACAGCCGACATCGACCAGCCGAGCTGCGACGACCGGGTCGGCGGTCGTGTAGGGCAGCACGGTGAAGCCGTCCTCGACCAGCGTCGCCGCCGCCTGCACCAGGCCGACGACGTCGGGCAGCAGCGAGCGCTCGTCACCGATCACCTCGAGCTTCACCAGCGACGTGCCGAGCGCCTCGCGGGCGAGGTGAGCAGTGAGCACGGCCTGCCGGGCCGAGAGACAGCCCGCGGTGTTGGGCAGGATGGTGACGTCCCGCGACCGGAGCAGGCCGAGCAGCCCGGAGGGTCCGAGGTCAGAGGACCGCCGCATCGCCACGGTCACCAGACCTGGCGCAGCCGCGTCGAGCACCGCTTCGAGCGTGGCCAGGCTGGTCAGCCCACCGGTGCCGATCCAGAGCCGGCTCTCCACCCGGTGGTCACCGAGGAACATCGCGCTCATCGGGCTCATCCGCCCTGGAACGCGGTCAGCACCTCGACCGCGTCCCCCTCGTCGAGCCAGGTCACGCTCCACTCGGCGTTGCGCACGACCGCGCCGTTGAGCGCGACCGCGACGCCTTCGGCGTGCGGGACGAGGACCGCGAGCGAGCTGCCCTCGGGCACCTCGCGGTCGTCCCCGTTGACGAGAATCCTCATGCTGGCAATGCCTCCTGGCTGAAACGGGACGGATGGAACGGTTCGACCTCGGCCGGCGGACCCTCGCCTCGGACCAGTGCCACGACCGCGGCCGCGGTGACGGGTGCGAGCAGCACTCCTCCGCGGTAGTGGCCCGCGGCGACGACCTCCCGGTCGGAGACCCACCCGATCAGCGGTCCGTTGTCGGGCGTGCCCGGCCGGTCGCGGGCCAGCACCTCCAGCACCTCGGCGCCGCCGATCGAGGGCACCAGCGCCCGAGCCGCCGCGAGCAGCCGGACCACTCCTTCGACCGTCGCCACCGGTGGCGAGTCGTGGGTCTCCGACGTAGCCCCGACGACGACCTCGCCGTGCGCTCGAGGCACGAGATAGACCGGGTCGCCGTGCACGATCCCGCGTACGACGTGCAGGGGCGGGTCGTCGCTGCACACGCGGACGATCTCGCCGCGCACCGGACGGATCGTGGCGTGCGCCGCCGTGCCCGTGCACCGCACCACGACGTCACCCGTGCCTGGCGCCTCCGACCGCACCACGCGGTCGCCCAGCAGGCGCAGCAGCGCCGCCGTGACCTCCCGCGGGTTCACGGCCGTGTCGGAGGGCAGGAACGCACCGCCGGCGACCCGGTCCGACAGGGTGGGCTCCCTGCTCGCGATCTCCTCCACCGGGACGTCGTGCGCCCGCAGCAGCTCGGCCGACCGTCGTACGACGGCGAGGTCGGACGCGTCCCGGCCGACCAGCACCGTGCCGCTGCGCCACAGCCGCACCCCGAGTCTCTCGGCGAGCGACGGCCAGAGCGTGGCGGACGCGATCCCCAGCCGCAGCAGGGCTTCCTCGCCGAACCAGGCCTCCCCCGCCGGGGCGATCATCCCCGCCGCGGCGTACGTCGCGCCCTGCCCGGGCGCCGGGTCGTAGACCGTCACGTCGAAGCCGGAGTCCACCAGCGCCAGGGCGCAGGTGAGTCCGACGATCCCGGCACCCGCAACTTCGATTCCTTTCGCGGACCTCTGCCGGCGAGCGAGCCCGGCAAGTTTCGCCGTGGTCACCGGCGCCGCGGTGCCGCCACCGGGTGGCCGAGTCCCCACTCCTGTTGGCTCGCTTCGCTCGCTGTCGCCGGCACCGGCAACTTCCACGTTCATGCCGCGCGCAGCGCCGCAGCGATCTCCCTTGCTGCAGCGGGTGGGTCGGTTGCCTGCGCGACGGCGCTGACGACGGCGACACCGTGCGCGCCGGCGGCCAGCACGGACGGCACGCGGGAGGCCGTGATGCCGGCGATCGCCACGACGGGGAGCACTCCGGTCACCGACGCCAGCCCGACGAGACCGAGCGGGGCCGGCAGGCCGGTCTTGGTGGGCGACTCGAAGACCGGCCCCACTCCGGCGTACGACGCACCGGCGTCCCGCGCAGCGACCACGTCGCCGTAGGACCGGCAGGTCGCACCGATCATGAGGTCCGCTGCCAGCGCTCGCGCCGCAGCGACCGGGAGGTCGTCGGCGCCCAGGTGCACGCCGGCGGCCCCGGCTGCCAGGGCCAGGTCGACGCGGTCGTTCACGATGACCGCCACGCCCAGTCCGCGGACCTCCCGCGCGAACTCGAGCAGAGCCCGGTCGTCTGCGCGCTTGTCCCGCACCTGGATCGCGTCGACGCCCTCCGACACCAGGGCGCGCAGCAACGAGGTCGGCACGACGGGGGTGACGAGGTGGAAACGGGGAATCAGCACTGCCGCTCACTTCCTTCGCCGGCATTATCCGGATCAGGTTCGACGGTCAGGGCGGCTCCAGCCCCATCTCAGCCCGATGCCTCGGGCTCCCGTGTGGTCGTCGCAGACGCTACCAGCCTCAGAGCACCAGCAGCAGGAGGGGCAGGGCGGCAGTTCCGAATCAGACTAGAACACGTTACAGTTTTCGCATGACTCAGGCCGACTACGTGATCGTGGGCGCTGGCAGCGCCGGGTGTGCAGTGGCGCGACGGCTCGCCGAGAGTGGTGCGAGCGTCGTGCTGGTCGAGGCGGGCCGGCCCGACGACAAGGGCCTGGCCAAGATGCTGTTCCAGACCCCGGGCTCGATCAACGTGATGCACTCGACCCCGCAGCTGAAGAAGATCTTCGACTGGGGCTACAAGTCCGTGCCGCAGGAGCACGCACTCAACCGGGAGATCCCGCAGTTCCGCGGCCGCGTGCTGGGCGGCTCGAGCTCGGTCAACGGCATGATCTTCGTGCGAGGCAACAAGCAGAACTTCGAGGACTGGGCGGCCGAGGGCTGCGAGGGCTGGGACTACGAGGGCGTCCTCCCCTACTTCAAGCGCATGGAGGACTTCGAGGGCGGCGAGAGCCAGGTCCGCGGAGCCGGGGGGCCGATCAAGGTCACCGTGAAGCACGACCTCACCCCGGCCACCCACTCCTTCCTCGACGCAGCCGCCGCCAAGGGCGGCATCAAGCGCAACGAGGACTACAACGGCGTCGACCAGGAGGGCATCGGCCCGATCCAGCAGAGCGCGGCCAAGGGGCTGCGCTACTCCGCGGCGCAGGGCTACGTGCACGACAAGGCGCTGCCCAACCTCGCGGTCGTGGTCAACACCCAGGTCACCCGGGTAGTCATCGAGGGCTCACGAGCCGTCGGGGTCGAGACGGTTGACGCGAAGGGCAACAAGGACGTCATCCGCGCCGGTCGCGAGGTCGTGCTGTCGGCGGGCGTGATGGGCTCCGCGCAGCTGCTCATGCTCTCCGGGGTCGGCCACGCGGACCACCTCAAGCAGCACGGCATCACCGTCGTGGCGGACCTCCCGGTCGGCGACAACCTGCACGACCACCTGTTCGTGCCGATCTCGTTCCAGATGGACTCCGCGCTGCACCGGCCCAAGCCGGTCTACTTCATGCGCGGTCTGATGAAGGAGCGGCACCGCAAGGACGGCAGCACCTGGGCCGGGCACTCGTCGTTCGAGACGACGGGCTTCGTGCGCACGTCGTACGCCGAGAAGGCGCCGGACCTGCAGCTGCTCTCGATCCACTGGGTCTACCCGGGACCGAACTCCGACGACTCCAGCAAGCGCATCGTGCCGCCGACCACCAAGCCCGGGCAGACGCTGTTCTCGACGCTGATCTACCCCAGGAGCCGTGGCACGCTGCGGCTGGCGAGCGCCGACCCGACGGCGGCACCGCGCTTCGACCCGGCTTACCTGAAGGAGAAGCAGGACTCCGAGGTGCTCATCGAGGGCATCAACCTGATCCGCGAGATCATGGCCGGCACCGGCGACAGCACCGGCGAGCTGAGCCCCGGCATCGTCGGCAAGACCGACGCAGCGCTGCGCGAGGCGCTGCCCAACGTCGTGCACACCGTCTACCACCCGGTGGGCACCTGCCGGATGGGGGCGGACGAGCGCGCGGTCGTCGACCCGAAGCTCCGTGTGCTCGGCATCGAAGGCCTGCGGGTCGCGGACGCCTCGATCATGCCGAGCGTCACCGGGGGCAACACCAACGCGCCCTCGATGATGATCGGCGAGAAGGCCGCGGACCTGATCCTCTGGGGATAGCGATGGCGAGGTTCGGGGGGCATCCACGTCGTCGCCGCCGGCCACACCGCTGGTTGACGAACCCCCTGAAGTCGGCCTGAAAGGGTGCGACACCCCCAAATCCGGCTGGCCCTTCCGGGTCAGCCCGATCGGATCATTGCTGCGCCGTTCGGATGACGCGACGGTGGGGGACGTGCCCGCCGGGGGGTGAATCTGGGGAAGTCGTCGGCGGCTGCGATCGAGAAGGGCCCACGCGGGGTGTGGGGAGGGACCTGACTCGGGCCCTCGTCCTGTATCAAGACGAGGGGAGGCCGCAATGCAGCGGCGCCTGTTTCACGTACTACTCATCATCATCCTCGGACTCATCGGCTTCGCCGGGCTGGCACCTGCCTCCGCGACCGGTGGTTCGACCACCTACTCGACAACGACCGACAAGAAGGTCAACGGTGCCGACTCGGCCACGGTCGACCTCGGTGCCACGGTCACGGTCACGATCAAGGCCAAGGCCTACGGGCCGACGTACGGCAAGCAGACCCTGACGATCAGGGACGAGCTGCCGAGCTGCCTCGACTACGTCGAGGGCTCAGCCTCACCCGCCCCCGCCAGTGCACCAGCGGGTGCCGGCGGCGTGATCACGTGGCCGCCCAAGGTGGTCACCAACGGCAGCTACACGACGGTGACCTTCCAGGCGAAGGCCGTCACCGCGGGCACCTGCACCAACAAGGGCTACACCAAGTCCGACAAGTCGCCGGAGTCCACCGACAAGGTGGTCATCACGATCAAGGGCAAGCCCGACGCCTCCGCCGACAAGAGCTGCACGCCCGACACCGTCGCTCCCGGCGGCACCGTGGACTGCTCCCTCAAGGTGACCAACGTCGGCACCGGCAGCGGCACGTTCACGGCCAAGGACGACATGGACCCCGGCCTGACCTACGTCGCAGGATCCAGTGGTGGCGGCTTCGGCGAGCCCACGGTCCAGCCGGACACGCCGAGCGCCGGCCGGACCACGCTCACCTGGAACCTCGGCACCATCGGTGCCGGCCTGAGCAAGACCGTCACGTTCCAGCAGCGAGTGCCCCTCACGGGCGGTCCGGGGACCGTGACGTTCACCGACATCGGCTCGGGCACGGTTCCTGGTGACCCGAACCCGAACAACGACAAGGACCCCGAGACCACGACGGTCATCTACCCGAACCCGGGCAACAGCGACCCGACGGTCAGCAAGTCGGCGCCCGGCACGGCCAACCCGAACCAGGAAGTCACGCACACGCTGAGCTTCAGCAACACGGGCACCGTGCAGGCGACCGGGGTCACCATCGAGGACACCCTCGGCACCGGCCTGACGTTCGTCGCGGGCAGTGCCACGCTGAACAACCAGCCGATCGTGCCGTCCCAGAACGGGCAGGTCCTGACCTTCGCGATCGGGAACCTGAACGGCGGTGCGTCGGGGACGATCAGCTACCGCGTCCGCACCGCGGCCACCTGGCCGAGCTCGGGCGTCAAGGCGCTGACCGACACCGCCGTCATCAAGTCGCAGTCGGTGGACGACAACCCGAGCAACAACTCCAGCACGGCGACGACCAACGTCAGCTACCAGCCCAAGCTCACGCTGACCAAGGACGGCTGCCGGCAGACCGTCGTGTCGGGCGGCTACCAGACCTACACGCTGTCGTTCGGCAACAGCGGTACGGCGCCGGCGACAAGCGTGACGCTGGTCGACACCGTTCCCGCTAACCAGCAGATCGCCGAGGCACCCGGTGCCGACAGCATCGTCGGCCAGGTCGTGACGTGGAACCTGGGCAACCTGGCGCCCGGTGCCGCCTCGTCGCGCGAGCTGACCACGCTGGTGCTGGCGCCCAACGGGTCGACGGTGACCAACTCGGCCACCATCGACGGCAGCAACACCGCCCCGCTGACCGTCGGCTCGTCGACGCCGGTCTCGAACGCGGGTGCCGCGACCAGCGGCAAGGCCTACGAGCTGGACGTTCGGGGCAGCCTCCTCGGCCTCCCTGTCGTGCTCGCCAACGAGCGGGTCAGGTCACAGTCGAGCGCTCCGAGTGGCACCGCCAACGACGCGGAGGGACCGGTCATCAACGTGACCCTTCCAGGCATCGTGTCCTTGGGCGTGCTGTCCTCGGCCTCTAGCTCCTCGGTGGCCGGTGGTGCGGCGTCAACGACGTCGTCGTCCAAGGTCAGCGGCTTGAACCTGCTGGGCGGAGCCATCACGGCGACGACCATCCAGGGTGTCACGCAGTCGGTCGCGGGTCCGCTGGGAGCCGAGTCCAACTTCAACGGGACGACGTTCGAGAACCTCGTGATCGGCGGCAACCCCATCACGGACGTCGAGCCGAACACACCGATCCTGGTCACGAACGCGCTGGGCCTGGTCATCGCGCAGGGACTGCTCAACGAGCAGAGCATCTCCGCGGAACAGCTCCCCAACGGGAACTACAAGACCTCGGCGTCGGTCAACATGATCCGGCTGACGGTGCTGATCCCGCTACCGGGCCTGGCGACGGGCGCGAGCGTGATCGTCGGCCACAGCGAGTCGACCGCGACGTACCCGTCCGGCCGGCCGTGTGCCGAGATCGGCAACACCGTGTCGGGCAAGGCGTTCACGGCGTACGCGCGCAACGTCCTGCTCGGGCTCGACACGTACGTGAGCAAGGCGGAGATCACCCCTCTGGGTGGCAACGCGACCGCGAACGTGCCGGCGGCGCTCTCGCCGGTGGTCACGTCGGCCACGGCGAACAACAGCGCCAGCGGCTCGACCGGCAACCCGCCGAGCGGGCACGCGAGCAGCCAGACGACAGGGGTCAACGTGCTCGGCGGTGCGGTCACCGCTGACGTCGTGCACGTGACGTCGGACTCCGAGGCGGACGGCAGCTCGGCCGACACCGAGTTCACCGCTGAGTTCGTGAACCTGCGGGTCGGCGGGATCCTGATCGATCCCGACGTGCCGGCGAACACGGTGATCAACCTGCCCAACCCGGGTGGCGGGATCATCTCGGTCACCATCAACGAGCAGGTCGAGAACGGTGACGGCACCGACAACACCACGGGCACGATCAACGCGATCCACGTCCGGGTGCTGACCGGCACCGCGCTGGAGACCGAGGTGATCGTGGCGTCAGCGCACAGCGACGCACACAGAGGCTGATGTTCGGTCGCTGACCACGTACGGCCCGGGCCCCCGGCCCGGGCCGTACGCTGCTGCAATGACGAGGCCGGAGTACATCCTGACCATCGACTGCCCCGACCGCCCGGGCATCGTGTACGCCGTCACCGGGTTCCTCTTCGAGCACGGCAGCAACATCGTGGAGTCCCACCAGTACAGCGACCTCTCGACCCAGCGGTTCTTCATGCGCGTGCACTTCGACACCGTCAGCGGCGACGACACGCACGAGTCGATCGCCCGCGACTTCGCCGAGATCGCCGCCCGGTTCGACATGCGCTGGGCGCTCTGGGACCACGCGGCCCGGCACCGGACCCTGGTGCTGGTGTCGAAGGAGGGGCACTGCCTCAACGACCTGCTCTACCGCTGGAGCATCGGGTCGCTGAAGGTCGACCTGGCGGGCGTCGTGTCGAACCACCAGGACCTGGAGCCGCTCGCCACGTCGTACGGCGTGCCGTTCCACCATGTGCCCGTCACCCGCGACACCAAGCCCGAGGCGGAGGCGACCCTGCTCGAGCTGGTCGACGAGCTCGAGGTCGACCTGGTGGTGCTGGCGCGCTACATGCAGATCCTCTCGCAGGAGCTGTGCGCGACGCTGGCCGGCCGGCTGATCAACATCCATCACAGCTTCCTGCCGAGCTTCAAGGGCGCCAAGCCGTACCACCAGGCCTACGAGCACGGCGTGAAGCTCGTCGGCGCCACCGCCCACTACGTCACTGCCGACCTCGACGAGGGACCGATCATCGAGCAGGACGTCGTGCGCGTCGACCACACCCTGAACGGCGAGGAGCTGGTCGCGGCCGGTCGCGACGTGGAGTGCCAGGTGCTCTCCCGAGCGGTCCGCTGGCACGCCGAGAGCCGCATCCTGCTCAACGGCAGCAAGACGGTGGTGTTCAGGTAGACCCGGCCGGCAGCGGGGCGGGAGGCTTTCGGCCCTCGCGAGCCTGCGAGCCGGTTGCCGGCGCCCGCCGTAGACCCGCTCGGCCCAAGAGGTCACAGCTCCTGGTGGTCGGGGGCGTTGTCGTAGCCGGCCACCTGCCGGCTGATCGCGCTGCTGAAGACGATGAAGTGGTTGCCGTCGGGGTCGATGATCTCGGTACGCCGGCCGACGTCGAGGTCACGCACGTCGCCGGTCGGTCCACCGCCGAGCTGGATCGCCTTCGTCACCGTCTCCGACACGTCGTCCACGGAGACCGAGATGACGATGCCGCCTGTGCCCGCGGCTCGCGCCGTGGTGATCGCGCCCATCGCGCCACGCCCGGCCGGGGTGAACAGCCAGCGGTCGGGCTCATGCTCGTCGAGGAAGGACCACCCGAAGAGACCGGCGTAGAAGTCGGCCCCGCGTTTGAGGTCGCGCACGGGGATCTCGACGAACACGATGGTGCCGTGGCGCATGGCAGCCTCCAAGTGAGCTCGATGGCGGGTGCGGCCAGCTCCCACGTTACTCCTGTGGCGCATCGTGACCAGAGCCTGAGACATCTGACCACGACCGTAGTCACTGGTTCACACTCGGCTCATGCGAGCGACCTCCACCACCACCGTGAACGCCACCGTCGACCAGGTCTGGGACGTGCTCTCCGACCACGAGGGCATGAAGCACTGGGGCCCTGGCATGTGGGCCCAGCTGGCCACGCCCGGCACCACCGATCGCAACGGCGTCGGCGCCGTACGCCGGCTCGGCGCCGGCCTGCCCCTGCCCGCGATCGTCGAGGAGATCGTGGCCTTCGAGCCTGGCAAGCGCCTCGGCTACAAGGCCCTGTCCGGCGTACCCCTGAAGAACTACCACGGTGACGTCGTCCTGCGGGAGGTCCCCGGCGGGACGGAGATCAGCTACTCGGTCATCGTCGACAAGCGCCTCCCCGCCGGCGAGCAGCTGGTCGCGAAGGGCATCTCGAGGGCTCTGCTGGGGCTGCTGGCGCGCCGGGTCAGGGCGACTGTCTGAAACGGCTGGCCGGTCGGCCGGAACTCCGGGACCTTAGTCCCTCCCGGATCGGGAAAGAAGCCTCAGGCAGGCACCCCCCACCTCGCGACATCCTTTACCTGGGTGCGGGGGGCTGCGCCTCGAAGGCCGGGGGGCCTCGATGAGTAGCTTTGGCATCCGGTCCGAACCCCTCCTCCCAGGGGTTCGGACCGAGAAGGGCCTGTCGGCGGCGCGTGCCGGCAGGCCCTTCGTCATCTCCGAGCTCCGGAGATAACTGGACTCGCACGGGTCGGAAACGCGAAAGCTGTGGCAGGCTCGGTGTATCTGGCGACCGAGGGGGGAACCAGGCCATGGAGGGGAAGACCGAGCGAAGGGAAGTTCTGGCATGCAACAACACAGAAGTGTGGCGCTCGTTTCAGCGATTGCCATCGGCACGACCGGCGCGCTCGCTGGCGTTCCGGCAAGCTCGCTGGCAGCAGGTAGCGCCAAGCCGGTGACCGTGGTCACCGAGGGTCTCGATGACCCGTTCGGACTGCAGAACGCGATCAAGCACCGCGGGTTCATCGTGGCCGAGAGCACCGCGGGCAAGGTGACACGGGTCTTCGTCGACGGTCGCAAGCGGACGATCCTGAAGGGCGTTCCCGGTGTCGCCGGCGTCGCCGGCTCACCCACCAACGTCTTCGCCGTCATCGGCGGGCCCAACGAGGAGGGAGCACCATCAGGCGGCAAGTACGGTCCCAGCCGGGTCATCCGGATGGACTACCGCGGCAAGCACGTCAAGGTGATCGCCAACCTCCAGCGCTACGAGCTGAAGCACAACCCGGACGGGCAGGTCCAGTTCGTAGACGGGCAGCCGGTCGACGCGCTCTCGAACCCCTTTGCGATGACCTGGTCGCGCTTCGGGCTCTTCGTGGCCGACGGCGGCGCCAACGACGTGCTGAAGGTCAACCCGCGCACGGGCAAGGTGTCGACGTTCTTCGCTCCCAAGACGTTCAAGGACACCAAGGCGTGCAAGGCACCCGACGCCAACGCCAACCCAGGCACCAAGGGCTGTGACCCGGTGGCGACGGGCGTCCAGGTCGTCGGAAACAGCGTCTACGTCAGCTTCCTCGGGGCCGAGGCGAAGAACGCAGGGCGGGTCTACCGGCTCAACGCCCGCACCGGGCACGTGCAGCGAGTGTGGAAGCGGCTCACCGCCCCCACCGGCGTCGCGGTCACCCGGGACGGCACGGTCTACGTCTCGCACGTGCTCGAGGGCGCGCCCGCCGGACCTCCGGCGCCCGACTTCGATCCTGCGACGATCGGCGAGATCACCCGGATCAAGGACGGCAAGCGCACGCACGCCCAGGTCACCATGCCGACCGGCCTCGAGATCCACGCCGGCAAGCTCTACTCCTCGGCCTGGAGCATCGGCTCGTTCCTCGGAATCGAGGGTGCCGGTCAGGTCGTGAAGGTCAAGGACAGCGCCTTCAAGTAGGTCGCCGCGCTAGCGCGACAGGAGCCCCGGGCCGCCTCGGCCCGGGGCTTCTCGCTGATCAGCCCGCGAGGAAGCGGTCCACCCCGTCGACGAGCACCGGCCAGGCCGGCTCGTCCTGGGTGAGGATGTGGTTGCCGCTCTCGAGGAAGACCAGACGGCTGTCCGGGATGAGCCGGGCGAGCTCTCTGGCCTGGCTCTCGGGGACGCGGACATCCCTGCGGGAGTGCAGGATCAGGGTCGGGCAGCTGACCTTCGGCGCGACCGCGGACACATCGATGTGTGCGAAGGAGTCCAAGAAGCGCACCACGTTGTCGACCGAGGTGGTCGCGCGCTGGAGGTCGTTGAACGCCTCCCACTGCTCGCGGGGAGCCTCGGGGAGGAACTGGCTGGCGAAGACCTGGCGGAACGTCGCGTCGTCGCGCCGCCAGCTCACCCGGCCCAGCGCCATGTCGAGTGCCGCCTCCTGCCGCTCCTCCTCGCTGCGTGCCCGAGCCAGCCGGCCGCGGCCGTAGGCGCCCACCAGCACCAGCCGGCTCACCCGGTCAGGGTGTCGCTGCGCGTAGGCGATGGCGACCGCGCCGCCCTGGGAGACCCCGAGCAGCGGGAACCGGTCCACCCCGACGGAGTCCACGACCAGCTCGAGGTCCTCGACCCACGCGTCGATGCTGAAGTCGTCGACGTCCCAGTCGGAGAGGCCGCAGCCACGCTCGTCGTACCTGACCAGCTGGCGTCCGTCCGAGAGCCAGCGGATCCAGTGCCTCCAGATGCTGCTGGTCCACTCGTGGTCGAGATGGGTCAGCCAGTTGGCGGCCTTGACCAGCGGCGGGCCCGCACCACAGGTCGCATAGGCGAGTCGCACACCGTCGGGCGACTGGCAGAAGCGGATCTCCTGCGCCCCCGGTGCGCTCGCGCGGTCGGTGTCCGGGACGCTGTGGGCGACCTCACCACCGGCTACCTCCACCGGCGCGACGAAGCGGTAGCCGACGCCGTGCACGGTGGCGATGACGCTCTGTTGCTGGCCGTCGTCCCCGACCGCCTTCCTCGCGTCCTTGAGCCGGCTGGTCAGCGCAGAGTCGCTGACGAAGCGGTTGCCCCAGACGGCATCGAGCAGCTCGCTCTTGGGCACGACCCGGTCGCGATGCTCGATGAGATGAACGAGGACCCCGAAGACCTGCCGCTCGACACGCACGGGTTCGCCGCCCCGCAGCAGCACGAAGCCGCGGGGGTCGAGCGCGCAGTCGTGGAAGCGATACACCGAGTGACCTCCGTCCGTGAGTCTGCCACGGACAGGGCTCGGCCGCTTCCGGCAGTCGCCCGGACCCGGCTACCCGCGGGCGGCGGCCATGAACCGCTCGTACTTCCTCCTCGCCTGGCTGACAGACACTCTGGCCAAGCAGCTGCTGGCCCAGCCAGGTCGGGGGTCGCCCCTCGGCGCGGCTACTCGTCCGGCTGCCGCACGCTGATCGCGACCTTCCCGCGCACCCCACCGGCCTCGAGGTGCCGCATGGCGTCCGGCACGTGGTCGAGCGGGTACGTCCGATCGACCGCCGGGGTGACGTGGCCGGCCTCGATCAGGGGCAGCAGACGCTCCTGGTCGCTCGCCTGCTCCTTGCTGGCGAGCATCGTGAGCCGCTGGGACACGAACGGCGAGAGCAGCGGGGCGCGCAGCGACCGGCCGAACCCCCCGGTCCACCGACCACCCTGCTCACCGCCGACGATGACGAGGGTGCCGGTCTGCGTGAGCGCGCGACGCAGCCGGCGCAGCGAGGTGTTGCCGCCGATGTCGAGGATCAGGTCCCACTGCCGCGCGCCGTCGGCGAAGTCGTCATGCGCGTAGTCCAGCACGCCCTCCGCGCCGAGGGACTCGACCAGGTCGGCCTTCGCAGCGCTGCAGACGCCGGTGACCACCCCGCCCAGCGCCTTGCCCAGCTGGACGGCGTAGGTGCCGACGCCCCCGGAGGCGCCGATGACCAGCACGCTCTGCCCGGCTTGGACCCGACCCGCGTCGGTCAGCGCCTGGAGTGCGGTCCCGGCCGAGATCGGGATGACGGCTGCCTGCTCGAAGGTCAGGCCGGCCGGCTTGTGGGTCAGCTTGTCCTCGCGCGCTGCGGCGTACTCGGCGAACGACCCGCGGCCGATCCCGAACACCTCGTCGCCGACTGCGAAGCGGGTCACCTGGGAACCGACAGCGACGACGATGCCGGACACGTCCAGACCGGGCACTCGGTGCTTCGGCCGGCGCAGACCGAAGCCCAGCAGCCGCAGCAGGTACGGACGGCCCGACATCAGGTGCCAGGTGCCGCGGTCGAGCCCGGCGGCGTGCACTCGAACCAGCACCTCGTCGTCCTGCAGGTCTGGCAACGCGACGCTCTCGAGGCGAAGCACCTCGGCGCCACCGTAGGAGTCGTGGACGACGGCCCGCATCGTCGTCTTCGCCGAGCCCTCGGCCGGCACCGTCTGCAATCGAGCCTCCATGACACCCTCCTGGTGTATTCGTACTTAGTACGAACACGCTACAGTACAAAGTACGAAAGCGCATGCGAGGAGGCGACGTGACTGGACCGGCTGAACGCTCTCGTGCTCGGCTCAGCCGCGAGCGCGTGCTGCGAGCCGCAGTCACGATCGCGGATGCTGGAGGGCTGACGTCTCTGACGATCCGCTCGTTGGCCGACGAGCTGGGCGTCAAGCCGATGTCGGTCTACTACCACGTAGCCAACAAGGACGAGATCCTCGACGGCATCGTCGACATCGTCTTCGGCGAGATCCATCTGCCGACCGTCGGTGGCGCTTGGCGCAGCGAGATGCACCGGCGCGCGCTGTCGGCTCGCCAGGTGCTCAAGGCGCACTCGTGGGCGATCCCCCTCCTCGAGTCGCGGACCGCTCCGGGTCCGGCGACACTGCGCCACCACGACGCGGTCCTCGGCACGTTGCGCGCGGCAGGCTTCTCCCGCGAGCTCACTGCCCACGCCTACGCGCTGCTGGATGCCTTCGTCTACGGCTTCGCGGTGCAGGAGGCGTCGCTGCCCTTCGAAGGACCCGACGGAGTCCGCGACGTCGCCGAGCCGATCATGGAGCTGATGGCGCCGGGCGACTACCCGCACATGGTCGACATGGCGGTGGAGCACTACACCCAGCCCGGCTACGACTTCGGCGACGAGTTCGACTTCGGGCTGACCCTGATCCTCGACGGTCTGTCGAAACGGTCAGGAATCGAGAAGCAACAGACGGGGCGCGAGGGAGCCCGCACCGGAGACCGCTGAGCTCGGTCACTGACCTCATCTCCGCGCCTTGACATCCGGATCGGGCCGGGGAGAAGTTGGGCAGAGCCAGGAGGGGGAAGCGCGGCCCCAAGGAGCTGACCCATGAGACGCCCGACTCGACATGTCTTCGCATTCGCAAGCCTGCTGACGCTGCTGGCCCTGACGATCGGCGCAGGGCCGGTCGAGGCGGGCTCGTCCTCGACCCGGGTGCGCGGAGTCGACGTCGACAGAGCCACGATCCCGCAGCTTCAGCGAGCGATGAACAAGCACAAGCTCAGTTCCGTGCAGCTGACCACGTTCTATCTGCACCGGATCAAGAAGCTCGACCCAAAGCTCCACGCGGTGATCAAGGTCAGTCCCACCGCTCTGCGCGATGCCCGCGCAGCGGACAAGGCTCGCCGGCGCGGAGACCACCGTCCACTTCTCGGCATGCCCATCATCGTCAAGGACAACATCGACACCAGCGGCATGGCGACCACGGCGGGCTCCTGGGCGCTGGCGGGCAACAGGCGGCCCGACGCCTTCATCGTGCGTCGGCTGGAGGCGGCAGGCGCATTCATCCTCGGCAAGGCCAACCTCTCGGAGTGGGCCAACTTCAGGTCGTCGCCCTCGTCGAGCGGTTGGAGCGGCATCGGAGGCCAGACCAACCTGCCGTACGTGCTCGACCGCAACCCGTGCGGATCAAGCTCGGGATCCGGAGTAGTTGCAGCAGCCGACCTGGCAGTTGCCGCAGTCGGCACCGAGACCGACGGTTCGGTCGTCTGCCCGGCCGGGGCCAACGGCGTCGTCGGGATCAAGCCGACGCTGGGACTGCTGAGCCGGCAAGGCATTGTGCCCATCTCGGCTGATCAGGACACCGCCGGCCCGATGGCCCGCAATGTCACGGACGCCGCGGTACTGCTCGGCGCCATGACCGGAGTCGACCCCAGCGATCCGGCTACTGCCGCGCAGGCCGGTCATGCCTTCCGCAGGTACACGCGGTTCCTCGACAAGAGAGCGCTGCGCGGCGCCCGCATCGGCGTGTGGCGGGAGGGCACCTACGACCCCGAGCTGGTTCCGGAGGTCACACCGATACTCGACAGCACCATCGCCGAGATCGAGGCTGCCGGCGCGACAGTCGTCGACCCGGCGAACATCGACATCTCGCTGGCCACGGCGGAGGCGGAGTTCGCGGCTCTGCTGTGCGAGTTCAAGGACGACATCGCGGGCTATCTCGCCACGACCAAGCCTCGCTTCCCCAAGACCCTGCAGGACCTGATCGACTTCAACAACGCCCATCCCGGACTCGAGGGACCGTGGAACTCGGCGATCTTCGAAGCCGCCCAGGAGACCGCCGGCCGGGACGACCAGGCTTGCGTCGACGCTCGCGCCGACGCGACTCCGGTCGTGCAGGCGACGATCGACCAGGTCATGGCTGACAACAGGCTCGATGCGGTCGTCGCACTGACCAACGGCCCGGCCTGGAAGACCGACCCGGTCGACGGCGACCTCGGCGGAGACTTCTCGACGTTCGTGGGATCCTCGGGCGCGGCAGCGATCTCGGGCTACGCCGCCATCACGGTGCCTGCAGGTCGCGTCGGTCCGCTCCCGGTCGGCATCACCTTCATGGGCGGCAGATGGGACGAGCCCACCCTGGTCGGCCTCGCCTACGCTTTCGAGCGCCGGACCCACGTCCGTGTCCCACCACGGTTCCTCCCGTCGCTCGAGTCCCCCTAGCCCAGGAGGTGCGCCGATGGCAGAGCCGGAGCGCCGCAGCATCGACCAGCTGCTGTCGCAGGCACGGAGCCGGCTCGTGCGGCTCAGCCCCCACGACGCCTACGCCGCGCAGCAGGCCGGCGCGATCCTCGTCGACATCCGGCCACAGGCCAGCCGCGAGGCCGAGGGGCTGCTGCCCGACGCGGTCGTGATCGAGCGGACCGTGCTGGAGTGGCGGCTCGATCCAGCGAGCGACGCGCGGCTGCCCCTCGCGTCCTACGACTGCGACGTGGTGATCGTGTGCAACGAGGGCTACTCCTCCAGCCTGGCCGCAGCCACGCTGCGGGACCTTGGCGTCCGGGCGACCGACCTCGACGGGGGCTACCGGGCGTGGAAGGCGGCCGGGCTGCCGACCGCGTGACTCGTCACGAGCGAGTCAGATCAGCTCGCGCAGCTCCCGCTTGAGCACCTTGCCGGTGGGGTTGCGCGGGAGCTCGACCAGGAAGTGCACGTCGCGCGGCGTCTTGTAGCGAGCCAGGTTGTCGCTGACGTGCTGCTTGACGGCGTCCTCGGTGAGCTTCTTCCCCGACCGGCGTACGACGAACGCGACGAGTCTCTGGCCGTGCCTGTCGTCGGGCGCACCGACCACCGAGACCTCGCGCACCGCGGGGTGCGAGGCGAGGAGCTCCTCGACCTCGCCGGGGAAGACGTTCTCGCCGCCGGAGACGATCATGTCGTCGTCACGGCCGTCGACGAAGAGCAGGCCGGCGGAGTCGAAGTGGCCGACGTCGCCGGTCGACATGAGGCCGTCGATCACCTCCTTGCCGCCGCCACCGGTGTAGCCGTCGAACTGGATCGAGTTGCCGACGAAGATACGGCCGACCTGACCGTGAGGCACCGGCTTGCCCTCGTCGTCGTACAGGCGAACGGTGGTGCCGCGGACCGGCCGGCCGACGGTGCCCGGTTCGGCGGCCAGGTCGGCGGGCGTGGCGATGGTGGCGTAGGCGACCTCGGTCGAGCCGTAGAGGTTGTGGACCACGGGGCCGAACCGCTCGGTCACGCGCACGCACAGGTCGGCGCCGAGCTGTGAGCCGGCGACGAAGACGATGCGGAGCGCCGAGAGGTCCTTGCCCTCGTACGACGAAGCGTCGAGGTCGACCAGCCGCTGCAGCATCACCGGCACCGCCACCATCGTGGTCGCGCGATGGGTGTGCAGGCTGTCGACGACGGCGGCGGGGTCGAACCTGCGTCGTACGACGAGTGTCGACCCGAAGCCCACGGCCAGCATCGCCATCGCGAACCCGAGCGTGTGGAACATCGGGGCCGGCAGCTCGACCACCTCGCGGGTGCGGAACGGGACCCGCTCGAGCAGGGCACCCAACGGCTCCAGCGACCGCGGCTCCTTGCGGGTCGCGCCCTTCGGAGTGCCGGTCGTGCCGCTGGTGAGCAGCACGATCCTGGCATGTCCAGCTCGTGGCGGGGCCGACGTCGACGACGCGGCGACGACGGCAGAGACGGTGTCGGGGCCGGGCGTGTCGGCCCACGCGCGCAGGCGGCCGCGCGGCGGCTCCACACCCTCGAGCATGCCGGCGTACTCGTCGTCGTGGATGAGCAGGTCGGTGCCCTCGCGGTTGGCGACCTCGCGGATCTGCGGGCCTGCGAAGTCGGTGTTCAGCAGCACGATCCGGGCGCCGCACTTGGCTGCGGCGAACAGCGACACCAGGAACCATCGGTGGTTGCGGGCGAGGATGGCCACGCCCTCCCCCGGTCGGAACCCGCGCGACCGCATGCCGTTGGCCAGGGCGTTGGACTGCTCGTCGAGCTGCACGAACGAGAGTGATCCGAGCTCGTCGATGACCGCGAGCCGGTCCGGGTAGCGGATCGCAGCCACCGAGGGCAGCGCGCCGAGGCCACCGTGCACCGCGAACGCCGACGCCATCCGCAGCAGTGACTGCGGAGACTGCGGCCGCACCAGCCCGCTGCGCACGGCGTACGCCGCGGACGCCGCCTCGATCACGGCTCGCCGTGCGGGGGCGAGCAGGGGGTTCTTCATGCGGCCTCCAAATCTGGGTGCATCCGAGCATAGGGACGGCTTACGGTGCCGTCATGGACGTCCGACCACTGGCTCTCGACGACGACTCGCTCGCCCGCTGGCATGCCGCGCTCGAGAGCGCCTGGCTGCACGAGCGCCCGTGGGAGGCGATGTTGCCGCTGGTGGAGTACTCCACGCTGCTGCGCGTGGGCTACTCCAGTGAGCGCAACGAGGCCTACGCGGCGTACGACGGGGACGAGCTGGTCGGCTCCCTGGCGATGCGCATCCCGCTGGTGAGCAACGCCGACAACGTCGAGTTCGTGGTCGGCGTGCCGCCCGAGCACCGCCGGCGGGGGGTCGGCCGCGCCCTCGTCGAGCACGCCGTGCAGCTGGCCGAGGAGGCCGGTGGCACCTTCGCGGTGACCATGTCGTCGTACCCGTTCGAGGAGCGGGAGACCCACCCCTACCGAAGGTTCGCCGAGGCGGTCGGCTTCTCCCTCGACATGGACGAGGTGCACCGCATGCTGCCGCTGCCGGTCGACGACGCCCTCCTCGACCGGCTGGCCCAGGAAGCCGCGCCGCACCACGACGGCTACCGGATCGAGACCTGGCTCGACCAGGTTCCGGAGGAGCACGTCGGCTCCTGGATGCAGGTGCACAACCTGCTGCCCCTCGACGCCCCGCAGGGCGAGGTGCCGTGGGAGGAGGACCGCATGGACCGCCAGGAGCTGGACGAGATGTTCGACAACTTCGCCAAGAGCGGGCGGCCGTTCCTCACCAGCGTGGCGATCAGCCCGGAGGGTGAGGTCGTGGCGTACTCCGACCTCGTGCTGCGTGGCGGCGGCTCGACCAGGGTGTCCCAGTGGGGCACGCTGGTGCGCCGGGACCACCGTGGCCACCGGCTCGGCACGGCCGTCAAGATCGCGAACCTGAAGCGGCTACAGGCCGACTACCCCGAGCGCACCGAGATCCACACGACCAATGCCGAGGTCAACGAGACGATGATCGGCATCAACGAGGTGCTCGGCTTCCGGGCGGTCGCGGTCCACCCCGGCTTCTACCGCAAGGTGCGCTGAGAGGTCAGCGTCGCGCCGACGGAGCGGCTGTCGGCTGTAGCGCCGCGAGGTGCAGCCGGAGGGCGTCGACGAGCCGGTCGACGTCGAAGCGCGGGTCGTCGTCGAGCAGCAGCCTGCCGAAGTGCTCCACGACCGCGACCAGCATGTGTGCGGTGACCTCCGGGTCGAGGTCGGGCCCGCCGCGCCGCTCGAGCCCCGCCGGTCATCACCTGGCTGCTGCGCGCCGGCACGATCGCGACGATGCCGCTCTGGATGCGCGAGCTCGGTGGGCTGCACCAGCCGCGCGCCGTGGACGTCGTCGTGCGACCGGTCCTGAAGATGGCGTTCTGGCTGGTGCAGGTCAACGCTCGGGTCGAGCTCGCGGTGCTCACGCTGCTCTCGCCGATGACCGTGCCCGTCGCGGCCCCGGTGCTGCTCGGCATCCCGGCCAGGCACGAAGTGACGATGACGCCCCATGAGGCGCAGGCGCTCTACGGCTACGACCGGCCCGCGGAGGCGCACCTGGACCTCCGCGCCCGTCAGACGGCGCGAGTGCTCGCCGAGGGGGAGGCGCCCAGCGACGAGGGCATCTTCGAGTCGCAGCCGATCCTGGGCTCGATCGCCTGACCCGACACAACCCGCGCGGGTGGTTGCCCGATCATCCGGCGGGCGCTACACAAGATGTATGTCGCCTGCAGAAGTGGGCCTAGGTGCCCTCATCATCCTGCTGGTGGTAGCCGTGCTGGTCGGCTTCAGCGAAACCAACCAGCGTCGCCACACACCGGACGAGGAAGAGCTCAACGTGATCCACGAGGAAGAGATCCGGCCCGACTCGACCGACCGCTGACGTTTTGCCCGGAGACTAACCGGGCACGCGTCTGGCATGGCTGAGCACCAGGCACAGACCACTCCCTCCATCGCCCCGCCGCCGGCCCGCTCGTCGGACCGGCAGGCTCGGCTCGTGCGCGCCGCGAGGCGGCGTTGATGAGCCGTCACAAGCCCGAGTCCCCCACCGACCTGTCGAGACGCTCCTGGCTGTACGTCGCACGCAAGACCGGGCGCGAGTTCAGCAAGGACCAGTGCACCGACCTCGCCGCGGCCCTGACCTACTACGCAGTGCTCTCGCTGTTCCCGGCTGTCATCGCCCTGCTGTCGCTCGTGGGCGTCTTCGGCCAAGGGCCCAAGACGGTCGAGACCCTGCTCGACGTACTGCGGGACCTCGGTGGAGACACCGCCGCGGACACCTTGCAGCCGACTCTCGAGAGCCTGTCGGAGGCGAGCGGCGCAGCCGGCCTCGCACTGGTCATCGGCCTCGCGACCGCGCTGTGGTCGGCTTCGGCGTACGTCGGAGCGTTCGGGCGTGCCATGAACCGCATGTACGGCGTGGGCGAGGGACGGCCGTTCTGGAAGCTTCGCCCCGTGCAGCTCGTCGTCACCCTGCTCGCCGTACTCCTGGCTGCGATGGTGGCGATGTCGCTGGTGCTGACCGGCCGCCCGGCGAGAGCAGTGGGTGACGCGATCGGGCTGGGCGACACCGCCGTGCTCGTGTGGGACATCGCCAAGTGGCCGGTGATCCTGGTCGTGGTCATGGCGATCGTCGCGATGCTGTACTACGCCACGCCCAACGTGAAGCAGCCCCGGTTCCGGTGGATCTCCGTCGGGGCCACGGTCGCGATCCTGATCTGGTTGGTGGCATCCCTCGCGTTCGGCTTCTATGCCTCCAACTTCGGCAGCTACAACAAGACCTACGGTGCCCTCGCCGGCATCATCGTGTTCCTGCTCTGGCTCTGGATCACCAACCTCGCCCTGCTCTTCGGTGCCGAGCTGGACAGCGAGCTCGAGCGGGGTCGCGAGCTGCAGGCCGGCATCGCCGCCGAGAAGAAGCTGCAGCTGCCGCTGCGCGACACCCGCAACACCGAGAAGGCCGCCGAGAAGGAGCGCGCGGACATCGCCAAGGGTCGCGAGCTGCGCGAGGCCGCCGACCGCGAGGCAGCCGAACAGAAGGAGTCCGTTCATGCCGGGTGAGCGGCCAGCCAGCAAGTCCGCCAAGATCCTCTACCGACCGTTGGGGATCACCAGCGGCATCATCGGCGGAGTCATTGCGAGCCAGGTCTTCAAGCAGGTCTGGAAGCGAGCGACCCCCGGTGACAAGCCGGACGCCCCCAAGGCGCTGGAGTCGGAGTACTCGATGAGGGAGATCCTCCTCGCGGCAGCAGCGCAAGGTGCGGTCTTCGCCGTCGTCAAGGCTGCCGTGGACCGTGGTGGCGCCCGAGCCTTCCAGCGGTGGACCGGTGAGTGGCCCGGCGACTGAGGGAGCTTCGCCACCCTCGCTGGTCGAGCAGGCGAAGCGCAGCGAGCCGTCCGTCGAGACCACCCTGGTGAGGGAGGCAGGGACCTATTGCCGTCGAACCAGTCGGATCTTGCCGGGTCTGATGCGTTCGACTGGTAGCGGGGGTCGTGGGCCTGGGTGTGGTGTCGGGTGCAGGTCAGCACGCCGTCGTGGACGCTGGTGTGGCCTCCTTGGGACCAGGGGGTCAGGTGGTGTGCGTCGGCCCAGGTCGCGGGCATGGTGCAGCGCTCGACGGCGCAGGTGCCGTGTTGTTGGAGGTTCATCGCCAGGCGTTGCTTGGGGGTGTGGAACCGGGTTTTGCGGCCCAGGTCGAGGACTTCGCCGTGGCTGCCCAGGACGGCGGGGATGATCCCGGCCTCACACGCCAGCCTCCGGGCGAGCGTGGGTGAGATCAGGTCCCCGGTGTCCAGAGCGGCGGCCTGGAGGCCGTGGAGCAGGGTGTCCAGCGGGATCGTGACCACCACGGTGGCGGCGACCCCACCGCTGGTGGGGAGCCGGTCGGTCGGGTAGCGGCTGATCCACTGGGTGAACGCCTCACCGCGGACCTCCGGTCGGGTCTTCCCGTCTCCGTCAGCGTTGATGGTGGTGGTGGTGATGGGGTCGGGGCGGCCGGGGTTCATCAGGGCTTCGAGCTGGCGGGTGAGCATGGCGGCGTGGAGGGTGGGGATCTTGAACCGGCCCTCGTGGGTGCCGTCTCCACAGTCCCGCACGGTCAGGAACGTCTTGCGGGCTGCGTCGCGTTCTTGGGCTTCGAGCTGGGCGGCGAGCTGGGCGTCGGCACCGTCGGGGTCGACCACCTCCAGCAGATGCGCCCCGAGTCGGCGTAGCTCCCGGGCGTCATGCTTCTCCGGCGAGGTTGACCAGGTGCTGCTCTGCCTTGTCCCGGTCGACCGGGTCCACATCCGGGGGGAGGGCGTCGACCGCACGGAGGATCTCGGTGGCCTGCTCCAACACCACCGCACCCGGAGGCCAGCGCCCGCTGGGTGGTCGGGTGCTTCTCCAGGGCACGGGCGGTCTTCACCATCCGGGACGCCGCCGGACCCGTCATCAAGGTGAGGTCGCGGACCAGGGCGGCGGTGTTGACCGCGGCCCGCTCAGCAGCCAGGTCGACCACGTCGGCCTGCGCCACGACTGCCAGGGTCAGGGCGTCCAGGCGGGCTGCAGGCGGTGTGCAGGTCGGTGATGGTCTCGGCCAGCTCGTCGCCGGTCATCGACCAGGTCGCCGGGTCACCGAGCCGGTCGAAGGCGTCGAGCACCGCGCCGGCGAACTTGTGCACCGGGTGGGTGCGTTCGCTGGTCGGGGTGCTCTGGGTCATGGGTCCAGACTGCCAGCCACCTCCGACACTTTTAGCGCTGTTCGATTCCAGGTGTGGAAACCCGACCGAAGCCAGACGAGTGGCAGGGACCGGCGCCCAGGCAGGGTGTGCGGAAGGCCACTGGACCACCGCGGAACGTCACGACGTCACCGTCAAGGAACTCGACCACGCAGAGACCGTCGGGGGCACTTGAGCGGCCACCTCACCGGAGTGGTCTCGACCGACGGCTCGCTCCGCTTCGCCTGCTCGACCAGCGAGGGTTTCGCCTGCTCGACCAGCGGGGGGGTGGTATCGACGGACGGCTCGCTTCGCTTCGCCTGCTCGACCTGCGGTCAGCGGCCTTCGGCTATGTAGGCAAGCCGCCGGAGGGCCTCCTTGTTGCGCGGGACCATCGCGAGCTGGCGCAGGGGCCTCGGCAGGAGGATCGCCGGTCCCTGTGCTGCGTCCTCGCGCATCGAGATGCGCGTACGGCGGCCCATCGGCTCCAGCTCGAGCAGCACCTCTGCCGAGCCGGCCGGCCAGCTGCGGGCGCGGAGGCGCAGCAGGCGCCCGGGGTCGACCTCGAGGACCTCCGTGTTGTCGTCGATGAGCATGGGCCAGGTCCCTACGGAGTGGTGGAGCTGGGCCCCGACTGCTGGCCAGGACTCGTCGACGTCACGCATCCGGGCGGCCCCGACGACCCAGACGGGATAGAGCCAGCCGTCGGCCAGCACGGCCCACACGGCGTCGGTGGACGCCTCCACGACTCGGTCAACGACGGGGACCTGCTCGGCCACGGACATGTCAACGCCGTACCCGTCCGCCGCTCATGCATCCACGCAAGGGCGTCGGCTCAGACGGCGCTCTGGCGGATCCGGTCAGCGGCGCGGGGGCTGACCATCTCGGTGACGCTCAGCATGCGCGCCGCGAGCGGGCTGACCCGACGTGTCCTGGTGACCATCGTGTCGCAGATGACGACGGCAGCGTCGGCGGGCCGCAGGGCCGGCACGCTGCGATAGACCTTGGTGGGCTCGATCATCGGCGTTCGCACCAGCGGCATCCGGATGTTGGTGAACACGATGCCGTCATCGAGCACCTCCCCCTGGACGCAGTCCGACCACGCCTCGAGTGCGGCCTTGGAGGCCGTGTAGCCCGAGAACCGCGACGGCCGCACCTGCACGGCCCAGCTGGAGATGTTGATGATCTGACCACTGCGGCGGTCCGTCATCGACGGCAGCAGGCCGCAGACCAGACGCACGGCGGCGAAGTAGTTCAGCTGCATCGGCCGCTCGAAGTCGTGGAAACGGTCGAAGGAGTTGCGGGCCTTGCGACGGATCGAGCGGCCGGCGTTGTTGACGAGTACGTCGACGTGGCCGTGGTCGCGCAGGACTGTCTCGACCAGCTGGTCGACCTTCTCCAGGTCGGCCAGGTCGCACGAGTAGACGTAGGCCCGCCCGCCCATGCCGCCGATCTCGCGCTGCACCTCGGCGAGCAGGTCGTCGCTGCGTGCGACGAGAAGCACCGTGGCACCGCCGGCAGCCGCCCGCACGGCGGTCGCGCGGCCG
This sequence comes from uncultured Actinomycetota bacterium, assembly GCA_963765905.1. Lineage (GTDB taxonomy): Bacteria > Actinomycetota > Actinomycetes > Propionibacteriales > Nocardioidaceae > SSC3. Next base: position 780,078 of record CAVXXY010000006.1, read on the forward strand.
ATGCCCGACGACGCCCCGGTGACCAGGACGACCTTGCCGGCGACCGCTTTGCGAAGCGCCCGCATGCCGTCGCGCTCCAGCAGCAGCCGCGGGAGGCTGCGGTCGATGGGGGTGACCGTGACGCGGTTGGCTGCCCGGATCAGCGTGGTTCGCAAGGATGCCAAGGTCACTCCTTCCCGAAGTCGAGGCCCACGCGGGGCAGCGGACGTTCTCATGATTAGTGGGACCAGTGTTACCGGTATCTCTGTTACCATCACCCTTGTGGTCACCCGTGTCAAGCACTCACCGCATCCCGACGGCCGGGTCGAACGCTGGCGGGAGCACCGCGCCCAGCGACGTCGTCAGCTCGTCGACGCTGCCCTGACCGCCCTCGAGCAGCACGGCCCGGAGGCGAGCCTGGAGCAGATCGCCAAGGTCGCCGGCATCCCGAAGCCGAAGATCTACCGGCACTTCGACGACAAGGCCGACCTGGTCAGCGCCATCGGCCTGCGGCTGCGCGACCTGGTGCTCGAGCGACTGGCCGAGGCGCTGGAGCCGGACGTCACCGTCCGCGAGCACGTCCGCAGCTCGCTGACCGCGGTGCTGACGCTGATCGCCGAGCACCCCAACACGGTCAAGATGCTGATGGCGAGTGCGCCGCCGAAGGGCCGCTCCAACGCCATCACCGAGGGTGGCCGCTCGATCGCCGGCGTGCTGGTCGCGTTCACCGCCGAGGACTTCTCCCGAGCCCACCTGCCCACCGACGGCATCGAGCCGATCACCCATGCGCTGGTCGGTTCGGTCCTCGGCACGGCCGACTGGTGGCTGCTGCAGGACGAGTCCGAGCGCATGCCGGTCGACCAGCTCGTCGAGACGCTCGGCGTCGTGCTCCTGGGCGCTGGCGACGCAGCCTTGCGCACCATCGGGCTCGCGCTCGACCCCGACGCGATCATCGGCGCCGAGCACCTCATCCACCTCTCCGCCGAAGCCCTGGAAGGCGCGTGACCATGTTCGAGACAGCGCGATGAGCAAGGTCGCACTCATCACCGGCGCATCGAGCGGCATCGGCGAGGACGCCGCCCTCCGCTTCAAGAAGGCCGGGTTCGAGGTGTACGGCGTGGCCCGACGGGTCGAGCGCATGCAGCACCTCGCCGACCAGGGCATCCACGTCTTCGCGATGGACGTCACCGACGAAGCGTCGATGGCCCAGGGTGTGAAGCGGATCCTCGCCGAGCAGGGCCGCATCGACGTACTCGTCAACAACGCCGGCTACGGCTCCTACGGCGCCGTCGAGGACGTCCCGCTCGACGAGGCTCGCCGCCAGTTCGAGGTCAACCTGTTCGGGCTGGCCCGGCTCTCGCAGCTCGTGCTGCCGCACATGCGCGAGCAGCGGTCGGGCCGGATCATCAACGTGGCCTCGATCGCCGGACACCTCTACACCCCGCTCGCCGCCTGGTACCACGCCTCGAAGTTCGCCCTCGAGGGACTCAGCCACGCGATGCGCCTGGAGCTCGCCCCGCACGGGGTCGACGTCATCCTGATCGAGCCGGGTCCGATCCGCACCGAGTGGAACCAGGGCGCGCGCGACAGTCTCGTGGCCAGCTCGTCCGAGGGCGCCTACGCCCAGCAGGCCCGCCGAGTGGCCCGCCAGATGAAGCTCGTAGACCAGCCCGGCGTCGGCTCGCCCGCGTCGATGGTGGGCAAGAAGATCCTCAAGGCCGCTACCAGCCGCAACCCTGCCCCGCGCTACCCCGTCGGCCGTGGCGCGGGCAGCGTCATCCTGGCCAAGCGGCTGACGCCGGACCGGGTGATGGACGTGGCGGTCAGGGCGACGTTCCGCTGAGTCCCTGCCTGCGCTGCGGAGTGGTCTCGACGCGTCCGTCGCCCTGAGGGCGACGTTCCGGCTCGACCAGCGTTACTCCCTGATCCCGAAGCGGTCGTGGAGCCTGCGCAGGGGTCGCGGCGCCCACCAGTTGGCCTCGCCCAGCAGCCGCATCAGCGACGGCACCAGCAGCGCGCGTACGACGGTCGCGTCGATCACGACGCCGAGGGCCATGCCCACGGCGATCTGCTTCATGAAGAAGACCGGGCTGACGGCGAAGGCCGCGAACACGACCGCGATCATCAAGGCCGCGGCGCTGATGATCCGGCCGGTGCGCGCCACCCCCTGCGCGACAGCCTCCTCGTTCGGCAGGCCGGAGTCGCGAAGCTCCTTGACGCGAGCCATCACGAGCACGGCGTAGTCGGTGGCCAGCGCGAAGGCGACGGCGAACAGGAAGACCAGGCTGGTCACCTCGACGGCGTACGGGCCGGGGTAGTCGAGCGCGCTCGAGAGGAACTTGCGCTCGAAGACGAGGACCAGGATGCCCAGGGTGGCGGCCAGCGTCATCGTGTTCATCAGCAGCGTCTTGAGCGGCAGCAGCACCGAGCCGGTGAGCAGGAACAGCAGCACGACGGTCAGGAGCGTGATCAGCCCGATCACGACGGGCGCGTTGCTCAGCAGGCTCGCCTTCTCGTCGTTGAAGCGTGCGGTGTTGCCGGTGACCAGCAGGTCGGTGCCGTCCGGGGTGGGCAGTCGTCGCACGTCCCGGATCGTGGCCTGCGCCGAGCCGGACAGCGCCGGGCGGTCGAGGGCAGCGGTCGCGTAGGCGACGCCGTCGTCGACCCGCGTGAAGGGAGCGACCTGAGCCACGTGCGGAAGCGCGTCGATGCTGGCGGTGAGAGCGGCCAGGTCTGCGTCGCTGACCGCCCCGGTGACCGTGAGCGAGACACCCTCGGTGACCTCGCGGCCGTAGTGGTCGGTGAGGTAGGCGTTGGTGGCGTAGGACTGCTGCCCCGGCGGCACCGCCTGCGCACTCGGCCCGGTCAGCGTCGTACCCAGCAGGGGCGCGGCAAGGGCGAGCAGCACGACCGTCGTACCGATGGCGAAGAGGACCGGTCGGCGCATCACCGTGCGCGCCAGTCGCAGCCAGCGCGTCGAGGTGTCGGACACGGACGGGCCACGTCGGATCGACCACGCGTCCAGGCGGGGCCCGAGCACCGCCAGCAGCGCGGGCACGACCAGCAGCGCCATCGCCGCCGACAGCAAGCCGACCATCGCGCCCGCGACGCCGATGGAGTAGAGGAACCGCTGCGGCATCAACGTCAGCGCCGCCAGCGCGGCCGCCACCGTCAGCCCGGAGAACAGCGCGGCCCGTCCGGCGGTGTGCATGGTGCGGGAGTGAGCCGCATAGGTGTACCCCTGCTGCGCCACCTCCTCCCGATGGCGCGACACCAGCAGCAGGGCGTAGTCGACAGCGAGGCCGAGGCTCAGGCCGGTCGCCAGGTTCAGCGCGAAGAGCGAGGTGTCGGTGACCTCGGCCATCACGCGCAGCGCGAAGAGGGTGCCGATGATGGACAGGCCGCCGATGAGCAGGGGGATGAACGCGGCGATCACGCTGCGGAAGACGAGCAGCAGGAGCACCGCGAGGATCGGGAAGGCGATCAGCTCGGCGCTGACCAGGTCCTCACGGGTCTGGTCGTTGACCTCGTTGAAGCTCGGTGCGTAGCCGCCGTAGCTGACGTCGAGCAGGTCGGAGGTGACCCGCTCGCGGACCGACTCGTCGGCGATCCCGCCGGCGTCCTCGAGGTCGACCGTCGACAGCTGAGCCGCCAGCGCCACGGACTCGCCGTCGGGAGCAGGGATCGGCGGGAGCACGTTGCCGACGAACTCGGCCTGGCGGAGCTCTCTCGACAGCCGCTCCACCTCGGCTGCGACCTGCGGGTCCCGGAGGTCGAGCGCTCCGCCGTCCTTGTCCCGCACGAGCACGACGAGCCCCGGCTCGGCCGCGTGACCGAGGGCGTCGGCCAGCACCTGGCCGGCACGCTCGCTCTCCGAGGCGGGGTCGGTGAAGCCGGCGGCCTTGAGGTGGTGCTCGACGTCGTGCCCGAACCAGCCCGAGACCGCCGCGAACAGGATGACGGCGCCGAGGATCTTGCGCGGGTGGTGCCAGGTGAGGAGGGAGAGCCGCTCGAGCATGAGCGCAAACGTACTGCTCCCCACCGTCCGGTGTCGCGGGCTCCGGCACGGCAGACTGAGGCCATGCTGGACACGAGAGCCGACTTCGAGGCCGACGGTGTCTACCTCGACACCGCGTCGATGGGCCTCCCACCCCGGAGCACCTGGGAGGCCCTGCACGCCGAGATCGACCGCTGGCGTCGCGGTGCCGTCCGTCCCCCGGACTTCGACCACCACGTCGGCAGCGCTCGCGAGCTGTATGCCCGCTTCGTAGGCGTCGACCCTTCGTGGGTGGCAGCCGGTCCGCAGGTCAGCGTGTTCACCGGAGTGGTCGCCGCATCGCTGCCTCGCGGCTCGGTCGTGCTGGTCGCCGAGCGGGAGTTCACCAGCGTCCTCTTCCCGTTTTTGGCTGCCGGACACGACGTGCGCGAGGTGCGGCTGGCGGATCTTCCCGACGCGGTCGACGACTCGGTCGACCTGGTCGCGGTGGCTGCGGTGCAGTCCTCCAGCGGAGCGGTCGCCGATCTCGACGCGTTGTCCCGGGCCTGCGTCGCCCAGGGTGCGCGGCTGCTGGTGGACGTCACCCAGGCGGCGGGCTGGCTGCCGATCGACGCCGCACGCTTCGACTACACCGTCTGCAGCGCCTACAAGTGGCTGCTGTCGCCGCGCGGCACGTGCTTCCTGACGGTGCGGCCAGAGCTGCTCGAAGAGCTCGTGCCCTACAACGCGGGCTGGTACGCCGGCCAGGACCCGTGGGACTCGATCTACGGCGGTCCACTGCGGCTGGCCGAGGACGCGCGCCGGCTCGACGTCTCACCCGCCTGGCACTCCTGGGTGGGCACCGCGAGCTCCCTGGCCTACCTCAGCAACATCGGCGCCGAACCGTTGCGGGCACACGCCGTCGACCTCGCGGACCGGTTCCGAGAGGCGGTCGGCCTGCCGCCCGGAGGGTCTCCGATCGTCAGCCTCGACACTCAAGGGGACGTCGGCGGCACCTTGCGCAAGCACCACATCTCAGCGAGCATCCGGGCCGGCCGGCTGCGGCTGTCGTTCCACGTGAGCAACCACGCGGGCGACGTCGGCGTGGTCGCCTCGGCCCTCGCGCCGCACCTGCCCTACTGAGCGTCCAGGCTGAGCGTCACCCGGGCTGAGCGTCCAGGCTGAGCGTCACCCGGGCTGAGCGTCACCCGAGAGGGCGGTGGTCGGCCACGAGGTCGCGGGCCAGTGCGAGAGTCTCCTCGTCGAGCTCGGTCGGCACCGAGTCGTCTACCGCGTCGTACGCCGCCAGCAGCGACCGCTCCACGCCCGCGACGTCGAGCCCGGGCAGCTCGCCGGCGAGCGAGCCCACCGATGACGGGTCGAGCTCCTGGCCGAGGTGGGCGTAGACCTCGGTGAGCACCGGCCTGATCGCGTCGTGGTCGGCGACGACCACCAGGGAGCTGAACAGCCAGGCGTCCTTGACGACGCGCTGCGACGTCCCGACGAGCTTCACCGTGCCTCGGGCGTTGACGCTGTGTGCTCCCGGGCAGTACTCCCCCGGCACCGCACCGAGGCGTGCGTCGATGCCCAGGTCGCGGAACACCTCCACGAAGCGCGCGCCGAACTCCACGAACCTGCGGTCGTGCCCCGCCGTCGGATCAGGCTCGGGGCGGACGTGGTCTAGCACCAGCGAGCCGGCCGTGTAGGCCACCGCTCGCCCACCCGTGGCTCGCACGAGCGGCTCGAACCCAGCGCTCCGTGCTGCGTCGGCGGCCGCCGCGAACCCGGGCAGGCGGGTGTCGCGGCGCCCGAAGACGACGACCGGCGAGGAGGGCTGGTAGACCCGCAGCGTCTCGCCGACGTGCCCGGCGCTCGCCCGGCGGACCAGAGCATGCGCCAGCGCGAGGTCGAGGCCGTCGTCAAGGGTCGAGCCGAGGTGGAGTCGCACAGGTCGATTCTGGGCCCTGACGCAGGACCATCAATGGGCGCCCTGCAGGTTCAGTACGACGACCCCGAGGACGATCATCGCGAGCGCCGCCGCCTTGACCGGGTCCCAGGACTCGCCGAGCCAGAGAACCCCGACGACCGCGACCGCGGCGGTGCCGACCCCGGACCAGACGGCATAGGCCGTCGAGACCGGGAGGTGCTCGACCACGATCGCCAGCAGCCAGATCGAGACGGCGTAGCCGCCGATCACCAGCGCACTCCACACCGGGTCGCGGAACCCCTCGGTGCGCGACAGCGCGGAGGTGGCGGCCACCTCAGCTGCGATCGCTGCCATGAGCAAGCCAAGCGCGGCGTACATGACGATCAAGTCCCTTCGTGTCTTCAGAGTGTCTGTAGCAGTTGCTACACACTACTGTAGCACGTGCTACAGTCAGGCGTGGCCAGGGATCCCGAGCGGCGCGAGGCATGGACCCGCGAAGCGACCGACTACGTGCTGGCCGAGGGGCTGATCGGCCTGAGCCTCCGACCCCTTGCCGCGGCTCTCGGCACCAGCGACCGCATGCTGCTCTACCACTTCGGCACCAAGGACGACCTCGTCGCAGCCGTGTTGCGTGAGTCCAACGACCGCGCCGTCGGCTGCATCGGCAAGCTCGAGCCGTCGCCCGACCTGCGGGCCGCCGTCCACGACCTGTGGTCGGCCGTGAGCGCCCCCGAGCTCGAGCCCTGCTCACGCATGTACGTCGAGGCCGCCGCTCTCGGACTGCTGGGGCGCGAGCCCTACGCCACCGTCGTGCGCGAGGCCAACGAGCGGTGGATCGACGCCCTCGTCAGGCACCTGTCCAGGTCGGGAGTCGCACGACCACTGGCCAAGCGGGCCGCCACGATCATGGACGCCGCCTTCCTCGGCTTCCAGCTCGACTCCCCTCTCGACGTCGGCACGGCTGCGCGTCGGCGGGCGGTCGTCGACCTGGCCGACGCAGTCGCGGCACTGGCCGACCCAGTCGCGAACGCCCCCGCCCGTGGCAACGTGGGATAGTGCCTAACGTGCCGGCTGCGTGGAGCGAGTTCGCGAGCACACCGAGACAGCTGCGCGTCTATCTGACGTTGGTAGTGGCCGCCGCTCTCGTGCTGCCGTTCGTGCTGCAACGCTCCCTCGACGCGGAGGTCCCCCTCTGGCTCACAGCGGGCGCACTCGTGCTCGTGTCCGTGCTCAACGTGGAGATCAGCCGCTGGCTCTCCGGTGGGCTCGAACGGACCCATCAGCCGCACAAGGCACTATCAGCGTGGGCCTTCGCGTCAGCGCTGCTCCTGCCGACACCGTGGCTGCTCGTCCTGGTCCCGCTCACCTACGCGCATGCGCGGTGGCGCGGGCTACGGCTGCCGCTGTGGAAGTGGATCGGCTCGGGGTGCTACCTGGTGCTGTGCGGTGTGGCGGCCGCCGCGGTCCGGACTGCGATCCTCGGCGACGAGACGAACTGGATGGACGGCGGCGGCGGTCGCGGGCTGGTCGCGATGCTGGCGGCCGCGGCGACGTTCCTGGCGGCGGAGACCGTGCTCTTCAGCGGGAGCGCGTTGCTCAACAACCCCGACGACGAGGTCTGGCTCCGGCGGACACTGAGGAGCCCGTCGTTCTACGGGACCGAGGCGGGAGTGCTGCTCATCGGCGGCCTGCTGGCCGCAGTGTGGACCGGTGGTCCCTGGTACACGCTGATCTTCGTGCCGATCTATGCGCTGGTGCAGCGGGCGGCGCTGCACGAGCCCCTGCGCGAGCGTGCGGCGGTGGCGGCTCGCCTGGCCCAGAAGAACCGGGAGCTGGAGTCGGCGAACCAGTTCAAGATCGACCTGATGGGGATGCTCGGGCACGAGATCGGCAACCCGCTGACCGCGGTCCACGGCTACGCCACCCTCGGCGGGCAGGCGCTTGGCCGGGCGGACACGGCCTTCGCCCAGAACGCCTTCGAGATCGTCGACCGCAACGCCCTGCAGATCAAGGCCGTCCTGGACGACATCATGGCGCTGGTGCGCAGCGAGCTCGGCGTACTCACGGCGACGCCCGTCGAGTGCCTGCTCGAGCCACGGCTCAAGTCGGCCGCATCGGGTCAGCCACCGGGGCAGCAGCCCGACCTCGAGTGCTCCGACGGACTCACCGCGCTCGTCCAGCCGGGCCACCTCGACCAGATCCTGTCCAACCTGCTGAGCAACGCCCAGAAGTACGCCGGAGGCGCGACCCGTCTCGAAGCCCGCACCACCGGCAACGGCCACATCGAGGTCTCGGTCACCGACGACGGACCGGGAGTCCCCCAGTCGCTGTGGCCCCATCTGTTCGAGCGCTTCAGCCGTGACGTCGCCTCGGCGCGCGAGGTCCGCGGAAGCGGGCTGGGTCTGTTCATCACGCGTGAGCTCGCCCGTGCCAACGGTGGTGACGTCAGCTACCAGCAGCCGGAGGCCGGGGGCTCGGTCTTCGTGGTCACGCTGCCCGCAGCGGGCAGCTAGGAGACGACGAGCACGAGCTCGCCGCCCTCGACCTGCTGGGTGCCCGCAAGCGCGACGCGTTCGACGGTGCCGCCGACCGGGGTCGTGATGGAGGCCTCCATCTTCATCGCCTCGATGGTGGCGACCGTGTCACCGGCCGCGACCTTGGCACCGACCTCGACCACCGGGGTCACCACGCCACCGAACGGCGCGGCGATCTGACCGGGCTGGCCGGGGTCGGCCATCTCCTGGGCGGGCGCGTCGGCCTCGACGGACCGGTCACGCACGTTGATCGGTCGCAGCTGGCCGTTGATCGTGCACATCACCGTGCGGATGCCCCGCTCGTCGGCGTCGCTGACCGACTGGATTCCGAGGATGAGGGTCTTGCCCTCCTCGATCTCGACGTCATGCTCCTCACCGGGCTGCAGTCCGTAGAGGTAGTCCGCCGTGGGCAGCACCGAGACGTCGCCGTAGCGCTCGCGCGACTCGAGGAACTCCTTGGTGGGCCCCGGGAAGAGCAGGGTGTTGAGCGTGAGCCGCCGGTCGGTCCGCAGTCCGCGCTGCTGGTCGTCGGTCAGCTCGGTGGCCGGCGGCTTGTGGGTGCGACCCTCGAGTGCTCGGCTGCGGAACGGCTCGGGCCAGCCGCCGGGCGGGTCCCCCAGCTCGCCGGAGAGGAACCCGATGACCGAGTCGGGGACGTCGTACTTCTGCGGGTTGTCGGCGAACTCGGCAGGGTCGGCGCCGACCGCGACCAGGTGGAGGGCGAGGTCACCGACCACCTTGGAGCTCGGGGTGACCTTGACGACGTTGCCGAGGATGTCGTTGGCCGCGGCGTACATGTCCTCGACCTGCTCGAACTTGTCCCCCAGCCCCAGCGCGATCGCCTGCTGTCGCAGGTTGGACAGCTGGCCGCCGGGGATCTCGTGACGGTAGACGCGACCGGTCGGCGAGGGGAGTCCGGACTCGAAGGGGGCGTAGAGGCGGCGGGTGGCCTCCCAGTAGGGCTCCAGGTCGTTGACCGCCCGCAGCGAGAGCCCCGTCTCGCGCTCGGTGTGGTCGGTCGCGGCGACCAGGCTGGAGAGGGCGGGCTGGCTGGTGGTGCCCGACATCGACGCACAGGCCGCGTCGACAGCGTCGACCCCGGCATCGATCGCCGACAGCAGGGTGGCCAGCTGGCCACCGGGGGTGTCGTGGGTGTGCAGGTGAACGGGCAGGTCGAACCGCTCGCGTAGAGCGGACACCAGCGTCCGGGCGGCGGGTGCTCTGAGCAGTCCAGCCATGTCCTTGATGGCGAGGACGTGGGCACCGGCATCGACGATCCGCTCGGCCAGCGCGAGGTAGTAGTCCAGCGTGTAGAGCCGCTCGTCGGGGCTGGAGAGGTCGCCGGTGTAGCACAGCGCGACCTCGGCTACCGCGGTGCCGGTCTCGCGCACGGCCTCGATCGCCGGGCGCATCTGGTCGACGTCGTTGAGCGCGTCGAAGATCCGGAACACGTCGATGCCGGTGGCGGCGGCCTCCTGCACGAAGGCGGTCGTGACGTCGGTCGGGTACGGCGTGTAGCCGACCGTGTTGCGACCGCGCAGCAGCATCTGCAGGCACAGGTTCGGCACGGCCTCGCGGAGTGCGGCCAGCCGGTCCCACGGGTCCTCCGAGAGGAACCGCAGCGCCACGTCGTAGGTCGCGCCACCCCAGCACTCCAGCGACAGCAGCTCCGGTGTCGTGCGAGCTACGTGACCGGCAACGTTGAGAAGGTCCTGGGTGCGCACCCGGGTCGCGAGCAGCGACTGGTGCGCGTCGCGGAACGTCGTGTCGGTGACCCCGACCGCGGTCTGCGCGCGCAACGCCTGCGCGAAGCCCTCGGGTCCGAGCTCGAGCAGCCGCTGGCGTGAGCCCGCGGGAACGTCGCCCTCCGGAAGGGGAGGCAGCTTGCTCGAAGGGTCGATCGCCAGGGGCGACGCACCGTGCGGCTGGTTCACCGTGACGTCGGCCAGGAAGGTCAGCAGCTTGGTGCCGCGGTCGGCGCTGGACCTGGCGGTGAGCAGGTGCGGGTGGGTCTCGATGAAGCTGGTGGTCAGCCGCCCGGCGCGGAAGTCCGGGTCGTCCAGCACCGCCTGCAGGAACGGGATGTTGGTCGACACGCCACGGATGCGGAACTCCGCCACCGCACGCCGCGCCCGGTCCACCGCCGCCGCGAAGTCACGGCCGCGGCAGGTGAGCTTGGTCAGCATCGAGTCGAAGTGCCCCGACACCTCCGCGCCCGTGTACGTCGTACCGCCGTCCAGGCGCACGCCGGCGCCACCGGGTGACCGGTACGTCGTGATCGCACCGGTGTCCGGACGGAACCCGTTGGCCGGGTCCTCGGTGGTGATCCGGCACTGCAGCGCCGCACCGCGCAGCCGCACCGTGTCCTGCGACAGCCCCAGGTCGGCCAGTGTCTGGCCGGACGCGATCCGCAGCTGGGCCTGGACGAGGTCGACGTCGGTGACCTCCTCGGTCACGGTGTGCTCGACCTGGATCCGCGGGTTCATCTCGATGAACACGTAGTTGCCGGCGGGGTCGAGCAGGAACTCCACCGTGCCGGCGTTGACGTAGCCGATCCCGCGGGCGAACCGCACGGCGTCGGCACACATCCGGTCCCGCAGTGCCGGGTCGAGGTTGGGGGCCGGCGCGATCTCGACGACCTTCTGGTGGCGACGCTGCACCGAGCAGTCCCGCTCGAAGAGGTGGATCACGTTGCCGGACGCGTCGGCGAGGATCTGCACCTCGATGTGCCGGGGCTCGACCACTGCCTGCTCGATGAACACCGTCGGGTCGCCGAACGCGCCCTCGGCCTCGCGCATGCACGTCTCGATGGCCTCACGCAGCGCATCGGGTTCGTCGACCCGCCGCATGCCACGGCCGCCACCGCCGGCGACCGCCTTGACGAACAGCGGGAAGGGCAGGGCGGCTGCAGCCTCGACCAGGGCGTCGACGTCGGTCGACGGCTCCACACTCGCCAGCGTGGGCACCCCTGCGGCCTTCGCCGCGGCGATCGCTCGCGCCTTGTTGCCCGTCAGCGTGAGCACCTCGGCGGAGGGCCCCACGAACGTGATCCCCGCTGCCGCACACGCCTCGGCCAGGTCGGGGTTCTCCGAGAGGAAGCCGTAGCCCGGGTAGACCGCGTCGACGCCGGCACGCACTGCCGTCTCCACGATCAGCGCCGGGTCGAGGTAGGCGCGGACCGGGTGGCCACGCTCCCCGATCTGGTAGGCCTCGTCCGCCTTCAGCCTGTGCTCGGAGCCGCGGTCCTCGAACGGGAACACGGCAACGGTCTCGGCACCTAGCTCGTAGGCGGCTCTGAAGGCGCGGATCGCGATCTCGCCGCGGTTGGCGACGAGCACCTTGTGGAACATGTCGTTGTCTCCGGAGTGCGACGGACTTGTGGTCCTGGTCCAGCGGACTTGTGATCGGGATCACCCTAGGCGTCCGCGGGAGATCCTCGTCGCGATCTCACGTCTCGGGCAGCGGCTCCACGGCTCGTCGCTCAGCCACGGCTTCCCAGCACCTGCTCGAGCCGTGAGGTGTCGAAGGAGGCACCGAGGTCCGCGATCGTCGTACGAGACAGCGACTCGCGCCACGCCACCTCGGCCCCGGCCATGACCTTCGCGATGCCGCACGGCGCCCGGCACTCCTCCGGCGGAGCCGCAAGGACGCCCTGCTGCCGGATCTCGGTGCACCGGAACGCGGGCTGGGTCCCCTCGACGGCTTGGACGACGTCGAGCACCGTGATCAGCGCCGGATCACGCGTCAGCACATAGCCACCGTCACGTCCCTCGCTGGAACGCACGAGACCGGCTCGCGCCAGCGACTGCAGCTGCTTGGCCAGATAGGTCTTCGACACCCCGTGCAGCTCAGCCAGCCGAGAGCTCGGGACAGGTCCCTCGGCCCGGCTGAGTACGACGCAGCAGTGGATGCACCACTCCACGCCGGCAGAGAGCTTCACGCCGCCGACCCTAGCCGGACTCGCGGAGCCACTCGTCCAGCTTCGTGGGAGCGATCCAGGCGTCGGCGCCGGGTGTCGGAGTCAACGCGGCGTCGTCGAGAGTCGCGCCGAAGTAGCCAGACTCGGGGTCCGTCGTCACGCTGCGCTGGTCACCGGTCACCGCGAACCGCCGGCGCACCAGCTCGTCGATGCCGAGGGCCTCCGGACCGGCGATCTCGACGGTGCCCTTGACCGGCTCGCCCACCGCCATCGCCGCGACTCGAGCGGCCAGAGTATATCCGAGTCAAGGGTGCCGATCTGTCTCCGGATCCGCCGCGACGGTGACACTTTGCCGAGTCTTGACCCCTACACTCACCCGATGAGCCTCACCCTGCGGGACGTGCTCGGCTCCGACCCCCTGCAACGCGGTCGCCCCGACGTCCTCACCGGCTCCCAGGCCCTCGACAACCCGGTGCGCTGGGTGCACGTCAGCGAGGTCTCCGACGTGTCGGGTCTGCTCTCGGGCGGCGAGCTGATCCTGTCCACCGGTCTCCCCCTGGCCGGCACCGCTCGTCGTGCCGCCGACTATGTGCGGAGCCTGGTCGCCGCGGGCGCTGCCGGCCTGGTCGTCGAGCTGGGCGAGACGCTGCCCGCCGTACCCGAGGCCGCGGTCCGGGCATCGCGCTCAGCCGGCTTCCCCCTCGTGGTGCTCCACGCGACAGTGCGGTTCGTGGAGGTGACCGAGCAGGTCCACCGGGGCATCGTCGCCGAGCAGTACGCCTTCACCGAGTTCGCCCGGTCGACCCACGAGGCGTTCACCAGGCTCAGCCTGGAAGCCGCCGGGGCCGACCGCATCGTCGAGGTGGCCGCGGCGCTGTGCGAGTCGTCGGTGGTTCTCGAGGACCTCACGCGGCGCGTGGTCGCACACACGGCAGTACGCCGCCCGCGTGCCGGACTGCTCGCTCGCTGGGAGGAGCGCTCCCGCGCGGCGACGTTCCTCGACGGCACCGGACGCACCGGCCCCGAGGGCTGGATGACGACGCCGGTCCGCCTCAACGGGCAGCCGTGGGGCCGCCTGGTCGTACCGGACTCCAGCACGAGCGCGGAGCGGCTGGCGATGGTGACCGAGCGGGCCTCGCAGGCACTCGAGCTCGGACGCATGGCCGAGCGCGACCGGATCAACCTGGCGTTCCAGGCACAGAGCGGGCTGCTCGCCGAGCTCGTCGCCGGCCGGGTGCCCGACGAGCCAGAGGCCTCGGCGCGGGCAGCCGCACTGGCTCTGCACCCGGCCCCGCACTACGTCGCCATGGCGGTCCACGAGCCCACGCTCGACGCCGCGCACCTCGACCCGCTCGCCGAGCACGGTCGGACGCGCAGGCTGGTGGAGACCGTGAGCGACGCCGTGCAGCGTGCCGGCCTGAACGCACTGGTCGGTTCCGTGCGCCTCGACCAGGTCGGCCTCATCGCGTCGCTCCGCACGCGGGGAGGGGAGAACCGCATCGCCGACAGCCTCGCCGACGCGTTGCCCTCGCCGCTGCTGGTCGGCGTCGGCCCCGTCTCCTCGACGCTGCTGGGAGCCGGGACAGCGCTCGCCAACGCCCAGCACGTGGCGGAGGCGGCAGCAGCGCTTCCCGGCAGTGCTGACCGGCGCTGGTTCCGCAACGCCGACGTGCGCCTCCACGGCCTGATCGCGATGCTGCACGACGACGTCCGCGTGCAGGCCTTCGCCGAGAGCGAGCTCGCCCCACTCCTCCGGCACGACGCCGAGCACGGCAGCAACCTGCTCGGCTTCCTCCGGAGCTACGTCGACGCCGGAGGCAGCATGACGAGGATGTCCCAGCAGGCCTACCGGAGCCGGCCCGCCCTGTACAAGCAGCTCGAGCGGGTGGAACGGATCCTGGATGTCGACGTCAGGGCCCCGGCCTCGCTGCTCTCGCTGGGCGTCGCGCTGATGGCGTACGACGAGGGGCGCCGGCGATCCGGTCGGTGACCGAGGCACCCGTCGTCACGAGTCGAAGCCGAGCCCCAGGGCATCGAGCATGCGTAGCCAGGCGTTGCGCCGTCCGCCGTTGTGGTCGGCCCGGTCGAGCGCCCACCGCGTGGCGCCGATGCCGGCCGCTGCGATCGGCTCGGGCGGGAAGGGCAGCGGCTTCTTGCGCACCATCTCCAGCTGCGTCCTGGGTGTGTCCAGGCCGCCCAGCCGGTCCAGCATCACCTCAGCCGCGAAACGGGTCGCACCCACTCCCAGTCCGGTGAACCCGGCGGCGTACGCGATGCGTCCCGACCGCGCCAGCCCGTGGAACGCGCAGAACTGCGTGCTCGTGTCGATGGCGCCCGCCCAGCGGTGCGAGAAGCGGACTCCCTCGAGCTGAGGGAACGTCGCCAGGAAGTGCGCGGCCAGCCGCTGGAAGCTCTCCGGTCGCTCCTCGTAAGAGGCCCGGACCTTGCGCCCGCGGTGGTAGACCGCGTCGTAGCCGCCGTAGAGGATGCGGTTGTCCGCGGTCAGCCGCGAGTAGTGGAACTGGTTGGCCAGGTCGCCGAGTCCCTGCCTGTTGCGCCAGCCGACCGAGTCCAGCTGCGCGTCATCCAACGGCTCGGTCATGACCACGTAGTCGTACACCGGCACGGTCATCAGCCGGGTGCGCCGAAGCAGCGACGGGAACACGTTGGTGGCCAGTGCCACCTGCCGCGCGTGCACGACGCCGCGCTCGGTGTGTACGTCAACGGCCCCCTGCCGTCCGGCGTGGATGCGCGTCACCAAGGAGCCCTCGAAGATCTCCACCCCGAGCTCGGCGGCCGCCGCGGCGAGCCCGCCCGCGAGCTTCGCCGGGTGCACCAGCGCGCAGCCGTCGCGCTCCCAGCGGCCGGCCAGGAAGAGCGGGCTCGCGATCTCCCGTCGGACCTCGTCGCGGTCGAGGTAGGTCCCTGGCGCGGTCTCCTGGAGCCACGGGACCTGGTGCTGCTCGACCGCGACCGACAGCATGCCCGTCCGCTCGAGCTCGGCGTCGACGGAGAGGTCGGTGAGGTCCTTCTCCATCGCGGTCAGGTTGGCCTCGCCGAGCTCCTCGAGCGCGTCGTACTCGTCGGGCCAGCGGTTGCGGCCGTTCTCCTCGCCATGGGTGAGGCTGGCCTCGCAGAAGCCGCCGTTGCGTCCCGACGCGGCCCACCCGACCCGCTGCGCCTCGAGCAGCACGACCTTCAGCCCGGGGTTGCGACGCTTGGCGAGCAGCGCCGTCCAGAGCCCGCAGTAGCCTCCGCCGACGACCGCGAGCTCCGCGTCCAGGCTGCCCGTGAGCACCGGGTGCCTGCCGGGCGGGGCGTCCTCGAGCCAGAAGACGCTGTTGTCGGAAGCAGCGAGTGCTGCGTCGACGAGCCGCGCGTCAGGAGCGCGGCGCTCGTAGACGGTGCTGCCCATCAGGCCTGCACGTGCGCGTCGCCGAGTGACAGCGCCTCGTCGAGGATCGCCAGTGCCTGCCTGGCCTCCTCCGCCGACGTGTTGCAGGGAGGGACGACGTGGATCCGGTTGAAGTTCGCGAACGGAAGCAGCCCGCCCTTCTTGCACGCCGCGAGGATCTCGCCCATCGCCGGGCTGCTGCCGCCGTACGGCGCGAGCGGTTCCTTGGTCTCCCGGTCGCGGACGAGCTCGAGCGCCCAGAAGACCCCCAGCCCGCGAACGTCACCGACACAGGCGTGCCGCTCCATCAGCCCGCCCAACCCCGGTCCGAGCACGTCGTCGCCGAGCCACGCTGCGTTCTCGACCATCTCCTCGTCGCGCATCGTCTCGATGGTGGCGACGGCTGCCGCGCAGGCCAAGGGGTGTCCCGAGTAGGTGAGGCCACCGGGGTAGACCTGCTGCGCGAACGTGTCGTAGATGCGGTCGGAGACCACGACGCCGCCCAGCGGGACGTAGCCGGAGGTGACGCCCTTGGCGAAGGTGATCAGGTCCGGCGTCACGCCGGCGTGGTCCAGGGCCCACCAGGCACCGGTGCGGCCGAAGCCGGCCATCACCTCGTCGAGCACGAAGACGATGCCGTGCTCGTCGCACAGCTCGCGGACTCCGGCGAGGTAGCCGGGCGGGTACGGCATGATCCCGGCGGTCCCCGGGACGGTCTCCAGCACGATGGCCGCGACGGTCCCCGGACCCTCCAGCTCGACGGTACGGCGCAGGTGGGCCAGGGAGCGGTCGCACTCCTCCGCCTCGGTCGTCGCGGAGAACTCCGACCGGTAGAGGAACGGCCCGAAGAACTTGACGGTGCCCGCCGAGCCGTAGTCGCTGGGCCAGCGCCGCGGGTCGCCGGTGAGGTTGATGGCCGTGTTGGTGCCGCCGTGGTACGACCGGTACTGCGACAGCACCTTGACCCGGCCTGTGTGCAGCCTCGCCATCCGCACGGCATGCTCGATCGCCTCGGCGCCGCCACTGGTGAAGAAGACGTGCTCGAGGCCGTCGGGCGACAGCTCGGCGATCAGCCGGGCCGCCTCCGAGCGGGCGTCGTTGGCGTGCTGCGGCGCGATCGTGCAGAGGCTCGCCGCCTGCTCCTGGATCGCCCGGACCACCCGCGGGTGCTGGTGCCCGATGTTGGTGAAGACCAGCTGCGAGGAGGCATCCAGGTAGCGGTTGCCCTGGTCGTCCCAGACGTAGCTCCCCTCCGCCTTGGTGATCACCATCGGGTCGAGGGTCGCCTGGGCGGACCACGAGTGGAAGACGTGCTTGCGGTCGAGCTCGTAGGCGCGGCTCATCTCGTCGCCCTCAGTGGTTCTTGGGGAACGCGAGCTCGAGGCCCCCGGCCGGCTTCACGGCCGGGTCGCCCCAGCGCGACGTGACGACCTTGCCGCGCGTGAAGAAGTGCACGCCCTCGACACCGTGTGCGTGGGTGTCGCCGAACAGCGAGGACTTCCACCCGCCGAAGGAGTAGTAGGCCATCGGGACCGGGATCGGCACGTTGACGCCGATCATGCCGACCTCGACGTCGTGCTCGAACTTGCGGGCCGCCCCTCCGCTGGAGGTGAAGATGGCGACGCCGTTGCCGTAGGGGTTGGCGTTCACCAGCTCGACCGCCTCGTCGTAGGTGGCGACCCGGACGACCGACAGCACTGGCCCGAAGATCTCGTCGGTGTAGACCGACATGTCCGGCGCGACGTTGTCCAGCAGCGTGGGCCCGAGCCAGAAGCCGGTCTCCTCGCCGTCGACCTGCAGCTCGCGCCCGTCCACCACGACCTTCGCGCCGGCGCCCTCGCCAGCGTCGACGTACGCCGCGACGTTGTCCCGGTGCACCTTCGTCACGAGCGGACCCATGTCGGTGCCACGCGTCCCGTCACCTATCCGCAGGGTGCGCGCGCGGTCGGCCACCTTGGCGACGAGGTCGTCGGCGATCGGGCCGACGGCGACCAGGACGCTGATCGCCATGCACCGCTCCCCCGCGGAGCCGAACCCGGCGTTGACCGCCTGGTCCGCAGCCAGGTCGAGGTCGGCGTCGGGCAGCACGACCATGTGGTTCTTGGCGCCTCCCAGGGCCTGCACCCGTTTGCCGTTCTGGCTGGCCCGCTCGTAGACGTAGCGCGCGATCGGCGTGGAGCCGACGAAGCTGACAGCCTTGACCTCGGGGTGGTCCAGCAGAGCGTCCACCGCCACCTTGTCACCGTGCAGGACGTTGAAGACGCCGTCGGGAAGACCGGCCTCCTTCCACAGCTCCGCGATCCACACCGACGCGGACGGGTCCTTCTCGCTGGGCTTGAGCACCACGGTGTTGCCCGCGGCGATCGCGAGCGGGAAGAACCACATCGGCACCATCGCCGGGAAGTTGAACGGGCTGACGATGCCGACGACACCAAGCGGCTGGCGCTTGGAGTGGACGTCGACCCCGGTCGCGACCTCCTCGGAGTAGCCACCCTTGAGCAGGTGGGCGATGCCGCAGGCGAACTCGACGACCTCCTGTCCGCGGGAGACCTCACCGAGCGCGTCGGACAGCACCTTGCCGTGCTCGGCCGTGATGATCGCGGCCAGCTCCTCCTTGCGGGCGTTCAGCAGCTCTCGGAACGCGAACACGATGGCGGCGCGGCGCGAGAGCGAGGTCTCAGCCCACGCCTGTCGCGCTGCCACGGCCGCGCCGATCACGTGCTCGGCGTCGGCGCTGTCGGCGTAGGCGACCTGCCCGGTCACCTCTCCGGTCGCCGGGTTGGTCACGTCGCCGGTGAGTCCCGAAGCGCCGGCGTACGACGCGCCGTCTGCCCAGTGCTGGATGGTCGGCTGGATGGTCGGCTGGATGTTCGCAGTCCTCATCCCCACACTCTCACAGCCGCACGCGGCTACGACCAGCGACAGTCTGTCGCTGAATTCGCGCTCTAGGCGACAATCTGACTTCGGCCCGCTGAGCCGGATGGTTGACTTCCCACCATGGCTCTGTCGGACTTCCCTCGCTACCCACTCACCTTCGGGCCGAGCCCGGTCCATCCGCTCGCCCGCCTCTCCGAGCACCTCGGCGGCGCGGCGCTCTGGGCGAAGCGGGAGGACTGCAGCTCAGGCCTGGCCTACGGCGGCAACAAGACCCGCAAGCTGGAGTACGTCGTGCCCGACGTGCTCGCCCAGGGCGCCGACACCCTGGTGTCGATCGGCGGCTACCAGTCCAACCACACGCGCCAGGTGGCAGCTGTGGCGGCGCGGCTGGGACTCAAAGCCGTGCTCGTCCAGGAGAAGTGGGTGGACTGGCCCGACCCCGTCAACGACCGCGTGGGCAACATCTTGCTCAGTCGCATCCTCGGGGCGGAGGTACGGATCGACTCGGCCGGTTTCGGCATCGGCTTCAAAGACTCCTGGAAGCAGGCGATCGACGACGTCGTCGCGCGCGGCGGCACGCCGTACGCCATCCCGGCGGGTGCCTCCGACCACCGCCTCGGCGGCCTCGGCTTCGCCAGCTGGGCCTATGAGGTGGCTGAGCAGGAGCGCGAGCTCGGCGTCTTCTTCGACACGATCGTGGTCTGCTCGGTCACCGGTTCGACCCACGCCGGCATGGTCGCGGGGTTCGCCGCGCTCGAGGAGGACGGCGCGAGGGCCCGACGTGTCATCGGCATCGACGCGAGCGCCAAGCTGGACGAGACGCGTGACCAGGTTGGCCGGATCGCCCGGGCGACCGCCGAGCTGATCGGCGTCGAGCGCCCGCTGCGCGACGACGAGATCACCGTCCTGGAAGGCTGGGCCGGCGACCTCTACGGGATCCCCGTCGAGTCCACCCTGGACGCGATCCGCCTCACCGCCCGGCTCGAGGGCGTGATCCTCGACCCGGTCTACGAAGGCAAGTCGATGGCCGGCCTGGTCGACCTCGTCAGCAGTGGCGAGATCCCCCGGGACTCGACGGTGCTCTACGCGCACCTCGGCGGTCAGCCCGCACTGAACGCCTACAGCAGCCTGTTCACCGAGACCGTGTCTCCCGGCGCCTGAGCGCTGCTACTGACGCGCGAGCAGCCGCAGCAGTCGCTCCACCTCGGCGGCCACGGCCTCGCGCCCGGGACCGAGGTACTTCCGCGGGTCGACGAGTGCCGGGTCTGCGAGCGCGGTGCGCACAGCACCGGTCAGCGCGGCGTTGAGGTGGGTCGCGATGTTCACCTTCGTGATGCCTGCAGCGACCGCGCTGACCAGGCCGGCGTCCGGCACGCCGGAGGAGCCGTGCAGCACGAGGGGTACGTCGACCGCGGCGGCCAGGTCGCTGATCAGGTCGTCGTCGAGCACAGCGGTGCGCGTCGTCATGGCGTGGGACGACCCGACCGCGACCGCGAGGGCGTCGACCCCGGTGCGCTCGACGTACTCGGTCGCCTCGTGCGGCTTCGTGCGTAAGCCGGGTGCGTGCACGCCGTCCTTGCCCCCGACCTCTCCGAGCTCGGCCTCGACGGTCGCATCGCGCTCGCGGCACCAGGCCACGACCGAGGCGGTGGCGACGACGTTGTCCTCGTAGTCCATCGCCGACGCGTCGTACATCACCGACGGGATGCCGAGCAGGACGGCCTCGTGCACCAGGTCGACGCTGACGGCGTGGTCCAGGTGCACGCAGACCTCCGTGGAGGACTCCTCGGCCAGCGCCAGGCACGCACGAGCGATGGGCGCGAGCGCACCGTGGTAGGCGACGGTGTTCTCCGAGATCTGGAGCACCACCGGGAGACCGGCGCGCTCGGCTCCGGTGATGATCGCCTCGGCAAGCTCGAGCTGGATGACGTTCATCGCGCCCACACCGCGTCGCTCGGCGCGGGCGGGGGCGAGCAGTGACGGCAGGGGGACGAGAGGCATGGCTCAGCTTTCGTTGGCGCTGGCAAGCGTGCTGGCGAGGGTGCTGGGAAGGGTGAAGGAGTCGACGGGCTCGACCTGGACCGCATCGGTGAGACGGCGGGCCACGGCGACGTCCACCTCTCCCGCGACGGGGGCCAGCACGGCTGCGGCTCCGAGACCGACGGCGTCGGGAAGCGTCGCCGCGATGCTCGAGCCCCGCGCGAGACCGCGCACGATGCCGGCCGCGGTCGCGTCGCCGGCTCCCGTCGGGTTGCCGGCGAGCCGGCTGGGAGGAGACGCATGCCAGCAGCCCGAGCCGTCGGCGGCCAGGAGCCCGTGTTCGCCCAGGGTCAGCACCACGGGCGCGCGGTTGCGCAGCGCGAGCTCGGTGGCGGCCTGCGCGAGGTCGCCCTGGTCGGAGCCGAGCAGCCCGGCCAGCTCGTCGCGGTTGGGGGTGAGCACGGCACCGCCCTGTGCCAGCGCGATCGCTAGTGCCTCGCCATCGAGATCGAGGACTGCGGGCACTCCGGCCGCTCTCGCGAGCGCGGCGATCTGCGCGGGCAGCGAGGGGTCGACTCCGGCGGGAAGGCTGCCGGAGACCACGACCGCGGTCGCACTCTGGAGGTGACGGCCGACCAGGTCGACCAGCGCGGCGCCCGCTCCGTCACCGGCGACAGGGCCCGGCTCCCACAGCGAGGTGGTGGCTCCCGCGTCCTGGACGACCAGTGTGCGACGCACGGCGGGCAGAAGCGGGACGAACGAGGCCGGGAGCCCGAGCGCCTCGACCCTGGCCGCGAAGCCGGCATCGCCCAGGCCGAGCGCAGTGACGGCCTCGCCGAGCTGGTGGAGCACGCGCGCGACGTTGACGCCCTTGCCGCCTGGCCGCTCGTCCACGCCGACCACGCGATGCACCCGGCCGGGGACGAAGCCATCGACGGCGTAGGTGGTGTCGATCGCGGGGTTGCAGGTGACGGTCAGGATCATGCGACCCACTCCCCCGCGCGCATCACCCGGACCGGACGGAGCTCGAGGTCGGTCACGACCAGGTCGGCGGGGGCGCCGGGGTCCAACCGGCCCGCCCGAAGCCCGAGGACTCCTGCCGGGTTGGTCGTCGCGGCCCGCACCACGTCCGTCGGCGGCAGCCCATGGGCGACCAGCCGCCGCACCAGGTCGACAGCGCGCGCCGTACCGCCGGCGATGGAGTCTCCGTCGACCAGGCGCGCAACGCCGTCGGTGACGCGGACGGCCTGCGGTCCGAGGTGGTAGGTCCCGTCGCTCATGCCGGCCGCTGCCATCGCGTCCGAGACGAGCACGACGCTGTCGCGCCCGAGCATGGTGAACACGCTGGCAGCGGTCTCGTCAGCGAGGTGGACCCCGTCGGCGATCAGCTCCACCCGCGCGTCCCCGGCAGCCGCGGCGGCGAGCGAGCCGGCGACCGGGCCGGGGTCGCGATGGTGCATCGGCGGCATGCCGTTGAACAGGTGCGTGACGAGGTCCCGGCCGGCGAGCCGCAGGAACTCCGTGGTCCGGGTCGCCGTGGCCGTGGTGTGCCCGACGGCGGCGACGACGCCACGGGAGGTCAGCAGGTCGGCGAGCTCGTCGGAGCCTTCGAGCTCGGGAGCGACCGTCATCACCCGGACGTGTCCGCGGCCCGCGTCGAGCAGCCGAGCAGCGAGGTCGAGGTCGGGCGCGCGCAGGTGGGCCGGGTCCTGGGCGCCGCATCGTTCGGCACTGAGGAACGGTCCCTCGATGTGGATCGCCGCAAGCGCTCCCTCGTCGACAGCGTCGGCGAGCGTCTCGACCACGGACAGCATCCGGTCGACGCTGTCGGTGACAGCGCTCCCGACCAGCGTGGTGGTGCCCTGGGAGAGGTGATGGCCAGCCGCGGCCCGGGCCTCTTCCAGCGAGCCGTTGGTGAACGACGCGCCGCCACCACCGTGACAGTGCACGTCCACCAGCCCGGGCAGGACGACCTGCTCCGAGGCGTCGCCGCCGCCGGGCTCGACCGAGACCACGTGGCCGTCCTCGACCACCAGCACGGCGTCGGGGAGGTCCTGGTCGGCGGTCAGCAGCCGGGCCCGGACGGTGGTCACCGCAGGGTGTCCAGTGCCAGCAGTGCCGCGCCGACCACGCCGGCTCGACGGCCGAGAGTGGCGGTGCGCACCGGCGGAACGACGGGGACGTGCGCGCGCTCCTTCAGGTACGCCGTGACCGGACCCGTCAGCGCCTCGCCGGCCTCAGCCAGCCCGCCACCCAGGATGATGGCCCCGGGTGCGAGCAGCGCGCAGACCGTCAGCAGCCCGTCAGCCAGGGCCGAGGTTGCCTCGTCCCAGACCAGTGCGGCGTCCTGGTCGTGCGGGATCGCAGTCACCACCTCGAGTGCGCCCGAGACCTCGCGCCCGGTCAGCTCGGTGTACCTGCGCGCAACCGCGGCAGCGGAGGCGACGGCCTCGAGACAGCCCCGGGCACCGCACTCGCACATCGGACCGTCCGGCCGTACGACGATGTGCCCGAACTCGCCGGCTTGGCCGCTCACACCGCGCACCGCCTTGCCGTCGACGAAGGCAACGCCGGCGATGCCGGTGCCGATGATCGCGACGAACGGGTCGTCCACGTCGACGCCCAGGCGCAGCTCGGCTTCCGCCGCAGCCTGGACATCGTGGCCGATGACCACCGGGATGCCGAGGTGCCGTGACAGCGGGCCGGCGACGTCCAGCTCCTGGAGGCCGAGGTTCACTGCGCGTACGACGACTCCGCGGCTGCTGTCGACCAGGCCGAGAAGGCCGACGCCGGCCGCGGCAACCCTCCCGCGCTGGTCGGGCGTGAGCTCGGCCAGCAGCGCGTCGGCCGCGTCGTTGATCGCGTCGAGGATCGCCGGGCCGCGCCGGCTCGGTCGGCGGGTCTCGGCGAGCGGTGTGAGCTCGCGGTCGAAGGCGGCAGCCTTGACCGAGGTGCCACCGACATCGAAGGCGAGGACCACCGGACTGGAGGACATGACGTTCAGCCTTCCAGATCAGGCGGGGTGGCTCAGGATGATCGACCTGGTCAGGTTGCGCGGCTGGTCGGGGTCGAGCCCGTGCTTGCGGGCCTTGGCCACGCACAGGCGGTGCACGCGGATGAGGTCGGCCATCGCGTCGACGGGGGCGTTGAGGAACGTCGCCCCGGTGCGCTTGACGTCGTCCTCGAAGCCCTCCACCGGCTCGCCGAAGGCCCACACGACGCGACCGGGCGCGCTGATGCTCACCGGGCCGTGGCGGTACTCCATCATCGGGTAGGACTCGGTCCAGGCCTGGGCGGACTCCCGCAGCTTGAGCGCGGCTTCGTCGGCCATGCCGTTGGTCCAGCCGCGTCCGACGAACGTGATCTGGTCGGCGTCCAGCGCCGCTGCGAACGAGTCGTCGCTCGCGTCGAGGACCGCCTGGCCCTGGGCCGCGACCGTGGTCAGGTCCTCTCCGAGGTGCCAGCGGAGCATCGCCAGGGTGCTGGTGGCGAACCTGGTCTGCACCACCGACTGCTCGTCGACGGACTCGGTGAGGATCCCGTCAGCCAGGTCCAGCACGGGAGTGCCCGCCGACGATGTGATGACAGTTGCGGGGACGACGCCGCGGACCGCGTCGAGAAGCTCGAGCACCTCGGTCGTCGTACCGGAGCGGGTGATGGCGACGACCCGGTCGTAGCCGCGGTCGAGGCGGTGCTCGGTCGGCGTCCACGCATCGGTGACGCCGTGGCCCCCGCTCTCCCGGAGTGCCGCGAAGGCACGAGCCATGTAGAGCGACGTGCCGCAGCCCACCACGGCGACACGTTCGCCGGGAGCCGGCAGCAGTGACCGGTGAGCGTCGGCCGTCGCGCGAGCGTCCAGCCAGTCCTGGGGCTGGGTGGCGATCTCGATCTCGAGGTGTGTGGTGGGTGGCGAGGTCTGCATGCGTGGTCGTTCCCCTTTCGTGTCCAGTCGAGCATGATGGACCAAGATTGTTTCTGTCAATACCAGTGCTATTTCGATCAGAAACAATCAGCAGGTGCTTGACGTCAGCGTGAAAGAAGGACAATGATCTGCATCACAGATGACAGATTGAGCGTAAACGATCAACGAAATGCGCTCAAGCAATCAGGCTCGGACACAGTCCGAGGAGAGGCGGAATCGTGAAGCGAACACCGGCATCGGTCCGCAGATCGCTGAGCATCGGCGCACTAGTGCTGGGTCTCGGGCTGACGGCAACGGCCTGCGGATTCGGCGACGACGAGGGCAGCGAGAGCGGTGGCTCGAGCATCGACCTGCTGGTGCCGTCGTACAGCGACGCGACCAAGGGTCTGTGGGAAGGCATCATCAAGGACTTCAAGGCTGACAACCCCGACGTCGACGTCAACCTCGAGGTGCAGTCCTGGGACAACATCAACGACGTCGTCCGCACGAAGGTGCAGTCCGACCAGGCGCCGGACATCCTCAACATCGACGCCTTCGCCGGCTTCGCCGGGGACGACCTGCTCTTCTCCGCCGACGAGGTCGTCTCCGACGACACGCTCGGCGACTTCCAGGACTCGTTCAAGGAGAACGCCTCCATCGACGGCACCCAGTACGGTCTGCCGCTGATCGCCTCGGCGCGCACGATGTTCGTCAACACCAAGCTGATGAAGGACGCCGGTGTCGCCTCGATCCCCAAGACGTGGGACGAGCTGCTGGCGGCCTCGAAGAAGATCAGCGCGCTCGGCGGCGGAGTCAGCGGCTACGGCATGCCGCTGGGCTCCGAAGAGGCACAGGCCGAGACCTCGATCTGGGCCTTCGGTGCCGGCGCGAGCTGGGGTGACAGCGACAGCCTGACCATCGACACGCCCGAGGCCACCGAGGCGGTCACCTTCATGAAGAAGATGATCGACGAGAAGGCCACCCAGAAGGACCCGGGCGCGACCGACCGCACCCCGCTCATCAACGTGTTCATCCAGGGCAAGATCGGCTTCATCGAGGCTCTTCCGCCCACGGTGGGGCAGATCGAGGCCGAGAACCCGGACCTGGAGTACGAGCTCGCGCCGATCCCGAGCAAGGACGCCGCACCGGTGACCCTGGGCGTGGCCGACCACCTGATGGCGTTCAAGAACGACGGTGACAAGCAGGAGTCGATCCAGAAGTTCCTGGACTACTTCTACTCGCAGGAGGTCTACAGCAACTTCGTCACCACGGAGAAGTTCCTGCCGGTGACCAAGTCCGCCGCGGCGGCGTTCAGCGACCCGAGCCTCCAGGTCTTCCTCGACGCACTGCCCTCGGCGAAGTTCTACCCGAGCACGAACCCGAACTGGTCCGCGGCGCAGGGCGCGTTCCAGAGCCTCGTGGGCCAGATCGGCCAGGGCAAGTCGCCGGCCGACGTACTCGGTGAGATCCAGGCGAAGGCCGAAGCCTCCTGATCTCGGGAGACCAACAGAGGAGCTGACATGCCGACCGGGAAGACACGACCCTCGCTCACGGCCTTGCCGTGGATCGGTCCTGCACTGCTGCTGATCACAGGAGTCGTGCTCTTCCCGGCCGGCTACATGCTCTGGACCTCGACCAGGGACCTCTCGGAGTTCGGCACCGACCGGGGTCCGGCGGGGCTGGACAACTACGACCGCGTGCTCGGCCTCGACATCCTCCCGCGCGTGCTCACCAACACCGTGGTGTGGGTCGTCGGCGTCGTGGTCGTCACGATCGTGCTGTCGCTGGCTCTGGCCCAGCTGCTGAACCAGGCCTTCCCTGGCCGGCGGCTGGTCAGGCTCGCGGTGATCGTGCCCTGGGCGTCGAGCGTCGTGATGACCTCGATCGTCCTGTACTACGGGCTCGACCCGTTCTACGGCGTGATCAACCAGGCGCTGGTCGACATCGGCATCCTCGATGAGCCGTTCGGGTTCACCAAGAACCCGCTGCCGGCGTTCCTGGTGTCGATGGGCACCGCGGTGTTCGTGTCGCTGCCCTTCACGACCTACACCATCCTGGCCGGTCTGCAGGCCATCCCGGAGGAGATCCTGGAGGCCGCCGAGGTCGACGGGGCTGGGCGGTTCCGCACCTACTTCAACGTGATCCTGCCCAACCTCCGTGGCGCTCTGGCAGTCGCCACGATCATCAACATCATCAACGTGTTCAACTCGCTACCGATCCTGCGCACCATGACCGGCAGCATCCCCGGCTACGACGCGGACACGTCGACCACCCTGATCTTCAAGCTCATCCAGGCCGATCGGCAGGTGGACACCGCGGCGGCACTCTCCGTGCTGAACTTCGCGATCGTCCTGGTCGTCATCCTGGCCTACCTGCGCCTCGTGCGCCCCATGCCGGAGGACTGAGCCGTGAGCAGCACGAAGCAACGCAGCACTCGCAGCCGACGGTCGCCGTGGCTGCTCAGCCTGGCCGGCGCAGTCGTGGCCCTGGTGTTCCTGCTCCCCTACATCATCATGATCATCGGCTCGTTCAAGTCACGTGCCGAGATCCTCAAGGTGCCGCCGACCTACCTGCCGACCGAGTGGCACCCCGAGAACTACCTCGACATGTGGAGCACCCCCGAGACACCGCTGCCCTACAACCTGGTCAGCACCATCGTCATCTCGGTGGTCGCCACGATCCTGGTGCTGGTCGTGGCGATGCCCGCGGCGTACTACACCGCGCGCCACAAGTTCCGCGGCAGGCTCCTGTTCCTGCTCCTCGTGCTGATCACGCAGATGCTGCAGCCGACCGTGCTCGCCACGGGCCTGTTCCGGGAGTTCCTGGCCGTGGGCCTCAACGACACCTGGACCGCGATGATCCTGGTCAACGCGGCGTTCAACCTCTCCTTCGCGCTCTGGATGATGCACTCGTTCTTCGCAGCCGTGCCCAAGGAGATCGAGGAGGCCGCCTCGCTCGACGGGGCCGGCCGCCTCAAGACCCTGACGACCGTCACGCTGCCCCTGACGTGGCCGGGCATCGTCACCGCGATCATCTTCACGTTCGTGGCGTGCTGGAACGAGTTCGCCGCCAGCCTGGTGATCCTGACCACCGACAAGAACCAGGTTCTCTCGGTGGCGCTGACCAAGTTCGTGGGGCAGTACTCGACTTCCTGGCAGTACGTCTTCGGGGTGTCGGTCGTCGGTATCGTCCCTGTCGTGATCCTCTTCGCGCTCATCGAACGCCGGCTCGTCGCCGGTCTCACGGCCGGCGGTGTCAAGTGAGCGAGGTCGAGCCCGTGACCCCCACCGACGAGGAGAGGTCCGACCGGGCCTGGCGCATGCGCACCCTCATGGATCTCCTGGCCGGCCGGGGACGGCTCTCCGTCAGCGACGCGGCCGCGGCCCTCAACGTGTCCGACGCAACGATCCGCCGCGACTTCACCGCGCTGGCCAGCCAGCAGCTGGTCACCCGCACCCACGGAGGCGTCGTCGCGACGACCGTCGCCTACGACCTGCCGGTGCGCTACCGCGGCGGCGGCGACGCCGGAGCCAAGGAGCGCATCGCGACCCATACCGCGGCCCTGGTGGAGACCGGGCAGGTGATCGGCTTCAACGGTGGTACGACGACGTCGCTGGTCGCCCGGCACGTCGCCGCGCGCGCGGACCTCGCCGACACCGGGCAGCAGCCCGCGCTGACGGTCGTGACGAACGCCCTGAACATCGCCACCGAGATGGTGCTGCGCCCGCACATCCGGACCGTCTCCGTCGGCGGTGTCGCGCGGCCGCAGTCCTATGAGGTCGTCGGCCCGTTGGCCCATCAGGTGCTGGCTGCACTCTGGCTCGACCACCTGGTCCTCGGCGTCGACGGCCTCGAGGCGGCGAGCGGCGCGAGCTGCTACCACGAGGGCGAGGCCAGCATCAACGCGCTCATGGTCGAGCGTGCCCGGCGGGTGACGGTCGTCGCCGGCTCGGAGAAGCTCGGCCGGCGCTCGTTCGCCCGCATCTGCGAGACCACCAGCATCCACCGCGTCGTCACCGACTCCGGCGCCGACGAGAAGCTCGTCGCAGACCTCCGCGCCGTTGGCGTCGTGGTCGACATCGTCTAGCACCAACGAAGGGAACCATCATGGCCGCAGTCGTCTACAACGAGGTCGAGCTGCAGTACCCCGGGACCGACCGTCCCGCCGTACGCGACCTCAACCTGGAGATCCAGGACGGCGAGTTCATGGTGCTCGTCGGACCGTCGGGATGCGGCAAGTCCACCTCGCTACGGATGCTGGCCGGCCTCGAGGAGGTCACCAGCGGCACCATCACCATCGGCGACCGCGACGTCACGCACACTCCACCGAAGGACCGCGACATCGCGATGGTGTTCCAGAACTACGCGCTCTACCCCCACATGACCGTCGCGGACAACATGGCCTTCGCACTGAAGATGGCCAAGGTGCCCCAGAGCGAGCGCACCGCCCGCGTGCAGGAGGCTGCCAAGCTCCTGGACCTCGAGGACTACCTCGACCGCAAGCCCAAGGCGCTCTCCGGCGGCCAGCGGCAGCGCGTCGCGATGGGCCGGGCCATCGTGCGGCAGCCGCAGGTGTTCTGCATGGACGAGCCGCTCTCCAACCTCGACGCCAAGCTGCGCGTCTCGACCCGCACCCAGATCGCCGCCCTGCAGCAGCGGCTCGGGATCACGACTGTCTACGTCACCCACGACCAGGTCGAGGCGATGACGATGGGCGACCGCGTCGCGGTCCTCAAGGACGGCCTCCTCCAGCAGGTCGACACCCCCCTCGGCCTCTACGACCGCCCCGCCAACCTCTTCGTCGCCGGCTTCATCGGCTCGCCGGCGATGAACCTGCTGCGCGCGACCGCCGTCGCAGGCACCGCCCGGATCGGTGGCTATGAAGTGCCCGTGGATCGGGCCGCCGCAGCCAAGGCGAGCGGCCCGATCACCGTGGGCGTGCGCCCCGAGGCGTGGCGGGTCATCGAGGAGGGCGAGGGCACCCCCGGGGCCGGCCTCCCGGTCAAGGTCACGGTGATCGAGGAGCTGGGCTCGGACGCCTACGTCTACGGCACCTGCGATGTCGAGGGGACGCCCGAGCAGGTCGTCGTGCGGGTCCAGGCCCGCCGGTTCCTCGACAAGGGCGCCACCATCCACGTCACGACCGACCCGCACCACGTGCACGTGTTCGACACCGACTCGGGTGCCAACCTGTCGCTCTAGGCCGCGGTCACGTCGGCGCGCGCCGCGAGCGTGGCACCCACCTCTGCTGCCACCGCGACGGCGAGCGACTCGGCGTCGTCACCGGCCAGCTCCGGTACGACGTGGTGGACGACGTGCGCGGCGTAGAGGTCCTCCGCGCGCACGTGCTGTGCCTCGGCCATGCCGACCGCGTGACGCGTGTCGGAGTGGACGATGGCGCTCGCCCCCTCCGGAGGGAGGGGAGCGAGCCACGCGTTCTCGGCTGCGATGACGGTGTCAGCCGGCAGCAGCGCGAGCGCACCACCGCCACAGCCCTGGCCCAGGAGCACCGACACCGTCGGCACGGTCATGGTCGAGAGGGTGGCGATGCAGCGAGCGATCTCCCCAGCCATCGCGCCCTCCTCGGCACGCGCCGACAGCTCGGCGCCAGGAGTGTCGATCACGGTGACGAGGGGCAGGCGGAGCTCCTCGGCAAGACGCATCGCGCGCCGAGCCGCCCTCAGCGCAGCCGGCCCCAGCGGGGTCTCGGGAGACTGGCGGCTGCGGTCCTGACCGACGACCAAGCAGGGGATGCCGTCAAGGCGCGTGAGGGCGAGGACCACGCTGTCGTCCCGCTCGCCCTCACCGGTGCCGTGCAGGCGGATCGTCCCACTGCCGCCGTAGCGGAGCAGGTCGCGCACGCCGACGCGTTCGCTGCGCCGGGTCTCCAGGATCGCGCTCCACGCCGAGCGTCCCGGCCGCAGGGCCGCTGTACGACGGGGAAGGGTCGAGGGTGACGGTCCGTCGACGAGCACGGACAGGGCCCGGTCGACGAGTTCCGGGAGGTCCTCGTCTGCGACGACCGCGTCGATGACGCCCTTGGCAGCGAGGTTCTCCGCGGTCTGGACGCCGGCCGGGAAGGCGCGGTCGTTGAGGGCCTCGAACACGCGCGGGCCGAGGAAGCCGATCAGCGCGCCGGGCTGCGCGACGGTGAGGTGGCCGAGCGAGCCCCACGACGCGAAGACGCCGCCGGTGGTCGGGTTGCGCAGGTGCACCAGGTAGGGCAGCCCGGCTCGCCGGTGGTCCATGACGGCACGGGTGATCGCGACCATCTCGACGAACGCAGGTGTGCCCTCCTGCATGCGAGTGCCGCCGGACGAGGTCGTGGCCAGCAGGGGAAGACCGGCGGCGGTCGCACGTCGTACGGCGGCGACGATGCGCTGCGCGGTGTCACGCCCGATCGACCCGGCCAGGAAGCCGAACTCGCTGACCACGACAGCGACCGGGCGGCCTCGCACGAGGCCGCGGCCGGTGACGACCGACTCGTCGGTGCCGGACCTCTCGGCGGCAGCCGCGAGCTCGCGACGGTAGGCCTCGTCGTACGTCGACACGTCGACCGGCTGGTCCCACGACTCGAAGGAATGCGCATCGAGCACGCCGGCGATGATCTCGCCGGCTGAGCGACGTGTCACCGCTGGACCTCCGGACGCGCTGCGTCAGCCGCGTCGAGCCACGCCTCGATCGTGGCGCGGTCCTGGTCGAGCAGCGGCGGGGCCGCGTGCTCACGACGGGTGACCTCGGTTCCGCCCGCGTCGAAGAACCGCAGGGGCGGGCCCGGCAGCGTGAGCCCGCCGAGCGTCGGGTGCTCCACGTCGACGAGCAGGCCCTGGCTGGCGGTCTGGTCCCACGCGTAGACCTCGTCCAGCGTGCGCACCTTGCCGGCCGGCACGCCGAGCTCGGCCAGCCGTTCGAGCAGCTGCTCGGCATCCCAGAACGCGAAGGCGCCCTCGACGACCTCGATGACCCGGGCGCGGTCGGCGACGCGTTCGGCGTTGGTGGCCAGGCCGCGCTCGGCCGGGTCGAGCCCGAAGCCCTCGCAGAAGCGTCGCCACAGCCCCTCGCTGCCCACGGCGATCTGCACGGCGCCGTCGCGGCAGTGGAAGAGGCCGTACGGCGCGATCGACGGGTGGTGGTTGCCCTGCGCTCGACCGACCTCGTTGGCCACGGTCCACCGGGTCCCCTGGAACGCGTGCACGCCGACCACGGCAGCCAGCAAGGAGGTGCGGACCACCGTGCCGAGCCCAGTGCGGCTGCGCTCGTGGAGAGCGGCGAGCACGCCGTACGCGCCGTACATGCCGGCGAGGAGGTCGGCGATCGGCACCCCGACCCGCTGGGGGTCGTCCGGCCCCGGTCCCGTCAGCGACATCAGCCCGGCCTCGCCCTGCGCGATCTGGTCGTAGCCTGCACGACCTCCCTCGGGGCCGTCGTGACCGAAGCCGGTGATGGAGAGGACGACCAGCCCGGGGTTGCGTCGCTGCAGCGACTCGATGCCCAGGCCGAGCCGCTCGAGCACGCCGGTGCGGAAGTTCTCGACGAGTACGTCGGCGTGGTCGACCAGGCGCAGCAGCACCTCGCGGTCGGCGTCGTCCTTCAGGTCGAGGGCGGCCGACTCCTTGTTGCGGTTCGCGGAGAGGAAGTACGTCGACTGCCGGTCGCTGCCCTCGCCGACGAAGGGCGGGCCCCAGCCACGCGTGTCGTCGCCGTGCTCCGGCGCCTCGACCTTGACCACGCGGGCGCCCAGGTCGCCGAGCATCATCGTGGCGTGCGGGCCGGCCAGGGCGCGGGAGAGGTCTACGACCAGGACCCCGTCGAGGGGACCGGTGTTCGTGCGGGTCATGGCGCTGCTCACCAGCCCGGGAGAACGAGGGCGGCCCACACGAGGAGCGGTCCGACCAGGACCACGACCACGCTGTAGGTGAGGATCTGCTTGTAGTAGACCGGCTCGGTGATCGTGTCCGGCCGGTTGGCCAGCATCAGTGCGCCGTTCGTGGAGAACGGGCTGACGTCCACGATCGTCGACGACACCGCCAGGGCTGCCACGAACATGGCTGCGCTGATCCCGCCGTCCGCGATGAGGGGCACGGCGATCGGGATGATCACCGGCAGCAGTGCCGTCGAGGAGGCGAAGGCCGAGACGACTCCGCCGACGTAGCAGAGGATCAGGGCGCCGATCGCGACCGCCCCGAGCCCGGCCGCCCAGTTGCCGACGAACTCGGGTGAGCCTGCTGCGGTGAGCACTGCGGCGTAGGTGCTGACACCGGCCACCAGGAGCACTGTGGGCCAGGCGATCTGCTTGACGGCGTCCTTGTGCTCGTTGGGCGAGAGCATCGCGAGGATGACGGCAGCGGTGATGGAGACGAACCCGATGTTCTTGTCGAAGACCAGCGCGATGACGGCCACGCCGACGAAGGCCACGAGAGTGAGCAGCTGGTCGCGTCGTACGCCGAGCGCCTGGGTGCCGGTGGGTGCCGACGTGCCCTGGCCGCGCGCCGGAACGGTGGCACCGCCGCGGTGGAGGTCGTCGGTCAGCGTCTCCTCGGACTCCTCGACGTCGATGCGCCGGCTCATCAGGCCACGGCCACCGAAGAGGAGGAAGAGCACCAGGGCCATCAGCAGGTTCACGACGAGGCTGGCCAGGAAGACGGCGACCTCGCTGGAGGGCAGACCGTTCTGCTCCATCACCGAGTTGGTGATCGTGCCGTAGATGCTGATCGGCGAGAAGCCGCCGCCCTGGGCGCCGTGCACGACCATCATGCCCATCATCAGGGGGTTGATCCGGTACTTGCCGGCGAAGCCGAGGGCGATCGGGCCGATGATGGCGCAGGCCGCCGGGCTTGCCGCGCCGATCGCGGTCAGCAGGGCGGTGACGGCGAACATCACCCAGGGGATCAGAGCCACCCGCCCCCCGACGGCACGCACGGCACTACGGACGATCAGGTCGACCGTGCCGTTGTTGCGGGCGATGGCGAACAGGTACGTGACGCCGATGAGCGTCAGCACGAGATCGCCACTCACGCCGGCGAGGATCTCCTTCTCGCCGAGGTCGAGCGAGTACATCCCCACCAGCCACGCGGCGACGTACGCCAGTGCCCCCATGTTGATCGGCATCAGCGTGCCGACGACGAACAGCGCTACCAGCGCGATGATCGCCACCCATTCCGGTCCCATAGCCAGTCCTTTCCTGCCTGCCCGGCCCGGTGACCGCGCTCCAACCTGTTGGCTCAGTGGCCTAGCCAATAGGTCAATGGGCCGATTGTCAATAGACTGCCGGGATGACGGAGTCGTCCAAGGGCCCCGGAGGCTCATACCCGCAGGCGCTGGTCCGTACCAGGCTGTACGAACAGGTCGCCGAGCAGATCACCACCTGGATCAGCGAGAACGGCCTCGCCGCGGGCAACCGCCTGCCGCCCGAGCGCGAGCTGGCAGCGCGGCTGGGAGTGAGCAGGGCGACCCTGAGCCAGGCACTGGTGGCGCTCGAGGTGATCGGCGTCGTCGCGGTCCGGCACGGCGACGGCACCGTGGTGACCGACGCCGGCACGAAGCGCATCGTCGAGGCGATCCGCGCCCATGCCGACCGCCTGCCCGAGATCATCGACACCCGAGACGCCCTGGAGACCAAGATCGCGGCCCTGGCCGCGGCCCGGCGTACCGAAGACGACCTCGCGCGCATCGAGGACGCCCTCTCCGGCATGGAGACAGACATCGACGCGGGCGGTCGCGGCGTCGAGGGCGACGAGCGGTTCCACGGTGCGGTGACCGCGGCGTCGCACTCGATGTTGCTGGCGCGGCTGATGGACGAGATCAGCGACCTGATCAAGGAGACCCGCATCGAGTCGCTGTCGCAGCCGGGGCGCCCGCGCGCCTCGCTGGCCGGCCACCGCGCCATCGCCGACGCGATCCGAGCCGGTGACCCGGACGCGGCCGCGGCGGCCATGCACGCCCACGTAACCATGGTCAGCGACGTCGCCCTGCTCCGCCCGAAGCGGTGACCGGCGCAGAGCAGCTCGCCGTCCTCGCCGCCGGGCTCGGCGCCGGAGTGCTGACCTCGACGGTGGGCGTCGCGTCGCTGCTGAGCTTCCCGGTCCTGCTCGCGGTCGGTCTGCCTCCGGTCGTGGCCAACGCCTCGAACGCCGTCGGCATGACGCCGGCCGGGCTCAGCGGCTCCTTCGGCTACCGACGCGAGCTTCGCGAGCATCCCCGGGCCACGATCGCCGTCATCCTGACCTGTGCCGTCGGCGCTGTTGCGGGCGCCACGCTGCTCCTGGCGTTGCCGGCCGGGGTCTTCGAGTCGGTCGTGCCCTGGCTCATCCTTTTCACCTGCCTGCTGGTGGGCGCGCAGCCGACCATCTCCACGTGGCTGCGGCGCCGCCATGAGGGCGCGGTCCCCGAGCCACGCACCACGATGTCGCCGGTCACTGCGTTCTTCGCTGCGCTCACCGGCGTCTACGGCGGCTACTTCGGCGCCGGCTCAGGCGTGATGATGGTCGCGGTGCTCGGCTTCGGCCTGGACCTCGACCTGCGCATCGTCAACGCCCTGAAGACTCTCGCCGTGCTGGCGGCGAACCTGGTCGCCTCGGTGATCTTCCTCGCGGTCGCAGAGCTGGACTGGCCGGCGATCCTGCTGCTCGCAGGCGGTTCCGTCGTCGGCGGCTACGTCGGTGCCCGCATCGGGCGGCGCCTCCCCCCGACCCTCCTGCGCATCCTGATCGTGCTTGCCGGCGTCACCGCGGCCGTCACGATGCTCACCTGAGCCGGTCAGTCGAGCAGGTGTGCCAGCGCTCGCTCGAAGAACTCGACCCGGCTCGCCGCGTCGGTGAGCCCTTCGGCCCCGAAGCCGGTGAAGACGGTGTCGTCGGTGGTGACGACGGCACCCTCGTCGAACTGCGCGTCCGAGCGGATCCACGAGTTGACCTGACCTGAGCCTTCCGGCGGCGGCGCGACCGTCCACCCCCCGAAGCCGTCCTCGAACGAGGTCTGGGTGACGACGCTCCCGTTCGCCAGCACCCGCAGGTCGTCGAGGCTGACACCCCGCTCCTGCGTGAACCAGTCGCTGACGTAGGCGATGGACACCTCGACCTGCCTACCGGCGTACGGCGTGAGGTCGACGCTCCACTGCTGCCAGCCGCCGCTGTCGCCGGTCGCGGCGTTCCACGTGCCGGTGGTGCCGGTGGGCGAGCAGTCCGCACCCTGGTAGTGAGCGACGAACGGGTGCAGGTCGACCCAGCCGTCCAGGCAGCTCAGCCCGGTGTCCTGCGTGGTGTGACCGTTGGTGTCAGGCAGGGTCGTCCAGTCGTCGGCACCGACGGTGTGCGCCTCTACGAGGAGGAAGTCCCAGTCACCCTCGACCTCGTAGGACGTCTGGAGATCCAAGGACCCGCTGGTCGCGCCGGTGAGGTCGATCACGCGGGTCAGCCGCTTCCAGCTCTCGTCGGCCTGCTGGCTGTTGACCAGCCAGGCACCGGTGTACGGGTTGAAGCGCGACGGGATGCCGTCGACCCACTCCACCGGCGCTTCAGTGGCGAACTGCGGGAACTGTGCCTCAGGCAGGAACGACGAGGTGGTCAGGAAGCCTGCGGTGTGGTCCTGGTTGTCCGCCGAGTCGGCCCCGTTGAGCGTCGCATCGAAGCCGGCGAACGCACCCGCGTCGCCGGCCAACGGCACGGACTCACCGGTGTTGGGGTCCTGGCCGGCGGCGTCGAGATAGTCGTAGGCGCCCAGCCAGTACTGCTGGAAGTCGTCCAGCAGAGGCAGGCAGGGGTACTCCCCCGGCGTCGTGCACTCCGGCGGGTTGAAGGGGTTGTAGTAGTAGGCGCCGTTGGCCGCTTGGGCGAACTGGTTGTACTTGCCGGTCACGATGGCCTTGCCACCCTCGTTCAGGTAGTCGCGCACCGTCAGCTCGAGGTCGAGTGCCAGCTCGGCCGCTGTGCCGGGCACCTGGCCAGCGGCCCTCGGGATGACATCGTCGCCGGTCTGCCAGACCACGGCGTCGTAGTGCGAGAGAACGCCGAGGTGGTGCGGCGCCGTACGGCCGTGGGCATCTACGTCGTAGACGTCGGAGGTGTAACCGGCCGCCGCAAGGTCGGCGGCGTACGACGCGGCGTACTTCGACGTGGTGACGCCCTGCGCCGGGCTGATGCCGGTGACATCCTCCGCCGCGAGGATGAGCACGTCACCGCCGATGTCGCTCGCCACCTGGTAGGTGAAGTCCGCACTCGTGACGTTGGCCTTGCCGTTCTTGGCGGTGAACCAGACCTTGACCGAGTCGCCGGGGGCGGTTCCGGTGACGGTGCCTCGGTACTCCGCGATGTAGTGGTCGAAGCCGTCGCCGTAGCGCTCTCCGCCGCGCCACTCCGAGACCCGCGCCGTGCGGGTGCGTCCGCCGTTGACGGAGTAGCGCAGACGCTTGAGGGACAGCGCGCGCTTGCCCAGAACGGCCACCTGCTGGGTGGTGCCATGGGAGACGGTGAAGGCGTCCGGGACGAGGTTCGGCACCGTCCGGCCGACAACGGAGACCGGGTCGTCGGGGTCCGCGGCAGAGAGTGCGACCGCGAGCGCGAAGGGCACGTTCTTGGCGAACTCCGTCTGGATCAGGTCCTCGTCGTCGGGGAAGTCGAACACCATCAGGCAGTCCTCGGACAGCCACTCGTCATCGGGGACGGAGTCGCTGACGGTCTGGCAGGTGCTCATCTCCGGGGTGAAGCCGAGGGTCCCGTTGCGGACGGACGCGTGCATGTCGGTCTCGCCGTTGACGGTGTAGAGCTCGGCAGAGATGTCGGGGTCGTAGCCGGGCACGGCCGGGTTCTCGTCGTCACCGGCCATGGCCTCGTAGATGAGGTCGTCGGGCGACGGGGTGCTCACCTGCCAGCCGATGCCGTACAGCAGCAGCTCGGCGGCGGAGTGGTAGTTGATGAGGTACTCGAACGTCACGCGGTCCAGGAGCCCGGTGATGGCTCGGGTCTCCGGCTCGGACGCCGCCGACGGACCGCGGTAGGTCTCGTTCGCCGGGTCCGGCGAGGAGCCCTCGTCGTCCCATCCCCACCTGGTCGGATAGTTGCGGTTGGGGTCCACGCCGTCGCCGACCGTTGTCTGACCGTCGCCGTTGTTGTCGCGCAGGTTCTTGCGCCAGAACCGCTCGGTGCTGAACGTGAAGTCGTAGCCGTCCGGGTTGGCCACAGGCACGAACCACAGCTCCGTGGTCCGCAGGAGGCCGGTGATGGTCGGGTCGTTGCCGTAGCCGTCCAGGACGTGCAGCAGCAGCCGTCGGACCATCTCCGGGGTGATCCACTCGCGGGCGTGCTGGGCGCCGAGGTACAGGACGGCCGGCCGCTTCCCGTCGCGTACCAGGCGGGCGTCCTTGGTGACCTTGACCGCCAGGATCGGCTGCCCCTGCCGTGACGTGCCGATGGTGACGAGCTTGGTGAGGGTCTTGTGCTGGGCGGCGATCTGCCTCAGCTGGTCGGCGATGCCACCGGTCTCGCTGTAGGACCGGTAGACGACCTGGCCCGCGGCGAGCCGCCGTGCGGCGACGGTCGAGGCCTTCACGCCGTCGATCCGCTTCACCGTGACCGAGAGGCCATGGTCCCGCAGCTTCGTCGCCTGGGTCGGGGAGGCGACAACCTCGACCCGCCCGCCCTCGACGGTGTTGAGGTGGGTGGTGTCGACGCCCGCCTCTGCCAGCACGCCGACGTCGTCAGGCCCGGCGTCGACGAGGTAGACCTCCAGCCGGTCTCGACCGTTGTCCACACGGGCGGTGTCCGACGCGGAGGAGGTCGGCACCCCGGCGAGCAGTGTCGCCCCCATAAGACCGGTGATCGTGACCCCGATGGCAGCGGCGAACGATCGCATGGGGATTCCCTCCTCGTAGCCGCCCCCGTGTCCACCCACCTTCATCCCGGGCACTCCGAAGCGCAACCCCTCTGGCCGCCGGGGTGGAGGCGGCGCTAACGGTGGAGGCGCGATCGGACGGCGCGGCGCCGCTCTCCGAGCCGTTCGAGCTGCGTCCGCAGGCGTTGGGCGCGCTGCGCCACGGGAAGCACGGTGCTCTCCACGGACTCGAGGATCGCGGGAAGTCTCTCGATGACGGGCGCGTCCAGCACCACGCTCAGGCGTTCGATGCCGGGCCGCAGGCCCTGGACCGGGTCCTGCAGGTCGTCCATCAACAGCTCCAACCGGTCGGCCACACGGCTCGCGGTCGCGACCGTCTCCTTCGTCGCCTCGACGGTCTCGGCCAGACCTCGCACGGCACGGGTGAGCTCGGCGAGGGTCTCTGGGAGCTCGGTGAGCACCTCGGCCTGCACCTGCATCAGACGCAGCAGGTCCAGCGCGTTGGGAACCGCCGGAACACCGGGGATCTGCCAGCCAGGCATGGGACTCATCCGATATAGCGATAGACGGCTTCGGCGACGCACGCCGGACGGTCGGAGCCGTCGACCTCGACGGCGAGTGCCAGCACGATCTCCGCGCCACCCTTCGTCTCGGTCACGTCCGCGATGGCTGCTCGCAGCCTCACCTTGCTGTCGACCGGCACGGGCGCCGGGAAGCGCACCTTGTTGAGGCCGTAGTTCACGACCATCGCGTCCTGGGGGAAGGAGACGACCTCCCACAGCAGGGGCACGACGAGCGCGAGGGTGAGGTACCCGTGGGCGATGGGCCCACCGAACGGTCCGGCTGCTGCGCGCTCCGGGTCGACGTGGATCCACTGGTGGTCACCACTCGCCTCGGCGAAGCGGTCGATCCTGGCCTGGTCGATCTCCAGCCAGTCGCTCGTGCCCAGGTCGGTGCCGCCGAGGGTGAGCACCTCGGCGAGGTCGTGGATGGTCAGCATGACTTACAGCTCCCTGGTTACTTGATGAAGACGCTAATAATCATCGCCTGATTATTCCTCATCGTCTTGTGGTACGTCTATAGTAAGTGACATGCGGACCACGCACGACGAAGTCAACATCGAGCTCGTCGTCACGACGACGAGGCGCTTGGCCGACAGCGTCCTCGGCCTGACCCTGACCGTCCCCGACGGCTCTCCCCTGCCGGCCTGGACCCCCGGCGCACACATCGATCTCAGCCTCGGCGACACGGTCCGGCAGTACTCGCTGTGCGGCGACCCCTCCGACGAGCGGCAGTGGGCCGTGGCCGTGCTTCGCGAAGAGGACTCGCGAGGGGGATCGGCGTACGCGCACGAGCACGTGGAGGCAGGCACGGTGCTGACCGCCCGCGGCCCGCGCAACCACTTCCCGCTCGAAGAAGCACCGGCGTACCGCTTCATCGCCGGCGGCGTCGGCATCGCCCCCCTGATGCCGATGGTCGCGGCGGCCGAACAGCGGGGAGTCCCCTGGGACCTCGTGTACGGCGGACGGCGCCGGTCGGCCATGGCGTTCGCAGACGACCTGGTCGCTCGGTATGGCGACAAGGTGAAGGTCGTCCCCGAGGACGAGCTCGGTCTCCTGACCGTCCCGCCGCTGGTGCAGTTCGACCACAGCGGCACGGCGATCTACTGCTGTGGCCCCGAGGGGCTGGTGAGTGCCGTCGAAGGCATGCACGCACGCACCCGAAGAGGCGAGCTCCACGTCGAGAGGTTCAGCCCGAAGCAGCAGGACGAGCCAGTCAGCACCGGCTCCTTCGAGGTCGAGGCTCGTCGGTCTGATAGGAGGGTGACCGTCGACGAGGGCACCAGCATCCTCGACGCACTCACGTCCGCCGGCGTGCGTGTGCTGAGCTCTTGCAGGGAAGGCATCTGCGGCACCTGCGAGGTCTTCGTCCTCGAAGGCACCCCCGAGCACCGAGACTCGATCCTCACGGAAGCCGAGCGGCACGCCAGCGAGACCATGTTCCCCTGTGTCTCACGCTGCCTCTCGCCCCGGTTGGTCCTCGACGTCTGACGCTGGTCGAGCAGCGAGCCTGCGAGCGTCTGTCGAGACCAACAAGGTGACCATCGGTGGTTCAGAGCAGGTGCTTGGCGATCGTCTCCACGATCCGGTCCACTGACGGGATCGCGGCGTCCTCGAGCACGCCGGCGTGAGGAAGCGGGATGTGCGGCGTCGTGATCCGCACCGGCGCACCGTCAATATGGGTGAAGGCCTCTTCCACCGCGATGGAGACGATCTCGGCACCCCAGCCGCACAGCCGCGGGTTCTCCTCGACGGTGAAGAGGGCGCCGGTCCGCTTCACGCTGTCCAGGATCGTGGTGACGTCGAGCGGCACGAGCGAACGGACGTCGATGACCTCGACCTCGATCCCGTGCCCGACGAGCTGCTCAGCCGCCTCGAGCGCGCGGTGCACCATCATGCCGATCGCGACGATCGTGGCGTCCTTGCCCTTGCGCAGCACCTTGGCCTTGCCGAGCTCGTCGACGATCTCGCCGTCGGGCACCTCGCCCTTGGAGGCGAGCAGCCCCTTGTGCTCGATGAACATGACCGGGTCCGGGTCGCGCACAGCAGCGGCGAAGAGGCCGACGAGGTCTTCCGGTGTCGAGGGCGCGACGACCTTGAGCCCGGGGATCATCATCATCCAGTTCTCGACGCTCTGTGAGTGCTGAGCACCGAAGCGCAGTCCACCACCCGAGCCGTAGCGAATGACCAGCGGCAGCGTCAGCTGCCCGTCGGTCATGTAGCGCGCCTTTGCGATCTGGTTGGCGACGATGTCCTGGGTCACCAGCACGAAGTCGGCGAACATGATCTCCGCGATCGGCCGCAGACCCGCCGACGCGGCCCCCATCGCTGCACCGATGATCGCCTGCTCGGAGATCGGGGTGTCCAGGACGCGCTTCGGCCCGAACTCGTCGAGCAGCCCCCCGGTCGTCTTGAAGACACCACCGGCCTTGGCGACGTCCTCTCCGATCAGGAACACGCGCTCGTCGTTCAGCATCTCCTGCCGGATCGCCCGAGTGATCGCGGACCGATAGGTCATCTCCGCCATGACGAACCTCCATCGGCCCACACGTTCTTGTCCAGGTTGCGTACGTCGGGCAGGGGGGAGTCCACGGCGTACGTCGCCGCCTCCTCTGCCTTCGACTTGCTCTCGCTCTCCATCGCCTCGAGCGTGGCGGCGTCGACATCGGCTTCGAGCAGCCGCCGTCGGTAGGCCGGGATCGGGTCCTTGGCCATCCACTCGGCGAGCTCCTCCTCCGGGCGGTACTTGCCCGGGTCCGAGCTCGCGTGTCCCAGGTGTCGGTAGGTCAGCGCCTCGATGAGCGACGGGCCTTCGCCGGCACGTGCCCTGGCGATTGCGTCCTGGGCGACGGCGTACATCGCGTCGGGGTCGTTGCCGTCGACGACGATCGGTTCGAGGCCGTACGCCGAAGCGCGGTCTGCCGCAGGACGGTCGACTGCGGTGACCTCGGAGATTGCGGTGTACTCCATGTAGTGGTTGTTCTCGCAGACGTAGACCACCGGGAGCTTCCACACGGCGGCCAGGTTGAGCGCCTCGTGGAAGGCGCCGATGTTCGTGGTCCCGTCTCCGAAGAAGCAGACGGTGACGTCGTCCTTGCCGAGGTACTGCGCCGCGAGGGCGGTGCCGGCCGCGATCGGCAGGTGCGCGCCGATGATCGCGTAGGAGCCCATCATCCCGTGCTCGACGCTGGTGAGATGCATCGAGCCGCCCTTGCCGCCGTTGATGCCGGTGGCGCGACCGAGCAGCTCGGCCATGGTGCCTTTCATCGGGACGCCGCGGGCCAGCGTGTGTGCGTGGCCGCGGTAGGTCGCGTACGTCGAGTCGCCCGGGCGCAGCTGCACTCCGAACGCCGCCGCGATGGCCTCCATGCCGATCGACGAGTGGCCGGGGCCGGTCTTGCCCGCGTTGAAGAGCCGGGTCCATGTCTCCTCGAAGTAGCGGATCTCCAGCATCAGTCGATGCATGGCGAGCCGCTGCTCCGTCGGGGGCGCCTGGGTCGTGAGCGTGTCAGTCATTGCGCGCTCAGCCCGGGAACTGCAGGGACTGGGGGCCGAGGTACTCGTGCAGGCCGTGCCGGCCGAGCTCGCGGCCGTAGCCGGACTGCTTGAAACCACCGAACGGCGCCGCCTCGTTGAACGACGCGCCGTTGATCGCGACCTGGCCGGTGCGGATCCGCCGAGCGATGGCGATCGCGTGGTCGGTGTCGCTCGACCAGACACCCCCGGACAGACCGTAGGGCGAGTTGTTCGCGACGCGAATGGCCTCGTCCTCCGAGTCGACCGTGTGGACGACGAGCACGGGGCCGAAGATCTCCTCCTGGGCGATCGTCGCCTCGGGGTCGACGTCGGTGAAGACGGTGGGCAGCACGTAGTGACCGCCTGCCAGCTCCTCGGGCTGGTCGAGACCGCCGGCCAGCAGCCGGCCTTCGCCGTCGAGTCCGCGCTGGATGTAGCTCTCAACTACCTTGCGCTGGCCGGCGCTCACCATCGGGCCGACCGTGGTCGCCTCGTTGCGGGGGTCTCCGACGACCTGCGCGGCGACCTCGGCTGCGAGCCGCTCCTCGACCTCGGCCTTCATCGACCGTGGTACGACGAGTCGGGTCAGGGCGGCACAGGTCTGGCCGTTGTTCATCAGGAAGTACTTCACGGCGCCGGGGATGGCGAGGTCCAGGTCGGCGTCCTCGAGGAAGATGTTCGCCGACTTCCCGCCGAGCTCCAGTGCGGTCTTCTTCACCGTGCGCGCCGCTACCTCGGCGATCCGAGAGCCCGCACCTGTCGAGCCGGTGAAGCTGACCATGTCGACCAGCGGGTGACCGGAGAAGGCTTCACCCACGACGGGGCCGCGGCCCTGTACGACGTTCACCACACCAGCGGGGAAGCCGGCCTTCTCGAGCTCCTCGACCAGGTCGTACGCCGTGAGCGGAGCCTGCTGCGGTGGCTTGACGACGACCGTGCATCCGGCCGCCAGCGCCGGGGCGAGCTTGCCCATGACCTGGTAGAGCGGGTAGTTCCAGGGTGTGATCGCCGCGACGACGCCGACGGGCAGGCCGCGGACGCGAGAGGCACCGATCAGCTCCTCGTGGTCGACCTCG
This sequence comes from uncultured Actinomycetota bacterium, assembly GCA_963765905.1. Taxonomy (GTDB): domain Bacteria; phylum Actinomycetota; class Actinomycetes; order Propionibacteriales; family Nocardioidaceae; genus SSC3. The sequence goes on from CAVXXY010000006.1 coordinate 823,541, forward strand.
TCCATCGCGTCGAGCGTGGCGCGCAGGACGCGGACGGGAAGGCCGGCCTGCACGCGGCGCGAGAACGACATGATGCTGCCGACCTCGGCAGCTGCCACCTCTGCGATCTGCTCGCTGCGCGACTCGAGGCCCGAGGTCAGTCGTTCGAGCAGCTCCCGCCGCTCCTCGAGCGACGTGGCCGACCAAGCGGGGAAGGCCTCATGCGCGGCCTCGACTGCGGCCGAGGCCTGCCCGGTCGAGCCAAGCGTGAGCTGGCCGACGACGTCGCCGTTGGCCGAGTCGGTGACCGTGACGGTCTCGTCGCCGGCCTGCCACGTGCCATCGATGTAGGCGGCTGGTCGAATGTCCTGGGTCATCTTGGTGCTTCCGTTCTGCCCGATGTTCATGGTCAGTGCTCGCCGGACATCTCGACGACGCGACTGGTGCGGTGGTGGTTCTTGGGTCGGGGCCTGGACATCCAGATGCACAGCTCCGGGTCGGCTTCGAACAGGGGACCGTCGACGTGCTCGCCGATGGTCGTGAACCGGCCCCAGCGGGCGCCCATCGTGACCAGCACGGTTGCGGTGCTCTCGTCGTACACGTAGGAAGCGCGAGGGTTCCAGGGGTTGCGGATCGCACCCTTGACGACCTCGCTCGCCATGGACGCGTAGGTCACGCGCTCGGTCAGCACCTGGTCGCTCATGACGCGTTGCCGTTCGCGTGTGGCGTGATCCACTCGTCGAACAGGTCGTGCCGCCAGGTGATCATCGCCTCCTGGTAGCTCGACATGACCGCGTGTGTACGGCGCGTCGTGGCCAGCCCGCGCTGGACGGCCTCCATGTTGAAGCAGTCCTGGTCCATCACCATGGCGAGTGTCGAGAGCTCCGGCGCCTTCTCGGCCGCGGACTCCCCGAAGCCGACGTAGGTGCACGTGGCTGGCTTGGGCCGCTCGCCGCGGAACGGCGTGAGGAACATGACCTCGAAGATGCACTGGTCATGCCGATCGCCGTTGGGACGGAAGCGGTAGACGATGCGGTTGTAGCCGCCCCACGGGTGGAAGTTCGGGTAGATCGCGTAGTTCCAGTGGTCGAGGAACTCCGCGTCGGAGACCTGGTCGACCTCGTCGCCGAGCGCCACCCGCCAGCGCTCCCGTGCCGCGGCCGACATGCTGCCGCGGGCGGTGGAGTCCTGCTGGAAGGGGATCGGCAGCTCTTCGCCGTCGCGGATGTCGAGCATCCGCTTCACGATGTCGAGATCCTCGACCTCGACCGGCAGATCCTCCACGGGCGTTCCCGACGGGCTGATCTGCCGGGCCCAGTTGCCGTAGACGTCGATGGCGGAGTTCACGTCGCCGACGTACGGCGAAGCCTGCGGATGCGTCGCACCGAGGTGCAGCCCCTCGTCGAAGGCCTCCTGCGCGACCTTCCAGTTGCAGTGCAACATCTTGGCGACGTGCGCCTCGAGGTAGCGGTTCTCGAAGTCCCAGCGCGCGAAGTGGTCCGGCAGGCCACCGAGGAAGTCCTCGAGAGACTCCGCGTCGGGGTCGGGGTTGATGAACACGAAGCCGCCCCAGGTGCCGACTTTGGCCTCCGGCAGCTGCCACTCGGGGCTGTCCGGCTCGACGCTCGGGAACTCGTCCATCGCCGGCGCGAAGCGCAGGGATCCGTCGAGCCGCCAGGTGAAGCCGTGGAAGCTGCAGCGGAACTCGCTGCACCGACCGTCGTAGTCCTTCAGGGTGCGGCCGCGGTGCAGACAGGCATTGACGTAGGCCTTGATGCCGTCCTTGGAGCGCACGACGACGTAGCTGTCGCCTGCGATGTCGTAGATGACGTAGCTGCCGATGTCAGGCAGGTGCTCCTCGCGGCAGGCGACCTGCCAGACCTTGCGCCACAGGTGCTCCTTCTCCAGCTCGTGCCACTCGCGCGAGATGTAGCGCTCTAGCGGGATCTCGCTGTTGCTTGCCTTGTAGTGGTGCGCCTCGCGGAGGTACTCCGGCAGCGGTACGGCGTCCTGATGGACAAGGTCGTACCAGGGCACGACCTTGTTGGACTCCCCCGTGGTGGTCATCGGAGCTCGCTCACGATCTCGACCAAGCGGTTCAGGAAGCGCAGGTGCACAGCGGTGCCGATGGCCAGCAGGTTCGGCATGGTGTTGACGCCCTGGTTGAAGATGCGAAGGGCCGTGAGGTTCACGCAGGCACCCTTGAGCTGGTTGAAGGCCTCCCAGGCCAGCCAGTCGCGGTCGTCGATCTTCACGTCGGCGTGCTCGGCGAACTTCGCGCGCCAGGTCGCGACGTCGTGCATCTTGCGGCCGCGGATCGCGCCGAAGTAGGTCCAGTCCTCGGCGGGGTCGCCGTAGTGCGTGAGCTCCCAGTCGGTGAGCGAGGTGATCTCGCCCGCGACGTGCAGGAAGTTGCCGGCACCGGGGTCGCCATGGACGAGGGACACCGGACCGGTCGGCTTGAGATTGGCACGCAGCCACTCCGCTGACTCTTCGAGCAGCGGGATGCGCACCTCGACGGAGTCGCGGTAGATGCCGAGGTAGTGGTCGACGTTGGCCGAGATCGCATCCTCGGGGGTGGCGGGCACCGGGCCAAGTCCCTCGACGGCGATCGACGGGTCGAGCTTGTGCAGGTTGCCCAGCATGGTGATGTAGGTGTCGATGACGGCCTGGTCCTCGACCACCGGCGAGCCTGCGACGCGGTCCATCACGAAGAACGGCTGGCCGAGCACATCGGAGTCCGTCACGATCCAGCGCACCTTCGGCGCGGCGTAACCGGCCTCCGCGACGGCCTTCATGATCTTGGCTTCGGAAGTGCCCTCGGTGCCGAACATGCCGCCCTGCTCGATGCGGATGATGAGCTGCTGCACCTCGCCGTTCGCCGTCACCTTGGCGTTGAGCATCCGTCGCGAGTGCCCGCCGACCATCACGGAGACGGCGAGGTCGACGGTTGTGCCGAGCGTCTTCTCGAACCAAGCCTTCAGAGCGGGGCCTTCCGGCACCTCGACAGCGTCCTCCGACGCGTCGATCGGGGTATGTCCGGAGAACGTCTCCATCAGCGGGACGGCTTCTGCGATGTCCTCGGCAAGCACGGCCTTGAGCTGTTCGCGTACGGCGTCAGCCTCGCTGGACTCCTGGCCCACGGACACGACCAGCAGGTCGGCTGCTCGGGCCAGCTCGTCGGCCGACATCCGCTCGCCCGACCCGCCGGTGCGAGCCTGCGCGTAGCGGGCGACACCGACGAGCTGACGGGCGCTGTCCAGCTCGAAGCCGGGCCTGAGCGTGGGGATGACCAGGTTCTCGAGGGTGTCCTGCACCGACCGCCACAGGGCGGTGTCGTCGGTGCTCATGCCTCGACCCCAAGACGCTTGGCGACCTCGGCCTCGAAGTCGAGGTCGAAGCCCTTGCCCCACAGCGGGTCGGCGAGGTTGGTCGACTCTCCCCCAGAAGCGGCACCGAGTGGCGACTTGAGGAACCACTCGTAGGTCTGCTCGTGACCGGTGCGGAGGTCGCGCTCCTGCGGGACTCCGAGCACGTCGTGCAGCTTCTGCGTCGAGAGCACACCGTGGTGCCGCTCGCGGAAGAGGCGGCAGAACGCCGGCTTCTCCAGCTCAGGGAGCAGCTCGTCAGGGACAGCCACGATCCGCGGCTTTGCACCGACGATGTCGGCGAGCGTCTCGACGTACGTCGTGGCGGTGACGCCGGAGCCGGTGACGTTGAAGATCTCGCCGGGGGCCGCCGGGTGGGAGGCCATGACGGTGAGCGCGGAGACGAAGTCGTCGACGTAGCCCCACGAGCCGGTGACGAGGCCACCGTGCGGGACGAGGATCGGCAGGTTGTTGCGGAGCCGGATGAACATCGCCGACTCCATGTCGAAGATGTTGTTGTCCGGGCCGTAGATCGCTGCGGGCCGTGCGACGGTCGCCGGCAGTCCGGTGGTCCGCTGACGGTCGAGGAGCAGGTTCTCGGCGAAGACCTTGAAGCCGCCGTACGTCGTGTCCGGCTCGTCGCGCTGTGCGAAGTCCTCAGTCCACGGGAAGATGCCGGACTGGGCGTAGGCCATCACCGAAGAGACGTACACATAGCGCCCGACCGCACCGTCGACCAGGTCGACCAGACCGGTGAAGTTGTCCGCGTCGGTGGCCATGATGTAGCCGGAGACGTCGTAGACCGCGTCCCACTCCTTGCCGGCCAGCGCCGACTTCATGGAGTCGATGTCGCGCCGGTCGGCGATCAGCGTCCGGACTCCCTCGTGACCGCCACCCGACTTGCCCCGGTTGAGCGTGGTGACCTCGTCGCCGTTCTCGAGGAGCCGCTTGACGAGTCGTCCTCCGACGAAGCTCGAGCCGCCGAGTACCAGTGTCCGCATCGGGTGTCCTAAGGGGTCGGTCAGAGATTCTGTAGTACGTCTAATGTAACTGCGGCAGACCACGAGTGTCCATGCCTGGAGCCGACTTTTTTTAGTTCGACTGCACTAAGAGGTGGTGCACCTCGTTGAGCGAGCGCACAATCACCCGCCCACCCGGTCGGCTGTCCATCCGCGAGACGCTCGAGTAGTCGGGGTGGAACCAGAAGATGTCCGGGATCCCGACGAGCTGTCCGACGTACGCGTTGATCGTGCCGCCGTGGCAGACGACGACCACGCGACCCTCGGGGTGGTCGGCGATGATCTTGGCGAACGCGTCGACCACCTTCTGCCGGAAGTCGTCGATGTCCACGCGGTCCGGCACGAAGTCCATGAAGCGGCCCTCGTGGATGGCCATCACCTGGGGCGAGTCATCGCCGAGCAGCTCGAGTGCGACGTACTCCATGGAGTCGGCCGGGAGCCCCCACTCGCGAAGCCCTTCGTGCGAGGACGGCGTGTGGCCGGTGGCCTCGCCGATGATCTCCGCGGTCTGCTGGGCACGACGCAGGTCGCTGCTCACGATCGCCGTGATCGGCTCGTCGGCGAGGATCCTGGCGAGCGCACGCGCCTGCTCGAGCCCCTGGTCGTTGAGCGGCGGGTCGAAACCCCCGGACTCGGGGCGGCCGTGACGAACCAGCAGGAGCTCGGTCATGCCGTCACTCCGGTGAACTGCGCGGCGACCTCGTTCATGACCGTGCGCGGCTGCGTCAGAAGGTCCAGCATCCGGCTCTGGACCTGCTCGCGCACGAGCTGGGCGAACCGGTCCGGCCACACGACCTCGTCGCCGGCCAGGTGCCCGTCGATCGAGCGCTCGGCGACCTCGCGCGGCGTGGCCTTCTCCCCCGGGAGCGCGGAAGCCATCTCGGTGTCGATCCAGCCCGGCAGGGAGACCGTGACACCGACGCCGTCTTCGCGCAGCTCCTCGCGAACCGACGAGCCGAGCATCAAGGTGGCCGCCTTGCTCGCGCTGTACGCCGGAGCGCTCCGAGAGAGCGACACCGCCGCCACGGACAGGATCAGCACGATGCCGCCCGTGCGCTCGCGGACCTGGGGGGCGAACGCCCGCAGCAGGTTCAGGGTGCCGAAGTAGTTGACCTCCATGGTCTGCCGAAAGTCGTCGATGTCCGGCGCCCCGAGGATGGGGACCTGGCAGGTGATGCCCGCGTTGCTGATCACCAGGTCGACGTCGCCGGTCTCTGCGGCGGCCGCGAGGATCTGGTCAGCGCTGGTCACGTCGATCCGAAGCGGGACCACGCGGTCGTCGATGACCTTGACCGAGTCCGCGTCGCGCGCGGCGGCGTACACCTTGGCGGCGCCGCGGTCGAGGGCGACCTCGACGAGCGTGGCACCCAGCCCACGGTTGGCGCCCGTGACGAGCACGGTGCGGTTCTTCAGGTCCATTGCCAGTTCCTTCGTCTCGTTGTGGCTCAGCGGGCGACGACGTCGCGGTTGCCGCTGCGCCAGGTGTAGGTCTGTGTTCGCACAGCGATCCGCCAACCGCCGGGTGTGCGCACCCATTGGTCGTCGTACGTGCCGGCGATCGTGTAGAGGTCCCCACCCGGCGTGTCCTTGCGCACGTGCTGGGCCTGGAAGTACGCACGCGACGTCGCGCTGTCACCGGTCACCTCGACGGCGATGCTGCCGATCAGGTGCTGGCTCGCGTCGAGGACGCGCAACGCGTTGCGCTTCCGCTCGACGATCTCGTCGACTCCCTCCAGTCGCCCTCCGGGATGCACGTAGACGGCGTCCTTCATGAAGGCCGCGGCGATGGCATCCCAGTCCTGGTCGTCCTGCGCGTGTGCGAGCCGCGCGATGCGATCGCAGATCTCTCCACGGTCTAGCTCCACGACTCTTCCTCCCGGATCACGACGCACTCGTAGTGCGCGGCGCCCGTGCCGCTTGGACCGGTGAGACGCACGAAGCTCTCCGCCCAGTCGTGGGCGAACTCGATCTCCTTGCCCTCGGCGTCCACGATCGTCGTCGGGTGCGAGACGTCCCACGTCTCACCCTCGAAGTAGTCGTCGCCTCGGTAGACGCCCTGGCCGAGCCCGTCGTCCCAGCCGCCGAAGTAGCCACCACCCTGGCAGTAGACCCAGCCGAGGTCCTCGATGAGGTACTCGTTCGTGCGGCCCGCTGCGTCTGTCAGCGCGAAGCTCCCGCCGGACATCCGTCGGTCGCCCTCGTAGAACTTCAGGTCGCTCTCCACGCTCGTGACGTCGACCAGGCCGTCGGCGTACATCAGCAGGCCGCGGCCCGACGCGCGCCTTCCGCTCGGGTCGACGAAGAAGTGGCCGCCGTGGTCGGGCATGTGGAACAGCACCCACTGCCGCACGCCGGGGACGCGCTTCTTGGCGCCGCCGGGAGCCGTGAACGGCCGTGGCCCGCCGCGGCCGGGGTGCAGGCCCCAGGAGTGGTTGCGGAAGAACGAGGCGGAGTCGTCGGAGAGCTCGTAGCGCTCCCCCGCGACCTCGACGGTCCCGGCGACCGAGCCGGCGATCTCGTACGTCGTCCGCTCACTGACCAGCCGGCCGTCGACCCGCGTGGTCTCGACCGGGCTGCGCGCCGGGACCGTCGTGCTGGTGCAGAGCAGGTCGAGCTTGATGCCCACCTCGTTGTCCTCGAGGGTGAGCCGCATCCTCTTCATCGGATCGAGGATCTCGATGCTGAGCGGACCGACACGGAGCACGTCGATCTCGGGACGGAGCCGGCGCGAGACGCGGACGTTGTACTGGCGGTCGCGGTGCCGAAGGCAGACGAAGCCGTCCATCACGTCGTTGTTGGGGTACAGCCGCAGGCTGGCAGCCAACGAGACGTTGCCGACGTGGTCGGTCACGCCGAAGTAGTGACCGTCGTTCCACGAGGGGTCGCCGGTCGCGGCACCCGCGAACGACTCCACAATCTGGTGGAACGGAAACTCGTCGAGACCTATCAGCATGACGGCATCATACTATAGACTGACTGCAGAATCTACGAGGTCAAGGAGCAGACATGTCCGAGGTTGAGCTGGCCCGCGAAGCGACCGTTGTCGCGCTGTTCAAGGCGTGGTCGAGTGGTGACCTGGATGCCCCGAAGCAGTACCTCACCGACACCCCCGTCTTGGAAGACTCGGTCGGAGGGCGCTACGAGGGTTGGCCGGCGATCCGCGCGTACTTCGGGCAGGGCCTGGACCGCTACCCCGACCTCGTGCTCGAGCCGACCGGTGAGTTCTGGCACCGACCGGACGGCCTGGCCCTGACCTGGACGATGTCAGGGACGCAGACCGAGGTGAAGTACGGCAAGGAGTACGTCGGCAAGCGCTGGACGGTCGACGGGATGAGCTTCGTCGTGTTCGACGGCGACCTGGTCAGCCTCGAGGTCGACTACCACGACGGCGGCGCAAGGCTCCGGTCGCTGCAGTCCTGACCGCGCCGGTGGTCGAGCAGCGAGCCGTTACCGGTGGTTGAGGTGCGAGCGAAGCGAGCCTCGAAACCACTCAGCTCATCAGCCGGACGCACACCTCGGCCAGCTCGTCGGCGAGCTCTGCCGAGGAGTAGCCCACCAGCGCTCCGCCGGGCAGCGTGGCCGCCTCAGCCGCGAGGATGATGTCGAGCAGCGCGCGGATCCGCAGCGTGTTGACCGCGTGCTGCTCGCGTGCGGCCCGACCTGAGCGCGTGGCTGCCGCACCCGGGATGTAGTCGTAGGCACGGGAGCGGTGTCGCTCCTCCCACTCGGTTCGCAACTCGAGAGCCTGACCCGTCGTTGACTGCGAGTAGCGGCCGATCAGCTGGCTCTCGTCGGGGTGGGACTCCCACCAGCCCCAACCGGTCTTGATGACGCGGCGCAGCACGTCCGCGTCGGCCGGCTCGCCACCGGATCGAGCTCCGAGGATGGTCTCGCTGAACTGGTCCATCGCGGACTTCAGGGCTTGGTAGAGGAGCTCTTCCTTGGTGCCGAAGTGGTAGTAGATCGCGGTCGGGACGACGCCCGCCTCCTCGGCCACGTCCTCGACGCTCGATTCTGAGTAGCCCTTGCGCGCGAAGACTGCGACGGCTGCCTGGATGAGCTCGGGGCGTCTCGAGGGGCGATGGGCGGGCTTTCGCTCGTCCTGCTCCAGCTCGGGTGCCACGTCCATTGAGATAGTGTAGCCGCATGCCAGAATCAAAGGCCGCTCGACCCGCACACCGACCTTCGCGGAGGCACCAGCTCATCGAGGGCGCGGTGGAGCTCTTCGCGGTCAAGCCGCCGGATCTGGTGACGATCGCGGAGATCGTGCAGCACGTCGGAATGACGCCGGCCGCGTTCTACTACCACTTCTCCTCGCGAGACGCGCTCTTCCAGGAGGTCGTCAACAAGTTCGGCGAGGAGTGGGCGGCGCGTGCCGAGGAGTGGTTCGCCGAGGCGACCACCTCCGAGGAGACCCTCGAGGTGGTCGGCCGCCTGCTCGACTGGGCCGTCGAGAGCCGTCAGCACGCCACGGTCTTCTTCGTGACCTCCAAGGGCGTCAGCGTCGCGATCGAGGATGCTCGGCTCCTCGTCACCTCCCGCACCTCCGCCGCCGCAGGCGAGGCCGTGCGTCGCGCCAGCTCGGCCGACGCTGGAGCCGGGGCCGCGCTCGACGGCCTTTCGCTGATCACCGTTCTCGAGTCCTCGCTCCGCGCCGAGCTCGCCCTCGACCCGACGTACCGCACCCTCGGGCCGCGGCGCTTCCGCGACGAGGTGCTCAACCTCTGCGTCCGCGTGCTCCCTGCCGCCTGACGCAACCACCGGTGGTCGAGCAGCGAGCGAAGCGAGCGCCCGTCGAGACCAATGAACCGCACCCGCGATCTCGCGGCGCCGGCCACCCTCTGATACTTTTAGGTGTCAATACCTAGAAACAGGAGGCTCGCCGTGACTGGACGCCTGCAGGACAAGGTCGCCATCGTCACCGGCGCCGCCAGTGGCCTGGGCGAGGCAACCGCCCGAGCGATGATCGCCGAGGGCGCGTTCGTCCTCCTGGCCGACATTGCCGACGACAAGGGCAAGGGACTGGCAGACGCGCTGGGCGAGCGAGCCACGTACGTGCACTGCGATGTGACCTCCGAGGCGGACGTCGCCGAAGCCGTCAACCTGGCGGTGCGCCTGCACGGCCGGCTGGACTGCATGTTCAACAACGCAGGTGTGGTCGGTGCGTCCGGACCGATCGACGAGCTCACCGTGGACGAGTACGAGTTCGTCCAGGCCGTGCTGCTCCGCTCGGTCTTCCTTGGCATGAAGCACGCTGCCCGCGTCATGAAACCCCAGGGATCTGGCGTGATCCTGTCCACCACCAGCATCGCCGGCATCGAGGGCGGCTGGGGGCCGCACCTGTACGCCGCCGCCAAGTCTGCCGTGGTCGGACTGACGCGCAACGTCAGCGCCGAGCTGGCGACGTACGGGGTCCGGGTTGTCGCTATCGCTCCCGGCAAGATCCTCAGCCCCATGAACGCGGCGCGGATCATGGGCGACCCCGACGATCTCGAGGGGCTGGCCAAGGCATTCGAGAGCCGCACTCCCCTGCGTGGTCGCGTGGGTCTGCCGGAGGACGTTGCGAACGCCGCGGTGTGGCTCGCCAGCGACGAGGCGGGGTTCGTCAGCGGCACCACGATCATGGTCGATGGCGGTCTCACGACGGGCTCGAAGGAGAACTTCGCACCCGAGGACCTCGGCAGCTGGGCCAAGCGGTGAGACGACTTTCTTGACATCTACTGGTGTTACTTACCTATGATGGACTCCAGAAACCTGGGTGAGCCGTCTAGGAGGCACCGTGAAGCTCGGACCGATCGGTCGGCGCGCCGACGAACAGCCCGATGAGGTCGCCCTCGTCGACGACGAGCGGTCGCTGACCTGGCGTGAGCTGGTCACCGAGGTGCAGTCCGTGGCAGCGCATTTCGCCGGCCTCGCCGTCGATCCCGAGCAGCGCATCGGCGTGCTCGGCGAGAACCGTGCCGAAACCGTGGTCGCCCACGTCGCCGGGATCCTCAGCGGCATCGGGACCGTCGCGCTCTCGCGGCAGCTGACCGCTCCTGAGCTGGTCGAACAGATCACAGACGCCCGCGTCGTGGCGCTGGTCGGAACCGGCGACGCAGCCTCGACGGCGGCATCGGAAACCGGTGTCGCGCTCATCCGGTACGCCTACGGCTGGCACTCGATCGCCTCGAAGGGCGAGCCGCTTCCCGCCGACTTCGCCGCGCAGCGTGAGCCGCATCCACCGATCGTCTACACCTCCGGCACCACCGGCCGCGCCCGCGGCACCGAGGTCCGCTGGCTGCCCCGCACCTTCGCCACGGCGGCCGACTACGCCCAAGCCCTGGCCGCCAAGCAGAGCTTCCCGGCCGGCGCCCACCTGGTCGTCGGGCCTCTCCAGCACAACGGCCCGTTGACCTCGCTCCGGCACCTCGTCGCCGGAGAGCCGCTCGTCGTGCTGGGCAGGTACGACGCTGAGCGGATCCTGCAGCTCATCGACCACCACCACGTCACCTCGTCGGTGATGGTCCCCACCCACTTCCAGCGCCTGCTCGCGCTGCCCGAGGACGTCCGTGCCAAGTACGACCTCTCTTCTCTCGTGACCGTCGCGCACACAGGCTCGGCCTGCCCGCCAGACGTCAAGCGCGCGATGATCGACTGGTGGGGCCTCGTGCTCACCGAGTCCTACGGCGGCAGCGAGATCGGCACGGTCTGTCGCATCACCTCCGAGGAGTGGCTGGCCCACCCGCTGTCCGTCGGCCGCTGCGTACCGCCGTTCGAGGCCGTCGTGCTCGACGAGGAGGGCCACGAGCTCGCCGCGGGCGAGGTGGGCGTGCTGGGCTTCCGCACCCCGCCCGAGTACGACGTCGAGTTCCACGGCGACCCGGAGAAGACGGCGAAGGCGCACATCGCTCCAGGTGTGGCCTCACTCGGTGACGTCGGCTACGTCGACGAGGACGGCTTCGTCTTCATCACCGACCGGATCTCGGACATGGTGATCTCGGGCGGCGTGAACCTCTACCCCGCCGAGATCGAGCGCGTCCTGCAGCAACATCCCGCCGTCGAGGAGACCGCGGTGATCGGGGTGCCGCACCCCGACCTCGGCGAGTCCCTGCTCGCGCTGGTCGTGCCCGCTGCGGACCAGCCGGCCGACAGCGAGCTCATCGACTTCATGAAGCAGTCACTGGCGGCTTACAAGGTGCCGCGCGTCTTCCGGTTCGTACCGGAGCTGGAGAGGAACGCCATGGGCAAGGTCGACAAGAAGCTCCTGCGCAAGCAGCAGACCGGACCGACGTCCATGACGCAGCTGCTGCTGCAAGGCATGGACATCTTCGAGGTCGAGCTCGCGAAGGTGACCGCTGACGACTGGGATCGGCCGACGCCGTGCTCGGAGTGGACGATCACCGAGCTGGTGCGGCACACCGCGGACACCGCCGACCGGGTCAGCGCTGCTCTGCGCGGCGAGACCTGGGAGGCCTCCCCCTCGACGGCTCAGCCCGCCGAGCGCTGGAAGGAGGCGAGCAGTGAGCTCCGTGCCGAGCTCGACCGGGTGCCGCTGGACGACCGCTGGCCGATCCCGGACGACGCGCCGGACGCCAAGTTCCGCTTCCACGGGTGCGACTTCGGCGTGCACGCGTGGGACCTGTCGGTCGGGCGCGGCGAAGAGGTCGAGCTGCCCGCCGGATGGGTGACCTACCTGGACGAGTTCTTCCGCGCCGTACAGCCGGAGAAGCTGCGCCGCCCGCGAGCATTCCATGATCCCGAGCAGCCGGAAGCCGGGGACGGGCCGACTCGTCGCCTGATGGCGTTCCTGGGGCGGAAGGCATCATGACCATCTCCTTCAGCCTTCCGGACGACGTGACCGAGGCCCAGCAGCGCATCCGAACCTTCGTCGCCGAGCAGGTCATCCCGCTCGAGGCCGACGCGATCGGCAAGCACGTCGACGACGAGCTCACCCGTGAGCTCCAGCGCCGCGGACGCGAGTCGGGAGTCTGGGCGCCGCAGCTCAGCAAGGAGCTCGGCGGCCTGGGCTTCGACCACCTTGGCTCCGCGGTCCTGCTCGAGGAGGCGGGCTACTCCCTTCTCGGTCCGCTCGCGCTCAACTGTGCCGCGCCCGACGAGGGCAACCTGCACCTGCTCGACAAGGTGGCCACGCCCGATCAGCGCAAGCTCTTCCTGGAGCCGCTGGCTCGCGGCGACTTCCGGTCCGCCTTCGCGATGACCGAGCCGCCGCCCGGCGCCGGGTCCGACCCGTCCGCTCTGCGCACCGAAGCTGTGCGTGACGGCGACGAGTGGGTCATCAACGGCGAGAAGTGGCTGATCACCGGTGCCGAGGGTGCGGGTTTCTTCATCGTGATGGCCCGCACTGGTGAGAAGGCGACGATGTTCCTCGTCGCCGGCGACAACCCCGGACTCAGCGTCGGGAAGCACGCGCACACCATCGACGCCTCCATGCCAGGTGGCCACTGCCACGTGACGTTCGACAACTGCCGGGTCGGCACCGACGACGTGCTCGGTGAGGTCGACGCAGGCTTCCGCTATGCACAGGTTCGCCTCGCGCCCGCGCGACTGACCCACTGCATGCGCTGGCTCGGTGCCGCACGTCGCGCCCACGACATCGCGATGCAGCACGCCGTGTCGCGCGAGCTCTTCGGCAACAAGCTCTCAGACCTCGGCATGGCCCAGCAGCTGATCGCGGACAACGAGATCGACCTGCACACCAGCCGGCTCGTGCTCTGGGAGGCCTGCTGGGCGATCGACAACGGCTCCCGTGGTGGCGAGGAGTCGTCCCGCGCCAAGGTGATGATCAGCGAGGCGGTCAACCGGGTGGTCGACCGCTCCGTCCAGCTCGCCGGCGGCATGGGCACCAGCGAGGACATGGTCCTCGGCCGCATCTACGCCGACATCCGAGCCTTCCGCATCTACGACGGAGCCTCCGAGGTGCACCGCATGTCTCTCGCCAAGCGAGCTGCGCGCCGAGCGACTGCCTGAGCTGTCCCGTTCAGCAAGGCTGGGTCACACCCCCTGTAGGCGCGTCACTTCGCCCACAAAGACGCACGTGCCTAGCTCTACTGCGTCAGCACCGGCGCTCCAGACGGTGCGGACAACGCCCTGAGCAGTCTGTAACGCATATCGTCGACGGCGAGGCGTCTAGGTTCCGCCGCTGGTCTCCGCCAGCGAGATAAGGAGACCAGCCGCTTGAGCATGCGTCGTGAGAGCGACGGTGGACTCCTCTCCCAGCGACTCGAGGTAGCGCAGCGCGCAGATCACGGTGGCGGAGGCTAGGTAATAGGCGAGTGCTTCGGGATCGTGCCCCACCTGTAGCTTCGGGATTAGCCCCACCCCGTAGGGCAGCTGTCGGGTGAACCGCATGAACGTGGTAGCGGTGGGGTGCACGAAGCGGCTGAGGTTGCGATAGGTGAGGTACATCTGGCGGCCGGTCTCGGTGTCGCCGAATAGGTTCTTGACGGTGTTGAAGTCGGGGTCGACGTTCTTGCGCTTTTCCGGTGGCTCGTCGGGCTCGATGCCGGCGTCGCGTACGACTTCGTACCAGCGGTGCTGCTCGACCTCGGCCTGACGGAGGAAGAGATGAGCGCGGCGGTCGAGTTCGTGCGTAGTGGTGGCAGAGCTGGTCAGCCACTCGGCGAGCACGGCATGCTCGAGGACAATTCGGGTGAGCGCGCCGGCCGCCAGAGTCTCGTCGGCGAGCAGGAGCGCCGCGGACGCGCGGGCGGTGTCTCGTGCGTACATCGCTAGGCCGTGAAGGACAAGGAGGCCGTGGGCGCCCTGGGTGCTGATTCCGTACTGCTCGAGCTCGTCCAGGGATTGGCCAGCGGCCGCGAGGACGGCGAGGTAGGTGTCGCGCGTCGCCGTGTCGTCCATGCTGGCATTCTCGGGCCTCGTGGGCGCCCGGCGCATGAAGAACCCAGACGTCGGGTTTCGAGAGCGCGTCTCGCTGCCGCGAGGCGGGCGCACTGGGCATGGCGGGTCTGTCTAGGGCACGCGACATCAGTTCGGCCTCATAAGCTTCCACGCTGCCCAGACCGAGGCGACCGGAGTCACCAGCCGAAGACCAGGTGGTCGTACGTGAACGAAGTGAGGTGATCAAGGTAGTCCTTGCGAACAGGGAGGCTTCCCCACGTCGGGAGAGCGTCGGGTAGGGGCCAGATGCGCTTAGACGCATCGTGCTCATCGACCGCCTTGGCCGCGCTTAGCGGAGCAGGGACAAGGATCACGACTCCGACGAGGTCGCCCACTCGAATGTGTGTGATGAGCGTTCGTTCCTGCATGGACCGGGCGACCTGGTTCGGTACTCCCTCTGGGGAGCACGACGCTGACGGAGCTCCTTGAACCCAGTCCACGAGGCCGTTCTGGGTGCGCGCCTTGAAGATACGGACCATCGCTCGGTCAGGGATTCCGGTCGCCAGCGCGTGGCGATCACGCGCGGGGAAGAGTAGCCGGTAGGGCTGGGACACATTCAGAACTGCGGCGGTCTTCACGAACCAGTGAGCCAGTGCGCCGGCTTCGTCCGGGTGAGCCGACCCGTTCGCTTGTCGGCGGTCAGGATGGGACGAACTCGGTCCTCGACCTGGCTCATCCACCCGTTGTTGCATTCTCCGCAGACGTCGCCGCTCTTGAACCCCGACAGCGGTTTCGACGGTCGTTCTGAGAGGAGCTCCCCGGTCATAGCCGAGAACCGGTGCGGCGTCACCACTTCGGTGCGCGCGCCGTAGTGAGCGGAGAGCCACTGCGGGAAGATGTGCTCCTTCGACTTGCGTCCAGACGTCGCGGGACAGAACCAGCAGAACGGCACGCGCTCCCGCTCGCGTTTGGCCATCCGGCCGCCAGCCTTTGCGACGTTGGCGTCGTACTGGCGCAGCCTCGTTGTCTTAGCCAAGACCCTCCTCAAGTCGGGCACAGGCCAGCGCCAAGGGACACGGGCGGCACGGGCCCACGGACCAGCCCGCATCGGTGAGCTGACGGTCGGTGAGCACACGGGCGCGTGCTTCCACGGCAAGGCGGCTCGCGTCGTCCCCGGCTCGCGGTTGAGCGGCGGCTCGACGGAGTCGTGTTCGGTGGGCTGGCACGACCGGGCGACGCACTCGTCGCGCGTTGCACTCGGCATCCGACATGTTGCTAGGCAAGCGCTACCCCACGTACGTCTTTTCGGCTCTCCTCTGTTGTCGACCGGCGGTCGGGGCAGGGGCCTTTCGAGTTTGTCGGGTCGGTTGTAGCGTCGGTCGTGCGGGTCCGGGAAGTGGCTGATCCGAAGTGTCGATGTGCGGGGGCAGGTCGACCGCGCTGGACTTAAGAGACGCCCCGCTGTGCCCTCCCGGGCCCGTGCCCAGGGCGCGTTGTTGGTCAGTGACGAGCTGGCGGTAGACGGCGTCGGAGATCCGTCGCTTGAGGCTGCGCTTGGCTTCCATGCGGGTCTTGCCGGCGCCGAGTTTGCGTCGGTAGTAGGCCCGGCCCTCGGTGTCGAGGCGGATCTGGGTGGTTGCTGCGATGTGCAGCACGTGGTTCATCTTCCGGTTCCCGGCTCGGGAGAGGCGGTGTCGGATCTGCTCACCGGAGGAGGCGTCGAGGGGTTCCCGGCCAGACGGCGAGGTCGTACCGAGGACAAAATCGTCCGGGCCTGACCGGTGGTGATGTCCTTTTTCGCCTTGCCTGGTGTGAGTTCTGAGAGCAACCGTTGGAGCCGGTTGACGGTTTGGATCCGGGACCGGGTGAGCTCTTCGCGCCGGTCGACGAGCATCCGCAGGGCCTCCAGTTCCTCATCATCGGACAACTCACGCAGGCCCTTGGTGCGCACGGCCACGGCGGCGACCGCGTGAGCGTCGTGGGCGTCGGTCTTGCGGTTGTGACCGGTGTCGAACAACCGTGCACGTGCCGAGAGCTTCGCTGGAACGTCCACCACCCGCTCGTGATCGGCCAGGAGTCGCTGGGCCAGTGGGCGGCCCGCTCCGTTGCTTCCTTCGACGGCCCACACGCGGTCCGACCAGGCTGACACGTTGCACCATCCTGAGTTGGAATCGGATAGAGATCGCGAGGTGGGCATTGCTACTAAGAGCTGGGCAGTCCCTCTGGAGCCACACCCGACACGGTGCCCGGCAGCACGCAAACCGAAAGAGAGCCACACCAACGAACCCCGGTGGGCAGCCGCACAGAGAGCGTCCCGCCGGACACCTAGACCGAGTCTGGCCAGACGCCGGTCCTAACGGAATCGTCTAGCAGCCGCTTCTGGTGTGCAGGCTCGTGTAGAAATCGGTCCCTCTCATTTGCCGCCGTCCGGTCTGGCGCAGCGCGGTGAGCTAGAGGAGGCTGATGCGATGACGACGCGAATGATCAAAGCTGATGAGGGCGACATCTTCGGTTCGGAGGCCGGTTGTCGCGACCGGTTCTTGATCGATTCGAAGGATTGGGGCGGCGGGTTCGCGGTAGTCGAGCATCTGCTCGCACCGCATTCGATCGCTGCGCCGATGCACCGACACACGAAGGAGGACGAGTTCAGCTACATCCTCGAGGGTCGGGTCTGGTACCACGCTGCCGGGGAGGAGCATGAGGCCACGGTCGGGGACTTGGTCTTCAAGCCGAGAGGCGAGTGGCACACGTTCTGGAATGCTGCGGACCAGCCAGCGAGAGTGTTGGAGATGATTAGTCCGGGCGGGCTCGAGGAGGCCTTTCGGATTATCGACACCGCCACGGGCGATCTGGACCTCGGACCGGTGATCGAGCCGTATGGATGTGAAGGTGACATGCAGGCGACCAAACCGATCATCGACAAGTACGGACTGACCTTCGGCTGACAGAAGGTCAGTAGATGGCTCGGGTGCTGCTTCCGCCGCGGCAGCGGCAGTGTTGCTTACCGCCGCGTGTCGGGCGTGTGATTTACCGGAGCGTATGTCAGGGCGCTGGTGAGGATTCGGCCGGGAACGGGCGATGCCCACCCGACTCCAGCGCCTACTCTTGCGCATGGCCAAGATCAGTATGAACAGGGCGATCCACGAGGCTGTGCGTCGTGATCTGCGGCGGTTCCTCGATGCTCTTGAGGACTTCCCAGACGGGAGTCGGGATCGAGCCGCACAGTTGGCTCGGGCGTGGGCGAACTTCGAACACCAGCTCACGGATCATCATGAGAGTGAGCACGAGATCGTCTGGCCCGCGCTCGGTGCGATTGGTGCGAGCAGGGAGCTAACCGACACGATGGACTCCGAACACGGGAAGGTCGCAGCTGCCCTTTCGGTCACTCGCGGAGCCATGGCCCAGTTGAAGTCGTCGGCCTCCGCCGCGGAAGCGCTGACAGTAAGAGCGGAGTTGGAACGACTGCAGGATGTCACGCTCGAGCACTTCGAGCACGAGGAGCGGGACGTGGAACCGATCTCGTCAGCTCACCGGGACGCTCCGGAGGTCCACGAGATAGCAAGGAGGTTCGGCAGGCGACTTACCCCCGCCAAAGGTGGCCGTTTCATCGCCTGGGTCCTCGACGATGCCTCGGCGGAGGCACGGGACGCTGTGACGAGAGAGATCCCGCGGCCAGTGGTCAGCATCATCGGAGGGATCTTCGGCACGCCTTACCGTCGCAAGATCGCTGCGATCTGGAAGAAATAGCGGGAGCCGGCGGCTCCGTCGTCAGAGTGGCATCAGCTGCGTCACCCACTTGAGAACAGCACGCGTGCAGCAATGGGACCGTCTATGAAATCCATGCTGGCGCCATCGGGACGTGCTGCCAACGGTCCGTCGCCAGCGGCCGTGTGAAGTCTTGCCTTCCACGCTCGAGCCCGTGAGCGGTGGCGCAGGGCGCGTCACTCCGCCGCGAGTAGCCTGCGCTCGCGGCGGTGCTGCTTACCGTCGCGAATATTTCGCTCATAGCCGATGAGCGGGCGCGAGTGGCATCATCAACGCATGCGTAGCCGAGTTGCTGGGGACAAGCAGACTTTGCCGCCGGCAACGTGCCTGTCATGGGTCACTCCCCGCGCGTTGTCCGAGAGCCCGCGGCCGTGAACGCATGAAGCCCTCGGTCGTGTGGCGTCTGACGTTGGCTCTGGCAACGTTGTATGCGGCGTTGGGAACGCTCGAAGTGATCTGGAAGGTCGCGGAGGAAAGCGCGATCGCCACCATCGCTTTCTTCGGCGGCACACTGCTGGGAGGTGCGGCGTTTATCTTCTGTGGCCTGTATGCGCATGTGCCCGACAGGAGTCGCCGACCGCTTGTGGTGGTCGGAGCAGTTACTGGTCTGCTAGCGAGTGCATGGACCCTCGTGCTACCGGTTCTTGCCATAGTCGTCATGGTGATCAACGTGCAAGCAACGTCCAAAGACGTGAGAGCGCCACAGCGACGCTGATATCCCGTCTTACGGTGGGAGAGGAGCGGACCCGCGCGGTAGGACCGTTTGCCGGGGTCCCCGCGCCGACAGCCAGTCTCGCCATGCACAGTTGCCGAAGGAGGGTTACGTGGTGCGTACCCAAGTCTTCGCCGGTGTCGGGCTCGTTTCCGCCGGGCTGTTCCTTCCACTCTCGTTCGGTCTCGAGGCTGCTACTCGCCCGATGGGTACGGATGGGGACAACCCAACTGAGAGCCTGCTCTACCTTCAGGAGCATGGGACGGCGTACGCCCTGAGTGGTTGCTGCCTCCTTCTTGCCGCGCTCGGCCTGATGCGCGCTGCTACCGCGGTCTCATGGCGGACCCCATTCCAGACCGTAGTCGGTTCGGTGGCGGCGGGGCTGTGGTCCTTTACAGGCGCCCTGCGGATCTCCAGCCCTGGGCCCATCGACCACATCCGTGGATACGACCAGGAGTGGGGAGAGGCGGCATACCTTGTCGTTCAGATGGCCGGGACGCAGGGCGCTTTGCTCTCAGGGGTGGTGTTGACCGAGCTCTGGATCGTCACCGGTTGTCTGCTCGCTTGGCGCTCCCGAGCCCTTCCGCGCCCACTCTGCGCGCTCGGCATGGTGGCGCTCCTCTACCCGATCGTCTTCGTCCTGGGTCTGGTGTTCGAGGGCATCGAAGACGGATTGTGGATCCTCGGCGTCGGCTCGCTCGTGCTGGGGCTACCTGCCTGGTTCCTGTCGAGCGGGGTCTGGGCGATCGTCACTGGGGGTCGGTCGCGGCTCGCCACGAGGCAGGCGTCCACTGTGTAGTCGCGCGTACTCCTCTCTGAGGCGCGTCACCCGGCGAGGGAAGTACCCGGGACGCCCCCACATGCCGCGACGAGTGCGAGTCTTAGCGCCGCTTCTGCACGCCGGTTTGACACGGCGCGGCCAACCCGATCGATCAGCGTCATGAGCGGGTCGTAGGCGGCGAAACCGACTGGGCTTGCGGCCGAGATGAACAGCGGCGGAATGCCCAAAGGGGATCGCCTGACCTCGAGCAAGCCAGAAACTACAAATCGCAATCGTCAGCGAGTCGCCCGGAGATAGGAGAGCACGGCAAGCACTCGCCGGTGTCGCTCGTCGGAGTCGGTGATGGCCAGTTTGGTCATCAGGTTCCCCACGTGGGCCTCAACAGTGCGGGAACTGAGGAACAACCGGCTGGCAATCCCGCCGTTCGTGAGGCCCTCGGCCATCAGCTGTAGCACGTCCAGTTCACGGGTGGACAGCCGCGCAAGCGGGCCTTCGTCCTGAGCCGCGATCAGGGCCGACACGACCTTGGGGTCAAGCGCCGAGCCGCCTCCAGCCACGCGTTGGGCTGCGTCGATGAACTCGTCGACCTCGAAGACCCGGTCCTTGAGCAGGTAGCCGAAGCCCGGCTTGGCCACAAGGTCGACCACGCTGGACCTGTCGACATGCTGGGAGAGCAGCAAGATGCCCAATTGGGCTCGGTCTGCCTTCAGGGCGCGCGCGGCGGTTGCCCCTTCGTCGGTGTACGTGGGGGGCATCCGCAGGTCGAGGACGACGAGGTCCGGCTCGGTTGCTGCCACCAGTTCGTCGAGGCTGCTGGTGTCGCCCAGGGAGCCGACGACTTCGTGGTTCTTGTCGGTGAACAGTCGCACCAGGCCATCTCGCAGCAGCGCTTGGTCCTCGACCACGATCACGCGCATGGCAACCTCGCGGTCACGTGGGTTCCCTCGCCGGGTGGGGAGTCGATCGTGAGGCTGCCGCCGTGAGCACGTGCGCGGTCGCTCAGACCGAGTAGGCCGCTGCCTCTGCGGGCATCGGCACCTCCGCAGCCGTCGTCGGTGATGTCCAGCACCAGATGGTTCTGCTCCCAAGCGAAGTGCAGCACGACCCGGTCCGCCGACGCGTGCTTGACGGCGTTGGTCAGCCCCTCGCACGCGATGAAGTACGCCGCGGCTTCGAGCTCGCTGGGGAACCGGTCAGGCACATCTTGCACCTCGACCGGGATCGGCGACCGGGCAGCGAGCTCCCGCAGCGCGGACCCAAGCCCCCGGTCGAGCGAGGCCGGACGCAGACCCGCGGCCAGCTCGCGAAGTTCGTCGATCGCGCTGCCCAGTTCGGCGACGGCGCCGTCGAGCGTGCGCTCAACTTCGGCGGGCGCCCTGCCGTTGAGGGCGTGCTGAGCGTGCCGCAGATCCAGGCCGATCGACACCAGTCGCTGCTGGGCCCCGTCGTGGAGGTCTCGCGCGAGACGACGGCGCTCCTCGTCCGCGACAGCCACGATCCGGGAACGTGAGGAGTCGAGCTCCTCCAGCCGCCGCCGCAGCTCTACCTGGAGGGACGCGATCTCCAGAGCCAACCGGCCCGCGTCCGCAACCTCCGCGACCAGGTGGGCATCGGCATCGCGGTGACATACGAGGGTGACCACCTGCTGCCCCGTATTGA
Organism: uncultured Actinomycetota bacterium; assembly: GCA_963765905.1. Taxonomy (GTDB): domain Bacteria; phylum Actinomycetota; class Actinomycetes; order Propionibacteriales; family Nocardioidaceae; genus SSC3. The sequence continues at coordinate 844,664 of CAVXXY010000006.1, forward strand.
TGGGGGTGACCGGGCGACCTGGCACCGATCCCAGTTCTTGTTGACGACCATGGACGTCGTACGTCGCCGCGCCCGATCGGAAGCCGAGGGTCAGCGCTTGGTCGTGCACCGCGGTGCGGAAGGCCCCTTCGACCGCGTCGGCACCGACCTCCCCTCGTCGGAGGCGGTCGACAAAGTCGCTCATCCCCCGTCGGGACTCGTGCCTGGCCCTGCGGAAACGAATGTCCACCGTGTCCTGGATCCGGGTACGCAACGGCCAGAACGCCACAGCCACGACGAGTGCTCCGGCCGCGGCAGCGACTGGTGAGGCCACAAGGGATCCCACGGCGAGCACCACGGCCGCATAGGTGGCGCCGAGCACGCCAGTCAGGGTGCTGTAGGCGACGGTCCTGCTGATGACAAGGTCGATGTCGTAGAGGTGCTGCCGAACGATCGCCACGCAGACCGCGAGGGGCAGCAGTGGCAGAGCGATAGCCGCGGCGTACTGGATCGGGGGCCAAGCGGTCCACAGAGCTGCGGACAACGGAAGTACCACCGCGAGCACCGAACCCGCGAACAGCACCCACTTGAGTTGCTGTCGCTCGACGCCGCGCGACCGAGCCAAGCGGAAGAGCAGCGCGACCACGGATGCCACGAGTGAAGCACTTACGAGCCCAGCCCCAACGGCGTACATCGGCTCGACCGGAAGCACCTCCGTTGCCAGCGGGTTCACGCGGCCGGCCAAGTCCTGACCGAGCCGCGGGTTGAGCACCCACCCGGGGATGGCCAGGACCGCGCCTGTGAACCACAGCACCGGCACCCACCGCCAACCGGGCGAGAGGAACCGCCCGTTGGGGAAGAGCAGAAAGACGAGGTTCAAGCCCAGGCAGGCAACGATCCAGGAGCCCAGGCTCACAACCTCGGCGTACGTCGCGCCCGGCCATCCTTCGATGTAGCCGCGCTCGCCGTAGGCCCAGGCCGCATCTGCGAACAGCGCATTACCGAGCGCGAACACGGCGAGCAGCCAACCAATCCAGTGGCGCGGATAGTGCCACACGATCACTGCCCCCGCCGTCGCCTGAACGACGGCGTACACGGCGAAGAGTACTGGCTTGCCCATCGGCGCGATCCCACCGAGCAGCGCCACTGCCGCGACCTCGAGCGCCACCGTCGCAACGACAATCGCGACGACCTTGCCGCGCGTGCTCGACTGGAACATACATCGATGATCGCACCGCGCAGCCCGGTGTGGGACGGGGTCAGCCCGCGTCCTGACTACGTGCCAGCACGCGGTCAAGGGGCGTGCGCCGCCCGATGTGGCCGCGCCGACCAGCTCCTAGCGTCTTTCGTGCACATTCATCTCTCAGGAGGTTCGCGATGTCGACCACAACATTGAGCAAGACTTCGACCACCAGTTCGGTACGCCGTGCCGGGGCCTGGTGTCTCGTCGCCGGCATCATCGGGGGTCTCCAGGCGGGCCTTGTGCTCGCTTGGCCGGAGCAGGTGTCGGACAATCGCTTCAGCTACCCGTTCGGCGAGGCCGAGCTCGTCGTCGCACAGATCTCGTTCTTCTTGCAGCACCTGCCGCTCATTGCCGGCGTGGCCGCGCTGCTGTGGCTCCCTGCAGTGCGCGCCTCACGGGTTGCTCGGATCGCCGTCAGGGGCGCCACCATCGGCCTGATCCTGCTGGCCATCAACGAGCTGGTCGCGATCTCGGCGTACAACACGGCCACCGACTCCAACCGCGCCACCCGCGTGGAGAACCTCTACGGGCCCCCGGTGATGCTCATCGGCATCAGCCTCCTCGTCGCCGGGGTGGCCTTGCTCCGACAGGGCACGGCTGGATGGCAAGACGGCCGCTGGATGCCGGCACTCGTCCTGATCCTGGGTGTCTACGTCCTTGTACCGCTCACCCCCGCGATCATGGGCTCGTTCACCGCTGGACGACTTGGCATCGGCGGATGGATGCTCCTCTTCGCCGCCCTCGGCTACGGGCTGACCAGAGTGGAAAGCCGCGAAGCATGACGCCGATGTGGCGTGCCGCGCCACCCCGCGCGGTCCAGCGGGCTGGCCGGGCTCGTGGCCACGCGGCTTGTCAGATCGCTCATCGTGGACTCCCTCGGCCGACCCGAACTGGCTTCCTTGCGCCGCGCGACCGGCTTCCGCACCTGCGTCAAAAGCGGCCACTGCTTACCGCCGCGAAGCGGCCACTGCTTACCGCCGCGATGTGGCTTGGCTGGCCGACTGGGTGACGAGTCATCAAGCAATCAAGCGTGGTTAACCCCGTCGCACCACTCGATAGATCGTCTCGGACTTCGGCGCCGGACGAGGCTCGTCGTACCAGCCGATCTCGTCCGCCTTCTCCGCTATCGCCGCCTTTACCGCGACGACGTCCACGCCGTCATCAAAGAAGGCAATCGACAACCCATTCCCGGTTGCCGGGTCGACGAGGTGGTAAGCATCCTGAACGCCCGGAACAGACTTGGCCGCATCGATCACCCACTGGCGATCGTCCTCGGGCATCGGCTCCCAGACAGCAACGCGCGCGATCATGCATCCACCTTCCACCGCATCGTTACGCCAAATGTAGTCAAACAGGGACCTCGTGGCCCACTGCCTGACGCGCGTCACACCGCCGCCTGAGGTTCTCCTCTGTCTCTCATAAGAGGGCCAACCTGCGCCATCCTTGTTTGCATGAGCCTCGACCCCGCAGAGACGAATCCGCAGCACTACAAGGTCATCTTCGAGAACGACAAGGTCCGAGTACTCGAGTACGCGGATCAGCCGGGAGACAAGACCACGCCTCATGAGCATCCCGACAGCGTCATGTACACACTCAGCACTTTCCGCCGCCGACTGGTCTCAGGTGAGCAGCAGCGCGAAGTCGAGATCCATTCCGGGACGGTCGGTTGGCTCCCGGCACAGCAGCACCACGGGGAGAATATTGGGGATACCCCCACCCATGTGATCTTCGTTGAGCTCAAGGACGGAACAAGCAACAACGGCGCGGCCATGGTCCGCGGCGCGCTCGGTCCGAAGTGAACGCGAGCGGACTGGCGCCGGGTGTGTCATACCGCCGCGTCCGAGATGAGGTAGGAAGCGTTCATTACTCGGCGAACTTGCCGCCGATCCTGCTCGGCCAGCTCTAGCCTGAGCCAGCGCACGAGCGCGGTCCTAGAGGGAGTCGAAAGTGTCGAACACTCAAGCTGGCTGGTACGACGATGGTTCAGGCACCGGCAGGAAGCGCTGGTGGGACGGCCAAGCCTGGACCGACCAGTTCCAGGAGCCAGCCGAGGGTGGCGGCATCGGCGGAGCCGTCAATCGGATCCAGGAGAGCGCCGTCGCCGGCGCCCAGCCTCGGCCCGCCGCGCAAGGCGCGAACTACGTGGTCCTCCAGGTCATCCTCAAGGAGAAGCTCTGGGGCACGGGCTCGGGCAACCTCACTGAGCTGGAGGGAGTGCTCAACCACCAGGCTGCGCTCGGGCACAGGCTGCACACCATCACCACGGCCGCGTCGAGCAGCAAGGGACTCGGCGGCGGCGATCGGATTCAGGCGACGATGGTGTTCGAGAACATCGGGGAGGCGTAGGCGTCCTCGCGTCTATCCGCCTCGTGCCCCGCGGCCGGTGCACGTCTAGCGTCGGACGCAGTGCCTCACTGTGCGTGGCGACAAGGCGTGCGCTAGGTCATGGTCAGTCGGTAGCCGAGAGGCCGCGGTAGTCAGGGTGGCTCTCAAGCCACTGCTTGACGTACCAGCACGTCGTCAGCACCGACTGACCTCGGCGGCGTACGCCGTCCTCGTCGGTCCTCCGGTAGGCCGAGTAGCCGGCCAGCTCCTCATCCACGAACAGACGCCCCACCGGCCGGAGCCAGTGGGGCGTCGTACGGGTTAGAAGGTCAGCCGACCAGCCAGAGAGCCTTGAACTGCTCCTGGTAGTCCTCGACCCCGACGTAGTTGCCGTCCGCGTCCATGACCAGGTCGTCAACGTTGTCCGGTGTGGCGAGCTGCGTGGGCAGCAGGGCGTCGACGACCGGGTCGCCGTTGAACTGGCGAGCGAACGAGTCGATCTGGCGGTAGCCGACGATCGGCAGCGGGTACGCCGTCCAGGCGGCCTGGGTGCCGTTCTTGAGGGCCTCGTAGTTCTCCGGCAGGGCCGAGAGACCACCGAGCTTGGCGTCGGTCAGCTGTGCGCCCTCGAGGGCCGCCTGCACGCCGATGCCGAGCTCGGCCAGGTCGAAGGCGACCCAGTCGGTGTCGGGGTTCGACTGCAGCACGGAGACGACGGCACCGGGCGTGTTGGTGCCGATGTCGGTCGCCTGCTGGGCGTTCTCCTCGAGCTCGCAGCCCGGGCACCACTCGTCGATCGCGCCCTTGAAGCCGTTGTCGAACTCCAGCAGGATCGGGAAGACCGGCAGGTTGAAGAGCTGGATCTTGGCCGTGCCCTCGCTCTCGACGATCGCCTGAGCGGCGACCATCTTGCCCCACTCGTTCAGCTGCGCGGGGCCGGCGATCGAGGTATCGAACATCGCGCCCGCGGCGGGGTCGGTGGACGCCGAGGTGTTCACCCAGATGCCCTTCTTCTCAGCCTCGTCGAGCTGCGGCTGGATCGTCGAGACCGGAATGCCGGAGGTGGCGATGCCGTCGGGGTTCAGCTGGATGGCGCTGGCCATGGCCTTCTGCTGCTCCTCGGGGCTCGCGCCCGAGTTGATCTCCTTGTACTCCCAGCCAAGGTCCTCCGAAGCCTGCTTCCAGGCCGCGGCCAGGACGTTCGCACTCGGGATACCGGAGTTGAGGCCGACGATGAGCTTGCCCGCCTCGGGCTTCTTGCTGAGCGGCGTGTCGATGTTGATCGACGTGGGGTTCGCCAGGTTGGGCTCCAGGTACTCCTGGGCCGCCGTGACGTCAGCGGCTCCGTCACCGCCGTTGCCGGAGGGGGTGTCCTCACCTCCACAGGCGGCCAGTGCCAGACCCATCGTGATGGCCGCAGTGGCCGACAAGAACTTTCGCATCTGTTTGGTTCCTTCGATTCGGTCGCCCCCTCGGAGCGGATGTTTCTAAACATAGACTCTAGTAACAGCCGGTGTCTAGTATCTCGGCCAGATTCTTGTGAGCGCCGTCACCGATGGACACCTTTTTAGGCGTGAATTCTTTCTCAACTGAAAGTGTTTCTTGACACTAGCGACAGGAAGTAGCACAGTAGTTGTGACCCCGACCACGTTGCGTGGAGGGATCGCGTAGCAGGCCTATGGAGGAAGACCATGACCCCGGTACTCACCGTCACGACGTTGTCGAAGAGCTTCAACGGCGTCCGCGTGCTCAAGGATGTGAGCCTCACGCTGAAGCCAGGTGAGATCCGCGCGCTGGTCGGGCAGAACGGCTGTGGCAAGTCGACGTTGATCAAGATCCTCGCCGGCTTCTACACCCCCGACGACGGTGGCGCGGTCACCATCGATGGCGAGGAGCTGGCGTTCAGCAACGGCTCGGCGAGTGAGCAGGCCGGCCTCCGGTTCGTCCACCAAGACCTCGGCCTGGTCGACTCGCTGGACACGGTCGACAACCTGGCACTGGGCAAGGGCTACCCGAGCTTCAAGGGCCGCATCAGCTGGCGCTCCGAGCGACGACGCGCTCGCGAGGCGCTCCACGAGCTCGGCTACGACTTCGACGTCACCAAGCCGGTGGCCGACCTTGCCATGAGCGAGCGTACGGCGGTCGCGGTGGCTCGTGCGCTCTCCCCTGTCGGCCCTCCGGCCAAGGTCCTGATCCTCGACGAGCCGACCGCGAACCTCCCCAATGCCGAGGCCGAGCGCCTCTACGCCTTGGCCAGGACGGTCGCATCCAGCGGCGTGGCCGTCATGTTCGTCTCCCACCACTTCGATGAGGTCTTCAACCTTGCCGACACCGTCACCGTGATCCGCGACGGCGCGCACATCATCACGCGTGAGGTGAAGGGCATGACCGAGGACAGCCTCATCGAACAGGTGATCGGCCGCGTGCTCGAGCCGTTCGAGCGGGACGTCGTGGGGGTTGAGCGTGGCGCTGTTGTGCTGCAAGCGAAGGGCATCACCGGCGGTGGCCTCCGCGACGTGGACCTCACCATCCACGCGGGCGAGATCGTCGGAGTCGCCGGGATCACCGGCTCCGGTCGCGACGAGCTGGCACCGGCTCTGTTCGGTGGCCTCCACCGTCAAGGCGTGGTCGAGGTCGACGGCAAGGTGCTCCCCTCGCTGCGCCCTGACCGCGCGATCACCCTCGGTGTCGGCCTCGTGCCGGCCGAGCGTCGCTCGAACGCGTCGTTCATGCAGGACTCCGTGCGGGAGAACGTCACCATCACCAGGCCCGGTGACCACATGCGCGGTGGGCTCCTCCGTCACCGCCAGGAGCGCTCCGACGTCGACCAGTGGCTGGGGCGGCTCGACGTACGTCCGAGGAACACCGAGTACGCCATGTCCGCGCTGTCCGGCGGCAACCAGCAGAAGGTCGTGCTCGCCCGCTGGCTCCGCATGGAGCCGAAGCTGCTCATCCTCGACGAGCCCACGCAAGGCGTCGACGTCGGCGCCAAGGCCGACATCCACACCCGGGTCGACGAGGCCGCGCTAGGCGGCACCGCCGTGCTCGTGGTGTCGACCGACCACGAAGAGCTCGTCCGGCTCTGCCACCGCGTGCTCGTCCTGCGCCGTGGGCGAGTCGTGGAGGAGCTCACCGGCGCACACCTCGACAACGACCTCATCACCGCCGCCACGATCGGGCGCGACACAGCCGACGTCGCCTGATCCCCAAGCCCAGTGCACACCGAAGGAACCCACCGATGTCCGAACTCGCCACCTCCGCCCAGGCCGCTCCACCGCAAGCTCCGAAGGACTCGGGCTCTCGCAAGCGCCCGACGCTCGGGCTCGGCCTCGAGCGCTACAGCGGCCTCTACGTCTGGGGGGCGCTCATCGTGCTCTTCGGTATCTGGGTGCCTGAGCTCTTCCTGACCACCCAGAACGCGCGCATCGTCGCCGGCTCGCAAGCCATCACCGCGATCGTCGCGCTCGGCCTCCTCGTCCCCGTCGCCTGCGGGGCATTCGACCTCTCGATCGCCGGCACTTTGGCGATGTCGGTCTGCGTCGTGTGCAAGCTGCAGTCCGAGGGCCAGCCCGTGGTCGTGAGCATCCTGGTTGCGCTCGCGATCGGTCTGGTGGTCGGCCTGATCAACTCGGTGATCGTGGTCGGGCTGAGAGTCGACTCGTTCATCGGCACGCTCGGCATGAGCAGCGTGCTGGCAGCGGGCGCGTACTGGATCACCGACGGCGGTCAGATCGCCACCGGCATCTCCCCCAGCTTCCTCGAGCTCGGCCGCAAGCAGGTCTTCGGCCTGCCGCTCCCCGTGTACTACATGATCGCGCTCGCCCTCGTGCTGTTCTGGGTGCTGCAGTACACCCCGGCCGGCCGCTACCTGTACGCCGTCGGCGGCAACCCGCAGGCCGCCCGCCTGGCCGGTGTCCGAGTCGGTCGCATCACGATGGCCGCTTTCCTCACCTCCGGCCTCATCGCAGCCTTCGCCGGCGTGGTGCTGGCCGCCGTGCTCGGCTCCGCGAACCCGGAGGTCGGTGCGCCGTACCTGCTCCCCGCCTTCTCCGCGGTCTTCCTCGGCGCCACCCAGATCCTCCCCGGCCGCGTGAACGTCCTGGGCACCCTCATCGCGATCTTCCTCCTCGCGACCGGCGTCAAGGGTCTGCAGCTCATCGGGTCCGAAGGCTACGTCGAGGACCTCTTCAACGGTGTCGCTCTCATCATCGCCGTCGCCCTGGCCGCCCGCACTGCCAGGAACCGCGGCTAGCCCGCGAAAGTCGTGTGGCCCCGTCCGTGACCCGGGCGGGGTCACGCTTTCGCAGGGGATCGTCCACGGGCGGGCGGCGCATGGATTTGGTCACGCTGGAGACTGCCCAAGGTGGTTGGCATCGACTGAGGGAGAAAAAGACGTTGTGTCCCTGATCAGCGAAGTGCTCCTCGTCAGCGGCGTGGCCTTGGACCTGGTGGGTGCGAGTGTCCTCTCGCACGCCCACAACGCCGAGTCGATCGTCGAGCTGCGTGAGGAGATCGACGGAGAGGGAGAGGGTGCCGCGCTGGGCGAGCCCGACGCGATCTCCACACACGCCAAGCTGCTGGCGGAGAAGCGGATCGGCTTCCTGCTCCTGACCGTCGGGCTCCTTCTCTACCTGAGCGGCCTGGTCTTAAAGAGCCCGGAGGGCGTGGCGCTGATGGGGACCATCGCGGGCGGCGTGGTGATCGCGGGCTTCGCGGCCAGCGTGATCTTCACCCGAGTGATGGGCACGCAGCTTCGCAAGCGGGCTGAGCAGGCCCAGGAGCAGGACGACCCTGACGCGCTGCCCGAGCAGTAGCCGCTTCTCAGGGCGAGAGGGTGCCGAGCTCCTCGAGGATCTCGGCGACGACCTGCTCGGGGACGACCTCCTGCAGATCGTGCGGCCCCTCGATCACGACCTGCCGCGAGACAGGTGACAGCTGCAGCCAGAAGCGCTGGTTTTTCTCGCCCCCCGGGTCGGCGTCGGTGGCACTGATCACGAGGACGGGAAAGTCGCCTATCGGCATGGTCAGGGTGTCCAGCTCCTCGGAGTACTCGACGTAGTCGACGAACTCTGGGTTGTCGGTCCACTCGAAGCCTTCCGCCTGAAGGAGCTTCGGGTCGTCGTGGTAGCTGTCGATGGTCACGAGGCCGGCCACTCGCTCTGGGTGCCGGGCTGCGCATCCGATGTTGAGGTTGCCGCCCCCCGACTGTCCGACGAGGACGTGCGGATCGGCCAGGGGCAGCTTCGCCACCACCTCGTCCTGGACAGCGCACAGGTCGACCAGCGTGCGACGCCGCTCGGGCGGTTGGTCGCTCGACCCCGTGCCCAGGCGGTCGTAGGCGCAGACGGTCGTCTCCGCAACGAGCGGGTCGACGAACGCATCGGGGTAGGCATCGGTGCCCCCAGAGTCGGTGCCCGCCTCCAGCAGTACACCAGGCGTCCCCTCGCCCGCGCACCAGTAGTCGACGGCCTCGCCCGACCCAAGGGTGACGGTCCCAGTGCGTCGCTCACCCGGTGTGGGGGCTTCCCCCTCGTCGGAGGGGCTCTCGCCGCACGCGCCCACGAAGAGGATCGCCGCCGCAGCGGTCACGCAAGAGACGGTCCTGAGCATGCCCGTGACCTCCTGTCAGGAGTCATGATCCCGCTGCCGGAACCTGGGCGCCAGTGATCCTCAACCAGCTCCCTGGATCAGTAGCTTGAGGCCCCACCGTCGACGGACATCGTCGCGCCGGTGATGCCACCGCCGTACTCGGAGGCCAGCAGCAACGCGAGGCCGGCCACTTCTTCGACGGTGTTGAGGCGCTTGATCATGGTGTCGTCGGCGTACTGCTGGAGGAACTCCTCGTACGTAAGTCCCATCGTCTCGGCCGCCTTGGGGCCGGACTCCTTCATGATGTCGGTCTCGATCGCGCCGGGGCAGATGGCGTTCGAGGTGATGCCGAGAGCGCCGTACTCGAAGGCGACGGCCTTGGAGAAGGCGTTCATGGCGGCCTTGGTGACGATGTAGTTGCTGACCGCGGCCTTGTTGGCCTGCTTGCTCTCCACCGAGGAGATGTGGATGACCCGGCCGTGCTTCTGCGGAACCATGTAGTTCAGCGCACGCCGGGTGGCATAGAAGTCCGAGTGCAGGTTCAGGTCGAACGTCTCGAGCCAGACCTCGTCGGTCATGACCTCGACCAGCCCATGGCCGGGGTTGCCGCCAGCGTTGTTCACCAGGATGTCGATCTTCCCGTAGCGCTCGACGGTCTCGTCGATGAGCCGCTCGACGTCAGCCTTGTTGGAGGCGTCACCGGCGACGAAGTGGGCGCGGTCTCCGGCGCCGATCTCGGCGAGGGCCTGCTTGCCCTTGTCCTCCGAGCGACCGCTGAGTACGACGGTCCCGCCGGCCTCGATGAACGCCTCGGCGATCGCGCGGCCGATGCCCCGGGTGCCACCGGTGACGACGGCCACCTGGCCGGTGAGGTCGAACTTCATGCTGAGACTCCTGATGCGGGAAGTGTGGGAAGGAGGGTGTCGAGCAGACCTCGCTCGACGATGCAGTCGGCTGAGCGACTGGCGAGCTTGCCGACGAACGCCGTCGCGCGCTCGTTGCTGATGTCGAGCGCGCTCGCGATGACGATCGCGTAGACGAAGTTGAACAGGACGCCGAGCTCGTAGTCCTTGGCGAACTCCTCGAAGGAGTAGTCGACGCCGGCCTTCACGAGGGTGTCGTAGTAGAGCTGGTGCAGCTCGTCCTCGTGGTTCGCGCGGCAGTGGTCACTGAGGTTCTGGGTGAGGAAGTAGGCGAGGTCCTGCACGCCCTTCGACTTCGCCACAGCCGACCAGTCGAGGATCACGATCGGCTGGTGACCGGACTGCTCGCCGAACAGCAGGTTGTCTGCGCGGTAGTCGGTGTGGGCGAGCGTTTGATGTCCGTCGACCATCGCGGCGTACAGGGCCGGGAGCCGGGACAGGTAGTCCTGCTTAGCCTCTCTCAGGCGCGAGGGCAGCAGGTCCTCGAACAGGTCGACCATCTTGTCCCAGCCCGCGATGCAACCCTCGATCATCGACTCGCGGACGAGCTCGGAGTTGGTGCTCGGCACCCAGTCGAGGGAAGGGTCGTCGACGGAGTTCCAGTACTGGGCGTGGAACTGCGCAAGTGCTTCGACCGCGCGGCGAGCCTGCTCGATGTCGGCACCGACGACCTGGTCGCCCGTCCGGTAGCCGGCGAAGTCCTCCATGAGGATGGCGTAGTCGACGGTCTCGGGCTCGAACTGCGCGAAGTAGGAGTGCGGCACGGTCGGCTCGAGCTTGGCGCTGAGACCGACGTAAAAGTTGACCTCGCGCTCGTACAGCCGGAACTTCGCGGCGACTCCGCGGCTCATCGGCGCCTCGCTCGCCGACTTGAGGATCAGCGAGGGGGGTCCTGCGCCGGCCTCGTCGTACTCGACGTGCAGCCGGCTCACGACGCCCATCATCCCGACGCCCTCACTGAGCGAGTCGTAGCGGATGGCGGTCACGGACGCCTTGGGCCCGATCGCCCCGCTGTCGCGGAGCACACCCGTGAGCCACTCGGGCGTGACGTCGCCCGGCTGTGGCGGGAAGGGGAGGGTCATGGCGGTCCCATCGTTCGAATCGAGGTGAGGAGTGACACAACGATGACCCGAGCGACCCGCCCTCGTCAAGAGTTCAGGCCATACTTTCATGAATTCAACTAGAGTTACTGCGCGGTCAAGTTCGCTCAGACTCTTGTATCAGTCATTTAGTAAGTAGCCGTTCACCCCTTGCCAGATGACCCCGGGGCTAACTACACTACGACTATATAAAGTCAACTCCACCGATAAGGAACCCCCATGGAACTGGGTCTGTCCGACCGTAAGGCCATCGTCACCGGCGCGAGCCGCGGACTCGGCAAGGCGATCGCCTCCCAGCTCGCCGACGAGGGCGTCGAGCTCTTCGTGTGCGCCCGCGGGGAGGCGACTCTCAAGGAGACCGCCGAGGAGCTCCGCGCGAAGGGCGCCACCGTCCACACCGCCACCCTCGACGTGTCCGACGAGGATGCCATCGCGCCCTTCGTCGAGGCCGCCGTCCGGCAGCTCGGCGGGCTGGACATCGTCGTCTCCAACGCCTCCGTCGGCACCCAGAAGGGACCGGAGCAGTGGCTGACCAGCTTCCAGGCCGACCTGCTCGCGTTCGTGCGTCTCGCCGAGGCGGCGGTGCCGCACCTCGAGCAGAGTGAGGCCGGCGCCATCATCTCCATCGGTACGACGTCCGCGTTCGACACGCTGCCGCCGACCGGCCCCAACTCGTACGGCGCCGCAAAGGCGGCCGTGACGCACCACGCCGCCGCGCTCGCACGGTCGCTCGCGCCGAAGGGCATACGCGTCAACACCATCTCCCCTGGACCGGTGGAGTTCGAGGGCGGCACCTGGGAGCGGATCAAGGAGACGCGCACCGAGTTCTACGACGCGGTCAAGGGCCGCATCCCGCTCGGCCGCCTCGGCTCACCGGAGGACGTCGCGAAGGCAGTGACGTTCCTCGCGAGCCCTGCCGCGTCGTACATCACGGGCGCCAACCTCGTTGTCGACGGCGGCTTCGTCAGCCGCGTGCAGTTCTAAGCCATGTCGAGCCAGCCGACGTCCACCCGGGTCGTCACGCTTGCGTCGCGCCCGGTCGGTGAGCCGGGTTCGGAGAACTTCGCGATCGTCGAGCAGGCGATCCCGGCGCTGCGCGAGGGACAGCTCCTCGTGCGCAACATCTACATGAGCGTCGACCCGGCGATGCGCGGACGCATGGAGCCGACCGAGAAGCACTACACGACGAACTTCGAGGTCGGCGGTCCGCTCGACGGCTCGACGATCGGCGAGGTCCTCGCGGGTGCCCCCGGCTTCGAGGTCGGCACTTTCGTGCGGCACCGGCTCGGCTGGCGCGACTACGCCGTCGTCGACTCCGCGGCAGCCACCTTGATCGACCCGGAACTCGCTCCTCTGCCCGACTGGCTCGGCATCCTGGGTCAGACCGGCTTCACGGCGTACGTCGGCCTCGTGCGCGCCGGCGCTCTCGAGAAGGGCGACACCGTCTTCATATCCGCGGCGGCAGGCGCCGTCGGAAGCGCGGCCGGCCAGTTCGCGAAGCTGCTCGGAGCGGACCGGGTCATCGGCAGCGCGGGTGGACCGGAGAAGGCCGCGCTGCTGGAGGACGAGCTCGGCTACGACGTCGGCATCGACTACCGCGCTGACCTCCGCGGCGGCCTTGCCGAGGCTTCGCCGGACGGTATCGACCTCTACTTCGACAACGTCGGCGGTGACCACCTGGTCGCGGCTCTCTACGCCCTGCGTGAGCGCGGCCGGGTCGCGCTGTGCGGGATGATCTCCGACCTGCGCGACCGCGAGAGCTCCCCGCCGATCTCCCACCTCATCCAGGCAACACTCAAGCGACTGACCATCCAGGGCTTCATCGTGCGTGACCACGAAGACCTGCGACCGGAGTTCGAGCGGCGGGTCTCCGAGTGGCTGCGCCACGGCGAGATCACCTCGCGCGCCACCATCTCCAACGGCCTCGAGAACGCCCCGGATGCCTTCCTCGCGATGCTCGCCGGCGCCAACGTCGGCAAGGCGCTGGTCCGGATCGGAGAGGACTACTCATGACTCCGGTCGACACCCGGCTCTTCGCCTCCCTGAAGCCGCTCCGGCTCGCCGGTAGCCGCTGCACCACCTGCGGCACCACGACGTTCCCCGTCCAAGTGGACTGCCCGCGGTGTGCACGCCGCACCATGGCCGACGTCGAGCTCCCCGAACAGGGCTTGCTGTGGACCTGGACCATCCAGGCCTTCGAACCGAAGCCGCCTTATCTCGCCCCGGCCGAGGGTTTCAAGCCCTTCCCGGTCGGCTATGTCGACCTCGGCGACGTGATGGTCGAGACCCGTCTTGATGCCGACCCGGCTGCCCTGGACGTGGGCCACCCGATGCGACTCGTCCCGTTCGACGTACTGACCGAAGGCGCCACCCTCCTCGGCTACGCCTTCGCTCCCCTCGAGGAGGACGCCTCATGAAGCAGGTCTCGATTGCCGGCATCGGCATGGTGCCGTTCGGGCGCCACGCCCCGGAGTACTCCGGTCGCGACATGGGCGTCGACGCTGCGCTCAAGGCTCTCGCCGACGCCGGCCTCACCTGGCAGGACGTCGACTACGCGGTCGGCGGCAGCAACGTCTCGGGCAAGCCGGACACCACAGTCTCCTCGCTCGGTCTCACCGGCATCCCGTTCGTGAACGTGCGCAACGGCTGTGCGACAGGAACGGTCGCGCTCACCACGGCGGCGCAGGCGATCCGCTCCGGCGACGCCGAGACCGTCCTCGTGCTGGGATACGACAAGCACGGCCGTGGCGCGTTCGGAGCGAAGCCCGCCGACTACGGGCACGGCGAGTGGTACGGCCAGAGCGGCCTCATGGTCACCACCCAGTTCTTCGCCATGAAGGCGCGTCGATACCTCGACACCCACGGGCTGCCCGACGAGGTCCTCGGCCAGGTCGCCGCCAAGGCGTTCCGCGTCGGCGCCGAGAACGCCGACGCGTGGCGTCGTACCGTCTTCACACCCGAGGAGATCATGGCCGCCCGCGTGATCAACCCTCCCCTGACGCAGTACATGCTCTGCTCCCCCGCCGAGGGCGCAGCCGCAGTCATTCTCACCAGCGCTGAGCGAGCAGCAGACCTCACCGACCGCCCGGTCAACCTCGCTGCCGCGAGCATGCGCACCCGCCCGTTCGGGTCGTTCGAGGTCTTCGCCAGCTGGCTGCCCCCCGGTGCGGACGCGAGCCCCAGCGTCGAGGCCGCGCGTACGGCGTTCGCGAAGGCCGGGATCTCCCCCGCTGACGTGCAGGTGGCGCAGCTGCAGGACACCGACTCCGGCGCCGAGATCATCCACATGGCCGAGACCGGGCTCTGCGAGCACGGTGAGCAGGCCGCCTTGCTCGAGGCCGACGAGACGTCGATCAAGGGCCGACTCCCGATCAACACCGACGGCGGCTGCCTCGCCAACGGCGAGCCGGTCGGCGCTTCCGGGCTGCGCCAGGTGCACGAGATCGTCCTCCAGCTGCGCGGCGCCGCCGGTGGGCGGCAGGTCGCGGGCGACCCGAGGGTCGGCTTCACGCACGTGTACGGCGCCCCGGGGATCAGCGCCTGCACCGTCCTGACCGTCTGACAGGGAACCCCATGACCACGATGGCCGCTTTCCGGCTGACCGACTGGGGCAAGGAGGGCGAGCTCGTCGAGGTCGCCCGTCCCACGCCCGGACCGCGCGATGTGCTGCTCAAGGTGGGCGGCGCCGGAGCATGCCAGTCCGACCTGCACCTGATGCACGAGTTCGATGCCGCGACCGCACCATGGGCACCCGGGTTCGTGCTGGGCCACGAGAACGCGGGGTGGGTCGCCGAGGTCGGCTCGGAGGTCCTCCGCTTCCGGGAGGGTGACCCCGTCGCGGTGATGGGTGCATGGGGCTGCGGCACCTGCGAGCGCTGTGCCAGCGGGAACGACCCGTACTGCGACAACCCTGGCGCGGCCGCGGCCCCCGGTGGCGGCGGTGGCCTCGGTCTCGACGGCGGCATGGCGGAGTACATGGTGGTCCGCGATGCCGACCGGCACCTCGTCGCGCTGCCCGACACGCTCGCCCCTGACCTCGCCGCACCCCTGACCGACGCGGGCGTCACGCCGTACCACGCGGTCAAGCGGTCGCTGGCCAAGCTGGCCGACCCCCGCGCCACTGCACTGGTCATCGGCGTCGGCGGCCTCGGCGGTTTCGCTGTGCAGATCCTCTCCGCGCTCACCGCTGCCCGAATCGTTGCAGTCGACCCCCGGGACGAAGCCCGCAGCAGTGCCGCCGACGACGGCGCTCAGCACACGTTCGCGCCCGGCAACGGGACTGCGTCAGACCTCCGTGACCTCACCGCGGGCCAAGGCGTCGACGTGGTCCTCGACTTCGTCGGCAACCAGGCCACGCTCGAGCTCGCCGGGGCCGTCGTACGCCCGCTGGGTGACCTCACCGTCGTCGGCGCCGGGGGCGCGAACGCCACGGTCGGCTTCGGTGTGCTCCCCTACGAGGTCTCGGTGCAGACGACGTTCTGGGGCAACCTCGCCGAGCTCGCCGAGGTGGTCGACCTGGCTGCGCGAGACATCATTCGGCCGCGGGTGCAGCACTACACGCTGGACGAGGCCCTCACGGCGTACCGGGACCTTGCAGCAGGGCGGATCGACGGGCGGGCTGTCATCCGGCCCTGAGGCGTAGCGTCGACCACATGAGAACCCGGATACTCGGCAGCCTCGAAGTCAGCGCGCTCGGCCTGGGCTGCATGGGAATGAGCCAGGGCTACGGTCAGTCACCCGAGCGCCCGGAGATGATCGCGCTCGTCCGAGCCGCGGTCGACCGAGGAGTGACTCTCTTCGACACAGCCGAGGTGTACGGGCCGTTCCACAACGAGGAGCTCGTCGGTGAGGCGCTGGAGCCGGTCCGTGACGAGGTCGTGATGGCGACCAAGTTCGGGTTCGACCTGAGTGGGGAGAAGAACCGCAAGGGCGTCGACAGCCGGCCGGAGACCATCCGCCACGTCGTGGACGAGTCACTGAGCCGGCTCCGCACCGGCACGATCGACCTGCTGTACCAGCACCGGGTCGACCCCGCGGTACCCATCGAGGACGTGGCCGGAACGGTCAAGGAGCTCATCGAGGCCGGCAAGGTCCGCCACTTCGGGCTCTCCGAAGCCGGGGTGCAGACGATCCGCCGTGCGCACGCCGTGCAGCCCGTCGCCGCGCTGCAGAGCGAGTACTCCCTGTTCTGGCGCGAGCCCGAGGGTCAGATCCTGCCAGTCCTCGAGGAGCTCGGCATTGGCTTCGTGCCGTTCAGCCCACTGGGCCGCGGCTTCCTCACCGGCCAGGTGACGGCATCGACCGAGTTCGGTGAGGGGGACATGCGGTCGACCCTGCCGCGGTTCTCACCCGAGGCACGAGCCGCCAACCTGGCACTCGTCGAACGCGTGCGCACGGTGGCTGACCGCAGGCGCGCGACACCCGGACAGGTCGCCCTCGCGTGGCTGCTCGCGCAGCGGCCCTGGATCGTCCCGATCCCGGGCACCCGGCGCCTCGAGCGTCTCGACGAGAACCTTGTGGCAGCCGATCTCGAGCTGAGCCCCGAGGAGCTGGACGAGCTCACCACTGCGTCCGACAGCATCGACGTACAGGGGGAGCGCTACCCGGAGAAGCTGCAGCGCCTCATCGATCGCTGACCAGTCGGCGCGCGAGCCTGAACGCGCGGCGCAGCGGCAGCGTCTGACCCAGCAACGCGCGGTAGGGAGCGGCTGCCAGGTAGCCGAGCTGCTCTCGCGAAGAGGGCGCGGAGACGGGCATCCGGTCCTTGTGCTCGTCCAGCCATGCGCACAGTGCCTTGCGCGCAGCCGACGACTCGAGCACCAGCAGGTGCGTCCCCCCGCGGACCACCCGCACCTGCGCACCGGAGATCCGCGACGCCAGCCAGGTCGCGTTCGCGACAGGCACGAGCTCGTCCTCACCCCCATGAAGGACGAGCGTCGGCGCCTGGATCCGGTGCAGCCGCCGCGTCGCGTCGTGGCTGGACGCGGCCGCGGTCTGGTGAAGCGCACCGAGCGGACGCACTCGTACGCCGCCCGGCACTCGACGTGCGGTCGCCTTCAGCTCGTTGAGGATGTCCTTGGCCGGAGGAGTCTTCGCGCCCGAACCACCGGCCGTCGTCGAACAGAGCACCAGGGTGCGCACCCGGTGCGGCCAGCCGATGGCGACCTCCTGCGCGACCATCCCGCCGAGCGAGGCGCCGACGACATGGGCCGCGTCGATGCCGAGGTGGTCCAGGACCGACATCGCGTCTGCTGCCATCGTGCCCGTGGTGGTCGGCAGCAGGCGGGTCCGCGAGGTGCCCGACCCGCGATGGTCGATGGCGATGATCGTGAAGACGTGCGCCAGCTGGTCGATCACCGAGTCGAAGGCTGCAACGGGAACGGCGTAGCCGGACATCCAGAGCAGTAGCGGGCCCGAGCCGCGGACGGTGTAGGCCACGCCGCCGGCTGTCCGCCCCTCCTCGATCTGCATGGTGTTGATCAGATCACCAGACCGCCACCGGCGACGACAACCTGGCCGGTGATGTAGTCCGACTCCGGGATGCAGAAGAGGTAGACAGCGTTGGCCGCGTCCTGCGGCGTGCCGCCGCGTCCGAGCGGGATGCCGGACTCCATCGCCTCGAGCAGCTCGGCGCCGATGCCCACCTTGATGTCACGTTCACCGATCCGGATCGTCGCTTCGCCGCCCGCCGGTGCTTCGGTGAGTCTGGTCTTGATCAGGCCGAAGGCGACTGCGTTGACTGTGACCTGCGAGCGACCCCACTCCTTGGCCAGCGTCTTGGTCAGCCCGATGACACCGGCCTTGCCGGCGGCGTACCCGGACTGCCCGACGTTGCCGCCCGTGCCCGCGATCGACGAGACGTTGACGACCTTGCGGACCACCGGCCTGCCGGCTGCCGCTTCCGCCTTCGCAGTCTCGCGCAGGTACGGCGCCGCAGACCGGAGCACCCGGAACGGCGCGGTCAGGTGGATGTCGAGCATCGCCTGCCACTGCTCGTCGCTGGTCTTCTGGATGACGGAGTCCCACGTGTAGCCGGCGTTGTTCACAATGATGTCGAAACCGCCGAAGCCGTCGAGCGCCGCCTGCACGAGCTCGTCGGTGAACCCGGGCTCCGTCACGCTCCCCGGAACAGCCAGCGCCATTCCGTGGGCCTGGTCGATGAGGTCGACGGTCTCCTTTGCCGGGCCGGGGTCGAGGTCGTTCACGAGGATCGCAGCACCCTCGGCGGCGAGCTTGAGGGCGATGGCTCGCCCGATCCCTCGACCAGCACCCGTGACGATCGCAGTCTTGCCATCCAGCTTCACAGCGGTCCTCCTCGAAATCAATCACTTGATTGTTTCCCTGACTCTACCCGTGCCACTAGTGTGGATCAACTGATTCAATCAGCGGAGGGCACATGGGCAGAAGACCGGACATCGACGGGCGTGAGCTGTTGCTCGACGCTGCGCTCAAGCTCTTCGCAGAGCAGGGCATCGAGGGCGTCTCGATCAGGGCGGTGAACCGCGAGGCCGGCCTCGGTCCGGCCTCGGTGCACTATCACTTCGGCACCAAGGAAGCGCTGCTCGACGCCGTCCTGCACTCCTACGGCGACGTGGTCATCGATCGCATCAAGTCGCGTGCCAAAGAGCTCGCCGAGCCGGGCGCGAAGACCGACGCACGCGACCTGGTGTCCATGCTCGCGCAGCCCTACCTCGAGCTGGTCTCGCGACGTGACGAGCACGGCCGCGCCTGGGTGAGGCTGATGAGCCAGATCCTCCAGCAGGACCCCGACCGGTTGCTCGACCGCCCTTCGGCCAAGCTGACCTGGAGCGCCGCAGCGCGGGCCTACCCGGAGGCGTCCGCGAACGACATCCAGCGCGCGATGCGCATGTGCCTGATCCTGCTGGTGACCCAGCTCGCCCAAACTCCGCGGAGTGGCCGCAACCCGCTCGACGTGGACCTGCTGATCGACTTCCTCAGCGCGGGCCTGCACGCGGCCCTTGGACGTGAGGGCCGCGCGATCGCGTGAGCTCAGTTGGCCTGGCGGACGTAGGTGCCGGGTGCATCGCCCTGCGCCTGGAAGCGGCCGCCGCCCTGCTCCCTCGGGGCTGGGATCTGCTCACCGGACTTGTCGCTCACCCAGTCGCCCCAGTGCTCCCACCAGGAGCCGGTCTGCTTCTCGGCACCCTCGAGCCACTCCGAAGCGGACTTGTTCTTGTCCTGCGGACCCGTGTAGTAGCTGGCCTTCGGGTTGCCGGGAGGGTTGACCAGGCTGGCGATGTGCCCTGCGTTGGACAATGCGAACGTGCAGTCACCAGCGAGGAACTGCGTCGTGCGGTACGTCGACTTCCACGGCGTGAGGTGGTCGTTGATCGCGCCCGCGACGTACGCCGGCACCTTGATCGTGCCGAGGTCGACCGGCTCACCCAGCGCCTTCATGGCGCCGGGTCTCGGAAGCGGGTTGTGCTCGAAGATGTCGAGGAACTGCTGGTGCAGCGTCCCGGGCAGGTTCGTCCCGTCGGCGTTCCACGACAGGATGTCGAAGACCGGCGGATCCTCGCCCATCAGGTAGTTGTTGACCCAGTAGTTCCAGACCAGGTCGTTCGGACGCATCCAGGTGAACGAGTTGCCCATCGCACGGGCGCTGATCACGCCGGCCCTTCCGGACCTCCACCGCGCGAAGGACAACAGCTTGGCCGACGAGAACGCTCCGATCGGGGCGGACAGGCCGAAGTCGAGAAGCGTGACGGCGAACGACGCCGAGTGGATCTTGTCATCGCCCAACGCCGCGAGCTTGTTGAGCACAGCGGTCTGCAGGATGCCACCGGCGCAGAAGCCGATCACGTTGACGTTCTCAGCCCCCGTGACCTCGCGGACGGCATCCACCGCATCGAGGATCCGCTGGGCGTAGGTGTCGATGTCCCAGTCCGACTGTTCCGGAGAAGGGTTGCGCCACGAGATCAGGAAGGTCTGCAGGCCGCGCGATACGGCGTACTCCACAAAGCTGCGGCCCGGCCGCAGGTCCAGGAAGTAGTAGCGCCCGATCGGCGGGGGCACGACGATCACAGGTCGCTCGTAGACCTCGTCGGTCGAGGGGGTGTACTGGATCAGCTCGGCGTACTCGTCCTTGTCGACGACCTTGCCCGGTGTCATCGCGAGGTCCTCGCCCACCTTCAGCGAGCCCGGCTTGGACATCCTGGGCATCCCGCCGTTGTGACGGAGGTCCGAGATGAAGTGCTCGGCGCCGCGCACGAGGTTGGCGCCGCCTGCCTCGAACGTCTTCTTGATCGCACTGGGGTTGCCGATGAGTGTGTTCGTCGGGGCGGCGGCACTGGTCAGGACGTTCATGACGAAGCGCGCGCGCTCCGCCCGGGCAGGGTTGCCACCGGCTACGACCTCGTCGACCACGGAGTCCACAGCGCGGACCGACGCGAGGTAGGTCTGCGCGACCCGCTTGTAGAAGGGGTTCTGCGACCACGTCGTGTCCTTGAACCTCCAGTCGCCCTTCTCCGGCTCGATGTCCGAGCGGCCCAGACCGATCCGGACCAGCTCAGCAGTGAGGCTGGCACAGGCCTTGCCCACGGCGGAGCCCTGCAGCAAAGTCGCCGCAACCCCATCTGCGAGGCCCGCAAACGTCGGCACGGAAACGGGGTCAGTGGCCGAGACGGCGTCTTGCGCCACCTCGGAAAGCTGGGTGTCAGTCATGTGGGTTCCTCTCGGCGGTCCTCAATGGTAGATTCAATCGCATGATTCGGTCAAATGATTGATTAAGAGCTTGGGAGTGAGTGACATGCACAGTTCGGTCGAGCTTTTGCGGCGAGCGCGCTCGTTGACCTTGCTTGCCGCGCGCAACAGCCAAGCCCTCGTGATCGTGGCGACCGATCGAGTCGCGAGGAACCCGGAGACCGGCGAGGCAAGGGCCATCGGGCGGCTTTGGGCCGCGCAGTTGAACCTCGCCGAGATCGCGGTCGGAGAGCCCGTGGGCCTCGCGGACGAGGGGTACCAGCACCTGCAGAAGCTGGTCGAGCTGCACCGGGAGTTCGCGCACCGCCTGTTCGAGACCTTCGACACCCGCGATCTCCTCAACGGCTCGGGCCCAGCCACGTCCAACGTCATCCAGATGCCGTCGAGGCTCGGTTGACGATCTAGTAACTTGACTGCAACTCAACTGCTCTTATAGTAAGTTGCGCTCATATCGATCGCAGACCTCGACACAACCAGCCCCAGGCCGGACAGTTCATGGTGCGCAGGAGGCTGAGCGAGGGCACGCATCGCGCTCCCTTGTCGGTCCCGCTGACGGCCTTCGATGCCGCCGGCGAGCTGGAGGTGCATGCTTTCCGCGAGTACATGAAGGACCAGGTTGCGGCGACCAGGTGCGCTGTCCGTCTGCTGCTTGCCGGGCGAGTTCTCGTCGCTGTCGCTCACCGAGTTCGAGGAACTGGTGCGTGTCGCCGTCGAGGTCGCGGACGGCCGTGTCCTGGTGATCGCGGGCATAGGCCACCGGGCCGCGCTGGCCGTCGAGTTCGCTCAGGCAGGAGAGCGAGTCGGCGCGGACGGTGGGCTGCTGCTCATGTCGTCCATGATGTCGGCCTCGCCCCCTGGACTCGTCGCACACACCCGCGCCGTGGCCAGTGGCACGTCCCTGCCCCTCCTGTGTCACGCACCGAAGGCGCGGCTTGACCGAGCGAACGATCGAAGGACTCAGCCGGATCCCCACCGTCATCGGAGTTGTCGACTGCACCGGAGACGTGGCACAGGCTCAACGCCTTCGGCTGCTGTCACCTCTGCACTGGCTGTTCATCAACGGCGCGACGACCGCAGAGATGCGCGCCCGCCCCTACGCCAGTATTGGCACTCCCGCCTGTGCGTCCGCGGTGCATGCGTTTGCTCCGGAGATCGCCCGGTCGTTCTACGGCGGCCTGATCGAGGGCGACGAGGACTGGGTCCTCGAGCTTCTCAGGGAGTTCTTCCTGCCCCTGACCGAGCTCTCAGGGACTCAGGCCGGGTACTCGGTCTCCCTGCCCAAGGCCGCGGCACGGCTTCGGGGCTATCGGCTGGGGGCAGTGCGAGCGCCGCTCGTCGAACCGCCCGCCAAACACCTAAGAGCCCTCGAGGCGATTCTGGACAGGGGGCTCGACCTGGTCACGCATGGGGTTGCGGTGAACCAGCGGTGCCGCCGCGTTCAGTCGCGTTTGCTGAAGGCAGCGTCGAACGAGACGCCGGGCGGCTCGAAATCAAAGCTCCGCAAGAACTCCAGTGCCTCCGGGGCACCGTGCAGGCGATCCATCCCGGCGTCCTCCCACTCGACCGAGATCGGGCCGGTGTAGCCGGCGCTCGCGAGTGCGCGGAAGCAGTCTCCCCAGGGCACGTCGCCGCGCCCGGTCGAGACGAAGTCCCAGCCGCGGTGCGGATCACCCCAGGGCAGGTGGGAGGACAGCACGCCGTTGCGGCCGCCGCCCATGCGCATCCGGGTGTCCTTGCAGTCGACGTGATAGATCCGGTCGGCGAAGTCGGTGATGAACGCAACCGGGTCCAGGCCCTGCCACATCATGTGGCTGGGATCCCAGTTGAGCCCGAACGCCGGCCGGTGGTCGATCGCCTCCAGGGTCCGAACCGTCGACCAGTAGTCGTAGGCGATCTCGGAGGGATGCACCTCGTGGGCGAACCGGACGCCCTGCTCGTCGAACACGTCGAGGATCGGGTTCCACCGGTCCGCGAAATCCTGATAACCCGCCTCGATCCTCTCGGCCGGGACAGGCGGGAACATCGCCACGTAGGGCCAGATCGAGGAGCCGGTGAACCCGACCACTGTGTCGACACCCAGCTTCTTGGCCAGCCGCGCAGTCAGCTTCATCTCCTCCGCCGCTCTCTCCCGGACGCCCTCCGGCGAGCCGTCCCCCCAGACGCGTTCGCGGACGATCGCACGGTGGCGATCGTCGATCGGGTCGTCGCACACGGCCTGCCCAGTCAGGTGGTTGCTGATCGCCCAGACCTTCAGCCCGTGCCGCTCCAGCAGGGCGAGCCGCTCCTCGACGTACCCAGGCTCGTCGACCCGCCAGGCGTCAAGATGCTCGCCGGACACTGCGATCTCCAGGCCGTCGTAACCCCACCGCGCAGCCAGGCCCGCCACCTCCTCGAGGCTCAGGTCGGCCCACTGGCCGGTGAAGAGTGTGAACCGCTTACTCATCAGACCTCCCTCGGTACGTCGACGCGCACCCCTGAGCCTGCCGCACTCTCCTCGATCGCGGCGAGCACCCGCTGCACGGCGAGGCCGTCGGCGAAGGACGGGGCCGGGTCGGTGCCGGTGGCGATCGCGGTCAGGAGGTCGGCTGCCTGTGAGGTGAACGTGCTGTCCCAGCCGAGTACGTGGCCGGGCGGCCACCAGGCGCCGACGTACGGATGGTCGGGCTCGGTGACGAGCAGACGCTGCGGGCCGCCGGTGCCCTCGAGCACAACCAGCTCGTTGAGGCGCTCGAGGTCGAAGGAGATCGACCCGCCGTCGCCGTACACCTCCAGGCTGAGTCCGTTCTTGCGTCCGGTGGCGATCCGGCTCACCTCTACGCCGGCGACCACGCCGGTCGCGGTCTCCAGCGTCGCCCAGGCCGCATCGTCGACCGTCACCGGCTCCAGCCCGGACGGCCCGGTGCGCTCGGTGACGAAGGTACGCAGCTGGCCGGCGGCCGCGGTGACCGGTTCGCCGAGCAGGTAGTGCAGCTGGTCGACCACGTGCGACCCGAGATCGCCCAGGACCCCGGAACCGGCGGTCTCCCTGCGCAGCCGCCACGTCATTGGTGCCTCGGCGTCGGCAAGCCAGTCCTGGAAGTACGCCGCGCGCACCTGCCGGACCGTCCCGATCCGGCCCTGGGCGATGAGCGTGCGGGCCAACGCGAGCGCCGGCACTCGCCGGTAGTTGAAGCCGATCATCGAGCGGACGCCCCCTCCGGAGGCATCGACCGCCGCGGTGACCAGCTGCTCGGACTCGGCGATCGAGTTCGCCAGGGGCTTCTCGACCAGCACGTGCTTGCCGGCCGCGAGCGCAGCCAGTGCGATCTCGCAGTGAGTGTCCCCCGGCGTGCAGACATCGACGATGTCAACATCGTCGCGCTCGATCACCGAGCGCCAGTCGGTGGTGGCCTCAGCCCACCCGTAGTCCGCGGCGGCCCGCTTCACCGCCTGCTCGTCGCGGCCGACCAGCACCTGTTGGCGGACCTGCGGGGTGACTGGGTAGAAGGAGTGCACGTTGCGCCAGGCGTTCGAGTGCGCTTTGCCCATGAACGAGTACCCGATGACGGCTACACCCAGTGGTCGTTCAGGCATTGCGCGGTCCGTCCAAGGAGCGCAGGAACGCGAGGCCGTCCCGGGCCAGGTCGTCGGGGGTAGGCGCGAGCGGGCGCCAGATCGAGGCGGCCACGGCGATCGAGGCGTTGTTCGGGGTGAAGCTCTCGATGGTGAGTCCGCCGGTGTAGCCGATGTCGTCGAGGGCCTTGATGATCGCCGGCCAGTCCGTCTGGTCGCCGCCCGGGGCGCCTCGGTCGTTGCCACAGACCTGCAGGTGGACCAGATGCTCGCCGGCCGCACGAAGGGCGTCGGCGCTGCTACGTTCCTCGATGTTCAGGTGGTAGGTGTCCAGGGCCAGTCCGACGCTGCCGTCGTCCAGGAGCGACCCGAGGGCGGTCAGGGCCTGGTCGACGGTGTTGACCAGCGAGGTCTCATAGCGGTTCAACGGCTCAATGCCGATCCGGACGTCGTGCTCGGCGGCGTAGGCGACGACCGGTGAGAGGTTGACGCGCCACTCGGCGTACGCGGCCTCTCTCTCGTCAGCGGTCAGCCGCCAGACCCTACCGGTCTGGGCGTAGAAAGGGCCGCACACGGCGGGGGCGCCGACAGCGGCCGCGAGGTCGATACAGGCACGGAGGTAGCTCTGGGTGGCGGCGACAGACCTGTCGTCGGTGGCGACCAGGTCGCGACCTGGCGCCATCGCGCCGACGACCCAGGCGGACAGCCCGTGCTCGGCGAGCTGGACGGCCGTAGCCTCCGGCACGAGGTCACCCGCGTTCTCCAGCGGGAGCTCAACGCCGTCGAAGCCCATCGCAGAGATGGTGGCGAGCAGGCCGGGCAGGTTCGCCGCAGTCAGCGGTGAGGTCCAGACCCAGGTGTTGATGCCGATGGCGCGCACGGGCTTGCCTTCCGGACGTTGATGGACGGTGCAGGTGGTGGGCGGAGGGCCTGGCCGGACGCGGGGGTCGCCCGCGTCCGACCTGCTCTGCTCAGATCGCGGATCAGGGAATGATCCGCTCCTGCCACTGGGTCGGGTACCCGGGCAGGTCCTCGCCGCCGAACTTGGCGTAGTGACCGTCGGGCATGCCCTCGTTCGCCTTGAGGTAGTCGCCGCGCTCGTCCTCGGTGATCGGGATCTGCGGGAGCACCCATTCCTTCGGAATGGCCTCGCCCTTGACGATCTTCTCGATCGCGAGAAGCGGCGTGCGCCACTGGAAGTTCGAGTACACCGGTGCCAGGCCGGTCAGGCCGGTCTCCTCCCACTTGCGCAGGAAGCTCATCTCGTCCTCACCGGTCATCACGGGGAGGTCGACACCCTGGTCCTCGAAAGCTTCGATCGCCGCGACGGCGCCGTCACCAGCGTCCATCCAGACTCCGGCAACGTCACCCTTGGTGAGCTCATCGGTGATGATGCCCTTGATCTTGGTCGGGTCGGCACCGGTGAAGTAGTCCACCGCCTCGATGCCGTTCTCCTTGAAGATCTTCTCGGCCGCGGCCCAGCGGGTCTCCAGGACGTCGACGCCGGGGAGGATCCGCAGGGCGACGACCTTGTCACCCTCCTCCAGGTTGTCGGAGAGGAACTCGGCGGTGTCGATGCCCCAGGCATAGCCACCGATCGGGTGGATGAACGTCGTCGGGCACTCGGTCTGGACCCCGCGGTCGAAGACGATCACGGGCTTGCCGGTCTCGCAGGCACGCTCCACGGCCGGGGTCATCGCTGCCGTCGAGTTCGGGGAGATGATGAAGACGTCGCAGTTGCCGTCGGAGATGAAGTAGTCGATGTCGGCGATCTGCTTGTTGTCGTCGTCGCCGGCGTCCCGGGTCTCCATCTCCGAGATGACCTTCTTCTCCTTCAGCGCCTTGAGCTGCTGGTTCATGGTGATCCAGCCCGTCTGCCGCCACGGGTTGCTGATCGACGCGTTGGCGAAGCAGACCTTCTGCGACTCCTGCGAGGCAAACGCCTTGGTGTCGGTCATCGGCCCGTCGATGTACTGCAGCCACGGCGTGGTGGCGTCACCCTCGAACGTCGCCGAACGCTGCTCGTCCTGCTCATCCATGTCGGCCTGGTTGAAGAACTCGCTGACCTTGTCCTCGTTGGAGGGCCCCGAGCCGGGATCGTCGTTCTCGGAGCCGTCCGAGCCGCAGGCTGCGAGGGTCACCGCCAACGCGGCAGCCCCCAACACGGCGGTGAGCTTTGTTCTAAGCATCAGCTTCTCCTGTTGTTGTGCCCGGGGTGGGCGGTTGGGGTGGTGCGGTGGAGATCTCGGTACGCCGGCCGCGCCGCGAGGGGCGGCGGCCGGCAGCCCAGGCGCGTCCCGATACGGCGACAGCGAGGATGATGATCAGGCCCTGCACGGCCGGCCTCCAGGTCGACTCGACGCCTTGCACCGTGAGGAAGGTGAAGAGCAGCTCCAGGGTGAAGGCGCCCGCGGCCGCAGAGAGGACCCAGCCCCGTCCGCCGCCGAGCAGGACTCCGCCGAGGACGACGGCGGTGATCGCGGTGAACTCATAGCCCTGGCCTACCGACGGGTGCACGCCGGCGTACCCGACCAGGATGATCCCGGCCACGGTCGCGGACAACGAGGAGAGCACGAATGCCCGCGTCTTCAGCCAGACCAGCGAGGTTCCGGCGCGGTGCGCGGCCTCGGGGTTGTCTCCGGCAGCGATGAGACCTCGTCCGAACGGCCTCCGCATCAGCCACACCGCGGCCACCGAGATTGCGAGCAGGATCAGTAGCGGGTAGGGGATCACGTCCACGACCGGCACGTTCTCGATGGCACCACGGCCGATGTCTCGGAACTCGTCGGCAGGGTTACCGTCCGCAGCGCCGCCGGTGAGGTGTCGGACGATGCCGGTCAGCGCCAGCATGGTGCCGAGCGTGACGATGAAGCTCGGCACCCTCAGGACCGTGGTGGCCAGCCCGTTGATGACGCCGATTGCGGCACCGAGCACCAGCATCAGCACCAGACCGGGGATGATCCGGCCGGTGTCCTCGCCGATGAAGTTGCCGGCCAGGACCACCTGCATGGAGATGACCGCGGCCATGGACAGGTCGAACTCGCCGGAGACGATCACGTAGTACTGCCCGATTGCGGCGATGGCGATCGGCGCGATACGGCCGAAGAACCGGATCAACACGCCCGGGTCGCCGAAGTTCGGGTTCGCCATGATCGTGGCAACCAGGATCATCGCGGCCAGTAGGAAGATGGCGCCGCCTGGCGTGGAGAGTGCGGTCAGCATCCGGCCGCCCCAGTCGCGCTGGTGCGCAGGGATCGCAGGTCGGTCGATCGAGCGGGGACCGGGCAGATGTTGGGCGAAGTTGCTCATCGGGCCTCCTGGAGCGCGGCGTCGAGCCCGGTCGGGCGGTCGAAGGGGGCCGGCCTTCGCTCGACCTCGCGGCGGGCATAGACCGCAACGGCGAGCACGATGACCAGACCGCGGACGACGTCCTGGAGGAAGGACTCGACCTCGATGACGCTCATCACCTGGTCCATCACAGCGAAGATCGCGACTCCGCCGAGGGTGCCGACGATGTTGCCTTTGCCGCCTGCGAGCAGAGTGCCGCCGAGGACAACGGCCGCGATAGACATCAGGTCGTAGCCCCCCTGGGAGCCGATGGTGGGACTGCCGACACTGAGCCGCGCGAGCAGCAGCAGCCCCGCCAGCGAAGCGAGCACGGAGCAGAGCACGTGCGCGACAAGGACCGGGACGGAGGTACGGATGCCGGAGAGGCGGGCGACCTCGCGGTTGCCGCCGACGGCGTACAGGTGGTGGCCTGTGCGCGTGCGGCGGAGCAGCACGATCGCGGCGATCGCGCAGCCGAGCATGATCAGCGTGGAGACCGGAACCGGGCCGATCTGGTTGGCGCCGATCAGCCGGAACGATCGCGGCGCCGAGCCGGAGCTGCCCTGGTAGTTGGTGGCCAGGTAGCCGCTGACGATCAGGCCGGTGCCCAGGGTGGCGACGAAGCCATGCACCCGGAGCATGCTGACGATCAGTCCGTTAGCCAGCCCGATCCCGGCTGCCACCAGGAGAGTGACCAGCACCGCGGCGGGCACGTTGCCGGACTCGCCTGCCATGATCCCGCCCGCCAGCACGCTGCTCAGGCTGATCACGAACGGCACCGACAGGTCCAGACTGCCGACCAGGATCACCAGCGTCTGCCCGATCGCGACGAACCCGAGAACGCTGGTGAAGGTGAGGATGGCGCGGATGTTGCCGGTGCTGAAGAAGCTGCGGTCGTGCAGGCTGGTGAGGACCGCACCGATCACGATCGCGACGACCAGGACGAGGTAGACGATCCCGGTCGACGTCAGCCGGCGCCCTCTCATGCGACCTCCCTCGACGTGACGCCGGTCGCGAGCTGAAGGACCGTCTCCTCGGTGGACCCGGCGGGCAGCTCGCCGGCGAGCCGGCCGTCGCGCATGACGAGAATGCGGTCGGACATGCCGATCACCTCGGGAAGCTCGCTGGAGACCATCAGCACGGCGACGCCCTGGGCGGCCAGGGCGCGCATCAGCTCGTAGATGGAGTGCTTGGCGCCGACGTCGATGCCGCGTGTCGGCTCATCCATCAGGACGACTCCCGGGTCGATGGCCAGCCACCGGGCGAGCACGACCTTCTGCTGGTTGCCACCTGAGAGGAACTGCACCTCCTGGTCGGTGGCCCGCGCCGAGACCTCGAGAGAGGAGAGCAGGCCGGGAACCTCGCGCCGGGCTTGCCCGGTGCGGCGCGGGAAAACGCTTCGGACCACACCGAGGGCGTTGTCGAGGATGGTCTGGTTCAGGGCTAGGCCGGTGGCCTTGCGGTCCTCGGTGATCATGGCGACGCCTGCGCGAATCGCAGCGCGGGGGGAGCGGGTTCGCACCGGTGTGCCATCGAGGAGCATCTCGCCTCGGGTGAACGGGTTGACCCCGAAGACGGCCTCGAGCAGCTCGGAGCGGCCCGAGCCCTGCAGCCCGGAGATCCCGACGACCTCGCCGGCGCGCAGGGTGAGGTCGATGCGGTCGACGTACCCGTTACCGGCACCGCGGAGCTCGAGGCGGGGCGCGCCGAGCTCGGTGCCGGGGAGCGGGTCGGGGAAGAAGGAGGAGATCGAGCGACCGACCATCAGCCGGACGAGCTCGGCGTCGTCGAGGTCCGCGGCCGGCAGGGTCGCGACCTGGCTGCCGTCCTTGAGCACGGTGATGGTGTCGCAGAGCTCGAAGATCTCCTTGAGCCGATGGGAGACGTAGAGGATGCCGACTCCGCGGCCGGTGAGGCGGCGGATGATCCCATAGAGCAGCTCGACCTCGTGCTCGGCCAGGGCCGCCGTCGGCTCGTCCATCTGGATGATCCGGGCGTCGTAGCTGATCGCCTTGGCGATCTCCACGACCTGCTGCTCGGCCACGCTGAGGCTGCGTACCCGCTGACTCGCCCGCAGCCCGGTGACGCCGAGGTCGGCCAACAGGGCGTCGGTGTCGCGCTGCATCTGCGCCGTGTCGACGAAGCCGTGCCTCCGCGGCTCGCGGCCGAGGTAGATGTTCTCGGCGACTGTGCGCTCCGGGAGCAGGTTGAACTCCTGGAACACGGTGGAGAGGCCGGCCTGCTGGGCCTGGACGGGGTGGCTGAAGGTGACCGGCTGGCCATCCAGCTCGACGGTGCCCCCGTCGGCCTGATGCACCCCGGCCAGGATCTTCATCAGCGTCGACTTGCCGGCACCGTTCTCGCCCACGAGCCCGAGCACCTCGCCGGGCAGTAGTTCGAGACTGACGTCCTCCAGCACGCGGTGACCGACGAAGCTCTTGGAGAGACCGCGGACGCGGAGCAGGGGCTGTGGGTCGGTCACCCGGCCACTGTGGCACCCGTCACGCACTTTTGTCGATAGTTCGGCAAAAGTTGCTTGCTGGACGTTCAGAACGGGAGATGATTCACTTCCGCCATGCGCACCAGCGACGTCTTCGAGCTCCTCCGGGACGGGACGCCGCGCACCCGCGCACAGCTCGCGGATGCCTCCGGCATGGCCCGATCGACGATCGCAGCCCGGATCGAGGTGCTGATGCGCCTGGGCCTGGTGGCGCCGTACGGCGGTGGCGTCTCGACCGGCGGTCGGCCGCCCTCACTGCTGGCGCTGAACCCGAAGGCGCGCGTCGTCGCGGGTGTCGACATTGGCGCCACGCACGCGACGGCATGCCTGGCGGACCTTGCAGGGAACATCGTCGTCGAGCGGCGGTCCGACCTCGACGTGGCGACCGGACCTGAGCGCGTGCTCGGCTGGGCCGAGCAGGTGACTGCCGAGCTGCTCAGAGAGGCGAACCGGGACATCGCCGAACTGGCAGCGATCGGGATCGGCCTTCCCGGCCCGGTCGAGCACTCCACCGGGCGGGCGATCAACCCGCCGATCATGCCGGGGTGGGACAGGTTCGACGTCCCGTCCCACGTGCAGCGGGCCTACCCGGTCCCAGTGCTGATCGACAACGACGTGAACATCATGGCGCTGGGTGAGCGGCACGCCCATCTGCCCGACGTCGCCGACCTGGTCTTCATCAAGGTCTCGACCGGCATCGGCGCAGGTGTGATCTCCGGCGGCGAGCTGCAACGCGGAGCCCAGGGGACCGCGGGTGACCTCGGGCATGTTCATGTTGCGCGCGCCGGCCCGGTCGTCTGCCGATGTGGCAACGAGGGCTGTCTCGAGGCGATCGCCGCCGGTCCCGCGCTGGCCCGGGCCCTACAGGAGGCCGGGGTAAATGCCGAGAACGGTCAGGACGTCGTCGACCTGGTGCGCGGCGGTAACGTCGCCGCCGCCCGGGTCGTGCGTCAAGCGGGGCGCGACCTGGGCGAAGTTGTCGCGACCCTGGTCAACATGATCAACCCGTCGGTGATCGTGATCGGCGGTGCGCTGGCCGACGCCGGGGAGAGCCTGATCGCGGGGATACGCGAGGTCGTCTACCAGCGGTCACAGCCACTGGCGACCGAGCACCTACGGATCATCACGTCCCAGGCCGGCGAGCGCGCCGGTGTGATCGGTGCTGCTGCCCTGGCTATCGGCCACGTGCTCGCCCCCGAGTCGATCGACCAGGCAAGCGTCGCGCTGACCGGGACCTGACGGACCGCCCTTGGTGCGAGCCTGACCTTGCAGCGCCAGGGCGACGTACTGTGGAAGAACCGGACCTGACGACACTGCGCGACCGGGTGCCTGACACTCCGGCTCCTTCCAGGATCGGACCAAACATGGCATTCATGCGTCGCACGCCCTCTGCAGACCAACACGTCCCCGCTCCCGAGACACCTACCGCGGACGACGTCGTCATCCCGGCGGCAGATCCCGCGAACGCCGTGCCTCTCACACGAGCCGGCGCAGCCTGGGTGGGACTGAGCGCGGTCACCCTTCTGGCGATCCTCGTGATCGTTTTCCTGGTCCAGAACACGCATCGCGTCGAGGTTTCCTTCCTCTGGATGTCGGCCAGCACCTCCCTGGCGCTGATGGTTCTGATCGCCACCGTCGCCGGAATCCTGTTGACCGTTGCCCTCGGGACGGCTCGCATCGTCCAGCTCCGTCGGCTTCTCCGCGGACGCGGCACCCGCTAGGCACAGATTCGGGCCCCTCGCCACCGCCGGGGTCGCCTCGGTGATCTTCCTCGCGGTCGCAGAGCTGGACTGGCCGGCGATCCTGCTGCTCGCAGGCGGTTCCGTCGTCGGCGGCTACGTCGGTGCCCGCATCGGGCGGCGCCTCCCCCCGACCCTCCTGCGCATCCTGATCGTGCTTGCCGGCGTCACCGCGGCCGTCACGATGCTCACCTGAGCCGGTCAGTCGAGCAGGACCTCATGGCCTTCGGGCGGTTGCCGCGTACGCGATGGCTGCGGCCATCCAATCTCCCGAGCCACCTTCGGCCTCCTCGAAGCGGTCGCGGACAGATCCCGGGTCAGCCAGCTCGGCGAGCCTGTCGCGGTCACGACCTGTAAGGAGCGACAACCAGGGCCACCGGATCAGAACGCCCGTCGTCCGGCTGCGATGCCGCCGTCGATCACCAGGTTGGTTCCGGTGACATAGCGGGCGTCTTCCGACGCGAGGTAGAGGACCGCGTGGGCCACCTCGTCGGGCATCCCCCGGCGACTCAACGGAATCGTGCGGAGGTAGGCATCCCAGTCGGTGTCGGCGAAGTCCTGGTTGTCGGTGATAGCTGTGCCGATGCTGCCTGGACACACCGCGTTGACGGTGATGTCGCGGTCCGCGAACTCGAGGGCGGCCACGCGTGTCAACGCTGAGACCGCCGCCTTCGAGGCGACGTAAGCGCCCAGTCCGGCGGTGGGGAGAACGCCGTTCAGCGACGAGATGTTGACGATCGAGCCGCCGTCGGCCAGGCGTCGGCCGCCCTCGCGGATACCGAGGAAGGTCCCGGTGAGATTGAGCTGGACGATCCGCTCGAACTCCAGCAGAGACGTGTCGACAAGGGATCGCTTGAGAGCCGCACCGGCGCAGTTGACCAGGGTCGTGAGCTGGCCGCCTGCCTGAGGCACGGAGTCGACAGCGGAAACCCAGCTCGCCTCGTCGGTGACATCCAGCTCGATGAAGCAGGCGCGATCGCCCAGCTGACGCGCAAGGCCCTCGCCGCGATCGGCATCGAGGTCGCTCAGGACGACGGTGGCGCCTTCCTTGTGGAGCAGCTCGCTGATCGCCCACCCGAGCCCACCGGTCGCTCCGGTGACGAGTGCGCACTTGCCTTCCATCCGCCCGCTCATCAGACCGTGAACCTCCCTCCGTTGCTGAGCAGGACCGCGCCCACGACGTTGGACGCTCCCGGCGAGGCGAGGTAGCAGATGCTGTCGGCGATCTCGTCCGGAGCGGCGTAGTCGCGGACGCCGGTAGCCGACATCTCTTCCCGAACACCGGCCGGAGTCCGGCCGGCCATCGGCGTGTCCACAGGCCCGGGCGCGACGGTGTTCACGCGGACGCCGAAGGCACCGAGTTCCTTGGCAGCAGCTTGCGCCAGGGCCTGGGCCCCTGCCTTCGAAGCCGCGTAGGGCCCGTAGCCGGTCAGCGTGTCGAAGGCCGCCGAGGAGCTCACGGTGACGATCGCGCCCGAACCGGCCGGCACCATGACGCGTGCAGCTGCGCGGAGGATGTTGAAGGTCCCGTCGAGGTTGACCGACATGAGCCTGCGCCAGGTCTGGTCGCTCACGAGTCGCAAGGCATCGACCGGCTCCCGCGACTCACGTGAGAGCTGTATGGCGGCCTTCGACTCCGGGTCGTCGATGCCTGCGGCATGGACGACGACGTCGATCCGCCCGTAGTCAGCCACCGTCCGGTCGAAGACGCGGTCGACATCCCCTGCCACGGACACGTCCACTGCCGAGGCGCCGTGGAGATCGACCACGACGACCGCCTCGCATCCTTCGGCTGTCAACTGACGCACAACGGCGGCGCCGATGCCGGAGGCTCCGCCGGTCACCAACGCGACCTTCCCGGTGAAGCGTTGCTGGACTGGGTTCATCGGTCGGCTCCTCGGATCGGGCGATAGGAAGGCTCGCGCACCAGGACGCGCGTCCGAGGCTCTTCGTCGAGCAGTCGTCGGACGCGGTCCCTCAGTCGCTGCTCGGGTACGGTGAGGCGCACGGTCTCGGCCGCGACGTACTCCGTCCACGAGCTGACCGGATACGTCTCGACGTACACCTCGGGCTCGCTAGGGTCGATCAGCAGTTCCCATCCCCCGGCACCGAGACGCAACCTGGACAGGCGGAGTGCATCGACAGCAACGAGGAACGCCGGGACCTGGTGCGGCGACGGCAGGTAGGCCACCTCGATGCGGAGGGGTCTCCCCGGTTCGACGGCGTCGGCCAGGCGCGGCGGTGCCGCGACTGCGAGCTCGGGTTCGATGCCCTCGCTGTCATACAGCCCGTGGCGCAGGAATCCCAGCGCCGCCAGGCCCATCAGAGCCGCGGCGCCGCCCAGAGCCCAGTCGAGGCCAACGAGGTCGGCGGCCGTTCCCCAGAGGAGGGCACCCAGCGCCTGACACCCCTGGAACGCCAGCAGGATCAGGGCGATGATGCGCGGCCGCACCCAGTCGGGCAGTGCCTGGTGAGCGGCGGTCATCCACGTCGTCTGTACGCCGACCCAGGAAGCACCTCCGAGCACCAGGAGCGCGCCAGCGACCGGCACGCTCGAGGTGAGTGCGAGCCCGAGGAGCATGACCCCGAACAGGCCGGAGCCGAGGAAGCCGAAGTGGTTCACCGAGAGCCGCGCCCTCACCGGAGCGAGCAGGAACGTTCCCCCGACGGCTCCGAGGCCGACCATGCCGAAGAGGACCCCGAAACCGCGCGCATCCAGGCCGAGCCGCTCATGCACGACCAGTGGGAGCAGCGCCCACAGCGCTGCCGACGGAGCGCCGAACAGGCACAGCCGTAAGAGGAGTCGGCGGGTCCAGGGTGAGTGCCTGGTGAAACGCAGGCAGCCCCTGATCGAATGCGCCAGGGTCTCTCCGCTTCGCGACGTCGGTCGGCGAGGAGCTACGCCGACGATGCAGAGCGTGCACAACAAGAACAGGACCGAAGTGACGACGAAGGTGACGGCCGGACCGAGCAGCGAGAGGCCGACTCCTCCGGCCACGGGGCCGACCGCTCTGGCAAGGTTGAAGGTCGCCCCGTCAACGACCGCTGCCGATCCGACGGCCGGTCGGTCCACCAGGTGCGGGATCTGGGACTGCCACGCAACTGCGAGCGCAACGAGTCCGCTACCGATGACGACGACCGTGAGCAGCAGCAAGGGCACGTTCCCCGGCTGACGGGCAGCGAGCAGCGCAGCCAGCAGGCTGGCAAGTGCGGAGAGCGCTGTCGCCGCCGCCATCATGCGCACGGCGGAGACGCGGCCGACCAGGGCCCCGATGGGAAGGCAGAGCAAGAAGAAGGGCACACTCATCGAAGCCGACACGGCGGCCACGACCGTCGCGGAGCGCCCGGCCTCGGTGAACATCCATTGGGCTGCCACCACGTGCATCCACACGCCCACGGCGTTGGCGAGCTGGATCAGGACGAGGACGCGGAACCGGCTGTAGCGCAGGGCGAGCATGGGCGACATCGACGCATGCCCATGCGACCGGGCCTCGATCCTGCGCCCCGCGGAGGGAGCGGACGGCAGGATCGAGGGCCGGGTCATGGCGTGCTTCAGTACGTCGTGGGCGTCACGGAGAGACGAAGTCGCCGACGGTCTGGAACTCGCCGTTCTTGACCTCCACCCGGACGACTGCGTGGGTGCCCAGATGGCCGTCCGCGCTGAAGGACATCGGAGGTGCGATGCCGGTCTGCACGTCAGACGCCGACTCGATGGCCTCGATGATGCTCTCGCTGTTGATCTCCCCGTCGATGGTCTTGAGGATCTCGGCGAAGGCCTTGGCCCAGGCGAAGTTGGCGATCGAGTAGAAGTCCGGCTCCTGCTTGGGTGCGTACTTCTCCATCGCGTCGCGGTACTCCACCACGGCAGGGTCGTCGGACGTCGGGGGCAGCGTCAGTGACACGGCGCGGAACCCCTCCGCGTTCTTGCCTGCCAGCTCCAGCAGTGCGCCGGTCGCGGGCGGTGCGTAGGCGTAGACCGGGACATTCAGGCCCTGGAGAGCCGCCTCGTCGAGGTAGGCGGCAGCCTCCGGCACCGGCAGCACGAGGAACACCGCGTCGGGGTTCTTCTTCTTGACATCGGCGACGTATGGGCCAAAGTCGGTGCTGCCGAACTTGGCAACGACACGGTCCGCTGTGCCACCGCCGGCCTCGATCGTCTCGGTCGCGGCGTCGTCGACGACGGCGAAGGCGTCCGGGTCGTCGCGCACGATTACGATCTTCTTGGCCCCCTCATCCAGGGCCCAAGAGACTGCGACGCGGGCTTGGTCCTCGTAGAGCGCCTGGGTGCCGAAGAGCCCGGCACGTGCTGGCTCGTACCACGCGGTGGAGCCGCCGTACGTGCCGAAGATCGGCACCTTCGACTGCTCGAGCACGAAGGGGAAAGTCGCCTCGGTCGGGGCTGTGCCGTTGGCCGTCACGATGGCCTGGACGCCGTCCCGCGAGATCATCTGCCGGGCGACCTGAAGCGTCTGTTGCGGGTCGAACGCAGTGTCCTCGGTGATGAAGTCGACCTCGCGACCGTTGATGCCCCCGCTGGCATTGAGCAGGTCGAAGTAGGCGCGCGCGCCGGCCTCCGACGGGACGCCGCTCGCGGCGACCGGCCCTGACAGCGGGTACCAGGCGCCGAGCTTGAGGGCGCCGTCGCCCCCGCTCGAGCCGCTGGCACCGCCGCATGCCGCGACGACGAGGGACGTCGCCGCGACCGCGATCGCAAGCCGAATCCTTCGCATCAGGACCTCCAGATGTTGATGTGTGACTGAGTTGAACTCACTTCAGTTTGAAGCATAGACGCAGAGAGGATGTGATGACAACCACCTGATAGAATTGAACTCACTTCAATTTGAGGAGGAGGTGTCATGGAAGCCATGGCCCATCGACTGACCGGAGCCGTGGTGCTGCTCACCGGCGGCACAGGAGGGCTCGGCGGTCACATCGCCGGACGTCTCGCCTCTGAGGGCGCGCAGGTCGCCGTCACCGACCTCGACGTCGACTCCTGCCGGAGGGTCGTCGAGGACCTGCCAGGCGGCCCCCATCTCGCAGCCGGTCTCGACGTGTCCACCGAGGCAGCCTGGACTGCCGCCGTGGCCGAGGTCGAGGCACGCCTGGGCCCGCTCACGGCACTGGTGAACAACGCCGCGCTCGGCAGCCTCGCGACGGTCGAGGACGAGACCGTGGATCACTGGCAACGGGTGGTCTCGGTGGATCAGACCGGCGTCTGGCTCGGCATGAAGCATTGCGGACCGCGGCTCCGAGAGGCCGGCGGCGGCTCCATCGTCAACATGTGCTCGATCCTCGGTACCGTCGGCGGGCTGGGGAACAGCGTCGCCTACCACGCCGCCAAGGGCGCGGTGCGGACGATGACGAAGAACGCCGCCCTGCACTGGGCGACTGACGGGGTCCGTGTGAACTCGCTGCACCCCGGATTCATCGGCACCGGTCCCCTGCTCGAGAGGTACGAAGGCACCGACCGGCACGCCGCGATGGTTGCCAAGACCCCGATGGGCCGGCTCGGCCGACCCGAGGAGATCGCCTCGGTCGTGGCATTCCTGGTCAGCGACGACTCGTCGTACATGACCGGCTCGGAGATCTACGTGGACGGTGGATGGACTGCGGCCTGAACCTCAGACGAGGGAGAAGACCGCGCCCTCCGGATCGGCGTCGACCTGCGCCTGGCCCCGGTCCACGAGCACGTCGAGGTGGGCGATCGTCTCGCAGGTGGCGATCATCTTGTTGAAGTCGTCGAGCTCGTCGTAGACGCGACCGCGACGGGTCCACGTCAGCAGCTGCGCAACCTGCGATGCCGTCGCGGTCCCGCACTTGTCCAGCGCCAGGGAGGTAGCAGCCAGGCGTACGTCGTGATGCTCGAGGAGCTCCGTGGCGCGGGCATGAACGCTAGGCCCAGGCGCGCCGTGAGCGGGCAGCAGCCGCGCGTCGGGGCGCTGCAGGATCTGCTCGAGCGACCTGAGGTAGTCGGCCAGCGGGAGGTCCCACTCCCCGAGTTCGAAACCGATGGACGGCGAGATCGTCGGGAGCACGTGGTCGCCGGCGAACAGGAGCTCGGCGCCGAGGTCGTGGTACACGAGGTGGCCCTTGGTGTGACCCGGAGTGGCCACCGCCTCGAGCACGCGGCTTCCCACGGCGTACTCACCTGGATCGAGCCAGACGTCCGGCTTCTCCCAGCCCTCGACGTCGAACTCCTCGGCAGCCGCCATCGCCTCGACGACTGCCGCCAGAGCAGGGTCCCCCGACCGGTGCAGCTGCTCCAGTGAGGTGACCGGCACGTTGCTGGCGATCTCCAGTAGCCGGTGCAGGCTCGGGGCCTCGTCGCGACCGAGGTGGATCCTGACACCGAAGCGGCGACGCAGCTCCACGGCGAGTGTGTAGTGGTCGCGGTGGATGTGGGTCACGTAGACGTCGTGGATCGCAGAGACGTCGTGGCCCACTCCCGCCAGCGCCGCAGTGAGCTCGTCGAGGCTGGTCGACGTGCGCCACCCGCCGTCGACCAGGGCCAGCCCGTCGCCGGTCTCGAGCGCGTACACGTTGATCGCGTGCAGGCCGTCGCCCGGCATGCTCAGCGGCACGCGGAAGACGCCGTCCGCTGCCTCGTGCGCTCCGGGATCGGCCCACTCGGACATCAGGCGTCCTGCCGCTCGCTGACCATCGTGCGCTCGTCCCCCGTGAAGATCATCCGGCGCCCGCGCATCGCGCCGACGTGCGCGACCGCGGCCTTCCACTCCTCGCTGGCGAGGGCCTCGTCGAGCGCCTCACGCGAGTCGAAGCTCAAGATCGAGAGCCCGTCCCAACCGGCCGACCTCTCGTCGGTGCCTTCGGCAAGGTCGGTGTGCAGCCAGCGGCGCAGGCCGGGCAAGGGGTAGGTCACGTCGGCGTGCTCACCGCGCCACCAGTCGATGAACTGCTCGTGGGTCCAGTCGCTCGGGCGACCGGCGAGGACGATGAGGTTGTACATGGCGGTTCCTGACTTGAATTTAGTTCAGTTTGCTGTCTCTGCGAGGGTACCTGCTGGAGGGGGTCTGGTCTAGGTGCCGACGACGCGCAGGCACGCGTCGGAGATGAGCTCGCGGACCTGCTTGAGCGTCATCTTCCCGCCGGGGCGATACCACCGCCACACGCTGACCACCATGGCCAGGACGACCGTCGCCATCGCATGGGCGTCGCGCTTGGGGAAGTGGCCGGCCTTCATGCCTCGCTGGAGCAGGGCGGTCCACTCCGTCTCGATGTCTCGGACGAGCTGACGCGCCTTCTGCCGCTCGACCTCCTCCTTCTCGGAGGGACGAGGGGTGGCCAGCAGGTCCATGTGGTTCTGCAGGATGCGCATCTGCAGCACCTCGCGCGGGCTCACGTCGTACGCCGCGGTGATCGCTGCCTCCAGCGCCTCGTCCGCCCCGTCCACCTCGGCGGTGACCTCGCGGAAGCGCTGCAGGGAGCGGTTCAGCTCGAGGCTCATGATCGTCAGCAGGCAGTGCGCCTTGGACTCGAAGTAGTGGTACAGCGCGGTCTGCCCGATGCCGACCTCGTCGGCGATCTTGGCCCACTTGGTGTGCTCGTAGCCGTCGTGACCGAAGCTGTCGATCGCGGCGGCCAGGATCACCGCCCGCTTCGAACGCGGCCCCTCGGTCTCCGCCACCGTCTGCACCATGCGGTCCACCCCGTTCAAGAGTCAGTCATTTCGAGCCTGGGCCCCATGGTAGCAAACTGAGATGAACTCAGGTCACTTGATCGGCGAGCTGCGCAGCGAGGAGGACTGCGTCAGGGCGGGACAGCTTGCCCACGCGGTTCTGCGGGAGATCAGAGACGACGAACACGAACTCCGGCCACTTGGACTTCGGAAATCCGTGCTCGTCAAGGAAACCCGTGACGCCACCCAACGTCAAGGCCGGGTCGGTCGACACCACCAGCGCCGCGGCGCGCTCGCCGAGCAGCTCGTCAGGAACGGGTACGACGCACACCTGCGCGACCGCCGGGATCTTCGCCACTGCCGCCTCGACCTCGTTGATGTCGATGTTGCGGCCGCCCCGGATGATGATCTGCTTCTCCCTTCCCAGGATGTTGATCGTTCCGTCGGCGTTGAGCCTGGCGAGGTCGCCGGTCGGCAGGAACCCGTCGGCGGTGAGCTCAGGTGGCAGCGGCCGACCATCACGGGCATAGCCGACGAAGAGGCTGGGCCCACGGACCTGCGCCGCCCCGATCTCACCATCGGCAACCGGTCGGCCGTCGTCGCTCACGGCTCGCACCTCGGTCCCGGAGAAGGGGCGGCCGTCTCGGGCCAGCCTGGTCTCCGCATCGTCCCCCGGCCGGGTCGTCGTGTGGCCGAGACATTCGGACATGCCGAAGACCCGGATCAACTTGGTGCCGAGGACCTCTTCCGCGCGACCCAGTGCACTCGCATCCATCGGGCCGCCGCCCACGGTCATCGCCTTGAGACCGGCGAGCCTGCCCGGTGCCGTCGGCCGGACCGAGAGCTGGAGGGCCATGGTCGGCACCAGCATCGTCCAGCGCACGTCGTACGTCGCCATCGCCTCCAGGGCAAGGTCTGGCTTCCAGGACTCGATGCACACCATCGGTCCGCCGAGCATCGCCGGGAGGTACATGCCGAAGCAGAACGCGGCGACCGACGACAGCGGCACGAAGGCACCGACCGCGTCCGCGGCCTCGAGTCCGATCGCCTCGATGGTGCAGCTGCCGGCGTACCGGATCGCGTCCTCCGACTGGACCACGCACTTGGGCCGGCCGGTCGAGCCGGAGGTCATGGCGACGGCGGATCCGCCGTTCCACCGGGCAATGTCGCTGACCGGGCCGCCCGAGGTGCGCAGGCTCCAGCCGTCGAGCGCTTCGTGAGAGTCAGGGAAGTCGGCGGTGGAGGCGCCCCAGTGGTCCAGGACGGCGGGCGCTGCGACCACGGCGTCGGGCCGGAGATCCACCATCGCGAGCTCGAACTCCTCGGCGACGGCATGGCTGCTGAAGACCGCGACCATCCCGCCCCGGAGACCGACTGCGAGTGCCGTCGCGAGAGTGCGCCACGTGTTGTCGGCCTGCACCAGGACGGTCGGCGAGCCACCCAAGGACCTCTCGAGGAGAACGGCCAGCTCGCGAGCGGCTCGCATGACCTCCCCGGCGGTGTGCTCCCCGAACACGTCGATGACGGCGACGTCGCTCGGCGCGCGTTCGGCACGCTCCCCGAACTGCTGGGCAAGAACCTGCATTGCTCTCCTCCTACGGATCAGTGTGGTACGACGACCGCGCGGCCGCGAACTTCTCCGCCGCGCAGCCGCCTGTAGAGCTCGGGTGCTTCCGCCAGGCTGCACGTCTCGGTCTCGACGACAAGGGCTCCTTCGGCAGCCAGCTCGACCACGGCCTCGAGGTCGGACCGGGCTCCCCAGAACGGTGCGGACAACTGCCAGCCGCGGGGCAGCGCTCCGCGCTTCGAAGCAGCCAGGGAGCCTCCGGCGCTACCGACGACGACCAGCCGGCCACCCGGGGCGAGCAGCTGCGCCGCCTGACAGAGGGTCGTGTCCGAACCGACGAAGTCGAGAACCAGGTCCACGCGGTCGTCGAGCAGCTCGAGTCCCGACAGCACGAGGTCCGCCCCGTGCTCGCGAGCGACGGCCTGCGCCGACTCGCGCGGATCCACCGCGACGACGGTCGCGTCCGAGAGCGCCCGGAGGACCTGGACTGCAAGGTGCCCGAGCCCACCGACCCCGACCACGAGCGCGGCGCCCCCGCCGGCGAGAGCGTCGAGGTTCTCGTGCACGGAGTGGTAGGCCGA
The DNA here is from genome assembly GCA_963765905.1 of uncultured Actinomycetota bacterium. GTDB lineage: Bacteria > Actinomycetota > Actinomycetes > Propionibacteriales > Nocardioidaceae > SSC3. The sequence continues at coordinate 886,448 of CAVXXY010000006.1, forward strand.
GAGTCCGGCGTCGGTGAGCGGGGCCAGCTGCTCCGCCTTCACTCCCAAGGACTTCACCAGGAAGCGCTCGGACGGGATCAGCACTAGCTCGGCCAAGCCGCCGTCGTACCCGAGGCCGGCCCCGATGGGACCGGTGAGCTGGAGGCAGTAGTTCTCGCGACCGGCGCGGCAGCGGCGACACTCGCCGCACGACCACACGCCATGCACGGCGACCGACTCGTCGAGCCAGTCGTGGGAGACGCCCGAGCCGACCGCCACGACGGTGCCGGCGACCTCGTGTCCGAGAGTGAACGGCAGGTCGTAGGGAAGCGAGACGGTGTCCATCACGTGGAGGTCGGAGTGGCAAAGACCCGCGGCCTCCACGAGCAACAGCAGCTCGCCCGGTCCCGGCTGCGGCACCGCCACCCGGACCAGCTCCGGATCCCCACCCCACGCGGTCAGACGCAGAGCCTGCATCATCATCGCGCGGTCCATCCGCCGTCGACGACGAGGGCGTGCCCCGTCACGTAGCTCGAGGCGGGCGACGCCAGGAACAGCAGCGCCCCGTCCACCTCGCCGGGCTGGCCGCCGCGGCCGAGCATCGTGTTGCGACGTACCCAGCCTGCCGACTTCTCGTTCGTGAACAGGCCGTCGGTCATCTCGGTGTCGAACCAGCCGGGAACGATCGCGTTGACGCGGATGCCGCGGCGGCCCCACTGCCCGGCGAGCTCGCGGGTGAGGCCGAGGATGCCGGCCTTGGACGCCGCATAGCTCGCACCGCCGATCGGGGCGGTGGAGACCAGGCCGATGACCGAGGAGATGTTCACGACGGACAGCGCGTCGCCTTCGGTCACCGTCGAGGCCACCTCGGTGGCGAGGTGGAAACCCGAGGCGAGGTTGAGGTCGAGCAGGCCTGCGAAGCCCTCGACAGTCTCCTGCTCGGCGTCAGGCACGCCGGCCATCCCCGCGTTGTTCACGAGTACGTCGATGTGGCCGGTGATGCCGGCAGCGATCTCGACGAGCCGCCGACGGTCGTCCGCGGACGTCACGTCGCAGACGACCGGGACGACTCCGTCGAGCTCCTTGGCAAGCACCTCGAGCCGGTCGAGCCGCCTGGCTGCCGCGACGACCGTGGCACCTGCGGCGACCAGGGTGCGGGCGAACCCCTCCCCCAGCCCGGACGACGCCCCGGTGACGATCGCGACCCGGCCCTGCAGGTCGAAGAGGTCGAGCGTGCTCATCAGTACACCGCGGTCCGACCGCCGTCGACCGGGATCACTGCCCCGGTCGTGTAGCCGGAGCTGTCGCCGGCGAGGTGCACGACCATGCCGACGATCTCGTCGGGCCGACCGAGCCGACCGGCGGGCAGGCGGTCGACGATCTTCGCGACGAACTCCTCGTCCCAGCCCTCCGCCATGTCGGTGGCGAAGGCGCCCGGCATGACGCAGTTGACCCGGACGTGCGGGGCGTACTCCTGGGCGAACGCCATCGTCAGTGCGTTGAGGCCGTTCTTGGATGCTGCGTACATCGCCTCTGGTGGGCTGGGCCGCACGGCTCCGATGCTGGAGATGTTGACGATCGAGCCGCTGCCGGTCGCCGCCATCCGCGCACCGGCAACCGCCATCAGCCGGAACGGGCCCTTGAGGTTCACCTCGGTGGTCTTGTCGAAGAGCGACTCAGAGACACCTTCGAGAGTCGGGGACAACGGCGCGATGCCCGCGTTGTTGACCAGGATGTCGAGGCGTCCGAGCTGGGCGTAGACCTCGTCGACTGCCGGTTCGATGCTATCCCAGTGCCCGACGTGCAGCGCGAGCGGGAGCGCCGCGACGCCGGTCGCCTTGGTGATCGCTTCCGCAGCGGCGCTGCACGACTCGGCCTTGCGGCTGGACACGACGACGGTCGCACCCGCCTTGGCGAGACCGAGAGCGATCGCGTACCCCAGCCCCCTCGTCGCGCCGGTGACGAGCGCGACCTTGCCTTCGAGTCCGTTCATGCGGCACCTCCCTGGTAAGCGTCGACCGGCTTCCGGTACGGCGCGAGCTCGAGGGATCCGATCGTGCGCAGATGCACCTCATTGGGGCCGTCGGCGATCTGCAACGCGCGGGTGATCGCGAACAGGCGGGCCAGCACCGTGTCGTCGCTGACACCCGCGGCGCCGTACACCTGCACCGCGCGGTTCACGACGTCGTGCGCCACCTCCATGGCCGCGACCTTGATCGCTGCCACGTCCGAGCGGGCGGCAGCGTTGCCCCGTGTGTCCATCAGCCATGAGGCCTTGAGGGTGAGCAGCCGCGCCTGGTCGATCTCCATCCGGCTGCGGGCGACCCACTCACGTACGACACCCTGGTCGGCCAACGGCCCACCGAACGCCTCGCGCTCGACGGCCCGGCGGCACAGCATCGACAGGGCACGCTCGGCGAAGCCGATCGCCCGCATGGCGTAGTGCATGCGTCCTGGCCCGAGCCGGCCCTGAGCGATCGCGAAACCGTCACCTTCGGCGCCGAGCATGTTCGAGGCCGGGACGCGAACGTCGGTGAACTGCACCTCGCCGTGCCCCAGGCGGTCCTGGTAGCCGAACATCGTGAGGTCGCGGAGCACCTCGATACCGGGTGCGTCGGTGGGGACCAGGATCATGCTCTGCTGCCGGTACGTCGCCGCTTCGGGGTCGGACTTGCCCATGAAGATGACGAGCTTGCAGTCGGGATCGAGGATCCCCGACGTGTACCACTTGCGGCCATTGAGGACGTAGTCGTCACCGTCGCGGCGGACGGACGCGGTGATGTTCCGTGCGTCCGAGCTCGCCACGGCAGGCTCGGTCATCGCGAAGGCCGACCGGATGCGACAGTCCAGGAGCGGGTGCAGCCACTGCTCCTGCTGCTCCGGCGTCCCGTACATCGCGAGGATCTCCATGTTCCCGGTGTCGGGGGCGGAGCAGTTCAAGGCCTCGGGGCCGATGATCGACCGGCCGGCCAGCTCCATCAGCGGGGCGTACTCGAGGTTGGTGAGTCCGACACCCCAACCGCCGTGGGTCATGAAGAGGTTCCAGAGACCGAGCTCGCGGGCTTTGCTCTGCAAGTCACGCATGACCTGGGGCTGCTCGTGCGGGTTGGCAGCGGTGGCGACCTGGGCGTCGTACACCGCCTCCGCGGGATAGACCTGCTCGTCCATGAATACCTGCAGGCGGGCCAGCAGGTCCTGCGTCCGGGCGGAGTGCTCGAAGTCCACGGCAGTCCCTCTCGTGTCTTGGGCTCAGGCGATCGACAGCGCGGTGTCGATGAGTCGGCGGATGGTGTCGGGAAGACGTTCCTGGTCCGGGTCGTGGTGACGGCCCTCGAGGTGACGTCGCAGGTTGTGGCCCATGATCGCGGCCATCTTGTAGCGACCGAGGGCGTCGAACCAGGCGAGGTCGTCGACCGGTCTGCCATCGACGGCGTACCGGTCGACCAGCTCGTCCGCAGTGGGCAGCCCGGCGACCACCCGGCCCACGCCGGGGAAGTTGGAGCCGTCGGCGAACACGAGGAACCAGCCGAGCTCGACGCGCGGGTCGCCCGCGCTCCAGATCTCCCAGTCGATGATGGCGGCCGGCTCCACGCCGTCGCAGATGATGTTCCCGAGGCGGTAGTCGCCGTGCACGAGTGTCGGTGCGACTGCCGCGGGGATGGTGTCCGCGAGCCGCAGGCGCAGCCGCTCCGCGTCGGGCACGAGGTGCTCCGGGACGGCACCCATCGTGCGCGCCCAGCGGTCGAGCTCGTCGGCGGGAGACAGCGCGGGGCCGTCGACCGGCACCTTGTCCAGGGGTACGTCGTGCAGTGCGGTCAGCATCTCGGCGACCTCGCGCATCCGCCTCGCTGCGACGTCAGGCTCGACCTCGGGATCGTCGAGCACCGGCTCGAGCGCCTCGCCCTGGACCAACTGCATCGCGAACCAGGCCGGCTCGGTCTCGTCGGTCCCGACGATCGCGGGCACCGGGAGCCCGGTCGGTGCGAGCGCGTCCATGATGCGCGCCTGACGAAGCATGTCGTGGCGACCGACGGCCCTCTGGTTCTCGGGGACCGACTTGACCACCAGCGGGCCCGCGTCGGTCTCGAGGCGGTAGGTCAGGCCCGAGTGGCCCCCTGGGAGTCGCGTGAGCTCGCCGACGTCCAGGCCCGGCCGCTGCTTCCGCAGGGAGGCTGCGACTCGTGCAGCGAGGTCCTTCTCGTAGTCGCTCATGCGCGGGGCTCTCTAGGCAGGCCGAGCACCCGCTCGGCGAGGATGTTGTGCTGGATCTCGTCGGTGCCGCCCGCGATGCGGTAGCCCGGGGCGCCGAGCAGGTGCTCGGTCCACGACCAGGTGCCCCACCGCCCGGAGTCGGACGACAGCTCGGGACCGAGGAGCATCCGCACCACCTCCGACGTCCTCGCCATCGTGTCGGTCGCGAGGAGCTTGCCGACCGACGCTTCAGGGCCGGGGTCGTTGCCGGACACCACCGCGGCCGCGACCCGCATCCCCGTGAGTCGTTGGACGTAGCTGCGCGTCACCAGGTCGGCCACGGTGTCCCGCTCGAGCTCGGTCAGCGACCGGCCGAGGTGGCGGGCCAGCTCGACAGCGCGGTCCGCGTTGGCGAGCCCGAGGTTGCCGGAGTCGAGGCGTTCCGCGGCCAGCACGGTGAGGGCGACCTTCCAGCCCGATCCCACCGGCCCGAGCCGCAGCTCGTCCGACAGCTCGACGCCGTCGAGGTACACCTCGTTGAACGAGGTGCCGCCCGTCATCTGCCGGATCGGGCGGACCGTCACGCCGGGTGCGTCCATCGGGACGAGGAAGACAGTAAGCCCCGCATGTTTGGCGGCGGTCGGATCGGTGCGCGTGACAGCGACGCCGAAGTCCGCCACCGGAGCCCCCGAGGTCCACACCTTGTGGCCATCGAGCACCCAGTGGTCGTCGCGCTCGACGGCACGAGTGCGCACCGCGGCGAGGTCTGAGCCGGCCTCGGTCTCGGAGAAGAGCTGGCACGCGATCAGATCGCTGCGCAGCATCGATCGCACGTACCGCTCGCGCTGCTCGGGTGTCCCCCACTGCGCGATCGTCGGGGCGACGAGCTGCTGGGTCACCGAGAACATCTCGGTGCGACGCGGCACGTCGTACGACTCCTCCGCCTGCCGGAACGCCACGGCGTACGACATCGGCAGGTTGCGCCCGCCGTATTCGTGCGGCCAGGTGATCGCCCCCCAGCCGGCGTCGAACTTCGCCTGCTCGTAGCTCCGGATCCGGTCGGTCTCCGCGCGCTCCTCCTCGGGCGTCCAGTTCTCGAAGACGGCCGCGGAGTCCCCGCCAACCCCCCACTGCTCGGCGGAGCGTGGTTCGGCTACCGACGCGAGCCATGTGCGGGCCTCGCGAGTGAAGTCATCAAGCGGGATCATGCCGAGCCTCCTCGGGGCTGGTCAGACGGCGAGCACCGTGCAGGCGCTGATGCCGGGTGCCCCGTAGACGTGGGTGAAGCCGATGCGCGGGTCGGTGACCTGACGGTCACCTGCCTCACCGCGAAGCTGCGTAACGATCTCGTGGACCTGGCGCAGACCCGATGCCCCGATCGGCTCGCCGTTCGCGATGCAGCCACCGTCGGTGTTGACGGGTAGCCGCCCTCCGATCTCGGTCTCGCCCGCGGCGATCCAGGCCTCTTGCTCGCCGTGCTCACAGAAGCCGCACTCAGCCAGATGCATGATCTCCGCACCGCTCTCGGTGTCCTGCAGCTGAGCGACGTCGACGTCGGCCGGGGTGACTCCTGCGGCAGCGAACGCAGCAGCCGCAGCGTCGGCGCTGACGCTGGAGGGCACACCGATGCCCTGGATCGACGGGCTGAAGACCTCGAAGGACCCGAAGCGCCGGGTGCGGGCCGCGGCGCCGAGCAGCTGCACGGCGCGACCGATGCGCCCGGCCACAGCGTCACTGGCCACGACGATCGCGGCGCCACCTTCGCCCGGCGAGCAGAACATGTAGCGCGTGAGGGGGTCGTTGACCATGTCCGCGTTCGCGATCTCCGTTGCCGACATTGGCTCGCGGCGCCACGCGTTCGGGTTCAGCGTGCCGTTGCGGTAGGCCTTCTCTGCCACCAGCGCGAGGGTCTTCTCACTGATCCCGTGCTCGCGCATATAGCGAGCGATCTTGATGCCGAAGAACTGCGTCGTCACCATCAGTCCCGCTTCGCCGTACGCCGCCGGAAGCCCCCAGTCCTCGGGCCGCGGATCGAACGCTCCTCGTGGGTGCTTGTCGAAGCCCACGGCAAGCGCAATCTCCGCAGAGCCGGCACGGATGGCGTTCACGGCCGACATGAGGGCGCTGCCGCCGGTCGCGCAGCCGTTCTTGACGTTGGTGAACGGGATGCCGGTCAATCCGAGGTCCGCGACGAGAGTGTCGGCCAGGCCGGCGCCGTCGCTCCCGCCGAACGCCACCTGTACGTCGGTCCAGCCGAGCCCGGCGTCACGCAGCGCCGCCTCGATCGCGTCGAGCGCGAGCTCACGTCCGCTGCGGCCGGGCTGCCTGCCGAACTTCGACAGGCCCGCGCCGACGATCGCTACCCCTGTGCTCACTACTGGTTCTCCAGACTCTTGTCCGTTGCGAACCGCGGGACCGGCTCAGTCGCAACGAGCGTGACCTGGGCCTTGTCCTCGAGCTCGGCGAACTCGTTGCAGTCAAGGACGGCCTCGACCTTGACGCCCTCAGGCAGCTCGACGTAGCCGACCGCGAACGGCACGAACCCACCCTCGGGCACGACGTACGGCGGGGACTTCGGTGCGAAACGCTGCACCGTGTAGGCCCACACCGTGCCGCGACTGCTCAGCTCCACGGGGGTCAGCGACTGACCGCCGCAGCTCTGGCAGCCACGTGCCGGAGGGAAGGCGACCGTGCCGCAGTCGCGGCAACGGCTGCCGGTCAGCGACCGACCCACTTGGGTTCACGCTTCTCGAGGAACGCGTTGACACCCTCGCGGGCGTCCTCTGACTGCAGCGCGTTGCCCACGGCGAGGTGCTCCATGACCATCAACGACTGGATGTCTGCGTCGAGGCCGCGGTCGATCGTCATCTTGGTGAGCCGCATGGCGAACGGGCTCTTGTCGATGATCGGCGCGATGAAGTCCTTGACCAGCTGGTCGAGCTCCTCAGCCGGCGCGGAGGCGTTGATGAGGTCGAAGTCGACCGCTTCCGTGCCCGACAGGAGCTTGCCGGTGAGCATCAGCTCCTTGGTCTTGCGGATGCCGATCATGCGCGGCAGGCGGTAGATGGGGCCGGCCCCGCCGAACAGTGCGCGGCGGATGTGGAAGTCGCCGATCTGGGCGTCGTCGGCAGCGACCGCGAAGTCGCAGGAGATCATCAGCTCGAAGCCACCGGCGGTGACGAAGCCCTCGAGGACCGCGACCGAAGGCGTGTTCATCGAGTAGAGGCGGTCACAGACCTTCGCCGACAGGACGGCGACCTCCATGGCAGTGGTGGTGCCCACGTAGTTGGCGAGAAGCTCGTCAAGGTCGAATCCCGAGCAGAAGGTGTTCTCCCGGCCGCGGAGCACCAGGACTTTGAGATCCGGGTCGTTGTCGACCTCGACGATGATCTCGTCCAGCCGGTGCAACAGCTCGACGGTCACGGCGTTCTTCTTGTGCGGGCGGTTGAGCCACACACGGGCGATGTCGCCGTCCTTCTCGAGCACGATGTGGTCGGTTTGAACCATGACCGGGGTCCTTTCGTAATTGAACTGAATCCACTTCAGTTTGCCTGCGCAAGTTGCAGAAGTCAAGAATTGAACTGAACTGATTTTAGTTTAGGGTAGCCCCATGTCTGAGATCTCTAACGACGTGGACGTCCTGGTCATCGGCGGTGGCATGGCGGGCCTCACCGCCGCAGCGCGCGCCGCTCGCGAAGGTGCCCGCGTGCTGGTCGTGGAGGTCGCTGCGAGCTTGGGAGGCTCGGCTCTGTACGCCGGCTATGCGTGGACCGCTCCCTCCCGCGAGGTGATCGAGGAGGTTCTGCCCGAGGGCGACCCCGAGCTGCGGCACGCCCTGGTCGACCGCTTCCCCGAGGGCGTCGAGTGGATCAGGTCGCTCGGCGTGCACGTCGGTGACGCGCAGCCGATCCTCGGCTTCGGCCGTGGACACGCCTTCGACACCAGCCAGTACGTCGACCTGTGTCGCCGCCAGGTGCTGGTGCGGGGTGAGGTCCTGACCTCCACCCGGACGACGGGCCTCCTCCGCGACGGTGCGCGCGTCACCGGCGCCCGGCTCGAACTGCCCGACGGCACCGGCCGTGAGGTTCGTGCACACGCCACCGTCATCGCGACCGGGGGCTTCCAGGCGGACCCGTCGCTTCGTGCGGCTCACGTCCACCCCAACGCTTCTGACCTGCCGCTACGGTCCAACCCGAACAGCCGAGGGGACGGGCTGCACCTCGCTCGCTCCGTGGGCGCGGCTGCCGGACCCGAGCAAGCCGGCTTCTACGGCCACCTCATCCCGAGTGGAGTCCCCTTCGCCGACTCCGGCGACTTCGTCGGCCTCTCGCTCTACTACAGCGAGCACGCGCTGCTGTTCAACCTGGCCAACGAGCGCTTCGTCGACGAGTCCGTCGGCGACCACCTCACCACCATGGCCCTCACTGAGCAGCCTGAGGCGCGCGGGCTGCTCGTCGCCGACGCCCGCGTCCACCGCGACTGGATCGTCCAGCCGTACGTCGCCGGTGCCGAGAGCAGCGACAAGTACGCGATCGCCAGCAGGCGTGGCGGCCGGTGCGGTGTCGCCGAGAGCCTCGACGAGCTCGCCCTGCTCCCCGCGGAGTGGGGGTACGACGGAGCCGCGATCGCGTCCGCCATCGCGACGTACAACGAGAGGGCACCCCTCCCCCTGGACGAGCCGCCGTACTACGTCGTCGAGGCGGTCCCCGCGATCACCTTCCCGTTCTACGGCATCCGCATCGATACCGCAGCCCGCGTCCTCGACGAGAGCGGCCACCCGATCCCCGGGTTGCTTGCTGCCGGTTCAGACACGGGCGGCCTCTTCGTCCGCGCCTACGCCGGCGGCATCGCCAACGCCCTCGTCTTCGGCCTCGCGGCCGCGCAGACGGCACTCGCCCAGCAGCCGACAACCCCGCACACCACCACAAGGAGCATCGCGTGAACGTCCCTCAGCGCACGGCCATCGTGACCGGCGGAGCCCGCGGCATCGGCGCCGCCGTCAGCCGGCGCCTCGCATCGGACGGCTACCACGTCGCCGTACTCGACCTCGACGAGTCCGCCTGCGCCGACACCGTCGCGGCAGTCGAGGACCTCGGCAGCAAGGCGATCGCGGTCGGCGCCGACGTGGCGGACGAGGCGGCGGTCGCCGCGGCGGTCGACCGGGTCGCCTCCCACCTCGGCGCGCCCACAGTGCTGGTCAACAACGCCGGGATCACCCGCGACAACCTGCTCTTCAAGATGTCCGCCGTGGACTGGGACTCGGTGATGAACGTGCACCTCCGAGGAGCGTTCCTGATGAGCCGCGCGGCTCAGCAGCACATGACCGAGGCCGGCTGGGGTCGCATCGTGAACCTGTCGAGCATCTCGGCGCTCGGCAACCGCGGCCAGGCGAACTACGCGGCAGCCAAGGCCGGTCTCCAAGGTTTCACCAAGACCCTCGCCATCGAGCTCGGGCGCTACAACGTCACCGTGAACGCGATCGCACCCGGCTTCATCGCGACCGAGATGACCGCCGCCACCGCCGAGCGGCTCGGCATGCCCTTCGAGGAGTTCAAGGCCGCCAACGCCAAGCAGATCCCGGTCGGCCGGGTCGGTGAGCCGGAGGACATCGCGAACGCCGTGTCCTTCTTCGCCGGCGATGCCGCCGGCTTCGTCTCGGGGCAGGTCCTGTACGTCGCCGGCGGCCCGACGAACTGAGCGACTCCCCAAGCAGGCATGGAGATTCTCTGCCGCAATAGTGTCGAAGCGGCCGTCTAGGTTTGGGGTATGACGACGCAGCAGGTGGAGGAGGACTACCACACTCCCGTGCCGTTGCGTCGCAACCGTCTGCATCACTTCGCGGGTCGTGCGCACGAGGTCCTCTCTACGAGATCGGCGAGGTGCCGACCTGGGCGATGACCCGGCACGAGCGGGGCGAGTCGAACGCGGAGCTGCTCGCATTGTAGGCACGGGTCGATGCGCGATTGTTGACGCTCGTCGGGGACTGTGACCGCGCCGACGACGCTGCGAGTGCTGGTGCGACCAACACTCCGGCCTACCTTCGCGGAGCCACCAGGATCACCGGTGCCGAGACCTCGCGGTGGGTACGGCGGGCCCGCAAGATCGAGAAAAACGAAGCCACCCAAGCCGCCCTGGGTGACGGGGTCATCCACCCCGAGCAGGCGGACGTGATCGTCGCGTGTGTCGATGAGCTCGCAGACGAGGTCGCCGACCAGCGCGAGGCCGCCGAGCAGCACCTCCTCGAACTGGCCGACCAGCACGACGCCAAGACGCTGCGGGCCCTGGCCAAGCACCCGACGACCGGCGGTTCCGAGGCCGAGGCATCAGCCGCGGCAGTCGTCCTAGAGCGCGGTGTCGTTGTCGCCTCGTCACCATCATGATCATCATCAGCGCTTGCTGTACGTACGACTACTGGCCCAGACCTTCGATCTTCGCGCATCTTGCGGACAGGTCGCGGATGCTCTGCCAGACAGCTGCTCGGGGCGCGTCGATTCTGAGTGCTCGGATGTATTCGTCGAGACGTTGCGGGCGATCTTTGAGGTAGGTGACTGCGTTGTTGAGGCTCTCGCCGACCGTCTTGCCGTACGCATCGACTGCCTTGTGCGCGCCGGCCTTCAGGGCGGTGGTGTCGGGTTTCATCATGGCTAGGTCGATCAGGTCGCGGCTGAACGTCGACGTGTCTGCCCAACGGTCGTCGTTGGCGAGCAGCTTGGTTGCGACCTGGTCGGTTCGCGTCAGGATCCGTAACCCGCAGATCTCATCGTCCGGGGAGGGAGTGTCGAGGTCGATGCGGCCCTCATGGATGATCTCGAACTTGATCGCAATCCCCGCAACGAGCACCGAGGTCCTGATCCCGTAACCGTCAATAAAGGGTGTTCGACCCAGGTTCAGTTCGCGTGTAGCCAGAGCGTCGAGCCCACGGTCCCTGACGATCTGGCGCAGCGCTCGGTAGGACTGCTGGTCGGAGACCAGGAAGTCGATGTCGACCGATTCGCGGAACTCACCGTTGGCGAGGACGATCGCGGTGCCGCCTCCGAACCAGCAGTTGTGCTCGGCCAGGAGCGGTGCGTCGAGGATCGACAGCACCTCAGCCACCTGTTGGTGGTGCAGCCGCCTAAACAAGGAGCCTCCCGTTGCTGTAGGTGTCCGCCAGGTGCTGGATGAACGCCTTCTCGTGGTCGGTCAGCGTCTCCTGGTCGAGGTGTCGCCAGCCGCGTTCGTAGAGGTTGAGCGCCTCTGTCTCGGTGATGGTGGTGCCGGCGTCGGTCTGCCAGGCCAGCGTGCGCAGGCCGGGGTAGTCGCCGACCGTGACCTTCGCGAGTTCTGCTGCTGGCGCGTCGAGGATCGGGACGACGAGGTGGAGTCCGAGTGCGGCTGCAACGTTGACGTAGGCGCCGATCGTGACCGAGGGGTTGCCTGCCTCGATCCTGTGCAGGGTGACACGCGACACGCCAGCAGCTTCGGCACAGGCGACTACCGTGACACCGAGAGCCTTTCGGCGCTCGCGCAGCCGTGAGCCCAGGCGTTCGAGGTCCGCCTGTTGCTCGGGACTCGTGTACGGGCTAGGGGCTGGCATGTTTCTCATTTTAGTCATTCTATTCTAAAAGTCAATGATGAGACACAGTTCATGGGCTTGTCTGCGCCAACTGCCGAACTCTTTGCGCTGCGTAATGATCGGCGCCCTCTCACTGGGGCGCCGTTGGAGCAATCGTGAGCCTTGTCGTTGGCCAAAACGTGCACGCGCCCATGGCATGGGCAGCGACGTTCGAGATCGGGATTCCTGCAGCGATGGTTGGAGCAGCGTTCGGCTGCGCCGTCGGCGGCATCGCTACCGTCGTGCGTGACCGTAGAACGGGTCAGACGTCTGGTAGCTCGCTGCACTTCGCCGCGCCTGGACGTCAGTAGGCGCGAAGCTGTCACGTGTGGAGGATGTCGTCGGCGTTGTCGATGATCCAGGCCATCAGTGGGTTGAGTAGCGCTGCGAGCTCGCTGCCTCGGGCGGTCAGGGAGTACTCGACGTGCGGTGGGACGACGGGGTGAGCGATCCGCGAAACGAGGCCATCGGCCTCCAGGGTGCGCAGGGTCTGGGCGAGCATCTTCTCGCTGACCCCTTCGGTCCGACGGCGCACCTCGCTCCATCGCAGCGTTCCCGCCTCCGAGAGAGCCAAGAGCACCAACACGCCCCACTTGCTGGTGACATGGTCCAGCACCGTCCGGCTGGGGCAGCTGGCCGGAAAGATCCCGTCAGGGAACAGAGGGGTACTTACCTTGCATGTTGGTACCTTACTTCAAAGTGGGTACTAACTTCTAGGAAGTATTCGGGGAGTCCCGTCGTTGGAGCCTTCGAACCCAACGAAAGGAACACCATGACCCTCCTCGTCACCGGAACCAGCGGGCATCTCGGTCGCCTCATCGTCGAGGCCCTTCTCGACCGCGGCGTACCTGCCTCCGACGTTGTCGCCACCGCACGCAGCCTCGACTCGATCGCAGATCTCGCTGCCATGGGCGTCGCTGTAAGACGAGTCGACTACACCGACCCGGCCTCCCTGAAAGAGGCGTTCTTCGGTGTCGACAAGGCCGTCCTGGTGTCCTCCAGCGAGGTGGGCGATCGCGTCACCCAACACGCGAACGTCATCGACGCCGCTGCCGATGCCGGGGTCTCACTCCTGGCGTACACAAGCATCGCGAACGCAGGAACGTCCACCCTCCTGCTCGCCGCCGATCACCAGCAGACCGAGCAATACCTCACGACCTCCGGCCTCCCTGTCGTGCTCCTTCGAAACAGCTGGTACGTCGAGAACTGGACCGAACAGATCCCGGTCGCCCTGGAGCACGGCGCCGTTTTCGGTGCCGCGGGCGACGGCCTCGTCAGTGCCGCCACGCGTGCCGACTACGCCGAAGCAGCGGCTGCCACCCTCACCCTCGATGACCAGGCCGGCAAGGTCTACGAGCTGGGCGGCACAGCCTTCACCCTGGCCGAGTACGTCGCCGAGCTCAGCGTCCAGAGCGGACAGCCGGTGACCTACCAGGATCTACCGACCGACGACTACGTCGCTCTCCTGGAAGGCGCTGGGCTGCCCCATGCAGTCGCGACCGTCTATGCCGATGCAGACCGCGGCATCAAGGAAGGTGAGCTCCTCGTCGAGGGCGGCCACCTGGAGCAGCTGATCGGCCGCCCGAGCACTCCGCTGTCGGACGCCATCAAGAAGTACCTGGCCTAGCCGACGCGTGCAGACTGTTCAGGATCGCAACGGGACGAGCCGATCCCAGCACTTGGCGCCCAACGTGGCGCCATGAACCAACACGAATGACATTTCAGACTCCCTCAGGCGGTTGCGATCAATGGATGAACTGGATGACCACGTCGGCGACGCACACCGGCTTGGCGGCGGCGTCGCACTCGACCGACACCCGCACCGTCACCTGGGTGGACCCCGTCCTGGCCTGTACGTCGATGAGCTCCGCTGCACCCCGGAGGCGAGCCCCCACCGGAACCGGAGCGGGGAACCGAACTTTCTCTAGTCCGTAGTTCACCGCCATCGAGGTGCCCGTAACCTCGAGAAGCTGTCCGAGGAGGTAGGGCATCAGCGACAGGGTGAGGTAGCCGTGGGCGATGGTCGCTCCGAACGGACCGGCCTTCGCACGCTCCTCGTCCACGTGGATCCACTGATGGTCATGGGTGAGGTCGGCGAAGGTGCTGACCTGCGCCTGGGTGATCGTTGTCCATGCGGTCGGACCGAACTGCTGACCCACGCACTGGGGCAGCGACTCGTACGCAAGAGCGCGTGGCGCGGAAGAGACTTCACGCACCTGCAGTCACCTCCCGAAGTCGACGCTTGGCGATGGCCCATCGGTGTGTCTCCGACGAACCGTCGTAGATGCGGAACGGCCGCACCTCCCGGTAGAAGCGCGACAGCATCGCGTCACCCGAGATGCCGAGTGCGCCACAGATCTGGAGGGACCGGTCCACGACCCGGCCCACCGCTTCGGCGACGAAGGTCTTGGCGATCGAACTCGACTGGGACGCGCTCCGGCCTTGGTCAAGTTCGGCGCAGGCCTGCCAGATCAGAAGTCGCGACGCCGCGATGTCGATCTCGGAGTCCGCGATCATCGCCTGGGCCATGCCCAGGTCACCGAGGCGGGAGCCGAAGAGCTGGCGCTCCGCGGCACGGGTCACCGCGATCTCCTGCGCGTGCCGGGCGATCCCGAGCCAACGCATGCAGTGCGTGAGCCGTGCCGGCGCGAGCCGGACCTGGGCGTACTCGAACCCCTTGTCGACCCCACCGAGGACAGCCTCCTCGGTAACGAAGACGTCCTCGAGCTCGAGCTCGCAGTGCCCGCCGAAGAAACCCTCGTCGAGGGTGTCGATATGCCGCGTGATGCGCAGCCCAGGCGTGTCGGAATCGATGAGGAACATCGTTGCCCCACCGCGGTCGCCCGGCTGTCCCGAGGTCCGAGCCATGCAGATCGTGTACGCCGCACCGTCGGCTCCGGTGATGAACCACTTGCGGCCGTTGACCAGCCAGCCGCCCTTGGTGGCGGTGGCGACCGTCGCGAGTGCGGCCGGGTCGGACCCTGCGCCCGGCGCCGGCTCGGTCATCGCGAAGCAGGACCGGACCTCCCCAGTGGCCAATGGCCGGAGGTAACGCTCCTTCTGCTCCGGCGTCGCAACAGCCTCGAGGAGGTGCATGTTCCCTTCGTCGGGTGCGGCGATGTTGAGGGCCAGCGGACCGAAGAGCGACCAGCCGGCCTCCTCGAAGACCACAGCGCGTCCGCGCATGTCGAGCCCGTGCCCGCCGTACGCGACGGCGACGTGGGGGGCGAAGACGCCGGCGTCGCGTGCGGCCTGCTGAAGCCGGAGGCGCATCTGCTCGCCACCGGCTGCCGCTACGCCCGCCAGTCTCGACTCCTCGGGTGCGACCACTGACCTCACGAACGAGGCGGTTCGTGCGGCCAGGTCGAGGGCGGACGGGGCTGGGGTCAGGTCGATCGTCATGCGTGCTTCCTTCTGGGTGTCAGCCGAGCGTCTCGGCGAGGGCAAGGGCGCGGTCGGCGATCCGGAGGACCTGCTCGCCGCGGGCGGCTTGTCGGTCGTCCGCGGACTCACCGCGGAGATGTCGGACGTACAGCTGCTGCAGGATGATCGCGGTCTTCCAGCAGCCGAACGCCTCGTACCACGTGACGTCGGCCCGGGTCAGGACCCGCCCGGTTCGCAGGGCGTAGCGAGCAACGACCTCGTCGCGGCTGGGGAGACCGAGGTGCTCGAGGCCGGGCACCGCCTCGGCGGGGGTAAGCCCGTCGGGCCAGTAGTTGAGCAGGGTCCCGAGATCGGTGAGGGGGTCGCCGAGCGTCGCCATGTCCCAGTCGAACACCGACATGACAGCGTCGGGAGTTCCCGGCGCGAACTGGCAGTTGTCGACCTTGAAGTCGTTGTGCACCAAAGCGGGTGGACCCGACTCGGGCCGGTGCTGCGCCAACAGCTCACCGACTCGGTCGAGCGTGCCGCGTCCGTCGAGTGCCACGTTCTTCCAGCGTCCCTGCCAGCCGCGGACCTGCCTCTCCAGATAACCGTCAGGACGGCCGAGATCGCCCAGCCCGCACGCAGCCGCGTCGACGAGGTGCAGGTCGGCCAGGGCATCGACCACGGCCAGCCCGATGCGGCGACCGGCATCCGCACCCAGGTCGAGCACCTGGGGAACGTGGTCCCAGACCACGACGCCGGAGCGGTACTCCGAGACCAGGAAGTGCGCACCGATCACGGACTCGTCAGCGCAGTAGAGCAGCCCGAGCGGTGCTCGCGGGTAGGCCGCGTGCAGACGGGAGAGCACCGTGTGCTCCCGACGCATGTCGTGGGCTGCGGTCGCGATGACGCCGAAGGGCGGTCGTCGTACGACGAGGGGCTGGTCGCCGAAGCGGACCAGGTAAGTGAGGTTGGCCGAGCCGTTGGGGAACTGCTGCACCGAGAAGTCACCGTGGAGCCCGGGCAGGTGCTCGCGGAGGTACGTCGCGAGGGAGTCCCAGTCCAGCTCGTCACCGAGACGGACCCCTGCGACTTCAGGCCGTTCGGACACGTGGCTCACGCGGGCACCTCGTCACGCACGTAGGAGCCCGGCGCCGCAACGAGCACCGGATGCGCGGATCCACCGAGCGTCCGAGGTGCTGGCACGAGTCGGCCCGAGCGAGCCACGTTCCAGTCGGCCCACGGCTCCCACCAGGAGCCAGAACGCTTCTCGGCTCCGCTCAGCCACTCCTCGGGCGACTGCCGCCCGCTGGTGGGCCCGGTGAAGTAGGTCGCGCTCGGGTTCCCCGGCGGGTTGACCAGGCTCGCGATGTGCCCCGCGTTGCTGAGGACGAACTCCGTCTCGCCACCGAGCAGCTGCACTGTCCGGTACGTCCCGCGCCACGGCGTCAGGTGGTCGTTGAGGGCGCCGGCCACGAAGGCAGGCACCGTGATGCTGGCCAGGTTGATCGGGCTGCCCAGGCAGGTCATGCCCTCGGGATCGACGAGCGGGTTGTGCTCGAAGATGTCCAGGAACTGGCCGTGCAGGGTGGCCGGCACGTTCGTCCCGTCCGCGTTCCACGAGAGGATGTCGAACTCGGGCGGGTCGTTGCCCATCAGGTAGTTGTTGACCCAGTAGTTCCACACCAGGTCGTTGGGGCGCATCCAGCTGAAGACCGAGCCCATGTTGCGTGCGGTGATGACTCCCTCGCGACGGGAGTTCCAGCGGGCGAGCGCCAGGAGCTTTGCGGAGCTGAAGGCGCCGATCGGTGCCGACATCCCGAAGTCGAGCAAGGTGACAGCGAACGCCACGCTGTGGACGGGTGACTCCCCCATCGCGGCGAGACGGCTGAGCACGCCGGCCGTCATGATGCCTCCCGCGCAGAAGCTCATGATGTTCACGTCGTCCGAACCGGTGAGCTCGCGGACCTCCTCGATCGCGGTGGCGATGCGGGCGGCATACGTGTCGAGATCCCAGTCGGACTGCTCGGACGAAGGGTTCCGCCAGCTGAGCATGAAGGTCTGGAGGCCGCGGCCGGCGGCGTACTCGACGAAGCTGCGGCCGGGCGCGAGGTCCAGGAAGTAGTAGCGCCCGATGGGTGGCGGCACGACGAGGACCGGACGCTCGTGGACCCGCTCGGTCGAAGGGGCGTACTGGATGAGCTCCGCCACCTCGTCCCGGCTCACCACTCCCCCGGGCGTCAGAGCCAGGTGCTCGCCAACTTTGAGCGAGCCCGGCTTGACCATGGAGGGCATCCCGCCGTTGGTCGCCAGGTCTGTGGCCCAGTTGCGGGCTCCACGCACGAGGCTGGTCCCGCCCGTCTCGAGAGCGCGCTTGAGCGCAGCGGGGTTGCCGGCGAGGAAGTTCGTCGGCGCAGCAGCAGTGGTGAGGATGCCGAGCAGGAAGCGCGCCCTCGCGGCTCGAGCCCTCTCCTCGGCCTCGACGCTGTCCACGAGCATCTCGACGGCCCGGCTCCAAGCCAGGTAGACCTGGAGGAGGCGCCGGTAGTAGAGGTTCTCGGTCCAGGCCGGATCCCGGAACCGGTGATCCCCCCGGGGAGCCGTCAGCTCGGACCGGCTCAGGCCGATACGGATCAATTCAGCGCCCAGCGAGATCCCGGCTCGTGCGGCTACGCTCCCGCCGATCAGCAGTCTTTCCAGTGTGTTCAAGTGACCCTCCAGCTTCGGGTGCGAGTGAAGGTCGTCGTTGACCGCGTGAGGTTGGGTGCGGCTCAGAGGCCGAGCAGCTGGGCGATGCGGGCCCGATGGTTCCGGGCAGGGCCGAACACGGCTTCGTCGCCGAGCGCCCGTCGTACGTAGAAGTGGGCGGCGTGCTCCCACGTGAAGCCGACGCCGCCATGCAGCTGGACAGTCTCGGCCGCAGCCTTGATGACGGCATCGGTACAGGTCGCTCCCGCGACGGCCGCCGGGAGTGCAGCGGCTGCAGGGTCTCGGTCGAAGACGGCGGCGGCGTAGCGGGCGGACGACCGTGCGCGCTCGAGGTCGACGAGCAGGTCGGCGAGCCGGTGCTTGATGACCTGGAAGGAGGACAGCGGCCGACCGAACTGGTGCCTCTGGCCGGCGTAGGTGCGCGTCAGGTCCAGCATCGCGTCGATCATCCCGACATGCTCGGCGGCCAGAGCGATGGTGGCGAGGGTGCTCAGCTGCTCGAGGACAACCTCGAGCCCGCCGGGTCCGGCGATCACATACGCCGGCGCGGAATCGAGCTCGAGCCGTGCCTGCATGCGGGTGAGATCGAGCACCTCCAGCGGGGTGCGGACGGCGGCGTCGCGGAGGTCCACCAGGTAGAGGCAGGACTCGGCGGGTACGACGAGCAGGTCGGCCGTGGCGCCGTAGAGAACCCGGTTGACGCGTCCGGAGACGGTCCCGTCCTCGACGGTGAGTGTGGTCGGTCCGAGCGTCACGCTGGTCACGAGCGTGCCGGCGAGCACTCCGGTCACCAGCTCATCCGGGACGTTGCCGGCCGGAGCCGCAAGGACCGCCCGAGCACCGAGCACGCCCGACATCATGAGCGGCTCCGGGAGCAGGGCCCGGCCGGCCTCCTCGAGCACGACGGCCAACTCGCTCACGCCGAACCCCAGCCCACCGCGATGCTCGGGGACCGCCAGCGAGCTGACGCTCATCTCCTCGTTGAGCAGGGTCCACAGGTCCGCGGAGTAGCCCTGAGGCATCTCGACAGAGCTGCGGACCTGCTCGTGCGACGCATGGGTCTGCAGGATGTCGCGCATCACCTTGCGCAGGTCCTCGTGCTCCGGAACGGGAGCCAGCACGGACGCATCCGCCTCGGGCCACGGCTGGGCGTTCACAGTCCCCCCTCCGCCAGGATCTCCGGCGTCTGCCCGAAGTAGGCGTGCTCGGCCTCGTGCGCGAAGCCGTCGATGCTCGCGTTGCCGCGGGCGACGACCTCGCCCTGCCGGAGGACGACCACTTCGGAGCAGGTCTGCAGCGCCCGGTTGAGCGACTGGTCGAGGATCACCGTCGTGATGCCGTCCTTGGCAAGAAGGTTGATCTGGGAGAAGACCTCGTTGACCATCACCGGCGAGAGGCCGAGGGCCGGCTCGTCGAGGATGAGCACCTCTGGCTCGGCCATCAGCGCCCGCGCGATCGCGACGAGCTGCTGCTCGCCGCCGGAAAGCGCGCCGGCCGAGATGTCCATCCGCGTGCGCACGCGCTCGGGCAGCCACTCGGTCAGCTCGGCCAGACGCGGCTTCATGTGGGCTCGTCCGATCCCACTGGCGTAGGCCGCCACCTCGAGGTTCTCCCGCACCGACAGGGTCTTGAAGAGCGCACGCCCCTCCGGGACGAGGCTGATGCGTGCGTTCGACTCACGCGCGCCGTCGCTGGGCTTGAGGGAGCCGTGCAGGATGCGACCCAAGGTGCTCTTGCCGGCTCCGTTGGTCCCGACCACACCCAGGACGGTGCCCTTCGCGACCGAGAGGCTGACGTCCTGCAGAGCACGCACGCCGCCATACCGGTGAGCCACGTTCTCAAGCGACAGCACGACACTCTGGCCGTCGCCCGAGTGACTCGCGGGCGACTCGAGATCGACCTCACCGAGGTACGAGCTGCGGACGGTCGGGGCCTGCAGGATCGTGTCGGGGCTACCCTCGGCGATCATCTGGCCGAAGTCGAAGGCGACCACGCGGTCGGCGACGGCGAAGAGGTCGTCGAGGACGTGGTCGATGATGACCACGCAGACGCCGTCCTCCCTCATCCGCCTGATGTGGGCGGCGAGGAACGAGCGCTCCTCCGAGTCCAGGCCGCCGAACGGCTCGTCGAGGATGAGCAGGCGAGGCGACTCGGTGACCGCGCGGGCGAGGTCGATGCGCTTCTGGGGTCCGAACGACAGATCTGCGGGACGGCGGTGAGCAACGCCGGTCAGCCCGACTGAAGCCAGCAGCCGCTGTGCCTGGCGGTGGTCGGCCGTCGTGGCCCACCGCTTGACGACGAGCACGTTCTCGGCCACCGACAGCTCGGGGAAGAGCTCGGCGTGCTGGAAGGTGCGGCCGAGCCCCCGGGCCCTGCGTCGGGTCGGGCGGACCTTGCGCAGCTCCTTGCCCTCGAGCTCGATGCTCCCCTCCACTGCGGCGCCGCCGGCGATGCCCGAGAGGGCGTTGACGAACGTGGTCTTGCCGGCGCCGTTGGGGCCGATGATGCCCAGCACCTCGCCCGGTACCAGGGTGAGGTCGACGCCGTGCACCGCGCGCAGACCGCCGAAGCGGACGCCGAGCCCTTGCACCTCGACCAGCGTCGACCCGGGCTCCTTCGGGAAGGTTGGGGCCACGGCCTCGGACCCGGTCGCCGCCAAGGCTCGCTCCTTGCGGCGCTCCAACCGCTCGGTGAAGCCGGTCCACCTGTCGACGCGACCGGTGATGGTCGGTACAACCCCCTCGGGCAGGAAGATCAAGGACAAGATCAGGAGGCCGCCGAGCAGGTAAGGCTGGTCGACCGAGATCGACGAGGCCACGCTCGGCGCGTAGGCCAGGAAGGCACCGCCCACGACCGCCCCGATCAGGCTGCCGGTCCCACCCAGCACGGTGGCTGCGATCAAGTTGACCGCCAGCACGAGGGAGAAGGTCTCGGGGCTGACGAAGCCGGAGACGAGGCCGAGCATGACGCCGGCCAGCCCCGCGACTGCTCCGCTCGCCGCGAAGCCGAGGGCCGACTGGGCTTCGGGGGCGATGCCGATGGTGCGAGCCACCACCGGGTGGGTCTTCGCCGCCACCAGACGCATCCGGATGGACGAGCGTCGTACCGCCTCAGCGGCGGCCAGGCAGAGACCGAGAGTGCCGATCACCAGGTAGATCGCCTCGGGCGACGAGGGGAAGAGGTCGCCGAACGGCGTGGAGATCGTGTTGACGGGAACGCCCTGGTCGCCGTTGGTCACGTCCTGCCAGACGTTGACGATCTCGAGGCAGACGAGCGTGAAGGCAAGGGTCAGCAGGGCGACGTACAGGACGGAGAAGCGCGAGCCGACGAATCCCAGGAAGCCACCGATCACGGCGCAGGCGGCGACCGTGAGCACGATCGTCAGCTGCAGCGACCAGCCATGCGACGAGCCGTAGGCCACGGCGTACGCGCCGATCGCGAGCAACGCGGGATGGCCGATCGACCAGATGCCGGTCCAGGACGCGAGCATGCTGAGCGACAGCACCATCAGCGCGTAGACGGCGCCGAGGCCGATGGTGAACTCGGTGTAGACCGGGACTGCACCGGACATCAGCACCAGGATGGCGACGACCGCCGCCAGCGGCCCGGACAGCAGTCGCAGCCAGGACCAGGCGCGGTGCCAGGGCCAGCCGACGGATGGTCGAGGCTCGGGAGGTGAGGCTTGCGGCACTGGCTGGATTCCTTCGGTGGCGGGAGTGGTGGTCGAGAGAGTCATCGGTCATACCCTCACGAAGGCCTGGCGGCCGAACATGCCCTGGGGACGCACCAGCAGCACCAGCACCGCGATGGAGAACACGAAGGTGTCGCGGAAGCTCGCGGAGACGTACGTCGCGGCGAGGTTGTCCAGGACGCCGATCACCAGCCCGCCGACGACCGCCCCGGTCATGCTGGTCAGCCCGCCGAGCAGGATCCCGGCGAAGGCGCGGAAGAGCACCGGCGCAAGCACCACCGGAGTCAGGCCGGCATTAGGCGCATAGAGGAGGACACCGAGCGTGGCGAGCCCGACGCCGAGCGCCCAGGCAATGCGCGCGACCTTCTGGGAGTTGATGCCCAACACGGCCGCGGTCTCCGACGACTCGGCGACCGCGCGCATGGCCGAGCCCAACGGCGTACGCGTGAACAGGAAGGCGACGCCGGCCATGGCCACCACGGCGACGCCGATGATGAGCAGGTCCTGGGTGTTGATTCGCGACCCGCCGATCGCGACGCTGCCGTCGACCAGACGCGGGAACGACTTGGGTTGCTCGCCCCAGTACTGCCCAACGAAGTGCTCGGTGCTGATGGCCACGCCCATGGTGACGACCAGCGCCGCGAAGAGCCGCCCGTCACCGAGCGGCCGGATCAGCACCTCGCGGACCGCGAGCCCGAAGGCGGACGCGAGGGCCACCGCGAGCACCATGGCCACAGCCAGGGCGAGGCCGGCGTTGTGCATGCTCAGCGCGAGGTAGCTGGCGGTCGTCGCCATCGCTGCCATCGCGAAGTTCATCACGTCTGTCGACTGGAAGATGATCACCAGCCCCAGGCCGACGAGACCGTAGACGGCACCGTTGGCGACACCGCTAAGCACGGTGATGAGTAGCTGGTCCATGCACCCTCCTCGACTCCGAGGTTCGATCCCAACTGAATTGACTTAAGTTCAATTTAGAGGAGGTGCCGCCAGACCGCAACCACTGGTCTCGACATTTGCAGACTCTTGAACTAAGTTCAGTTCTGTGACAGAGACTACTCTCGCGCAGTACTACCGCGCCATCGACGAGGGACGGATCGACGACGCCTTGGGCATGCTCAGCGAGAAGGTGCGTTTCGTCATGGTGCTGCCCTCCGGCACCCGGCGGGGCGAGGGTCGTGCCGAGATGGGGCGCTATCTCTCCGGCCGAGGCGTGAGCGACCGGGCGCACGTAGGCCTGCGCGAGTCGCGCGATGGCGAGGTCGAGTTCTTCTACGGCAAAGTCACGGAGGGCAGCGTCACGACGGGCCGCTTCCTGTCCGGCGTACGCCTCGGAACCGACGGACTGATCGCGAGCTACCAGGTGACCTTCGACGTCGAGCACGTCCTGGTGGAGGGCTGATGACCGCCACACCGTTCCTCGAGCGCTGGTTCGCGATCATGGACTCCGACTCCCCCGACGGCGTGCTCGACCTGATTACCGACGACTTCAAGATGTCGGTGCAGTTCTCCAAGGGCGAAGGGCAGGCGGCCGAGTTCGTCGGGGACCGCGCCGGACTCGTGGCCTACCTCGACCAGCGCGAGAAGAGCGTGCTCGTCCACCACGTCACCGAAGGCGCCCGAGCGGGTGACGTGGAGCTGGTGCTCGGTCGTACGACGCGCGATGGCTCGTTCGAGGCGTCCTTCAACGCGTCCGCCCTGATCGATGCCGAGACCGCTCGCTGTCGACGGCTCCTCATCTGTCGCACACCCGAGCTCGAGTTCCCTCAAGCCTGAAGCCACTCGCCGGTGCGACCGGCGGCAACGTCCAGCATCCGGGCCCGGTGGACCAACTTCACCCGCGGACGTGACGCAGCGCGGCCTGCAGCCCGCTCGTGGTCGTCGATCGCCTTCCAGGCGGCGAGGTCCAAGTGACCGGGTAGCAGCTCGACGACGTCGCGCTCGGGAGTCCTGATCCTCAGCAGACCGGCCCGCCAGTCCGCCAGCAGCGCATCCACGCTCTGGCGAGCGCAGTGCTTGTTGGTCCCGATCACGCCGGACGGGCCTCGCTTGACCCAGCCGGCCGCGTAGACGCCGACGAACGGCTCGAGGGAGCCCGGTTGGACGACACGGCCGTCCACGTTCGGCAGAACGCCACGACCCTCCTCGAACGGCAGGCCGGGGACCGCGGTCCCCCGGTAGCCGACCGCCCTGAGCAGCAGGCCACAGGCGATCACGTCCCCGCGCTCGGTCGCGCGGGCGACCACTGCGCCGTCCTTCAGGACCAGCCGGTTGCGAGCGAGCCGCACCCCCTCGACCCGCCTGTCGCCGTGGATCTCCGTCGGCGAGAGCAGGAAGCGCAGTCGCGCGCCGGGTGAGCCGGTTCTCGCCGCCGCGAGCTCCGTGACCAGCCGGGCCTTGTACAGCGCCATCGACGCCTCGTTGCCCTGCGACCACTCGCGCGTGGCCTCGTCGATCGCGAGCTCCTCCGGCTCGACGTGCAGGTCGACCGCGGCGGCCAGGCCGAGGAGCTCGGGAGTCGTGAAGGACGCCTGGGCAGGGCCGCGCCTGCCCACAACGACGACCTCGCGGATTCGGCTGTGGGCGAGCTGCTCGAGGGCGTGGTCCGCGATGTCGGTACGTCGAAGATCGTCGACGTCGCTGAGCAGGATCCGGGCGACATCGAGGGCCACGTTGCCGTTGCCGATGATGACTGCCCGCTCGCCGGACAGGTCGAATGCGCGGTCGGCGAAGTCGGGATGGCCGTTGTACCAAGCCACGAACTCGGTGGCGGAGTGGCTGCCCGGCAGGTTCTCCCCGGGAATGCCGAGGCGTCGGTCGCTCATCGCACCGACCGCATAGATCACAGCGTGGTAGCGCTCAGCGAGGTCCTCGTGGCTGATCGTCGCACCCACCTCCACGTCGAGGAAGAGCCGGAGCTTCTCGTGTCGCGCGGTGCGGTAGAACTCGTCGGCTGTGGCCTTCGTGCCCTGGTGGTCGGGAGCCACACCGGACCGGACGAGTCCCCACGGTGTCGTGAGCCGCTCGAACATGTCGACCCGGACGTCGAGACCGCGTCGGGCGAGGAGCTCCTCCGCGGCGTAGCTCGCAGCCGGTCCCGAGCCGACGATGGCCACGTGCAGGGTGCCGTGTCCGCCCCACTCCGGCCGGAGCTTCGTCGTGACAGGTGTCGTGGAGTACTCCTGGTGCGCCGGATCGCGGAAGTACTGCGCGTTGAGGTCCTGGTAGGGAAGGAACTCGTCCGACAGGTCGAAGTCCGGCTCTATCGCCTTGACCGGGCAGACGTCCATGCAGGCGCCGCAGTCGATGCAGCCGTCGGGGTCGATGTAGAGCATCTCCGCGGTCGCATAGCCGGGCTCGTCGGGCGTGGGATGGATGCAGTTGACCGGGCAGGCCGGCACGCACGCGGCGTCGTTGCAACAGCCCTGCGTGATCACGTAGGTCACGAAGTCTCCTCGTGCTCGATGGGACGTCGGTCGGATGCGGGTAGGTCAGACCGAGGCGCCGGCGCGGTAGCCCTCAAGGATCGCGTGACCGATCCTGCGTGGCGACACGGCGTCTCCGACCACGTGCATGGTCGTGTCGACCTGGTGTCGTCCCACCCGGTAGAGGTCGTCCACGCTGCGTCTCCCGGCGTTCCACACGACCAGCTCCGGGGAGACCTCGGTGACCCTGCCGCCGACGGTGGCGACCAGTCGGACGTGGTCGCCGGCTCGCTGGAGCCGATGACCTGGGAAGAGGTCGACGCCACCGGCGTCGAGGCGCTGCAGCAAGGGTCCCAGGCTCTCGTGCGGGATGCGTGCGCCGATGCCCAGGGCAGGGGTGACGAAGGAGACGTGCACACCGGCCAGGGCGAGCTTCTCGGCGGCGCTGAACGCCGGCCAGAACCCCTCGCGCTCGTCGAAGACCACCGCGCTACTGCCCTCCACGAGCGGTGTGGTCCCGTCCAGCACCGACTCGATGCTGACCGTCGGGCCCAGGTCCGTGGGAGCGGCGATCGGAGCGGAACCGGTCGCCACGACGATGGTCCCCGCCTCGCTCGCGATCTCGACGAGGTCGTCGAGCGCAATCTCCGCGCCAAGGTTGACGTCGACCCGCAGCCGCTTCAGCTCCCGCGAGAGATAGTCCACGACGTCGATGAGTGTGCCGCGGTGCGGGGCCGCTGCGGCGGCGTTCAGCTGACCACCGAGGAGGCGCTCGCGCTCGAAGAGGACCACGCGGTGACCACGTTCCGCGGCTACGCGGGCCGTCTCCAGCCCCGCGGGTCCGCCGCCTACGACGTACACGACACTCGGGTGGTCGGCCGGGGTGAACACGTCGCTCGACCGACCGATCTCCGCGTTGACCGCGCAGTGCAGGTGCTCGTCGAACGAGCGACAGTCCTGGTTGATCCCGAGGCAGGTGCGGATCTCCGCGACGCGACCCTCCTTGGCCTTGCGGGGCAGGTCGGGATCCGCGAGCAGACCGCGCGCCATGCCAACGAGGTCGGCGTTGCCGGCCCGCAGCACGTCCTCCGCGGTGTGCGGGTCGCGAATGCGCTGAGCGACCAGGGTGGTCAGGCCGCTGGCGGCCTTGATCCTCGCGGCGGACGGGGCCGCGACCTTGTCCGGATGGGTCCCGTCCTTGACGTAGGCACCCCGGACTCCGTGGGTCACGCTCACGTAGTCGACGGCTCCGGTCGCCGCCATCAGCTCGGCGAAGCTGCAGGCCTCGTCGGTGTCGATGCCGTCGGGGATCTCCTCCTCCGCAGAGATGCGTACGCCGAGTGCGAAATCGGCCGAGCAGCTCTCCCGGATAGCCTGGATCAGGTCGCCGAGGAACCTGAAGCGGTTGCGCAGGTCGCCGCCGTACGCGTCGGTCCGCTGGTTCGCCGAGCGCGACATGAACTGGGCGATCAGATAGCCGTGCGCGCCGTGCAGCTCCACGCCGTCGTACCCGGCGACCTCCAGATTGCGCGCCGACCGCGCGAAGGACCGCACGATCGCGTCGATGTCCTCGACCTCAAGCTCACGGGGTCGGAAGACGTCACGCGGCGAGAGGATCGGCGAAGGGCCGACCGGCCACGTGACGACCTCCCCGCCGAGCAGCTCACGGCCCAGGTGGCAGAGCTGGCCGAAGATCTTCGTGCCCTCGGCGTGCACGGCGTCGGCGCGCTTTGCCAGCGAGACGAGGGCGTGGTCGCTGTACGGCTCGACCAGGTAGCGCTTCCGTGCCGCACCGCCCGGGTCGGCCATCATCGCTCCGGTCACGATCAGTCCGACTCCACCGCGGGCCTGTCGCACATAGTGCGCGTGGTCCTCGTCGAGCGAGACGCCGTCCTTGATGATGGAGGAGCCCGCGGCCGTAGCCACGAGCCTGTTCGGCAGCAGGTGCCTCCCGACCGTGATGGGCGCGAACAGGTGCGGGAACTCTGACGAGACCGTTGGATCGGTCATGGCCACGACGGGACCTGGGGCCCACGACCTCCGACGGACTCCAGGTAGCCAGCCGTGTCCGCGCGGCGTTCGCCCCACATGATCTCAAAGACCAACCGGGAGATCTTCCAGCTGCCCTCGTGACGCACGAGCTCGTCGTGGTAGCGGCCGACCAGCACGCAGACGTCGTCGTCGCCCGCGAACTTCTGGTACGACGTGTGGTAGACCAGCGCGGTCGCAGTGTCCCCCTGTACGTCGACGTGGTAGACGCTCAGCAGGTGGTGCTGCCACTCGCAGCCCTTCGTTGCCTCGCGAATCCAGCCGATGACGACGTCGGCACCCTCGGCCGGCTCCGCGTTCCCGTACTGCGCCCGGAGGTCCGGGTGCAGCACCTCCCAGAGCTGGTCCGGGTTGGCGGAGTCGATGCTGGACGCGTAGCGGTAGATCGTGTCCTCGATGAAGATCCGGTCCTCGACGCTGGTCATGCGTGGGTCCCCGGGCCGGTGCCAAGGCTGACGCCTGCTGTCACGGACTCAGGCAGGGTCCGGCTCGGGTCGACGGAGATGGTCTTGGCGTGCAGGAACTCCTTGTACGCCGTCGGTCCGTGCTCGCGCCCGATGCCGGACTTCTTGAAGCCACCGAAGGGCGAGCCGAGGTCCGCTGCAAACGTGTTCACGGAGAACGTGCCCGCACGCACCCGTCGTGCGATGTCGAAGCCGTGCGCGTCGTCCGCGGTGAAGACCGCGCCCGAGAGTCCGAGCTCGTTGTCGTTGGCGATGCGGACGGCGTCGTCCTCGCCGTGGTGCGCGATGAGCGAGGCGACCGGACCGAAGATCTCCTCGCGTGAGACGCGCATAGAGTTGTCGGCGTCGGTGACCAGCGTTGGCTCGAAGTACCACCCACGGTCCAGGCCGGCCGGGCGGCGCCCACCGGTGGCGATCGTCGCGCCCTCCTTGCGCGCCAGCTCGACGTACTTTTCCACCCGCTCGCGGTGCCGCTCGGTCACGAGCGGCCCTAGGACCGTGTCCGCCTCCATCGGGTCACCGATCTTCAAGGACCGGTAGCCCTCGACCAGCGCTTCGGCGTACTCGTCGTACCTGGAAGCGGGCACCACGAGTCGCGTGAGTGCGACGCAGCTCTGGCCCGAGTTGGTCCCGGCGCTGGCGCCGATGAGCACCGGAAGCACGTCCTCGATCTTGGCGTCCTCGAGGACGATCGCAGCGGACTTGCCGCCGAGCTCGAGCACGCAGGGACGGATGAGCTCACCGCAGGCTGCAGCGATGCGCGCACCGGTCTCGACCGAGCCGGTGAAGCTGACCATGTCCACGCCAGGGTGCCGGACGAGGTACTCCGACTCCGGTCCACGAGCGGCCACGATGTTGATCACACCGGGAGGCAGGCCGACCTCCTCGCAGAGCTCGCCGTAGATGAACGTGGCCAGCGGGTTGGGCTCGGTCACCTTGACCACGGCGGTACAGCCGGCGATCAGCGCCGGGGCCACCTTCTGTGGCACCGCGGGGAACGCGAAGTTGTACGCCGGGAAAGCGGCGACGACCCCGACCGGCTCCTGGACGACCAGGCTGGCACCGGCCATCGGGATGATGCTGCCGCCCTGGGAGCTGGCCGCAAGAGGTCCGAGGTCGCTGATCCTGACCTCCGAGGTCTGGAGGCTGCGACCGATCTCGGCGTTGTAGTTGAGGCTCATGACCGGCGATACCACTTGGTAGACCTGGGAGAGGAAGAGGGTGCAGCCGAGCTCCTCGGTGATGAGGCCGGCGAGCTCCGTCTGCCGCTTGGCGACGGCGTCGGCCATCCGGGTGAGGTAGTCCGCTCGCTCCGCCGGAGTCAGGCGAGGCCACTCCCCCGTGTCGAACGCTGCCCTGGCCGCGGCCACGGCTGCGTCGATGTCGGCCCTGGAGGCCGCCGGGACGTGGCCGATCACCTGCTCGGACCGCGGGGAGACGATCGCGAATCGATCGTCGGACTGGGCGGCACGCCAGGCGCCGTCGATGAAGAACGCTCGGTGATCGATCAGTTCCATCATGGACCCCTCAAAAGTGAATTCAGTTCGAAATGTACGCTCTTGCGACCACTGCCACAAGAGATCTGGCTCGGAGGCGCCGGACGTCGCCCGGCGCCCCCGGGTCTTGGTGCTAGCCGAGGAGCCACAGTTGCTTGAACTGGTCCTCGTAGCCCGCCGGACCGGCGTAGTCGAACGACGGCGCGAGCGCCTCGGCGGCCTCCGGGTTGTCCACGATGTACGACGGGAGTGCGGCGATCTCGTCGTGGTAGCCGTCGGGCACGCGGCCCTCGCCGACCAGGCGCAGCGCCGCGTCGACCATCTCCCAGCCCGAGTACACCGCGGGGTAGGCCACCCAGGCGACGTCCATGCCACCGTCTATGACGCCCTGGAACTGCTGCGGCCCGGCGCCGTTGCCGATGAGCTTGACCTTGTCCTCGAAGCCGGCGGCCTTCAGTGCCTCGGGAACGCCGATCTCGAGGTCCCCGAAGTTGAAGACGACGTAGTTGGTCTCCGGGTGCGTCTGGAGGTAGGCGACCAGCTTGGACGAGACCTGACC
Source organism: uncultured Actinomycetota bacterium (assembly GCA_963765905.1). Taxonomy (GTDB): domain Bacteria; phylum Actinomycetota; class Actinomycetes; order Propionibacteriales; family Nocardioidaceae; genus SSC3. The sequence goes on from CAVXXY010000006.1 coordinate 915,968, forward strand.
GCCGGCCAGATCCTCGAGCGTGAGGTCGAGCTCACCCGTCGAGCAGCCCGCGCAGTACTTCGCCGTGGTCTCGTTCAGGCCGTCCACCGTCGTCTGGAGCGCCGGGAAACTGGGGATCGTCACCATCACCATGTGGGCGTCGCCACCCGAGTCCTTGATCGCCCACTTGGCGAGGTTCTCGCCGTCGGGTCCGGTCGTCTGGCTACAGATGGCCGAGTAGGTCTCCGCGGACGGGGCCTCGGGACCTGGCGCACACGTGACGACCGGGATGCCTGCCGCGGCGGCTGCGGCGAGCTGCGACTCGATCGCCGCGGACGGGATGCCTGTGATGCCGATGGCATCGGGCTTGCGCTGGAGCGCGGACTCCACGCCGGCGCCCGGGTCGGAGCCCTTGAACACCAGCGTCTCGAGATCCCAACCGGCCGCGGCCACCCCCGCCTTGACGCCCTCGCCGATCTTCGCGCAGATGGGCAGCTCACACTGCAGCCAGAAGAACGTCTTGCCCGGGGTCGGCGCCTCGGCCAGCGGTGTGCTGACGTTGATCTGGGCCGGGGGTTCCGTCAGGGGTGCGGGGGCGGTTGCCGCCACGTCCGACGTGTGGTCGGAGGGGGTCGTTGACCCGGGATCCTCCGAGCTGCCGCATGCGACCAGGGCGAAGGCCACGAACGCCAGGAGTGACATGCGCAGGCTGCGCTGCCGTGGATTCATCGGAGCTCCTTGATTGTGAGTGAATTCAGGGTTGGTGCGGGTTCACGTGGTGCCAGTCCCAGCTGGAGACGCCCGAGCTCCTCGGTGGTGAGGCCGTCTCCCGTTACTTCGCCCGCGATCCGGCCGTCGCGCATGACCAGCACGCGGTCGCAGGTGTCACAGAGCTCGCTGTCGTCGGACGATGCGATGACGACACTCGCGCCCTCCGCGGCGACCTGGCGTGCGAGCGCATGGATGACCGCCTTGGCGCCGACGTCGACGCCCTGGCTTGGCTCGTCGAGCAGGAGCACGGCGGGACGGCGTCGCAGCCATTTGGCAAGGACGATCTTCTGCTGGTTGCCGCCGGACAGCGACGCGAAAATCGCGTCAGACCGGGCGGGGCGTACGTCGAGGCGCTGGATCCACCCGTCGCACTCCACTCTCTCCCGGTCCCGGCTCAGGAAACCGATCCGCTTCGCGAAGGGACGCAGGTCGGTCAGGCCGTAGTTCTGCTGGAGGCTCATGCTGAAGACCGCACCCTGTCCCCGCCGGTCGGCCGGGACGAGCGCGAGACCGGCGCGCATGGCGCCGCGAGGATGAGCCGGAACGAGTCGACCGTTGAGCCGTACGTCGCCCGCTCGGGCCGCATGACCGAAGAGAAGCGGCAGGATCTCCTCGCGGCCGGAGCCGGTGAGACCGGCGATGCCGAGCACCTCGCCGCGACGCACCTCGAGGTCCACGCCATCGACGACGGTGCCTCTCAGGCCGGTCACGCCCAGAGCCGCTTCGGCCTTCGGGATCGGTGCGGATCGGTCGTGCGGTGGACGGAGCTGCACGTTGCCGACCATCGACCTGACCAGGTCGTCCTGGTCGATGTCGCTGATGTTCCAGGTACCCACCAGACGTCCGTCCCGGAGCACCGTCACCCGGTCGCCGATCTCGAAGATCTCGTCGAGCCGATGCGACACGTAGATGACGCCCAGCCCTGCTGCCCGCAGGCGTTCGAGCGCACCGAAGAGGATCGCCACCTCCTCGCGAGGCAGCGAGGCGGTCGGCTCGTCCACCACCAGGACTCGAGCACTCTCCCAGTCCCAGAGCGCGCGGGCGATCGCGACGCCGGTCCGTTCGGCGGCGCCGAGGCCACCGACCGCGCTGGTGACGTCGAACCGGTAGCCCAGCTCGTCCATCCGACGCTGCACATCCCGACACTCGTCGGCCCAGCGGATGCGGCCACCCCGGGCTGTGGCCAGCTCGCGGCCCAGCATCAGGTTCTCGACCGTGCTGAGGGTGTCGACCAGCCCGAGGTCCTGGTGCACGAACCGGAAGCCGGCGTTACGGGAGTCAGCTGCGCGGCCGAGCTCGACGGCCTGGCCTGCGACCTCGATCTCCATGCCCGCCTCAGCCTGGTGGAAGCCGGCGAGCACCTTGATCAGGGTCGACTTCCCGCAGCCGTTCTGGCCGATCAGTGCGTGGATCTCGCCGGCTCCGACGTCGAGGTCGACGCCGTCCAGCGCCCTGGTCGAGCCGAACGTCTTCGACAGGTTGCGCACGCGCAGGAGCGGCGTACCCGATTCGACGCGGTCGGCGAGCGCCTGGCTGGCCACGTCAGACCACCGTCTTCGCTTCGTCCAGCTTGGCTTCGCGCAGCTTGCGGGCGACGGGCCGGCTGGCAACGGCAACCGCGACGATCAGCGAGACACCTTGGAAGATCGGCTGGCTCCAGACCGATGCGGAGGCCGTGGAGAGCGCGAGTCCCTGGATGCCGAAAGCCAGAGCGAAGTAGGCGATCAGGGTGCCCCACACGTTGGGTCGCCGGGAGAGCTGCGACGCCCCGAGGAACACGGCCGCGATGGCCGGGAAGAGGTAGCCGGGACCGATGCTCGCGGAGAACACCGAGCTCTGCATCGAGAAGACAACGCCGGCGAGGCCCGCGATCACTCCACTGGCGACGAAGACGCTCCAAAGCACGCTCTCGGTCGCGACGCCCGCCAGCCGCGCGGCCTCGCTGTTCCCACCCGTGGCCAGCAGGTAGCGGCCGATGGCGGTGAACTCGAGCAGGTACCACAGCACGAGCGCCAGGATCAGGAGCAGGTAGACCACACGCGGCAGGCCCAGGAGCTCGCCCGTTCCGAGACCGGACCAGTAGTCAGGCAGCTGCCCGATGAGCTGGGTGTTGTTCGACATCAGCAGGACCGCACCGGCGAGCACCTGGCTCACACCGAGCGTGGCGATGAAGGAGTCGACGTGCAGCTTGACCACGATGAAGCCGGAGACGGCCCCGCAGAGGCCGGCTGCGGCCACGGCGATCAGCGCGGTCACCGGCGTCGGCAGGCCGGTGTGCAAGGAGAGGTAGATGACCAGACCGAGCGATACCGCCATCACCGACCCGATGGAGAGGTCGTACACACCGGCGGTCAGCGGGACCAGGAACGCCAGCGCGAGGATGCAGGTCACCACGCCCGAGCGGATGATCAGGGAGAACGTGACCTCGGTCAGGAAGGTGTCGGGGCTGAGGAAGCCGAACAGCACGACGAAGAACGCCAGGAGGTAGATCGCGCTGAGCCGCCTCGGAGCGAGGTAGCGCGCGAAAGACGTCCTACGAGCGGTACGGCGGTGCTCGTCGGGCGGCTGCGGGTCTGCGCCGGTCGTCACGACCGGGTCCGCCTGCTGGGTTTGTTCCACGATGTCTCCTGAACTGAACTCGTGTCGATTTCGGGGTCAGCAGGGTGCGCCGACGTACGCGTTGCCGGTTAGCTCTCGATGAGCTCGATCGCGCGTTCTGGGCAGGAGCCGGCCGCGTTCCGCGCAGGCCCGACCTGGTCCTCGGGTACGTCGATCACCTGTCCGCGGACGCTCACGTACCCCTCGTCGTCGTCGTCCTCGAGCAGGTCGGGCGCGAGCGAGTAGCAGAGCCCGTGCCCACGGCAGCGGCCGCTCTCGACCGTCAGCCTCATGACTGCAAGTCCCAGGTCAGGGGAAGAGTGAAGAGGGCCAGCATGGCGCCGCCACCACGCTCCATCAGCGGCTCATCGGTGGACACCTGGAACTCAGGGATCACCTTCAGCCACTCCTCGACGGCGACCTGCATGATCATGCGGGCCAGGTGCGAACCCAGGCAGCGGTGCGGCCCTCCGGCGAAACCGAGGTGGTTGTTGGCCTTGCGGTCGATGACGAACTCGTCCGCTCTGTCGTACACCCTCGGGTCGCGGTTGGCCCCGGAGACCAGGCCGTACACCATGTCGCCCTTCCGCAGCGGGCAGCCGTGGAAGTCGGTGTCCTCAGTGACCTTGCGGCCGTCGCCGAAGATGATCGTGTAGAGGCGGAGGGACTCCTCGACCGCGGAGGGGATCAGTTCCGGTTCCGCGACGAGGCGGTGGCGGTCGTCCGGGTGGTCGGCGAGATGCCGGAACAGATACCCCAGCTGTCCCCTCGTGGTGTCCAGCCCGGCGAGGACGAGCACGGTGAGGATGTCCAGTGTCAAGACGTCGCCCAGCGGCTCACCGTCCACGACGGAGTGCATGAGCAGCGAGGCCAGGTCGTTCTCGCGAGGCTCGGACTCTCCACGGCGGGCCTCGAGCACGTCGACCCAGTACTGCCGGATGCCGCCGAGGGCGGCTCCCATCGCCTTCTGTTGGTCGAGGTCGCCTCCGAATCCGGCGAAGAAGTCCTCCACCCAGGGGACGAACAGGTCGGCGTCCGAGCCGGGCACACCGATGATGGTCAGGAAGATCTCGGTCGGCAGCCGCATCGCGAAGTCAATCACGAAGTCGCAACCACCCTTCGAGGCGAGGTCGGCTACCAGGCGCCGGGCGATCTCATGTGCCTGGGGTGCCACGCGCTGGACCGCGTTGGGTGCGAACCAGCGGCTGACCAGCTGCCGGTACTTGCTGTGCTCAGGCGGGTCGATCTGGGTCGGAACAAACCGGTAGACCGGCTCGGGCTCCCAGGGCGTGATGGACTCGCTGGAGAAGATCTCGGGGTGCTGGTACATCTCGCGAACCTCGTCGTACCGCGTGAAGACCCAGTAGCCCTGCGCATGGGTGTTGAAGAACGCCGGGCTCGTCTCGCGCAGCTCGTTGGCCTTCTGCCAGTGGCTGCCCACCTCGAGCGGAGGGGAGGCGTCGAGATGGATCACCGGACATCCACCGGTCGCGCGGTCCGTCTGGCCCTCTGCGGTACTTGTCATCACGTCTCGCTCCCCGCCGACACCGGCCGCTAGTAGAACTGAGTTCGGTTTGGTAACTGTAATGTGGCTCACAGTGCACGGCAAGACCCTTCTCCCCATTGGTCTTCGCCCCGTCTAGCCCGGTCTTGACTTGAATTCAGTTCATTTCTAGCGTGGAGGGAAACCGCCAGCCGGTCAGTCCGAAAGGAGTAGGTCCATGTGTTCGCACACCCCGCCTTGCCCCGAAGCAAGTGACATCCACTGCTGCGGCGCTCACATCGTCGCTGACCACTCCGAGCAGGGGTGGTGCAAGCTCTGCAATGGCGTCATCCTCTTCGACGACGGCCACTACCTCGCGCCGGACGGACACGTCGAGGTCGTGCCACTGCTTGCGGCGTAGCCGCGCTCGGCCGCCACTACTCTCCCGCCTCTGCATGGGCACGCGCTGCCGGCTCATGCGAGGCCAGCGCCCGCGCTACGTCGTCACCGAGACCGATGGCCAGGTTGGTTCCGAGGCCGAGAAGGATCGACGCCACCCGGGTCGTCGAGGCTCAGGGTGGGGCTATCAACCTCGAGGGTCCGGTAGGTCGACTCAGGCGACGACCACAGCGGGCTCGAGGTTCTTGGCTGCGAACCGGGACATGCGTAGCGCGGTGACCGCGGCAACGAGCATGCCCAGGGCGACGAAGTACCACGCCCGGGTGAAGCCGACCTCCAGTTCGGCGCCGTCGATGATCGTCACCAGAGCGCTGACCCCGAGAGCCAAGCCCACCTGACGGGCCATGGTCACGATGCCGCCACCGGTCGAGGCGTGCGCAGCCGGCAGCGTGGCGGTGGCGGCAGCGAGAAGGTTGGGCATGGCCAGGCCGACGCCGATTCCCCCCAGGACCCAGCCGGGCAGGAAGCCGGTCCAGTACGCCGGGGTGCTGCTGAGCGTCCAGGCCTGCCAGAGCGCCGACAAGGCGAAGAGGAGGCTGCCGGCCGCGATCATCGAGCCGGGCCGCGCGGACGGGAACAACCGGTGGGCGAGCAGCGAGGTGATCGGCACCGCAAGTGGGCCCAGGGCGATGGCCAGGCCGGTCTGGAGTGCACCGTAGTGCCAGGCCTGCTGCAGCCACAGGATCGCACCCAACAGCGCGGCACCGAACGCGCTGTTGAAGACGAGCGTGGCCAGGTTGGCCCACCGGAAGGCCTGCACGGCGAGCAGACCGGGTGCGATGATCGGCGACGGATGCCGCAACGTACGGCGACCGAAGGCGAGCAGCGCCAAGATGGATACGGCGAACGAGCCGAGCACCCCGGTCGAGGTCCAGCCCCACTCGGTCCCCTGCACGAGGCCGAGCACCAGCCCGCCCACCGCGAGCACGAGCAGCAAGGCTCCGACCAGGTCGGGCAAAGGGTCGCCCAGGTTGAGCCGAACGTCCGGGACATAGCGAAGCGCACCGAACAGCAGCAGCAGTCCCACCGGAAGATTGATCCAGAACGCCCACTGCCACGACACCTGGACCAGCCCGCCACCCAGAGCCGGGCCCAGGGCTGCGGCCACAGCGCCGGTCATGGCCCACAGGCGCGCGGCCGGGGCGCGCTTGTCGGGAGCCACCGCGGCGAGAAGCAGGCCGAGACTGGCGGGCGTCATGGCAGCGGCACCGACAGCCTGGAGCGTCCGGAAGGCCACGAGCCACCAGATGCCGGGCGCGAAGCCGCAGGCGACACTGGCTGCGACGAACAGGGCCATGCCAGCGACGAACCCCCGCTTCTGGCCCACCCGGTCCGCAAGCCTGCCCATCGGAATGAGCAGCGCGGCGTACACGACCGCGTAGGCGTTGAGGATCCAGCTCAGCTGGGAGAGATCGGCGCCCGCGAAGTCCTCGCCGATCTGGTCGAACGCGACGTTGACGATGAACAGATCGACGCCCGCGAGGAACGCCGCCCCGACGAGCACCGTGACCACGACACGCTGACTTTGGTTCGGCATAGCCAAGACTGTAAGAGGCTGACTATGGATTGAGCAAGTTAGACTCGGAACATGACTGTTCTCCTGGCCGGCCGGCTCGCTCAGCGTGGCGACGTAGCACTGGGCGATCTGTGCCCCCTCGACCGCACCCTGCAGCTGATCGGGAACCGCACCGCCCTCCTGTTGCTGCGCGAGGTCTTCTACGGCGCCTCGCGCTTCGACTCGCTGGTCAAGCGGGTCGGTGTGACGGAAGCCGTGGCCTCTCAGCGCCTGCGCGAGCTCGTGGAGATGGGCGTCCTCGCAAAGGAGCCCTACCGCGAGCCCGGGCAGAGGACCCGGCACGCCTATGTCCTCACCGACTCGGGCCACGACCTGCTCCCGGCGGTACTAGGACTGCTCCAGTGGGGCGCCGCGCATACTCAGGGCGGTGCACCCTCTGTCACCCATGACGGCTGCGGCGAGCGAGTGCGGGTCGAGGTGCGATGCGCCGCGGGGCACGCCGTCGGCGAGGAGTCCGTCCTGGTCGGCTCTCGCCGCTGACGCCGATCTCTCGGGGAACTCCAGAGCCTGCTGCACGAACTCCCGGTGAAGCTGGAAGATGCCGCCGTGGCCCGCGTCCGGATAGATCACCAGCTCGCTGTCGGGCAGGCAGCGAGCCAGGTCGTAGGAGTCGCTCGTCGGCACCATCCGTTCGTGGTCGCCGTTGGCGACGATCACCGGCTGACGGATGACCGAGGTCGTGCGGCGCCTCCAGGCCCCAGCGGTGAATGGTTTTCAGCTGCGCGGCGTACGACGCGATGGAGATCGCCTTGTCGCGGTCGACCTTGCGCTCCTTGAGCCGGGCGAGAAGGTCTTTGCCTGCGCGCTTGCCCTGGGCGGTCCGGGTGAAGCAGAGGAACTGCTTCGGGACCTGGAGCGTGCTCAGTCCACGAACCGTGTACAGGTGCGAGAGCCACGTGACGTTCTTGATGCCTTCGCCGCCTGCCGGTGCCAGTGAGGATGACCCTGCGGACGAGATGCGGCTCGTCGCGTGCGATGAGCTGGGCGATCATGCCGCCCATCGAGAACCCGTGCAGGTCTACCTGCTCCAGGCCGAGAGCCCGTCCCTCGGGCCGAGGTCGCGGTAAGCGAAGGTCACGTCACGACACACCGGAGAACTCCTCCGCGAGCTCACACTCGACCCGAGCAAAGACTTGCAACTCCGCGGAGTGCCGCCCGGACCTCCCAAGAAGAAGCCCTGAAAATGCAACGATGCCCCGAGACACCAGTCAACGGTGTCCCGGGACATCACATTTGTGGCAGGTGCAGGATTCGAACCTTCGAAGGAATACTCCGACGGATTTACAGTACGGGCCGTGCGACGCGCTGACCTGCGTGTTCATGGCCAACGCCGCTGTTGCGCGCACGACTTACACACGGATCTTCAACGTCATCCGGTCCCTTCCGACGCCAGTCGGAGTCGAGCGCCAGAACGCAGAGCGGGATCGCCATATGTCGGAGCCGCGTTCCACGGACGACTCGGCAATGACGGCAATCTCAGAGAATCTGTCCAAGACTCCTGACTCCTGGCGGTGACGATGGGTCACGCAACCGTCGCAACGGGCCACTCGCGAAACTCAAACCTTGAGAAGGACCTCGGCGATGACGGCCGGCTGGGTGAAGAGCGCCTCGTGGCTGACCGGGGAGACGTAGGGGTCGACCTCCAGCCGTTCCGCGAAGCGCGCCCACCCGTACTCGCCTTCGGGCAGGGCAACGTCCTCAGTGCCCAGGATGTACGCGACTGGGACACCGAGCCCGGCGGGGTCGAGCGGCTCGACGGCCTCCGTGAAGTACTGCATCGGCTGCGGCACGAGCAGGCTGTGCACCAGGCGTTGCACCTCCTCGGAACCGTCCTGCATGAACGCGGCCTGCCAGACCTCGAAGGGCAGTGCGACGGTGTTGTTGCCAGACTGCTGGGCCAGGTTCTCGAACAGCTCCTGGTAGTGAGGCGGTACCTCGTCGTACAGGGATCGACCGGGTGCCGGCACGAACGCGGCGCAATAGACCAGCTTTTGAAGCCGCCCTGCAAGGCGCGGCGCGGCGCCGGTGATGACGTAGCCCCCCCAACTGTGGCCGACCAGGGTGACGTCGTGCAGGTCGTGGCGCTCAACGAGGTCCACGACGGAGTCGATGACGTCTTGGAGGGTGTGCGCGGTCGGGTCGTCTCCGTCGCGGAGCCCGGGCAGCGTCGGCGTGAGGACCCGGTGGCCGGCAGCGCGCAGGTGTTCGGCCACGGGACGCCAGGCCCAGCCGCCGTGCCACGCGCCGGTGATCAGGACGTAGGTATTGGGCATGACTGCTCCTTCTCCTCCGCAAGCCGCGCTGTGATGTCGGCGCGCAGTGCCTTCTTGTCGATCTTGCCGACGTTGGTCTGGGGCAGCGTCTCTACCAGTACCAGCCGATCGGGAAGCTTGTAGGCGGCGATGTCGCGCGCCTTGAGCGCCGATCTCACCTTCTCCAGGTCGAGAGTCGTTCGCGCTCGCGGCACGACGTAGATGCACACGCGCTCTCCCAGGTCGGAGTCCGGCATGGCGACCGCCGCGACCTGCTCCACCTCGGGAAGCAGGTACAGGAGATTCTCGATCTCCTCGGCCGAGATCTTCTCGCCGCCACGGTTGATCATGTCCTTGTCGCGGCCCTCCACCACGAGGTTGCCGGTGGGATGCCATCGGCACACATCGCCGCTGCGGTACCAGCCGTCGGTGGTGAAGGCCCGTTTGTTGTGCTCGGTAGCGCGATAGTAGCCGCGGGGCGTGTAGGGACCCCGGGTCAGCAGTGACCCCTGCTCACCGGCTGGGACGGGCTGGTCGAAGGGATCGACCAGCAGCACTTCGTCGGCCGGCGACATAGGCCGGCCCTGTGTGGCGACGACCACGTCCTCGGGGTCGTCGAGCCTCGTGTAGTTCAACAGTCCTTCGGCCATGCCGAACACCTGCTGCAGAGTGCAGCCCAGAACGGGCTTGACCTTGCGGGCCACCTCTTCGGCCAGCCGCGAGCCACCGACCTGGAGCACCCGCAGGGAGCGAAGCTGGTCGGACGCGTGCTCGGCCATGTGGTCGATCCATTTCTGCGCCACTGCCGGCACCAAGGCCGTGTGGGTGACCGCTTCCTGCCCGATGGTGCGAAAGGCCCTTGTCGGCTCAGGACTGTCCAGCATGACCACGGTGCCGCCCACGAGCAGCGTGCCGAGGAGGCCCGGGCAGGCCAGCGGGAAGTTGTGCCCGGCGGGGAGGGAGACGAGGTACACCGTGGTGCCGTCCACGTCGGACACCTCGTTGCTGCACTTGGCGTTGTACGTGTAGTCGTTGTGGGTGCGCGCAATGAGCTTCGGAAGCCCCGTAGTGCCTCCGGACAACAGGAAGACAGCCACGTCGGTCGCGGCCGGCTCGTTCTCGTCCCAGCGCGTGCGGTCGAGGTCGACCCGCTCCGAGGGTTCCAGCAACGCGCGCAGATCGACGCTTGCATCGAGGATGTCGCTGCCTGCCACCAAGGCGTGCCGCAAGGAACGCACGTCGTTGCGCAGGTCGAGGGCCAGCGCCTGGTGGTCGAAGTCCCGGAAGCCGTCCGGCACTGCGATGGCGACCGCCTCGGCGTGGTCGGCCAGGTAGCTGAGCTCGTGCTTCCTGTGCCCGGGCAGCGCCATGACGGGCACGATGCCGGAGCGTAGGCACGCGAGGGTCAGGACCACGAACTCCCACCCGTTGGGCAGCTGTACGACGATGCGGTCGCCTGCGCGCACTCCGAGCCGCGACAGACGCGTCGCCGCCGCGTCGGCCCGGTTCACGAGATCCGCGTAGGTGAACCTGGTCTCGCCGTCCACCAGGGCCAGGCCGGCCGGTGTCCGGTCGGCCTGCTCCCACAGGTGGTTGCCGAGCGCCCGGCCCTCCCAGTACCCGGCGGCGGCGTACGACGCGGCGATGTCCTCCGGCCAGGGGACGACCCCGTCACTGATGTGGCTGACCATCGAGACTCCTCCTCGCCCTGGTGGTGATCACGGCATCGAGGGCGATCAAACCGTGGCGCGTGAGACGCAGCGGGTTGACCTCGACCTCCTGGAGGTGGGGGTGCTGAACCAGGACCTGGCCGAGCAGGCAGACGGTCCTGGCAAGGTCAGTCACGTCCAGCTGGGGACCGCCTCGCCAGCCGTGGAGCAGCGCGCGGCCGAGTAGCTCGTCAGGCATCGCACGAGCCTCTTCCAGGGTCAGCGGGGCGGCGCGGAGCGTGACATCGGCGAGTGACTCCGCGACTGTGCCGCCGAGTCCGAGCAGCACGATCGGCCCGAACACAGGGTCCCAGCGGGCACCGACGATCAGGTCCACGCCATCGGGCGCCATCTCCTCGACCAGGAAGCGCCGGGCACCGGCGACGCGAAGCCGCTCAAGCGCCACGGAGAGCTCGTCGGCAGTGCGAATGCCCAGGTGGACGCCGCCGATCTCGGTCTTGTGCAGAACGTTCGCGTCGAGCAGCTTGGCGGCAACGGGTGTCCGCAGCGCCGACAACGCCTCGAGGGCAGCCTGGTCGCTCTCGCACACCGCTCGCCGCGGGGTGGCGATGCCGAGTGCGTCGAGCAGCAGCTTGGCGTCGTGCTCGGTCCACTCGGACACGTTGCGCATGACATCGGCAACCGCGAGCGGGAGCTCCACCGCGGAACCCACGCTCTGCCTCCGATGCTGGTGCCGCGCATCGGTGACCGCCGCCCGGACCGCAACGGCAAGGCTGGTCGGCTGGGTGTGGACCGGGACGTCGCCGGCGAGGAGCTTGTCGCGCACAGGACGAGTCTCCGCCTGCACCCCGCCGACCGCGAGGGTGATCGCGACCCCGTCGTGCGCGGCCATCAGCACCGCGTCTGCGAGATCCACGGCGTCGGGCTCCGACAACGCGTACGCCGCAACCAGATCGACCTCCGGGTCACCGCCCACAACGGTGAGTACGTCGGCGAACGACGACCCGGGTCGGCCGGTGTCCACCGGGTTCGCCTGGTAGGTCATCGGCGGCAGCAAGTGGCCGAGCGCCGCCTGGGTCTCCGCGGACAGCTGAGGCAGGCGCACCTGGTGATGGCGAAGGTCGTCCATGACCAGGAGCCCTGGCCCGGCCTGTGCGGTCACCAGCGCAACGCCCGGGTCCGCACTCGGGCTCAGCCGCGTCAGGGAAAGCGTGCCGACCGCGTCCACGAGCTCGCGTTCGTCGTCGACCAGCACGGCGCCCGCCTGCTCCAGCACGGCGCGCGTCGTACGCCAGGCGGTAGCCAGTGCCCCGGTGTGGGACCGGGCGAAGTCGCCGACATCGGCACGTCCGACCACCAGAGCGACCACCGGCTTCACCGCCGAGGCCCGACGTACGGCGTCGAGAAGCCGCGGGCCGTCGGTGACGGACTCGAGATGCAGCGCGATCGCACAGGTCTGCGGGTCGTCGGCCAGGAAGTCGACGAGGTCGGCTGTGTCGACGTCGGCCGCGTTGCCCAGCCCCACGCCGACGCTCAAGCCGTGGCCTGCCTCGGCCAGGAGGAAGGCAAGCGCGTGGTTGACCCCGCCGCTGGCGGCGACGACCCCGATCCGGCCGGCTTCGACCGCGCGCGCTCCGGGGACGAACGTCGCGTAGAGGCCGTGGGATGCAGCGATGAACCCGGACGTGTTCGGCCCGAGCAGGCGGATGCCGTCCCTGCGCGCCACGTGGAGGAGGGCCTGCTGGTGAGCGGCGCCCTCCTCGTCGACCTCGGCGAAACCGCCGGCGCACACCAGTGCTGCTCGCACACCGGCGGCGGCCGCGCGCTCCAGGGAGTCGGCGCACAGGGCAGCGGGCACGCACAGGACCACCAGGTCGGCTGTCGCCCCCAGTGCTTCGGCGCCCTCCTGGACGGATGGGTACACGCCCGTTGCCGGGTCGGAACTGCGTTCGTTCACCAGGATCACCGGGCCGGGGAAGGACACCAACGAGCGGGCCATCACCGAGCCCATCTTGGTCGGGTCCGAAGACGCGCCGACCACGGCTACGCCACGAGGCCGGAGCAGTGCGGTCAGTCCGTCGGCACTCATGGGGTCTCCCCTTCGGTCAGTGTTACGGAGCGCGTAGCAACCAGGTCGGCTCGACCGGCGAGCAGGAGCGTCTCGGCCCGCTCAGGAGTGAGATCGTCCTCGACGAGGAGACTCGGTACCCCCGCCACCATGCGGCACTCCTCGGAGAGCAGGGTCCTGGCCAACCGCGAACCCCCGTGTACGGCGACGAGGTTCGGCTTCTCGCCGATCCGATCGTGGAGGGCGGCGATCGCTGCGGGGAGTCCGGCTTCGTCGTGCGGGGCCTCGAACCAGAGCCCCGCACTGGATTCGACCACCTCGAGCACACAGTCCTGCAGTGCCTCATGCCCTGAGGTCTCGCGCCACCTGGACCGGACCATCGCCACATACTCCGGGTCGCGCCTGGCGAGCTTGTCGACGCCGATGCTGCGACTGAGGAAGTGGAAGGAGAACTGCCAGGGCTCGAGCGCGTCGTGGTAGCGACCGAAGTGCTCCCACCAGGACAGGCTCGGCCGGGCGGAACCCTGGATCTTCTCGACCGCCGGCCGTGCCGCAGCCTCGTACGCCGCCAGTGCGGCCTCGATGTCGTCCGGGTGCCGGTCGAGAGCGGCTGCGAGCTCGATCGCGTCCTCCAAAGCCATCTTGGTCCCAGAGCCGACCGAGAAATGGGCGGTGTGTGCAGAGTCGCCGAGCAGGGCGATGTTGCCGTGGTGCCAGGTCCCGGCGCGACGCGTCCGGAAGTTCCCCCATCGCGAGTTGTTGACCAGCAACGGCTGCCCGTCGATCTCGTCGGCGAACAGCTTCTCCAGGTACGCCTTGGTCTTCAGGTCGCTGGGGCCTGGAGGCTGGGTGACGTCGAACTCGTCGAGCCCCGCTCGGCGCCACGTGTCCTCGTCGGTCTCGACGATGAACGTGCTCATCTCCGGGCTGATCGGGTAGCCGTGCACTGCGAACACGCCGTCCTCGCCACGGGCGTGGACGAAGGTGAGTCCGTCGAAGAGGTAACTGGTGCCGAACCAGATGAACTTCGCCGACGCAGTCTCGACGGACGGCTGGAACTGCGCCGCAAGCCGGTCACGCAGCTGCGAGTTTGCGCCGTCCGCGGCGACCACCAGGTCGTAGCCGTCGAGGTCGTCGAGGTCGACCTGGCTCTCGAACCTGAGGTCGACGCCTGCGTGCTTCGCGCGCTCTTGCAGCAGGGCGAGCATCGTCTTCCGGACGACGGCGGTCATGCCGTTGCCGGCGCACCGGATCCGCTCACCCTTGAGCCTGACCTCGATCTGGTCCCAGTGGACGCCGTACTGCTCCATGGCGGTGAGCAGCACCGGGTCTGCGGCATGGATTCCGGCGAGCGTGGCGTCGGAGAACACGACGCCGAAGCCGAAGGTGTCGTCGGCTCGGTTGCGTTCGAAGAGAGTGACCTCCACCTCGGGGTGTGCTGTCTTCACGAGGGTCGCGAAGAACAGACCACCCGGTCCGCCACCGACGCAGGCGATGCGCATGTTCATCAACGTCGTCCTTCCATCAGGGTCACAACCACGGGCCCAAAGAGGGGGCTGCTGCGCTGCGCCCGGTCAGCCACGCGGCCAGCGATGGCCCCTCACCGGACCTCGAGCGCTTGCGCACGACATCGACGAGAAGGGCCTCGACGAGATCCACGGGCAGATCGGCGAAGGTGATGTCGGCGTGAAGGTCGACCGCGTGTACGGCGACCTCGCGCGTGCGCAACCACGGGATCTCGCTGGCCAGCACTCGGCGTCCCTGCGCGGTGACGACCTCGTTCTTCCAGGCGTCCTGTGACAGGCGGTCCAGGTCGTCGGCGAAGGCGGCCGCGGAACGGACGACGTTCTGTCGGAGCTGGTCGGCCGGGAGCCTGGCTCCGTGCTCGATCTCGTTGCTGCGCTGCTCCTTCGACGCATACATCGGGGTCTCCGCACCAGTGGCCGCCCAGGCCACCAGTCGACGCAGTGCTTCGGAGTTGTAGTGGACGTGTGCGACCACGTGCCGACGTGTCCACCCCGGCAGGCCAGTCGGTTCGTCGAGCTCCGCGTCACCGAGGCGGGCGAGCCCGGTGAGGAAGAGCTTGGTGCCGTGGTCCATCCACGTGCGTACGTCGTTCATGGCCGCCGCCTCGCCGTGTTCTCCATGCGGCCGATCCGCTCGACCTCGGTGACCAGCACGTCGCCGTGCTGGAGGAACCGAGGCGGCTTGCGGGCGTGGCCGACGCCACCCGGCGTCCCGGTCGCGATGACGTCACCGGGCCGCAGCGTCATGATCGTCGAGGCGTACTTGACCAAGGCGACGGGGTCGAAGACCAGGTCGGACGTATCTGCCTTCTGCATGACCTCCCCGTTGACCGTTGCGGTGATCCTCAACGTAGGCCGGATGCCGCCGGGAAGCTCATCAGGCGTGACCAGGACCGGGCCGAGCGGTGTCGTGGCCTCGAACGTCTTGCCCTGCAGCCACTCCCTCGTCCGGAACTGCCAGTCCCGCATCGTGACGTCGTTCATCACGGTGAAGCCCGCGATCGCGGCAGGAGCGGTCTCGTCGTCCGCGCGTCGCACGGTGTCACCGATGACGACCGCGAGCTCGGCCTCCCAGTCCACCGCATCCGACTCCGGGGCGAGCTCGACGTCGTCGGTGGCACCGATCAGCGCATCGGCGAACTTCGCGAAGAGCGTCGGGTACTCCGGGACGTCACGGCCCATCTCCAGGATGTGGCTGCGGTAGTTGAGCCCGACGCACAGGATCTTCCCCGGCGTGGGGATGACGGGTGCCAGCTCGTGATCCGGGCTGTACGACGTACCTCCGGCCTGCGCTGCGTTTCGCCAGTCGGGTCGAGCGAGAAGCGTGCCGACGTCAGGCACGCCGAGGTCGACGAACTCGTCCTGCTCGACGCGCACCGCACGGGTGCCGTTGCTGGTTCTGATCGTCGCGAGTCTCACCGCGCCGCCTCCTGCGTCTCGCTGCGGTCCAGATGGAGCCTCTCGAAGACTGGGCTGTCGCTGAACCGGAACAGGTCGACACCCTGCTCCGACTCCACCGTCAGTGGCTGCCACGACGGGACCACGAACAGGTCTCCGCGCTCGACCGACCAGGTCGCGTCGGCCACGGTCACCCTGGCGGTGCCTTGAAACACCTGGAACACCGAGGAGCCCGCCTCCTTCGCTGCTGCGGTGCGCGTGTCCGGAGCGAGCCGGTGGAGCTCGGTGCGCAGTGTCGGCATGACGTCTTCGCCTGTCGTCGGGTTGGTGTAGCGGACCGCGGCATGGCCCGGTTCGACCGTGGCGTCGTACCCCTCGCGTTCCAGGGCGAGCTGCTCGCTCAGCGCCCGGTCGGTGTGCTCCCAGCGGTAGGCCAGCAGCGGGGTCGATGGCGAAGGCTGCAGATGGGTGAGTGGTCGCAAACCGGGATGACCCCACAGCCGCTCGGACCTCGACCGAGGCGGCGCTTCCCGGCTCTCCACCTCATCGGGACCGAACTCGAAGAAGGTCGAGTCCACGGCGTACTGGAAGGGGATGTCCAAGCCGTCGATCCATGCCATCGGCTTGTCGGTCGCGTTGTGGTGACCGTGCCAGGCCCAGCCGGCCTGCGGCAGGAAGTCGCCGCGCCGCATGGCGACCGGGTCACCATTGACGACCGTCCAGACGCCCTCGCCCTCCACGACGAAGCGGAAGGCGTTCTGGGTGTGCCGGTGCACCGGGGCGTCCTCTCCGGGGTTGAGGTACTGGATCGCAGCCCAGAGTGTCGGTGTGGCGAACGGGCGGCCGCCCAGCCCCGGGTTGGCCAGTGCGATCGCACGTCGCTCGCCACCTCGCCCGACCGGGACGATCCGACCCGCCTGCTCTGCCATCGGCAGCAGGCTGGACCAACGCCACAGATGCGGCACGGCTCGCGACCGAGGCTGCGACGGCATGAGGTCGCCGATCTCGGTCCACAGCGGTACCAGCAGCTCGGACTCGAAATCGCGGTACAGCGCTTCCAGGTCCGGCGTGCGGTCCGGCTGGTCCGGTGCGTCCGTGGCCGTGATCGTGATGGGACTCGTAGTACTCATGAATGCTCCTAGCTCCAAGGTCATCCGAAGTACCGGTCACCGCAACCGATGAGGTGGACCGTCAGCGGACCGTCCGTGGTCACGTTCAGCGCCACCGAGCATGAGACCTTGGCCTGCTTCGGGTCGATCGTCACCGAGGCGATGTTGGTCGCCGTGATGATCAGCTTGTTGGCTGCAAGGGTCGGCACGGGCGGGAGCGGAGTCCGGGACTCGGTGGTGTAGGGGTTGAGCGGAACGGTGGTGCCTTCCTCGACCCCAGCCGTCGTCACCACTGGCATCTTCGGTGCGTCCGTGAGCCCGAACGCCCGGGACACCACGTCGATGGTGCCGACCTGGGTGGGATCGCTCGATCGGGTCTGGATGCCGCTCAGCCAGTAGGCGCGGTCACCGACCAGGCCCGACTGCGGGTCGTCCATCGCCGGGTTTCGCACATAGGTCACGTGGAACGGTTTGCTGACGCCTCGCATGTCGCCCAGCCAGTTGGTGGCGACGTCCCACGTCCCGTTGGCGCACAGGACGACGTGGTCCGAGGACAGCCCGATCCACGTGACGAAGTTGAAGTGGTAGTCCCCTGCGATGTACGCCTCAGCGCGCTCCCGCGGGATGTCGTAGGGAATGTAGGTGTTCGGCAGTCCCGCCCACTCGATCACCGGCTGGTTGCGCCGTGACGGCAGGAGCGGTGTCAGCGTCGACCCCGCTTCGTGCTCGGTCAGCGTGTCGATCGGAAGGACGTCGACGATCCCGTTGATGCCCGGGAACGACGGAGCCTTGTTCAGTCCGTCGCAGATGAACGCCTTGCTGAACACGTCGGGGAACTGCAGCGACAGCTTGTTGGCGCCGTACGCGCCGCTCGAGAAGCCGCTCATCACCGTACGGGAATTGTCGAGGTGGAACGCGCGACGAGCGTCGGCGAGCGCCTCGAAGACACTGGCACCGGACTGGCCGTAGTACCACTCGTCGTTGCCGCGGCCGTCGACGCTGATCACCACGGTGGGCGACGCGGGACGGTTGGCGAACTTGTGGAACAGGTCCTTCTCGCCGGCCGGGAACAGCTCGAGCATCCCGGGATCGCTCACCTGGTCGTTGGCTGTCTGGGCATAGCCCGGAGTCCAGACCAGGCTCGCATAGCCGGCTGGGGGTGCAGCGACCTGCGGCACGTAGGCGACGTATCGCTGCAGCTGTCCGGGCAGGTCAGGCACGCAGTCGTCCCGGCACACCCAGCCGAACTGGACGCTGACGTCGCCCTCGCCGTCGGTCGGGCCGTTCTGCTGCGTGAGGGCGCCGACGGGCGGGCCACCAGGATCGCTGGGCAGCCGGCGACCCTGGCGGGTCTCGAAGTGCGAGGCGTACAGGCGCTCCATGAACCCGGACGTCGGCACACCCTCGGGGGTGCCGGACAGGTTGTCGTTGACCCCGCTCGCGAGCTTGGAGAAGTCGACCGTGGCGAAGAACTGGCTGATGTCGCCCGCCGCGAGAGCCTTCTTCTGCAAGTCGTTGAGCCACGGGGAGTCGAAAGGCTCACGGAAGCGGAATGCGACGTCGAAGTAGGCGCTCGGCGTCGGGTCGACCGTGAGTGCGCCACCCGGTGTGTCCGCGTCGGCGATGAGCTGTGGGACCAGGAAGCTGTCGCTGGTGCTGTTCCACAGACCGCTGGCGACGGCGAGTCGGACGTTGCGAGTGCCGGGGTCGAAGATCGAGTGCGGCACCCGCACCTCCACCTGACGACGCTCCTTGTCGACAGTGACCGACGGGGCGGTCGGCAGGGTGGCGCCGGTGCCCGCGTCGACGGCGTCGGCCGTGGTCCCGTGCACGGTCACGAACGTGTTGGCCGGCATCGCCGTGTTCGCTCCGTGCGGCGCCTCGTGCGGCGCTGCCGAGTCCCCGAGGGCGATTGTCGTGCCGACGAGCTCCGGGTCGAGCATCGTGTTGAAGGTGATCCGGATGGCGGTGGCGCTGTTCAGAGGCTTCACGCGCACCTCGACGATGTCTGCGGCGTTGGCCCGGTACGCAGGGTTCGTCGGGTAGGTGTAGGCGTGGACGATCGAGTGCTCGGGCCAGTTCGTCGGAACGAGCTGGGCGCCCTGGTCGTCGTACACACAGCCTTGGTGCACGTACTCCCCAAGGCCGTAGGCGCTGGTGTGGCACACCATGGTGGGCGCTGCACTCCAGATGCCGGTGTTCTCGAGCTGCGGGGCGCGCGGCGGTGGTGCGTTCAAGATGTCGGGTCCTGGCGGCGGATCCGTGACCGCTGTTGCGGCTGCGGCGGTGATGGGGGCCGCGACGTCGCTTGCGACGACCGCCGCCGAGGCGAGCACGGCGCAGCTGGTGGCCAGAGCCAATGCGGATCGGAGAGGTCTCATTTCTGCCTCCGAGACGAGAAGGAGTTGGTGTCCGTCGAGAGCCTTGAGCTGGCCCTGCGTTACGATTCAACTCGTTCTTGTGCCGAACGTCAAGAAAATGACACGCATTACTCTCCATTGGATCAGTCCAGGCGGTCAGGCCACGTGCTCGGAGCTGTTGATCTCGCGAAAGAACTGCTCGGCCGGGGCCCTAAGCAGGTCGTGCGCCTCGATGAACATCTCGTGCGCCTCGTGACCCTTCCAGCCGGCTGGGACGAGCTCCTCTGGCAGGTCGGGGTCGCGGAAAGGGAACATCCGGTAGTCGTGCGTCAGCTGCATGCGCTCGATGAGTGCCTGTCGGGGAGCGACCCGGCCTGCTCGATAGTCGGACATTCGGGGACGGTACGTACGCAGCAGCGACTGGTAGTCGGCGTTCAGGCTGTCCAGGTCCCAGCATCGCGCTGCCATCTCACGGTCCTGCGCCAGCCCGGACGACTCGCAGCGGAGCAGGTCGAGCCGAATCGACGGGTGGCTCGCGAAGTGCTCTTCGAGCTCGGTCAGCCGATCCCGGGGACTGATCCAGGTCGAGGACGCCAGTGGTCCGAACCCGAGCCAAGACAGCTCCTTGCGAAGCTCTTCACGAAGTGCGCGATCGGCTTCGGGTACGGAGTAGATGACCATGTGCCACCGTCGGTCCCAGGGCGTCTGGGAGCGCTCGAAGATGCGAGAACGCCCCTCGTCGAGCAGCCGCCAGCTCTTGTCATTGAGGGCATAGATGGTCTCGCGCCCTTCGCGACGGCTGTCGAACCACTCCTCCTTCTTGAGCCGGGCCATCACCACACGGACAGTGCTCTCGCCGACGCCGAAGCAGTCGAGCAGAGCTGACAGCGCCCTGAGCCGGATCTCCCCGCGCTCGTAGCGGATGTAGTCACCGAACAGGTCGAACACGATGGACCGCGGTTTCATGCCTGCTCCTCCTGCTTGCTTCACTCCAGCCTAGATAGTAGTGGTCCAGATCAATGAGTGTCATTTCATTGACGTTCGTTGACAAAGTGATCTACGTTTCAATCCTAGTCGCTCCGCCTTGAATCGAGGATTGTCATGGATGTCACCTCAAGCGCACCCCCTGCGCGCCGGACTGCGGGCCTTTGGGTGGTGGCGATCTGCATGGTCACCATCGTCTTCGACGGCTACGACCTGATCGTCTACGGGGCGGTCGTGCCGTCGTTGTTGCAGGATCCCGAGTGGGCTGTCAGTCCTGCGCAGGCTGGCCACATCGGCAGCTACGCCCTGATGGGCATGGTCATCGGAACCCTGGCCGTCGGCGCGCTGACCGACATCGTGGGGAGGCGCAAGATCATGCTCGGGAGCATCATCTGGTTCTCCCTCGCGATGGGCGCCACTGCCCTCGCACCGACGCCGGAGGCGTTCGGCTTCATGCGGTTCGTGACCGGGCTGGGTCTCGGCGGCGTCGTACCGACCGCGATCGCACTGACCGTCGAGTACGCCCCGGCGCACCGACGGAACTTCAACAACGCCCTCATGTTCTCCGGCTTCTCCATCGGCGGTGTGATGGCAGCGGTGCTTGCGATCAACCTCCTGCCTGCGCACAGTTTCCAGACGATGTTCTGGATCGGAGTGGCTCCGCTCTTCCTAGTCGTGCCCTTCGCCTACAAGTTCCTGCCCGAGTCGGTCAGCTTCCTCGTCGCACGTGGTCGGCACCAGGAGGCCGCACGACTGGCAGCACGTCATGGCATCCCACTGGCCGCGGCGGAGAACGACGCTCGACAGAATGGCGACGGCCGGCGCGGTGCCGGAGCGATTGCCGTGCTCTTCTCCCGCAACAAGCTCGCAGCCACCATTCTCTTCGGAGTGGCGAGCTTCTTCGGGCTCCTGCTCGTGTACGGGCTCAACACCTGGCTCCCACAGATCATGCGCCAGGCGGGCTACCCCCTCGGGTCCGCTCTTCGGTTCCTGCTCGTGCTCAACCTCGGCGCAGTAGTCGGCACCCTTCTCGTCTCGCTCCTTGCAGACCGGTTCGGCTCCAAGCCAGTCACCACGGCCGCGTTCGCAGCAGCAGCAGTGGCGATCTTCTCCTTGAGCCTCCAGCCGGCCGCCACCGGGCTCTACCTACTGATTGCACTCGCCGGCTTCGGCACCATCGGCACCCAGATCCTCGTCAACGGCTACGTCGCGACCTACTACCCGGCCGATAGCCGTGCCACCGCGCTCGGCTGGTCGCTCGGCATCGGCCGCCTCGGTGCGATCGTGGGGCCGACGTTCGGCGGCTGGATGCTCACCTCGGGTCGAGGGCTCGAGTGGAACTTCTACGGGTTCGCCATCCCAGCTGTGCTCGGGGCTCTTGTGATCGCCGCAGTCCCGGCCAGCGGCTCGCTGAGTCGGCAGCGGATCGCGCAACATCCAGGTGTCGCTCCCTCGAAGGCTGAACGCGCGAGCGCCTGACGAAGCGACGGCCCTACAGAACGGGTCGCCCGGCCCCTTGAACTGCGCCTGCTGCCGCGGCTGGCATCTCGCTCATGACCGCCCACTAGCCACAGACTTGCGCATATTGCGCGCGACCAGCCGCTAACAGCCAGTCTCTGCCCGGACAACGCAAAAGGGACCTCTGACCGACGAAACCGCAGGTCAGAGAGGCCCTTTCACGCTGGTGGCAGGTGCAGGATTCGAACCTGCGAAGGAATACTCCGACGGATTTACAGTCCGCTCCCATTGGCCGCTCGGGCAACCTGCCAGGGCGTCGCGCTCGCGCAACGACACGAAAGAATAGCGCAGCGGGGCCGCGGCATCTAATCGAGGTGGGCGGTCAGAGCAGCGCCCGGAAACGGTCTACGGAGGCGTCCAGGTCGCTCCGGATCGTGCGGCCCGCGAGGTTGCCCAGCGGCCCCTTGAGAGCCGGGTGCGAGAAGTCCACGGCGAAGTCGAACCGCGAGCCCCTGCCGTCCTCGCCGACCGCCATGTCCAGTGCGACCCGGGTGCCGCCGACGCCCTCGCCGGTCAAGGCGATGCGCCGCGGGGCGTCGTAGTCGGTGACGACCCAGGTCACCTTGTTGCGGATGCCCTTGGCCTTGACGATGCCGGTCAGCTCGACACCCGCGGCGAGGGCGGGTACGACGCCGCGCCAGCTCTCGTGCAGGGACAGCCACTCCCCCAGCCGGGAGAGGTCGGACACCAATGCCCACACGCCAGCTGAAGGGGAGGCGATGTGCTCGGACATCTTGACCTGGGGCATGCTGTGCAATGTAGCGCTTCCAGGCTCACGGAGGATCAACAAGCATGGCCGACTCGTCGTTCGACATCGTCAGCAAGATCGACCACCAGGAGGTCGACAACGCGCTGAACCAGACCGCCAAGGAGATCGCGCAGCGGTTCGACTTCAAGGGCACCGGGGCAAAGATCGCGTGGTCGGGTGACACCGGCGTGGAGATCGAGGCGGTCGCAGATGACCGTGCCCTCGCCATCCTCGACGTCTTCAAGGAGAAGCTCGTCAAGCGCGGCCAGTCGATGAAGATCCTCGACGCGGGTGAGCCGCGTCAGTCCGGGCAGGTCAGCAAGATCTCCGTCGCGCTCAAGGAGGGCATCTCCCAGGAGCAGGCCAAGAAGATCGGCAAGCTGATCCGCGACGAGGGACCCAAGGGCGCCAAGGTCCAGGTGCAGGGCGACGAGCTGCGGGTCTCGTCCAAGAGCCGCGACGACCTGCAGTCGGTCATCGCGCTGGTCAAGGACCAGGACTACGACTTCGCGGTGCAGTTCACCAACTACCGCTAGGACGTCGACCTAGATCAGCTCTACCGCTAGAGGATCACGACCGCCAGCGGCAGCGTGCCGCACGGCACCCGCTCGACGCAGTCGTCGAGGTCGACCAGCGTGCCGGCGGCCAGCCGGTGGTCGGCCGAGGCGACGACCCGGCCGTGCTCGGAGACCAAGGTGGCGCCGGCCGTGCGCAGGAGCGGCAGGAGCACGTCCTCCAGGGTCTCCACCAGGGTGTCGGCGCCGACGACGCCCACCATGCGGCCCTGGGACACGACGGGCATCGTGCTGGTGACGACGTACTCGTCGGTGCAGACGTAGTCGACGTAGGGACCCGTGACGTGCCGGGCACCGGTCGCCTCGGGCACGCGGAACCACTCTCGCCGGGTGTAGTCGAGCGGGTCGCCGGCGGGGGCGTCGGCCTGGCCGAGGAGCTGCTGGCTCTCGCCCTGCCACCAGGCGAGGTAGAGCGACCGGTCGACGAGCGCGTCACGCGAGGCGACGTAGCCGCAGCCGAGCACCAGCCCCTGGTCCAGCAGGGCGCTCGCCCGCGGGTGTACGACGTGGTTGACCTGCTCAGCGTCGACGCGGCCGGCGTCGAAGAGGTCGAGCAGGGAGACGCGCATGTCCTCGACGGCGACGAAGATGCCTTCGAAGAGAGCGGTCACCTCGTCGGCAACGGCTGCGAGCTGCTTGGTCGTCGTACGCACAACTGCCATCATCGCACCGCCCTGTGGAGGTCCACCAGACGCGCCAGGGCATCGTCGACCTGCTCGTGGACCGCCCGCCTGGCGGCGTCCGCTTGTCGCACCGAGATGGCGTCGACGAGGGCCTCGTGGTGCTTGCGGGTGTCGACGCGGAACTCGGGGTCGCCCAGCGGCAGCCGCAGCAGCACCCCGAAGTCGGCCTCGTGGCGCACCACCTCGCGCGTCATCCGGGCCGACTGCGTGAGCGCGGCGACCGAGAGATAGAGCTCGGAGCCGGCGTGGCGCCAGACCGCCGCATCGGTCTCCCCCTCGGGAACAAGCAGGTCGCGCAGCGACTCGGCGTCCTGGTCGTCGGCGAAGTGAGCGGCCAGCTCGGCCGAGCCGGTGAGGATGACCCGGTAGAGGGTGCCTCGGTCACGCAGCTCCACGCGGGTCATGCGCGCCAGCCGGTCGCTGAGCGAGGTGTCGTCGGCGTGCTTGGGCCGGGTCACGAAGCTGCCGCCGCCGCGGCCGCGCACCGTGGTGACCAGCCCCTGCGTCCGCAGCGCCACCAGCGCCTCGCGGGCGGTCACGGTCGCCACGCCCAGCATCGAGGCGAGCTCCTGCTCGCTGGGGAGTCGCTCCCCGTCGGCAAGGAGGCCCGACCGGATGGCGTCGGCGAGCCGCTGCTCGACGCGCGTGGCGCGGCCGGGGTCACCCAGAGGCGCGAAGATCGCGGAGCGCGAGCGGGAGGCGTGCCGCAGCGACCTTGTCACCCCCCGCCTCCTCCCTCGCATCAGCGCTGCGCACGTTATCGGGATGCAACGAGCCCGGGTCTAGAAATCTAACATCTGGTTCTATATGTTATCCCTGTGTCCCAGATCACGCCACCCGCTCCCTCCGCCGGTGAGCACGCACACACGGCGATCGCGCTGCGTGGCATCACCAAGCAGTACGGCGAAGTCACGGCCGTCGACGACCTGGACCTGGACATCCGCGACGGGGAGTTCTTCTCGATGCTCGGGCCGTCCGGTTCGGGCAAGACGACGGTGCTGCGGCTGATCGCCGGCTTCGAGCGCGCGACGGCCGGGCACATCGAGCTCGACGGCGAGGACGTCACCGCGACCGCGCCGTTCGACCGCAACGTCAACACGGTCTTCCAGGACTACGCGCTGTTCCCGCACCTGAGCGTGATCGACAACGTGGCCTACGGGCTGCGCGTGCGCAAGGTCCACAAGCGCGAGCGGCACGCGCGGGCACGGGAGGCTCTCGCGACCGTCCGGCTCGAGCACCTCGCCACGCGCCGGCCGACCCAGCTCTCGGGTGGGCAGCGCCAGCGCGTCGCGCTCGCCCGGTCCATCGTGGTGCAGCCGAAGGTGCTCCTGCTCGACGAGCCGCTCGGGGCACTCGACCTCAAGCTCCGAGAGCAGATGCAGGTCGAGCTCAAGCAGCTGCAACGCGAGCTGGGCATCACGTTCGTGTTCGTCACCCATGACCAGGAGGAGGCGCTGACCCTGAGCGACCGCGTGGCGGTCTTCAACGAGGGCAAGGTGGTGCAGCTCGGCACGCCGAGCGAGATCTACGAACGGCCGACCTCGTCGTACGTCGCGCAGTTCGTGGGCACCTCGAACCTCTTCGACGCCGCCGCGTCGCAGCGTCTCTTCGGACGCGACGGCAGCCACGCCCTCCGCCCGGAGAAGGTCACCCTCTCCGCTGCGAACAACGGCAACCCCGCGACCTCCGACGGCAACGTGATCCGCGCCGTCGGCGTGATCACCGAGTCCATCTACCTCGGCACGGGTCACCGCGTACACGTCCGCCTCGCGGACGGCACACCCCTCGTCGTGCTCGAACAGAGCAGGGGCGGGGAGATGGAGGCCGAGGCCCGGGGCGACTCGGTCGTCGCGAGCTGGTCCCAACACGACCTCGTCCCGGTCGAGGACGACGCCCCCGCGGAAGGCACCGCAACCCAGGCTGCTGGCCAAGCAGCTTCCCTCCCCGCTAGTTGAGAGTGAGTACACCGATGAGAAGTGTCAGAACTGTTGGCAGTCGGCGCCGCACAGCGGCGGCGCTCGTAGCCGCGTCGGCTCTGTTCCTGGTCGGCGCCTGTGGCGACGACGGCGACGGAGGTGGTGGCGGCGGCGACGACGCACCCGAGGCGCTCAGCGAGCTCGGCGACAACGAGGGCCAGGTCTCGATCCTGGCCTGGCCGGCGTACGTCGAGGACGGCAGCAACGACCCCGAGGTCGACTGGGTCACTCCGTTCGAGGAGGAGACCGGCTGTCAGGTGACCAGCAAGGTCTACGGCACCTCCGACGAGGCGCTGAACCTCGCCAAGACCGGCGAGTACGACGTGATCGCCGCCTCCGGCGACCTCTCGCTCCGGCTGATCGCGGCCGGCGAGGCCGACCCGGTGAACACCGACCTGGTGCCCAACTACGAGGGCGTCTTCGACTTCCTCAAGGACACCGAGTGGAACTCGGTCGACGGCGTCAACTACGGCATCCCGCACGGCTACGGCGCCAACCTGCTGCAGTACAACAGCGACGTCGTGAAGGAAGCGCCCACGTCGTGGAGCGCGGTCTTCGACGAGGCCGAGCTCGCCAAGAACAAGGGCAAGGTCACGGCCTACGACTCGCCGATCTACATCGCCGACGCGGCGCTGTACCTGATGAAGCACCAGCCCGACCTCGGCATCACCAACCCTTACGCCCTGGACCAGGAGCAGCTCGACGCGGCAGTCGAGCTCCTCAAGACCCAGCGCGAGTACGTCGGTGAGTACTGGTCGGACTACCTGAAGCTCATCTCCGCGTTCGAGACCGGCGACACCGTCATCGGTACGTCGTGGCAGGTGATCGTCAACTCGATCGCCAAGGACAACGTCAAGGCCGTGCTGCCCGAGGAGGGCTCGACCGCGTGGAACGACACCTGGATGCTCTCCTCGCAGGCGGAGAACCCCAACTGCGCCTACGCATGGATGAACTACATCGTGAGCCCGAAGGCCAACGCGACCGCGACCGAGTACTTCGGCGAGGCGCCCAACAGCGAGGCGGCCTGCGCAGAGACGGCGAACCCCAAGCACTGCGAGATCTTCCACGCAGGTGACGAGGCGTTCTCCGAGCAGCTCTGGTACTGGCGCACGCCGGTCAAGGAGTGCCTCGACGGCCGCGATGTCGAGTGCACGGACTACTCGCAGTGGACCCAGGCCTGGACCGAGATCAAGGGCTGACCCTTGGCTCTGACCGGCACCCCGCACGACACCGCCAACCGCGCCGCCGTCCCCCCGCCCGGGGGGACGGTCGGCCGGCGTGTCTCATCGGTCCTGAACCGGTTCAAGTGGCTCAGGCTCGGACTGCTGCTGTCGGCACCGCTGACCTGGCTGGTGGCGATCTACGTCGTGGCACTGGCGGCCCTGCTGGTCACGGCGCTGTGGCAGGTCGACTCCTTCACCGGCAACCTCGACCGCAGCGCGTACTCCCTGGACAACATCAAGACCGTCCTGACCACCCCTCTCTACCGCACGGTCGCGTTCCGGACGATCGGCGTGGCCGTGCTGGTCACCGTGATCGACGTGCTGATCGCGCTGCCGATCGCGTTCTACATGGCGAAGGTCGCTCCGGCCAGGTGGCGGCGCATCCTGCTGATCGCCGTGCTCACCCCGCTGTGGGCGAGCTACCTGGTCAAGGCCTTCGCCTGGCGGGCGACTCTCTCCAGCGGAGGCCTGCTCGAGTGGCTCGGCACGCCGATCGGCCTCCAGTCGCCCGGCTACGGCCTCACCGCCGTGGTGATGACTCAGGCCTACATCTGGCTGCCCTACGTGATCCTGCCGATCTACGCGGGCCTCGAGCGCGTGCCCGACTCGCTGCTCGACGCCTCGAGCGACCTGGGCGCCGGCACCTGGCGCACGGTGCGGCACATCGTCCTGCCGATGCTCACCCCGGCCATCATCGCCGGCTCCATCTTCAGCTTCTCGCTGACGCTGGGTGACTACATCACCGTGAACATCGTCGGCGGCACCAACCAGATGCTCGGGAACCTCGTCTTCGTCAACGCAGGGGCGGCGAACAACCTGCCGCTCGCCGCGTCGATCGCGTTGATCCCGATCACGATCATGATCGTCTACCTGGCCGCCGTACGTCGTACCGGCGCCCTGGACAGCCTGTGAGCGGCCCGGTGAGCAAGCCATGACCCTGAGCGCGACAGCACGCCGGATCCTCGCCACGCTGACCATCGGCATCCTGGTCCTGATCTACCTGCCCCTGATGGTCGTGGTGTTCAACTCGTTCAACACCAACCAGGCGATGACCTGGCCGCCCGACGGACTGACCTTCGAGTGGTGGGACCGCGCCTGGCACAGCGAGGGCGCCCGCTCAGCGGTGGCGACCAGCCTCGAGGTCGCAGCCCTGTCCACTGCGGTCGCCCTCGCGCTTGGGACCTTGCTGGCGCTGGCCCTGCAGCGCTTCGACTTCTTCGGCAAGAGCTCGGTGAACCTGCTGGTGATCCTGCCCATCGCGCTGCCGGGCATCGTGACCGGCATCGCGCTGAACAACGCGTTCAAAGGGATCATGGACATCGACCTCTCGCTGCTCACCCTCGTCGTCGCGCATGCCACCTTCTGCATCGTCACCGTCTTCAACAACGTGCAGGCGAGGCTGCGGCGTCTGGGAGGCAACCTGGAGGAGGCCTCGGCCGACCTCGGTGCTGGACTCTGGACGACCTTCCGGCTGGTCACCTTCCCGCAGCTGCGGTCGGCCCTGCTCGCCGGCGGACTGCTGGCGTTCGCGCTCAGCTTCGACGAGATCATCGTGACCACGTTCACCGCCGGCATCGACATCACCACGCTGCCGATCTGGATCCTCAACAACATGTTCCGGCCGAGCCAGGCACCGGTCGTCAACGTCGTCGCCGTCGTGATGATCCTGCTCTCGATCATCCCCATCTGGATCGCCCAGCGCCTCTCGGGCGACACCGAGGGCGTCCGTCAGTGACCCAGCACCACACCAGGAGTGATCATGTCCAAGAAGACGTTCCACAACATCATCGACGGGAAGGTCCAGGCGTCCGAGTCGGGCTCCGGGATGGATGTGATCAACCCGGCCACCGGTGAGGTGTACGCCACCGCCCCGAACTCCGACGAGCGCGACGTCGACCTGGCCTGCCAGTCCGCCGCGAAGGCCTTCGAGACCTGGCGCTGGACGACGCCCAGCGAGCGGCAGCGTGCGCTGCTCAAGCTGGCCGACGAGATCGAGGAGAACGCCGACGAGCTGGTGGCCGTCGAGAGCGAGAACACCGGCAAGCCGGTCAACCTGACGCTCTCGGAGGAGATCCCGCCCATGGTCGACCAGATCCGGTTCTTCGCCGGCGCGGCCCGGATGCTCGAGGGTCGCTCGACCGGCGAGTACCTGAGGGGCCACACCTCGTCGATCCGCCGCGAGCCGATCGGTCCGGTCGCGCAGGTGGCGCCGTGGAACTACCCGATGATGATGGCGGTCTGGAAGTTCGCACCTGCCCTGGCGGCCGGCAACACGGTCGTGCTCAAGCCGTCGGACACGACCCCTGCGTCGTCGTACTGGATGGTCGAGCGGATGCAGGAGCTCTTCCCGCCGGGCGTGATCAACCTGGTCTGCGGAGACCGCGAGACCGGCGCCGCCCTCACCCACCACAAGGTCCCGCAGCTGGTCTCGATCACCGGCTCGACCCGGGCCGGCATGGCCGTCGCGAGCGCCGCTGCAGGCGACCTCAAACGGGCCCACCTCGAGCTCGGCGGAAAGGCGCCGGTGCTGGTGTTCGACGACGCCGACCTGGACGCAGCGGTCGAGGGGATCTCGGTCGCCGGGCTCTTCAACGCCGGCCAGGACTGCACCGCGGCGACGCGCGTGGTCGTGCAGCAGGGCGTCTACCAGGAGTTCGTGGACCGCCTGACCGCGGCCGCCGCAGAGGCGAAGACCGGCTACGACCCGGCCGACGAGGACATCCTGTTCGGCCCGATCAACAACGCGAACCAGCTCGCCCACATCTCCGGCCTCGTGGAGCGCACGCCCTCCCACGCCCGGGTGACGACCGGTGGGGCTCGCGTCGGTGAGCGTGGCTTCTTCTACGCCCCGACCGTCGTCGCCGACCTTCAGCAGAGCGACGAGCTGATCCGCACGGAGGTTTTCGGTCCGGTGATGACGGTGCAGTCGTTCACCGACGAGAACGACGCCATCGCCAAGGCGAACGACTCGGTCTACGGCCTGTCGTCCTCGGTCTGGACCAAGGACGCCGGTACGGCGACGCGGGCCGCCGCCCGGCTCGACTTCGGCTGCGTCTGGGTCAACACCCACATCCCGCTGGTCGCGGAGATGCCGCACGGCGGCTTCAAGCACTCCGGCTACGGCAAGGACCTCTCGATGTACGGGTTCGAGGACTACACCCGGGTCAAGCACGTCATGCAGTACCACGGGTTCGAGGGTCCGGCCTAGGGTGAGGACATGACCTCAAAACTCAATCCCTACATCGGTTTCAAGGACGACGCCCGGCAGGCAATGGAGTTCTACCAGGGTGTCTTCGGCGGCGAGCTCAACCTCAACACGTTCGGGGAGTACGGCCAGCAGGACAGCCCCGACCTGATCATGCACGCGCAGCTCGAGACGCCTGTGGGATTCACGCTGATGGCGTCCGACACGCCGCCGGGCATGGACTTCCCTGCGGGGACGAGCAACATCTCGGTCAGCCTCAGCGGCGACGACGAGGCGGAGCTCCGCGGCTACTGGGACAAGCTCGCCGAGGGCGGGCAGGTCACGATGCCGCTGGAGAAGCAGATGTGGGGCGACATGTTCGGCATGGTCGCCGACAAGTTCGGCGTCGCCTGGATGGTCAACATCGCTCAGCCGTCCTGAGGGCGGTCGCCCCCGGCCCACCGGCTGTGGTCAGGTCGGTGGGCACATCCCGAGTGGTCTCGACACGGTCGATCGCCCCGAGGTGGGCAGTTCGAGGACGCCGTGACCACGCCGCGGTGCTGACCTGGCGCATCAACGAACGCACAGAACGTGGTGGACTTCAGCGCTGGGTCGACCGGAACTGTCAGGTTGTGGAATGCGAGATGGGGCTGGTGCGGGGAAGGGCCAAGCCAGTGCCGGCCGCATGGATGCCTGGTTGGAGCAGCGCCGCGGCCGGTGAATGCGGCGGCGGTGCAGTCCGCAGCCGCACTCAGGTCAAGACCCCCACCGGCACCCGGTCGACCTCAGGGTCGACGATCACCTCGAGGTCGACCGGCCTGGACCCAGTCGAGCCTCAGCGGTTCTCCAGCACTTCGTGCAGGCCGGAAGAACCTAGCCACGGCAGAGAACCGGGAGTACCTTTTCAAACCTGACTCCAATCTCGGGGAGAAAACATGGGGCGCAGCGGGAAGGCTAAGGGAACCTTCCTGGCGGGCTGGGCCATCGCCCTGGCCCTTATCGCCTCGGACGCCTCGGTGGCACATGCCGGGGAGGTGTCACCGCCAAACGCCGCTGAGATCTCCACCGTGGTCATCAGCAGTACTGAGTTTCCCAGCGCCTCCTCGACGCTGACTCTCACGTTCGACCAGCCCATCTCCGATCAAGAGGCTGCCGCGATAACGACAGACATCGGAGCCGGCACCGCGCCACTGGAGGTAACTGGATCCGTCCTGCGGCGTAAGGGCGATGCCGTGGAGTTGACTCACAGCGCCGAGAAGAGTGTCACTCCTATGGCAGCTGGTCCCTCGGGGGCATACCTGGACTGCAACCGCGCTTACGCGTGGTCCGACGTCAACGGCACCTTCTCTTTGCAGCGTGCGTGCTTCACCGGAACTGCACCGTGGGGTTACAGGCTCTCGCCCTACATCCAGGGCATCGTGGCCGGTCTGGTCAGCGAGCTGGGCTTGTCGTGGGTGCGCAACGGCGAGCCAATGAGTCGAATGGCTCCTCACACTGTCCCGGCAAGTTACATCTTCCACGGGACGTTCAATCCAGCACGTGCTGGTGATCGGATCGTATACAACGACTACTTCAACTTCCGGCACAACCTTGGCCAGGGCGGTAGTGCCCAGATCCACATTTTTGGAACCTTCCATCTGACCAACAACAAGCCCTGTGGGTCCGGAGGCCCGTGCTAGCGCAACACCCTCCCGAGCTCGCCGATGTCCTGCGAGACGTCGTCCCAGTAGTCCTGGCACTGACGCGACCAGGCGAGGTCGAGTCCGTCTCTGTGCACTTCGAGGAGCAGCCTCGTGGCGGTGCGTTGCTGCTAGAAATCACGCTTGTAGGCGAGCAGTTCCGCTGGTTCGCATGGACACCTGGCCAGCGCTCAGAGAGCTCACGCGAAAGACAAGATCGCCTCGCATCTGAGCTGCAGGACTTCATCGCGGAGAGCCGCTTCGGCTGGGGCGAGCTGCGGGGGAGCTAGAGGACGCGGACACCGGTCGAGGCGAAGGTGCTACCCGTGCGCGTGGCGCTCCACAGCCGGACGATTACGTCCGTCGTGAGGCCGAGCCCACCAGTGCCACGATTCGCGCACTCCAGTGCGAGCGAGTCGACGTCAGCAGCGTTTCCAGATGCCACCCGCGTTTGATTTGAAGTCGGGGCATGTCGGAGCCGTTGGACTTCTTCTCGACGTACCGCAGTAGTCGTCCGTAGCGGTCGACCGCTCGTTGGGTGGTGTCGGAGAGGAGCTTGACCCTGGTGCCCTTGGGCAGCATGCGCTTGAGCGACTTGGTCGCGGCAGGTGCCCCGCACTCTGGACCGCTCATCTCGGGCGAGTCCAGTCCGAGCATGCGGACCTTTCCGGCCGCGCCGTCGACCTTGACCCGGACGGTGTGGCCGTCGAGGCCTTTGATGATCTTGGCGTTCTGGATGATCTGTTCTTGCTGCCGGTGTTTCCGCCGCCTCCGCCGCCTCCGTCGCCTGGCGGAGTCCGGCTGTAGTAGCAGGGGCAAGGGTTTCGACTAACAGGCGATACTCGGTAGTCAAACACGCGTATCCGACATTTCACTCGGAGCCGCTGCGCGGCCAATTGGCATGGTGGTCACCGGACGACCTGGTAAGCGACGCCGCAGCTCGAGACGTCGTCCAGGATCAGATCGCGAGGGTGGACTGTCCGATGTACCAACCGGCCTTCGCCGGCGACGCGATCGCGGCGTAGCCCATGTTGTACTCGCCGTTCCCGGTGACGGTCCGCGTCGTGCTCTTCACCTGATTGGACGCGACGCATGTGGCGTGGTCCTTGACGGCTGGCTGATCGTGGCCTGCCTCTGCACGCGGACGGCTCCGGGCGGTCTTCCCGGCTCGACCATCGAGTGGCGTCAGCCGGCGGCGAGCACCGCGTTGTCGAGGATCCAGCCGGGCATGACGGAGAAGACCAGCCCGGCCACCAGGGTCGCGCCGATGGCGATGCCTACCGCGGTGGGCACGTCGTAGCGGGACGCGTGCTCGTCGTCGGCCGGGGTGAACAGCACCATCAGCCAGCGGGCGTAGTAGACGAGCCCGATTGCGACGTTGACGGCCATCACGACCGCGAGCCAGGTGGCCGGCCCGGCCGCGGCGTCGAAGACCACGACCTTGGCCATCAGACCGACGATGCCCGGCGGCAGCCCGGCGAGGGCCACCAGGGCGAACGCCAGCGCCCAGCCCGCTGCCGGCTCGCCGCGCACCAGACCGCGGTAGTCGTCGAGGCGCTGACGCTCGTTGCGCGTGCCGACCAGCGCCGCGACGGAGAAGGCGCCGAGGTTGACGAAGGCGTAGATCGCGAGATAGCCGAGGCTGGCGTTGAGCACGTCGGCGTCGACGGTGTCCGCGAGCGCCCCGAACGGCACCAGGATGTAGCCGGCCTGCGCCACCGACGACCAGGCGAGCAGCCGCACGGCGTGCGACTGTCGCAGCGCGAGCACGTTGCCGACGGTCATGGTCAGTGCCGCCACGACACCGATGATCGGTGACCAGGTCTCGGAGTAGGACCCGAGGGCGAACCCCAGCACCAGCATCAGGCCCGCGAAGCCGGCGGCCTTGGACACGACGCTGAGGTACGCCGCGACAGCGACCGGAGCTCCGACGTAGGTGTCGGGCACCCACATGTGGAACGGCACCGCTGCCACCTTGAAGGCCAGCCCCACGATCGTCAGGAGCGTGGCCGCCAGCGCGACGGTCTCGTAGTCGGAGTCGAGCGTCGCGAGAGCCTGGTCGATGTCGGCGAACATGACCGACCCGGTCGCGCCGTACAGGAGGGAGATGCCCATCAGCATCACGGCCGTCGAGATCACGCTGACCAGGAAGAACTTCAACGCGGCCTCGGCGGCTCGCCTGTCACCGTGCCGCAGGCCGGCCATGGCGAACGCCGGCAGCGACACCACCTCGAGAGCGACCACGAGCGTGATCAGGTCCCGCGAGGCGGCGAGCACGAGGGCACCCGTAGCGCTGCACAGCAGCAGGAAGTTCCACTCCCCCGGCGGCGTGCGGCCGTCGGCGATCGCGACCGTGCCGAGCAGCGCGACGACCGCCGTGCCGAAGAGGGTGACTGCCCAGAAGACCAGGGTGAACCGGTCGACCACGAAGGAGCACCTAGCGACCTCCTCCAGCGCCGGGTCGAGGCAGAAGGTGGCTCGCGGGTCGTCCCAGAGCCGGGCCGCCGCGACTCCGGCACCCAGTGCCGCGGCCACAGCGACCAGCGCCGGGACGTGCGCCTGCAGTCGGTTGCGAGCGGGGAGGAAGGCGTCTCCCAGAAGCACCAGGATCGCGCCGCACGAGAGCACCAGTGGCGCGGTGATCGCCAGCCAGTCGATGTCCTGCACGCCGTTCATCGCAGAACCCCCGTCATGGCGTCGGCGACGGGGCTGAGCAGCAGCCCAGGCGCGACACCGAGCACGAGCGTGAGCACGACGAGCGGTCCCCAGGCGACCCACTCCAGCCAGTGCAGGTCAGGCTTCCCGGCGTCTGTCGGGCCCGCCACGCCCTGAAGCATCCCGCGCATCATCGCCAGGAAGTACGCCGAGGTCAGGATCACGCCGAGCGCCGCGATCACGGCGAGCGTCACGAACGTCTCCTCAGGCAGCGCGCCGGCCGGGTAGAGGGCCGCCCGGATCGCGAGCATCTCGCCCCAGAAGCCGGCCAGACCGGGCAGACCCAACGACGCCATGGCGGCGAACGCCAGCACACCCGCCAACCGGGGCACCGCGCCGTACAGCGCCTTGAGCTCGGCCAGGTCGCCGGTGCCGTAGCGGTCCTTGATCGCGCCGGCCGCGAAGAACAGCAGGCCGGTGATGAGGCCGTGAGCCACGCTGGCGTAGACGGCCGCCTGGACCCCGATCTCGGTGTAGGTGGCGATCGCCAGCACGACGAAGCCCATGTGTCCCACGGACGAGTAGGCGATCAGGCGCTTGAGGTCGGTCTGCGCCAGGCACGCGAGCGCACCGTAGACGATGCCGACCACGGCGAGCCCCGCGAAGACCGGGAGCACCCAGTCAGCGGGGTCGACGACGGGGAGCCAGAACCGGATGAACCCGTAGGTGCCGAGCTTGAGCAGAAGGGCTGCCAGGATGACCGACCCGACCGTCGGCGCCTTCGCGTGTGCGTCGGGCAGCCAGATGTGCACCGGCCACAGCGGCGTCTTCACAGCCAGACCGATGCCGACGAGCGCGGCGACCAGGGTGCTGCCGTCGCGGACCTGGGTGATGTCGAAGGTGCCGGTCTCGGAACGCAGCACCAGGAAGCCGACCAGCATCAGCGCCGAACCGAGCACGGTGAACAGCAGGAACCGCGTCGCGGCCCGTCGTCGCCCGACGAGGTCGTGCTGGTCGCCCCACGCGTTGATCACGAACCACATCGGGATCAGCGCGACCTCGAAGAACAGGAAGAACAGCACGGTGTCGACCGCCAGGAACGCCCCCAGCACACCGGACTCGATCAGCAGCAGCAGCGCAGCCAGCTGGCCGCGGCCGCCGCAGTCGGGCGCGTGCCGCACCAGAGAGACCAGGCAGCAGAAGGTCACCAGCGTCGTCAGCAGCACCAGCGGCGCCGAGATGCCGTCGACCAGCAGGTGCCAGTGCACGCCCAGCCGGTTGATCCAGACCTCGTCGACCTCACGTGTCTCCAACACGGCGGGGATCGACCAGGCGAGGGTGACGAGACCACCGAGGATCGCGAGACCCACGGCGACCGACTCCCGGCGGACCAGCATGACCAGCAGCGCGGTCACGAACGGGACGGCGACCAGGGCGTCGAGGTAGGCGTGGCTCATGCCAGCACTCCCGCCGCCACCGCGAGCGCCGTAGCGCCCACCACGACCACCATCAGGTAGACCTGGATGCTGCCGTTCTGCGCGGCCCGCAGGAGCCACCCGAGCCCGCGCGCCGAGGCACCGGCACCCTCGGCGTAGGAGTCGACGACGTCACGGTCGCCGATGACCACGGCACGGGAGAGGGCCAGCACCGGGCGGACCAGCGCCACGTCGTACACGAGGTCCTCGGGCGGCCGTAGCTCCTCGACGGGCGGTGCCCAGGGGTCGCTGCCGTCGTAGCGCCGCCAGAGCCAGACCACGCCGACTGCGACGACCGCCACCAGCCCGGTCATCCACAGCGCGAACGGCCCGTCGAAGAGGTGCTCCTCGGCGGCCGGACCGAGCACGCGTTGCGGTTCGACGAACGCGAGGCCGCCCAGGACCGTCGGCACGGCCAGCAGGTAGAGGGGCACGCGCATGGTCAGTGGTGACTCGTGCACCTCGACGTCGGGGTCGGCAGGGCCGAAGAAGACGCGCAGCCAGCAGCGCAGGGAGTACGCGACGGTCAGCGCGGCCGTGACGAGCATCGCGACGAACACGACCCAGGCGACCGGCTGGTCCAGGATCTCGTGGTGCCGCGACTCCTCGTAGCCGGCGTGGATCACGGCGTCCTTGCTGAAGAACCCCACCAGGGGTACGACGCCCGCCAGCGCGCCGAAGCCGACGGTCATCGTGGCGAACGTGTCGGGCAGGCGCTCGCGCAGCCCGCCCATCGCGGTCATCGACGTGCGGCCGCCGACGGCATGCACGACGGAGCCGGCCCCGAGGAACAACAGCGCCTTGAAGGCACCGTGCGCGAGCAGGTGGAACACCGCCGCCGACCAGGCGCCGAGCGCGAGGGCGCCGAACATGTAGGCGAGCTGGGAGACCGTCGACCAGGCCAGGACGCGTTTGAGGTCGCCGGTGACCAGGGCGTAGAAGGCCGAGACCACCATCGTGATCGCGGCCACCACCGCAAGGAGGGTCAGCGCCCGCTGGTCGAAGACCGGGTACATCCGCGCGACCAGGAAGACGCCCGCCGCGACCATCGTGGCGGCGTGGATCAGGGCCGAGATCGGGGTCGGGCCCGGCATGGCGTCGGGCAGCCAGGAGTGCAGCGGGAACTGGGCCGACTTGCCGATGACCGCGATCACGAGGAGCACCGCGGGCAGGCTCAGGTCCGCGCCGGACGTCACTGCGTCGCTGATCCGGTAGCTGCCGGTGCGGTCGCCGATGACCAGGATCGCGAAGAGCAGCCCCAGGTCCGCCGTGCGGGTCATCAGGAAGGCCTTCACGGCACCCGATCGGGCCTCGGGCAGCTCCCAGTGGTGGCTGATCAGGAAGTACGAGCACGCACCCATCAGCTCCCAGCCGACGAGCAGCACCCAGAGGTCGTCGGCCATGACGACGGTGAGCATCGAGCCGGTGAAGATGCTGACCAGCGCGGCGTACGACGGGTAGCGCGGGTCGCCGTGCAGGTAGCTCACGCTGTAGAGCTGCACCAGGAACGAGACGATCGCGGCGAGCAGCACCATGCACGCACTGAGCTGGTCGACATAGGTGACCAGCCCGATGGCCGGGGCGATCGAGTCGGTGCTGGTGAAGACGCTGTGCAGGGGGTCGCCGTCGCCCAGCCGCGGCACGGCGACCGCGAACGCGAGGCCGAGCGTGAGCATCGAGCCACCGACCGAGATGCCCTTGCTGGCGCCGTTGGGGTGGTGGCCGACCATCAACGTGACCAGCGCCGTCACGAACGGCACCAGGAGCAGCGCGAGCACGACCCACTTCATGAGGCGTCCCGGTCAGCCAGCTCACGCAGCTCGTCGACCTCGATGTGGCCGTGCGTGCGGAACACCATCAGCACGATCGCGAGCGCCAGTCCGATCTCGGCCGCCGCGATCACGATCGTGAACAGCGCCAGGGTCTGACCGCCGTGCAGCACGTCGCGGAAGTGCGCGTCGAACGCGACCAGGTTGACGTTCACCGCGTTGAGCATCAGCTCCACACCCATCAGCACCAGGATCGCGTTGCGTCGGGCGAGGACGGCGTACACGCCGATCGCGAAGAGCAGGCTGGCAAGCAGCAAGGGCCACCACAGAGGCATCAGCGATCGCCCCCTTCGCCCACCATCGGTGGTCGTGACCCTCGCCTGCTCAGCACGATGGCTCCCACCAGGGCGGCCAGCAGGAGCACGCTCAGCACCTCGAACGGCAGCACCCAGGTCTCGAAGATGGTCTCGCCGGTGACGGCGGCGGAGCCGACCAGGGGGTCGTCGAGGTCGAGGCGGGTGTCCCGGAAGCCCGCGACGACGGTGGCGCCCAGCAGACCGGCGACGAGCAGCGCGACGACCGCGGCCGGCACGGCCTGCCGTGCGTTCAGGTCTGGCTGCGGACCGGTCGGCGCCTTGGTGAGCATCAGCGCGAACAGCAGGAGTACGACGACCGCTCCGACGTAGATGAGGATCTGCACCCACGCGACGAACTCGGCCGCGAGGACGAGGTAGATGGCAGACACCGACGACAGCGTGACCACCAGCCAGAGTGCGGCGTGCACGAGGTTGTCGGTGGTGACGACGAGGAGTGCGGAGGCGACCGCGACGAGGGAGAGGAGCAGGAAGACGACCTCGATCGCACTCATCGCGGCTCCGGTGGTCTCGACGCGTCGCTCGAGGCGCTCTCCGGCTCAACCGGCGGAAGGGCCTTCTCGGCCACGCCGATCTCCTTGGCAGGCTCGGCGCCGGGGTCGAGCGCGGGAGGCGCGGGCACCGTCCACATCCACTCGCGCAGGCGGTCCTTCTCGTGCGTGAGGTCGCGGATGTCGAGCTCGGCGTACTCGAACTCGGGTGCCCAGTGCAGGGCGTCGAACGGGCAGACCTCGATGCAGATGCTGCAGTACATGCAGATCGAGAAGTCGATCGCGAACCGGTCCAGCACGTTGCGCGACTTGTCCTTGCCGCCCTCGACGGTCGCCGGGATGGTGTCCTTGTGCGAGTCGATGTAGATGCACCAGGCCGGGCACTCGCGCGCACACAGCATGCAGACCGTGCAGTTCTCCTCGATCAGCGCGATCACGCCACGGCTCCGCGGCGGCAGCTCGGGCAGCGCGTCGGGGTAGTGCGCCGTGACCGAGCGCCGGGACATGTTCTTCAAGGTCACTTGAAGTCCCTTGAGCAGACCCCTCACTGTGCCACCACTCCTACGGCCGTGATCGCGAGCTGGAGCAGGGCCAGCGGGACGAGCGCCTTCCAGGCCAGCCCCTGCAGCTGGTCCTCGCGCAGACGCGGGTAGGCGACGCGCACCCAGATCACCAGGAACGCGACCGCGAACGTCTTGAGCAGCGTCCAGACCCAGCCCAGATCGTCGTGCAGCGGGCCGTGCCAACCGCCGAGGAAGAGGACCGCGGTCAGCGCGGAGAGCAGCACGATGCCGGCGTACTCGGCCAGGACGAACAAGGCGAACCGGAGGCCGCCGTACTCGGTGTAGGGGCCGAAGACGATCTCCGCGTCGGCCACGGGCATGTCGAACGGTGGCCGCTGCAGCTCGGCCAGTCCGGCCACGAAGAAGACCAGCAGCGCCGGCAGCTGCCACAGCATCCACCAGGGCTCCCACGCCTCCACGATGCCGGTCAGCGACAGGGTGCCGGCGGCCATCGCGACACTCGCCGCCGCCAGCACGAACGGCAGCTCGTAGGCCACCAGCTGCGCGGCGACGCGGATGCCGCCGAGCAGGCTGAACTTGTTGGCGCTGGCCCAGCCCCCCATCAGGGTGCCGACGACGCCGACGCCCATCACGGCGAGCACGAAGAAGAGGCCGATGTCGAGGTCCTCCCCGACCAGGCCGGGCCCGACCGGGACCGCCACCATCGCGACGAGGTAGGGGATCAGGGCGACGGCCGGCGCCAGCTTGAAGACCGTGCGGTCGGCCGCCTCCGGGACGACGTCCTCCTTCTGCACGAACTTCACCCCGTCGGCGACCAGCTGCGCCCAGCCGTGGAACATGCCGGCGTACATCGGCCCGACTCGGGACTGCATGTGGGCCATGGCCTTGTGCTCGACCTGGCCGACCAGGAGCGGCAGGGTCAGGAAAGCTCCCAGCACGACGACGAGCCGCACGACGATCTCGAGCCACTCAGGCATTGCCCCACTCCTCGGGGACTCCGGGCGGCCTGGTGCGGCGACGGGACGGGGCCGCGTCGTGGCCTGGGCCGTCGCTCTCCCCCGGCTCCTTCGCCCCGGGCCATGGCTTCGCGACCCGGGACGCGAGCACGAAGTCCTTGCGCAGCGGGTGCCCCTCGAAGCCCTCGGGCAGCAGCAGGCCGTCGAGCGCGAGCGGCTCACCCGCGTCGTCGGTGAAGACCACCCCGAACATCTCGGCGGTCTCCCGCTCGTGCCACCGTGCGCCGGCGTACACCGACGAGGCACTGCGGACCTGCGCCGCCACCAACGTGCGTACGACGAGGTGCTGGACGCCGTCGCGCCGGTGGGCGGCCACGTGGCAGACGATGCGGAACCGCCCGCGCTGCTCGAGCTCGCTCTGACCCTCGTCGACGGCGGTCAGGAAGTCGAAGAACCGGCAGCCCAGCCCGTCGCGGGCCAGCCGCAGCGAGTCGACCCACACCTCGGGGTCGACGTCGACCGTGATCGGCCCGAAGCCCTCGTCGACGGTGGCGTCCGGGAACGCAGCGCGCACGCGGCCGGGCCAGAGGTCGGTGGAGGTGGTCACAGCACCAGCCCGGAGGTCGGGTCGATCTCGGGCTGCTGCGGCATCAGCGCGCGCGTGACCGAGGCGGCTTCGACGGAGCGGTGGCCCTGGTCGGAGTACCGAAGGGCAAGGTTCTCGCCGTCGATCTTCTCCTGCAGCTTGAGGATGCCCTGCAGCAACGCCTCCGGCCGCGGCGGGCAGCCGGGGACGTAGACGTCGACGGGGATGATCTGGTCCACGCCCTTGGTCACGCAGTAGGAGTCCCAGTAGGGGCCGCCGGAGTTGGAGCAGGAGCCGAACGAGATGACGTACTTCGGCTCGGGCATCTGCTCGTAGAGCCGCTTGATCGCCGGCGCCATCTTGTCGGTGACCGTGCCCGAGACGACCATGAGGTCGGCCTGCCGCGGACCGGGCGCGAACGGGATGACCCCGAGCCGGATGAAGTCGTGCCGGGCCATCGACGTCGCGATGAACTCGATCGCGCAGCAGGCGAGCCCGAAGTTGAAGACCCAGAGGGAGTACTTGCGGCCCCAGTTCAGGACGTAGCGCGCGGGCTTCGGCGCCAGCTCCTGCAGCGGCCCCACCGACGGCATGCCTAGGTCCATGTCAGCACCCCCTTGCGCCAGGCGTAGACGAGGCCGACCGCGACGAACCCGATGAACACACCCATCTCGCCGACGCTGACCCAGCCCAGCCCCTCGAAGACCGTGGCCCACGGGAACAGGAAGACGGCGTCGACGGCGAAGATCACGTAGAGGTAGGCGTAGACGTAGTAGCGGACGTGGGTCTGCGCCCAGCCCTCACCGACCGGGTCCACGCCGCACTCGTAGGTGAGCAGCTTCTCGCGCGTCGGGTGCGAGGGGCGGAGCAGGCGGTTGCCCCCGAACATCGCGCCGACGAGGAGCACGCCGACGGCGAGGATGCCGAGCACGGGCACGTACGCCTCGTAGTAGTCCGCCACGAGCCTCACTCTATTCATATGTGATCGTGGCGTGGTGGACCTCGTTGTTGCAGCCCCACCGATCCTCACTCCCGGCCTGTCGCTGCCCGGCGCGGAGGTCGTCCGTTGGAAGGGCACGGGCGAGCCTCCACGCGACGACATCACGGTCTGGGTGCCCGCGTACGTCGTGGGCCGGGAGTCCGATGACATCCGCGCGACCCTCGGCCGGCTGCCCGCGCTGAGCGTCGTACAGCTGCTGACCGCGGGCGTCGAGCCGTGGCCCGCGTTGCTGCCCCCAGGCGTGACGCTGTGCGCCGGCAAGAGCATCCACGGCGGCAGCACCGCGGAGCTCGCGGTCGCGATGATCCTGGCGCACGTGCGCGGCCTGCCGACGTACGCCGAGCAGCAGGCGCGGCGTGACTGGACCAGGCACGACCCCGACACCGTCGAGGGCAAGCACGTCCTGGTCCTCGGCGCCGGTGACATCGGCACCCGCGTCGCCGAGACGCTCGAGGTGCTCGGGGCCACGGTGACGCTGGCCGCCCGCACCCGGCACACCCCGCTGGCCGAGGCGCAGGCGATGCTGCCCCGGGTCGACGTCCTGGTGGTCGCACTGCCGCTGACGCCGGAGACGACGAGCCTGGTCGACGCCGACTGGCTCTCCGCCCTGCCCGACGGAGCGGTGGTGGTGAACATCGCCCGCGGCCCGATCCTCGACACCGCCGCCCTCACCGCGGAGGTCCAGCGTGGCAGGCTTCGTGCAGCGCTGGACGTGACCGACCCGGAGCCCCTGCCTGCCGACCACCCGCTCTGGACCCTTCCCGGCGTGATCCTCACGCCGCACGTCGGCGGCGGGGCGTCCGGCTGGGAGGCGAGAGCGACGCGGTTGGTC
Source organism: uncultured Actinomycetota bacterium (assembly GCA_963765905.1). Classification (GTDB taxonomy): domain Bacteria; phylum Actinomycetota; class Actinomycetes; order Propionibacteriales; family Nocardioidaceae; genus SSC3. Next base: position 958,449 of record CAVXXY010000006.1, read on the forward strand.
CAGGAGCAGGTCGGCCTGCTGCGCGACGGGCTTCCCCCTCGTTTCCAGGTCAGCGCCGGGTACTGAGCCTAGAGTTGGGAGCGGCCTTCCGGACGGCCTCAGTGCGACCTCAGGGTGGGGACCGAGTCTCGGGGCAGGACCAACGCGACTCAAGGGGAGAGACACATGCCGGGGACGACTGAGAACGCCGTGCTCGCGGCTCTCGAGGCCGTGGTGCGAGACCACGGCTGGGACGTCGCGGCCCACCCCCAGCGGCTGCGTGCCGTGCTCAGCGACGTGCTCGGCTCGCATGCCGACGAGCACCGGGGTGCTCTGGACGCGATCGTGGTCTCGGCCGATGAGGGTGTCCCCTTCGACATCCGTGACGCGGGCCGCTCCGGCATCGCCGCGGTCAGCCCGGCCCTGGTCGACCGGCTGACCGACTGGGGGCTGTCCCGCGAGCGGGCCGGGTTCGTGGTCGACGCCTGGGCCGCGCTGCTGCCCGAGACGACGGTGCAGCCTGCCCCTCCCGTCGCCACCGAGCCGCCGCCGCCGGCGGTCACCGCGCCGCCTCCCCCGGCCGTCACCGAACCACCCCCCGACGAGCCAGTGGCGAAGAAGCCCGAGCCTTCGGCACCGGTGCCGGTCGACCCGACCGCGCTGCCGCCGCGGGAGCCTGCAGCAGAGCCGGTCACGGCCCTCCCGCCTCAGAAAGCCGCGCCGACGCCTGCCACCGAGCTGCCCGCGCCGGTGCGGAAGAGCTCGCGCGCCGCGCTCCTCGCCGGCGCGACGGTCGTCGCCCTCGTCGTAGGCGGTGTGGCCGCGGCCATGACTCTCACCGGCGACGACAACGACAAGGACCCCGGCTCGACACCCACCTCGCAGACACCCGACGAGCCTTCCGGCGCACCGCCCGCGTCGGGCACCGAGCTGGTCTCGGACAGCGCGGCCAAGCCTCCCAAGGCCGGCGGCGTCTTCGCCATGGCGGCACGGCGCTCCGGCGTACGCGTCACCCACGTCGGCGACGTGACCGAGACCGGCAGCGGCGACGCCGCTCGCTCGGCTCCCGAGGGAGGCCGGCTCATCTCGTTCCGCCTGGGCGAGTGGGCCTGCGACGAGAAGCCGTGCACGCCCTGGTCGGAGGCGGGGCTCTCGGTGCGCGTCGGCACGGACGTCCGGCCGCTGCCGACCGGCGGACCGACGTACGTCGTCGCCGTTCCCGCGGGGACGCCCGACGTGGAGCTCACCCTCGTGGCCGACAAGGTCACCCAGACGCTGTCCCTGCCGGACGGCGAGCCGGGTGCCGACAACTTCCGGGTGCTCGCCCGGGACTCCCGGACGCTGACGCTGGGCAAGAGGTTCAACCTGACCGAGAACACCTCGCCGGGCGTGGACTACGGCGACGGGCAGGCGCGACCCTCCGTGCGTCGCCAGGCCGTCCTCCGCAGCGTCTCGCTGGAGTACTTCATCGGCGCCCAGGCGGCGCCCGGGCCCGGGCGCGCGTGGCTCCGCGTCCGCGCGGACTTCACCCGGCCCCAGATCAGCAACAAGGTGATCCCGTTCCGGGCCGAGGAGATCCAGCTCAGGCTGCCCAGCGGGCGAGTCGTGTCGGCCAAGGACTTCGACGACTCGACGGACGTCAACATCGCGATCGAGGTCCCGGCCGACCTGGACCGAGCGGTCCTGATCTTCGGCGGGACACGCCAGGCGACCGGCTACACGGTGAACATCCCTACCCACGAGGTCAAGCTCGAGCTCGGCTGAGCCTGCAGGAATCAGCCCGGTCAGCCGGGTCAGCCGGGCGGTGCGACGAACTGCACGACCGAGTGGCCGATCTCGATGCGGTCCCCGTCGGACAGCGGCACCGGGCTCTCCAGGCGTATGCCGTTGACGAAGGTGCCGTTGGTCGAGCCGAGGTCGATCACGACGTACGCCGCCGGCGTGCGGGCCACCTCCGCGTGGCGGCGCGAGGCCTGCTCGTCGGCGAGCACGAGGTCGCAGTCGGCTTGGCGTCCGAGGACGACCGGTTCGTGGCCGAGCTCGAGCCGGACCCCGCGCGGGCCGAGGAGGCTCGGCGGAGAGTTAGGTCGCTCGGGACCGACCAGGGTCGTCCGGGTCACCATCGGAACCCGCACCGACTTCAGGGCGGCGACGGGCTCGAGCTTCGGGTCGTGCCGCAGGATCGCCTCGTGCACGGAGTTCAGCCGTGCCGAGGGTTCGACCCCGAGCTCCTGGTCGAGGGTGGTCCTGGCCGAGCGGTAGGCCGACAAGGCGGCGTCCTGCCGCCCGGTGCGGTAGAGCGCGATCATCAGCTGCTCCCAGAGCCGCTCCCGCGTCGGGTTCTCGGTCAGCATCTCCTGCAGCGGCGAGATGAGCGTGTCGGCCCGGCCGCACGCGAGCTCGGCGTCGGCCCACGCCTCGGCACAGGTGAGCCGCTGGCTCTCCAGCGCCACGGCGCGAACGTCGGCGAACGCGAACTCGCGCAGATCGGCAAGGGCGCGGCCGCGCCAGAGGTTGAGCGCGTCGGTGAACGAGACGGCCGCGGCGGCGTGGTCGCCTGCCGAGGCCTGCCGCCCGCCGAGCGACACGTGCTCGAGGAACACGGCCACGTCGGTGGACGCGACGAGCGCATAGCCCGGGTCGCGGGTCACCAGGGCGTCGGCGGCGTCGTGGCCGGCAAGGGTCTTGCGCAGCACTCCCACGTGGTACTGCAGGGTGTTGCGCGCGGTGTTGGGGAGGTCCTCCCCCCAGACACCGTCAAGCAGGTCGTCGACGCTGACCACACGGCCGTTGGCGAGCGCGAGCTGTCCGAGGACGGCCCGCAGCTTGGGGCCGCCCTCGGACAGCGGGACGCCGTCGACCAGGAGCCGCAGCGGGCCCAGCAGCTCGACGCGTACTCGGCGCGACGTCATCGCAGGTGGCGTCACAGGTTCTCGTAGGTCGTGTCGAACCGGACGCGGTAGTTGCCACCCACCCCGACCTTGAGCCGGTAGCTGCCCTGCGGCAGCGGACGGTCGAAGGTCAGCGTCAGGCAGCCGCTGGCCGCCAGCTTGGTCGGGTACGTCGTGCGCGCCGTCGCCAGGACCCGGCTCGGGTCGCTTGGGTCGACGATCGCGGCCAGGACGTCGGTGTGCTTGCCGCCGGGGAAGCCCGAGTAGCGGAACGAGATCCCCAGGAGTGACTCCATCCGGCCGAGCTTGGTGCAGCCTGCCGCCACGCCGCCGGGCTCGCCGGGCCGCGCGTAGCCGGGGTCCTGGACCTTCGCGGAGGCGGGGCCAGCCACGACGTACTTGCTGGTGTAGGCCTGCCCCTTCTGGGCGGCCTCGATGACGGGCTTGACCAGGTTGATCGGGCGGAAGCTGGAGAAGATCCGGTTGCGCTCGCTGTCGAGGCGGCTCAGCGTCACCAGTCCCACCATGCGGCCCTGCGCGTCGGCCGCCAGGCCGCCGGAGTTGCCGCTCGAGCTGGTCGCGGTGGTGTTGATCATCGCGCGGCTCTCGCCCAGCCGGTCGTCCTGCACCGGCGCGGAGACGTTGCCCGAGGTCATGCTTGGGGTCAGCGCGGCAGCGGCGCTCGGGTAGCCGATGAGCTTGACGGCGTCAGACGTCTTCAGTCCCTCCGAGTCGCCCAGCGGCACCTCGGTGAGTCCCTTCAGGTCACCCTCGTCCACGAGGGCGCCCGAGTACTTCTTGACGATCTTGATGACCGCGACGTCGAGGTAGCCGTCGTAGGTGACGAGCTCGGCGTAGAAGCGCGGCTCCGCCGACTCGTCGAGGCCGTCGGCCACCGAGACCACGATCTGGGCCGGGTTCTCCGCCTCGTCGTCGGAGAACTCGCTGTAGTTGACTGCGACGCCGGGCGCCGACGGCGCGGCGACGTGGGCGTTGGTGACGATCAGGCCCTTGTCCTTGTCGATCACGACACCGGACGCACGACCCGCTTCACTGCTCAGCTTGACGGTCGCTCGGGCGAGCTGGTCGTCGGTGAGCGCGGCTGCCCGGGGAGTCGCATCGTTGTCGTCGTCGCTGTTGAGCCACCAGGTCACGCCGGCAACCACGACCACGACGGCCATGGCGGCGGCGAGCGCACCCGCGAGCTTGCCCGACAGGGCGGGTGCCGAGCGCTTCGCCGACGATGAAGCCGCGGAGCTGTTCGTCGCGGTGTCGGTGACGAGCCGGTCGCCCTGCTGCGGGTCGCCGAGCACCAGCTCCTGCCGGCCGCTGAGGAGTACGTCGGAGACGCGCTTGCCGTCGAGCCAGGTGCCCGACGTCGTACCGAGGTCTCGGACGTGCCAGCCGTCCTTCTGGTGCTCGACCTGCACGTGCTTGCGCGAGACGGTCGTGCCGAAGGCGACCAGGTCGTTGTCCTCCTCGCGGCCCACGGTGAGCTTGGCTCCTGGCGAGATGGTGCGTGAGCGACCGCCCACGGTCACGGTGATGCCCTCGGTGGCCCCGGAGCCGAGCTCGGTGCGAGCCGCGCCGCCGGCGAGCACCCCGCCGGGGCGGCCGCCTGGGATCTCCGTGCGGGCGGCGGGTGCCGCCGCCGGACGCTGTGGCTGTGGCTGAGACGGTGTGCTGGTGCCGGCCAGACCGAAGGGCACCAGCCGGACCGAGACCTTGTCGGGTCCCTGGCCGAGCACGACCTCGGTCTCCTCGCCGAGCGTGAACGCTGGGACCGCGACCCCGTTGACGAAGCTGCCCTGGGTCGAGCCGAGGTCGTGGTACTCCCAGCCGGCCGAGCCCCGCTGGATGCGCGCGTGCTGCCGGGAGACGGCCGAGGACTCGAGCACGACGGTGCTGCCCGGCTCGCGCCCGATCGTGACGACGTCACCGGGCTTGGCGACGTGCTCGCGGCCGCCGATGCGGATCAGCAGGTCGTCCGGCGACTGGGGGCCGTCAGCCCTGCCGACGGCAGCGGGAGCCGTGGCCGGCCGCGCCTGTCGCTCTTCGACCGGCGTGATGCCCAGGGCAGCGGCGACGGCCGACACGGCCCAGCGGGCGTCGGAGGGCTGCACCGAGCTGGTGCGCTCCAGGTCGCGCGCGGTCGAGTCGATCACGCCTGGAGCCCCGGCGGACTCGCGCAGCTTCGCGGCCACGCCGGACGCGAGGGCGAGTCCGATCAGGTTGGTCTCGGCGGTGGCTCCCGCGACGGCGTCGGCGAGCATCGCCCGCACCCGGCGCGAGTCGTCGAGGATCTCAGGGCCGTGCGTCTGCACGAGCCGGGTCAGCTGCTCACGCACTGCGCGGGCCTGCTGGCTCTCGTTCTCATCGTGGCGCATGGCGCCCCTCCTTCAGGACTGTCCGAGCTTGGTTGATGTAGTTGTAGTGACTGTCGTTGAGGTGTCGCTGAGGTGCGTTCACGCTGCCGTACCCCCGATGCGCGCGAGCTGAACGAGCTCGGCCACGCCGCGTTGCACGAGGAAGCCCCTGCCGGGAGCTCCAAGCGGCTCCAGCGGGGGGCGCAGCCGGGTGCCGACCAGGTCGCCGTCGAGCTCGACGTCGGGGGTGAGCAGGATCGCCTGCTTGGCCTTGCGCAGCTCCGGGACCAGGCCGCCGTAGGCACGCAGGGCCCACCTGTTGTCGGCGGCGGCGACGATGCGGAGCAGCTGGTCGCGACCGGCGCGGGCCACCTCCTCCAGCTGTTGGGACGCGGAGTCCGGCAGAGCGTCGACGTCATCGCACAGCAAAATCACCGGGCGTCCCTGGGCCAGCAGCGCGCCCACCTCGTCGAGCCCACGCGACAGGGCGACTTGGTCGTGACCGTCGATCGGGCCCACGTCCCACTTGCCGGGGTCGATCGTCTCCGTGCGCCGGGCGAGCACCAGGGCCAGGGCTGGCGGTTCGGCGGACTGCTGTGCGGCCGCCGCGAGCGTCATCAGGGCGGACGTGCGCCCGCTGCGCGGAGGCCCAACCACGAGCAGGTGTCCGGCACTGAGGTCGGCGTGGACCGGCGCGACGTCGGCGTCGCCGATGCCGCACGGCAGCACGAACCCGTGCTCGGCGGTCGGCAGGCTCTCCAGCAGCACCTCGCCGGGCATCCTGCCCAGCGGCGGAGCGGGGACCGGCCAGTGCTGGACCGTCCGCTCCCCGAGCTGTGCGAGCGCCGCGTGCTCCTGGGTCGCGTCGGCCGAGGCCAGGACGCCGACCTGCACCTCGGTCGACCCCTGGATGAAGCCGCGGCCCGGTCCGAGCCTGGCGTGCCGGGCGAGTGCGCTCTCGACGCCGAGCAGGGTGTAGTCGTCGCGCTCGGCCATGCGCAGCACCAGGCGAGTGGTGATGACGCTGGTGAGCGCGCTGGGCACGGCAGCTCTGCGGTCCGCGGTGATGACGAAGTGCACCCCCACCGAGGGCCCGTCGGGGATCAGCCGCTCCAGCCGCTCCAGGAGGCGCCCTCCGTCGAGGCGTTCCAGGGCGGCCGTCGCGCCGGCGTACCCGTCGAGCAGGACCACCAGCCGAGGCATCGGCCCGATCGTTCGCCGGGCGAGCTCGGAGAAGTCGGTGACGCCGGCGGTGGCCATGGCGCGCTTGCGGGTGTCCACGACGCTGCCGACCCGGCGCAGCAGGCGCGCGATCCGGCCCGGCTCGTCCGGCCCCACGACGCCACAGCACTGCGCCGCTCCGGTGAGGACGTGTAACCCGTGACCGCCGAAGTCGAGGCCGTAGAGGTGCAGCTCGTCAGGACCAAGCGATGCCATCAAGCCCGCCGCGATGGTGCGGAGCACTGTGGTCTTGCCGCTGCGGCTGGTGCCGAAGACCAGCAGGTTCTGGTGCTGCTCGAGGTCGAGCGCGACGACGCGCTGGGCCTGCTGCTGAGGCAGGTCGGCCAGCGCCAGCGGGACCGAGCCCGCCCTGAGCCGGCCGGCCTTCTCGCTGAGCTCCCCCAGGGTCACCATCGGCGGCATGGCCGGGAGCCACGGGACGTGCGGGGTCGCCCAGCGTCCGAGCCGCATCACCTTGTCGCACGCGGATACGACCGCCTCGAGCAGCGTGGTCTCCGAGGCTCCTGACCACCGCGGCGCGGTGGCCGCTGCTGACCACAGGTCGTCGACCTCGATCGCGGCGGCCGCATCGTCGCGGACGGGACCACCGACGAACGCGCTCTGGAACTCCTCCAGGTCGCGATGCACCTTGAGGAACGCTCGCCCGGGCAGGGTGCGCGGGATGTGCGCGGCCTCACGGGACTCGATGACGTCGTTGCTGTCGGACTCGTCGTTGACCCGGAGTGCGATGCGTACGCCGACGTTGGCGCGGATGCGGTCGTTGATGACACCGGCGGGGCGTTGCGTCGCCAGGACCAGCCGCAGACCGAGGGAGCGCCCCCGGGCTGCGATGTCGACCACGCCCTCGACGAACTCGGGGATCTCCTTGGCCAGCGTGGCGAACTCGTCGACGACGATCACCAGGTCACCCGGAGCGGACTCGGGGGCGGAGTGGCGCAGCTCGGTGAGGTCCCGCGCTCCTGCGTCGGACAGCAGCTCCTCACGACGCCTGATCTCGGCGTCCAGCGCCTGCAGCACCCGGCGCGTCAGGTGCTCGTCGAGGTCGGTCACGACCCCGACACAGTGCGGCAGGCGCATGGCGTCCTTGAAGGCCGCGCCTCCCTTGTAGTCCACGAGCAGGAAGCCCACCCGGTCGGGCGGGTACTCGGCTGCGAGCGAGGCGACCATCGTCTGCAGCAGCTCGCTCTTGCCGGAGCCGGTCGTGCCGCCGACCAGTGCGTGCGAGCCCGAGGGGCCGAGGTCGACCGTGACCTCGCCGCGGTCGGACCGGCCGAGCCGGGCGACCAGCGTGTCGAGCGAGGCGTTCTCCCAGCGCCGGCGTACGCCGACCGGCGAGGCGAGGTCGGGCACGAGCTCCTCCAGCGAGACCCGGTCCGGCACGGACCTGACCTGGAAGGCGTCGGCGGCGTCACGCACGGGGGCCAGCGACGAGGAGAGGTCGAGGACGGCGCTGCGGCCCAGCGACTCGGGCACGAGCCTGACGCGCTCGCCGCCCCGATGGCCCACCAGCTCAGCACTACGACTGCCCGCGTCGAGGGTCAGCAGCTGCGGCGCGGCGGTCGGCACGGACCGGGAGTCCTCGCCCAGCCACACGGTCAGCACGCCGACGTCCCGGCAGTCGGCGACGGCCCTCAGCAGCGCCGGGTCGGGCGCCAGCCGGTCGTCGACGAACACGACCAGCGCCGGCATCGGGCCGCGGGCGCGACTCTCGCGGGCCAGCCGTCGCTCCTGCGCGAGCTCGGTAACGGCCTCGAGCAGCTCGTCGGCCGCCCTGGTGTCGCGGGCCAGGGCCGGTGCACGCAGCCGGCCGTGGGCGAGATGCGGGAGCCAGCGCCACCAGTCGCCGGTGTCGGCGTCGGCCAGCGCACCCGCCATGACCAGGTCGGCGGGACTGTGCAGGGTGGCCAGCTGGGCGGCGAGCCAGGCCCCGACGCGGTCGATGTCATCCCCGCTGCCGAGCACCGCGAGCAGCCCGTCGGTGCCCAGGTCGACCACGACCGGTGCGTCGTCGACGAGCGCGGCAGCCTCGTAGTCCGCCTTCTCGGCCGGGCCGTCACTGAACGTGTAGTCGTCGGCGCGCAACGTCACAGGGCCGCGCCGGGACGCCCGTCCGACCCGCACGCGCAGGTGGTCGGGGTCCCCGGGCTGCCGCTCCCAGAGCCGGGGCGTCAGGTCGCGAGCGATCTCGACGACCTCGTCCGGCGACGGGTGGTGGCGGCGGAGCCAGTCTGCCCAGTCGGCCGTGAGCGCACGGATGCGGTCGGTGGTGAGGGCGACCTCCTCGTCGTACGTGCGGCCGTACTCCTTGAGCTCGTCGCTGCGCGCGCGCCGCTCCTCGACGAAGTTCCAGCCGACCATCACCGGGGTGAAGAGCGAGAAGAGCGCGATCTCCCAGCGCTTGGTCACCGCGACCAGCAGGATGCCGATCAGCAGCGGGATCATCATCGCCCCGAGCGGGAAGCGGCGCGGCGAGCGGGTGCGGCGCTTGCTCGGCATGGGCAAGGTCGCCTCCGGCTCGGCGCGCACCGACCGCGGAGGCCGGTTGACCGCGACCCTTCCCTCGTCGTCGCCGTTGCGCAGGTCGGGCCAGCGGGTCAGCCGCGCCGGCCGTCCGCCGGGTGCGAGGCCCACGCCGATGGCCAGCCGTTCTCCTCGCAGGAGGCCAGTGTCGCGCAGCCTCGTCGAGCGGTCGACCCAGCGGCCGCTGACCAGCGACCTGGCCTGCACCGCCCCGGCCGCGCCATCGAGGCCGACGTGGGCACCGAGCAGGTCGAGAGCCGCGCCGGCCGCCACGTCGTCGGGCGCGGACAGCGCGACGCAGCGCGGCTCGCCGTCGGTGCGCGAGACCTCGAGCTCGATCCGGAGACGCGTCACCACACCATCAGCCCACCGTCGGCCGCCGAGGGCAGGTCAGGCTCCGGTAGGCGGCGGCCTTCCTCCGCGCCCGCCGGTGTGGAGGCGAGCTGGGAGGCGACGGTGGAGACGAACCGCACCAGGTAGGCGAGCTGCTCGGGGTCGCCCGCCGAGAAGGGCCGGATCTCCGGGTCGTCGATGAAGCGGGCAAGCACGTCGTGGTCGGCGTCCGTGCCGATGGCGATCGCCAGGCGTACGGCGCGACGGCCCCAGGGCTCGGCCAGGAGCCGCTCCAGGCCGGACTCGAAGTCGTCTGTCGGACGACCGTCGGAGACCACCACCAGCACCGGTGGGAACGCACGGCTCTCCATCGGCGGCACCCGGAGCACCTCGCTCACCTTCGTCAGCGCTGCTCCCAGGTCGGTGAAGCCACCGGCGACCACGGGGGGCCAGGACACGTCGTGGACAGGTGTCGGCTCGGCGATGTGCCAGCGCGCGCCGTCGGCGAAGACGACCGCCCGGACCAGGATCTCGACGAACGGGTTCTGGTCGCCGAGGTCACGCAGATGGGGCAGCGCCTCGCGGATCGCGGTGTTGAGCGCCTCGATCTTGCCGTCGGTGGCCATGGAACCGGACCCGTCCAGCAGGAAGATGAAGTGCAGCGGACGGCCGGCCAGGCGCGCGCCCGGCCGGAACCCGGTGCCCTCCCCCGGCTCGCCCCCCGTGTTCGTCATCTCGTGCTCACCGTTCGCATGCGGATTGGCCCCCTGCCTGACGGTAGCGCCCAGCCTCGGTTCGTGTGGGCGCTCTGGGCAAAACTCACGATCTCCACCTGCCCCTAGCCGACCCGGTAGCCGCCGTACTTCTTGTCGACGTACACGTCGGTGATCCGGCCCACGCGGCCGTCGTACCCCTTGTAGAGGCCGTCGCCGATCCAGGTTGCTCCCGGGCGCGACTTGGTCCAGAGGTCGATGTGGTGGTTCGCGCCTCCCCCGGACGCGTCGAACCCGGCGAGCCCGGACGGAGCCCTGATGAACATCTCGGTCGCGAAGACACCCGGCGTCGAGGAGTACGACGAGAAGCCACCCATCACGGTGGCCGAGGCGCTCGGGGTGGAGGCCAGTGCGGAGAAGCCGCCCATCACCGTCGCGGACTCGCTCGGGGTGGAGGCCAGCGCGGAGAAGCCACCCATCACGGTCGGGCCGAACACCGCGCCGACCGGAGCAGGTGCGGCCTGCGCCGTGGCGAGGGACTGGTCGGCCTGGATCTGGTTGGCCCGAGTGGCGCCGTCGATGGCCTGCTGAAGGTAGACGACCGCGACGCGGAGTGCGTCCTCGGTGACCGCGACGAGCTCGGCGTCCAGCCAGCCGATCAGGGAGCGCGGCACCTCGCAGTCGCACGTCGTGCGCGTGCCGGTCATCGTCTCCTGAATGCGCATCGCCTGCTCGGCGAGCTGCGCGGCGGTGGCCTTCAGCTCGGTCGGCTCGATCCAGATCGTCGTCATGTCGAGCATCGTCCCGAACGCCGCTGAGGCGGCACTGAGGGTCGCTCGGGCGTCTGTCAGGAGATGACTTCGTAGCGGCCGGTCTTGTTGTTGAAGAACACGTTGCCGAGCCCGCCGATGCTGCCGGAGTCGCCCCGGTAGAGCCCGTCGCCGATGTATGCCGCGCCTGGCCGGGAGTTCGTCCAGACGCCGGCCATGTTGGCCTCAGACCTGGACACGAAGCTGAAGACCCCGAGCAGCTGCGCCGCGGCGGCCGGGTTGCGGTCCTGCAGGTTGCGCGCGGCGTCCAGCAGCGGGTTCGACCAGCTGCCGCCGACGGTGGCGGTCATCGGCGCCATCCAGGACTCGAAGACCGGCCCGCCCCCGCCGATCGTGGCGGTCATCGACGCCATCCCGGAGTCGAAGCTCGGCCCGCCCCCACCGATGGTGGCGGTCATCGGCGCCATCCCGGACACGAAGACCGGCCCTCCCCCGCCGATCGTCGCCACCGACGGGAGGATCCCGCCGATCAACGGTGCCTGCGCTGCGGCGAGGGACTGGTCGGCCTGGATCTGGTTGGCCCGCGTGGCGATGTCGACGGCCTGCTCGAGGTAGGTGACCGCGACGCGAAGGGCGTCCTCGGTGATGCGCACGAGCTCGTCGTCCAGCCAGCCGATCAGGGAGCGCGGCACCTCGCAGCTGCACGTCGTGCGCGTGCCGGTCATCGTCTCCTGGATCCGCATCGCCTGCTCGGCGAGCGTTGCGGCTCCGGCCTTGAGCTCGGTGGGGTCCATCCAGATCGTCGTCATCGAGGGCGCTCCTCTCGTCAGCTCGTCAGCTCGTCAGCTCGTCAGCTCGTCAGCTCGTCAGCTCTGCGGCAGCAGCTCGGCGAGGCGAGCGCGTACGTCGGCGTCGGCGTCGGTCGAGGGGTTCCAGCTCGTCTCCTGGCCGCTGACGCTGCCTCCGCGACGGAACACGCTGGAGGCGCTCACCTCGTCGCTCGTGGCGGCGCTCGCGATCACCAGGTCGGCGAGCACGGTGGTGTCGTGGGTGCTGAGAAGCAGCACGCCGTCGCCGGTCGGACGGATGCGCACCATGCGGTCGGCACGCGCGGCGTACCAGTCTGCGGAGGACTCGACGCCAGTGCGGGTGGTGACCGAGACGATCAGGTCATGGCCGGCTGCGAGCTCGAGCGCCTCGCGCAGCTCAGGGTCGGACTGCGCGCCGCGAGCAACCAGGCTCCGCCACGCGACCGCGGTGACGAGCTCACGCTGCGCCTGGTCGAGGGAGTCCAGGACGGAGGTGTCGGCTCCCGGCAGCAGGGCGACACCGTAGTGCCGGGCGGCGCCGAACGCCTCCTCGACTGTCACCACGTGCTCCGTCGTCTCCGGTGCGGCTACGCCGGCGCGCCAGGCCGCGTCGACGGCGGTGAAGTCGACGCCGTCGGTGGGCCGCAGCAGCAGCTGCTCCTGGTCGATCTCCAGGGGCGACGTCACCACGACCGAGCTTGCGATCTCCGCAGCCTGTCCGGTCTTGTCCGCGTCGGAGTCCGGGACCAGCTGGGTCACGACGTACATCCGGCCGCGGTCCAGGCAGTAGCCGACGGACATCCGGAGACGGGTGCCTCCCAGGTCTGTCCAGCTCACCTGTCGCGCACGGCCGTCGTACTGGCCCAGGACCGAGGCGGGCTGAAGCCCGCTGTCCTGCCAGCCGTCGAGGTCGGGCTCGGGCCCGAGGTGCTGGGCGGCCAGTGCCTCGAGGTCTGCGTCGGGCCCGACAGGCCAGGTCTCCACACGCACCAGCGCGTCGCCGTCGCGGTGGTGGACCTCCACCCGCTCGCTGGGTGTCCAGTCGGCGGGGCCGGCCACGGAGAGCCGGGCGGGGACGCGCCAGCGGAGCTCGGGCAGCGTCTGGGTCATGTCAGTAGCCTCTCTGGCTCGCCTGCGCGAGGAGCTGCTCCTCGACGATGGCGGCATGCCGGACCAGCGTCTCGGCGGTTGCGACCATCCGGCCGCACACGGCGCGGAGGTTGGTGTTGCCGCCTGCGATGGCGGCGCGGAACTGGTCGGCGGCCGGGCCGGCGAAGGTCATGCCGGCGACCCCCGAGTCCACCTGGCCCGCGATCGCGGTCAGGGTCTCGGCACGAAGGCGGAGCTGTGCGGCCGCCGCCCTCATGCTGGCGGGGTCGCCGGTGACGACGTTCATGGTCAGGAACCCGCCTGCATGAGCGCCTCGCGACGACGCGAGACCTCGAGGGCGGCATCCTGCAGAGCAGAGCGCAGCTTGGAGAGGCTCGGCTCGAACTCGGCCTCCCACATCTGGCGGAACCTGTCGGCCGCCGGGCCCTCCCATGTGGTGCCTTGCAGCTGTCCACGGATGTTGCGGGTCAGCTCGTCGACGCTTCCGGCCTCGCGGTCGAAGGCGCCCTTGAGGGTCACCAGCTGCTCGAGCTCTCCACCGATGCGTGCCATGTCTTCCTCCTGGGTTCTGGTTCTTCTGGGATTGGTACCTGGGTGATGGTGCTGCTTGGTGAAGGGACCGTCCCACACGCCGCTGAGGTCGCGCTGAGGTCAGCCCCCCAGCACCAGGACCAGACCGACGACCAGGACCGCGACCAGGAAGATCGCGGCGACCAGGGCGGCAAGCCAGCCGAGTCGATGTCCCACCCGAGCCGGCTCCTCCGGCTCGACCTCCTCCGGCTCGACCTCCTCGGGCTCGACCTCCGGCTCGGGCTCCGGCTCGACCTCGGGCTCCGGCTCGGGCTCCGGCTCGACCTCGGGCTCGGGTTCCGGTTCGGGCTCCGGCTCGACCTCGGGCTCGGGCTCGGGCTCGGGCCTGAGCTCAGGTTCACGCTCGGGCTCCGGCTCAGGCTCGGGGAGGAGCAGGGTGCGAGCCGGGACCGCACCGGGGACCTTGGCCAGCACGACCGCCGAGACGTCGTCACCACCGACCCGGGCGGACTCCGCGAGCCAGTCGGGCAGGTTCTGGGTGAAGGCCTCGAAGCCGTGGTCCCCCACGAAGCCGGCCAGGTCGCCGACCAGGGTGTGCCACCAGTCCCGGGCGGCGAACGAGTTGCCGTAGCCGTCCGTGGCCAGCAGCACCAGCTCGGCGTCCGCGTGGCCCGGCACGGACGCGTAGCGGAAGTCGTCGACCGCGGTGTCGAGGCAGAGGCTGGTGGTCTCCCCCGCGACCAGGCGGTCGTCACCGGGGACCGGACGCGTCGCGAAGCCGTTGGTCCAGATCAGGGCGTCGCCGTCGCCGACCTGTGCCAGACCGATCCCGTCGTCACTCACAACAGCGATCAGCAGGGTCGCGCCGTAGGCCACCAGCACCTGCGACTCCAGCCCGGCGCTGCCCGCCAGCGCCTCCTCGGCGACCGTGAACGGGTGCTCGTCGTGATGCTCCCGCACGGCGTCCCGCCAGTCCTGTACGACGTGCGGCACCTCCGCCCGCAGCACGTCGACCCACTGCCCCCGCTCAGCGCCGGACACAGCGGCCGCCACCCGTCGTACGGTCACGTCGACCGCGAGCCGCGAGCCAACGTCGGAGCGCACATAGCGACGCCCGCCGTGCCCGTCGGAGACCGCGCCGACCCAGACGGTCCCGCCCCCGTCGTCGGTCACCCGGGTGAACCCGACGGCGTCCTGGTTCGGCGACTCGGCGCCGTGAGAGGAGCCGCGCAACGACGAGGACGTCGCCCGCCAGACCTCGTCCGACGGCCGGCTCCCGCGCTCAGCCATGTCCATCGCCCTCACCAGACCGTCTCTTCGCCGTCCTCCGGCGTGTAGGCCGTCACCTGCGCCGGGGGCGGAGGCACCGGTGCCAGCGAGGAGGCGGCGCGGGCAACGTGCTCGGTCGCCCACCGGAGAGCCATCAGCAGCTGCTCCGGGTTCGACGCCGTGACCGGCTCGATGGCCGGGTCGCCGATGAAGGCGTTCAAGGTGTCGTACGCCGCGTCCTGGCCGATCGCGACAGCCATGCGCACCGCCCGGCTGCCCCAGGGCAGTGCCATCAAGGCGTCGAGGGAGGCCTGGAAGTCGTCGGTGGGCATCCCGTCGGAGACCAGCACGATCGCCGGCGGCAGCGCACGCTCCTCCATGGGCGGCACGGTCAGGGCCGAGGAGAGCAGGTCGAGCCCGGCGCCGAGGTCGGTGTAGCCGCCCGGTTCCAGGTCCTTCCAGACCAGGTCGTCGGGGTGGGTCGGGGTCTCCACGTGCCAGCGTGCGCCGGTGGCGAAGCCGATCGCCCGCACCGATACCTCGGCGTGCGGGTTGCCGTGCGACGTCTCGGCGAGGTGGGGCAGCACCTCCCTGATCGCGGTGTTGAGCGCGCTCATCTTGCCGCTCGCGGCCATCGAGCCCGAGCAGTCGGCGAGCAGGAAGAAGTGCAGCGGACGGCGGGCGAGCTGAGCACCTGGACGTTCAGTCACACTGGACTCCCGAGGGTGTTGGACAATGACGGTCGGACGGGCCACCGCAGACCGGACGTCGCGGCGGGGAGGTGATCACGTTGCTGCCACGAGGCACGCAGCTGGTGCTCCCACGCCACGGTGGCACCTGGCGCGTGGGCGACCTGCTCGGCGAGGGCGGGCAGGGCGCGGTCTTCGAGCTCGAGTCGGAGGAGCGCTCGATCCTGACGACGCTCGCGCTGAAGTGGTACCGCGCAGAAGCTGCCCACCCCGCGCAGCACGCGGCGCTGACGAGGCTGGCCCAGCTCCCCGCGCCGTCCGACGCCTTCCTCTGGCCGATCGAGGTCCTCGAGGGACCCGACGGGGGCTTCGGCTACGTCATGCCGATCCGCCCCGACGGCTTCCTGCCGATCGCCGACCTGCTGACCGGACGCGCCGACGCGTCGTTCACGACGGTGGTCAAGCTCTGCATGGGCCTGGCCGACTGCTTCCTCAAGCTGCACGCCCAGGGGCTGTGCTACCGCGACATCAGCCTGGGCAACGTCTTCTTCGACCCCGGCACCGGCCAGCCGCTCGTCTGCGACAACGACAACGTGGGCATCGACGGCCGCGACCAGGCACGAGTGCTGGGGACCTCGCGCTTCATGGCGCCGGAGGTCGTGTGCGGCACTGCTCAGCCCTCGACCGAGACCGACCTGTTCTCCCTGTCGGTGCTGATCTTCTATCTGCTGATGTTCCACCACCCGCTGCAGGGGCGACGCGAGCTCGACTTCCCGTGCTTCGACCGGGACGCCGAGCGCCAGCTGTTCGGCACCGACCCGCTGTTCGTCTTCGACCCGGTCGACAGCTCCAACGCACCGGACCCGACGATCCACGGTGCCGTCCTGCAGTACTGGCCGATGTACCCGTCCTTCATCCGCGCCGACTTCACCCGGGCGTTCACCGCCGGCCTGCGCGACCCGGCCAAGCGGGTGCGCGAGGGTGTCTGGCGGTCGCACCTCGCCCGGCTTCTCGACGGCATCGTCGTGTGCGCCTGCGGACGCGAGAACCTGACCGACGACGGCGTGCCGCTCGCCCCCTGCTGGGCCTGCCATCGCGACATCACGCCGCCCGTCCGGCTGAACCTGGGGGGGCGGGTGCTCGTGCTCAACGCCGGCACCACCGTCACCCGGCACCACCTGCGGCGTGACTACGCCTACGACCAGGCCGTCGGCGAGGTCGTCGCGCACCCGTCGCGGCCGAACCTCTGGGGGCTGCGCAACGTCGGCTCCGCGCCCTGGCGCGCCACCGGACCCGACGGCGCCGAGCAGGAGGTCCCGCACGGCCGCACGGTCGGCCTGGTGCTGGGCACCTCGATCGACTTCGGCCCCGTGACCGGCACGCTGGCGGGCTGAGCGGGTCATCGCGTCCTCCCGCCGTCGTACGCCGCGAGGGCGTCGGCGAAGTTGCGGTTGCGCGGGCCCAGCTGGATCCGGTGGCCGGCGAAGCGGACGGTGCTGAAGTAGCCGGGCTCGACGGTCACCTCCGACCACGACGCCGAGTACGCCCGGTCCGGCCGCGCCTTGCGCATCGGGCCGTCGTACGGCGTGAACTCCAGGCCGCTCCGGGTGGCGACGAGCGCGCCGTAACCCAGGAACCGCACCAGGACCGCCGCCACCGCCGCACCCACGACGGGGAGCAGCAGTCCGACGGCGTCGAGGAAGAGGACCGGCGCGATGAGCACCAGGACGAGCAGGACGAGGGCACCCGCGAACAGCGGCAGCGACATCCCCGCGTAGGCCTGCGCCGCGCCGAGGGTCTCCTCCCCAGCGGCCGAGCGGCTGTGCGCCGCCACGGCCTTGCGTAGCGGCGGCCAGGACGCGGGCCGCTTCGCGGGAGGTGGCGTCGGTTCCTGCCCAGGCGGGGCGGCCGTGGGCTCGAGCACGTCGGCGGAGATAGGAGTGGCCGGCTGCGGCCGCTCCGGCGTACGCGGCCAGGACGATGCCACGAGCTCTTCGAAGCCCAGTGCAGCGGCCCAGATGCGGGTGGTCCGCTGTGCCGCGTCGAGCGACCAGCCCCGGGCGTCCGCGAGCTCGGAGCTGAGCCGGCGCAGCGACTCGGCGGTGAGAGGTGCGATGCGGGTCAGGTTCGCGGGCAGGTTCTCCTCGGCGGCGGCGACCACCTGGTGGACGAGCCGGCGCAGTCGCCCGGCGTCGGTGTCTTCACTGGCGTCCAGCTCCTCCTCGAGCCGCAGCCGGAGCTGACCCGGGCGCTCGGCCGCACCCGAGCCCGTCGTCAGGGCGGACCGCAGGGCAGCGACCAGCGTCCTGAAGTCCTGCTCTGCCTGAGTGCTCATCCGTCTCCGATCCCCGCACCCCCGAGCGCTCACATGTGAGGCTCATCGTGCCACCCGCCCACGCGCGCAAGCCGTGAATGGGCAACTCCACCCGGTTCCGCTGAGGTTCGGCTGAGGTCGAGGTGCTTGGATTTTCCCAAGACCTCAGTGCGACCTCAGTGACCGTGCCTATGCTGGCCCCCTTCTCGGGAACTTCTGACGTTCTCTCTGACCGGGGGGTCACCATGTTCAAGAAGCTCTGGCTCGCGCCGGTTGCCTCGGCGTTGACGTTCGGTGTGCTTGCAGCGCCACCCGCGGCGGCAGCCGTGACGGCCAGAGTGGTGCAAGGACACAACCTCAGCCGCGGCGGGGCTGCAGCTGTGGACCAGCGAGTGTGGGGCGCCGAATGCCGACGCAACGCGTTCGCCCTTCCTCTCAGTGGTCAACGACGCACCGCCGGATTGGGGCACGACGTCTGCCGCCTGGCAGTTCACCGGCGCCGGGGACCAGGCTGGCCCCCTTGGTTATGTCGAGGATCCAACGAACCTGTTCTGGTTCGACGCGTACATCCGCGGGCCAATCGCGGATCACATGGGGCAAGCGGTCGCGTTTTACACGGATAGCGACGGCTATACCTTCGTCGGGCAGGTCTGGTTGAACATCATCGCGACCAGCTGGCGCTACTTCGACATCTCCGTCGTGAACCTGGACTGGTGGATGTATGACCCGGCAGGAGACTTCGTCACCACCATCCCCGCCACGACTGTGAGCGCGATCGTCGGCGGCGACAAGGGTGACGGGCGCCTACCTTGGCTTCAACGTCGGCTGCAACGGCCAGCGATATCAGATCGACGGCCTTCAGCTGGGCCAGAGCGGCAACCAGACAACGTACAACTTCGAGGGCAAACAGGCTTCCGTCGCGCACCTCGAGTGGTGCACCGAGAAGTGCCCCAGCGTCAAAGACAAAGACTTCAGACTCGTCCTACGGCCAGGAAGCCTGGGCCCTCGGTCACAGCCATGGCTACGACGGACAGTCCCCGCTCTGGTACAACGGCAACGGCACATTGCAGTACCGTCCAGCCGGCACCTCGACCTGGCGCCGCTACGGCAGCCAGGTGCTTCCAGCAGGACAACTACTCCGGCTACCGCATCTCACCGCAGACCAAGACCCAGTACCGCTTCCTCAGCGGCGGCAACGACGTGATGTCCCCGAGCACCTCGGAGATCTGACTGTCTCGGTGAAGGCACGCGTCTCGGGCAAGGTCGCCGACCGCAGCGTGGTCGCCGGACGCCAGAAGGTCACGGTCAAGGGCAAGGTCAAGCCCGGCCTCAAGGGCACCAAGATCCTGCTGCAGCGCAAGAAGGGCGGCTGGAAGACGATCGCCAAGGGCAAGACCCGCTCCGGCGGCAAGTACACCCTCAAGGCCCCCGCCCGCCAGACCGGGCTGTGGAAGGTCCGGGTCAAGGTGCCCACCAACAAGAAGAACCTCGCCGACCAGACCGGCCGCATGAAGCTGGTCGTGAAGAAGCCCTTCGTGCCCAAGAACAGCGGGCCGAGGACGCCGACGGTCCAACAGGGCACGTACACGCCGCCGAGCGCCCCGGCACTGGTGCAGGCTGAGCCCGACCCGACGGGCGAGGGGGGTCACCACCGTCAGGCCGCGCGGCGTCGTCGCCCGAGCCAACATTCGCTCGACGTGAACAACCGGACCCGCTGTCCGACCGAGCTGGCGGTGAGACAAGCGGCGAAACGAGGGCGAAGCGAGGCGTGGCGCAGAAGGCGCCGCCGGCCAGCGGCCACCCAACAGCCCCGCAACGCCGCCGCGCCGGACCGGCCGCCGCCGTCGTACCTAGGCAAGGAAGGAACCAACAACAACGCGGTCGATCGGTGTCACTGGGTGACACCGATCGACGGTGTTGAGGCCAAAGTCACCAGCCGCTAGCCCCACCACGGCGCCAACGTGCTCGGGCCTGGAAACCGAAGCGGCGGGAACCGATCGGCCCAGGGCGAAGCCCCAACAGGAATTGGGGAGTAGCGGCCAGCGGCACTCCCCGCACCGCCGAGCAGGCGCCCGTAGGAAGAGGCAAGGAAGAAGAGCGGAGGGGCGCGGGCAGCGGGGCCCGAAACGAAGTTGAGGGCCCCGCCGAAGGTATGAGCTTCAGGGGGCCCTCAGTTTGACCAGAGAAATGGTGACGACTCCGGTCGACCGATCCGATCCGATGATCCCGGCCGCCCCGTCACCGGGCTACCGCCGCAGGTTGCCCCGCGGTGCGGATCATCTTCCTGGTCCGATCCCGCTCTCCCTTGCAGGAGTGCGTAAGAGATTTCTACGGGGAGTGTGGTGGCCGCCACAAGGGGCCGTGGGTAATTCACAGCTCTACCCACAGAGGTAGCCGATCGGTACACAGGCGGCCCGGCCTACGTCCACAACTGACGGTCCAGACCTGTGGAGCGTGTTGTGGACGGGCGATCCGGTTTCAGCGTCGTACGTTGGGAATGCAACCCGTCGACCCGCTCAGGCGTCTTCCTGGTAAGACCGACACACGAGCACGGGGGACCTGATGTACGACGCACGCAAGGCAGCCGTTGCGCTGGTCGCGGTGCTGGTGGCCGGATGCACGGCCACGCAGGCCGCCCAGGACGCGACCGAGCCGCCGACCGCCCCACCCGCCACGAGCAACCCGACGCCCACGCCGGCGCCCGAGCCGGAGCCCACCCCGGAGCCCACCCCGGAGCCCATCGCCCAGCCGGGCGACAGCGGCCGTACCGTTCGGGAGCTCCAGGCGCGACTGACCCAGCTGGGCTGGTTCACGCCGCCGACGACCGGCCGTTACGACAAGGTCACCGCTGACGCGGTCAAGGGCTTCCAGGCCAAGCGCGGTCTGAAGGCGACCGGCATCGTCGACGATCGCACGTGGCGCCGGCTCGGTCGGATGACCGTGGCGCCGACGGAGGCTGAGCTGTTCAACAAGCCCGGCCCCACGCTGTTCGGTCCCGGCTCGAGCGGCCCGCAGGTGCGCGAGCTCCAGGCCCGACTGCGCCAGATCCAGTGGTACGTCGGCGACGTAACCGACCACTACGGCGACGACACCACCGAGGCCGTCAAGGGGTTCCAGGCCAAGCGGCGCATCGTGGCCACCGGCAACGTCGACCAGCGCACCCTCGACCTGCTCGAGGGCATGACGACCGAGCCGAGCACCAACGAGCTGCGCAACATCAAGCCCGACCCCGCCGACGGAGCGCCCCTTGACCCGCGGTGCAGCTACGGCCGCGTGCTCTGCATCGACAAGGGCAGCGACAGCTTGCGCTGGGTCATCGACGGCAAGGTGCGGATGTCGGTCGACGTCCGCTTCGGCGGCAACGGCTATGTCACCCGTGAGGGCGTCTTCTCGATCTTCCGCATGAGACGCGACCACGTCTCGACGCTGTACCACACCTCGATGCCGTTCGCGATGTTCTTCAGCGGCGGTCAGGCCGTGCACTACTCCCCCGACTTCGCCGCCAACGGCTACAACGGCGCGTCGCACGGGTGCGTCAACGTCCGTGACTACAACGCGATCGCCTCGCTGTTCGACCAGGTCACCCTCGGGACGAAGGTCGTGATCTACCGGTCCTGAGTCGCCAGGAACCCGTCGGGAGAGGTCGCGGGCCGAGTCACTAGTCTGAGCGGCATGTACGACCGACTCCAGGCACAGCCCGTGCTGGAGACCGCCGAGCGGCTGCACCGCCGCATTCTTGCCCGGCACGCGTCCCGCAACCTCACCAAGGTCGCCGCCGAGCTCGTGGAGCTCATCGAGGAGGTGCGGACCACCTCGTCGCAGAGCCGGCGGTTCGTCCGCATCGCCCGGCCGGTCTCACGCGTCCTGATCGGGCTCGTCCTGCTGATCGCCGGCGTCGCGCTGTTCCTGGCGATGCGTGACCTCTTCATCGACCGGCTGGAGAACACCTTCGACTGGCTCGAGCTGGCCGAGACCCTGGTCAACGACGTGGTGTTCGTCGCCATCGCGATCTTCTTCCTCTACTCGATCCCCGAGCGCATCCAGCGCGGCGAGGTGCTCAAGCGGCTGCACAAGCTCCGGTCGCTGGCGCACGTCATCGACATGCACCAGCTGACCAAGGACCCCGAGCGACTGAGCTCGACGTTCACCCCGACCTCCGAGACGGTCCCCGTCGGCCTGACGCGCGGCGAGATGGAGTCCTACCTCGACTACTGCTCCGAGCTGCTCAGCCTGGTCAGCAAGGCGGCCGCCCTCTGCGCAGAGGAGTCGCGCGACCCCGTCGTACTCGACGCGGTCAGCACGATCGAGACCCTCACCAACGGCATGTCACGCAAGATCTGGCAGAAGATCTCGGTGCTCACGCGCGCGTGAGGTTTCCTCGGTCAACCGGTGAAACCCACCACCCCCCCACTCAGCCAACCGCCCCCATCGTCGGGACCGCGAACGCTCCCCTGGTCGGGACCAGCCACACCTTCGCGCCCTGCTCCAGCCCGCGCGCGTGGGTGCGGGTGAGCGTCACGAGTACGCCGGGCTCGTCGTCGGTGCGCACCGTCAGCCGCACCTCGAAGCCCACTCGGACGATGCGGGTGATCACGCCCGGTACGGCGCCCAGCGCGCCGGCGGTGTCGAGCACGTCGACGTCGTGCGGGCGGATCAGCTGACCACCCAGCGACGTGACCGGCCCGAGGAAGCTCATCACGAAGTCGTTGGCCGGCTTGTCGTAGAGCTCGTCAGGCGTGCCGATCTGCTCGACGCGGCCGTCGTTGATCACCACGATCTCGTCGGCGACCTCGAGGGCCTCCTCCTGGTCGTGGGTGACGAAGACCGTGGTGACGTGCACCTCGTCGTGCAGGCGGCGCAGCCACTCGCGCAGCTCCTTGCGGACCTTGGCGTCCAGCGCCCCGAAGGGCTCGTCGAGCAGGAGCACCGACGGCTCCACCGCCAGGGCGCGAGCCAGCGCCATCCGCTGGCGCTGACCGCCCGACAGCTGGGACGGCAGCCGGTGCGCGAACTGGGAGAGGTGCACCAGCTCGAGCAGCTCGTCGACCTTCGCCTGCACCTCTGCCTTGGGGCGCTTGCGGATCTCCAGGCCGAACGCGATGTTCTTCGCCACCGACATGTGCTTGAACGCGGCGTAGTGCTGGAACACGAAACCCACGTTGCGCTTCTGCGGTGGCAGCCTGGTGGCCTCGATGCCCTCGATGGTGATGGCGCCCGAGTCGGCGCTCTCCAGCCCGGCGATGATGCGGAGCAGCGTTGACTTCCCCCCGCCGCTGGGGCCGAGAAGAGCGGTGAGCTGACCCGTCGGGATCGAGACGTTGACGTCCTCGAGGGCCACGAAGTCACCGAACTTCTTGTTCACCCCGTTCACTTCGATGCTCATGAGTGGTCCTCCTTGGGACGAAGAATGCTGACGATGACGATGCAGACGACGGCGGCGAACGCCAGCAGGAACGAGGTGGCGTACGCCGTGTTCTGCTCGAAGTTCTGGTACTTCCGCTCCACGACGAGGGTCGCGGTCTCGGTCTGGCCGACGATGGCGCCCGAGACGACCTTCACCGCGCCGTACTCACCCAGCGACCGGGCCAGCGACAGCACGACGCCGTACACGACCGCCCACTTGATGCTGGGCAGGGTCACGCGACGGAAAGTCTGCAGCGCGTTGGCTCCGAGTGAGCGAGCCGCCTGCTCCTGGTCGTCACCGATCTCGTTCAGCACCGGCACGACCTCGCGGATGACCAGCGGCAGGGCGACGAAGACCGTCGCCATGATCATGCCGGGCGTGGCGAAGATGATCTGCAGGCCGCCCTCCTCCAACGTCGGCCCGAACCAGCCGTAGCGGCCGTTGTAGACCAGCAGCAGCGCGAGCCCGACGACGATCGGCGACACCGAGAGAGGTACGTCGACCAGCGCCGACAGGACGCGCTTGCCGGGGAACTCGTAGCGGGTCAGCAGCAGGGAGATCCCCACGCCGAAGACGGTATTGATCACGACCGCGGTCACTGCCACGATCGCGGTCAGCTGCAGGGCGTGGGTGACCTCAGGGTCACCAAGTGCCGCCGACATCGTGCTGAAGCCGTCAGCGAAGGTGTGCTTGGCGATCAGCCCCGTGGGCCACGCCACCAGCATGAAGACGTAGCCGACCGCGAGGATCCGAAGCAGCCAGCGCACTCCGGCCGGCTGGCCCAGGTGGGTGCGGGCTCTGGTCCCCTGGTCCTTGTGGTCAGCCACGGCGGCTCACCCGCCGCTGGATCACGTCGAGCAGCACGATCACCGTCAGGGAGACCGCGAGCAGGACAGTTGCGACCGCTGCCGCGCTGGCCGGGTTGCCGCCCTCGATGTAGGAGAGGATGCGGACGGACGAGACCTCGGTCTGGAAGGGGAGCGACCCGCTGAGCAGCACCAGCGAGCCGTACTCGCTGATCGCCCGCGCGAACGACAGCGCTGCCCCGGCTGCGATGGCCGGCGTCAGGCTGGGAAGGATCACCCGCCGGAACGTGGTCAGCTTGCCGGCGCCCAGGGACGCGGCCGCCTCCTCGACGTCACCGTCGAGCTCCTCGAGCACGGGCTGGACGGTCCGGATGACGAACGGGAGGGTGACGAAGGCCAGCGCGAGGAGCACCGCGGTGCGGGTGTTCGCCACGTTGACCCCCAGCGGGCTCTGCGGTCCGTACAGGGACAGCAGCACGAGCCCGGCGACGATGGTCGGGAGCGCAAACGGCAGGTCGATCACGACGTTGAGGACCGAGCGGCCCCAGAACCGGTCACGGACCAGCACCCAGGCGATCACCACGCCCATCACGACGTTGACGGCCGTCACCACTGCCGCGCCGAGGACGGTCAGCTTGAGCGAGGCCCAGGTCTGGGCGTCACGGATGACACCCCAGAACCCGGCCCAGCCGTCCTCGGTGGAGGTCGCGACGACGGCGGCCAGCGGGATCAGCACGAGCAGGCTGAACCAGAGCAGGGCGACGCCGAGCCCCAGCGTCGAGGAGGCGGTCAGGGAACCGGACCGAGCCGGGCCGCGCCTGCCCCACCGTCGGGTGGGGGGCGCGGACCGGCCCGGTGCCGTGAGGACGGCGGACGTCATTCGGCGGCGCCCGCGGCCTTCAGCAGAGCGGTCACGATGCCCTTGTCCTCGTCGAAGTACTTCGAGTTGGCCTCGCCCCAGCCGCCGAAGTTGTCGCCGACGGTGAGCAGGGTGCCGGGCGCCGGGAAGGCGTCGGAGGGGTCGTTCGCGCCCTCGACCTCGACGTCGACGCCGTCGCCGAGCGGGCGGAAACCGTACTGGGCGTAGATCTCCTGACCCGCCTCGGACAGGATGAAGTCCAGGAACGACTGGGCCGAGTCGACCGCGTCGACCGTGATGGCACCCGGGTTCTCGATCAGCAGCGTCGAGTCCGGCAGGACGTAGTCGAAGTCCGCGCCGTTCTGCTTGGCGATGATCGCCTCGTTCTCGTAGGACAGCAGGACGTCACCGGTACCGCCCTGGAACAGCGTCGTCGCGTTGCGCGCGCTGTCGGGGAAGGCGACGACGTTCTTGAACAGGTTGCCGAGGTAGTCCTTGCCGGCCGCCTCGTCACCCGCCTGGCCGAGGGCCGCGAGGATGTTCCACTTGGCCGAGCCGGAGGAAGCCGGGTTCGGCGTGATGACCTCGACGCCGGGCTTGGTCAGGTCGTCCCAGGACTGGATGTTCTTGGGGTTGCCCGAGCGCACGACGAAGACGACGACCGACTGGGTCAGGATGCCCTTCGTCGGACCGGCGTTCCAGTCGTCGGCGACGATCTTGGCGTCCACGAGCCGCTGGATGTCAGGCTCGAGCGAGAAGTGCACCAGGTCGGCCTTCTTGCCGGCCTCGACCGCGCGGCTCTGGTCACCCGATGCGCCGTACGACGGGGCGAACGTGACGTCCTTGCCCGCGTCACTGTCCTGGTAGGCCTTGAAGACGTCCTTGTTCGCAGCCTCCAGCACGGAGAAGCCGACGATGTTCTCGGTGTCGCCCCGCGTGGACGCCTCACCGGAGCCACCGCACGCGGTCAGCGCCAGGAGCCCGGCCACGGTCACTGCAACGGCAGGCTTGAGCTTCAGCTTCATGTCGATCCTCTTCCAGCCCGGGTGCGGGCATTGCCACGTAGTAATGCAAGTAATCTACTCGACTTTACTATTTCACGCTTCTTAATCCGGTCCGTGGATCGCAGGAGCGCCTGTGAGGCGTGTCACCAGAGACTGCGCGCCGATTCGGACCCTTTCGCTTGGTGAGAGCGGTCGCGGTCGTAGCATGGACAGTCGGGAAAGCCGCCGGAAACTAGAACGTGTTCTACACTGGCGGGTAGCCCGGCACCGGATCGGAAAGAAGGCGACAGCGTGACCAAGCAGGTCAAGCAGCTCGACCGCGTGATCATCCGTTTCGCCGGAGACTCCGGCGACGGCATGCAGCTCACCGGCGACAGGTTCACCCAGGAGACTGCCTCGTTCGGCAACGACCTCGCGACGTTCCCGAACTTCCCGGCAGAGATCCGGGCGCCGCAGGGCACCCTGCCGGGCGTGTCGTCGTTCCAGGTGCACTTCGCCGACCACGACATCTTCACCGCCGGTGACGCCCCGGACGTGCTCGTTGCGATGAACCCGGCGGCTCTCAAGGCCAACCTGAGCGACCTGAAGAAGGGCGCGGCGGTCATCGTCGACACCCACGACTTCTCCACCCGCAACCTGACCAAGGCCGGCTACGCGAGCAACCCCCTCGAGGACGAGTCGCTGGCGGACTACCAGGTGCACGCGATCGACCTCACCGGCATGACGGTGGAGTCCGTCAAGGAGTTCGGGCTCTCGCGCAAGGACGCCGCTCGCGCCAAGAACATGTTCGCGCTCGGCATGCTGTCGTGGATGTACGGCCGCCCGACCGAGTCGACGATCGCGTTCCTCGAGCGCCGGTTCGCCAAGGCCCCCGACATCCGTGACGCCAACGTCACCGCGTTCAAGACCGGCTGGAACTTCGGTGAGACCACCGAGGCCTTCGGGGTGCAGTACGAGATCAAGCCGGCCCCGATGTCAGCCGGCACCTACCGCAACATCACCGGCAACCTCGCGCTCGCCTACGGCCTGATCGCCGGCGCCACGCAGTCCGGCCTGAGGCTGTTCCTCGGGTCCTACCCGATCACGCCGGCCTCCGACATCCTGCACGAGCTCTCCAAGCACAAGCGGTTCGGCGTGACCACGCTGCAGGCCGAGGACGAGATCGCCGGCATCGGCGCGGCCCTCGGTGCGTCGTACGCCGGCTCGCTCGGGGTCACCACGACCAGCGGCCCCGGCATCGCGCTCAAGTCCGAGACGATCGGCCTGGCCGTGATGACCGAGCTGCCGCTGATCATCGTCGACGTGCAGCGCGGCGGACCCTCGACGGGTCTCCCGACCAAGACCGAGCAGGCCGACCTGCTCCAGGCGATGTTCGGGCGCAACGGCGAGGCACCGGTCCCGATCGTCGCACCGCAGTCGCCCGCCGACTGCTTCGACGCCGCCCTGGAGGCCGCGCGGATCGCGGTCACCTACCGCACACCGGTGATGTTGCTGTCCGACGGCTACCTCGCCAACGGCTCCGAGCCCTGGCGGATCCCCGAGGTCGACGACCTGGTGACCATCGAGCCGGCCTTCGCGGCCGCGCCGGCAGAGGGCGAGACCTTCCTGCCCTACGCGCGCGACCCCGAGACCCTGGCGCGCCCCTGGGCTCCCCCGGGCGTCGCCGGCCTCGAGCACCGCATCGGTGGCCTGGAGAAGAAGGACGGCACCGGCGACATCTCCTACGACCCCGCCAACCACGACTTCATGGTGCGCACCCGCCAGGCGAAGGTCGACCGCATCGCCGAGTCGCTTCCGCCGCTGGAGGTCGACGACCCCAGTGGCGAGGCCCGCGTGCTGGTGCTGGGCTGGGGCTCGACCTACGGCCCGATCGGCGCCGCCTCCCGCCTGGTTCGCGAGCGCGGTCATGACGTCGCGCAGCTGCACCTGCGCCACCTCAACCCGTTCCCCCAGGACCTCGGCGAGATCCTGCAGCGCTACGACGCCGTGATGGTGCCCGAGATGAACCTCGGCCAGCTGTCGATGCTGCTCCGGGCAAAGTTCCTGGTCGACACCGTCGGCTACAACCACGTCAACGGCATGCCGCTGAACACCTCCGACCTCGCCGACGCGATCACCGACCTCATCCAGGCGACCACCGGCGACAACACGCCGACCGCGGACGACGCCGCCCACGAGTCGGCGCGTGAGTCGGCCCGCAAGTCGGCACAGAAGGAGACCGTCCAGTGACCAGCACCGACCTGGGCTTCCCCGGGCTGCAGGGCGTCCCGGCCCTGGGCGAGGGCGAGACCCAGACCCGCAAGGACTTCACCTCCGACCAGGAGGTGCGCTGGTGCCCCGGCTGCGGCGACTACGCCGTGCTCGCAGCCGTGCAGGGCTTCCTGCCCGAGCTGGGGCTCAAGCGCGAGAACATCGTCTTCGTCTCGGGCATCGGCTGCTCGTCGCGGTTCCCGTACTACCTCGACACCTACGGCATGCACTCGATCCACGGCCGCGCGCCGGCGATCGCGACCGGCATCGCCACCACTCGCGAGGACCTCTCGGTCTGGGTCGTCACCGGTGACGGCGACGCGCTCTCGATCGGCGGCAACCACCTGATCCACGCCCTGCGTCGCAACGTGAACCTGAAGATCCTGCTGTTCAACAACCGGATCTACGGCCTGACCAAGGGGCAGTACTCCCCGACCAGCGAGATCGGCAAGGTCACCAAGTCCACCCCGATGGGATCGCTGGACAACCCGTTCAACCCGGTCTCGCTCGCGTTGGGCGCCGAGGCGACCTTCGTGGCCCGCACCGTCGACTCCGACCGCAAGCACCTCACGTCGGTGCTGTCGGCCGCTGCCGCCCACCGCGGCACCGCGCTGGTGGAGATCTACCAGAACTGCCCGATCTTCAACGACGGCGCCTTCGACGCGGTCAAGGACAACGACACCAAGGCCGACGCGATCATCCCGCTGACCCACGGCGAGCCGATCCGCTTCGGCGCCCCGCTGCCCGACAGCGAGGACGGCAAAGGGCCCAAGGGCATCGTGGCCGACGGGTTCAGAGTCAAGGTCGTCGACGTGACGCCCGACAACGAGAAGGACCTGCTGGTCCACGACGCCCACGCCGAGGACCCCTCCGCGGCTTTCGCGATCTCACGCCTGACCGACGGCGGCTACCTCAACCAGGCCCCGATCGGCATCTTCCGCTCAGTGGAGAAGCCGACCTACGACGACCAGGCCCGCCAGCAGGTCGCCCAGGCCACCGAAGGCACTGGCGACCGTCGGGCGGCGCTCGCCGGGCTCCTCGCCGGCGGCGACACCTGGACTGTTGTCTGATTTTGTCTGCTGAGCGTGTCTCCGGCGGGCGCCGGCGGCAACGCTCGCGGGCTCGCGGGAGCCGGAGGCCTCATGCCACGCTGCCAGTGGGCTTGAGCGGCTGAGCGGGGCTACTTGCACTTGCTGGCCGGCAGGTTGGTGCAGACCACGAGGTGCCGGGCGTAGCTCTTGATGTACTTGCTGTCGGCCTTGACGAAGGCGCGGTAGCGCCACTTCCCCTTGCTGGGCTTGCCGGGGACGACGATCGACCACTTGCTCTTGCCGTTGGTCTTGATCTTGTCGAACTTCCTCCAGCCGTTGCCCTTGTTGCGCTGCACGACGACGGTCTTGCGCTTGTACTGCGGCGACACCTTGCCGTGGTAGCGGAAGCCGCGACGCAGCTCCTTCGCCTTGGCGTTGAGGTTGCGGGCGACCTTGTGCACGCGGACGGCCGAGTAGACGGGCTTGAGCTGGGCGTCGGCGACCTCGGCCCACGTGCCGCCGGCGTAGAAGAGCCGGTAGGTCGCGTTGGACACCGCCGTGGTGTCGAAGCGGACGACTCCCGAGCCGCTGGCCTCGGTCTGGGTCGTGGCGCTGGCGATCGTCTGCCACGTCGAGCTGCCGGCCAGCAGCCGCTGGAGGTAGACCAGCTCACCGTCGACGGCGTATTCACCAGGATCCGGTGCGTCGTCCCAGTTGGCCACCAAGGCTCCGGCAACCTGGATGGGCCCGCCGTAGGCCTGCGGCGACGGGACCGAGTCGATGAGCAGCTTGGTGGTGTAGGGCGGGGCCGCGGTGGCCGGGGCGGCACCGACGACGAGCATCGGAAGGCCCAGAAGACCTGCGGTGACCAGGACGGTGACGAGTCGGGAGGGACGCATGGCGACCAGCGTAGACGTCGTCTCCCCCGACGTCCGAGAAACATGGGCTAACCCGGCTTGGCTCCTTACGCTCGGTAGACTGCACCGGTGGCAGAGACCAGGCAGGGCTTCCTCCTCGGGATCGCCGCGTACGCACTCTGGGGGCTCTTCCCGCTCTACTGGCCCCTCCTCGAGCCAGCGGGCGCCGTGGAGATCCTCGGCCACCGGATCGTCTGGTCGGCATTGGTGATGCTCGTCCTGGTCGTCGTACTGCGCCGGCGATCCACCCTCACCGCGATCCTGCGCAACCGGCGTACGACGGGCATCCTGGTGCTCGCCGCCGTGGTGATCACGTTCAACTGGGGCACCTACATCTGGGGCGTGAACCACGGGCACGTCGTCGAGACGAGCCTGGGCTACTTCATCAACCCGCTCGTGACGGTGCTGATGGGGGTGCTGATCCTGCGCGAGCGCCTGCGCGGTGTGCAGTGGCTCGCCCTCGGCGTAGCCAGCCTGGCCGTGGTGGTCCTGACCGTCGACTACGGGCGGCCGCCGTGGGTGGCGCTGATCCTGGCGTTCTCGTTCGGCACCTACGGGCTGCTGAAGAAGTTCGCGAACTCCGGGGCGGTGGAGAGCCTGACGCTCGAGACGATCGTGCTGGCGCCGTTCGCGCTGAGCTTCCTGCTCGTCCTCGCGGCCCAGGGCGACGGGAACTTCACGGGCCACGGCGCCGACCACATGGGGCTGATCGCCGTGTCGGGCGTGGTCACTGCGATCCCGCTGATCTGCTTCGGCGCTGCTGCGACCCGGGTCCCGATGACGACGCTCGGCCTGCTGCAGTACCTCGCTCCGATCATCCAGTTCTTCATCGGTGTCGCGGTCCGCCACGAGGACATGTCGGGCACCCGCTGGGCCGGCTTCGCGCTGGTCTGGGTGGCACTCGTGGTCTTCACCATCGAGTCGCTCGCGCACCACCGCCGATCCCTTGGCAGGTCCGCCGAGGCCGTCGCCGCCTAGGCACCCGCACCCGCTGGTCGAGCCGCGAAGCGAGCGCAGCGAGCAAGCGAGTCGAGACCACCCGTGAGGGACCCGCTCTGGTCACCACCGCGCGCCGCCGCCGGAGTGGTCTCGACACGGTCGTTCGCCCAGGGGCTCACTTCCCGGCTCGACCAGCGTCGCGATGGCCGTCCAGGTACGCCGCGACGAGCGTGCCCAGCGTCGGCAGGTGGTAGCCACCCTCCTGTACGACGACGGCGGGCAGCCCCGTGCCGCCGACCAGCTCCCCGGCGGCGCGGTAGCCGTCGTGGGTGACGAGCAGCGGGCTCTCGGGGTCGTCGGCGGCCGCATCGACGCCGAGCGACACGACGACCGCGTCGCAGCCCTCGGTCCACCGGACGAGCTCGGAGACCGCCTCCAGCCAGCGGTCGTCCCCGGTGCCCTCGGGAAGGGGCAGGTTCCGCGTGCAGCCGTCACCCGCTCCCGTGCCGGTCTCCTCGGCGAAGCCGACGTAGTGCGGGAACCACCCGGCGCCGGGATCGACGTGCACGGACCCGTAGAGCACGTCGGCGCGGTCGTAGAAGATCGCGGCGGTGCCGTTGCCGTGGTGGGCGTCGAGGTCGACGACCGCCACGCGTCCGGCTCCGCGCCGGCGCAGCGACTCAGCAGCCACCGCCGCGTTGTTGAGGTAGCACGAGCCCCCGATGCCGGCCGGGGTGGCGTGGTGGCCCGGAGGGCGGGTCAGCGCATAGGCCAGCCGCTCACCGGACGACACCAGGTCGGCCGCTGCCAGCGCACAGTCGACGGCGGCCCGCGCCGCCCGCCAAGTCCCCGGGCCGACCAGCGTCATCGTGTCGTAGGCGAACCGGCCGGCCTCGGCGTGCACCGCCGTCGGCCGTCGCAGGGGCAGACCGGCGCTCATCGCAGGCGTCGGGAACAGGTAGGGCACCACCCGGTCCTGACCGACCAGCTCGACGTACGGGCCCTCGAGCCAGCGCTGCGAGGACTCGGCGAGGAAGGTCAGGAGCTCGGGGTCGTGCACCTGCTCGAGCACGTCGACCGGCTGCGGCTCGGCCTCCACGATCCGGTGGCCGGCCTCCGTCAACGCCTGCAGGATCACGTCGACCCGGGCGCCGACCTCGGTGCCCTGGGTCTGCACCCCGACCCACACCTCGTTGCGCGGGTCGTGCTCGCGCGTCGTGGGTGACCACAGCACCGGCACCGCGTACTGATCCATGAGTCAGCAATCTACGGCAGGATGTCCCCATGCCGCGTGCACGCGAGATCGGGATCGAGATCGGCGCACTCCCGACGGGGCCCACCAACTCCGTCCTCGACGTCGCCGGGGTAGGGCTCGGTCACACCACGCTCGACCACACCGGCGTGACCTGCCTGGTCGTCGCCGAGGACGCCTACGAGCGACCGGTCGCTGCCGGCGGCGCAGTGCTGAACGGTGCCGGCGAGTGCACCGGCTTCCTGACCGCGGTGGAGTGGGGCGTCGCGGAGACGCCGGTGTACCTCACCTCCACCCTGCAGCTGGGACGCGTGTACGACGCCGCCTGCCGCATCGCACTGGAGGCTAACGAGGCCGTCGCCGTGGACGTCGCCATCCCGATCGTCGGCGAGTGCGACGACTCGTTCCTCAACGACGCCCGCCGCATGCAGGTGTCGTACGACGACGTGCGTGCCGCCCACGACGCAGCCCTCTCCGCACGCGGCGGCACCGCCGTCGCCGAGGGCTCGGTCGGGGCCGGAGCGGGCATGTCGTGCCTGGGCTTCAAGGGCGGCATCGGCACCTCCTCGCGCATCACACCGGACGGCCACACGGTCGCGGTGCTGTTGCTGACCAACTTCGGCGAGCGCAAGCGCCTCACGGTCGACGGCGTACCGGTCGGGCGGCTGCTGCCCGCGGCCGCGCCGGTGGCACCGCCGGCGGGCTCCTGCATCGGTGTGGTCGTGACCGACGCTCCGGTCAGCGGCGGCGACTGCGGACGGCTGGCACGGCGCATCGGGCTCGGCCTCGCGCGCACGGGTTCCACCGCGCACCACGGCAGTGGCGAGATCTTCCTCGGCCTCTCCACCACCAGCCGCACCGACCGTGACGGCGCACCGTCCCCCGGCCCGCGAGTCGCCGGGCGCGGCCTCGACGACCTCTTCGAGGCGGTCGTCGACGCGGCCGAGGAGGCTGTGCTCAACTCGATGCTGATGTCGCCCACTACGGTCGGCCGCGACGGCAACGTCTGCGAGGGCCTCGACCCGGTCACCGTCGTGGGGCTGCTCGGCCGTGGCGACTGAGCGTGAGGTCCGCATCGCGATGCGCGACGGCGTCGAGCTCGCCGCCACGCTCTACCTGCCGCCCTCCGGCGTACCCCAACCGTGCCTGCTCGAGGCACTCCCGTACCGCAAGGACGACCTGACCTCGTCGTACGCCGAGAGCTACGTGCGGCTGTGCGACGAGTTCGGCTACGCCGTCTGCCGGGTCGACGTCCGCGGCACCGGCTCGTCAGGGGGCGACGCGACCGACGAGTACCCGGTCGAGGAGCAGGCCGACCTGGTCGAGGTGATCGCGTGGCTCGCCGCGCAGGAGTGGTGCGACGGCGGTATCGGCATGTTCGGCACGTCGTACTCGGGCTTCAACTCGCTCCAGCTCGCCTGTGAGCGTCCTCCTGCCCTCAAGGCGGTCTGCGCGATCTACTCCAGCGACGACCGCTGGACCGACGACGTGCACTGGCGCGGCGGTGCGCTGCGTCTCGTCGACCTCGTGGACTACTGCCACTACATGACCCCGATGAACGTGCTTCCGCCCGCACCGCACGTCTGGGGCGACGGGTGGCGCGAGGAGTGGCTGCGGCGGCTCTCGGTCAACGAACCGTGGGTGCTGACCTGGCTGCGCGAGGACCGCGACGGGCCCTACTGGCAGCAGGGCTCGGCCCGCTACTCGTGGGACCAGGTCGAGTGCGCGGTCATGCTGGTCGCCGGCTGGGCGGACGGCTACCGCAACAACACCTTCCGCACCGTCTCGGCGCTGCGTTCGCTCGGCGTGCCGCATCGGCTGCTGGCGGGACCATGGGTGCACGCCGACCCGACCACGGCGTACCCGGGTCCGCGGCTCGACCTCGACGTCGAGATGACGCGCTTCTTCGACCAGCACCTCCGCGGCGTTCCCGGCCACGAGGACCGCGTCGACCTCTTCGTGCGCACCTCGACCCGGCCCGCGCCCTTCCTCGACCAGCACGAGGGCTACTGGGTCACCGAGTCCGCCCTGTCGCCAGCTCTCCAGACCCTCGCGCTCGAGGGACCGCGCTCACTGGAGGTCCGACCCGACGTCGGCATCGCCGCGTGGATCGACTGCGCCGGCCATCTCCCCTGGGGTCTCTCGGACGACCAGCGTCACGACGACGACCTGTCGCTGACCTGGGACTTCCCGTTCACCGGTGCGTTCATCGGCCAGCCGCGGGTGCGCCTGCAGGTCGTCGCCTCGGCTCCCCGGGCCTCGCTCTCCGTGAAGCTCAACGACGTGTTCCCCGACGGCACGTCCGCGCTCATCACGCGCGGCACGCTCGACCTCGGCACGCTCACGCCGGGCGAGCCGATCGAGGTCGACCTGCTCCTCGACGCGTGCGCCTACTCGCTCGACGCCGGCCAGACGCTGCGGGTCTCCATCGCGGGCGCCGACTGGCCCAACACCGTCGCACCACCGGCACCCGTGACGCTGACCGTGGCGTCCGGGACACTCGAGCTTCCGCTGTACGACGGCTCGTCGCGCACGCCTTCCTTCACTCCCGGCGCGGACGCCTCGTCGGAGGAGCCCGAGTCGGTCTCCTGGACCACTACTCACGACCGCCTCACCGGCAGCACGACCTGCGCGGTGCGGCACGGCTCGTCGTACGAGATCCCGCGCGGCACCGCCACCGAGTCGTACGCCGGCGAGGTGGACGTGAACCGCCACACGTTCGCGCAGCGCGCCGAGGCCGAGTGCAGCTTCGCGATCAGCTGGCCAGAGGTCGACGTGAGCGTCACCTCGACGATGCGTGTGGATGTGCTCGTCGAGAGTCTCGACGTCGCGATCGAGACGATCGCCTTCGAAAGTGGTGCCGAGGTGTCCCGGCGAACGTGGGCGGAGAGCGTTCCGAGGAGGTCGGCACGTTGACGAGCCCTCCGGACAGGCCCAAGATGCAAAGGAGGTCCGCTGACTTCCAGGAGCAGACCTCGGAGGTGGTGGAGCAGGTCGGCGCCGACTAGCGCGTCACTCGCGCCCGACGTTCAAAGCCACCGTGACCAGCTGGTCCAGCTCGATCCCAGCGGGCTTGCGCACTGAGTCCTTCAACGGGATCAGGTAGACGCCGTCCTTCGGGAACAGCGCTGTCTTGAACTCGGTGTCGTTGACCCGGACGACGACCGGGACCTGGCCCCAGTACTCCAGCCCCTTGGCAGCGAACTTGATGTCCGCGCTCTCCTCCTCCGGGACACGCAGGAAGTAG
The DNA here is from genome assembly GCA_963765905.1 of uncultured Actinomycetota bacterium. Classification (GTDB taxonomy): domain Bacteria; phylum Actinomycetota; class Actinomycetes; order Propionibacteriales; family Nocardioidaceae; genus SSC3. The sequence goes on from CAVXXY010000006.1 coordinate 993,694, forward strand.
AACGGCGCTGGGCCACGCCACTCGATCACCGGGCCCTCGAACTCGAAGTCCATGTGGTCATGATGCCGGACTAGTCGGGGCAGCCGCCCATCCACCTGATCGGACTATGGACGCCGGCGCTCATCCGGGCAAGGATCGACCTGTCGTCAGAGTCAGCGTCCTCGGGGGCAGGCAGTCGAGAAGCAAGCTGCCCGGCGTTGTTCGTCGACCACGGACGACGGCGAGTGCGGACCAGGCCGTTCTTGATCCCATTCCCGTCCGAGTCGGTCGTCGAGTCACCGCCTGCTGGGTCGGGCAGTCGGACCGGGGGGTCCTTGGGGATACGTGGGGGTATTGGGGACTGGGGGTACGGCGAAGACTCCGTCCTGGAGGGACCAAGTGTTCGGCGCACCGCTCACCGCGGCGGGCGCCAAGGGTCAGCCAGACCAGCGAGTGGGGACTCGACGGCCGCACAATCTTGATGGGTGGGGCGTGCCCGCGATCAGCGCGGGCTGCCCCCGTCACGGGGCGCGGAACGTCGCCTTCAGCCGGCGCCCGTCCACCCGACCGCTCAGGACCGCTTGCGCACCGACGGCGCGGGTGTCCCAGCCGCCTCGCAGCGAACCGCGGGCGGTGCCGGCGAGGGTGAGGTCGACCAAGATCCGCTCACGGTCGCGGTCCCAGGTCACGCGTCCGGAGACGGCGACACCGCGCAGCAGCCGCACCCGCGCCAGCCGGAACCGGACGACGGAGTAGCCGGTGTAGGAGAACCGTCCGCCGTGCAGCCCGACGCCCGCGCCGGAGTAGTTGCTCCACCACCGGTCCACGATGTCGGCCACGGTCAGGGCGGCAGCGCGAGCGGGCCCCACCGAGGCGAGGGAGCGCGGGAAGCGACCCAGTGCCCGGACCGGCTCCACCTTGCGGGCGCAGCCGGCGACCGAGGACTCCGAGCCCGGGGAGCGGGTGAAGGCCCGCACGATGCGCTCTGCGCAGTTGTCGCGGTCACCGACAGCGGTGACGTGGAAGCTGTTGCGGACCACGATGTGCTTGGCCTTGGGGAACTGCTCTGCCACCAGGTCGCCCTCGAGTGGCGTGGTGAGGGAGTCGAGCTCGCCACTGAGCACGAGCACGGGAACGTCGGGATAGGCGTTGGGCGGGACGATCGGCCCGGGCGGGTTGGTGGCCGCGGGTGCCGGCCAGTGGAGGCACATGTCGAACGCCTGCCAGTCCGAGGCGGCGTACTCGCGGACGGTGAACGGCGCGTAGGTGCCAGGGTTGTTCCGCGCACGTGACCGGATCGCGGCGGCCAGCTGCTGCTCGCGGGCGGCACCGGGTGGAGTGGTCATGTCGAAGAGCTGCGGGTAGTCGTGGCAGGCGACGGCGGCGTTGAGCCCTTCGCTGTAGGCGACGGCCGGTCCCGCGTCGTCGCTGCCACCGATGGCCTCCGCCACCAGGCGCATCAGCGGCGCCCGGTAGCCGCGCAAAGCGGAGCGCAGCGCGGCGGTGAGCTCGCGGTAGAACGCCGGCGCGTACGCCGCGACGAACGCCACGCTGGTCAGGGTGGAGCCGTCGACCGTGGTGCGGGCGCGGGTGCCCTCTGCGTCGTACGCCCTTCCCTTCCAGGGCTTCTGGCGCACCTCCCGGAGCACGGCGCGCAGGGCGGGCAGGAAAGCGCGGCCATCGTCGCGGCACGCGGGCGACCGCTGGCACACCAGGTCGAAGGCACGACGCATCGTCGGCGTCTGGGTCGGGTAGAACGCGCTCTCGCCGTACGTCGGGTACGCGCTATCGAGCACGATGCTCCGCACCAGCTCGGGGTGACGGCCGGCGAACGCCTGGGTGAAGAACGTCCCGTAGGAGTCGCCGTAGAGCATGACTGGCCCGACGCCGAGGCGCTCGATGACCTCGGCCTGGTCGTCGGCCGCGAGCGACGTCGTGTAGTCGTCGGCGCGGTCGCCCAGGGAGCGGCCGCAGCGGCCCGCGGCCTTCTTGTAGGGGAGGACCAGGTGCTGGAGATCGGGGCAGCGCACCGGCCGCGAGAGTCCGGTGCCGCGCTGGTCGACGAGCAGCAGGTTGTAGCGGTCGAGCAGCGACCCGTACATCGCCGCGTAGTCGGCACCCGTGCCGGTCGTGCTGTAGCCGGGGCCACCCTCGTGCGGGACGAGGGTGCCGAGAGCGGGCTGCGTGCGGGCGCGGACGAAGGCGAAACCGACCTTCACGGTCCCCGCGGCCGGGTTGCCTGGCTCCCACTCGCGCTGGATGCTGCCGCACAGCGCGCGGCGTACGACGTCACACGGGTTCAGGGTCAGGTCGCCGACTGGGGTCGGGGCTGCCGCGGAGGGCGGCAGCATCAGGCTTGTTGCCAGGAGGGTGAGCGCCAAGGCCACCACTGGTTTCGAGGCTCGATGTGCTCGCACCTCAACCAACCTTTCCCAGCAAGGTGCCGGTGCGGTAGGCGTTGCCGAGCATCGACACCAGCTGTGCGACGGCGTCCTCGTTGGGCGCGAACGGCCCCGGCTGGAAGTGCGGGCTCGTCAGGCCGCGCTGCACAGACTCGCAGGCTGCCCAGTCCTGCTTGTTGGTGAGGTCCCAGAACTCCACGGCCGCAGTCGGAGCCGTCGATCCGGGCAGCACCAGCCACGAGCACTCGACCCAGGTGCGACCGGGGTCGAGCGGGACGAGCCGGTGCGTCATGACGTAGTCGGGGTGGGCGGAGATGAGCAGGTTGGGCAGCAGGTGGACGTACTCGACGTGATCCTCGGAGACACCAGGCAGCCGCGTCGCCGCCAGCGAGCCGTCCAGCGACATCGTCTGTACGCCGTCCCGCAGCTCCATCGAGCCGCCGATCCACGCCCCCGGGAGGTCGTAGTTGTCACCGCTGTCCGGCGGGCTCACCTGGCACAGCTCAGGGTGGATCAGCGGGCAGTGGTAGCACTCGTGGTAGTTCTCCGAGATCGTCTTCCAGTTCGCGGCGACCTCGTAGGTGTGCCGGTCGGCGACGACCAGCTGCCCGGGCGCGTACGGCGAGATGACCGACCCGAGCGCGCCCAGGTGCTCCGCGAACGCTGGTACGCCGGAGGAGCCGACCGGGTTCAGGGCGTGGCCGAACACCCAGCCCTCCCACTCGGCAACCGGAAGCTCGACGAGGCCGTGCTCCTCGAAGGCGAAGGCCGGATCCTCGCGGAAGCCCTTGGCCCCGATCAGGTGGCCACCGAAGTCGTAGGTCCAGGCGTGGTAGGGGCACTGGATGCTGCGCCTCTCCGACGTACCCCCGTCGGGGAGGAGCTCGTGACCGCGGTGACGACACGTGTTGGCGAACATCGAGAGGCCGGCCTCGCCCCGCACCACCAGGCAAGGGATGTCGCCGACCATCACCGCGCGCTGGGTGGAGCGCGCGTCCGGGAACAGCTCATCCTCGCGACCCAGGCAGGTCCAGCTGCCGGCGAAGAGGTTGCGGCGCTCCCACGCCAGGATCTCCGGCGAGAGGTACGCCTCGGCCGGCATCATCAGCACCGGCTCACCGTCGTGCGGTGCTGCAGCGCGCACTGTCTCCATCGGGTCGACGGTCATGATGACTCCTCTATGCTGCGGGCCATGGCAGGTTGTCGGTGACGCGCAAGCGCAAGGGGGTCGAGCTGCGGCGCGACGAGATCCTCGCTTCGACCGCCGACGTGGTCGACCGCCTCGGCCTCGCCGCCACCCGCGTGACCGACGTCGCCCAGGCGCTCTCGGTCAGCCCGGCGCTGATCTTCTACCACTTCGGCACCAAGGACGAGCTGGTCGTCGAAGCCTTCGCCTATGCCGTGGAGCGTGACCTCAGCCGCCTCGACTCCGCCACGGCCAAGGGGGCGGATGCGGTCGACAGGCTGCGCCGGGCGCTGAAGTCCTACGGCCCCACCGGGCCTGCCACCGGCTGGCGGATCTGGATCGACGCCTGGGCGCTGGCCCAGCGCGAGCCGGAGATCCGCAAGGTGCTGCGCCGCATGGACCAGCGCTGGTGCGCGGTGCTCCAGGCGATCGTCGAAGCCGGCGTGGAGGAGGGCGTGTTCACCTGCCCCGACCCGCCGTCGACCGTGGCTCGCGTCTCCGCGATGCTCGACGGGCTGTCGGTCGCGACACTCGTCTACCGGACCGTGTCCCGCGCCCAGCTCAGGACGTGGATCGCCGAGACCGTGGCACACGAGGTGGGGCTGGACCCCACGGCCCTGCACTAGCCCCGCCACCGCTGGTCGAGCAGTGAGCGGAGCGAACGTCGGTCGAGACCACCAACGCCAGGTCACCTCATTGGTCTCGACAGACGGCGGCTCGCCTAGCGGCTCGCCACCTGCTCGACCAGCGAAGGGCCGGCTCACACCAGCCACCTGGCTTGGTAGGCGGGGTCGGTCAGTGCCGGCCGGTCCATCCGGAACGGCGTCAGGTCGGTGTCGGTGACGCCGTCCACCACGAGGTCGGCCAGCAGCCGGCCGAACGTCGGGGCGAACTTGAAGCCGTGCGCGGCCCCGAGCCCTACGACGACCCTCTCGTGTCCCGGCACGGCGGAGAGCACGAAGTCGCGGTCGGGGGTCAGCGTGTACTGACAGCGCAGCGAGCGCACGGGCCGTCCACTCCCAGGAAGAACCCCGGCCATGAAGTCCGCGAGCCTGTCCAGCATGGCCGGGTCGGGCTCCTTCGTACGCCGGTCGGGGTCGACCACCGGGCCGCCGCAGTCCTGCGCGGCCTTCACGGTCGCCTCGCCGTAGCAGGGGAACCCGTAGTAGGACGGGTCGTCCATCCAGATCCAGAGCGGGATCCACTCGAACGCGGCGGGTTGCCCCGGTGCGAAGTAGGTCGCCTGCTCGAGCGTCACCTCGACCGGCACGTGCGCGTCGAGCCCGGCCAGCACATCGTTGACCCATGCGTCGGCGCACACCACGAGACCGCGCGCCCACAGCACTCCGTCAGCCGTCTCCACCTCGACCCCGTCGCCGAGGTCGCGTACGCCGGTCACCGGACTGTGCTCGCGCAGCTCGGCGCCGTGGCGCCGGGCCTGCTCCTGCATCACCCGGGTGCCCAGCGCAGCGGGCACGATCGCCGCGTCGGGCTGGTGCAGCGCGAGGGTGCCTTCGGGGAGCCGGAACTGCGGCCAGCGCGAGGCGACCGACGTCCGGTCGAGGAGCTCGTAGCCGACGCCGACCTCGTCCAGCGACTGCGTGTAGTCGATCGGCGCGATCGCTCCACCGGGTGGGAAGAGGTCGAGGCCGCCGACCTTCGTGACCAGGGACGTCCCGCTGGCCAGCTCGAGGCGGGCCCAGTCGTCGTACGCCTGCTCGGTCAGCCGGACATAGTCCGGCGTGTGGTAGCTGTGCCGCAGGATCCGGCTGCTGTCATGGCTCGCCCCACGGGCGTGGCCCAGCTCGAAGCGCTCCAGCCCGACGACCCGGTGACCGCGCAGCGCCAGCTCCCAGCACGCAGCGCTGCCCAGCGCGCCGAGACCGGCCACCACGTAGTCGTAGTCGGGGTTCACTGCTGCCCCAGCCGCGGGAGCAGCCAGCGGCGGATGTCGAGGCTGTCGTCCTCCATCGGCGCGAACCAGCCGTGCCGGTAGGCACGCGAGGACATGCCCCGCTGCACTGACTCGCAGATCGCCCAGTCCTGCTTGTTCACCAGGTCCCACAGGTCGCCGGCATCGCTCGGGTCGAACGCCGGTGCCGCGACCTCCCCCGCCGCGAACAGCAACGAGCACACCACCCTCGTGCGGTCGGTCGCCTGCGGGAGCAGGACGAAGGCGGCGACGTGGTCGGCGGACGCCGAGACCATCAGGTTCGGGTAGACGAGGTCGCCCTTGTGCCGCGTGCGCTCGTGCTCGTCGAGGCCGGGCAGCGGAGCCCGCGTCGTCGTACCGGTCATCGTGAAGGTCCAGGCGCCCTCGCGATGCGGGATGCCGTTGTCCCAGTCGAGCCCGGTGCCGCCCCCGGCGAACGCCGGCACCAGCCGGCACAGCTCTGGATGCACCGGTCCGCAGTGGTAGCACTCGTTGTAGTTCTCCAGGATCACCTTGTAGTTGGCCGCCACGTCGTAGGTCAGCGTTGCTCCGACGGCCAGGTCGGCCAGCCCGTAGTTGGCCAGCGTCGTCCCGGCCCGGGCAACGGCGTGCTCGAGAGGCTGGGCCTGCGCCGGAGTGAGGTGCACGAACACGAACCCTCCCCAGCCCGCGACACCGACCGGGTGGAGCGAGAACGACTCGGGGTCGTCCACCTCCGTGTGAGGTGACTTCAGCAGCCGGCCGTCGAGCCCGTAGGTCCAGGAGTGGTACGGGCAGCGCAGGGCGCCGACAGCACACGCTTCGGCCTGGTCGGGAGGGAGGAGCTGCGAGCCGCGGTGCCGGCAGACGTTGTACGCCGCGTGCAGCGTGCCCTGGTCGTCGCTGCTGACCAGGACCGACTCCCCGACCACGTCGACGACGGCGACCCTCGAGGGCTCGGTGAGGCCCAGCGCGTCGCGTCGCCCGACACAGAACCACTCGCCGAACAGCACGGCCTCCCGCTCGGCGAGCCACGTGCTCTCGTCGACGTACATCGCCTTGGGCAGAGCCGCCTCGAGCGCCACCGCGCACCTCCTCACCACGTATCCTTACTGACTCGTGAATCAGTAACGGTTCATCCTAACCGGCAACCTGGTCGGCGAAACAGGCCGTCAGGTGACCTCCTGCAGCAGGCAGGATCTCCAGCGGGGCGCTTCGGCAGTGCTCGAGGACCCCGAGCCGCTCAGCGGTGCCGTCCGCGACCAGCGGGCAGCGTGGGTGGAAGCGGCAGCCGCTGGGAATGCGCGTCGGGTCGGGCACCTCGCCCTGGAGCACGACCGGCTCGAGCTGCGCGATCTCGGGCACGACGGAGAGCAGCGCCCGGGTGTAGGGGTGCTTCGCGGACTCGAGGACCTTCTCGGTGCTGCCGATCTCGACCACGCGACCGAGGTACATGACCGCGATGCGGTCGGCGATGTTCCACGCCAGGCCCAGGTCGTGGGTGACCACGATGATGCCGAGGCCCAGCTCCTCGCGGAGCCGGAGCAGCAGAGCCAGGATCTCGCCGCGGATCGACGCGTCCAGCGACGACACCGGCTCGTCCGCGATGAGCAGCTCCGGCCGCAGGGCAAGGGCACCCGCGACGAGCACCCGCTGCTGCTGGCCGCCGGAGAGCTCGTGCGGGTGCCGCAGGAACAGTCGCTCGGGCGGACGGAGGCCGGCCTCGGAGAGGGCCTGGGCGACCAGCTCGGGCTCACTGCGACCCTCGGGGTCGTTCGCGACGCGCTTGTGCAGGCGGATGCCTTCGGCCACCGACTCGTAGACGGTCTGCCGCGGGTTCAGGGACCCGGCGGCGTCCTGGAGGATCATCTGTACCCGGCTGCGGAAGCCGCGCAGGGCCCGGTTGGAGTAGGACAGCGGCGCGCCGTCCATCAGCACCTCTCCCGCGCTCGGTCGTTGCAGCCCGACCAGCGTGCGCGCCAAGGTGGTCTTGCCCGAGCCGGACTCTCCCACGAGGGCGAGGATCTCCCCTGGCGCGACCGCGAGGTCGACCCCGTCGAGCGCCGTCGCGACGGCGCCGCCCCGGGTGGTGAACTCGACGCGCACGCCGCGAGCCTCCAGCACGGACCGCTCGGTCATCGTTCACCCACCCGGATGCATGCCGCCTCACGGTCCCCGAAGCGCAGCAGTGGTGGCTCCTGCTCGAGACACGCGTCGACCATGCGCGGACAGCGCGGTGCGAACGAGCAGCCGACGGGGAGCTCCCGTGGGTCGGGTGGGTCTCCGGACAGGCCCGCCGGAGCGTATCTGGCGGCGGGGTCACCGATGCGGGGGAACGCCTCCGACAGCCCCTGGGAGTACGGGTGCAGCGGACTGGTGAAGACGTCCGCGGCGGGGCCCGACTCCACGACGCGGCCGGCGTACATCACCACGACGCGGTCGCACACCTGCGAGAGCACGGAGAGGTCGTGGCTGATGATGACCAGGCCCACTCCGAGCTCCTGCACCAGCTGGGAGAGCAGGTCGAGGATCTGGGCCTGCACCATCACGTCGAGCGCCGTGGTCGGCTCGTCGGCGACGATGAGCTGCGGGCGGCAGGCAAGGGCCATCGCGATCATCACGCGTTGCCTCTGCCCACCGGACAGCTGGTGGGGGTAGGCGGCGTCGCGCATGGGCGGGATGCCGACCTGGTCCAGAAGCCCTCGGACCCGCGCGACGATCTCCGCCTGCTTCAACGCCGGCTCGTGCAGCCTGATCGGCTCCGCGATCTGACGACCGATCCGCTGCACCGGGTTCAGGGAGTGCAGCGCGCCCTGGAAGACGATGGACGCCTCGGCCCAGCGTACGGCCCGGAGCTCGCCCCAGCCGATGCGCTGGACGTCCCGCCCCGACACGAGCACCTCGCCGTCGACCACGGCGTCCTTGGGCTGCAGCCGGAGCACGGTGCTCACGAGCGTCGACTTGCCGCAGCCCGACTCCCCTGCGACCCCCAGCACCTCACCCGCACGTACGACGAGGTCGACACCGCGCAGCGCTGGAAGGGGACCCTCCGACGTCTGGTAGGCGACGGTGAGCCCATGCACCTCGAGGAGCTCTGCCATCAGCGTCTCCGCAGCCGGGGGTTGAAGATCTCCTCCAGGGCCTGCCCGACCAAGGTGAACGAGAGCACGACGAGCACCACGCACACGCCCGGCGGGACGATGAACCACCAGGCACCCGTCGTCATCGCCCCCACCCCGAAGGCGTCCTCGAGCATCGAGCCCCAGGAGACCCGAGTCGGGTCGCCCAGCCCGAGGAAGCTCAGCGTCGTCTCGGACAGGATCGCGATCGCCACGGTCAGCGTGGTGTTCGCGAACACCATCGGCATCACGTTGGGCAGCACGTGCCGGGTCATCTGGTGCCACCGGCTCGCGCCGAGCACCCGGGCCCGCTCGATGTAGGGACGCTCCCGCACCGACAGCGTCTGGGCGCGGATCAGGAGGGCCGTTGCCGGCCAGCTCGTCACGCCGATGACCAGCGCGATGTTGAGCAATGAGCGGCCGAGCACGACGGCGAGGATGATCGCCAGCGGCAGGAACGGGATGACCAGGAACCACTCGGTGAGCCGGAACAGAACGCGTGCGGTCCAGCCCTCGAAGAAGCCCGAGACCAGGCCGATGATCGTGCCGATCACCATCGAGATCGCCGTGGCCAGGAGGCCGACGAACAGCGAGATTCGCGTCCCCCAGATCAGCAGCGTCAGCACCGAGCGACCACTGTCGTCGGTGCCCAGCCAGTACTCCCCGGACGGGGCCTCCAGCACGCCGCCGGTTGCCTGGGTCTTCAGCAGCCCGTCCGCGTCCGCCAGCAGCGGCGCTGCCAGGGCGAGCGCCACGAAGAACAGCAGGATCGCGAGCCCGAGGAGCCCCGACCGGTGGGCGCGGAACAGTCGCCAGTTGCGGCGCCACGCCTTTTGGCGCCGCCGCCGTGCGACCTGGCGGGCGGTGAGTCGGTCCGTCATGTGCGCACCCTCGGGTCGAGCAGGCCGTAGAGCAGGTTCGCGAACAGGTTGGCGGCGATGACGGCACCGGACGCCAGCAGGAACGTGCCCTGCAGCACCCAGTAGTCCGGGATCGACAGCGCCTCGTAGGACAGCAGCCCGAGTCCCGGGATCGAGAAGATCGTCTCGATGGTGATCGCACCCGAGACCACGAAGCCGATGTTCAGCGCGGCGAGGGTCGTGGTCGGCAGCAGAGCGTTGGGCACGGCGTGCCGCCGGCGTACGTCGATGTCGCGCAGGCCCTTGGCCCGTGCGGTGACCAGGTAGGCCTCACCGATCTCGTCCAGGAGTGACGAGCGCATGATCAGGGAGTACTCCGCCAGGTAGGCCAGCGTCAGAGTCACAACGGGCAGGGTCAGGTGCCACGCCGTGTCGATGATGCCGCTGAGCGTTGCCGGGTCGGCGTCGATGGAGTTGAGCCCGCCGGTCGGAAAGATCCCCGGAAGCGGACCGATGCCCACCGAGAGCCCGGCGATGAGCAGCAGCCCCAGCCACCACTCGGGCATCGAGTAGAGCGTCAGCGTCACGCCGGTCGAGTAGCGGTCGAAGCGGCCGCCCCGGTTCCAGGCGCCGAGCATGCCGAGGTAGACCCCGACCACGGTCGCGAGCAGCGTCGAGGTGCCGACCAGCACGACCGTCGGCCACATCCGGTCCAGCACCAGGTCGCTGACGGGCTGGCCGTAGCGGATCGAGACGCCCAGGTCGCCGCTGATGGTGTTCTTCAGGAACGTGAAGAACTGCTGGATGAGCGGCTGGTCCAAGCCGTACTCCGCCCGGAAGGCGTCGAACTCGGCCTCGGAGCGGAACCGTCCGCGCCCCAGCGTGCGCGCCGGGTCACCGGGCAGCACGCGGAAGAGGAAGAAGTTCACGACCAGGACGAACAAGAGGCTCCCGAGCGCACCCAGCACCTTGCCACCGACGTACCGGCCGTAGCTGCGCCGCCGGGTGACCGGCTGGGCGCTGCCCCCGGCCGCGGTGACGAGGGTGGTCACGCGGACGTCACTCGCGCTCGTCCGCGGTGCCGCGGCGCCTGACCGCGACGAAACCGGCGGCCGCGGCGAGCAGCGCAACCAGCACACCTCCGCCGATCAGCAGCCCGTTGTTGCCGTCGTCGTCGGAGGAGGACGGCCCGCCACCGGAGTCGGTCGAGGCACCGACCGCGGTCGCGATCCCGTCGCAGTCGCCCGCCTCGTCAGCGGGGCGGAGCAGCGAGTAGTTGAAGCCGCCGTACTGCACCAGCAGCACGCCGCCTGGGTCGGGCTGCGGCTGGAAGCAGGCGAACCGGTCGGTGCGCAGAGCCTGCCCGTTGCTGGTGTAGGCCGTGACCAGGTAGGGCGAGTCGCGGAAGACGATCTCCTGCATCTGGTCGACGATTCCGGCCCGCTCCTCCGGGTCGGTCGCGGAGTTCTGCTGCACGTCGAGCGCGTCGTAGTCGTCGTTGCAGTACCACGAGTCGGAGAGCCCGCCACGTTGCTCGCAGGTGAAGTAGCTCAGCACGCCGTCGGGGTCGGGCTCGACGTACCAGCCCCAGTGGAACGCGTCGTACTTGCCCTCGAGGATCCGCTCGGTCAGCTGGCCACTCTCCATCACCACGACCTCGGCCTCGATGCCGATCTCGGCGAGCCACTCCTTGAAGAAGTCCATGATCGTCACGGAGTGCTGCTCCTCCGGTCGCGCGATCAGACGCAGCTTGCCGATCGGGCTGCCGTCGGGCATCGTGCGCAGACCGTCGTCGCCGAGCTCGTAGCCTGCCTCGTCGAGCAGGTCACCCGCCTTCTCCAGGTCGAAGCTGAAGGCCTGGTCCTCGGGCGGCTCCCAGCGCCAGGTGTCGTAGGCGGTCGGGATGATCGTGTCGCCGGCCACAGCGGCACCCTGGTAGGCGCTCTCGACGAGCCGGTCGTTGTCCAGCGCATAGCCGAGTGCGTGCCGGAAGGCCGGGTCCTTCAGCGCCGGGTTGCCGTCGCCTATGGGCTTGCCGTTGTTGACGTCGACGGCGCCGGTGTTGAACGCGATCTCCTCGAAGTACGGCGAGACGCCGTTGATGGCCAGGATCCCGTCTCGGCCCTGCAGCGCCTTGACCTGGATCGGGGTGATGTCGTGCACGAAGTCGACCTCGCCCTTGATGATGGCCTGGATCGCCGGGTCCTCGCTCTGGTAGACGCGGAAGGCGACGCGGTCGACGTGTGGCGTGCCGGCCCAGTAGTCGGGGTTCTTCTCGAAGACGTACGTCGAGCCGCCCGCCGTGCCCCGGACGAGGCGGAACGGCCCCGAGCCGACGACCGGCTGGTCGCCCTGCGGCTCGTTGGGGAACCGTCGTACACCGTCCTCCGGCACGTCCTTCCACACGTGCTCGGGCAGGATCGGGATCGGCAGCAGGGGCAGCGCGGCATTGGGGTTCGACAGCTGCAGCACCACTGTCTTCGCATCCGGCGCTGTGACGGTCTCGACCGAGGTGAGGTAGGACCCCCACGTGAGTGCCTCCCCGCCACCGTCGAGGATGCGGTTGTAGGTGTAGGCGATGTCGGCCGCGGTCAGCGGCTCACCGTCGGACCACTTCACGCCCTCGCGGATGTCGAAGGTCCAGGTCAGCCCGTCGTCGGTCGAGTCCCACGTCGTGGCCAGCGCCGGCTCAGGAGACATGTCCTTCATCGAGTAGCCGACCATCAGGTCGTACATCAGTGCCCACGCCTCGTATGACGGCGCCTCGACGCCCTTGAAGGGGTTGAAGGAGTCGATCTCGTTGAGCAGGGCGACTGTGAAGGTGACCTGCTCGTCGTCGGCGGCCGCCGGCTGCGCGGCCACCGGAACGGCGAGCGAACCGACGGCCAGGGCGAGTGCCAGGGACCGGCGTCCGGGAGTAGCGTGCCCGCTGTGACGTCCCCGCCGCAGGCGAGCCAGCGACCGCACGAGCACACCGAGCACGGTGTGCCTCGCCAGGACCCCTTCCACTGGATGCGGGACCTGGGCTCCCCCGAGCTCCTGGCCCACCTCGTGGCCGAGCGGGACTGGTACGACGCTGCTACCGGACATCTGGGCTCCCTTGTGGAGACGCTGCGTGCCGAGATGGTCGAACGTGTGCCTGCTACTGATTCTTCAGTCAGTTGGCACTATCAAGGCTTTTCCTACTACAGGGTGCTCCCCACCGGAAGGGAGTACCACCAGTTGTTGCGCAATCTCGACTCCGAGAGCGACGCCGAGAGCGACTCCGAGGGCGGCTCCGAGGGCGGCTCTGACGGCGGCTCCGCGCCGCGCATCGTGCTGGACGTCAACGAGCTGGCCGAAGGCTCCGACTACGTCGAGCTCGGCCTGGAGCTGGTGAGCCCGGACGGGCGACTGCTCGCCTACTCGGTGGACCGCAGCGGCGACGAGGTGTACGAACTGCGTTTTCGCGACATCTTCAGCGGCACCGACCTCCCCGACCTGGTCCCGCGCAGCTACTACGGAGGCGCCTGGTCGGCCGGCTCGGAGCACTTCTTCTACACCGTGCACGACGCCGCCTACCGGCCCTTCCAGGTCTGGCGGCACCGGCTGGGCACCGACGCCGACCAGGACGAGCTGGTGCTCGAGGAGCCGGACGAGCGGTTCGAGCTCAATGTCCGCGGCACTCGGAGCGGTGGCCTGGTCGTGATGTGGGCCGAGAGCCGCAACACGCGCGAGGTGTGGGTGGTCGACGCGCACGACCCGACGTGCGCGCCGCGCTCGGTGGGGGGCCGGCGCGCCGGGATCGAGTACGACGCCGAGCATGCCCTCTTCCCCGACGGCGGCGAGGCCATGCTCGTGGTCACCAACGACGGTGCGGCGGAGTTCCGGCTGATGCACTGCCCGGTCCCGCGGGAGGCGGACCAGACCCACGAGGCCTGGCACGAGCTGCGACCGGAGCACCCCGAGGAGCGGCTCGAGCGCGTCGACGCCTTCGCGACGCACTGCGTGCTGAGCTACCGCTCTGAGACCGAGCACCGCCTGCGTCTGGTCCCGCTCGAGGACCTGGGCTCGGAGGGTGTGGTCGTCCGGCCCGCATACGTGTGCGGCACCGTCGTACTCGGGCGCAACGAGGAGTTCGCGGCAGCGGCTGTGACCGTCGAGGACCAGTCGTACGTCGAGCCACCGGCGTGGTCGGACGTGGAGCTGGTCAGTGGCGCACGGACCTTCCGGCACCGCACGCAGGCACCGGGGCACAACCCGTTGCGCTACGTCTGCGAGTCCCGCGAGCTGCCCTCACCCGACGGAGCTCTCGTGCCGGTCACGCTGGTCCGGCGCAAGGACACCCCGCTCGACGGCACGGCGCCGGCGCTGCTCTACGGCTACGGCGCCTACGAGTACACCTTCGAGCCCGAGTGGGACCCCGCTCTGCCGAGCCTGCTGGATCGCGGCGTCGTGTTCGCGCACGTGCACGTCCGAGGGGGCGGCGAGCGTGGTCGCGGCTGGTGGCTGGACGGGAGCCTGGCCAACAAGCAGCACACCTTCACCGACCACCTCGCGGCGGCCGACGGCCTGGAGGGGACCGTGGACGGCTCCCGGCTGGCGACCCGCGGCCTGAGCGCCGGCGGGCTGCTCCAGGGTGTGGTGTTCAGCCAGCGCCCGGACCGCTGGCGCGCGGTGGTGGCCGAGGTGCCGTTCGTCGACGTCGTCACCACGATGTTCGACCCCGAGATCCCGCTGACGGTGACCGAGTGGGACGAGTGGGGAGACCCGCGTCGCCGCGAGGAGTTCGACTGGATGCTCGCGTACTCGCCCTGCGACAACCTCCCGCCCGCGGGCTCACGACCGGACCTCCTGGTCACCGGCGCGCTGCACGACCCCCGGGTGATGATCTTCGAGCCGGCCAAGTGGGTGGCCGCGCTGCGAGCCAGCGACCCCGAGTGGTCGCCGCGCTGCCTCTTCCGCTGCGAGATCGGCGCGGGTGCGCACGCCGGGCCGTCGGGCCGCTACGCCCACCTGGCCTACGAGGCCGAGATCTACGCCTGGGTGCTGGATCGTCTTGGAGTTGCTACTGACTCTGGAATCAGTAGTGGTTAGGGTGTCAGAGTGATCCGTACGACGCCGTTCCACCCGCGGCTGAGCGAGCTGAACACCCAGGGGCTGTACACCCACTGGCAGGGCACCCTGTCCGCACTGCGCTACACCCACGCCCCGAAGCACGAGTACTTCGCGGTGCGCAACGGGGTCGGCGTCTTCGACACCTCACCGCTGTACAAGTACCGCATCCACGGCCCGGACGCCGAGCGGTTCCTGGCGGGCATGCTCGTGCGTGACATCCGGGACTGCCGGCCGGGCCGCGCGCACTACACGATGTGGTGCGACGAGCGCGGCTTCGTCATGGAGGACGGCGTCGCGTTCCGGCACTCCGACAGCGAGTTCCTGCTCACGGCCGGACGGCCCAACCTCGGCTGGTTCGAGAGCCATGTCGGACGGCTTCGGGTGCGGCTCGAGGACGTCACCGAGGGCTACGGCATCGTCGCCATCCAGGGGCCCCGGTCACGGGCAGTGCTCTCGCAGCTGATGCCCGAGGCCGACACGCTCGCGTACTTCGAGCTCGCTCAGGCGAAGGTGGCCTCGGCTCCGGTGACCCTCTCGCGCACGGGCTACACCGGCGACCTCGGCTTCGAGATCACGGTCGAGGCGGACCAGGCGGTCGAGGTGCTCGACGCCGTGCTCGAGGCCGGCAAGGACCACTCCATCCGGCCGTTCGGCGAGGAGGCGCTGATGATGCTCCGCATCGAGGCAGGCCTTCCGCTCGTCGACGTCGAGTGGCACAACAGCCGGCTCGCCTTCACCGACCACCAGCGCGTCACCCCCAAGGAGCTCGGCATGGGCTGGATGCTCAAGGGCGTGCGCGACGGCGACAGAGCCTTCGTCGGCGGTGCCGCGATCCGGCGCGAGCTGGTCGGGGGCACCTCACGCTGGGCGACGGTCGGCATCGTCGTGGAGTGGGACGCCTGGGACCGGCTCTACCGCGGCGCAGGACTGCTGCCACCCAAGAGCGAGCACCCCTGGCCCTACGAGGCCATGCTGTACGACGGGGCCGGGAGCGACGTCGGCTACTGCACCAGCTTCGTGTACTCGCCCGTCCTGCAACGGCACATCGGACTTGCCCGGGTTCGCCCCGACCAGTCCGATCCCGGCACCGAGGTCCACCTCGAGCTTGCGGTCAACCACCACAACACGACGGTCGCGGCGCGCACGACGAAGCTGCCGTTCTTCAACCCGGCACGAAAGACGGCGAGGGCATGACGGTGTCGACAGGATCAAGCAGCGGGTGGGACGCGATCGTCGTCGGTGGCGGCCACAACGGACTGACCAACGCGGCGTACCTCGCCAAGGCCGGGCTGCGCACGCTCGTCCTCGAGCGACGCCACCTCGTCGGGGGAGCGGCGATCACCGAGGAGCTGCTGCCCGGCTTCTCGTTCACGACGTTCTCCTACGCACTCAGCCTGCTGCGGCCTGAGATCATCCACGAGCTCGACCTCGTCCAGCACGGCTTCCTGCCGCTGATGATGCCCTCGTCGTTCCATCCGACCGGCGACGGCGACTACCTGCTGTTCGGCGACGACCACATGCAGAACATCCAGGAGATCCGCCGGCACTCACCACGCGACGCCGACGCCTACGACCGCTACCACCACGACCTCGACCGGGTCTGCCAGGCGATCCGGCCGCTCTTCGACAACGCGCCGCCCAACATCTTCGGCAAGGACCCCGAGGACCAGGCCGACGTCGCATGGCTGCTCGACCACCTCGGCGGGATCGAGCAGCAGGTCATGCACGACGCCGTACGCCTCCTCACCGGCAGCGCGGCCGACTGGATCCAGGACTACTTCACCCACGAGGCGGTCGCGGGCTACCACGCCTCCTCGAGCGTGATCGGGTCCAAGGTCGGCCCGATGTCCCCCGGCTCCGGGCTGGTCCTGCTCTTCCACAAGATGGGCGAGCACGACGGCCACCTCGGCTCGTGGGCGTTCCACAAGGGCGGCAACGGCGGGTTCACCCAGGTGCTCGCCCGGGCAGCCGAGGCGTTCGGCGCCGAGATCCGCGTCGAGGCACCCGTCACCTCGGTGCTCACCAAGGACGGTCGCGCGGTCGGCGTCGCCCTCGAGGACGGCACCGAGCTCCGTGCGCCGGTGGTCGTCTCCGCGCTGGACCCGCGTCGTACCTTCCTCGAGCTCGTCGACCCACGCGAGCTGCCCGACGACCTGGTCGACAACGTCCAGCGGATGAAGTTCCGCGGCGTCTCGGCCAAGGTCAACTTCGCGCTCGACGGCCTGCCGGTCTTCCCAGCGCTGCCGGACAGCGTCGACCACTACGGCGGCTTCCTCAACATCGGCCCCACCATCGAGTACGTCGAGAGGGCCTTCGACGCCGCCAAGTACGGCTGGTACAGCGAGCGGCCCTACATCGACGCCGCGATCCAGTCGGTGGTCGACCCGGACATGGCCCCTCCGGGCAAGCACGTGATGTCGTGCTTCGTGCAGTACGCGCCGTACGACCTCAAGGGCAGCGACTGGGAGACCGAGCGAGAGCCCTTCGCGGACCGGACCCAGGCCGTGCTCGAGTCGCACTTCCCCGGGTTCGGCGACCTGGTGCTCCACCGCGAGGTCGTCACGCCGGTCGACATCGAGGCCGTCACCGGGCTCACCGAGGGCAACATCTTCGCCGGCGAGTTCCTGGCACCCCAGATGTACTTCTTCCGCCCGGCGCCCGGCTGGAGCCAGTACCGCACGCCGATCGAGGGCTACTACCAGTGCGGCTCCGGCACGCACCCCGGCGGCTGCGTGATCGGCGCACCGGGCAAGCTCGCCGCACAGCGGGTGCTGCGCGACCGCAGCTGAGCGAGACCCCCGGCTCATCAGTGCTCGACCATGCCAAGCCCCCGGTCGAACGCCTCGATGAAGGCGTCGTCCCCCAGCACGCGGCGCGCCGCCTTCTCGGTCTCCGCGGCGATGGCGTCGAAGCCCCGGTTGACCTCACCCGTGCGCGAGAGCACTCGCGCGGCCTGGCCCAGCAGAGACACCGACCTCTCAACGTCGCCGGTCCGGAAAGCCGCGGCAGCCAAGCCCTGGCGAGCACGGGCCGCATTGGCCTCGAACCCGACCCGCAAGAACGCGGACGCCGCCTCGGTGAAGTTGGCTTGCATGGTGGCCACGTCGTCTCGGCGGTAGGCGAGCTCGCCGAGGTTGAGGGCGGCGAACCCGATGCCTTCGTCGATCCCGTGCTCGCGGTGATAGGCCAGCAGCTTGGTGAGCATCGGCTCGGCGGCGTCGAGATCGCCGGACTCGACCACGGCGAGGGCGAGGTTCAGCTCGCTCACCACGACATCCATCTCCCAGCCGTTGCGGCGCGCGATCGCGAGGGCCTCCTCGTGGTGGTGACGGCAGCCCTCGAAGTCCGACTCGTCCTTGGCGATCTCCCCGAGGCACGTGTGCGCCGCCATCTCCGCGAACGGAATGCCCGAGCGACGCGCCTGCAGCAGGGCGGCCTCGGCAAGGTCTCGTGCCTCGGGCAGGTCTCCTGCCGCCCAGGCCAGTCCGGCGGCGCCGTTGAGGGCCGTGGCGCGTAGTCCACCGTCGGCCTCGCTCGACCCGTGCAGAGCGTGCGCGATGCGCTGCCTGCCCTCGTCGAGCTGCCCGCGGATCCACCAGTAGCGCCACATCCCGCCGACCAGGCGGAGTCGCGTCTCGGGGTCGTCGGCCAACACGAGGGCCACCCGGATGTTGTCCTGCTCGGCATCGATGACCCGCAGGCCCAGCGGCTGCTTCGGTCCCTTCAGCTCGGCGTGCTCGACGACGTCGAGGCAGTGCTCGACCAAGGCCTTCGAGGCGGCGGCGCGGTCATCACCGAGCAGGGTGTCAGCGAACTCGCGAACCGTCTCGAGCATCACGAACCGTCGCTGCCCACCGGCGTCGACCCCGCGCAGCAGGCAGTCGTCGACGAGGGCGCTCAGGGTGTCGTGGTCGGTTCCCACGTGGGTCTCTGCGCCCTGCAGGGTGCAGCCGGCCGGGAACACCGACAACCTCGCGAGGGCGCTGCGCTGGACCGGCGTGAGGAGGTTGGCGCTCCACTCCAGAGTCTCGCGGAGGGTCCGCTGTCTCGCGGGGAGGTCGCGCGCCCCCGTCGTCAGAACCGACAGCCTGCTGGCCAGCCGCTCGAGCAGGGACTCCGGGGTCAGAGTGCCGGCGCGTGCTGCGGCCAGCTCGATGGCAAGGGGCAACCCGTCGAGTCGCTCACAGATGGCGGCGACGGCCGCCTCGCTGCCCTTGTGGGCGAAGGCCGGGTACGCCGCGCGTGCGCGCTGCACGAACAGCTCGACAGCGGCCTCCTCGGGAAGCGGACCGACCGGGAACACGTGCTCCCCGGAGACGTGCATGACCCGCCGCCCGGTCGCCAGCACTGTCAGCCTCGGCGCCCGTGCGACGAGGCGCGCGAGGTACTCGAAGCCGTCCGGCAGATGTTCGGCGTTGTCGACGACGAGCAGGAGCTCGCGTTCAGCGAGCCAGTCACTGACATCCGCCAGGACGTCGTCGGCGCGGCTCGGCTTGATGCCCAGCGACGTAGCGACCGCCGACGGGATCAGCGCGGCGTCGCGCAGCGATGCCAGCTCCACCAACGCCACACCGTTGGCGTAGGTGTGCCTGACCATCTTGGCCACGGCTAGCGCGAGACGGGTCTTTCCGCTGCCGCCTGCCCCGGTGAGCGTGAGCAGTCGCACCTCGCGGTTGGCCAGCACGCGCTGGAGCTGTGCGAGCTCCTGCTCGCGTCCGACCAGGGGCGAGGGCGGCTCCGGCAGGTGATCGCCTCCGCGCTCCTGGCGGGCACTGGGCTCGGACTGCTCCTTCTGGAGCGCAAGCCGCTGCGCGTCTCGCAGCTCCTCGCCCGGGTCGAGGCCGAGCTCGTCACGCAGGACGCGTCGTGCCTCCCGGTAGGCGTCCAGGGCACTCGCCCGTTGCCCTGCCCGGGTGAGGGCACGCACCTGGACGGCGCGCAGCCTCTCCCGCAACGGATAGCGACTGATGACGCCGGCCACCTCGGCCGCGACCGCCTCTGCATCCCCGGCTTCGAGCTCCGCTCCGAGCCGCTCCTCGAGACAGACCGCACGCAGCTCCTCCAGCCGGGCGGTCACAGCGGCGGCGAAGGGCTCGTCGCCGACCTCGGCGAAGGCCGGGCCCCGCCACAGGGCGAGGGCCTGCCGGAACAGTGACGCAGCAAGAGCCGGGTTGCCTGCCTCCGCGACACGCTGACCGTCGCTCAACAGGTCAGTGAACCGGTGCGCATCGAGCTGGGCGGGATCGACAGCGAGCCGGTAGCCCGTCGGCGCCGTGAGCAGCGCCGCTGCGCCCAGAGCCTTCCGCAGCTGGGAGACGTACACCTGCACGAGCTTCGCGGCACTCGCCGGCGGCGTGTCACCCCACAGCGCGTCGACGATCGCGTCGACGCTGACCGGCCCGCCGACATCGGCGAGCAACCGCAGCAGCAGGACCCGGAGCTTGGGCGCGGCCAGGTGGAGCTCGGTGCCGTCGTCAGCCACCTCCAGCTGGCCGAGCACGCGGAACTCCAGTGTCATCACGGCCACCACGCTCTCGCTATACCCACGCTAAACCGCCGCTCGCATCGTAGGCCCATGACCTACGTGCGAGTCACTGATCTCCCGGCGACCTGGGCGGACTACGAGCCACCGCGGGGCCTCCTCGCTGCCGCAGCGCAGGGTCTGATCATCTTCGTGGCCGGCCCGACCGAGGAAGGCATCCGGACGGTCGAGCTGTGGTCGACGCGCGATGCCTGGGTGCGCGCACGCGCCGGCGCCGCGACGCAGGACATGTCACCAACCGTCCGCGAGCTCAACGCCCCGTTCGCCGTGGGTGCCGTCTCCACCAGCGCGCTCGGATCGTGACCGGCGATGAAGCGCGCACTCGCAGCCACCGCCGTCCTCGGCCTGCTCGCCTCCTGCGGCGGGACGAGCGCGACGAGCGCGACACCGCCGACCCGGGAACCGGCCGCCCCCGGTCCGGTCAGGTACCTCGCGCTGGGCGACTCGGTCACCGCACAGCGTGCCGAGTTCAACTCGATCCTGGTCAGCGAAGGCAAGGCGGTCGGCGCGACGTACGTCGACCTCAACGCGCTGTTCGAGGACCAGGCAGACAAGCAGATGTGGCTCGAGGACGAGCTGCACCCTACGGCCGAGGCCTACCAGGGCTGGGCCGCAGAACTCTTCGAGAAGGTGGAGAACCCATGCGAAAGCTAGCTTGCTCCTTGGTGCTCACTGGCGCGCTCAGCCTGGTTGCTGCGTGCGGCGGCGGCGACGATGCGGGCACGGCCCCGCCCCCGGAGACCGAGACCACCACGACCTCCCCGGGCGCCGAGCCGTCCGCCGAGCCGTCGACCGAGCCGTCCACCGGCGGTGGGCCGGCGAGCGGCGTGGACGTGACCGCGCTGACGGCGACAACCGTCTGCGACTCGCTCCCGGTCGCCACCGTCTCCAGCATCACCGGGCGTCAGGTCTCAGCCGGCCAGGGCGAGGTGGGAGCGTGCAACTGGATGGCGCCCCAGGCGGTCCGCGTGCGCCTCTACCCCCCGTCGCAGTGGTCGCCCCGCGAGGGCACCGGCGCCCGCGAGCTCTCCGGGATCGGCACGGAGTCGTACGTCGCCGAAGGCTCCTTCAGCAACGGCTTCATCGCCGAGGCGCTCCTCTCCGACCGTGTGGTTGCCGCGATCATTCCCGCGGACTGGGCCACCGAAGAGATGACGGTCGAGCTGTTGCAGGCCGCTGTCGAGAGCCTGGGCTGAGGCTCAGCCATGACCATCCCTGGACGCCGACTGCTCGCAGCCCTCCTGGTCGCCGCGATCCTCCCGGCCTGCCAAGGCCGAGGCGACACCGACGCGGAAGCCGACGCCGGCCGGTTCGGGTACGGCTTCACTCCCGGGTCCCAGGTGGTGCTGCAGGACGACGTCGTGGCGGTGCGCGGTGGTTCGAGCTCGATCCGG
Source organism: uncultured Actinomycetota bacterium (assembly GCA_963765905.1). Classification (GTDB taxonomy): domain Bacteria; phylum Actinomycetota; class Actinomycetes; order Propionibacteriales; family Nocardioidaceae; genus SSC3. Next base: position 1,015,185 of record CAVXXY010000006.1, read on the forward strand.
GCCGCGAGCGCGGACGGCCTGACGTGGTACTTGGACCCGGACGCCCCGGGCGCGAGCGACTTGGCGGTGGGCCGAGTGATGATCGCAACCAGCCGGGCGGTGGGGCGCGTCGCCGACGTTCGCGAGTCAGCGGCCGGGCTGCGGGTCGTGCTGGTTCCGATCACGATCGGCGAGCTGTTCAAGGACGCCGATCTGCGTCTCGACGCACCGCTCGACCTCGCTGCGATGAAGGTGCAGGAGATGTCCGCTCCCGTCGGCGCCGAGGAGGTCCACCCGCTCGACGTGGCAGCAGGACGAGTGGCCCCGGCCCAGACTGCGGACGGGTTCACCCGGGTGGTCGGCCCGACGCTGCGCCTGGCCGCGCCGCAGGCCGAGCAGCCCGCCGACCCGACGGCTCCCCCGTCGGACGACCCGATCAACGACGAGCAGGGCGACACCATGCGTCCCGCCAAGAAGGGTGCGAAGTTCAAGGGCTCGGTGGGCAGCTGGGAGGTCGAGGGCAGCTTCGACCAGTCGGGGCTGGGGTTCAAGGTCCAGTACAAGGTCGGCGGTGCCGACTCGTCCGACAAGGAGAAGGACCACGATGCCTCCATAGGCCTCAAGTTCGGCTTCGAGGTCAAGATGAAGTCGGCAGGGACTCCGCGCGTCTCGGGCGAGATGCGCGTGGCGGACGGCAAGGCGACTCCGCCATCCTTGCAGGTGGACGGTTTCGACGCGTTGGACGTCAACGTCTACGCCGGTGCGCCGCACGGCAAGCACGACGACGTCAAGGTCCGGCTCGAGATCCCGTTCGAGATGTACGCCGACATGCCGCCGATCTCAGGGGGCGTGCCTACGGCAGTCAGCATCAAGTTCAAGGTCACCGCCGACGTCTTCCTGGGTGGCAACAACGCCACGCTCACCGGCAACGCCTCCTACGACCTGACGCACTCCCCCTTCACGTTCCTGAAGGGCCAGCCGTCGGCGGTCGACTTCGCGGCGAAGACCGCCATGATCAACACGTTGGACGGCCTGTCACTGGCCCCGTCCGGGGTCACGTTCGGTGTCGAGACGCGCTTCCTGTGGGGGCTGGGCTTCTCCTACGCGCACATCGGCCCGTTCGTGAAGGTCGCCACGTCGTGGGGCCTCGGCATCGGCTCGGCGCTCTTCCCGTACTACAACTGCAAGCTGTCCCGGCTCAGGGTCGACGTCGGCGGTGGTGTCGGCATCGCCTTCAACAACAAGAGCTACCTGACCAAGGTGCTGGCCAAGTCAGGGCCGCCGCCAGAGGCAGGTCTTCTCGACAAGCTCAAGATCGACATCGAGTTCGGCGCCACGAAGACCGTCGTGGACAAGAAGGCCTGGGGGCCTGCGGACAAACAGGTCTGTGCGTTCTAGCCCCACATCCACACATCACCAAGGAGTTGTCATGCGCAGAACAGTGTTGTCCGCGATGGTGCTGAGCTGCACCGTGCTTGTGGCAGGGTGCGGAAACGACCCTGAGCCCGTCGCCGAGCCGCCGGCAGAGGTGACAGAGCAGCCGGCCGAGCCGCCCGCCGTCGAGACACCAACCCCGACTCCCGAGGTCACTCCCGTGCAGCTCGCCGGCGACGCCGCGACCAACAAGGCCTGCAAGCTGGCCACCGCCGAAGAGGTGGAGCAGGTAACCGGCTACAAGGTCCAGGTGGTCGAAGGACTCCCGGTGGGCTACCGCGGTGACATCCAGTGCATCTGGCGCCTCGAGGCAGTCGACTACGGCGGCCCTGCGCTCACCGTCGCGTGGGACAGGAAGGACACCGACGCAGCCGCCAAGATCGGGCTCTACCGCCAGCTCATCGAGGCCAAGGAGCGGACCGAGCTCCCCGGCTTCGGCGACGTGGCGATCCAGGACGGCAGCACGATCGACCTGATCGACGGGAAGCACTGGCTGTTCATGACGCTGCGCCTGCGGCAGATCGCGACACCGGAGGACCAGCGCATGAACCGCGAGCTCCTGCAGCTCATGTTCCCGCGCACTCGCCCGGCCAAGGCCGGATGAGGCCCCTTTCGGTGGCGTTCACCTGCCCTTCACGGCGTCCTCGCTTGGCCCGCCTAACGTGCGGCCATGACGAGTCTTCTGCCTCTCCTGACGTCGGGACCACACGGGTCCCGCAGCCACCTGACCTGCCGGCTCAAGTGCGGCAACGCCTGTGACCAGCCCATCCCGAACACCAGCGCGAACGGCGAGGTCGGCACGCTGGTCGAGCGCGCGCTGGCGCGCCGCGCAGTGCTCAAGGGGGGTGCCGTCGGCACCGGGGCCCTGGTGATCGGTGGGCTGGTCGCCCCTGAGACGGCCGCCGCCCGTGGTCGACGTCCGGCCCGCGGCGGCGTCGGCCGCGCGGCCTTCACCTCCGTCACGCCGAACGTCCGGGACAACGTGACGGTCCCCGACGGCTACGCCTACGACGTTGTCGCCAAGTGGGGCGACCCGATCCTCAAGCATGCGCCCGAGTTCGACGTACACCATCAGACGCCCGAGTCCGCTGCGCAGCAGTTCGGCTACAACGCCGACTACGTCGGGCTGGTCTACCTCTCCAAGCACAAGGCCGTGATGATGGTCGACCACGAGTACACCGACGAGAACCTGATGTTCCCGACCGGCGCGTACGACGACGCGACCATCAAGCAGATCGCGATCCAGTCCCACGGCCAGTCGGTCATCGAGGTCGAGCGTCACGGCCGCTCGGCCCGCTGGCACATGACCGACCGCCGCCGCGCGCGGCTCAACCGCCGGATCACGGGCACCACGAAGTTCGAGCTCGTCGGGCCCGCGGCCGGCGACGCACGGCTGCGCACCACCGCCGACCCGTCCGGCCGGCGCGTGCTCGGCACGCTCAACAACTGCTCCGGGGGTACGACGCCGTGGGGCACGTTCCTCTCCGGCGAGGAGAACTTCAACCAGTACTTCGACAAGACCGGTGACCTCGACCCGGTGCTCGTGCCGGCGTACACCCGCTACGGCCTCACCGGCAGCGGCAGCCGCGGCTGGTCGGCCGTCGACCCGCGCTTCGATCTCAACGCGGAGCCGAACGAGCCCAACCGCTTCGGCTGGGTCGTCGAGATCGACCCGCTGGACCCCAAGTCCACGCCGCGCAAGCACACCATGCTCGGACGGCTCAAGCACGAGGGCGCCAACATCACCATCGCCACGTCGGGCCACGCCGTCGCGTACATGGGCGACGACGAGCGCGGCGACTACATCTACAAGTTCGTCTCCGCCGGGCGCTTCGACCCGCGAGACACCCAGTCCGCACGCCGGCGCAACATGCAGCTGCTGACCAAGGGCACCTTGTACGTCGCCAAGCTCAGCGGCGACGGCACCCTCGACGGTGAGCACGACGGCGCGGGCGAGTGGATCCCGCTGACCAGCGACACCACGTCGTACGTCCCCGGCTTCTCGGTGGCCGACGTGCTCATCGACACGCGCCTGGCTGCGGACCTGGTCGGTCCCACCAAGATGGACCGCCCCGAGGACATCGAGGGCAACCCGGTCAACGGCAGGATCTACTGCGCGCTGACCAACAACACCAACCGCGGCAGCGCGAGCCTTCCCGTCGACGAGGCCAACCCGGTCGCTACGTCGATGACGCGGTCGGCGATCGGCTCTCCGCTGGTGTCGCAGAGCGGCAACCGCAACGGCTATGTCCTCGAGCTCACCGAGGACCACGACGACCACACCGGCACGACCTTCACCTGGGACCTCTTCCTGGTGTGCGGCTCCCCGGAGGCGCCGGAGACCTACTTCGCCGGGTTCCCCAAGGACCAGGTGTCGGAGATCTCGTGCCCCGACAACGTCGCGTTCGACGGCGAGGGCAACCTCTGGATCAGCACCGACGGGGCGGTGCTCGGCTCCAACGACGGCCTCTACCGTGTCCCCGTCGCAGGTCCCGACCGCGGCAAGGTCGAGCTGTTCCTGACCGTCCCGTTCGGTGCCGAGTGCTGTGGACCGCTCATCTCGGCCGACCAGCGCTCGGTCTTCGCCGCGATGCAGCACCCGGGCGAGACGGCCGGCGCCACCTTCGAGACCCAGACCAGCACCTGGCCGCACACCGACACGTTCCCTCGGCCCGGCGTGGTGGTGGCATACCAGCTCTAGAGTGCGGGCATGACTGACGTGCCTGAGCTCGCCGCCGCCCTCGGGTTGGAGCCCCACCCCGAGGGCGGCTGGTTCCGGCAGACCTGGGTCTCTCCCGAGAGCGTGACCCTCCCCGACGGCCGGGTGCGTCCCACGGCCACCCTGATCTGGTTCCTGCTCCATGCCGGCGCGTCCTCGGCGTGGCATCGGGTGCGGTCCGATGAGCTGTGGCTGGCGCACAGCGGCGTCGTACGGCTGGAGCTGGGTGGCTCAGGACGAGAACCCGTCGCGATGCGCGGCGCCGACCGGTAACGCCGTTTCGATCCGGTCAGGAATCGAGAAGCGCTGCTGGTTCGGCACGGCCTAGCCTTCTCGCGAAGGCCGGACAACGGCCCGCCGACGCACCAGAAGGAGACCCAGTCATGTCAGAGAAGACGACCAAGACCACGTCCGAGGGCTTCAGCGCCGAGGAGCGCTCAGCGATGAAGCAGCGCGCCGCCGAGCTGCGTGCTGAAGGCAAGAAGGGCGCCAAGAAGGCCGACGGGCTGCAGGCGGTCCTCGACAAGATCGCGGAGATGTCGCCGGAGGACCGTGCGCTCGCCGAGCGCGTGCACATGACCGTGACCGCCAACGCCCCCGACCTGTCGCCGAAGACCTACTACGGCATGCCCGCCTACGCCAACGCCGACGGCAAGGTCGTCATCTTCTTCCAGGACTCGGGCAAGTTCGACTACCGGTACTCCACCCTGGGCTTCCAGGACACTGCCAACCTCGACGACGGCGACCTCTGGCCGGTGTCGTACGCGCTTCAGAAGTGGAGCCCCGCGGTGGAGAAGAAGGTCGTCGCGCTGGTGCGTGCCGCGGTCTCCTGAGCCGCGGCCGCGGCTCAGGTGTAGCAGATGTGGCTGGCAGCCGCACCGAAGCCACTGACCACGTAGTGGTAGTCCCACGCGCCGACGACCGCAGACCACCTGGACCCGTTCCACCACTGGATCTCGGAGTAGAACCGGTAGGCACCCCACGGCTTGACGGTCAGGTATCCACCCACCTGGAAGCTCGTGCCGGGCTTGTAGACCACGAAAGCCTGCGACCACGCGCTCCACATGCCGGTGTTCGACTTCGTCTCGAGCTGGTAGATGCGGGTGCGCACGTACTGGCTGCTCCAGCCCGGCTGCGGGTAGACCTGGTACTGCCGGTTGATGGTGTGGTACGTCGTGTCGCACGTGGTCAGCGTGGGGTACCAGACCGCCCCGTTCGGAGCAACAGCCGCTTGGGCGGACGGGACGGTCAGGGCGAGGACTGCGAGGCATGCCGCCGCGGCAAGGGTGGCACCGCGAGCGCGGGCTCCTCGAGTGATGCTGCTGGTCATGGCTAGTCCTCTCTCTCCGTCCGGCCGAAGGTCGGACCCTCAGAGCCAGCGTCGAGGACCGCGCTGAGGTTCGGCTGAGGTGCCGTGGGCGACGCCTACGACCGTCGGTGGGCGGGTGTGGCTGGCAGCCCGGTGCTGCGGCACGCCACCGCGGAACGGGCGTCGCTTCTGCTCTCCTCGAAGCCGTGACGGTGTGGGCTCGAGAGTGCGGCGCCGAACGGCTGACACTCTGGGTGACACGGACCAACACGACGGCCGCGCGGCTCTACCATCGCGCCGGCTTCGTCGACACGGGTAGCTCCAAGCCACTGCCGAGCAACGCGGAGCTGAGCGAGGATCAGCTGGCGCTCGACCTACGCAGGCGTGCCTAAGCGGACCGCTGCCACTCGCTCCACAGGCGCACGTCTGTAGGCCGCCAATGTGTCGGGGGGTCTGCGTAGCGTTCTTCTCATGACCAGCGCACCCGTGACCGTCGATGTGGTGGCTGCCGCGTTGTCGGCGACGCAGGGGTTGGTCGAGGAGGACTGGGGTGCCCGCGATGCCGAGCTGGTGCTGCGAGACATGGCCGACCTGGAGCGGATGCAGGCTCACCTGGACGCCGCGAGGATTGCGCTGTCGCAGCTGATCGTGGATCGGCAGGTCGCCGAGCGCGCGGGCTGGGCCGATGCCAAGGACTTCCTGACCTCGGTCGCGCGTGGTCACAAGGGCAGCGGGCCTGGGCTGGTCCGCCTCATGAAGCGTCTAGCCACTCTCCCGGCCACGCGCGCGGCGCTGGCCGAAGGGAGGCTGTCCCGCGCGCAGGCGATGGTGATCACCAACAAGCTCGCCACCCTTCCGCGACACCCCGGGCTGCGCGAAGCAGCCGAGCGCCTCCTGCTGGAGGGCGCGGCGCATCTGGACGCGACCGACCTGGCCGGCAGCTGGAGCCAGGTCCTCGCCCAGATCGACCCGGACGGCAGGCTGCTCGGCTCCGAGCAGGCGCAGGACAAGCTCGAGCGGGCCGCGCACCGGGCCAGGTTCCTCAGCTTCTCCCCCGACCAGGTCGGCGGGGTCCGCCTGCGTGGCTACGCCACCCTCGAGGAGGCCGAGCTGGTCAAGACGGCCCTGCACGCCTTGGCTGCACCGGTGACGACCGAGCCCGGAGCCTGCGGTGGCGACCCGAGCCCGCGGCGTGACCTGAGCGAGCGACGCAGGTCATGCCCCGACCCCGAGTGCGCCCACGACGGCAAGGACCCCCGCGACCACGGCGCCCGGCTGTGGGATGCCCTGGTGGAGGCCTGCGACCGGCTCCAGACGGCCGAGGTCCTCCCCACGTCCCACGGCGCCTCACCGCGCCTGAGCGTGACCACGACCCTCGACCAGCTGCTCGCCGGCCTCGAGCTGCCCGGCGGCAGCACCCTGTCCGCAGCAGCGGTCCGGCGCCTGGCCTGCGACGCCGAGGTCATCCCGGCCGTCCTTGGCGGCCAGAGTCAGATCCTCGACGTGGGCCGCGCCTCCCGACTGGTCACCCCGGCGATCTGGCACGCCCTGGTCCTGCGCGACCAGCACTGCGCCTTCCCCGGCTGCACCCGAACACCCCGCGCCTGCGACGCCCACCACATCGTGCACTGGGCCGACGGAGGCACCACCGCCCTCTCCAACCTGCTCCTGCTCTGCAGACGACATCACACCCTGACCCACCACAGCCCGTGGCAGGTCCGCATCGACCACGACACCGGCCGACCCATCTGGACCCCACCACCCGACACCGGCACCCAGCTCCGCATACGACGCTGGGATCCCGGCGGACTGGCTGCTTAGATGGCTAGCACAACCGCCATCGGGTGCGGGCACGAGAGGCATCGCCATGCAGCAGACCGAGGTCCCCTATCGCATCGGCTTCGACTACGGCATCGGCGTCGAGGTTGCGCACGCCGACCCCCGCGCCCGGGGCGTGATCGGCGAGGTCACCGCGGTGGAAGGCGCTTCTGGCGGCGGCGGTTCCTTCAAGCTGCAGCGGGTCGAGTCCACCGAGGAGCTGGAGACCCATCTGGGGATCTCCGCCGAGGCATCCGGCGGAGTCGGCCTGTTCAGTGCCTCGGCGCGGTTCGACTTCGCCCGCGACTGCAAGGTGCGTACGACGTCGCTGGTGCTGCTGATCACCGCGACCGAGCAGTTCGGTTTCGAGCAGATCGACGATCCGCGGCTGTCTCCCGAGGCGGGCGAGCTGGTGGACGACCCCGCCCTGTTCAGCGAGCGCTACGGCGACTCGTTCGTACGCGGCATCGAGAAGGGAGGCCAGTTCTTCGGCGTCCTCAGGATCGACACCCGCAGCGAGGAGAGCCGGGAGTCCGTCGATGCAGAGCTGCAGGGCTCCTACGGCGCGTTCAGCGCCGATGTCAGCTCGAACCTCTCCAGCGTCGCGCGGAAGCACAATGCCGGCATCGATGCCCTCGCCTACTGGGAAGGCGGCCGGGTGACCGTCGAGATCCGGAGCCCAGAAGATCTCGTCAAGGCGGCCGACCAGTGGCGCGACTCCGTGCAGGGGCAGTCGAAGCCGTACCGCGTCACCCTCTCTCCCTACGTGATCGCCCATGGCCCCGATCCCGCCAATGCTGCAGAGCTCGAGCATCAGCGTGACGTCCTGGTCAGATGTGCCCGTCTCCGCTCCCGCGCGATCGACGCGCTCAACCTCCTTGACTACATGTGCTCCTCGGAGCATGCAGACGAGTTCGAGTCGGTGCCGGGCATGGATCTCGGGGCACTCCGCACTGGCGTCGCCCGGGACCTGGACGTCATCGCAGCCGCAGCCAGCTTCGCCCTGAGACATCCCAAGGAGGCCTGCGAGCCCGAGACCTTCGCGCAGACCCGCATGGACCCACCGGACCCGAGCTACCGCGCGACCGTGCTCCCCGCCAACCTGCCCCGGCAGATCGGTGGACGACCGGTCGAGCTCGTGACCGTGCCCGACCTGACCGGCTGGTCGTGGTGGGACCTCGCGGGCGGCGACAACCAGGCGAACGTCTGGGTGCGCGAGAACTTCACGCTGGACATCGCCTACGGCGTTCTCGGCGACGCCCGGCAGGGGGCCTACCAGGACATCTACGCCCAGGACCCGGCACCGAACGAGCAGGTCCCCAAGGGGCACCGCCTGGTGGTCACCGTCTACACCGAGTGACGCCTCAGCGGAACCTGACGATCGTGACAACCCCGACGGCGCGGTGGCCACTGCGCCAGCCGGTGGAGTAGTCGATGCGGTAGCCATGCACCTCCACCGCGCCGGTGGTCTCGGAGGTGATCGCGACCATCAGGCTGGTCTTGTCGTCGTCGCCGAAAGTGACGGTCTTCCCGATGGCCGGCTCGACCCGGTCGCAGATCTCCTCGAGCTCGTCCAGTCCGACCGCGACGTTGTTCGGCTCGCCGCCGTGGCACAGCACGTAGCCAACGTCGGTCTGCACCGTGCGGCGAGCGAGATCGGGCTCGACGTCGTCGATCTTCACGGTCTGCGGCTCGTTCCCGACGTAGATGTCGGCGTACAGCGTGGTGCCCGCAGGCACTGGCGCCGGCTGGAGGCCGTAGGCGTAGGGGTTCAGCACTGTGTCGTGGGTGCGCCAGTACTGGAAGCCGCCCAGAACGCAGACGACGAAGGCGACGAGCAGGACCAGCCAGCCCGCCTGCCGCCGCGTCACGAGGTGCGGGTCGCGATCAGGTCGGCGAAGGTGGTGAGTGCCTCGCGGACCGGACCCTCGGGCAGTACGCCGAGCAGCGCGCTCGCCTCACGGGCGAGGTCGAGCACGTGGGCGCGGGCCTGGTCCATCGCGGGGTGCTTGCGCAGCAGGGCGAGCGTCTCGGAGAGGAGGGCGTCGTCGGTGAGGTCCGAGTCGAGCAGCTCGAGCAACCGCGCGTCCGCCGGGTCCGTCGACTGCTGGGCCATCAAGACGGGCAGGGTCGGCACACCCTCGCGGAGGTCGGTGCCGGGAGTCTTGCCGGACTCCTCCGAGTCGCTCCCGACATCGAGGATGTCGTCGGAGAGCTGGAAGGCGACGCCAACCTTCTCGCCGTACGCCGTGAGCGCGTCGACCACCTCGGCTGGAGCACCGGCGAACATCGCTCCGTAGCGAGCCGAGGTCGCGATCAGCGAGCCGGTCTTGCCCTCGACGACGCGCAGGTAGTGCGCGAGCGGGTCCCGCTCCTCGGGGCCGAGCGTCTCCAGGATCTGCCCCTCGACGAGCCGGCTGAACGTCTCTGCCTGGATGCGCACGGCATCGGGACCGAGCTGTGCGGTGAGCTCGGACGACTTGGAGAACAGCCAGTCACCGGTGAGGATCGCGACCAGGTTGTCCCAGCGGGCGTTGGCGGAGTCGGCACCGCGCCGCAGTGCTGCCTCGTCCATCACGTCGTCGTGGTAGAGCGAAGCGAGGTGGGTCAGCTCGACCACGCAGGCCGCCGTCAGCACGTCGTCGTTGTCGGGCGAGCCGGTCTCCGCGGCCAGCAGCACGAGCAGCGGTCGGAACCGCTTGCCGCCTGCCTGCATCAGGTGCCGCGCCGCCTGGGTGACGAAGGGCGCCTCACTCTGGATGGCCTGCTCGAGGCGCACCTCGATGTCCTCCATGCGGGCGCGCAGCCGCGCTTCCAAGGCCTCGTCGAGGACCGGGAGCGCCAGCGACGACGCGGGTGTCGAGGTCACAACGAGCCTGCCTTCAGCCAAGGAACTAGCGGACGAACTGTCCCACGGACCCGGCCAGGTCCAGCAGCTGTCCGGGGACGATGCCGAGCACGACCGTGGCCGCGAACCCGACGGCGATCACGATAGTCGTCAGGATGCTGGGCACCGACACCGCGGGTCCTCCTGCGCCGGCGGGGAGCGGCTCGTTGAAGAACATCAGCACGATCACCCGGACGTAGAAGAAGGCTGCGACGGCGGAGACGAGTACGCCGGCGACGACGAGCGGCCAGGCACCGCCCGCAGCCGCGGACGCGAACACCGCCCACTTGCCGGTGAAGCCGCTGGTCAGCGGGATGCCGGCCATGCCCAGCAGCAGGAACGCGAAGACGCCGGCGACCAGCGGCGACTCCTTGCCGATGCCGGCCCAGCGCTGGAGCTGGGTGACCTCGCCGCCGGCGTCGCGCACCAGGGTCACGACCGCGAAGGCGGCCACGATCATGAAGCCGTAGGTGACCAGGTAGAAGAGCACCGCCTGGATCGAGGACAGCTTGTCGGCGTCGCCGGTCTGGTGGAGACCCACGAAGCCGGTGAGGAGGAACCCGGCGTGCGCGATCGAGGAGTACGCGAGCATGCGCTTGACGTCGGTCTGGGTCAGCGCGAGCAGGCCACCGACGACCATCGTCACGATCGCGACGATCCAGATCATCGGCGTCCAGTCGAAGCGCGCCGAGCCGAAGCCGACGTAGAAGATGCGCAGCAGGGCACCGAAGGCGGCGACCTTGGTGCATGCGGCCATGAACGCCGTCACCGCGGTCGGGGCTCCCTGGTAGACGTCCGGCGTCCACGCGTGGAACGGCGCGGCACCGATCTTGAACAGCATGCCGACCGCTATCAGGCCGATGCCGCCGAGCAGCAGACCGTTGGACCCGATGTTGCTCTCGATCGCGGTGCTGATCTCGCTGAGCCGGAACGAGCCGGAGTAGCCGTAGACCAGCGCGACGCCGTACAGGAAGAAGCCGGAGCTGAAGGCGCCGAGCAGGAAGTACTTCATCGCGGCTTCCTGGCTGAGCAGCCGGCGACGACGTGCGAGCCCGCAGAGCAGGTAGAGCGGCAGGGACAGGATCTCGAGCGCGACGAACATCGTGAGCAGGTCGTTGGACGCCGGGAACAGCAGCATGCCGCCGACGGAGAACATCAGGAGCGGGTAGACCTCGGTGTGCTCCAGCCCGCGGGTGGATGCCTGGCGCTCGGCCTCGGTGCCCGGAAGCGCGGCGGCCTGGCCGGCGAAGGCGCTGACGCCGCCGTCGACGTGTCGCTCGGCGAACAGGAACACGCCGGTGAGGGCGAGCACCAGGATCAGGCCCCAGAGGAAGACCGACGGCCCGTCCACGGCGATCGCGCCCTCGGCCGTGATCTTCCCGATCGCGTCGTCACCGACCTCGTCGAGGCGGACGCCGACCCAGATCGTCATCCCGAAGGCCGCGACGAGCCCGACCATCGCCAGGAGCGTCTGGGTCACGAAGCGGAGCCGGCGAGGTGCGAACGCCTCGACAAGCACCCCGGCGCAGGCGACGCCCAGCACGATGAGGAGGGGCGACAGCTCGAAGTACTCGATCGTCGGCTTGACGAAGTCCTTCACTCGTGGGCCCCTTCCTCAGCGGTGACGGTGGGGGCAGGGTTCTCCTTGCCCACGTGCGAGATCGTGGCGTCCACAGCAGGGTTGATCGAGTCGAGCAGCACCTGCGGGAAGAAGCCGAGGCCGACGATCAGCGCCACCAGCGGCGCGACGACGGCGATCTCACGGCGGTTGAGGTCGGTGATGGCCTCGGTGCCCGGCTTGGCCGGCCCGGTCATCGTGCGTTGGTACATCAGCAGGATGTAGAGCGCAGCCAGCACGATCGCGCTGACCGCGACGATCGCCATCCACTGGTTGTAGGTGAAGGCACCGGCCAGCACCATGAACTCCGAGACGAACGGCGAGAGGCCTGGGAGCGACAGCGTCGAGAGGCCGGCGACCAGGAACGTGCCCGCCAGGATCGGCGCGACCTTCTCCACTCCCCCGAAGTCCTCGATCATCGCGCTGTTGCGGCGGCGGACCAGGAAGCCTGCGATCAGGAACAGCGCTGCGGTGGAGAGACCGTGGTTGAACATGTACAGCGTCGAGCCGGACTGGCCCAGGCTGTTGAACACGAAGATGCCCATCACGATGAAGCCGAAGTGCGAGACAGACGTGAAGGCGATCAGGCGCGAGATGTTGCGCTGGCCGATCGCCACGAGCGCGCCGTAGACGACCGAGACCGTCGCCATCACGAGTACGACGGGCGTGGCCCAGTCCGACGCGTTGGGGAACAGCCCCAGGCAGAACCGGATCATGCCGAACGTGCCGATCTTGTCCAGCACGCTGACCATCAGCACCTGGGTGCCGGGCGTGGCCTCGGCTGCCGCGTCGGGAAGCCAGGTGTGCAGCGGGAACAGCGGCGCCTTGATCGCGAACGAGATGAAGAAGCCGATGAACAGCCAGCGCTCCACGTTGGTGCCCAGGTCGAGCTGGGAGAGCTCGGAAAGCAGGTAGGTCGCGCCGCCCTCGGTCTTCGCCGACTCGGCGTACAGCCCGACGACCGAGGCGAGCATCAAGAGGCCGCCGAAGAGGTTGTAGAGCAGGAACTTGACGGCGCCGTAGGCCCGGTTGGGGCCACCGAACCCGCCGATCAGGAAGTAGACCGGGATCAGCGTCGCCTCGAACAGCACGTAGAACAGCAGCACGTCGGTCGCGCAGAAGACGCCGATGGCGAAAGCCTCGAGCGCGAGCATCCACGCGAAGAACGCGTTGGCGGAGTAGCGGCCGTCGTCGCCGTCGTTCCAGGACGCCAGCATCACGATCGGCGTGAGCACGACGGTCAGGAGCACAAGCGTCAGGCCGATGCCGTCCAGACCCAGGGAGTAGTGGGCGCCGAAGGCGGGGATCCAGTCGGTGAGCTCGGTGTACTGGTAGCGGTCACCGTCGGGGGAGAACCCCGCCGCCACCGCGATGCCGAGCGCCAGGGCCAGGCCCGAGAACCCGATCGCGACCTGCTTGGGCAGGGCCGAGCCGTTCTTGGGCAGAGCCATCACGACGACGCTGCCGACCATCGGCAGCAGCATGAGCGTGGTCAGCCACGGGAAGTCCTGATTCACGTGAGGTTCACCGCCAGGAGTGCGAGGACGACGAGCACAGCGCCGGCCAGGACCGAGAGGGCATAGGTGCGGACGAAGCCGGTCTGCAGCCGCCGCATGCCGAGCGAGATGCCACCGGACGCGAAGGCCGTGCCGTCGACGAACCCGTCGATGACCTTGTCGTCGAGGTCGACCAGCCCCTCGACCAGCTGGTCGCCGGGTCGCATCAGCACCGCCTCGTTGAACGCGTCGCCGTACAGGTCGGCACGGGCCGCGCGGGTGACGAACGAGACGTTCTGCGGCGCCTCACGCGGCACCTCCTGCTTCTGGATCGTGAACCACGCGACTGCGACGCCGGCGGCGACGACCGCGAGCACGATCAGGCTGAACACCACCACGGGGATGCCGAGCTCGTGGTGCTCGGCGTGCCCGACGACCGGCTCGAGCCAGTCGGTGATCCAGCCACCGGCGAGCAGCAGCCCACCGGCGGCCGACAGCACCGCGAGTACGACGAGCGGGCCGGTCATCACCCAGGGCGACTCGTGGGGGTGGACCCCGTCGCTCCACCGCTTCTTGGTGAAGAACGTCATCAGCATCAGGCGCGTCATGTAGAACGCGGTGATGCCGGCGCCGGCCATGGCCGCGATGCCGATGACCGGGTTCTCGGCCCACGCGGTCTCGATGATCTTGTCCTTGGACCAGAAGCCTGAGAACGGCGGGACCCCGAGGATCGCGAGGTAGCCGGTGGCGAAGGTGAAGAACGTGATCGGCACGGCCTTCTGCAGCGCGCCGTAGTGCCGCATGTTCACGTCGTCGTCCATCGCGTGCATCACCGAGCCGGCGCCGAGGAACATGTTGGCCTTGAAGAAGCCGTGGGTGAGCAGGTGGAAGATCGCGAACGCGTAGCCGGCGACGCCGAGGCCGGCGGCCAGCATCATGTAGCCGATCTGGCTCATGGTCGAACCGGCCAAGGCCTTCTTGATGTCGTCCTTGGCGCAACCGATGACAGCACCCCACAGAAGCGTGACCGCACCGACGATCACGACCGCGGTCTGGGCGACCTCGCTGTTCTCGTAGATGAAGTTGGAGCGCGTCACCAGGTAGACGCCTGCGGTCACCATGGTCGCCGCGTGGATCAGCGCCGACACCGGCGTCGGGCCTTCCATCGCGTCGAGGAGCCAGGACTGCAGCGGGACCTGGGCGGACTTGCCGCAGGCCGCGAGCAGGAAGGCGAGGCCGAGCCAGGTGATGGTGTTGTCGGAGACGCTCTCGATGTTCTCCGAGACCACCTGGAAGCTCACCGACCCGAACGTGGCGATCAGCAGCATCGTGCCCAGCGCCATGCCGATGTCACCGACCCGGTTGACCACGAAGGCCTTCTTGGCGGCGACCGCAGCAGTGGTCTTGTGCTGCCAGAAGCCGATCAGCAGGTACGACGCGAGGCCGACTCCCTCCCAGCCGAGGAAGACGCCGAGGTAGTTGTCGGCGAGGATCAGCGCCAGCATCGCGGCGACGAAGAGGTTGAGGTAGGCGAAGAAACGAGGGCGCCGGTCATCGTGCGCCATGTAGCCGACCGAGTAGATGTGGATCAGCGAGCCTACGCCGGTGATCAGCAGCAGGAAGAGCGCGGCCAGGGGGTCGTAGAGGATGCCGAAGTCCGCCTTGAAGCCGGCCACCTCGAACCAGGTCCACAGGTGCTGGCCGACCTGGCGCTCGTGCTCGTCGAGGCCCTGCAGGTTGAAGAACGCGACCAGGCTGAGCACGAAGGACCCTAGGACCGTCGCGCAGCCCAGCCAGTGGGCGAACGCGCGGGTGCGGTCGTTGCCGAGGACGAGAATGACGGCCGCGCCGAGCGCAGGCAGCGCGATGATCACCCACAGCAGGGTGAAGAAGCCGTCTGCCTGCTCGGGGTGGATGACCGGTGCCTGTGTGGTCACAGTTGTCGCAATCGAGAACACGCTGAACCCCTCAGAACTTCAGGAGGCTGGCGTCGTCGACCGAGGCCGAGCGTCGCGTGCGGAAGATGGTCATGATGATCGCCAGCCCGACGACGACCTCGGCCGCGGCCACCACCATCACGAAGAAGGCAGCCACCTGACCGTCGAGGTTGCCGTGCTGCCGGGCGAAGGTCACCAACGCGAGGTTGCAGGCGTTGAGCATCAGCTCCACGCACATGAACACGACGATCGCGTTGCGACGGACGAGCACACCCACGGCGCCGATCGTGAAGAGGATCGTCGAGAGGACGATGAACGGCTCGGTGTCCATCACTGGTCCCCTCCTTGGGTGAGCTCCTTGATGTCGTCTGCAAGGTCGGGCGCGGATCGCACCGTCCCTCGTGACGCGAGGATGCGGTTGACCGACAGGTCGGTGGTGGACCCGTCGGGCAGCAGCGCCGGGGTGTCCACGGCGTTGTGCCGTGCGAACACGCCGGGTGTCGGCAGCGGGCCGAGGTGCTTGCCGCTCTCGGCGTAGTCGCGCACCCGCTGCTTGGCCAGGTCGGCCTGCGAAGCCTTGGGGGTGAGCCGCTCCCGGTGGGCGAGCACCATGGCTCCGATCGCCGCGGTGATGAGCAGCGCCGAGGTCGCCTCGAACGCGAAGACGAAGTCGGAGAACAGCAGCCTGGCCACCGCGGGCACGTTGCCGTCCGTCTGAGCCTCGTCGAGCCCGACCACCGGTCCGAGGCTGAACTGGGCGACCCCGAGCACCATCGTGACCCCGAAGAGGACGCCCACCGCCAGGGCCATCAGCCGCTGGCCCTTGATCGTCTCCACCACCGAGTCGGAGGCGTCGACGCCGACGAGCATGAGCACGAACAGGAAGAGCATCAGGATCGCGCCGGTGTAGACGATGATCTGCACCGCGAAGAGGAACGGCGCGTCCTGCACGGCGTACAGGATCGCCAGGCTGATCATCACCACCGCCAGCAGCAGCGCGGCGTGCACGGCCTTGCGTACGACGAGGATGCCCAGGGCCGCGATCACCATGACCGGGGCGAGGACCCAGAACGCGGCCATCAGTGGTCACCCTCCCGGCTGCGCTTCGGCACGCCGCCGGACTGGGGGCGGAACGACCCGCGGTAGTAGTCGGTCTCGTCGTCGCCGAGCAGCATCGCGTGCGGTGGCTGCTCCATGCCGGGCAGGAGGGGCGCCAGCAGGTCCTGCTTCTCGTAGATGAGGTCGGCGCGGTTGTTGTCGGCGAGCTCGTACTCGTTGGTCATGGTCAGCGCCCGCGTCGGGCAGGCCTCGATGCAGAGCCCGCACAGGATGCAGCGCAGGTAGTTGATCTGGTAGACGCGGCCGTAGCGCTCCCCCGGCGAGAACCTCTCCGCCTCGGTGTTGGAGGCACCTTCGACGTAGATCGCATCGGCCGGGCACGCCCAGGCGCAGAGCTCGCAGCCGATGCACTTCTCCAGCCCGTCGGGCCAGCGGTTGAGCTGGTGCCGGCCGTGGAACCGCGGGGCGGTGGGCTTCTTCTCGAACGGGTACTGCTCGGTGACGACCTTCTTGAACTGCGTGCGGAACGTGACGCCGAAACCGGCGACCGGGTTCCAGAGCGGGTCGACGTACTTCTCGCGGAAGGTGGACATCAGGCCTGCTCCTCGATCGGGTTCTGGTCGGCGAAGACGATCCCGGGTGCGGCGCCGCGGACCGGCGTACCGGGCATCGGCGGGACCGGGAAGCCGCCCGCGAACGCGTCGAACGCGACCGGTTCAGGCGTCGGCTCGGGCTCGGGCTCGGCAGTGAAGAAGAACATCACCAGGAACACCGCCGCCAGGGCGCCGATCGCGATCAGCAGCGCCTCGCGCGGGATGCCACCCTCGAGGTCGATCGCGCGCATCGTCGCAACGGCGATGATCCACAGCAGCGAGATCGGGATCAGCCGCTTCCAGCCGAAGGACATGAACTGGTCGTAGCGCAGCCGCGGCAGCGTGCCGCGCAGCCAGATGAAGAACCAGATGAAACCGATGACCTTCAGGAAGAACCAGAACAGGCCCCAGTAGCCCTCGTCGAGCACTCCGCCCCCGAGCTGGTTGAAGCCCCAGGGGGCGTGCCAGCCGCCCAGGAACAGCGTCGTCGCCATCGCGGAGACGGTTGCCATGTTGATGTACTCGGCGAGGAAGAACAGCGCGAACTTCAGCGAGGAGTACTCGGTGTGGAAGCCGCCGACGAGCTCGCCCTCGGCCTCGGGGAGGTCGAACGGAGCGCGGTTGGTCTCGCCCACCATCGAGATCACGAAGATCACGAACGAGGGGATCAGGGCCAGGCCGTACCAGAGCCTCTCGTCCTGCGCGGCCACGATCTCCGAGGTCGACATCGAGCCGGCGTACATGAAGACGGCGACGAGCGAGAGGCCCATCGCGACCTCGTAGGAGATCATCTGCGCGCTCGAGCGCAGGCCGCCCAGCAGGGAGTAGGTCGACCCGGAGGACCAGCCACCGAGCACGATGCCGTAGATGCCGATCGAGGAGATGGCCAGCACGAAGAGCACCGCGACGGGCATGTCGGTCAGCTGCAGCGGCGTCGTGCGGTCGGTCCACGGCAGCCCGACCTCGGGGCCGAGCGGGACGACCGAGAAGGTCAGGAACGCCGGGACCGTCGCGACGACCGGGGCGATGAGGAAGACCGCCTTGTCAGCGGCCTTGGGGATGATGTCCTCCTTGAGCGCGAGCTTCACGCCGTCGGCGAGGCTCTGGAGGAGGCCGAAGGGACCGTGCACGTTGGGGCCGATGCGGTGCTGCATGCGGCCCACGACGCGACGCTCGAACCAGATGTTGAACAGCGTCAGCAGCACCAGGATCAGGAAGATCGCGACGGCCTTGATGAGCACCAGCCACCAGGGGTCTACGCCGAAGCCGGCGGGGTTCATGCCGCACCTCCGTCGGAGAGTCGTACGACGGAGCCGGCACCGGCGCCCAGGTCGCGGGCGAGGTTGACGCCGTCGGTGTTCGACGGCGCCCACACGACGCCGTCGGGGAGGTCCATGACGGCGACCGGGAGGACGACAGAGCCGAGGTCGGTGGTGATCGTGACCGTGTCGCCGAGGCCGGCCTGGTCGTAGGTGGCCGCCGACACCAGTGCGACCGCGGTGCGTCCGGTGGCTCGCAGGGCGGCGTCGCCGTCGAGCATGCGGCCGTCGTCGACCATCAGCTTCCAGGTGGCGAGCCGGACGCCGTCGGCGCCACCCGACGGACCGACCGCCGGCCGAGCGGCGCGGTCGCCGTCCCACGGCCCGAGCTCGGCGATCTCCGCGGCCACCTTGTCGGTGGTGCGGAACCCGAGGTCGACGCCGAGCTCCTCGGCGATGCCGGCCAGCACCCGGAGGTCGGGCAGGCTGTGCGACTCGGTCAGGACCTTGTCGAAGGAGCGGCCGCGGCCCTCCCAGTTGACGAACGTGCCGGACTTCTCAGCGGCAGCGGCGACGGGGAAGACCACGTCGGCCAGCTCGCTGACGGCACTGCGACGGATCTCCAGGGAGACCACGAACTGGGCCGCCGCCAGGGCGTCGCGCGCTGCGCGGGGGTCGGCCAGGTCGTCGAGCTCGACGCCACCGACGACGAGCCCCTTCAGCTCGCCCTCGGACAGCGCCGCGAGCATGCCGTCGGTGTCCCGGCCGAGCGAGGTGGGCACCGTGGTGCCCCAGTCGGCAGCCACGTCGACCCGCGCGTGGGCGTCCTCGACGGGACGGCCGCCGGGCAGGAGGTTCGGCAGGCAGCCGGCCTCCACCGCGCCACGATCGCCCGCGCGACGCGGGACCCAGGCGAGCTTGGCGCCCGTCGTACCGACCAGGTCGAGGAGCGCGCTGAGCGCACCCGGGGAGGTCGCGAGCCGCTCGCCCGCCAGGACGACGCCCCCTCCGTCGAGCGCGAGGTCTGCGTGGTGCTGGAGCTCGGCGATGACCGCCGCCTCGTCTCCGGGCGCGGCGGTGATGACAGTGCCACCGAGCTTGGTCAGGCCCCTCGTGGCGAAGGGCGTCACCGAGAAGATCCGGGCACCGGCCTTGGCGGCCTTGCGAAGCCGCAGGAACAGTGCCCCGGCCTCCTCCTCCGGCTCCAGGCCGAGCAGGAGGACCGTCTTGGTCTTTTCCAGCGACTCGAAGGTGACTCCGACCGGCGTGCCCGCGACGGTGGAGGCGAGGAACTCCGCCTCCTCGACCGAGTGCGGCCGCGAACGGAAGTCGATGTCGTTGGTGCGCAAGGCCAGCCGGGCGAACTTGCTGTAGGCGTAGGCGTCCTCGAGCGTCAGGCGCCCACCGGTGAGTACGCCGACGGCGCCGGCCGCCTTGAGGCCACGGGCCGCGACCGCCAGCGCCTCGGGCCAGCTGGCCGGGCGGAGCTCACCGTCCTCGCGCACCAGCGGGTGGGTGAGCCGATCGGGCTGCGTGGCGTAGCCGAACCCGAAGCGGTCCTTGTCGGTGATCCACTCCTCGTTGACGGCCGGGTCGTTGCCGGCCAGGCGACGGACGACCTTGCCACGGCGGTGGTCGACGCGGATCGCCGAGCCGCACGAGTCGTGCTCGGCGATGCTCGGGGTGGAGACGAGGTCGAACGGGCGGGCGCGGAAGCGATAGGTCGCCGAGGTGAGCGCACCCACCGGGCAGATCTGGATCGCGTTGCCCGAGAAGTACGACTCGAACGGCTCCTTCTCGTAGATGCCGACCTGCTGCAGCGCACCCCGCTCGAGCAGCGCGATGAACGGGTCGCCGGCGATCTGCTCGGAGAAGCGCGTGCAGCGCGCGCACAGCACGCAGCGCTCGCGGTCGAGCAGCACCTGCGCGGAGATGTTGATCGGCTTGGGGAAGGTGCGCTTGGCCTCGGCGAACCGGGTCTCGCCGCGGCCGTTGGACATCGCCTGGTTCTGCAGCGGGCACTCACCGCCCTTGTCGCAGACCGGGCAGTCCAGCGGGTGGTTGATCAGCAGCGCCTCCATGACGCCGGTCTGCGCCTTGTCGGCGATCGGCGAGGAGAGCTGGGTGCTGACGACCATGCCGGGCGAGGCGACCAGCGTGCAGGAGGCCTGCGGCTTCACGCGTCCGGGCGGGCCCATCATCGTCTTCGGCTCGCCGTCCGGACCGGGCAGCGCGACCTCGACCAGGCACTGGCGGCACGCCCCGACCGGGGCGAGCAACGGGTGGTCACAGAAGCGCGGGATCTGGACGCCGATCTGCTCGGCGGCCCGGATGACCAGCGTGCCCTTGGGAACGCTGACCTCCTGACCGTCGATCGTGAACGTCACCAGCGTCTCGGGCGGAGCCCCGGTGGTCGAGCTTGTCGAGACCGTCATGCCTTGGCCCCCTCGGTGGCGAAGAGCGTGGACGCTGCCGGGTCGAACGGGCAGCCGCCGTGCTCGAAGTGGGCGAGGTACTCGTCGCGGAAGTACTGGATGCTCGAGGTGATCGGGCTCGTAGCGCCGTCACCGAGGGCACAGAACGAGCGGCCCAGGATGTTGTCGCACTGGTCGAGCAGCATCTCCAGGTCGGCCTCGGTGCCGTTGCCCTTCTCCAGCCTCGCCAGCACCTGCACCAGCCACCACGTGCCCTCGCGGCACGGCGTGCACTTGCCGCAGGACTCGTGCTTGTAGAACTCGGTCCAGCGCAGGACCGCGCGTACGACGCAGGTGGTCTCGTCGAAGATCTGCAGCGCCTTGGTGCCGAGCATGGAGCCGGCGGCGCCGACGGCTTCGTAGTCGAGAGGTACGTCGAGGTGCTCGGCCGTCAGGATCGGCGTGCTGGATCCACCGGGTGTCCAGAACTTCAGCTCGTGACCCTCGCGGACACCGCCGCTGAGCTCGAGCAGCTGGCGCAGCGTGACGCCGAGCGGGGCTTCGTACTGCCCCGGACGCACGACGTGGCCAGACAGCGAGTAGAGCGTCATGCCCTTGCTGCGCTCGGTGCCCATCGAGGAGAACCACTGCGCGCCGCGCTCGACGATGCACGGCACCGACGCGATCGACTCGACGTTGTTGATGACCGTGGGGCTGGCGTAGAGGCCGGCCACGGCCGGGAACGGCGGACGTAGCCGGGGCTGGCCGCGCCTGCCTTCGAGGCCCTCGAGCAGGGCCGTCTCCTCGCCGCAGATGTAGGCGCCCGCGCCGGCGTGCACGACGACGTCGAGGTCGTAGCCCGTGCCGTGGATGTTCTTGCCGAGGTGGCCGGCTGCGTAGGCGTCCTCGACCGCGGCCTGGACGCGACGGACCACGTGCAGCACCTCACCACGGATGTAGATGAAGGCGGTGTTGGCACGGATGGCGAACGAGCTGATCACCACGCCCTCGACCAGCACGTGGGGGTTGGCCATCATCAGCGGGATGTCCTTGCAGGTGCCCGGCTCCGACTCGTCGGCGTTGACCACGAGGTACGTCGGGTTGGGGTTGTCCTGCGGGATGAAGCCCCACTTCATGCCGGTCGGGAAGCCGGCCCCGCCGCGACCGCGGAGTCCGGAGTCCTTGATCAGCTGGATCAGGTCGTCGGGGTTGGCCCCGAGAGCCTTGCGCAGTGCCTGGTAGCCACCGGTGCTCTCGTAGGACGCCAGGGTCCACGGCCGGTCGCCACCCCAGTGCTCGGTGAGGACGGGAGTCAGGGTCACGGCGCCTTCCAGCCCTTCTCGTTCGCGATCTCCAGGCCCGCAAGCGACGCTGGACCGGCCGCCGGCCCCTCGTCGGCCAGGCCGTCGTTGAACCCGGCGAGCACCCGCTCGGCCTCGCGCCAGGTGCAGATCCTGGGCCCGCGGGTGGAGCGGACCTCCTTGCCGGCACGCAGGTCGTCGACCAGCTTGACGGCAGAGGCCGGGGTCTGGTTGTCCATGAACTCCCAGTTGACCATCACCACGGGGGCGTAGTCGCAGGCCGCGTTGCACTCGACGTGCTCGAGGGTGATCTTGCCGTCGTCTGTGGTCTCGTCGTTGCCGACGTCGAGGTGGTCCTTGAGCCGCTCGAAGACCGCGTCACCACCCATCACCGCGCACAGCGTGTTGGTGCAGACACCGACGTGGTAGTCCCCGACGGGCCGGCGCTTGTACATCGTGTAGAAGGTCGCGACGCCGGAGACGTCCGCGGCCGAGAGGCCGAGGATCTCCGCACAGGCCTCGATGCCCTCCGGCGTGATGCGGCCCTGAGCGCTCTGCACGAGGTGGAGCATGGGCAGCAGGCCCGAGCGCGGCTGAGGGTAGCGCGCGGCGATCTGCTGGAGCTCGTCGTACGTGGTCTGGTCGATCACCGGTCGACCCCTCCCATCACCGGGTCGATGGACGCGATCGCGACGATCACGTCCGCCACCATGCCGCCCTCGCTCATCACCGAGGTGGCCTGCAGGTTGGTGAACGACGGGTCTCGGAAGTGCGCACGGAACGGGCGCGTGCCGCCGTCGGACACCACGTGCGCCCCGAGCTCACCACGAGGCGACTCGACCGGCACGTAGGCCTGGCCGGCCGGGACCCGGAAGCCCTCGGTGACCAGCTTGAAGTGGTGGATCAGGGCCTCCATCGACTCACCCATGATGTGCTTGATGTGGTCGAGGCTGTTGCCCATGCCGTCGGTGCCGATCGCCAGCTGCGAGGGCCACGCGATCTTCTTGTCGCCGATCATCACCGGTGCGCCCTCGAGCGCCTGTAGCCGGTCGGCGCACTGCTCGACGATGCGCAGCGACTGGTGCATCTCCTCGAGCCGGATGCGGAAGCGGCCATAGGAGTCGCAGGTGTCCCAGGTGACGACGTCGAAGTCGTAGTCCTCGTAGCCGCTGTAGGGCTGCGTCTTGCGCATGTCCCACGGATAGCCGGTGGAGCGCAGCACGGGGCCGGTGATGCCGAGAGCGAGGCAGCCGGCGAGGTCGAGGTAGCCGACGTCCTTGAGCCGTCCGATGAAGATCGGGTTGGCGTTGCAGAAGGCGGCGTACTCGGGCAGCCGCTTCTTCATCAGCGCGATGTAGTCGCGGATCTGGTCGAGCGCACCGGGCGGCAGGTCCTGGGCTACGCCGCCGGGTCGGAAGAACGCGTGGTTCATGCGCAGGCCGGTGATCAGCTCGAAGAGGTCGAGGGTCAGCTCGCGCTCCCGGAAGCCGATCGTCATCACGGTCAGCGCGCCGATCTCCATGCCGCCGGTGGCGATGCAGACGAGGTGGCTGGAGATGCGGTTCAGCTCGGAGAGCAGGACCCGCATGACCTGGGCCTTCTCCGGGATCTGGTCCTCGATGTCGAGCAGACGCTCGACGCCGAGGCAGTAGGTCAGCTCGTTGTGGAACGGGCTGAGGTAGTCCATGCGGGTGCAGAAGGTCACGCCCTGCGTCCAGGTGCGGAACTCCATGTTCTTCTCGATGCCGGTGTGGAGGTAGCCGATGCCGCAGCGGGCCTCGGTCACCGACTCGCCCTCGAGCTCGAGGATCAGCCGGAGCACGCCGTGGGTCGACGGGTGCTGCGGACCCATGTTGACCACGATGCGGTCGTCGCCCTCCTCGGCGAGCCCTGAGGCGATCGAGTCCCAGTCCTGGCCGGTGACGGTGAAGACCTTGCCCTGGCTGGTCTCGTTGCCCGCCGCGGCGTACGGGTCGGATGTGGTCGTCATCAGCTGTAGCTCCTCCGCGTGTCGGGCGGTGGGATCGTTGCGCCCTTGTACTCGACCGGGATGCCGCCCAAGGGGTAGTCCTTGCGCTGCGGGTGACCCGGCCAGTCGTCGGGCATCATGATCCGGGTCAGCGCGGGGTGGCCGTCGAAGACGATGCCGAAGAAGTCGTAGGTCTCCCGCTCGTGCCAGTCGGCGGTCGGGTACGTCGGCACCAGGCTCGGGATGTGCGGGTCGGCATCGGGGGCGGTGACCTCGAGGCGGATGCGGCGGTTGTGGGTCATCGACAGCAGGTGGTAGACCGCGTGCAGCTCGCGCCCGGGCTCGTCCGGGTAGTGCACGCCCGAGACCCCGCTGAGCAGCTCGAAGCGCAGGGACTCGTCGTCGCGCAGGCGCTGCGCCACCTCGGCGAGGTGCTCACGGCGGATGAAGAAGGTGATCTCGCCGCGGTGCACGACGACCTTCTCGATGGCGCCCTCGGGAGCGACCGTGGTCAGCGCGCCGTGCACCTGGTCGAACCAGCCGCCGTAGGGAGGGTGCGTGCCACCTGGCATCACGATCGGCTGGACGAGCCCGGCGTAGCCGCTGGTGTCGCCGCCGTACATGCCGGTGCGAACTCCCACAACCTCCGCCTGGGCGGCCTCGGCGTCGATCAGCTCGCCGCTGGTGGAGCCGGTAGGAACCTCGTCGGTCACCGCAGCAGTCCCTTCATCTCCGAGGTGGGAAGCGCGTTGAGCGCGGCGGTCTCGAGCTCGACGATCTCGGTCTGTCGGTGGGCACCGAGCTTCGCGGTCTGCACCTGCTCGTGGAGCTTGAGGATGGCGTCGATCAGCATCTCCGGGCGCGGCGGGCAGCCCGGGAGGTACATGTCCACGGGTACGACGTGGTCGACGCCCTGGACGATCGCGTAGTTGTTGAACATGCCGCCGCTGCTCGCGCAGACGCCCATCGCCAGGACCCACTTGGGGTCGGGCATCTGGTCGTAGATCTGCCGCAGCACGGGCGCCATCTTCTGGCTGACCCTCCCGGCGACGATCATCAGGTCGGCCTGACGCGGCGAGGCGCGGAAGACCTCCATGCCGAACCGGCCGAGGTCGTAGCGCGGGCCGCCGCTGGTCATCATCTCGATCGCACAGCAGGCGAGGCCGAACGTGGCCGGCCAGAACGACGCCTTGCGGAAGTAGCCCGCGACGCCCTCGACGGTGGTCAGCAGGACGCCACTGGGGAGCTTTTCCTCAACACCCATTGGAGATCAGTCCCAATCCAGTCCGCCGCGACGCCAGACGTAGGCGTAGGCGATGAACACTGTCGCGATGAACAGGACCATCTCGACCAGCCCGAAGAACGCCATCTGGTCGAAGTAGACGGCCCACGGGTAGAGGAAGACGATCTCGATGTCGAAGACGATGAAGAGCATCGCCACGATGTAGTACTTGACGGGGAAGCGGCCACCGCCCACAGGCTGGGGCGTCGGTTCGATGCCGCACTCGTAGGAGTCGAGCTTGGCCCGGTTGTAGCGCTTGGGCCCGACCATCGCGCTCATGATCACCGAGAAGACCGCGAAACCGGCCGCGATCGCCGCCAGCACGAGGACCGGCGTGTAGAGCTCCATTGCTTCCCTCCTCGCCAAAGGAACGCCGCTTTTCGTGAGCATGTGAATTCGTTCACGAAGTGGCGCGGGCCACAGTCTACGAGGTGATGGTCACACTGGAAACCGGGGGTGGGTTACGCGTCGGGGGCCATCTTGGCGAAGGCGTTGATGATGCGGTCGTGCGCGTCGCCGCCCTTGTGGTCGGTGAGGTTGGCCATCAGCTTGATGGTGAAGCGCATCAGCGCCGGACGGGGCAGTCCGTGCTTGGTGGCCAGCTTCATGAAGGTCGGGTTGCCCACCAGCTTGGCGAAGCCGCGGCCGAGGGTGAAGTAGCCGCCGTACTCGGCGTCGAGGGCGTCGGCATAGCCCTGGAGCACGCGCTCACGAGCGGGGCCGGAGTTGCGGGCGAGCGCCTGCAGCGCGGTCTCGGCCGCCATGTGCCCGGCCTCGAGCGCATAGTCGATGCCCTCACCGTTGAACGGGTTGACCATGCCGCCGGCGTCGCCGACGAGGAGCACGCCGCGCGTGTAGTGCGGCTTGCGGTTGAAGCCCATCGGGAGCGCCGCGGAGCGGATCGGCCCGCCCACGAGGTTCTCGTCACGGAAGCCGAGCTCCGGGTCGGTGTTGGCCAGCCAGCGCCGCATCGAGTCCTTGTAGTCGATGTTCTGGAAGGCGGCGCTGGAGTTGAGGATGCCCAGGCCCAGGTTGGCGGTGCCGTCGCCGCACGGGAAGATCCAGCCGTAGCCGGGGAGCAGGTTGCTCTCCCCCGGCTTGCCGTCCCACAGCTCCAGCCACGACTCCATGTAGTCGTCGTCGTGCATCGGGGTCTTGTAGTAGGCGCGGCAGGCGACGGCCATCGGACGGTTCTCGCGGCGCTCGAGGCCGAGGGCCATCGCCAGCCGGGCGCTCACGCCGTCGGCCGCGACCACGATCGGTGCCCGGAAGGTCTGGACGTCGCCGGCCTTCCTACCTCGGTCGTCGACGGGCTTTGCGGTAACCCCGACAACGCGACCGCTGCTGTCGAAGACGGGACCGGTGACCGACGTACGCTCCATCAGCCGGGCGCCCGCCTTCTGCGCGTGCCTGGCCAGGATCTCGTCGAAGTCCATGCGCGCCCGCACCATGCCGAACGGCGGGTAGTCGGCCAGGTCCGGCCACGGCAGCTCGATCGTGTGACCGGCACCCTTGATGCGCAGGCCCTTGTTCTTCTGCCATCCGGGCTGCTCGAGGTCGAAGCCCATCGCGATCAGCTGCTTGACTGCACGCGGCGTCAGCCCGTCACCGCAGATCTTGTCGCGCGGGAAGGCTGCCTTCTCCAGCAGGAGTACGTCGACCCCGGCGGTCGCCAGCCAGTAGGCCGTCGCCGCGCCGGCCGGACCTGCGCCGACGACGATGACGTCGGCCTCGCGCTCGTCGGCGGGGGTCGGGGTCATGGGTCCAAGTCTAGAAGCCGGGTCCGGAGCCCCCGTCAGGCGGTCGCGTGGTGGAGCGCGACGATGCCGCCGGAGAGGTTGCGCCAGCGCGGGTTCTTCCAGCCGGCGCTGATCAGCTTGCCGCCGAGCTCGGCCTGGTCGGGCCAGGCGCGGATCGACTCGGCGAGGTAGACGTAGGCGTCCGGGTTGCTCGAGACGGTGCGGGCGACGCGGGGCAGGGTCTTCATGAGGTACTCGATGTAGACCTTGCGGAACGGCGACCACGTCGGCCGGCTGAACTCGCAGACCACCAGCCGGCCGCCGGGCTTGGTGACGCGCAGCATCTCGCGCAGCCCGGCCTCGTGGTCGACGATGTTGCGCAGGCCGAACGAGATCGTGACCGCGTCGAAGGTGTGGTCGGCGAACGGCAGCTTGGTGCCGTCCCCGGCCACGAACAGCAGGTGCGGCTTCGACTTCTTGCCGACCTGGAGCATCCCCTGCGAGAAGTCACACGGGATCACGGTGGCTCCCGCATCGGCGAACGGCTGGCTCGACGTACCGGTGCCGGCTGCGAGGTCGAGGATCAGCTCGCCCGGCTTCGGGTCCACGGCCTCGAGGACGAGCGTCCGCCATCGCCGGTCCTGGCCGAGGGAGAGGATGTCGTTGGTGATGTCGTAGCGCTTGGCCACGTCGTCGAACATCGCTGCTACGGCGGTCGGGTCCTTGTCGAGATCAGCTCGGCTCACGGGGCAACTCTAGGGCTGCGGGTACCGCGTCCAGCAGTCCGGTCCGACGTCCACGTCGAACCCTGGTTGTGAGAACCGACGCGGTCCGGTCCTAGGCTTGCCCCGTGACGTCGAGCGCCTTCCCCGCAACGGAGCACGAGTCTCCGCTCGTGGTGCGCACCGTCGCGCTCGCGGACACCGCCCCGCTGCTCGACCTCCTGCCCAAGGCCCCGCACAGCACCGCGTGGGTACGACTCGGCGGTGGCCTCGTCGGCTGGGGGGTCGCCGCCGTCGTACGCACGTCGGGGCCGCAGCGCTTCGAGGAGGCTTCCGCGTGGTGGGCCGAGCGCGCAGCGCACGCGATCGTCCGAGACGAGATGAAGATCCCCGGCACGGGACTCGTGGCGTTCGGGTCGTTCGCCTTCGCCGACGAGCCGGGCGACTCGGTGCTCGTGGTGCCCAGCGTGGTGGTCGGGCGTCGCGGCGACGCCATGTGGGTCACCACATGCGGCCGCGCCGCGATCACGACACCACCCGCCGTGTCTCCGACAACCCCGCCGGTTCCTCCGGGCGAGGTGACGTTCGAAGACGGCCACCGCAGCGGCGCGGAGTGGGAGACCGTCGTGGCCAAAGCGGTTGCCCGGATCGACGCGGGAGAGCTGGAGAAGGTCGTCCTGGCCCGAGACCTGATGGCCACGGCCCCCGACGACATCGACGTCCGTTGGCCGCTGCAGCGGCTGGCGGCGAGCTACGACACGTGCTGGACCTTCCACGTCGACGGTCTGTTCGGCGCGACGCCCGAGCTCCTGGTGCGTCGCGAGCGCGGCCTGGTGACCTCGCGCGTCCTCGCGGGCACGATCCGGCGCACCGGGGACGACGAGCGTGACCTCGCCCTCGCTGCCACCTTGGCGCGGTCGTCGAAGGACCTCGAGGAGCACGAGTACGCCGTACGTTCGGTCGCGGACGCGCTCGCTCCCCACTGCACCTCGATGAACGTGCCCGAGGCGCCGTTCGTCCTGCACCTGCCCAACGTGATGCACCTGGCCACCGACGTGGCCGGCGTCATCGACGACGCCACCACGTCACTCGGCCTGGCCGCCGCCTTGCACCCGTCGGCGGCCGTCGGTGGTACGCCTACCAGCGATGCGCTCGCGCTCATCGACGAGATCGAGGGCATGGACCGCGGCCGCTACGCCGGGCCGGTCGGCTGGATGGACGCCAGCGGCGACGGCGAGTGGGGCATCGCTCTTCGCTCGGGCGAGATCTCCGGCAACCGCGTGCGCCTCTTCGCGGGCTGCGGGATCGTGGCCGACTCCGAGCCGGCGAGCGAGCTGGCCGAGTCACAGGCCAAGCTGGTACCTGTGCGCGACTCGCTGCAGAGCTAGCCAGTCAGCCACGCTGGCGCGACGACTGGAAGCCGACGCTCACCGCGAAACGCCCTGTGGCTGCTGCCCGCCGAGCGCGAGGCGGACACCTGGCGCGACGCCCTCTCGCGGCTGGTGAACGGGCTCGTGAGCGAGCCGGTTACTTCTCCAGCTTCTTCTTGACCAGCCAGGCGCCCAGGCCCAAGGCCGCGGCACCTGCGGCGATGGTGCTGGGCCGGGTCTGCCACCGGGTGTACTCCTCGGTGATCTGCGGCCAGACTTCGCCGATCGCCTGCGGCAGCGCCCTCGGGGGTCGCCTCGAGCCCTTCGACGGAGACCGGGTCGCCGAACGCGATGCGCACCTTGCGCGGCAGCGGCCATCGCCGCTTCTCGGTGCCCGTGATCGTGGCGGGCACCAGCGGGGCACCCGCCTCGATCGCCAGCCGGGCAGCGCCACGCTTGGGAGGGCCTAGGCCCTCGTCGCGCACGCGGGTGCCCTCGGGGAACAGAGCCAGCGCGTCGCCTCGCGCCAGGATCGCGCGCGCAGTCTCGAGGGCGTCCGCGTCCGACTCACCACGCTTGACCGGGAAGGCCCCGAGGGCGAGGAACGTCTTGGCCATCGGCCCGTCGAAGTGCTCGGCCTTGCCCATGAAGTGCACCGGCCGGCGGAGCACGATCGCCACGAAGAACGGGTCCCAGAAGCTCTTGTGGTTCGGCACGATCACGACCGGGCCCTTCTTGGGAACCTTCTCCTTGCCGGTCGCGGTGAAGCCGCAGATGACCCGGAACACGAGAGCGGCCAGCAGCTTGACAGTCCAGTAGAGCGGCCCGCTGACCCCCTTCTCGCGGGCGATCCGGTGCGCCTCCTCGTGGGTCAGGTCCGACATGTCAGAGATCCTCGCCGGGCTTCAGCCGGGCGTAGCGGTTCTGCTCCCCCACGAAAGCCTCCATCCGCGGGTCGACGACGGAGAGGCCGAAGTCGGTGTAGACCAGGTCGTGGATCGCGAGGTTGGCCGGTGCGGCGTACGCGCGGGCGAAGTCCAGACACTCCGAGAGCTTCGCCCAGGGAGCGCACACCGGCACGCAGAGCACGTCCACGCGCTGGCCGGGATCGGTGAACGAGTCGCCGGGGTGGAACAGCGACTGCTCGCCCGCGGTCACGACGTAGCCCGAGTTGAAGAACCGCTGGAACTCCGGGTGGATCACGGCGTGCAGCTCGCCCACCGCCCGGACCGGCAGGCCGACGTCGAACGTGTCGCCGGGCGCGACGACCGACGTGCGTTCGAGCACTGCGGGGTCGGTGATCTGCTTCGCCACGGCGTCGATCGTGAACACCGGCGCGTCGATCGCCTGCAGGTGCTCCTCCGACAGGTGGTCGCGATGCTCGTGGGTGATGAGCACCGCGGTGGCTCCTTCGACCGCCTCGCGTGCAGTGAGTACGCCGGGGTCGATGATGACCGCGTGCCCGTCGTGCTCGATGCGTACGCAGGAGTGTCCGAACTTCGTGATCCTCACGAGTGCCAACCTAGCGGGGCGACGCTCAGGACTGGACGATCTCGTCCGCGTAGCACCATCTCCAGTCCTCCTGCAGCTCCCCCGACTGCACGACCGGGTGACCCGTCTCGTGGAAGTGCACGGTCGAGTGCCGCCGCGGTGACGAGTCGCAGCAGCGCACGACGTTGCACGTCAGACACATGCGCAGGTGCACCCACTGGCTTCCCTCACGGACACAGTCGACGCACTGGCGCGGATCGGGGAACTCGGGGACGACGTCGGCAACCGCGTCGAGGTGCTCGCAGCCGGCGGGCGGGCGGAAGGCCTGCGCGGAGCCGGTCAGGACCGCCCGCAGCTCCTCGGTGCGATCGGTGCGGATGTCGATCATCGACTCCTCCACGTCCAGGGCACGAAGCACGTCCTCGACGACCTCGTGCGCGATGCTGCCCTCGGACCGGATCTCCAGGACCCGCGCGCGCTCGGCGCGCAGCATCTGAAGCCGCAACCGAGCATAGGCCTCGCTGGGGGCCTCGGCGTCGAGCGAGCCACTGCCCAGCCGCTCCCATGCGGCGAAGTCCCGCTGCTCGACCCGATGGCGCAGCAGTGCCTGGGTGTCGTGCGGGTCTTCGGTGAGCTCCTGAGCGTCAAGCCAGGCCAGCCCGGCCGCGCCGGCCTGGTGGAACAGGCCCGCACGGGCGAGGGCGTCCTCGCGCGGGTCGGGAGCCGGGACCTTCAGCCAGCGCACGACGTACGGCAGCGAGAGGCCCTGCAGGAACAGCGTTCCGGCCGTCACCACCAGAGCGATGAGCAGCAGTACCTCGTGGTGGGGGAAGTCCTTGGGGATCGCGAAGGCCGCCGCCAGAGTCACGACACCGCGCATGCCGGCCCAGCCCAGCACGAAGGTGTACGACGGGGGCGGGCGGCGCCCCGACGCATCCGGCCGCGGCCGCACCAGGAGGTACCGCGCCGGGAACACCCACGCCAGCCTCAGGACGATGACGGCGCCGAGGGTGGCGGCACACGCCACGGCGATCGTGCCGGCCGAGAGGCTGCTCTCGGTGACGTCGCTGATGATCCAGCGGGCCTGGAGACCGATCAGGAGGAAGACGGTGTTCTCGAGCATGAACGAGATCGTGTGCCAGTTGAGCCGCTCGGAGATGCGGGAGCTCGCGGTCTGCAGGATCGGAGCCTTGTGGCCCAGCAGCAGCCCGGCCACGACCACGGCCAGCACGCCCGAGACGTGAGCCTCCTCGGCCGCGACGTAGGCGATGAAGGGCGTGACCAGCGACAGCGACGTGTCCATCACAGGGTCGGTCACGTGCTTGCGCATCCAGCCGATGGCCACGAACACCACCAGCCCGACGACGACACCGCCCGCCGCGACGCGCACGAAGTCGAGGCCCATCTCGGCCACGCTGAAGTCGCCGTCAGCGGCGAGGATCGCGGTGCTCAGCGCGACCAGCGCCGTTGCGTCGTTGAGCAGCGACTCACCCTCGAGGATCGACACGAGCCGTCTAGGCAACCCGATCCGCCGGGCGATCGCGGTCGCCGCGACGGCGTCCGGGGGCGCGACGACTGCCCCGATGGCGAAGGCGGCCGGCCAGGTCAGGCCGGGGATGATCCAGTGCAGGAGAGCGCCCACGCCGATCGCGGTGAACGCCACCAGCCCGATCGCGAGCAGCAGGATGGCCCGGCGGTTGGCGTTGAAGTCGACCAGGCTGGTCTGGAGCGACGCGCTGTACAGCAGCGGTGGGAGCAGCCCGATCAGCACGACCTCGGGCGTCAGGTGCACCTCGGGGACGAACGGGAGGTAGGACCCGACGATCCCCACAGCGATGAGAGTGATGGGCGCCGAGAGGTCCAGCCGCCGGCACAGCCCGGAGACGGCGATGACCACGGAGACGAGAGAGACGACCATGATCGCGAGATGCACGGGGCCATTGTTGCCGAGCGGTGAGCAAAGGCTTGTCGGATACCGGTGGTACTTGGTTTACTGGGACCATGAGTACCACTTATGACGCTGTCATCGTCGGGGCCGGCTTCGGCGGGATGGGCGCGGCCATCCAGCTCAAGCGCCTCGGGTACGACGACCTGCTCATCCTCGAGCGGGAGGACGACCTCGGCGGCACGTGGCACGTCAACCGCTACCCGGGGCTGGCGGTCGACATCCCGTCCTCGACGTACTCGTACTCGTTCGAGCCCAACCCGTTCTGGTCGCGCCTCTTCGCGCCGGGCGAGGAGCTCAAGCGTTACGCCGCGCACGTCGCGGACAAGTACGACCTCCGCCGCCACATGCGGTTCGACACCGTGGTGACCGGCGCCGCGTGGGACGAGCACGACGAGCTGTGGACGGTAGGCATCGAGGGCGGCGAGTCCGTCTCAGCCAAGTACCTGCTCACCGCTACCGGCTTCCTCTCCCAGCCCAAGATGCCTGACATCGAGGGCATCGAGACCTTCCAGGGCAAGGTCATCCACACCACGAAGTGGGACGACACCTACGACCTGGCCGGCAAGCGCGCGGCGGTGATCGGCACCGGCGCGACCGCGGTCCAGCTGATCCCTGAGGTGGCCAAGCAGGTCTCGGACCTCACGGTCTACCAGCGCACCGCCATCTGGGTCAGCGCCAAGCCTGACTACCGCATCCCCCGCGTCGCCCAGGTGGCGTTCTCGCTGCTGCCCCTGACCCAGCGGGCCGTGCGGCTCGGCGGGACGGCGATCCTCGAGGCGATGATGGTCTCAGCAGTCCTGCACTACAGGGAGGTCCCGGTGGTCAACCGGATCTCCGAGCAGGTGTGCCGGGCGCACCTTCGCCGCCAGGTCAAGGACCGGCAGCTACGGCGCAAGCTCACCCCCGACTACACCTTCGGCTGCAAGCGGCCGACGTTCTCCAACGACTACTACCCGACCTTCAACAAGCCGCACGTGCACCTGGAGACGACCCCCATCGAGCGGATCGACGAGTCCGGCATCGTCACCTCCGATGGCAGCCGCACCGACATCGACGTACTCCTGCTGGCGACCGGCTTCAACCTGTGGGACGTGAACTTCCCGGCGATCGAGATCATCGGCAGGGAGGGACGCAGCCTGGGCAAGTGGTGGCGCGACACCAGGTTCCAGGCCTACGAGGGCATCGCCGTCCCGAAGTTCCCGAACTTCGTGTCGCTGAACTCGCCGTACTCCTACAGCGGGCTGTCCTACTTCACCACCATCGAGTCCCAGATGCGTCACATGGACCGGCTCTTCACCGAGATGCACAAGCGGGGCGCCACGACGTTCGAGGTGAGCGAGAAGGCCAACGCCGAGTTCCTCGACCGGATGACGCAGAAGGTCGGCCACACCATCTTCACCCTCGGCCAGTGCGAGACCGCCAACAGCTAC
Organism: uncultured Actinomycetota bacterium; assembly: GCA_963765905.1. Lineage (GTDB taxonomy): Bacteria > Actinomycetota > Actinomycetes > Propionibacteriales > Nocardioidaceae > SSC3. The sequence continues at coordinate 1,048,959 of CAVXXY010000006.1, forward strand.
TACTTCAACCAGCATGGGGAGGCGACGCTGCTGCGCCCGACCTCCACCATCAGCGCCTACCGCGAGGCCAGCACCTTCCCCGTAGACGACTACGAGTACGCCTGACAGTCTTCGAGCATGACCGGAAGGACCCGATGAGCGCCTTCTCCCCCGTGCCCGGCCTGAACAGGTACCTGCGCGGCCTGGCTCGGCGGCGGATGACGCTGCCCGAGGTGCACGCGTTCCGCGGGCTCGCCGAGCTGTACCTCGCCAGGGCTGAGTTCCGGGCCGACCCGTCGACCCAGGTCGAGCAGGTGCGGGTCCGGTACGACGACGGCTGGGTGCACGGAGAGTGGGTGGAGCGCGACGAGCCCACCCGTGACGAGACCGTGGTCCTCTACGTCCACGGTGGCGCTTTCGTGGCCTTCTCCCCTCGAACGCACCGCGGCATGGTCTCCGAGATCGCGGCCCGCACGGGCCGGTCGGTGTTCAGCGTCGACTACCGGATGGCACCGGAGTACCGCTTCCCCGCCGCGGCGGACGACGTGCTCCGGGCCTACGCATGGCTGCTGGACTCGGGCGTGCCGGCCGACCGGATCGTGGTCGCGGGCGACTCCGCCGGTGGCCACCTCGCCCTGGGCCTCACTCCCCGCGCCGTACGCGCCGGTCTGCCCGCCCCCGCGGCCGTCGTCGGGATCTCGCCCGTCGTCGACCCGTCGATGGGCTTGGCGGAGGAGTGGGAGCTGGCCCGCGGAGGAAAGGCCTCGTTCGCCGGGCTCGGCCGCTCGGTGCTCGGCCTCTACCCGCGGCGCGTGGCTGCCGACCACCCCGAGCTGCTGCTCATAAACGACGACCTCAGCGTCCTGCCCCCGGTCCTGATCCAGGTCAGCGAGGCGGAGCCTCTCATCGCCGACGCCCACGCCTACACCGACAAGCTCCGCGCCGCCGGTGGCGACGTGACCCTGCAGACCTGGCCACGCAAGCCGCACGTCTTCCAGATCGCCTTCCGCATCTCCACCACCGCCAGCGAGGCCCTCGACGACGTAGCGCTGTTCATCACCAAGCACGGGTGACCAGCCCCGGTCAGGCGAGTCCCCGGATGGTGGCGTCCAGCTCGCGGCGGTCGTCACGGCGTACGACGGCCTCGACGACCTCGATCCCGCCGACCGGCTCCGCCACGGCCCGCTCGACCTCGGCCACCGTGGTGACGCGTCGGTGCGGCACGTGGTGGGCGGCGCAGAGGGCGGCCAGGTCCACGCCGTGGGGAGTGCCGAAGAGCTTCTCGTAGCGGTCGGCGTACTCGGGTGCTCCTTGCTCCAGGGACGCGAAGATCGACCCGCCGTCGTCGTTGACCACCACGAGCATCAGGTCCGGCCTCACTTCACCGGGGCCGACCTGCAGACCATTGGTGTCGTGCAGGAACGTCACATCCCCCAGCAGGGCAAGGGATCTGCTCGAGTGCGGGCGGCCGAGCGCGGCGCCGACCGCCGTCGAGACGGTGCCGTCGATGCCTGACAGTCCGCGGTTGGCGATCACCATGCGGCGACCACCGACGCGGTAGCGCGGCACGACGAGGTCCAGGTCGCGCACCGGGTTGCTCGCGCCGACCACGAGCAGGCCCTCGTCAGGGAGCGCGCGGGCGACCGCGCGGGCCACGTGGTGCGGGAGAAGGCTGGGCTGGTCGTCGAGGAAGGTGTCGAGCTTGGCGCTGAGCTCGGCGTCCGCCGTACGCCACTCGTCGAGCCACTCGGACTCGAGGCGAGGGGCCCTCGGCGGCGGCGGGAGCTCGATCACGCGTTGAATCACGCGACCCGGGTCCGTGACCCCGAGCGGACCCGGTACGCCGACGACCTCGATGTCGGTGCGGCTGATCAACCCCGTGATCGGCCGGCTCAGCGTCGGGTGACCGCACACGATGACCCGCTCGATGCGGCCCGCGAGCGACTCGTCGGCCAGCAGCAGGCGGTAGGTGCGGATCGCGTAGTCGCCCGTGCGTGACCCACTGGTCGGCTCCGCGAACAGTGGCCAGCCGTGCTGCTCGGCCAGCACCCGGGCGCGCATCCCTGCGTCGTCCCCCGCAACCACCACCGTGCGCTCCGGCTTCTCCGCGAGTTGTCCGGCGAGTCCGCCGGTGGACCGCCGAGTTGTCTCACGAGTCCCAGCATCCTCCGGACTCGTGGGACAACTCGCGGTCTGTTCGGGGGATTCGTGAGACAACTCGGCGGAAGCGGGGACGAGGGGTTCGGCGAGCTGGAGGTTGAGGTGGCTGGGGCCTCGGTGGGCGCATGCCTCCTGCACCGCACGGACTGCATGCTCCACGTCGCCTGCGGAGACGTCGTGGAAGACCTCCACCGCGTCGCCGTACAGCTCGACCTGGTTGGTGGTCTGGTTGGCGTTGGTGCCACGCAGCTCGGCGGGACGGTCCGCGGTGAGGGCGATCAGGCGTACGCCGGCGTGGTGCGCCTCGAGCACAGCCGGATGCAGGTTCGCCGTGGCGGTGCCGCTGGTGGTGACGACCGCGACCGGCCGGCGCGAGGTCTTGGCGATCCCGAGCGCGAGGTAGGCCGCGGAGCGCTCGTCGATGCGTGTGTGCAACGTGAGTGGCGCGTCGTGCAGGGCGAAGGCGAGCGGCGCCGAGCGACTACCGGGAGCGAGTACGACGTGCTCCACCCCTGCAGCGACGAGCGCGTCGGCGACGGCGATGGCGACGGCGGTGGAGCTCATGTCAGGTCCTCGATCTCGCGGAGCCGGGCAGCCCAGTGTCGCTGGCGCTCGTCGGTGGCGGTGAGCCGGGCCAGCGCCGCTTCATCGACGAGCGGTCGCCGCACCGGCAGGAAGCCTTGGACCGGAAGCAGGCTCTCGTCGACCACGTCGTCGGCGAGCAGCTGAACCGTGGCGAGACCGCACGCGTGCTCCAGAGTCGGCAGGGCTGCAGCGAGCGCGACACCCGCAGCAATGCCGACACTCGTCTCCAGCGCGCTGCTGACGACGACGGGCAGCCCGATGTCCTCCGCGATGCGCAGGCAGGCGCGCACCCCTCCGAGCGGCTGCACCTTGAGCACCGCGATGTCGGCGGCCTCGAGGTCGCGCACGCGGTAAGGGTCCTCGGCGCGACGGATCGACTCGTCGGCGGCGATGGGTACGTCCACTCGCCGGCGCACGAGAGCAAGGTCCTCGACGGCTGCGCACGGCTGCTCGACGTACTCCAGGCCACCAGCGGCCGCGTCCAGCAGCCCGATCGCGGCGACGGCGCCCTCGGCCGACCACCTGCCGTTGGCGTCGATGCGCACCTTCCCGGACGGGCCGAGTGCCTCGCGCACGGCTTCGAGCCGCTCCTGGTCGTGCGCCAGGGTCTGCCCTCGCTCGGCGACCTTCACCTTGGCGGTCGTGCAGCCGCCGCGCGCGACGATCGCCATCGCCTGCTCGGGCCCGACCGCCGGGACAGTGACGTTGACCGGGATGCTGTCGCGCACCGGGTCGGGCCAGCCCTCGTCGGCCGCCTCGCGAGCGGCCCGCAGCCACGGCTGGGCGGTGCGCGGGTCGTACTCGAGGAAGGGGCTGAACTCCCCCCACCCGGCGTCGCCACGCAGAAGGACGCCCTCGCGGACCGTGATGCCGCGGAAGCGGGTGGTCAGCGGGATGGACCAGACGATCATCGGACCAGCTCCCGCAGGGCGACCCGGTCGTACTTGCCGTTGGGCAGCAGGGGGAACGACTCGAGGTAGCGGGTCTCCTTCGGCGCCCACTCGCGAGGCGACACCGCAGCGCGCAGCTCCTCGAGCGGGAAGTCCCCGTCCAGCACCGCGACGACGCGCTCGCCCCACTCCGCGTCCGGTACGCCGAGGACCGCCACCTCGCGTACGCCCGGCACGCGTCGCAGCATCTCCTCCACGGCGTACGCCGGCACCTTGACGCCTCCGCTGATGATCACGTCGTCCACGCGACCCAGCACCTGCAGCCGCCCGTCCTCGTCGAGCCGGCCGAGGTCGTTGGTGCGCAGCCACCCGTCGACGAGCACCTCCTCGGTGCGCTCGGGCTCGCCCTCGTAGCCGTCGAACAGCATCGGTCCAGCGAGCAGGATCTGCCCCTCGGCGTCGATCTTGACCGCGACCCCGTCGAGCGGGTGCCCGTCGTACACGCAGCCGCCGCAGGTCTCGCTCATCCCGTAGGTCTGTACGACCCGGATGCCGAGCTCCTCGGCTCGGGCGCGCACGCTCGGGTCCAGAGGCCCGCCACCGACGAGCAGGGCGTCGTACGCCCGCAGGGCCGGATCGTCGATGCGACGCACCAGCTGCGTCGGCACCAGCGAGACGTAGCGCCGCTCCCCGGGCGCGACCACGTTGCGGTAGAGCACCTGCACCCCCGCGACGTACGTCGGCGGCAGGTTGAGCTCCCAGACCCCCGGCCCACCGAGCCGCGTGACGGTCGCGAGCGCCGAGGCTCGCATCGCGTCGCGAGAGAGCATGACCCGCTTCGGACGGCCGGTCGAGCCGGAGGTCTCGATCACCAGCGGTGGCGGTGAGGCTGCGGCGTCCCACTCGCGCAGCAGCTCCGAGATCTCCTCGGCGGTGCCGGACACGGGGCGCAGGCTGCTCACAGCAGCCCAACCTATAAGTTGCAGCGCATGGCTTCGCCAGCGAGCGGAGCGAGCCAACAGGATCACAGGCTGGACCACCGGCGCTCCGCACCGCGGCGCCGGTGACCACGAACCGACCGCACGAACCAAGACAACAGAGCTGCAGAGAGAGAATGGACCGATTGTGACCACCGCAGGAGAGTGGATCGAAGGCGCCCGCCCCCGCACGCTCCCCGCCGCCGTCGCGCCGGTGCTGGCGGGCACGGCCTGCGCGGCGTACGACGGCGTCGAGGTGTGGTGGAAGGCCGCACTCGCGCTGGTGGTGGCCCTGGCGCTGCAGGTCGGTGTGAACTACGCCAACGACTACTCCGACGGCATCCGCGGCACCGACGAGGTGCGGGTCGGCCCGCTCCGGCTGGTCGGGTCGGGGGTCGCGTCCGCCCGCGCGGTCAAGCTCGCCGCGTTCGCCTCGTTCGGGGTGGCCGCGGTGTTCGGACTGGTCCTCGCTGCGACGACGGCCTGGTGGCTGCTCGCCGTCGGAGCCGTCTGCGTACTGGCTGCGTGGTTCTACACCGGCGGCAAGAAGCCCTACGGCTACCACGCGCTCGGCGAGGTGATGGTCTTCGTCTTCTTCGGACTCGTCGCGGTCATGGGCACCTACTACGTCCAGGCCGAGCGGCTCAGCCTCGCGTCGAACTGGGCGGCCGACGGCATCGGTGCGCTCGCCTGCGCGATCCTGGTCGCCAACAACCTGCGCGACATCCCGACCGACACCGAGGCCGGCAAGCGCACGCTGGCGGTCGTGCTGGGCGACCAGCGCACCCGCTACCTCTATGCCTTCCTCGTCGCGGCGTCCCTGGTCGCGCTGCTCGGGGTGGCCCTGGAGACGTCCTGGTGGGCCCTGGTCGCCCTGGCCTTCCTCCCCGCGGCTCTGCGCGGCACCCGCATCGTCCTGGCCGGTACGACGGGGCCGGGACTGATCCCGGTCCTGGCACGCACCGGCGGGGCCGAGCTGCTCTACGGGGCCGGCCTCTTCGCCGGCCTCGTCATCGCTGCGCAGGCCTGAGCTCGTCGGCTACCCAGCGTTCGCCCTGACAGCGCACCGTGACGCGCGCCTCCTCGCCGCGCAGCAGCATGCGGTCGATCTCGGGAACACCGGGGACCTCGAGGTCGGGTCCGGAACGGGCCTTGATCGTGACGCTCTCCCACATCGTCCCGACCAGGCGAGGGTCGGACGTGGTGAACTCGAAGCGGAACGGCTTCGTGACGTCACCGTCGAACTGCGGCTCGCGCGCGGAGCGGACCGAGATCCAGCTCCCCACCAGGCTCGTGCTCCCCTCGAGCTCGCACGGAGGCGGTGTCCTTGCCAGCCTGACCAGAGCAGGGGGGCTCGCCGCGGCCAGCCAGACACCGGCCCCGGTGACAAGGCCGACGGCCGGGTCGACGCCGGGGAGGCGATAGACCTCCGTCGACGTGCTCGGGCCGGGACCCTTGCCCTGGTCGTCGCAGCCCGGCTGCACGCCGGTGCCCAGCCGCTCCCCCGGCTTGGGCGTGCGGTACAGCCCACCGAGCCCGGTGTACGAGCGCCCGCCGAACTTCAGGATTGCCTCGCAGTCGGCAGTGGGAGTGGCCGGCTCGGGCCGCGTGACCACGTAGGCAGTCCCGGCGACCGCAGCGAGCACAGCGGCGGCCGCCACCGGCTTGACCCAGCGCCGAGGCCGTCCGGCGCCGATCCCGGTGAAGGGCGGAGCCTCGTCGGCGAGGAGCCGCAGCCCTTCCTTGAGCCGCTCTTCCATCAGTCCTCCTCCAAATGGGGACGCAGCTTCGGCAGCGCTCTCGCCACCAGGCTTCGCACCGTCGCCTGGGCGCACCCGAGGATCTCCGCGATCTCGTCGTCAGCACGGTCCTCGTAGTAGCGCAGCACCACGGCCGCACGCTGTCTCGGTGTCAGCTCAACCAGCGCCCGACGTACGGCGTCGCGCAGCTCCACGTCGGCGGTCGACGGCATGGGATCGGGAACTCGCCGGAGCGCCCGGAGCTGAGCAGCGGCCCGTCGACCGAGCGACCGGTGCAGGTTCATGATGCAGCGGCGGGCATAGGTCCCAGGGTCAGCCAGGTCGGTGATGCCTCGCCTGGTCAGCTGGAGCAGCACGGTCTGCACGAGGTCCTCGGCCGGGGCGCGCGCGCCGGTGAGGAGGTAGGCGAAGCGCAGCAGCCCGCCGCCCTGCTGGGCCGCGAACTCGGCTAGCTCTCCCTCGTGCGGTGGCGCGCTGATGCCGGTCACACTACAAACACGAACGACCGCTCCCGCCTGTTGCAGCTACCCAGCACATAGCGTGCACGGGCACGTGCCCTCGACGACCTCGTCGGCGAGGTAGTGCGAGACAACCGGCACCGAGATCGCGACCAGCTCCTCGAGGTCCATCGAGGCGATCGGCTCCAGCTCGAAGACGTAGCGGATGTAGGCCAGCCCCAGCAGGTGTGCGCTGACCAGCTGCATCTTGCGGGCGCGGTGGTCGATGCCCGCGAGCTTGGCGAGCCGGCTGGCGACCAGCCGGTTCATCACGTCGTACCGCTTCTTGCCCCTCAGCGCCGAGCGGGCACCGCGCCGGAGCAGGCGGTCGGTGCGGACGCGCTTCTCGGGGCTCTCGCAGGCGTCGAAGAAGCGACGGACCAGCCGCTCCGCGGGGTCGTCGCCGCGTGCTTCGAGGTCCAGCCAGGGGAAGGGTTCGACGGCCGGCACCGAACCAGAGTGCCCGAGCGCCGCCGGGAATGCCGGCTTCGCCGCGCCGCGGTCAGTCCGCGTCTTCCTTGCTGCGCATCTCCTCGAACCGCTCGGTCGCGCGGGCAGCGCGCTCCTCGACCTTCGCTGCGAGCCGCTCCCGTGGACCCTTGAGGAGGTATACCGAGCCGATGGCCGAGATGACGGCGGCGACCAGGATGACGCCGAGCAGGTTCACCTCGTCGCTGAACAGCGACCAGATGCCGCCCACGACGCTGATCGCAGCGGCGAACAGGGCGAGCCGGAGCCCGGTGTAGACGAGGAACTCCTTCACGGTTTCCACCTTCGTTCTATTGTTGAAGCGTGCTCAAGTTCTTGCTGGTGGTGCTGCTCTTCGCAGCACTGGTCTATGTCGTGGTGCGGTTCGCGCTCGGCCGTGGCCAGGACCCCCCGCACCGGGGCGCCGAGCCACCGCGCCGGAGCATCGCCCCCGACGACGACGACCAGTTCCTCCGCGACCTCGACCGCAAGCGCAAGCACCCGGAGGACCCGGACCTCCCGTGACCTCTCACGGGTTCGCGTAGCCGTGCTTCGGGCTGCCGAAGATGTAGTTGATCCCCACGAAGTTGAACAGCAGCGTGGCTAGCGCGACCAGTGCGATGATCGCGGCCACCTTGCCCTTGTAGCCGGCGGTGGCACGCGCGTGCAGGTAGGCGGCGTAGGCCACCCAGGTGATGAACGCCCAGACCTCCTTGGGGTCCCAGCCCCAGTAGCGGCCCCAGGCGTACTTGGCCCAGATCGGACCCGCCACCAGCGCCGCGAAGGTCCAGATCGGGAAGCCGATGGCGTGCAGCCGGTAGGCCACCCGGTCCATCGCCTCGAGGCTGGGCAGCTGCGCCAGGAAGCCCCGCGGCCGCAGCTGCCGGCCCTTCGCCTGCGCCCGCGCCTTGACCAGGTAGAGCGCCGACAGCATGCCGCCGACGAAGAAGGTGCCGGTCGCGATGATCGCCGCCAGGACGTGGATGACGAGCCAGTAGGAGTGCAGCGCGGGCATCACCGGCCCGGCGTCCTTGTAGAGCACCGAGCTGTTCAGCATGAGTACGACGACCAGGAAGCCGGTCACGACCATGCCGAGCCAGCGCAGGTCGTACTTGCGCAGGAGCACGAGGTAGATGGCCGCGACGCCGAAGGTGCCGGCGAGCACGAACTCGTACATGTTGCCCCACGGCACGCGCACCGGATCGGTCGCAAGCCCCCGGGCGACCAGCCCGCCGAGGTGCAGCAGAGCACCGAGCAGCGTCATCGACACTCCGACGCGCGCGAGCTGCTCGACCCGCAGCTCGCGCCCGGAGAGCTCCGGTTCGTCGGGTCCACCGGCGCCGACACTGACCGCGACGGGTGCCAGCGTGCGCGAGACGGCCCACTCGACGATGTGGCTGACGAGCGCTATCGCGTAGACGATGCTCGCGAACATGACCGCGCGGTCGCTGACCGTCGCCCAGTCCTGGATGGTCACAGACCAGCCTCCTCAGTCTTCCCGGTGACCCGGCCGGTGAGCCGGGCGACCTCGTCGTCGAGGCCCTCGCCCGACGAGCTGCGGTCGAGGCCGGCAACCTCGACCACGGTACGCCCACCCTCGCGCCGGGCTCGCACCCAGACGCGACGCGGACGGATGAACAGCGAGGCCATCAGCCCCGCGATGCCGGCGAGCACGCCACCGAGGGCGATGCCCTCGCCAGGGCTGTCGCTGACCTGCAGCTTGACCCAGCGCTGCCAGCCGGTGAACTCGATGCTGCCGAGCCCGCCGGGGAGCTGCTCGGTCTGCCCCGGCTCGAGGTCGAGCCGGAACACGTCGCCCGGCGAGGTGCTGCCCTCCTTGCCGGGCTTCATGACCTGCTTGGCCTTGGACTTGTCGATCACGAAGACGTTCTGCGCCCGGCCGGTGTCCATGCCCAGGTCGCCGGCGTAGGCCGTCAGGCTCACGCGTGGCGCGACGGCGTCAGGGAACGACGAGTAGGGCCCGGTCTCCTTGGTGAACTCGTAGGTCGGGTAGAACTCGCCCTCGAACCCGAGCTGCGTGGGGCTCGCGTCGGGAGCCTTGACCACCCCGAAGGAGCGGTAGCTCCCGTCGGTGGGCAGGAACACCGCGGGGCTCGTCCACTTCTCGCCGTCGCCGTCGGTGACCGTGAAGATCGGCGCGTAGCCGTTGCCGACCAGGAAGACGTCGACGCCGTCGAGGGTCAGCGGGTGGTTGACCTTGAGCGTGTGCTGGTGCTCGGGGGCGTCCGGCCCGCCTTCGCGGTAGGCCAGCTTCGCCTCGAAGTCCGACGGGGTGCCGGCGGCCGGGCCGGTGTAGTGGTAGCTGACCTCGAAGTCCTCGACGTCGAAGGACAGCTTCGCCAGGCCCTCCGGGTCGAGCATCGAGCCGGGCGCGAACTCGTCGTACTGGGAGGGGATGTTGCTGAAGCCCTTGCCGACCAGCACGATCGCGCCGCCGGTATAGCCGAAGAGCTGCCCGTAGGCGAAGCCCGCGAGCGTGACCAGCACGGAGACATGGAAGAGGAGGTTGCCGGCTTCGCGAAGGTAGCCGCGCTCTGCGGAGACCGCGTCGTCGGAGTGACGGATCCGGTAACGGCCCTGCTTCAGCGCGTCCGACGCAGCGAGCAGCACCTGCTGCGGGTCGTCGTCGACCTCCGTGCGGGAGTGCGCAGGCAATCGGCCGAGGTTGCTCGGCGCGGCCGGGGGCTTTGCCCGCATGGCCTTCCAGTAGACGCGCAGCCGCGGCACGAAGCAGCCCGTCAACGAGATCATCAGCAGGATGTAGATCGCGCTGAACCAGACCGAGCTGTAGACGTTGAAGAGCCCGAGTGCGTCGTACACGGGAGCGAGGTCGGGGTGGTCGGACCGCCACTGGGAGACGTCGAGCGGGACGATGTTGGACTGCGGCACGACCGAACCGGGGATCGAGGCGAGCGCGAGCAGGAGCAGCAGCACCAGCGCGGTGCGCATCGAGGTGAGCTGACGCCACGCCCAGCGCACGAGCTCCAGGGGACCGAGGGCAGAAGCCTCGGGGGCCGCGGTCACAGGGCCCACTTCGAGTCCGCGGCCCAGCTCTGCAGGTGGCCGATCACATCGGCCCACACGCCGGTGAACAGCAGGATGCCGACCGCGATCATCAGCAGGCCGCCGATGCGGGTGACCCAGGCCTGGTGGCGGCGTACCCAGCGGACCGCGCCGAGAGTGCGCTCGAAGGCCAGCCCCGCGATCACGAACGGGATGCCCAGGCCGAGAGAGTAGGCCAGTCCGAGCAGCATCGCGCGGCCCTCGGTGGCCTCGTTGGCCGCCATCGAGATGACGACCTGGAGCGTCGGGCCGATGCACGGCGTCCACCCCAGCGCGAACAGCACGCCGAGCAGCGGCGCCGCGGCCAGCCCGACGGCCGGCACCTTGTGCAGGCGGACGTCACGCTGGAAGTACGGCACCACGCCGAGGAAGACCAGACCCAGCACGACGGTGATGACCCCGAGCACGACGTTGAGGGTGTCGGTCTGCTCGAAGAGCCACTGCCCGATCGACCCGAAGAACAGCACCTCGACGATGAAGACGAACGTGAAGCCGAGCACGAACAGCGACGTGCCGGCGACCATGCGGCTGCGACTGGCCGACTGCAGGTCGGCGCCGGAGAGGCCGGTGGCGTAGGAGAGGTAGCCGGGCAGCAGCGGCACCACGCACGGCGAGAAGAAGGAGATCAGGCCCACCACGGCAGCGACCGGTAGCGCGAGCAGCAGTGAGCCGGAGCCCATCTGGTCCGCGAACCAGTCGGAGACGCTGAGAGGGGTCACGCGCCGATGTCCTCGATCACGCCGTACAAGGTCTGCTTGGTGATCTCCCCGCGTACGACGGCCGCCACCTTGCCCTCCGTGTCGATGAACGCGACGCTCGGGATGACGTTGGGCGACATACCGGCGTTGAACGCGAGCAGCAGCGAGCCGGACGGGTTGTAGATGCTCGGGTAGGAGATCTCGAACTTGCGGACGAACGCCTGCGCCTTCTCGACGCTCTCGTCGCGGGTGTTGATGCCGAGGAACGCCACGTTGTCGTCGGCGAGGTCCTTCGCGGCCGCGGACAGCATCGGCCCCTCCTTGCGGCAGGGGCTGCACCACGAGCCCCACACCGGCATCACGACGATCTTGCCCTTCAGGCCTGCCAGCGAGAGCTCCTGACCGTCGAGGGACTCGCCGGTGATCGCGTCAGGCGTGCGCCGGTCCGCGGGGTCCGCGATCCTGATCTCGCCGTTGCTCGTCACGAACCCCTGCTGGTCCCCGGAGGACAGCAGGTCGTCCGAGCACCCGGTGAGCGCAAGACACAGCAGGGCCGAGCTGAGCAGTAGCTTCACGACAGTGGCTTGTCCTCTGCGCTGGCCCCACCGGCGGAGAACGGCGCCTTGCGGTCCTTGACGGGGATCAGGTCACCGGCCGGCTCGGAGTAGCCGACCGACGTCAGCCGGTCGTCGGTGAAGGTGAGCGACGTGAGCGAGCAGAGCGTGCACTGTCGCTTGCGCGGGTCGTGCAGGAAGCTGCGCTTCTCGATGTGCAGCCGGGTGGTCCAGATCGGCAGCTGGTGGGAGACGATGACGGCCTCATGACCTCGCGCGGCGTCGCGGGCGTCGTGCACCGCCGCCATCATCCGCGCGGCGATGTCCTTGTAGGGCTCGCCCCAGGACGGCTTGAGCGGGTTCCAGAGCAGCTTCCACGAGGACGGGTGCTTGAGCGCGTTGTCTCCTACGCCGAAGGTCTTGCCCTCGAACTTGTTGGACGACTCGATCACCCGGTCGTCGGTGACGATGTCGAGGCTCCGCGCCCTGGCCAGCGGGGCAGCGGTCTGCTGGGCCCGCTCCAGGGGGGACACCCGCAGGTGGGTGATGTCGCGGTGGCCGATCACGTCGGCCACCCGCTGGGCCATCGTCTGGCCGAGGTCGGAGAGGAGGTAGCCGGGGCGTCGCCCGTAGAGCACGCCCTCGGGGTTGTGCACCTCGCCGTGCCGCATCAGGTGGACGACTGTCTTGCTGGTCATCGGGCTCCTTGGGAGGCGGCTGCCCGAGCGGCAGCCGGCAGGGCGGACACGATCTTGTCGAGGGCACGGTCGTCATGGGCCGAGGAGAGGAACCACACCTCGTAGGCGCTCGGCGGGAGGTAGACGCCCTGGTCCAGCATGGCGTGGAAGAAGGCCTTGTAGGCCGCCAGGTCCATGCGGTTGGCCCCGGCGAAGTCGGTCACCGGCTCGGTGGCTCCGAGGAACACCGAGAACATCGTGCCCGCGGCCTGGACGACGTGCGGTACGCCGGCCTCGGTCAGTGCCTTGGCCGCCGCCTCCTGCACGACGGCGGCCGCGCGGCCGACCGTCTCGTAGACGTCGTCCGTGGCGAGCCGCAGCGTTGCGAGCCCGGCCGTGGTCGCGATCGGGTTCCCGCTGAGCGTGCCGGCCTGGTAGACGGGCCCGGCCGGCGACAGCAGCGCCATCACGTCGGCACGCCCACCGAAGGCAGCGGCGGGGAAGCCACCGCCCATCACCTTGCCGAAGGTGGTGAGGTCGGGCCGCCAGCCCTGGCTCTCCCTTCCCCACTGGCCCGATCGGTGGATGCGGAAGCCGGTCATCACCTCGTCGCTGACGAACAGTGCACCGGCGCGCGTGCAGGTCTCCTGCAGGAACCGGTTGAAGCCGTGCTCAGGAGCGACCAGGCCCATGTTGCCCGGGACGGCCTCCGTGATGACGCAGGCGATGTCGGCGCCGTGCGCGGCGAACGCCTCCTCAACAGCGGCTCGGTCGTTGTAGGGCAGCACGATCGTCGCCGCCGCGGACGCCTCCGGCACGCCCGGCGTGCCCGGGACGGCCAGCGTGGCGAGCCCGCTGCCGGCGCTTGCCAGGAGCGAGTCGACGTGGCCGTGGTAGCAGCCGGCGAACTTCACCACGAGGTCGCGCTCGGTGAAGCCGCGAGCAAGCCGGATCGCCGACATCGTGGCCTCGGTGCCCGACGACACGAACCGGACCTGGTCGACACTGGTGCGGCCGACGATCTCCTCGGCCAGCTCGACCTCGGGGATCGTCGGGGTGCCGAAGGACGTGCCGCGGGCGACTGCCGCCTGCACGGCGGCCTGCACCTCGGGATGGGCGTGGCCCAGCAGCATCGGGCCCCACGAGCAGATCAGGTCGACGTACTCGTTGCCGTCGGCGTCGTACAGGTAGGGGCCGCTGGCACGCTCCACGAACCTCGGGGTGCCACCCACGGCGTTGAAAGCGCGTACCGGGGAGTTCACGCCCCCCGGAGTCACCGCCTGAGCGCGCGCGAAGAGAGCTGCCGAGGCGGTCGTGGAGGTCACCCGGTCATTCTCACGGAGCGACCTGAGAGATCCCAATCCGCGGGCGTCCCAGGGAGTGTGACCCTTGTCAAACTGAGGAAAAACCGACAAATCTGGCGTTCGGTGTCCGGACTCCGGCCGATCATTGGTTGGCAGGTGTAACTCCGTGTGACACTGGGCACAGGGAAAGTGCCTGAACATGGGTGAGAACCGCGTCATGGCGGGGTGACAGAGCCGTTACATCACCGACAGGGAAAGAGATGCCCGACACGCTGCCCGCATGACACGTGACACGTAACCGGATCGTGGACAGGTCGTTGTTCAGCACGAGGGAGATCTCGGGCGTCAGGGAAGCGCCCGAGCACACTGGGAGAGAGATTTTCGATGACCAAGCGTTCCAACACGTGGCAGAAGGCCACCGCGTTGATTCCGCTCGCGCTGCTCTCCGGAGCTTGGACCGCGAGCCTCGCGGTGTCCAGCGCGAATGCCACGGGTGAGGACGGCAAGCTGCCCGACGGCACGTCCGTGCCGAGCCAGGCCATCAAGGCCCCCGCCAGCATCTCCAACCCCGGTGAGATCGCTCCCGGCGTGCCCGCCGGCACGCAGGACGAGGTCGTCTCCTCGGCCTCCACCAACGGCATCCCGGCCGCCGCGCTCGCCGCCTACCAGCGTGCCGCGCAGGTCATCGACTCCGCAGACGCCAGCTGCAACATCGACTGGCCGCTCATCGCAGCCATCGGCCGCGTCGAGTCCGACCACGGCCGCTACGGCGGCAACGTGCTCTCCAACGAGGGCGTCTCGGCCCCCGGCATCTACGGCATCCCGCTCGACGGCACCAACGGCACTGCCAAGATCAGCGACACCGACGCCGGCCAGTACGACAGCGACAAGCTCTTCGACCGCGCGGTCGGCCCGATGCAGTTCATCCCCTCGACCTGGTCGGTCGTGGGCGTGGACGGCGACGGCGACGGCAAGCGCAACCCGCAGGACATCGACGACGCCGCTCTGGCAACCGCCGTCTACCTCTGCTCGGGCAACGAGGACCTCTCCACCGACGCCGGTGTGGACTCCGCGGTCTACCGCTACAACCACAGCCAGGCCTACGTGAGGCTGGTCAAGTCGATCGCCGCGGCCTACACCTCGGGCGACTACTACGCCGCCCCGACGTCCTCCTACGCACCGACCTACTTCGGTCCGTCCTACGACGACTCGGTGTTCAACTACGGCACCCGCGGCAACTTCTCCTACAGCAACGGCCCGAAGGACAACCCCAACGCCGGCGCCGGCTCGACGCCGAAGGGCAACACCTCGACCCCGGCCACGCCCGCCAAGCCGAGTGCTCCTGCCTCGGGGCCGAAGGACAACGGCGTGCCGAAGGTCAAGGACCCGGCCGACACCCTCAAGGACGTCGTCACCAACGTCCCCAAGGTCGTCGAGAACACGCTCACCGAGCTGCAGAAGGCCACGCAGTACTGCCAGGCCAACCTGTCGCAGGCACAGCTCAACCTGCTCGGCGGTCTCAGCGCCTGCGCCCAGGCCTACGTCGACGGCGGCGTCAACGCGCTGAACAACCTGATCCAGAGCCTGGGGCTCGGCGGTCTGATCGGCGGCCTGCTGCCTCCGAAGCCGTAGCGACCTCGCAGCTGGTCGAGCCGCGAGGCGAGCCCCTGGGCGAGCCGCGCGCTGAGAGCGCCAAACGTACTCGGGCCTGGGTGCGCCACCCGCAGGGACTGATCGGCCATGCCGAAGGCCAAACAGCTCTGGGGAGCCGGGCACGGCACTACTCGCACCGCGGAGCAGCCGACCAAGCAGCGACTGCACCTTGCGCAGCGACGGCTCACACTCGAGCGCTACCCAAGAAGACTGGCCGCCTCTGCTGCCCAGTACGTCAGGATGACGTCGGCGCCGGCTCGGCGGATCGAGGTGAGCGTCTCGAGGATGGCGGGCTCGCGGTCGATCCAGCCGTTGGCTGCGGCGGCCTCGAGCATGGAGTACTCGCCGGAGATGTTGTACGCCGCCACCGGGACGTCGACCGCCTCGCGGACTGCCCGGATGACGTCGAGGTAGGCAAGGGCCGGCTTCACCATCACGATGTCGGCACCCTCGGCGACATCGAGGAGTACCTCACGGACGCCTTCGCGGACATTGCCGCCATCCTGCTGGTAGGTGCGGCGGTCGCCCTGGAGGGACGAGTCGACGGCCTGGCGGAACGGGCCGTAGAAGGCGGAGGCGTACTTGGCCGAGTAGGCGAGGATAGCGACGTCTTGGTGACCAGCGGTGTCGAGCGCCCGGCGGATCACTCCGACCTGCCCGTCCATCATGCCGCTGGGTCCGACCAGGTCGACGCCGGCCTCGGCCTGGGCCACAGCCATCTCGGCGTAGACCGCGAGGGTCGCGTCGTTGTCGACCGAGCCGTCCTCGGCCAGCACACCGCAGTGACCGTGGTCGGTGAACTCGTCGAGGCAGAGGTCCGCCATCACCGGCAGCGCGTCACCGACCTCGGCGACGAGGTCGCGGATCGCGGTGTTCAAGATGCCGTCGGGGTCGAGACCGCCGGAGCCGGTGGCGTCCTTGGTCTCGGGCACGCCGAAGAGCATGATCCCGCCCAGCCCCAGCGAGGCCGCCTCGGCGGCCGCCTTCCGCAGGCTCTCCCGGGTGTGCTGGACGACGCCGGGCATCGAGGAGATCGGGACGGGCTCGGTCGCGCCCTCGCGCACGAAGACGGGCAGCACCAGCTGTCGCGGCTGCAGCGTCGTCTCGGACACCAGCCGCCGCAGGCCCGGCGTACGACGGAGCCGGCGCGGTCGGATCTCTGGGTAACCCACGGCTCCAGACTATCCGTCCAGGATCTTGCCCAGCAGGCGGCGAAGCTGCGCGTGCCCGCGCTCGCCCAGCGCGTCGGTTGATGCCCTGCTCGAGCCCCTCGATCGTCTGACGGCCGGCCGCGATGCAGTCGTGCCCTCGCGGGGCCCTCGGCTGGGCGTTGGTCAGGTCGCCTTCCGTCGCGCCGAAGGACGTCGTTCTGACGGCTTCGTGACCGGCTGACCGGCCTCGAGCATCGCCGCGCGACGAGCCGCGCCGAAGTCGGCGAGCGCGTCCACGAGCACCTCCACCGACGGCGACGACGCGAGTACGTCGACCCGCAGGCCGTGCTCCTCGGCGGTCTTCGCCGTGGCAGGCCCGATGCAGGCGATGATCGTCGACGCGTGCGGCTTGCCGGCGATGCCGACCAGGTTGCGCACGGTCGAGGACGACGTGAAGACGACCGCGTCGAACTTGCCGGTCTTGATCGCGTCGCGCACCGGAGCAGCCGGCGGGGCGGCCCGCACGGTGCGGTAGGCGGTGACGTCGTCGACCTCCCACCCGAGGTCGATCAGCCCGGCGACGAGGTTCTCCGTGGCGATGTCGGCGCGCGGCAGGAAGACCCGGTTGATCGGGTCGAGCAGCTCGTCGTACTCGGGCCAGTCCTCGAGCAGTCCGGCTGCGGACTGCTCACCGGACGGCACCAGGTCGGCGCGCAGGCCCCAGTCGGCCAGGGTGGCCGCGGTCTTCTCCCCGACCGCTGCGATCTTCAGGCCGGAGAAGGCGCGGGCGTCCAGGCCGTACTCGTCGAACTTCTCCTTGACCGCGCGGACCGCGTTGAACGACGTGAACGCGATCCACTCGTAGCGACCCTCGACCAGGCCGCGGATCGCCTTGTCCATCTGCTGCGGGTTGCGCGGGGGCTCGACCGAGATGGTCGGCACCTCCTCGGGCACCGAGCCGTAGCCGCGGAGCCGCGCCGACACCGAGCCGGCCTGCTCCTTGGTGCGCGGCACCAGGACGCGCCAGCCGAACAGCGGCTTGGTCTCGAACCAGGACAGCGTGCCGCGCAGGTCGACGACGTCACCCACGACCGTCACCGCGGGCGCGGTCATCTTCGCGGCCTTGGCGTCCGCGGCGATGCGCGCGAGCGTGGAGACGACGGTCGCCTGGTCGGTGGTCGTGCCCGCGCGGGTCATCGCGACCGGCGTCTCCGGCGTGCGGCCGGCCTCGACCAGGGCCTTGGCGACCTCGGCGATGCTGCCCACGGCCGACAGCAGCACGAGGGTGCGGTCGTCGGCGTACAGGCTCCAGTCGATGCGGGCGTCGCTGCACGAGATCACCGCGACCTCGCGGTGGGACTTGGTCGACAGCGGCACACCGGCGTACGCCGGAACCGCGGTGGCCGACGAGACTCCGGGGACGATCTCGAAGGGGACCCCCGCCTTCGCGCAGGCCTGCGCCTCCTCAGGCCCGGAGGCGTAGAGGAACGGGTCGCCGGCCATCAGGCGTACGACGCGGCGGCCACCCTTGGCGGCCCGCACGACGACCTTGCCGCGGGCGGCGTGGGTCAGTGGCTGGCCGTCGGTGCCGAAGCCGCCGTCGATGAGCTCGGGGCTCCCCTCGGCCTCCTCGACCACCTCGTTGTCGTCCTCGTCGAGCGACACCTTCGGCGCGGGCAGGCCGAGGACGGACCGCACGAGCGCGGCGTGCTCCGGTGTCTCGGTCACCACGACGTCGGCCGCGCGGAGCAGCTCGATGGCGCGGACCGTCAGCAGGTCAGGGTCTCCGGGGCCGCTGCCCACGAAGCTGACGTAGCCCACGGGAGTCTTGCGCGTGGTCTTCTTCTCGGTGCTGGGGCTGGTCTTGCTCACAGTCGCCTTCTTGGTCGGGGCTGT
This sequence comes from uncultured Actinomycetota bacterium, assembly GCA_963765905.1. Classification (GTDB taxonomy): domain Bacteria; phylum Actinomycetota; class Actinomycetes; order Propionibacteriales; family Nocardioidaceae; genus SSC3. Next base: position 1,067,292 of record CAVXXY010000006.1, read on the forward strand.
CGACTTGCTGTTGGTGGTGTTGCGTGATGTGCGGGTCATATCTGGTCGGCACCGTCCTCGAGCATCTCGGTGGCGAGCTGGCGTCCGATCGCCTCTGCGTCGGCCGGCTTGCCGGAGAGGGACTTGCGTACGGTGAGGCCGCCGTCGTCAGACAGCACCACCGCTCTGATCCAGAGCTCCTCGCCGTCGTCGCCCTCGGCGATCTCGGCGAGTGCACCGACGGGTGCGGAGCAGCCGGCCTCGAGCGTGGCCAGGACAGCCCGCTCGGCGGTCACCTGCGCGCGCGTGTAGGGGTCGTCGAGCACGGAGAGCGTCTCGGCCAGCTCGGGCCGGCACTCCACCGCGAGCGCACCCTGACCCGGTGCGGGCAGCATCTGCAGCGGGTCGAGCACCTCGGTCACCTCGTCGAGGCGGCCGAGCCGGGCGAGCCCGGCGCGAGCGAGGATGACGGCGTCGTACTCGCCCTCATTGACCTTGCGGAGGCGGGTGTCCACGTTGCCGCGGATGCCCACGACGTCCAGGCCGAGCCCGAGGGCGTGGAGCTGCGCCACCCGGCGGGGCGACCCGGTGCCGACGCGGGAGCCGGCCGGGAGCTCACCGAGGGTCAGGCCGTCGCGGGCGACGACCACGTCGCGGGGGTCCTCACGCTGCGGGACCGCGGCGAGCACGACGCCCTCCTGGGCGTAGGTCGGCAGGTCCTTGAGCGAGTGCACGGCGACGTCGATGCGGCCGTCGAGGAGTGCCTCACGCAGAGCGCTGACGAAGACACCGACCCCGCCGAAGCTGGCGAGGGGGGCATGGTTCACGTCGCCCTCGGTGGTGATCTCGACGAGCTCCACCGCGTGACCGGTCTTCGCCGCGATCGCGTCGGCGATCGTGCGGGACTGGGTGGTCGCCAGCGCCGAGGCGCGGGTGCCGATGCGCAGGGTCATACGCCCTCCACCCGGGTCACGGCGTCGACGGCCTCGGGGTCGAGCGCGAACAGCTCGGCGAGAGCGGCGGCGTAGGACACCGCGCCGTCCTCGTTGACCAGCTCCTTCACACGGACGGTGGGCTGGTGCAGCAGCTTGTCGGCGACGCGGCGTACGGCGTGCTCGACCTCGGCTCGGATGTGAGGGTCGAGGTCGGGCAGCCGAGCCACCAGCCGCTCGAGCTCGGTGTCGACGACTCCGGTCGCCATCGTGCGCAGCGCCACGACCGTCGGGGTGACACTGGCCGACCGGCGTGCGGCGAGGAAGGCCTTGACCTCCTCGGCAACGATCGCGCGCACCGCGGCGACGTCAACGGCTCCGTCGCCCTCGTTGATGTCGTCGGCCAGCGTGGCCAGGCCGATCAGGCGTACGGCGTCGAGCGAGGCGACCATCGGGTCGACGTCGTGCGGGAGCGCGAGGTCGATGACCGCCAGCGGGCTGTCGGTGCCGCCACGCGCGGTGGCCACCTGGGCGACGTTGAGCACGGTGCCCACGGAGCCGGTGCAGGAGATGAGCACGTCCGCGGTCGCGAGCTCGTCGACGGCCTCGGTCAGCGGCACGGCCCGGCCGGCGTACTGGGCGGCCAGACGCAGCGCGTTGGCGTGGCTGCGGTTGGCGACCACGATCTCGCCGGCACCGAGCCGGTCCAAGGTGGCGACCGCGAGCGACGCCATCGACCCGGCGCCGATCACCAGCGCCCGCTTGCCTGCCACCGGTCCGACGAACTCGGCGGCCTGCTCGAGCGAGACGCTGACCAGCGACGGTGCGGCGCGGTCGATGTCGGTCTCGGCGTGGCTGCGCTTGCCGACGCGCAGGGCCTGCTGGAAGAGCGAGTTGAGGGCGGCGCCGAGGGTGCCCGACTCCTGCCCGATCCGCAGCGCGTCGCGGACCTGGCCGAGGATCTGGCCCTCGCCCACGACCATCGAGTCGAGTCCGGAGGCGACGTGGAAGAGGTGCGAGACCGACGCGTCGTCGTAGTGGACGTAGAGGTGCGGGACCACGCTCTCGGGATCGGTCGCCGACAGCTCGCACAGCAAGCGCGAGACGGCCTCCACGCTCCCGTGGAAGCGCTCGACCTCGGAGTAGATCTCGATGCGGTTGCAGGTGGCCAGGACCGTGGCCTCGCGGACGTACTCGACGTCGGCGAGGTCGTGCAGCAGCTTGGCCACACCCTCGGAGTCGAGGGCGAGCCGCTCCAGCACGGAGACGGGTGCGGTGCGGTGGGAGACGCCGACAACAAGGACGCTCATGCCGCACCACCTTCGGTCGCCGGCTCGGTGCTGTCGCCCATGGCCTTGCGCTGCTCGTGGTAGGCCAGGATCTGCAGCTCGATGGACAGGTCGACCTTGCGTACGTCGACCCCGTCCGGGACGGTCAGCACGGTCGGCGCGAAGTTCAAGATGCTGGTCACGCCCGCCTCGACCAGCCGGTCGCACACGTCCTGGGCAGCGAACGCTGGCGTGGCGATGACGCCGATCGCGACGTGCTGGTCGGACACGATCTGGCCCAGGTCGTCGAAGGCCCGGATGGTCTGGTCGCCCACGGAGTCGCCGGTGCGCGCCGGGTCGCTGTCGAGCAGGGCGACGATGCGGAAGCCTCGGGAGGAGAACCCGCTGTAGTTCGCGAGGGCGTGGCCCAGGTTGCCGATGCCGACGATGACGACCGGCCAGTCGCTGGTCACGCCGATCTCGCGGGCGATCTGGTAGCGGAGGTACTCCACGTCGTAGCCGACCCCACGGGTGCCGTAGGACCCCAGGTAGGAGAGGTCCTTGCGCAGCTTGGCGCTGTTGACGCCGGCGGCCGCCGCGAGCTCCTCGCTGGAGCAGGTCGCGATCCCCCGGTCGGCCAGGCCGACGAGTGCACGCAGGTAGACCGGGAGGCGAGCCACGGTCGCCTCCGGAATCCCGGCAGTTGCGCGCGGAGATGTCACGAAATGTCTTCTTCCCAGCCCCACCCAGACGACGTTGATCAGGCGGCAGCGATGCCACTCTAGGAGTTTGTGAACGCGAGAACAAAACGATCCCGCATTGCGGCTAGCACAAGGTGAGATGAGTCACGGCAGCGGGGGTGCCGTGACTCGCCCGGGGTCGTTCCTGCGTCGGTCCCGGCCTCGCGGTGGTTACCGGCTCCGCGGTGCGGGCAGTGCGGTGCCCGGCTCCCCAGCTTCATATTGGCCTTCGGCATGGCCGATCGCTGCCTGCCACGGCAGGGGCCAGGCCCGAGCACTTTTTGCTTCGCTCCGGTCAGCCGATGAGCGCGGCCCTCAGCTTGTCGGGGTCGACCCTCCAGAAGTCGTGTTGTGCTCCGTCGACGAAGGTCACGGGGATCTCCTCGCCGAAGCGCCGGGTGAGGTCCTCGGAGGAGAGGATGTCGATCTCGTCGTAGGTCTCGCCCAGCTCGGCGCAGACCGCCTCGATCACGGCGCGAGCGTCGTCGCAGAGGTGGCAGCCGGGCTTGGAGTAGAGCACGACCCGCGGCGGGGTCTCCCCGAGCTCGGTGCTGCTGACCCCAGTCACTCCAGGAGCCCCAGGTTCTGCCGGCGCCGGGCCGAGCGCAGGCGGCCCTTGGCGACCTTGCCGGTCACCGTGTGGGGCAGCTCGGCCACCACGTTGATCTCCTTGGGCTGCTTGAAGCGCGCCAGTCGCTGCAGGCACCGCTCGCGTACGACGGCCTCCAGCTCGGCGGGCGTGAGCTGCGAGCTCGGGGCGGGGACGACGAAGGCGACGACCGCCTCCCCCGTCGCCGCGTCGGGGCTGCCGATGACCGCCGCCTCGGCGACGTCGTCGAGCTCGGTGATCAGCTCCTCGATCTCGAACGGGTAGACGTTGAAGCCGGAGACGATCACCAGCTCCTTGAGCCGGTCGACGAGGAAGAGGTCACCGTCGGAGTCGAGGAAGCCGACGTCACCGGTGGAGTACCAGCCGTCCGCGTCGGGTCCGTCGGTGCCGTCGGGCCAGTAGCCGCTGAAGACGTTGGGTCCGCGCACCTGGATCTCGCCGGGGTCCTCGCCCTCGGGCTGGTGGTAGGTCTCGTCGACCAGCCGCAGCTCGATCCCGGGCAGGGCCGCGCCGACGGAGCCGTTCTTGGGGACCTTGCTGCACAGCGTCGAGGTGACGATCGGCGCAGCCTCGGTCAGGCCGTAGCCCTGATGGACCGGCTTGCCGGTGCGGGCGACGAACTCCTCGATCACCTCGACCGCGAGCGGGGCCGACCCCGACAGGAGCAGGCGTACGCCGCTGAGCCTCGCGGCGAGGTCGTCGACGCCGCGCCAGTAGGCGAACACGGGCGGAGCCACCGGCACGACCGTGATCGCGTGGGAGCTGATCGTCTCCAGCGACCCCTCCACGTCGAAGCCGTTGACCAGCACCAGCCGGCAGTGCTGCCGCAGCACCGCGCCGAGCACCGCGTTGAGCCCGTAGACGTGGAACATCGGAAGAACCCCGAAGACCACGTCGTCGCGGGCGATCATGGGCGGGTCGACCTGGGCGGCCTGCTCGATGTTGGCGACCAGCGCGCGGTGGCTCAGCATCGCGGCCCGCGGCCGGCCCGAGGTACCGCTGGTGTAGAGGAGGACGGCCAGGGCCTCGGGGTCGGTCGGACCAGGAGCCTGCGTCACGTCGGCGGCCACCAGGTCGTCGTAGGACGTCTCGCCGGGGACCGTCGGCACGCCGACGGCAACCAGGTGCGGCACGACCGCCCTAGCCCTGAGCTCCTCGTCGGCGCCGATCAGAGCGTCGTGCAGACCCGCCGCAGCGGAGCGGGCGCCGGTGATCGTGGCGGCGTCGGCGAAGACCGCGCGTGCGGTGCAGTCGGCCATCATCCGCACCAGCTCACCGGTCGCCGACCGCGGGTTGACGGGTACGGCGACCAGGCGCGCGCGGAGCACGCCGAGGTAGGCGGTGACGAACTCGATCCGGTTGCCCAGCGCGATCATCACGCGGTAGCCGGCGACCAGCCCCAGGCGGGTCAGACCCTCGCTGACCCGGTCGACGGCGCTGTCGAGCTCCGCCCAGGTGACCTGGCGGCCGGTGTCGGCCTCGAGCAGCGCGACCTCGTCAGGCGCCTGCTCGCGCGCGGCGGACAGCAGCTCGGCCAGGTTGACGGTCACACGTCCGAGTCTTTCACAGCAACGGACTCCGAAGGATGAAACCGGCAAGCAGGGCACGGCCACCGCCCGCACGACCGGGAAGCGTGACTAGGCTGTTTGCGTGAGCAACGGCAAGGGGCGGCGGCCGCAGCGAAGAGACCTGCGGAGCCGGTCCGTGCTGGCCGGCGAGGCGTCCGCCGCGATCGCCGAGGTGGAGAGCACCTTCCTCACCGAGCCCGACCCGGTGTCGGCCGCCTTCTTCGACGTCGACAACACGATCATGCAGGGCGCCTCGATCTTCCACCTCGCGCGTGGACTGCACCGGCGCAAGTTCTTCACGACCAAGGACATCCTCGGGGCGGCCTACAAGCAGGCCTACTTCCGCCTCGTCGGCGTCGAGGACCCCGAGCACGTCGCGGAGGCCCGCTCGTCCGCGCTGGCGTTCATCGAGGGGCACCGCGTGGAGGAGCTCGAGGCGATCGCCGACGAGGTCTTCGACGAGACCATGGCCCACCGCATCTGGCCGGGCACCAAGGCGCTCGCGCAGATGCACATCGACCAGGGCCAGCGCGTCTGGCTGGTCACCGCCGCGCCCGTCGAGGTCGCGCGCGTGATCGCCCGCCGACTCGGCCTGACCGGGGCGCTCGGCACGGTGGCCGAGAGCGAGGACGGCAGGTACACCGGCCGGCTGGTCGGCGAGATGCTCCACGGCCCGGAGAAGGCCGTGGCCGTCACGGCGCTGGCAGAGCGGGAGGGCCTGGACCTCGAGAGGTGCTCGGCGTACTCCGACTCCCACAACGACGTACCCATGCTCTCCCTCGTGGGTGACCCGTGCGTGATCAACCCCGACGCCAAGCTCCGTGCCCACGCCGAGGCCAACGGATGGCGCATCCGCGACTACCGCACCGGCCGCAAGGTGGCCAAGGCGTCGCTGTTCACAGCCGGTGTGGCTGGTGGGGTCACTGGGACGGTCGCGGCCGCCCTCGCCGTACGCCGGCGCCTCCTCTGAACGGCTGGCCAGAGCGGTCTGGTCATCTGAGGACGACCGACCCTACTTGCAGGTAGACTCACGTCCGGGAGCAAGAAAGACAGGCAACGAAACCGCGTCACGAAGCGGCTCGCGGCCGGTCTCATTGATGCCGGCGCGGAGTAGGGACCGTGCCAACTGGGAAACCCGGCCTTCGGTCGGGGAGGGAGACCAATGTTCACGCGCGACCTCGACTTCAAGCGGGGCTTCGACACCCTGCGGGTCGCGTTGGCGCAGGTCCTCGAGCCCCAGCCCGCACTCGCCGTGGCCGGCGCGCACGCTGCTTCCCCGCGCGGCGTCGCGGCTCAGTGGCTGTTCACCGAGACCATGCAGCCCACCCTCTCGGGTGGCACCGGCGACGGAGACGGCGTGGCCGCCTCGAGCGAGGCCGACGAGGCCGAGGCGATGCGGCTGATCGCGCTGGTCGACCTCGCCCGCGGCGGTGACACCGAGGCGTTCGGCATGCTCTTCGACCACTACAACACCTCGGTCTACCGCTTCGTCTACTACCGCGTCGGGTCGGTGACCCTGGCTGAGGACCTCACCTCCGAGACCTTCTTCCGGGCGCTGCGCAGCATGGGCTCGTTCCGCTGGCAGGGCAAGGACTTCGGCGCCTGGCTGATGACGATCGCGCGCAACCTGACCGCCGACCACTACAAGTCCAGCCGCACCCGCCTCGAGATGACCACCGAGGACATGACACCGCACGACTCGGCAACCGAGGGTCCCGAGGGCTCCGTGCTGGCGACCCTGACCAACGAGACGCTCCTGCGTGCGCTCAAGGCGCTGCCGGCCGAGCAGCAGGAGTGCCTGATCATGCGTTTCCTGCAAGGTCTCTCGATCGCGGAGACGGCGGCCGTGCTGGGGCGCTCCGAGGGTGCGGTCAAGCAGCTGCAGCTCCGCGGGGTGCGCAACCTCGCCAAGGCTCTTCCGGAGGACCTGCGATGACACCCTCCGTAACCCGGCTCGGTCACGCCTCGTTGACCAAGACACAGCAGCTCCACCATGACACCGTGAAGGGGGGCCCGAAGTGAGTTCTCTGCTGAACGCGCGCAAGCGCGCCGAGGAGTTCGAGGCCCTGCTGAACGGCACCTCCAGCAGCCGCCGCGCGGACCTCGACCGGCTGGCCGGGGTCGTCACCACGCTCCGCGAGCACTCGGGCGCCACCCCGCGGCCCGACTTCACGGCCTCCCTGCGCGAGCAGCTGATGGCCGAGGCCGCGACCGTGCTCACCGGCGAGGCCAAGACTCTCGCCCTTCCCGTACGCCGTGCCGGCGCCCGCCAGCGCCGCATCGTCGCCGCTGCGACCGCCGCCGTGTTCATCGGTGGCACCACCGGCATGGCCGCCGCCTCGCAGAATGCTCTGCCGGGTGACGCGCTCTACCCGATCAAGCGCACCCTCGAGCGCGCCCAGGCGGGTCTGAACACCTCCGACGCCAACAAGGGCAAGGACATCCTGGCGCAGGCCGGCGACCGGCTCGCCGAGGTCCAGGACCTCCTGGGCAGGAGCATGTCCGCGCCCGAGGTGCCGGCCACCATCGACGACTTCAGCGAGCAGGCCGCCCAGGGCTCCGCACTTCTGATCCAGGCCTTCGAGGACAAGCGCAACCCGCAGGACATCGCCGCGGTCCGCAGCTTCGCCGCCTCCAGCCTCACTGTCCTGCAAGAGCTCGCCAAGACCGCTCCGCCGCAGGCGCAGGAGGCGCTGGCCGAGGCGGCCCGCCTCCTCCAGGCTCTTGACGAGCAGGCTCTCGGCCTCTGCAGCCAGTGCGCCGCCGACCTGCCGCCGCTCGAGATCGCCGACCTGCTGCTGCAGTCCTCCGGCCTGCAGGAGGCCCTGGACGCCGCCGCCAAGGTCGACAACAACCGAGTCAAGCAGCCCGCCAAGGGCACCCAGGCCCAGGCGCCGTCGGCTCCGAAGGCTCAGTCGCCTTCGACTCCGAAGGCCCAGGACAAGCCGCAGAAGGCCGCGCCGCCGCTCAAGGAGACCACCGACAAGGTCGGCAAGCAGGTCAACGAGACCGCCGACCCGGTCGAGAACCTCGTCGACCAGGTGCTGCCGGGCGTGGGCGACCTGCTCGACACGGTCACTGACGACCTGCTCGGACCGCTCCTCGGCGGCCAGCAGCCGTAGGCGGCTGCCCAGCGCGGCACTTCCGGTAGCGCGGCGGGAGGTCTCCGGGCCCCGGCGAGCCTGCGAGCCTTGCCGCCCGCGGCCCTGCCCGAAGACGCGCTCGGCCAATAGGATCAGTGGAAGACGGACTTGCGCTGCATCAGCAGCGTGTAGAGCGTCTGCTGGATGGTCTCTCGGACCTGGTCGGTGACGTCGAAGGTCAGCATGGGGTCGTCAGCGGCTGCCGCGTCGTACTCGTCAGTGCGGATCGGCTCGCCGAACTCGATGATCCACTTCGAGGGCAGCGGAATCAGGCCCAGCGGTCCCAGCAGCGGGAACAGCGGCGTGACCGGGACGTACGGCGCACCGATCAGTCTCGCCAGCGGGGCGATGTTGCCGATCTTGGGGTAGATCTCCTCAGCCCCGATGATCGAGCAGGGCACGATCGGCACACCCGTCTTCACCGCCGCTGAGACGAACCCGCCGCGGCCGAAGCGCTGGAGCTTGTAGCGCTCGGAGTAGGGCTTGCCGATGCCCTTGAAGCCCTCTGGCCACACACCGGCGAGCTCACCGTTGCTGAGCATGCGGATGGCGTCCTCGTTGCAGGCGAGCGTCGCGCCCGCCCTGCGGGCGAGCTCGCCCACGAACGGGAGCCGGAACACCAGGTCGGCACCGAGCGGACGCAGGTGACGGCCGGTGTGCTCGTGCACGGCGAACATCGTGATCAGGCCGTCGAGCGGGATCGTGCCCGAGTGGTTGGCCACGATCAGCGCACCGCTGTCGGTCGGGATGTTCTCGATGCCACGCACCTCGACGCGGAACCACTTCTCGGCCAGCGGCCGGATGGTCTCGAGCAGCAGCTTGTCGGTCAACTCCGGGTCGAGGCCGTACTCGTCGACGGAGTAGTCGCCGGTCACCCGGCGTCGAAGGAAGGCCAGGACCTCGGCGAGCTTGCGGTCGGCGTCGTCGCCGAAGACCTCCTTCGCGGCGTTGCCGACGGCGGTCATGATCTCGTGGACCGGGATCCCTGCGGGGCGATGCGGCCGCTCGGACACCTCGACCTGCTCGACGGGCGGGGTCGGAAGCGGGGTCGGCTCGACCTCGGGCTGCGTCGGCGCCTTCCTGGCCGGCGCCATCTTCGCCTCGCCGGGCTTGCCAGGCGCCAGGGTGCGTGAGGACGCCGACGGCTTGGCCCGGCCGGTCCCGCGGCCGGGGCGCCCGCGAGTGCCCAGGGGGATGATCTCTGCGTCAGCCACGATCCACCTCGATTCCTAGCGCCCCCGTCACGACCTCTTCCAGGGTCGCCACCGGGTGCTGCGAGATCACGCCGGGAGCGAGGGAGCGGGCGAAGTCGGCGAACGCCTCCTCCGTCGTGTAGGCCGGGCTGAACCCGAGCACCTCGCGCATGCGCGTGGTGTCGACGCCGCGGCCGTAGGTCAGGAACCGGATCTGCTCCGGCGAGAACCCTGCGGGCGTCAGGCCAGTCGGCCGCAGGCTCTTGCCCAGCGAGCGGATCGCGAAGGCCGGGATCGGCACCGTCGGACGGCCCAGCCTTCGGATCGCCTGGGACAGCATCAGCACCCCGTCACCGGCAACGTTGAACGTGCCCGGCACCCCGGCAATGGCCGCGTGGTGCAGGCAGGCGAGCAGGTCGTCGAAGTGCAGGACCTGGAGGCGGGCGTCGAAGCCGACGGGCTTCGGGATCGCCGGGAGCCGGAAGTAGTCGGCCAGAGGCGACTCCACGCCAGGCCCGAGCGTGTTGGCGTTGCGCAGGGTCGTCACGGTGACATCGGGACGGCGCCGCGCGAACCCGCGGACGTAGCCCTCGACCTCGACGACGTCCTTGGCGAAGCCGGCGTTCGGGGTGCGTCGGGCCGGCATGTCCTCGGCGAACATCGCCGGGTCGCGGTTGGTCGACCCGTAGACCTCGGCGGAGGACTTCACGACCAGCCGCTCGACCCCCGGCGCGCGCTGGCAGGCCGCCAGGAGCTGCATGGTGCCGATGACGTTGTGCTCCTTGGTGGAGCCTCCGGAGGGGCCCAGTGCAGGCACGACGCTGGTGTGGACGACGGTGTCGACGTCCTCCCCCGCGATCACCTTGGCGATGACGGGGTTGCGGATGTCGGCCCGGACGAAACGGACCGAGCCGAGGTCACCGCGGGCCGGCACCGCGTCGACGCCGATCACCCTGCTGACGGCCGGGTCCGCGGCGAGGCGGCGTGCCACGCGCCCGCCGAGGTCCCTGGAGACCCCGGTGACCAGTACGACGCGCCCCATGCGCTCTCCTGTGGTGCGAATGCCGGCTTGTGGCGAGCTACTTGCCGAGACGACGACGCTGGACGCGCGTCTTCTTCAGCAGCTTGCGGTGCTTCTTCTTCGCCATGCGCTTGCGGCGCTTCTTGATGACCGAACCCACGGTGGACCTTTCGATGCCTACGTCTGAAGGGCCAAGCGTAACGGCGGAAGCGTCTGGGCCCTAAACGGTGCCCGGCAGGCGGGTGGAGGGGGGTCGAACGACCGGGCTACGTACCCGACTTCGGGGCTATGTCCGAGATCAGCCGTTCGGTCGGTTGACACTCGTTGACGCCCGAGTAACACTATTTTGGTCAGGTGACCAAATTTGGTCGCAGACATCCGCCGACCGGTCGCCTGGGAGGGTCCCACCGGTCCGGCACCCACGATGAGGGCTGTCTTTGGGAGGGGACGGCCCGGTGGCAGCCATCTCATGTCCGCTTCCCCGGGATGAGAGCTGTCGCGCATCTGCAGCTCCTCGCTTGAAAGTTTGTTGCACAGTCCGCGTCATAACTCTTGAGTAACTTCGTTTCATTGGTGTCACAGCGTCTGGGAGGACGCTTGACACCCACCCCCCGCGAAACACCCTTTTCCGTGCCCCGCCTCTGGGAGAGGCGGGGCACGGAAGCACGAGACCTTGGGAGGGGTCTTGCTGATGAAGCCTTTCTTCGTACGCGCCACCATGTCCGTCCTCGCCGCCGTGATCGCAGCCCTCGGGCTGAGCACCGTCACCGCCTCGGCCTCCGCCGCAGCCACCGCCCCCGTGGCCCAGCGGACCGGCACCGCCTCGCCGTCGATGGGCGCCGAGGACTATGAGCAGAGGGTCAGGATGTGGATCAACAAGCAGCGCACCAAGCGTCACCTGCCCCGCCTCACGTTCGAGGACTGCACCGACGGGGTCGCCGAGCGCTGGGGCAGCTACCTGGCGCGGACGCAGAGCTTCTTCCACCAGTCGATGGGCAAGCTGCTCACCACCTGCCGGGCCCGGTACGCCGGCGAGACGCTCGCCAAGGGCCAGGTCACCCCCCGCGCGATCGTCCAGCTCTGGATGGACTCGCCCGGTCACCGCGCGATCCTGCTCAGCCGGGCGCCTCGCCGCATCGGCATCGGCGCCTCCGTGGACGCGACCGGCACCTGGGTCGTGGCCGCGAACTTCACGCGCTTCTAAAGAGGCGGTTACAGACCAACCCACCTGGGCGGCTACCCCCCCGCCGCCCACCCCCTCGGCGACACAGCCCCCCGGGTCGCCGAGAGAAGACCGGCGGCGGCTTCCGTGAGGAAGCCGCCGCCGGTCTGTGTTTCGTGGGTTACAGGGGTTCCAGCGGGCCTCAGCCCGTCTGGTAGAAGCTCTTGTGGAGGTACTCGTTGACTGCGTCCTCCGGGACGCGGAACGAGCGACCGACACGCACGGCAGGCAGTTCACCGGAGTGAACCAGACGGTAGACCGTCATCTTCGACACGCGCATCACCGTCGCAACCTCTGCGACGGTCAGAAACTTCACCCCCGAGATGTCCCCGGGGTTGTTTTCGGCCATCATGCACCGCACTTTCTGTGCGCACACGTTCCCCGGCTTCCCCACCGGAGACTCGACGATGCGCTTCCGTGAGAATAGAGCCTAGTGTGACGCGTGGGGAAGGGGTGAATTTCCGGGATTTTTTACCTTAGCCCGGCGTGCCTTCTGAGCCGACCGGGGGTCACGGCAGATAATCCAGGCCGTGCAGCGGGAAGACCGCCTCCCGCGTCGAGAGGATGCTGCGGTCCAGCCACGCCTCCGGGTCGAAGCCCGAGGTCCAGTCACGATACGCCGGGGTGCGGCCGTCCGTCATCCTCATCGGGGCGACCATTCCCAGCCTGCTCGCCACGTGACTGCGCCAGGCTTCCGGCACCTCCTGGTCGGGCGTGACCGGGTTGCCCGCCACGATCGCGAGCAGGTGGCTCCACGACCTCGGCACGACGTCGACCAGCGCATAGCCACCGCCACCGGTCGCCAGCCACCTCCCCCCGCAGACCTCGTGGGCGAGCTCGTGGAGCACGCTGTACGACGCGCGGTGACCGTCGACGGTGAGCATCAGGTGCGCCAGCGGGTCCTCCAGATGGGAGTCGCAGCCGTGCTGGGTGACCAGGATGTCGGGCTGGAACTCCCGCACCAGCGGCGGCACCACCGCGTGGAAGGCTCGTAGCCATCCGGCGTCGGCAGTGCCCGGCGGGAGCGCGACGTTGACCGCCGAGCCCTCTGCACCCGGTCCGCCGATCTCCGAGGCGAACCCCGTGCCTGGGAAGAGCATCTGCCCGGTCTCGTGCAGGCTGACAGTCAGCACGCGAGGGTCGTCCCAGAACACCGCCTGCGTGCCGTCGCCGTGGTGCACGTCGACGTCGACGTAGGCGACCTTCTGGGCCCCGTGGTCGAGCAGCCATCGGATCGCGACCGCGACGTCGTTGTAGATGCAGAACCCGCTGGCCCGGTCGGGCATCGCGTGGTGCAGGCCGCCGCTGACGTTGGCGGCGTGCAGCACCTCGCCCTCCCAGACCCTTCGGGCGGCCTCGACGCTGGCGCCGACCACGTGGGCGCTCGCCTCGTGCATGCCTGCGAAGGTCGGGTTGTCGTCGGTGCCCAGGCCGCGGCTGACGTCGTACCGCTGCGGGTTGTGGCTGGTGGCCCGCACGGACTCGATGAAGTCGCTGCTGTGCACGGTCGCGACCAGCTCGTCGCTGCCCATCGGTGCCGGCACGACGGGCATGGCGCCCGTGCCGGTGATGCCGAGCTCCGAGGCGAGCCGCATGGTCAGGTCGACGCGGATGGGGTTCAGCGGGTGGTCCTCGCTGAACTTGTAGTCGCACAGGCTCGGGTCGAAGACCACGCACGCCGATCCGGTCATAGTTCGTACCCTAGGCCCCAGCGCAGAGACACATGGAACGACGACTCAGCCTCCTGAGCCCTGTGGACAGCCCACGGCAGGCTGGAGATCAAGGCCGTCCCCGACGAACCCAGCGTCATCGTGCCCCGGCATCGAGCTGTTTCCGCACATCGCAAGCGAGGCATCAAGGTGTGGTACCGAGACCTCGAGGAGCACGAGCACGACGGAGTCTCGACGAGCAAGGAGCGGACCGTCATCGACTGTGCCAAGGATCTGCCGTTCGACCGCGCGCTCGCTGTCGCCGACTCCGCGTGATCCAGGCTGCCGACGGCCGAGCCGCCAACCCGTTCGAGTCGTGCCTCCGAGCGATCGCCCTCGAGGTTCACGGTCTCCACGTCGATCCGCAGGTGACAATCTCGGAGTTCGGGTTCACGGCCCGACCTGGCCTGATCCCGGAAGGCTGCCCGCCCTTGGGGCCGTCCAGCTAGGTGAGCAGCGAGGCCATCCAGCGCACCGACTCGTCGTACTCGGCGCGGATCTCAGCGGCCGGCCACGCGGCGGGGAGCAGCTCGGGCGGCAGGACCGGGTCTGTGAGCAGGTGCCGGACGCCGGCGACACAGGCCGCGAACCTGTTGCCCGGGGGCTCGGCAGTGCGCACGGCATCGAGGATGACCTGACCGCGGAGCCTCCAGGCCTCGAGCTCGAAGAGCTCCGCGGCGAGTGGCTGGGCGTCCTCCACCGGCCTGGTGACCAGCCGACGCGTGACGTCACCCTGAGGCCAGGGCGGGAGGTTGTCCGGCCGCAGCCACACACCCTCTCGGAGCTCTGCGAGCCGGTGGTCGACCAACGCGGTCCGCAACGCGGCGCGGTCGGCTGGGCTGCGTCCGGTCGCCGTGACCACCACGACCTCCCAGTCGCCGCGCCACCGTCGGGTGTGCGGGGCGAGGCGCTCGCGCTGGCGAGCCCGGCGCTGCTCGAGACGCTCCGAGAGGAGGTAGGACTGCCCGTCGCGCACCAGGTCGCCGGTGGTGAGCATGCGAGAGATCGCAGCGCGCACGGTCGACTCGGCGATGTCGAGGTTGGTCCCGGCGACCACGAGCTCGGCCGCCGTCAGGCCACGACCGAGGTCGGCACCGCCGATGAGGAACGTCAGGAGCGCGGAGCGGGCGGAGATGGACCGGATCTGTGACATCGCTCTCGACATTACAGTATCGACACAGTCGTAGGGAATCTGCAACAGTGGAGCGCATGACTGAGCAGACTCTCTCCGGCCGCACGCTGATCATGTCGGGCGGAAGCCGCGGCATCGGCCTCGCGATCGGCATCGCAGCAGGGCGCCAGGGGGCAAACGTCGTGCTTCTCGCGAAGACAGACGTCCCCGACCCGCGCCTGCCCGGCACGATCCACACCGCGGCCGCGGAGATCGAGGCTGCCGGCGGGCAGGCGCTCGCGGTCGTCGGCGACGTGCGTGACGAGGCCTCGGTCGACAACGCCGTGGCGCAGGCCGTCGAGCGGTTCGGTGGCATCGACATCGTCGTCAACAACGCGTCCGCGATCGCTCTGGACCCGACCGAGCAGCTGCCGATGAAGCGGTTCGACCTGATGCAGCAGATCCAGCTCCGTGGCACCTACCTGCTGACCAGCAAGTCACTGCCGCACCTGGTCAAGAGCAGCAACCCGCACATCCTGTCCCTGTCGCCGCCCCTGAACCTGTCTCCTCAGTGGCTGGGCGCACACCCGGCCTACACGCTCGCCAAGTACGGCATGTCCCTGCTGACCCTCAGCATCGGCGCCGAGTACGCCGGCCGCGGCGTGGCCGCCAACTGCCTCTGGCCCGAGACCATGATCGCCACGGCAGCCGTGCAGAACCTGCTCGGGGGCGACGCGGCGATCGAGAGGTCACGGACGCCCGAGATCGTCGCCGACGCCGCGGTCGAGATCCTCCGCCGGCCGTCGCGTGAGTGCACCGGCAACACCTTCCTGGATGTCGACGTGCTGGCGGACGCGGGGGTCACCGACCTCTCTCAGTACGGCGGCACGGGCGCGCTCGCATACGACATCTTCATCGACCGCCCATAGCCTGGGAGCCATGACGGACCACGAGCGCGCGATCGAGTTCGGCTACTTCCTGGAGCCGCAGGCCGAGAACCCGGACGGGCTGCTGGAGCTCGCCCGCCTCGCAGACGGACTGGGCTTCGAGCTGCTGGGGATCCAGGACCACCCCTACCAGCGCAGGTTCCTCGACACCTGGACCCTGCTCAGCGCGATCGGGTCGCGCACCGAGCGCATCAGACTGTTCCCCGACGTCGCGAGCCTCCCGCTGCGACCACCGGCGATGCTGGCCAAGGCGGCCGCCTCGCTCGACCTGCTCACCGGTGGCCGGGTCGAGCTCGGGCTCGGTGCGGGGGCGTTCTGGGACCCGATCGCGGCGATGGGCGGGATCCGTCGTACGCCGGGCGAGGCGGTCTCGGCGCTCGGCGAGGCCATCGACGTCATGCGCCTGTGGTGGAGCGGAGAGCGCGCTGTGCGGTACGACGGCCGGCACTACTCCCTCAACGGCGCGCACCCCGGTCCCGTGCCCGCCCACCCCATCGGCATCTGGCTCGGCGCCTACGGGCCGAAGATGCTCGAGCTCGTCGGGTCGAAGGCGGACGGCTGGGTCCCGTCCCTGGGCAACCTGTCGATGCAGGAGCTGGAAGCGGCGGCGGACCGGATCGACCAGGCAGCGGCTGCCGCCGACCGCGACCCGGCGTCCATCCGCCGGGTGCTCAACGTCGGGGGCGACCGCTCGGTCGACGAGTGGACCGACCTGATCACGACGCTGGCCGTCGAGCAGGGGTTCGACGGCTTCGTGTTCGGCGGTGGACAGCAGGACCTGCAGCGCGTCGCGGAGGACATCGCTCCGGCCGTGCGCGAGCAGGTGGAGCGCTCACGCGCCTGAGCCCTGCCTGGCCTGCAGCGCCAGCCAGGCCGAGACGCGCGTCGCCGGGTCGTCCAGCGACCGGCCGAGCACAGCCTCGATCTGCTCGACCCGGTTGCGCGCGGTGTTGCGGTGGACGCCCAGGTCCGCGGCGACTTGGAGCCGGGAGCCGTGGTGTCGCAGGAACGCTGCGAGCGTCTCGACCAGCTCGTCGTCGAGACCGCCCAAGAAGGACGTCGAGAACGTCGCCGCGGCCGCCGGGTCGATGAGCCCCGCGACGCCCTCGCGCATGACGTCCTCCCACCGGACCACGGGTGCGGCCGGTGATGACCGCGCCAGTGCCTGACCGGCCGTGCGATGCCCGGCCACGACGTCGTCGAGAGCCACTCTCTCCCCGACCCCGACGCGCAGACCCGAGTCCGCGAGCACCTCGAGCGCGCGCGGCGAGGAGACCAGCGCGCAGAGCTCCTCCTCGACGAGGCCGGCAACCACCGACCGCTGCTCCAGCAGGTCCAGGACGTCGTCGAGAGCCCCCGCCGAGCCGGCAGCGCGGACCACCCGGAGTCGCGCGGGCAACCGCGGCAGGCCGGCGGCCTCCGCCACCACACGAGCCGTCGCCGCGTCGCCGGTGAACAGCACTCGCAGCACCCGGGTCGTGAGGTCGCGCCGGGTGTCGGTGCGCTGGCGTTCCTGGTCGGCGACCAGCGAGAGCAGCGCGACCGCCGTGGTCACGGCACTGCGCTGGCCGTCGGAGGCGCGCCCCTCGACGGCCGCGGCGAGGTAGTGCGCAGGCCTTCCGGTGAGCCCGACGGGGAGCAGGAAGAACGCGTGGTGGGCGTCGCTGCTGGTGGCTGCCCCGCGCAGGCCGTGCACACGGATGCGGTCGAGCTCCGCATCGACGGTCGTCGTGTCGACGGGCGAGCGCGGTACCTCCCCCAGCGGCCGGCCGTCGGGGGCGACCAGCCAGGCCGCGCCGCCGGTCACCTTCGCCAGGCGCTGCACGATGGCCGAACGCGCGTCGGCGCGACCGGCTGCGGCGGTCAGCTCGCGCTGCATGTCCAGGGCTGCCCGCGCCTCCGCCTCCTCGTGCTCGGCGATCAGCCTCGCTGCGCTGCGGCTGATGGCCACGAACGGCGTCTCGCGCGGCACCTCGAGCAGGTTGAGCCCGGCCTTCTCGCAGGCTCGGACGAGAGCCGCCGGCGGGCGGGCGTGGGTGAGCCCGGTGCCGAGCCCGATCGCGGCGACGCCGGCGTCGACCAGGCGCCCGACGTACCCGGCCCACTGCCCGCGCCACTGCTTGGTGCCCAGGCCCGTCGTCAGCAGCAGCTCGCCACCTTCGAGGAAGGGAGCCGGGTCGTCGAGCTCGCTAGTCGCCACCCAGCGGATCTCCGCGTCCTCTTCTCGAAGGACGACCGGGCGGAGCGCGAGAGCCTGGTCGGCCAACAGACGGGCAAGAGCGGGCATGTGTCAGTTTCGCACAGGAATGATCACCAGATTGTGCATGACTGCCATCGCCGTACGAGCCGGTCGTGCCTAGCGTTGACGTCATGAGCACGCACACCGCCGGCGGTCCGGCCCTCCCCCAGGAGCGCCGTCTCGTCACCGAGATCCCAGGACCCGAGTCCCGCAAGCTGCACGCGCGCAAGCTGGCAGCCGTCGCCCAGGGCGTAGGCACCACGCTGCCCGTCTACACGGTCGCGGCCGGCGGGGGCGTCGTCGTCGACGTCGACGGCAACTCGCTGATCGACTTCGGCTCCGGGATCGCCGTGACGACGGTGGGCAACGCTGCACCGCGCGTCGCTGCGGCGGTGGCCGAGCAGGTGCAGGCTTTCACCCACACCTGCTTCATGGTCACGCCGTACGACGGCTACGTGCGCGTCGCCGAGGCGCTCAACGAGCTGACGCCGGGGACGCACGAGAAGCGGACCGTGCTGTTCAACTCCGGCGCCGAGGCCGTCGAGAACGCCGTCAAGATCGCACGCGCCTACACCAAGCGGCAGGCGGTCGTCGCCTTCGACCACGCCTACCACGGGCGCACCAACCTGACGATGGCGATGACCGCCAAGAACATGCCCTACAAGCACGGGTTCGGCCCCTTCGCGTCCGAGGTCTACCGCGCACCGCTGTCCTACCCGTTCCGCGACGGCGGCCTCTCGGGCGAGGACGCCGCGCGCCGCGCGATCGACGTGATCGACAAGCAGATCGGGGCGGCCAACCTCGCCGCGCTGGTCATCGAGCCGATCCAGGGCGAGGGCGGCTTCATCGTGCCTGCGCCAGGGTTCCTCCAGACCCTGGTCGACTGGTGCCACGCCAACGGCGTCGTGTTCGTCGCCGACGAGGTGCAGACCGGGTTCGCCCGCACGGGTGAGATGTTCGCCTGCGACCACGAGGGCGTCGTACCGGACCTGATCGTCACCGCCAAGGGCATCGCCGGTGGCCTTCCGCTCTCGGCTGTGACCGGCCGTGCCGAGATCATGGACGCGCCGCACGTCGGCGGCCTCGGAGGCACTTACGGCGGCAACCCGATCGCCTGCGCCGCAGCGCTCGCGGTCATGGAGACCATCGAGGCCGAGGGGCTCGTCGACCGAGCGCGTGCGATCGGCAAGACGATGGTCGAGCGCCTGCAGTCGCTCGCCGATCCCCGCATCGGTGACGTGCGCGGTCGTGGCGCGATGGTCGCGGTCGAGCTGGTGAGGTCGGGCACCACCGAGCCCGACGCCGACCTGACCCGCAGCATCGCGGCTGCCGCACACGCCCAGGGCCTCGTCGTGCTGACCTGCGGCACCTACGGCAACGTGCTCCGCTTCCTTCCCCCGCTCTCCATGCCCGACCACCTCCTCACCGAGGGCCTCGACGTCCTCGAGCAGATCTTCAAGGACTCCTGATGACGCTCACCACCCAGCCCGTCGTCGCCGGCGGGCCGCTGGCCGACGCCCGCACCTTCGCCGTGCTCAACCCCGCCACCGCCGAGGTCGTCGCCGAGGTATCCGACGGCACGGTCGCGGACGCGACAGCCGCCGTCGACGCGGCGGCGGCTGCCTTCCCCGCCTGGGCAGCGCGGTCGCCCCGTGAGCGTGCCGAGATCCTGCGCCGCGCGTTCGAGCTGATCGCCGGCGACGTCGACCGGCTGGCCCCGCTCATCACCGCTGAGAACGGCAAGTCCGACGCCGACGCCCGAGCGGAGGTCGCCTACGCGGCCGAGTTCTTCCGCTGGTTCAGCGAGGAGGCGGTCCGCACGGAGGGCGGCTTCGGCCAGGCGCCGGCCGGTGGCGCGCACACGATCGTCACGCAGAAGCCGGTCGGCGTCGCCGCGCTGGTGACCCCGTGGAACTTCCCTGCGGCCATGGCCACCCGCAAGATCGCCCCCGCCCTGGCCGCCGGCTGCACCGTCGTGCTGAAGCCGGCCGCGGAGACCCCACTGACCGCCCTCGCGATCGCGACCCTCCTGGCCGAGGCTGGCGTCCCGGACGGCGTCGTCAACGTCGTGCCGACGACCCGGGCCGCAGAGGTCGTCTCGACCTGGCTGTCCGACGCGCGGGTCCGCAAGGTGTCCTTCACCGGGTCGACCGGCGTCGGCAAGGTCCTGCTGAAGCAGGCCGCCGACCGTGTGCTCAACAGCAGCATGGAGCTCGGCGGCAACGCGCCTTTCATCGTGGCCGCTGACGCGGACGTCGACGCCGCGGTCGCGGGCGCGATGATCGCGAAGTTCCGCAACGCCGGGCAGGCGTGCACGGCAGCCAACCGGTTCTTCGTGCACTCCTCGGTCGTGGACCGATTCGTGGCGCGGTTCGGCGAGGCCGTCGAAGCTCTGGAGGTCGCGCCGCTGATCAGCGAGCGTGCCGCGGCCGGCGTACGCGCGCTGGTCGACGAGGCCGTGGCAGCCGGCGCCCGCATCACCCACCAGGGCAGCGTCCCCGAGCAGGGCTGGCACTACCCAGCGACCGTGCTGGTCGGCGTACGTCCGGAGCAGCGCATCGTGCGGGAGGAGATCTTCGGCCCGGTCGCCCCGGTGATCACCTGGGACGACGAGACCACGATGCTCGACCAGGTCAACGACTCTGAGTACGGCCTGGCGGCTTACGTGTACGCCGGCCGGCTGCAGGACGCGCTGCGCATAGCCGGTGCCGTCGAGGCGGGCATGGTCGGCGTGAACCGCGGCGTGGTCTCCGACCCGTCCGCGCCCTTCGGCGGCGTGAAGCAGAGTGGCATCGGGCGCGAGGGCGCGCGCGAGGGGATCCGCGAGTACCAGGAGACCCAGTACTTCAGCGTGGACCTGTCGTGAAGCGGGTGGTCGTGGTCGGCGGTGGGTACGCCGGCCTGACCGTCGCGCGCAAGCTGCGCGGCTGCGAGGTCACGGTGGTGAACCCGCACGGCTACATGACCTACCAGCCGCTTCTCCCCGAGGTCGCGGCCGGCACGGTGGCGGCGAGCCATGTCGTCGTACCGCTGCGCACGGCGCTTCCCCGCGCCCGCGTGCTCACCGCCTCGCTCACCGCGCTCGACACCCGGGCCAAGACGGCCGTGGTGACTGCGCCGGACGGGACCGAGCAGTCCCTGCCGTACGACGAGCTCGTCCTCGCTCTCGGCTCGGTGACGCGCACCTTCCCGATCCCGGGGCTGGCCGAGCACGCGATCGGTTTCCGGACCGTCGAGGAGGCGCTGCACCTGGGCAACCGAGTGCTGTCGCGGCTCGAGGTGGCAGCTTCGACCACCGACCCCGCCGTCCGGTCGCGGGCACTGACGTTCGTCTTCGTCGGCGGCGGGTACGCCGGCGTCGAGGCACTCGCCGAGCTCGAGGACCTTGTGCGCCGCAACGTGTCGCGCTACGGGCTCGCGATGGCCGATACGCACTTCCTGCTGGTCGAGGCTGGCCCCCGGATCCTGGGCCAGCTGCCGACGCGGCTGGCGTCGTATGCCACGGCCTCCCTGACCGACCGTGGAGTCGAGGTGTGCACCGGGCTCGCACTGTCGTCCCTCGCTCCTGGCCGTGCGGTGCTGTCCGACGGCACCGCCGTCGAGACCGACACCGTCGTCTGGACGGCCGGCGTCGTGGCGAACCCCGTGCTCCGCAGGCTCGGCCTCCCGACCGACCCGGCCGGCCGTCTCGTCACCGATGCGACGCTCCGGGTCGTCGACGGGGTCTGGGCCCTGGGCGACTGCGCAGCCGTCCCCGACCTGGTCACGGGCGGGCTCTGCCCACCGACCGCCCAGCACGCCGTACGCCAGGCAGCGCGGCTCGTCGCGAACCTGCGCGGGCGCGTGCGCCCCTACCGGCATCGCGACGCAGGCGCTGTTGCATCGCTCGGGCTCCGCAAAGGCGTCGCCGAGCTGTACGGCGTGCCGCTGCGCGGCTACCTCGCCTGGCTGGTGCACCGGCTCTACCACGGCTCGCGGCTGCCGTGCTCGCGCCGGCGGCTGCTGGTGAACCTCGTGTGGCTCCTCGGAGCCCGCGGGCGTGACCCGGTGGCGCTGACCGCCCTGGAGTCGCCGCGGGCACCGTTGCGCGAGGCGCATGCGGCTCAGGCCTAGGCGACCGCCTCCCTTTAGGGCGACTGGCACGTCGTCGTACTGGCCGTCCGGCCGGGAAGGTGATGGCCGCGAATGACCAGGCGCACTCAGCCCTCGGTGCGCGCGAGCCTCGCCTGGGCGAGGGCGTTGGCGCGGCCGGCCAGCTCGGGGATCTCCTCGGCCAGCCGGTTGAAGTCCTCGATGCCCATGGTGAGAAGGCGCATCGGGGTCACCGCGACGACGTTCGCGGTCCGCTGGTCGCGCTCGACGAGGCCGATCTCGCCGAACGTGTTGCCGGCACGGAGCATCGTGACCACGTCTCCGCCCACGGTGACGGCGGCGGTCCCGGCGGTCACCACGAAGAGCTGGTCGGCGGCGTCGCCCTCGCGGGCAAGCACCGCGCCGAGGTCGACCTCCGTCTCCGACATCCGCTCGGCGATGCGTTCGAGCTCGCTGTCGCCGAGCGTCTCGAAGAGTGGTGTCGCACGAAGCTGGTCTGTGAACATCGCATCTGCCTCCGTGCTCACCTTCGTCCTATCCGCGCGGCTCGTCAACCGGTCGAATCTCCCTACGACGACAGCGCGCGTGCCAGCGACGTACCGACTCGCACGGCGCCGTCGACGTGCTGGAAGCCGAGGCCGGCGACGTCGCTGCTGCCGAACCGGATCGGGCCGACCGGCTCGCGGAGGGCACGCCCGTAGCGGGTCAGACCGCCGACGCCGAAGCTGCTGCCGTAGGCACCGCCGGTGAGCTCCTGGTGCTGCCAGTCGCTCTCGACGTAGGTCAGCGGGGTCAGCGCCTGGCCGCCGAAGTAGGCGGAGAAGGACCGGAGCACGCGGCTGCGCCGCTCGTTGGCAGAGAGCCGGCCGAGGTCGTCGGCGTTGCGGTCGGAGACGAAGCCCACCAGCGTGCCCCCCGCGTCGCCCTCGATCGTGTTGTCGTAGACCTCGTGCACGACCTCGTACGGCGCGAAGCCCGTGCCGGAGAGCCCGGAGTCGCGCCAGAACGCCGACTCGTACCGGGCCTGCACCTTGATCACCAGACCGAACGACTGGTGCTGGCGGGCATGGCGGTGCTCCGCGGGGAGCTCCGGCGTGAAGCGGATCCGCTGGACGACGGTCGGCGGCACGGCGAGTACGACGTGAGCGGCCTGGTAGGACGATGCACCGACGGAGACGACTGCCCCGGAGGGCGACCACTCGATGCCGCTGACGTCGGCACCCAGCACGACCCGATCCCCGAGCAGCGAGGCCAGCGTCAGCGGCACCTGCTGCAGTCCGCCCACCACCCGCCGGTCCAGGATGAAGTCGGCGTCGACCAGGTTGCTGAACGACCCGGCGCTGGCCGCCATCAGCACGGCCTGAAGTGCGGAGAACGAGTGGGCGGGCTTGGTGAGCATCGCGGGACCGACGTACAGCGCGATGTTGTCGCGCGCCTCGACGTCCGCGCAGCGCTCCTCGAGCCAGGCCCGGAAGGTGACGCTGTCGAGGTACGCCGCATCGGGGTGCTCCCACGGGCGGTCCGGGTCCATCTCCTCGGCGAGACCGTCGAGGGTCTTGGTCAGCCGGTCGACCTCTGCGGCCGTCGCCTCGGAGACCGGGAGCTCCGCGGTGAAGCGCCGGCGCTCACCGGCGCGGGTGATGTAGAGCGACGCCCCGGAGCGGTAGCGCGGGTAGGTCTCCAGCCCCAGCTCATCGAGCAGCGCGACCAGCGCGTCCTGGTCCGGCGAGACCCACTGGCCGCCGATCTCGAAGTCGGCGTCGTCGTGCCGCTCGGTGCGCAGCCGTCCGCCCACGCGGTCACGCGCCTCGAGCACGAGCACGTTCCTGCCCGCCTGGGTCAGCCGCCAGGCAGTGGTCAGGCCGGTCACGCCGGCGCCGATGATGATCGCGTCGTACATCAGGAGGCTCCGGGTCTTTGGTCAGGACGGTTGGCGAGCAGGGGAAGGGACGGGTCCCAGGTGGTGCCGTCCTGCTGGTCGCGGCGACGGCGAGCGATGCCGGACAGGGCCTCGAGCACGACGCGGTTCGCGAGGAACGAGGTGATGTCGGCGTGGTCGTACGGCGGCGACACCTCGACCACGTCGATGCCCACGACCGGCAGCTCGTAGGCGATCCGGCGTACGGCGTCCAGGAGCTGTCGCGCAGTGAGCCCACCGGGCTCCGGGGTGCCCGTGCCGGGCGCATGGCCCGGGTCGCAGACGTCGATGTCGACGGAGAGGAAGACACCGTCGCAGTCGTCGGTCGCGATGGTGAACGCCTCGGTGAGGCACTCGTCGAACCCTCGGTGCACGATCTCGGTCATCTCGTAGGACCGCATCCGCTGCTCCGCCATCCAGTCCAAGGTGTCCGGCTCAGGCCAGTAGCCGCGGAGTCCCAGCTGCAGGAACCGGTCACCGCGGAGGGCACCCGACTCGATCAGCCGGCGCATCGGCTGGCCGTGCCCGATCAGCGACCCGAACTCGATGTCACCGGTGTCGGCGTGGGCGTCGAAGTGGATCATCGACACGCGACCCTGACCGAGGTGCTGCGCGACCCCCGCAGCGTCCGGCCACGCGATCGTGTGGTCGCCGCCGAGGACCAGCGGGATCGCGCCGTTGGAGGTGACCGTGTGGACCGCCTCCTGCAGGTCGCGGCAGGAGCGCGCGGCGTCGCCGGAGAACATCTCGACGTCGCCCGCGTCGTACACCGTGAGGTCCTTGAGCCCGTCGACGCGCATGGCGAGCGACGGCCGCGAACCGTCATGGGCGAGGTAGCAGGTCTGCCGGATGAACTGCGGCCCGAACCTGGTGCCGGCGCGGTGCGAGGTGCCGCCGTCGAAGGGGGCACCCAGGATGACGACGTCGGCTCCCTCGTACGTCGAGGGCTCGTCCCAGGTGCAGCGGTCCACGCCCAGGAAGGTGATGTCGGGGCCGAACTGCGGTCCGTAGCGTGCCATGTCAGATACTCCGCTCGAGCTGTCGTGCTGCGGCCTGGGGAGCGACGAGGTGCTGCGGATAGAGCACCTGCACCACTCCGGCGTACACCCCCATCGCGACGACCGGTCCCACGAGGCTGGAGAGGTCGGCACCGGCGAAGCGCTCCGCCAGCGGCCCCACGTAGTGCGTGGTGTTCAGCCAGAGTGCCGCAGCAGCGGTGCCGGTGAACAGCGACGCGAAGCCCGCCCAGTTGACGCCGTTGCTGAACCAGAAGGCACTGCTTCGCGACTCGTCGTGCAGGCCGTCGTAGCGGTTGCGGCGCAGGACGATGTCGGTGGCGTAGATCGTGATCGCCGGCCCGAGCAGGGCGACCGACATCTCCAGGAGGCTGCTCAGGGTCTCGGTGAAGTCGGAGACGAACAGCGCGTAGCAGGCCAGCCCGACCCCGAGCACGCCGTCGAAGAGCACCGTGACCGACCGTCGCAGCGGGATGCCGATCGCCTGGAGGCAGAGGCCCGAGCTGTACATCGTCAGGATGTTGTTGGTGATGCAGCCGACGACGACCATCAGCAGGAAAGCCGGGTAGAACCACTCGGGGAGGATCGTGGCCAGGCTGCTCTGCGGGTCGTCCATGTCCACCACGCTGCCGGCCAGGACTCCGATAGCGCCCAGCGTCACGGCCGGGAGGAACCCGCCCAGCGCGGTCCAGCCGGCGACCGCGGCGCGCGAGGTCGAGGGTGGCAGGTAGCGCGCGTAGTCCGCGGAGATGCCCCACGACAGCGGAGAGGACGCGATGATCGTGACGCCGGCGAGCATCGTCGCCCACAGGGCGCCGCCGGTGAGGCCGGCGTCGGGTGCGTAGCCCCAGTCCGCCTTCGCCAGCACGCTGACGCCAAGCACCAGCATCGAGACCGCGAGCAGGGCGGTGAAGAGGCCGCTCATCCGCAGGATCGTCGCGTGCCCGTAGACGCTGATCACCAGGGTGACGGTGGCCGTGACCACCACGACCAGCACCTGCACGGGGCGGTTCGGGGAGACTCCGAGCTGGTCGGCGAAGGCGAAGCCGGCCAGGGCGCCGAGCGAGAGGTTGATCGCCTCGTAGGCGATGAACGTCGGCCAGCTGAAGACGCCGGTGTAGACCCGGTTGCCGCGGATGCCGAACATGCTGCGGGTGACCACGCTGCTCGGCGTACCGGCTGCGGGACCGCTGACTGCAAGCAGCCCGATGGCCGCCCAGAACAGGTTGCCGACGACCACGACCGCCAGCCCCTGCCACACGTTCAGGCCGAAGACCATCAGCAGGCCGCCGAGCACGATGTAGAGGTAGTTGACGTTGGCCGCTGCCCACACCCAGAAGAGGTCGGACGGCTTGCCGTGCCGCTCCTCGAGCGGGACCCGGTCGATGCCGCGGGCCTCGATCGTCGCAGTCGCCATGACGACCTCCTCGGTCTTATTGATCGCTTGCTCAATTGCTTGTTGAGTGTGAAGTCAATAACCTTCCGGGTGTGGCGTCAAGGGTTCAGCCCAAAGTTCGGGTACGCCGGTCCGCTGAGGACCGGCGTGCCGAGATCGTCAGCGCCGCGACGCGGCTCGCACTGTCCGCAGGTCTGGACCAGGTGACGTTGCGCAGCGTCGCCGAGGCGCTCGGCGTGGTCGGGAGCCTGGTCAGCCACTACTTCCCCTCGGTCGACGACCTGCTGGCCGAGGCGTTCGCCGGTGCGGCAGCGCTCGAGCGCGACACGATCTTCGAGGCGGTCGACGCGGCCGAGAGCCCGCTCGCCGGCCTTCGCGTGCTCCTCCGCCGGCTCGTCGACGACGAGCGCGACGAGATCAGCACCCTCTGGATCGACGCCTGGCACGCGGGCCGGCGCCGACCCGCGCTCCACGCCGAGGTCGGCGGTCAGACCGAGGCGTGGAACACCCGCGTCGAGCGGCTGCTCGCCGACGGCGTACAGGCGGGCCAGCTCGAGGCGGAGGACCCGCGCGCCTCGGCGGCGCGGATCATGGCCGTCGTCGACGGGCTGACGGTCCAGGCCGTGATCCGGGGCACGATCGACTACGTCTCGGTCGAGGCCCTGGTCTACGCGGTCGCGGAGTCGGAGCTCGGCCTTCTCCCTGGCACGCTCGCCTGAGGGGTCAGCGGTGGGCGCTCATCACGTGCTTGATGCGCGTGTAGTCCTCCAGGCCGAAGATCGAGAGGTCCTTGCCGACACCTGACTGCTTGAACCCGCCGTGCGGCATCTCCGAGGGCAGCAGCTGGTGGCAGTTGACCCACACCACGCCGAAGTCCAGGTCGGCAGCGAGCCGAGTCGCCCGGCCGTGGTCGCGGGTCCACACGCTGGAGGCCAGCGCGAAGTCGACGCCGTTGGCCATCTGCAGCGCCTCGGCCTCGTCGGCGAACGGCTGCACCGTCAGCACAGGACCGAAGATCTCCTGCTGTACGACGTCGTCGTCCTGGTGCACTCCAGCGACCACCGTAGCGTCGACGAAGTAGCCGGGCCCGTGGCTCGTGCCGCCGGCCAGCACCTCGGCGTGCCGCGGCAGGGAGGAGAGGAACTCCTCGACCCGCTGCTGCTGGGCCTTGCTGTTGACCGGTCCGTAGTCGGCACCGTCGTCCGGGGCGCCTCTCCTCAGCGCTCGGGCCGCGTCTGCCAGAAGGCCGACGAACTCGTCGTGCACGGAGCTGTGCACCAGCACGCGCGTCGCAGCGGTGCAGTCCTGTCCGGCGTTGTAGTAGCCGGCCGTCGCGATCGCCTCGGCCGTCTCGGCGAGGTCGGCGTCCTCGAAGACCAGGGCCGGGGCCTTCCCGCCGAGCTCGAGGTGGACGTTCTTGAGGTCACGCGCGGCCGTGGCCATCACCTCGGAGCCCGCACGCGTGCTGCCGGTGATCGCGACCATGTCCGGGCGGGGGTGCTCGACGAGGGCGCGGCCGGTGTCGCGGTCGCCGCACACGACGTTGAGCACGCCAGGTGGGAGCGCCTCCTGCGCGAGCTCGGCCAGGCGGACCGTGCTCCAGGGCGTGGTGTCGGCCGGCTTGAGCACGACGGTGTTGCCGGCCGCGATCGCCGGCGCGATCTTCCAGACCGCCATCATCAGCGGGTAGTTCCACGGAGTCACCTGCGAGACGACTCCGACGGGCTCCCTGCGGATGGAGGAGGTGAAGCCGGCCTCGTACTCCCCGCTCGCGACTCCGTTGAGCACCCTCGCGGCGCCGGCGAAGAATCGCAGCTGGTCGATGCACGGCACAAGCTCGAGCTCACGCGTCTGCGGCCGGGGCTTGCCGGTGTTGCGGACCTCGGCTTCGAGCAGCTCCTCTGCGTGCTCCTCGACGAGGTCGGCCAGCGCCAGCATCGCCCTCTGTCTCTGCGAGGGCGTGGTGCGCCGCCACTCGGCGAAGGCACGGTCGGCAGCCGCCATGGCCGTGTCGACCTCGGCAGCACCGGTGAGCGGAGCCTCGCCCAGCACCGCGCCGGTGGCCGGGTCGAGGAACTCCATGGTGCGGGTGGACGGCATGCTCTTGCCGTCCACCACGTTCGTGAGCGTGATGGACATGGACTCTCCGGTTCAGACTGCGTGGTAGATGACGGTGGGTCGGTCGGCGTTCAGGGCATCAGCCGCCAGCCGCCCGAGGTCGGCCACGTCCTCCGCGACGACGCCGATGGCGCCGATCGCGGTGGCCAAAGCCGCGATGTCGGGCCGGTAGAGGTCGACCGCCTGGGGCTCGATGCCGCGGTCGACCATCTGCTCGCGGATCTCGGCGTAGCCGCCGTTGTCGACGATCACGACCGGGATCGCCAGCCGCTGCTCGGTCGCGGTGATGAGCTCCTGGATGCTGAACATCGCCGCCCCGTCGCCGAAGACCGCGACCACCGGGCGCCTTGGGTCGGCCACCTTCGCGCCGATCGCGGCCGGCAGGCCGTAGCCGAGCGTGGCGTAGCCCGTCGGGTACAGCAGCCGGTTGTCCGGTGTGAACGGCCAGTAGTGGACGGTGCCGTAGTAGGTGACCTGGGAGCTGTCCCCGGCCACGACGGTGTCAGCCGGCAGAGCAGCCGCCAGCACACGCTGGATCTCGGCCCACGGGCCGGCGTCAGCCGAAGCCGCCGCCTCGACCGCCTGTCGGTCCTCCTCGGGGACGGACCGCGCCGCGAAGCCCTTGCTCCGCAGCACGTCTACCAGGTCGCGGAGCACCACGCCGGCATCGCCGGCGACAGCGACATCGGCCGCGACGTTCTTGTGCAGCTGGGCCGGGTCCAGGTCGACGCGTACGACGGTGCGGCCCGACCCACCCGGGGCGACCACCCCGCCCCACAGGTCCGAGTCGCCGAGCTCGGACCCGACCACCAGGAGGACGTCGGCCTCGTTGAGGAGCGTGTGCGCGGCCTCGAGACGGATGCCCGCCCCGAGTGCCGCGGGATGCGTCTCGTCGAGCACGCCCTTGCCGTTGACGGTGGTCAGCACCCTGATGCCGAGGTCGGCGAGCGCGCGGACCTGCTCGGTGGCCCCGCGAGCGCCGCCACCCACGACGAGAAGGGGACGACGCGACCCGTCCAGGGCGGCCGCGATCTCCTCGACCTTCTCGCGCCCGGGACCGACGGGCTCGGGCAGCGTTCTGGCCACGGCAGGCCTGCGGTTCCACTCCCCCTCGAGCACGTCGACCGGGATCTCCAGGTGCACCGGGCGTGGACGCGTCGTCGCGAAGCCCTCGAAGATCGCAGCGACCACCTCGGGAATCTCGTCGGCCGACTCGACCCGGATGCTGCGTGCGCAGACCGCGGCGAGGGCGGCCTGCTGGTCCTTGACCTCGTGCAGCCAGCCGATGTCCTTGCCGACCATGCCCCGCACCGGACCGGGTGAGATCGCGAGCACCGGCACCGAGTCGGCGTAGGCCGTGGCCAGCGCCGTGACCGCGTTGGTGATGCCCGGGCCGGAGGTGGTGATCAAGACTCCCGGCCGGCCGCTCACCCGGGCGTAGCCGTCGGCCGCGTAGCCCGCGCCCTGCTCGTGACGAGTGACGACGTGGCGGATGCCGGACTCGGGAAGGTAGCGATAGAGCTCCAGGTTGTGGGTGCCCGGGATGCCGAACACGTCGGTGACGCCGTGCGCCACCAGGGCGTCGATGACGGCAGCCCCGCCGGTGACGGTGGTCATCGTGCCTCTCCCTCTGCCGGTCGCGGAGCCATCGCGCTGATCAGCTCGTAGGCCACGTGCGCGGCCGCGATGCCGGTCATCTCCGCGTGGTCGTAGGCCGGAGCGACCTCGACGATGTCGGCGCCGACCAGGTTCAGGTCCGCGAACGAGCGCAGGATGCCCAGCAGCTCACGGCTGGTGAGGCCGCCCGCCTCCGGGGTGCCCGTGCCCGGCGCGAAGGCGGGGTCGAGCACGTCGATGTCGAGGGAGACGTACGTCGGCCGGTCGCCCACGCGCTTCTTGATCTGCTCGACGGCGCCCCGCCAGCCGAGGTCGTCCATCTGGTGCGAGCCGAGGACCTGGAAGCCCAGCACCTCGTCGTCGGTGAGGTCCTGGCGCGAGTAGAGCGGGCCGCGGATGCCGACGTGCATGCTGCCGGTCTTGTCGATCAGCCCCTCCTCGCTCGCGCGGCGGAACGGTGTGCCGTGCGTCAAGGGTGCGCCGAAGTAGGTGTCCCACGTATCGAGGTGGGCGTCGAAGTGCACGACCGCGATCTCTCCGTGCAGCTCGTGCATCACCCGAAGCAGCGGGAGCGCGATCGTGTGGTCGCCGCCGATCGTGACCAGCTTGGTGCTCCGGTCGAGCACGCCGCGGACACCCTCGTCGATCTGCTTGATCGCGTCCTGGATGTCGAACGGGTTGCAGGCGATGTCGCCGGCGTCGGCCACCTGCTGCACGGCGAACGGCTCGACGTCCTGCACGGGGTTGTAGTTGCGCAGCAGCTTGCTCGACGTACGGATGTGGGCAGGGCCGAAGCGCGCACCGGGCCGATAGCTGACGCCGGAGTCGAAGGGGACGCCGACGATCGCGACATCGGCCCGCTCGACCTCGTCGAGCTGGGGCAGCCGGGCGAACGTCGCGGGTCCGGCGTACCGAGGCACGACGGTCGCGTCCACCGGGCCGCGGGGCTGGCTGTTCTGGGTCATCACAGGACTTTCGAGAGGAACGACTGGGTACGGGTGTGCTGCGGGTTGCCGAAGACGTCGGCCGGCTTGCCCTGCTCGACGATGACGCCGCCGTCCATGAAGACGACGCGGTCGCAGACCTCGCGGGCGAACCCGATCTCGTGGGTGACCACGATCATCGTCATGCCCTCGGCGGCCAGCCCCTTCATCACGTCGAGCACCTCGCCGACGAGCTCAGGGTCGAGTGCGGAGGTCGGCTCGTCGAAGAGCATCAGCCGCGGCTCCATCGCCAGTGCCCGCGCGATGGCGACGCGCTGCTGCTGACCGCCGGAGAGCATCGCCGGGTAGTGGTCGCAGCGGTCGGCCAGGCCGACCCGCTCGAGGAGGGCGAGCGCCTGCTGGCGCACCTCGGCCTTACCGCGCTTCTTGACGTAGACCGGCGCCTCCATCACGTTCTCCAGGGCGGTCCGGTGCGGGAACAGGTTGAACTTCTGGAACACCATGCCGACGTCTCGACGACCGGCAGCGATCTCCTTGGGCTTCAGCTCGAACTTCTTGCCGTGGGCCCGGCGGTAGCCCACGAGGTGGCCGTTGACACTGATCTCGCCGCCGTCGATGCGCTCGAGGTGGTTGATGCAGCGCAGGAACGTGCTCTTGCCCGAGCCCGACGGGCCCAGCAGCGAGACGACCTCGCCGGTGTCGACCGAGAGGTCGATGCTCTTGAGCACCTCGTTGTCCCCGAAGACCTTGCGCACTCGCTTGGCTTCGACCATCGGCTGCGCGCTCATCGCATGACTCCTCTGCTCAGCCGCTTCTCGAGGCGGGACTGGATGACGGTCAGGATCGTGGTCAGCGCGAGGTACCAGATGCTCGCGACGATCAGGAGCGGGATCTGCTGGAAGTTCTTGCCGTAGATGATCTGGACGGTGGTCATCAGGTCCATGACGCCGATCACCAGCACGAGCGAGGTCAGCTTGAGCATCGAGATCGTCTGGTTGGCGGTAGGCGGCACGATCAGTCGCGCGGCCTGGGGCAGGACCACCCGGCGGTACGTCGTGCCAGGTGACATGCCCAGCGCCTGGGCGGCCTCGGTCTGACCCTTGTCGACCGAGCCGATGCCGGCCCGGACGATCTCGGCCATGTAGGCCGCCTCGTTGAGGCCGAGCCCGAGGATGCCGGCGATGAACGGCGTGATCAGGGTGTTGGTCTCGCCGCTGGCGAAGTCCGGCCCGAACGGAAGGCCAAGGCTGAGCTCGGGAAGCACCGTGCCGAGGTAGAACCAGAAGAACAGCTGCACGACGATCGGCGTGCCACGGAAGACCCAGACATAGCCGCCTGCGGCATACCTGATCACCGGGTTCCCCGAGAGCCGCATCACCGCGAGCACGGTGCCGAGCACCACTCCGATCGCCATCGAGACGACCGTGAGCTTCAGGGTCATCAGCAGGCCGTCCATGATCGACTTCTCGAACAGGTAGCCGCCGACGATGTCCCACTGCAGCTCGTCGCTGCCGATCGCGAAGACGACCGCTTGAGCGGCGTACGCCGCGATGACCGCTACCCCCACCCAGCGCCACGGGTGACGCAGCCGCACGATCGGCTCGTCCGGGTGGGTCGTCACTGTCGACGCGATCGCCTCTGAGGTCATCGTCATCACTTGCCCGTGTTGATCGGCGCACCCTCGAGCGCCTGGTCGGTCAGGTTCCACTTGGCGAGCAGCTCGTCGTAGGTGCCCGACTCGATCACCTTGAGCAGCGCGGCCTGGACCGCGTCACGCAGCTCGGGGTTGGACTTGGGCACCGGGATGCCGACCGGGAGCAGCCCGAACGGCTTGGCGGGGATCTCGAACGCGTCGGGGTTCTCCTTCACGTTGTAGGCCAGCGTGAGGTCGAGGGCCAGGACCGCGTCGGCACGACCGGCGGTCAGCGCCTGGAGCGTGCCGACCTGCTCGGGCAGCGGGAGCTCCTTGAGCTTCTCCTTGCCGCCCTTGACGCACTCGGCGCTGATGTCGTCGGCGACGAGGTCACCGGTCGCGCTCTTCTCCACCGCGACGGTGCGACCGCACAGGTCAAGCTGCTCGGAGAGTCCCTCGGGGTTGCCCTTCTTCACCATGAACGTGACGCCCGAGCTGAGGTAGTCGACGAAGTCGACGTCGGTCTGCCGCTCCGCCTTATCGATCATCGAGGTCAGGCTCAGGTCGTAGCGCCCGGCCTTGAGCCCGCCGATGATCCCGTCGAAGTTGGTGTTCTGGAACCGGAACTCGACACCCAGTACCTCGGCCAGGGCCTTGCCCAGGTCGGCGTCGAAGCCGAGCACGGTCTTGTTGTCGTCGGCGAAGAACTCCATCGGCGGGAAGCTCACACCCGAGGCCACGCGGACGACGCCGGCGCTCTTGATGTCGTCGGGGAGCATCGCCGCGATCTCGTCGTCCTTGGTCAGGGCCGTCACCTCGGCCGTGGGCTCCGCCCCCCCGGCGGGGCTCGCGTCATCGGGAGCGGCACAGGCGGAGACGGCCAGGGCGAGGCCGGCAAGGGCGGGAAGGGCGGGAAGGGTGTGACGCAGGCGCATGATCTTCTCCAGAAGTTTTCTGTGATGCAACAAACGTTGTCCGTACAGCATCGTGTCACAGGTCACACCTTGTCAACCCCCTGTGGCACTATGAGGCAACAAAGGTTTCGTCAGGAGGAACTCATGAGGCCGCTCCCGGTGTCCCCCACCAACGCGCTGCGCATCGGCTCCAAGCTCCGCGCCGCGCGCACCGCGCACGGTTACACCCTGGACCAGCTGGCGATCGCGACCGGCCTCACCAAGGGGTTCCTCAGCCGGGTCGAGCGCGACGAGACCTCACCGAGCGTGGCGACGCTCATCACGCTCTGCGAGGTGATGAGCATCGAGGTCGGGTCACTGTTCTCGGCTCCCGATG
This sequence comes from uncultured Actinomycetota bacterium, assembly GCA_963765905.1. Classification (GTDB taxonomy): domain Bacteria; phylum Actinomycetota; class Actinomycetes; order Propionibacteriales; family Nocardioidaceae; genus SSC3. The sequence goes on from CAVXXY010000006.1 coordinate 1,100,998, forward strand.
TCGCCCTGGTCCGCCGCGACGAGGCGCCGGCGATCAACCTCGGCGGCACCGGCGTCAAGGAGCAGCTGATGACCCCTCGCGGGCAGGCCAAGCTCCAGCTGGTGCACTCCACCGTGGAACCCGGAGGTAGCGGCGGCGACGTCCTCTACACGATCAACTGCGAGGTCGAGGTGCTCTACGTGCTCAAGGGCGCCGTCGAGCTGCACTTCCGCGACCGCGTCCAGAAGCTGACCGCGGGAGACGCCCTGACGTTCCAAGGTGGCGAGCCGCACACCTGGGCCAACGCCAGCGACAAGAAGCCGGCCGAGGTGATCTGGGTGCTGGTGCCCGCGCCGTGGAGCGGCAGCGCCTAGGCCCGGCCTCGGCTCAGGACTCCTCGGCCAGCGACCGGCTGCGGTCGCGGGCGGCCTCCAGCGCGGTGAGGAAGGCGGCCCGGACCTTGTGGTCCTCCAGCTCGCGGATCGCCGCGGCCGTCGTACCGCCGGGGGAGGTGACTTGCTCGCGCAGGACGGTGGGGTGCTCGCCGGTCTCGCGGAGCAGCTTGGCCGAGCCGACGACCGTCTGGACGACGAGCTCGTAGGCGGTCGCGCGTGGCAGGCCGAGGTGGACGCCCGCCTCGATCATCGCCTCGACCACGAAGAAGAGGTACGCCGGACCCGAGCCGCTGATCGCGGTGACGGCGTCCTGCTGCTTCTCCGGGACGCGGATGACGCGGCCGGTCGAGGCCATCAGCGACTCCGCCTCGACCAGGTGCTCCTCGTCGCAGTGCGAACCGCGCGAGATCGCGGCCATGCCCTCGTCGACGAGAGCGGGAGTGTTGGGCATGACCCGGACCACGGCCACGCCTTCAGGCAGGTGGGACTCGATGAAGGCGGTGGTGATGCCCGCAGCGAGCGAGACGACCAGCTGGCCCGGCCGGGTGTGCGGGGCGATCTCGACCAGGACGTCGGCCATGTCCTGGGGCTTGACGACCAGTGCGATGGTGTCGGCCTTGGCGGCGGCCTCGGTGTTGGACAGCACCGTCACGCCGTAGCGCTCGACGAGCTCGGCCGCACGCTCGCTGCGCTTCTCGCCGACGACCAGGTCGCCCACGGACCGGCCGGCCCTGATCAGGCCGGAGAGCAGGGTCTCCCCCATCACGCCTGCACCGATGATCGCGACCGTCATCAGGAACCCCTACTTCTTCGACATCAACGAGCGTAGGAAGAATGTCAGGTTGGAGGGACGCTCCGCGAGGCGTCTCATGAGGTAGCCGTACCACTCGGTGCCGTAGGGGACGTAGACGCGCATCGTCTCGCCGGAGTCCGCGAGCCGCTTCTGCTCGTCGGGGCGGATGCCGAAGAGCATCTGGTACTCGTAGGTCCCCTGCGCCCGGCCGGCCTCCTGGGCGAGGTGGGTCGCGATGCGGATCATCCGCGGGTCGTGCGAGGCGACCATCGGGTAGCCGTCGCCCTCCATCAGCACCTTGAGGCAGCGCACGTAGGACTTGTCGACCTCGAGGCGCTCCTGGTAGGCCACACTCGCCGGCTCCTTGTAGGCGCCCTTGCACAGCCGCACGCGCGAGCCCTCGTAGGAGAGGTCGCGGCAGTCCTTCTCGGTGCGGTGGAGGTAGGCCTGCAGGACGGCACCCGTCTCCGGGAAGTCGTTGCGCAGCTCGCGCAGCACCCGCAGGGTCGAGTCGGTCGTCGTGTGGTCCTCCATGTCGAGGGTGACCGTCGTGCTGGCGTTGCGGGCTGCCCGGCAGATCGTGCGGGCGTTCTCGAGGGCGGCCTTCTCGCCGATGTCAGGCAGTGCCTGCCCCACCGCGGACAGCTTCACCGACACCTCGGCGTTGCGGGCCAGACCCGCCTCGCTGAGCGCCTGGAGCACGTCGACGTAAGCCGCGACGGTCGCGTCCGCCTGCTCGCGGTCGAGGGTGTCCTCCCCGAGGAAGTCCAGCGTGACGCTGAGCCCGTCGCCGATCAGCGTCCGCGTCGCGTCCACCGCCGCCTTCGTCGTCTCCCCCGGGACGAACCGGGAGACGACCCCGCTCGACACGGGCATCGTGGAGACGAGCTCCTTGACCTTGTGACTGCGCGAGAGAAGCAGCAGTGGCTGCCTGAGCACGGGACCTCCTGTTCGCCGGCGGCGCCGTTGCCGCCCGGCGCAACAAGGCTACGGCCGGGGGTGGGTGGCGACCAAAATGCCGTCGCTGGGGTGGCGGGTTCCCCACGGTATGCAGCGATACCCGGGCCTCCCATGGCGTGCGCCGTTAGGGAGGCCCGGGTTCGCCCTGGGAAGCCACCCTTCACTGTCCACAGATCGTCATTCGGCACTGGATCCACTCGCCTCCGCTCAGCAGAGTTACCGCCATGGACCAACGCCTCCTCGCCATCTGCCACAGCCACGGCGCCTTCCTGACCCGTGAGGCCCTCGCGCTCGGGTACGACGACAAGGCGATCGCTGCCGCCGTACGCGTCAAGCTCTGGCACCGCATCAGACGCGGGGCCTACACCGCGATGACGATCTGGATGCAGGCGGACGAGCACGAGAGGCACCGGATCCGCTGTCGGGCGGTGATGCGGTCGCTGGGAGATCGGGTCGCGATCAGCCACGCGAGCAACCTGGTCATGCGCGGGGTGGCGGTGTGGAACGTCGACCTCTCGAAGGTGCACGTGACCCGTCTCGACGGCGGTCCGGGGCGCACCGAGCACGACGTCGTACACCACGAGGGCGTCGTCACGTCCGACGAGGTCGAGCGCTTCGATGGAGTGTTGATGCTGTCCGTGCCCCGCGCCGTGGTCGAGTCACTCACCCTGAGCGGTGTCGAAGCTGGCCTCGTCTTCACCGACAACGCCCAGCACCTCGGACTCGTCTCCAAGGAAGACATCGACAACGCCTACGCACTGATCGAGGAGTGGCCCTACATCCGCTCCGCCCAGATCGTCGTACGCCTCACGACCGGCCTCGCGCAGTCCGTCGGCGAGTCCCGCGTCTACTACGCCTGCTGGGAGCAGGGCCTTCCGGCGCCGGAGCAGCAGTTCAAGGTGTACGACGAGCACGGCGAGCTCATCGCGACCACCGACTTCGCATGGCGGAAGCAGGGGCTGCTCGGGGAGTTCGACGGCCGCATCAAGTACGGGCGGCTGCTCAAGCCCGGGCAGGAACCCGGCGACGTGGTGTTCGCCGAGAAGGTCCGCGAGGACGCTGCCCGCGCGGCCAGCCGCATGGGCATGGTGCGGGTGATCTGGTCGGAGCTCGACCACCGGCCCAGGCTCGCGCACAAGATCGAGATGCAGTTCCGCAACGGGCCCATCCCTCGGAGCTTCCCAGCCTGAACCCGAGCCTCCCCAACGGTGCATGTCTTGGGAGGCCCGGGTTCCGCTGCATACCGTGGGGAAACCGTCACGGCGTCCGCCGCCTCAGCGTCGCCGCCCCGAGCACCAGCGCCCCCACCGCGAACGCCGCCACGATGCCGAGGTCGCCCCAGACCCCGGTCTCCAGGCCGTCGGTGGAGATTGTCTTCATCGCGTCGACTGCGTACGACAGCGGGAGTACGTCGGAGACGCCGCCCAGCACGTCAGGCAGGAGGTCGCGCGCAACGAAGAGCCCGCACAGCAAGATCTGCGGTACGACGAGCAGCGGCATGAACTGCACGGCCTGGAACTCGGTCGTGGCGAAGGCGCTGACGAAGAGGCCCAGCGCCGTGCCGAGGACCGCGTCGGCGACCGCCACGACGACCAGCATCCACACCGGGCCCTCGATGTCGAGGTCGAGCAGGGTGACCGAGACCGTGACGGCCAGGAGCGACTGCACCGCGGCCATCAGCCCGAACGCCAGCGCGTAGCCGAGCAGAAGGTCGAGCTTGCCCATCGGCATGGCCAAGAGCCGCTCGAGGGTGCCGCCGGAACGCTCGCGCAGGGTCGTCACCGAGGTCACCAGGAACATCACGATGAAGGGGATCAACGCGAGGAGCGACGGCCCGAGGAGGTCGAACCCGACGCCGCCGGTGTCCTCGAACATCCACCACAGCAGCGCGAGGATCAGGCTCGGCAGCACCACCAGCATGGCAAGCGTGCGGTGGTCGTGCCGGACCTGGAGCAGCACCCGCTTGGCGACCGCCAGCGTCACCCGGGGGCTCACAGCGACTCCACCAGCTGCAGGAAGGCACCCTCGACGTCGGCCTGACCCGTGCGCTCCAGGATCCCCTCGGGGGTGTCGTCGGCCAGCAGCCGACCGTCGCGCATCAGCAGCAGCCGGTCGCAGCGCACCGCCTCGTCCATCACATGACTGCTCACCAGGACCGCCTTCCCGCGGTCGGCGATCTCGTGGAAGAGCTTCCAGAGGTCGCGGCGCAGGACCGGGTCGAGCCCGACGGTGGGCTCGTCGAGCACGAGCAGGTCGGGGTCGCCGAGCAGCGCCACCGCGAGCGACGCACGTCCGCGCTGGCCGCCGCTCAGGTTGGCCACGGTCTTGGCACGGTGGGCGGCGAGGTCGACCGCGTCGATGCAGCGCGTCACGTCCTCGTCGTCGGTGCCGAGCACGGCGGCGAAGAAGCGCAGGTTCTCCTCGACGCTGAGGTCGTCGTACACGCTGGGGGCCTGGGTGACGTAGCCGACGCGGCTGCGCAGCCCCTTGCTCCCGGCCGGCTCACCGAACACGGTCACGGTGCCGGACTCGACGACCTGGACGCCGGTGATCGCGCGCATCAGGGACGACTTTCCGCAGCCCGACGGGCCGAGCAGCCCGACCACCTCACCGGTTTGTGTAGAGAAGGAGACGTGGTCGACGGCGTGCGTGGAGCCGCGGACGACGAGCAGGTCCCGCACCTCCACCGCTGAATTCATCATGTGTTGAATTATGCCGCTGACGGCCCCTCGAAGCAAGCCAGAACTGTCGGTGCCGACCCCTAGCGTGAGGGGTGAGACGAACGAAGGAGAGACCGATGCAGACACGCAGGATCGACTGGGACTCACCTGACTGGGGCGGCGGCGTTCACTACGCCTCCGACGGCTCCTGGGTGGTCGACGCACCCGACGAAGGCAGCGGTCCGGTGAGATAGCGCTGCAGGTTGGGGGCCACCCAGGCCACCACCTGCTCCCTCGGAAGCGACGCCAGCGGCTCGAGCGCGAGGATGTAGCGCGCCAGGATGAGCCCGATCATCTGGGTCGCGAACAGCTCGACGCGCACGTCTGCCTCCTCTGGCGGCAGCGCCTCCCGCAACGGCTTCAGAACCAGTCGCAGCAGGCTGTCCTCCAGCAGCTGCGTCCCGCCCTCGGGTGCCAGCGCGCTGCGGATCACGGCGACCAGCGGCAGCCGGTTGGCCGGGTCGTCCCAGAGACCGAGCGCGGTGGAGAGCAGCCGCTCGCCGGCCCCGTCGAGGCCCTCGGCGATCACGCCGGGCAGCACCTGCCGCGGGTCGATGGGCACCTGCAGCGCGGCGAGGAACAGGTCGTCCTTGGTGCCGAAGTAGTGGTGCACCAGCGCCGGGTCGACACCGGCCGCCGCGGCGACGCCGCGGATCGTCGTACCCCGGAAACCCTTGTCCGCAAAGGCTTCCCGGGCCGCGACCAGGATCGCCTCACGGGTCTCGGGCGTCCCTGGCCGGCGGCCGCGGCTCATGTGCGGGCCTTGTCGAAGTAGAGCCTGGCGAACGCCAGTGCCTCCAGCAGCTCCACCTCGCGGGCCTCGCGGTTGCCCGACCTGCGGGTGTTCACCTCGATCACGATGTGCCCGGCGAAGGCCTGATCGGCGAGATACTCCAGCAGCTCCGCCACGGGCTGGGTCCCGCGGCCGGGGATGAGGTGCTCGTCCTTGGCGTTGTCGCTGCCGTCGGTCAGGTGGACGTGACGCAGCCGCGACCCGAGCCCCTTGGCCATCTCCAGCGAGTCCTGCCGGGCGGTCGCGGCATGCGACACGTCGAGCGTGGTGTTGGCGTAGCCCTCGCTGGTCGGGTCGAAGTGCGGCAGGTAGACCTGCATCTCCCGGCGCGAGGAGGCGCGCCACGGGTACATGTTCTCCACGGCGAACGCGACGCCGGTGCGCTCCTCGAGCAGCTCGATCCCCTCGACGAACCCACGCGCGTAGTCGCGCTGCCACCGGAACGGCGGATGTACGACGACCACGTCCGCCCCGACCTCGTGAGCCATCTCGGCCGACATCTCGAGCTTGCCCCACGGGTCGGTCCCCCAGACCCGCTGGGTGATCAGCAGGCACGGAGCATGCACGGCACAGACCGGGATGCCGTGGTAGTCGGCGAGGTGCTTGACCGCGGAGATGTCCTGCGACACGGGATCGATGCTGACCATCACCTCCACGGCGTCGTAGCCGACGTGGCCGGCGATCTCGAACGCTGCGGCCGTGGACTCCGGATAGACCGACGCGGTGGACAGGGCGACCTTCGCGTGCTGCGGCGCGCGTCCCCTGGTCATGCCGACCAGCCTACAAACGTGGGTGCACTAGCGGGTTCTCTCGATGGAGATCAGCCGGTCGTCGCCGACGTAGGGCAGGCCGACGTCGCGCCCAGGGCCGCCGTCGAGCAGGTCGTCGCCGAACGATCCGGCCAGCAGGTCGTTGCCGGCCCCGGCATGGATCTCCACGACTGCATGGTCGAAGCCGGACATCAGCTCGTTGTCGCCCTCGGTGCCGACGAGCACCCAGCGCCCGAGCGGCGAGCTGGCGTCCTCGAACCCGGGTATCGGCACCCGGTACGACGCGTCGGCTGCGGTCGCGGTGAAGAGGCCCGCGGCCAGGTCGATGCGACCCACACCGTCCTCGATGTCCTGGTCGGTCGTCGTGGCGAGGCTGACCCCGGCGAAGCTGTCACGTCCCGGCCCGCCGTCGAGCACCTGCCCCTCCCCGGGCAGCACGATGTCGCTGAAGCTGTCGTTGCCGGCGCCGCCGAGAAGGTGGTCGGTTCCGCCGTCGGCCTGCAGGATATCGGCGCCCGGACCACCCACGATCCGGTCAGGCCCCTCGTTGCCGTGCAGCTCGTCGTCGCCCGGGCCGCCGATGAGGGCGTTCGCCACGGTCTCGGTGCCGACACCGTCGATGGTCGGAACCCCGGCAGTCCCGTCCAGGTCGTCGTCACCGCTACGCCCGTCGAGGTGGTCGGAGCCGTAGCCGCCGGAGAGGCGGTCGGGACCGTCGGTGCCGAGGAGGCGGTCGTCGTGCTCGCTCCCGATGACGTCGGGCACGTCGACGATGCGGTCCTCGCCCTCGCCGGACGCGGTGCCACGAGCGAGGTCGACGCCGACGCCGGCCGTCGCCGACGCATAGGAGACCTGGTCGCGGGTGACCGGGTTCTTGGCCGTGGGGTCGAGCCCTCCGTCGAGCAGGTCGTCGCCGCCGCCTCCCTCGAGCCGGTCGCCCTCCCACTCGTAGTACTCGGTGTCGGCGACCACCTTCGCGTCCGCGCCGCCGAACAGCTGGTCATCACCGTCGCCACCTCGCAGGACGTCGGCGCCAACGCCACCGCAAAGGACGTCGTCACCTCCGAGCCCGTCGACGGTGTCGTCGCCTCCACGTCCGTCGATGACGTCCCGCCCCGGCGTACCGCGGAGCTTGTCGTCGGCCTTGGTGCCAGAGATGGTGACGTCGAGGTCGGCGCACTCCGCGGACGAGCCTGCGTCGCCTTCGCCACAGCCGGCGACGCAGGCGGCGACGAGCACAAGCAGCAGCGCAGCCAGCCCCCGTGTCGTCCGCATCAGCCGATGATGCTGATGTCGTCGAGCCGTTCGAGGATGACGCCCTCGCGCAGGGCCCACGGGCAGATCTCGAGCTGCTCCAGGTCGAAGATGTCCAACACCGCGTCTGCCACGACGGCGCCGGCGACCAGCTGATGGGAGCGGCTCAGCGAGACGCCTGGGAGCACCGAGCGCTGCTGGGCGTCCATGGCCACCAGCTCCTCGAGCTTCTCCTTGAGCACGTCGGCCGGCAGCAACCGGCGTACCAAGGGGCCCTCGCCGGAGGGTGGGGCGCCACAGATGCGGGCCAGGGAGCGGAACGTCTTGGACGTGGCCACGGAGTGGTCGGGCAGGCCGGCGCGGAGCACTGCCCCCGCGTCGCGGGCGATGTCGGCCCGGACCTTCCGGCGAAGCTCGCGGACCGCGTCGGGGTCGGGTGGGTCCGAGCGCAGCCACTCGCGGGTCAGCCGGCCTGCCCCGAGGGGCAACGACTGTGCCACGTCGGGTGCCTCGTCGGCGCCGCCGGCGATCTCCAGGGACCCACCACCGATGTCGAACACCAGCAGCCGTCCGGTCGACCAGCCGAACCACCGGCGTACGGCGAGGAAGGTCAGCCTTGCCTCGTCCTCGCCGGGCAGCACGGTGATGTCGACCTTCGCCTCGGCACGCACCCGTTCGAGCACGTCGTCGGAGTTGGTGGCGTCGCGGACGGCGCTGGTCGCGAAGCCGAGCATCTCCTCGCAGCCCCTGTCCTCGGCGACGACGAGGGCCTTGGCGACGAAGTCGGTCAGCGCCTGGATGCCCGACTCCGACATCGAGCCGTCGGGTTCGAGGTGCTCGGCCAGCCGCAGCGGCTCCTTGAACGAGTACGCCGGAAGGGGTGCTGCACCCCCGTGTGCGTCGACCACGAGCAGATGGCCGGTGTTGGATCCGATGTCGAGCACGCCAAGTCGCACCGGTCCAACGTACTCTTTTCCGCATGCCTGAGGTCGATCTCGTCTTTCCCCGTGCCTGGGTCGAGTTCCGCGACCCCGCGGACGAGAGCCAGCAGTTCAAGTGCGACCTCACCTGGCTGACGTCCAACTGGACCTGCATCTTCGGCAGCGGCTGCCAGGGCATCTATGCCGGCCGGCCCGACGACGGTTGCTGCACGCTCGGCGCGCACTTCTCCGACGAGGACGACGAGAAGCGTGTGCAGACCTGGGTCGAGCGGCTCACGCCCGACCAGTGGCAGCACCACAAGAAGGGCCAGAAGCGCTGGACCGAGGTCGACGAGGACGGCGAGCGCAAGACACGCGTCGTGGACGGCGCCTGCATCTTCCTCAACCGCCCCGGCTTCGAGGCCGGCGCAGGCTGCGCGCTGCACGGCCTGGCGCTGCGGAGCGGCGTGCATTTCGTGGAGACCAAGCCCGACGTGTGCTGGCAGCTCCCGATCCGCCGCCAGTTCCGTGAGGTCGAGCTGCAGGACGGCAGCAAGTACACCGAGGTCACCATCACCGAGTACGACCGGCGCGGCTGGGGCGCGGGCGGCCACGACCTCGACTGGTACTGCTCGGGCAACACCGAGGCCCACATCGGCACCGAGCCGGTCTACGTCTCCAACCAGGCTGAGCTCACCCAGCTGATGGGCGAGGCGGCGTACGACGAGCTGGTCAAGCACTGCGATGCGCACCTGCGCTCACGCAGCGCCCTCGCCATCCACCCGGCCGACCCCAGCTGAACTGGATTACCCCAGGTCGACCTGGGCCAGCACGTCGGCCGCGCCATCGTCGCTGTCGACCTCCCAGCCGGTGGCAGTGCCACTACCGCAGGTCGCCATCACCTGGCCGGTGACGCAGCCGAGGTTTCGCACGCGGGTGTCGGCGACCTCCACGTGGAGTGGTCGGCCCTCGAGCTCGCGGATCCGGACCGGCGTCAGCAGCACCAGCCCACGCGGAGGCGTCGAGCCGACCGACCGCCTGACCGTGCCGGTGCTCGAGTAGGTGACGGTGATCTCCGAGGAACCGCCGGGCAGCGGGACCGTGCTGCGCTCACCCGAAGCCAGCGACCCGGCGACCTCGACCTCGCGCCCGTCGACGGTGACCCGCACGTCGCTGACAGCCGGCGCGTAGCCGGACAGCAGACCCGTGCGGTCGGGCACCGAGAGATGCAGCTCGGACGCGCCGGTCGTGAACGTAGCCGACGACGTGACGCTGGCTTCCCCGCCGAGGGTGACGGCCACAGCCGCGGGGGGCGCGGGAGTCGGCCCGTTGGGCGCCGGTGCCTCGTCGACGCGCGGGGTGATCAAGAGCGACAGCGCCAGCCCGCCCAGCAACGTGGCCACGGTCAGGAGCGCAGGGACGACATGACCGGCGCGGCCAGGGCTGCCGTCGGGCGGTGTCGCCGGCTGGAGTGCCAGCGGAGCGACCGCCCGCGAGTGTTGCACCGGCACCCGACGTGCGAGCGCAGGCCGGTCCGCCCGGTGTCTCGCCCGTCCATGTCGGGGGGTGGACGGATGCGCGCGGAGCACACTCATGAGGGTCAGGCCCTCCCCTTCCCAGGCCTCGATTCTAGCCCTGTTGGGTCAGTCCGGCGGGCCTTGAACGGGCCTAGGATGGAGGCGCTCGGCAAGCCTCTGGGACCCCCACCCCTTCTCGATCGACCCTCCCGATCGGGCTACTCCAGAACCGAGGTGGCCGTTATGACGGCCCGCCCTGGGCTACGTGCCCTTGCCTTCACCCTGTCCCTGGTCCCAGTCGCACTCGTGGTGCCGATGACGGCCGCCGGGAGCGCCGCCCGGACGACCCAGGCCTACCTGGTGGTCGGCGTCCCGGGGTCCACCGTGGACGTGCTGGTCGACGGCCGTGAGGTCGAGACCGGCGTCGCCGCCAAGACGGTCGTGGGACCGGTCCGGCTCCAGCCGGGAGCACATACCGCGACCTTCCGGAGTGGCTCGTGGGAGGTGGATGCCGACTTCGACGCCGGCAGACCAAGCCTTGACCTCGTCGTGCACCGGCCGGCGGACGCTGCGGCCGATCCGGTCGTCACCGTGTTCACCAACGAGATGGCGCCGATCGCCGCGAACAAGGCCAGGCTGACCGTGGCGCACACGGCGGTCGTGCCCCCGGCCGACGTACGCGCTGCCGGCAACGTGCTGTTCTCCAACATCGCCAACGGCGAGTTCGTCACTGCGGAGGTTCCGCCGGCGACGTACTCGGTCGACATCGTGGCGACGGGCGGCAACACACCGGTGTTCGGCCCCGTGGACGTTCCGGTCCAGGAAGGCGCCCTGACCCGCGTGTTCGCCATCGGCAACCCCTCCGAGGGCACGATGGACGCGGTGGTCCAGGTGCTGCAGCTGCGCACCCTCGCGGTGGGCACGCCCAGGTCGGTGGGCGCCGGCTCGGTGGGACTGGTCGCACCACCACGGTGACCCTGCGCCGGCTCGTCGGGTGCGCCGCCCTGCTGGTGGCGGCCTCGGCGTGCGCAGCGCCCGCGGTGCCGAACGGCCGGCCGGAAACGAGTCCTGCCGGGGTCGCGTCGCCGGCGCAGTCACAGGTCATCCCTGAACGGCCACGCCGGCTCGTGCTGCCCAGCGGGACCATGCTCCAGGTCGACGTGGTGACCGCAGACCGGGAGGGAGCCTTGGGGCTGCCGGAGGACGTCGACCGCGCCGGCTGGTGGCGAGGCAGCTCGCGGCTGGGCGACCCGTTCGGGGCGGTCGTGATCGCCGGCCACGTCGACTCGTTCGCGGAGGGCATCGGGCCCATCGCGGAGATCCTCGACCTGGCCGGGGGAGCGGTGATCCAGGTCGGCGGACAGCACCTGTCACGCACCTACGTCGTGACGTCCACACGCTTCGTACGCCGGACCCGGCTCGCCGGTCAGGCCAGGCTGCTGTCCCTCTCCGGCGACCGACGGCTCGTGCTCATCACGTGCGGCGGCCCCTTCGACGAGGCGTACGACGGCTACCGGGACAACGTCGTGCTGACTGCCCGGGAGCGCGTCACTCCTTGAACTTCTGCGCGATGTTGTCGGGCATCGGCTCGTAGCGGGCGAAGCTCCGCGTGAACGTCGCCGAGCCATGGCTGAACGCGCGGAGGTCGATCGCGTAGCGGCTGATCTCGATCTGCGGGACCTCCGCCCTGATGACCGTGCGCTCGTCTCCTGCGGGCTCGGACCCGAGCACGCGTCCACGCCGGCCGGAGAGGTCGCCCATGATCGTGCCCACCAGGTCGTCGGGGACCAGGACGGCGATCTCGTCGACGGGCTCGAGCAGCGAGACCTTCGCCGCGGCGGCGGCCTCCCGCAGCCCGAGCGAGCCGGCGGTCTGGAACGCCATGTCGGAGGAGTCGACGCTGTGCGCCTTGCCGTCGGTGAGCGTGACGCGGATGTCGACCATCGGGTAGCCGGCCGAGCAGCCCTTCTGCATCTGCGCGACGACGCCCTTCTCCACGCTGGGGATGAACTGGCGCGGCACCGAGCCACCGACCACCTTGTCGACGAACTCGAAGCCACTCCCCTGCGGCAGCGGCTCGACCGTGAGGTCGCAGACGGCGTACTGGCCGTGACCGCCGGACTGCTTCACGTGACGGCCGTGGCCCTGGCCCTTGGTCGCGAAGGTCTCCCGCAGCGGCACCCGGAGCTCGACCTGGTCGACAGCGGCGCCGTGGCGGTTGGCGAGCCGGTCGAGCAGCACGTCGACGTGGGCCTCGCCCATGCACCACAGCACGATCTGGTGGGTCTCGGCGTTGTGCTCGATGCGCAGCGTCGGGTCCTCGGCGACGAGTCGCTGCAGGCCCGTGCCGAGCTTGTCCTCGTCGGCCTTCGCACGAGCCTGGATGGCGACGGGCAGCAGGGGCTCGGGCATGTTCCACGGCTTGAGGACGAGAGGGTTGTCCTTGTCGGAGAGGGTGTCCCCGGTCTCGGCACGCGACAGCTTGCCGATCGCGCAGATGTCGCCGGCGACGACCTTGTCGACGGCTCGCTGGGTCTTGCCGAGCGGGTCGGACAGAGCACCGATGCGCTCGTCCTCGTCGTGGTCCTCGTGTCCGGTGCCCTCACCGAAGAACGCCGAGAAGTGTCCCGAGACGTGTACGACGGCGTCAGGCAGCACGGTGCCGGAGAAGACCCGGACCAGGGAGACGCGGCCGACGTAGGGGTCGGAGGTGGTCTTCACGACCTCCGCAACGAGCGGGCCGGCGGGGTCGCAGGAGATCGCCGGTGCCTCCTTGCCCTGCGGCGTGAAGACGTCGGGGCAGACGTGCTCCAGCGGCGAGGGGAAGCCCGCGACGATCAGGTCGAGCAGCTCGGTGGCGCCGACGGCGTTGGAGGAGTCGACCGGGATGACCGGGTAGAACGAGCCGCGGGCGACCGCCTTCTCGAGGTCCTGGGTGAGCAGCGCCTTGTCGACCTCCTCGCCGCCGAGGAAGCGCTCCATCAGCGTCTCGTCCTCGGACTCCTCGATGACGGCCTCGATCAGCGCGCCCCGTTGCTCGTCGTGAGCATGGTCGTCGGCAAGCAGGCCCACGAGCTGGTCGCCCTCGCGCAGGTAGGCCGGCACCACCTTGTCGCCGAAGGCCGCCTGGGCCTGCGCGACGACACCGGCGTAGTCGGCTCGGGCGTGGTCGAGCTTGGTGATGACGACCGCGCGCGGCATGGCGACCTGGGCGCACTCGCGCCACAGCTCCTTGGTGGGCGCGTCGATGCCCTCGTTGGCGGCGATCACGAACATCGCGCAGTCGGCCGCCCGCAGCCCGGCGCGCAGCTCGCCCACGAAGTCGGCGTAGCCGGGGGCGTCGAGCAGGTTGATCTTGACGTCGCCGTGCATGAGCGGCGCGAGGGCCAGGCCCACCGAACGCTGCTGTCGATGCTCCGCCTCGTCGAAGTCCGAGACGGTAGTGCCCTCGGTCGTCGTCCCTGCCCTGGAAAGCACACCGGCCGAGACCAAGAGAGTCTCGACCAGAGTCGTCTTGCCGGAGCCCGCCGGGCCCACCAGGACCACGTTGCGGATCGCATCAGCCCGGTCGGCTGTGGGCACCCCTGCCTTCGTCGTGCTCGTTTCCTTGCCTGCCATCAGTCCTCCACGGCGTCGTTCCGTAGGCCCACTGTTCACCTGTTCGGAGGACGAGACAAGCCCCAAACCTGACCCCCGGTGTGAAGGCGTGAGAGCGGCGGGGCAACAATGCTGGGCATGCGCTTGGACCATCTCTCGTACGCCGCCGGACCGGATGGGCTCGCCAGCACAGCACGCCGTATCGGGGACCTGCTGGGGGAACAGTTCGACAACGGCGGGATCCACCCTCGCTTCGGCACCCGCAACATGGTGCTGCCTCTGAGCCAGGGCACCTACATCGAGGTCGTCGAGGTCCTCGACCACCCCGCGAGCGACAAGGCACCCTTCGGCCAGGCGGTCCGCGCCCGCTCCGAGCTCGGCGGCGGCTGGCTCGGCTGGGTGGTCTCCACCGGCAACCTCGAGCGGGTCGAGCAGCGCCTCGGGCGTGACGCCGTCGACGGCAACCGCAAGCTCCCCGACGGCCGTGAGCTGAAGTGGAAGCAGATCGGCGTCAAGGGCCTGCAGTCCGACCCACAGCTCCCCTTCTTCATCCACTGGCTCGACTACGACACCGACCACCCGTCCAACGGAGCCACGGGCCAGCTGCACCTCGAGGCGCTGGAGATCGCCGGCGACCCCGGCCGGGTAAGCGAGTGGCTCGGCCAGCCGGTCGAGGGTCCGCTCGAGGACGTCAAGGTCGAGTGGGTCGCGCCGCACGGCACTCCCGGCGTGATCGCGGCGCAGTTCAGCACTCCCAACGGCCTGGTGCGCATCTGACCCGCCCGGCCATCCCGGCGCCGAACATCTGGCACCACCCGGCGACCTACGAGGTCGAGAACCACGCGGTCGACCGGTCGGGGGTCATCGAGGCCGCCATGCGCTCCCATGGTGACTGGGCCGGCCGCGACCTGCTCGACGTCGGCTGTGGGAGCGGGTTCCACCTCCCCCGCTTCGCGGCCACGGCACGCTCGGTGACCGGTGTCGAGCCGCACGAGCCGCTGCTGACACTCGCGCGACGTCGTACCCGCCGCCTCGCCAACGTCGCTGTGGTGGCGGGCGCAGCCGAGGCGCTTCCTCTTCCTGATGCCAGCGTCGACGTCATGCACGCGCGCTGGGCGTACTTCTTCGGACCCGGCTGCGAGCCCGGGCTCCGCGAGCTCGACCGCGTGATGCGACGCGGCGGCACGGGCTACGTCATCGACAACGACCCGACCCGATCGACCTTCGGCTCTTGGTTCCGCCGCGGCTACCCGAAGGTCGGCCCGGTCGACGCGTTCTGGTCGCGGCAGGGCTGGTCACGCCATCCGCTCGACATCACCTGGGAGTTCGACACCCGCGAGGACCTGGAGGCGGTGGTGCGCATCGAGTTCGACGCGGAGACGGCGGAGTGGATCCTCACGCACCACGACGGCACGGTCGTCGACTACGCGGTTGACCTGTGGTGGCGGGCGTTCTAGAGACACAGCCACGGGATGTTCGCCTGGACGCCGGGGTTTCGGCAGCCGCCCATCTGCAGCTGGTGACCGTCGTAGCTGAACGTCACGATGTCCAACGTCGCGTCGTAGGACTGGATCACGAACGAATGCGTGGAGGGGCCGATCGTAGTCGTCTGATCCTGCTTGAGGAACAGGCTGTTGCGGCCCGTAGGCACATACACGTATGACGTTCCGTAGGAGAAGGCCCAGCCGATGATGTTGCCGTAGTGCTGGTAGACGTCACGCTTGATCGCCATCACCGAGTGCGAGACCGGGTCGAACTTCCAGATCTCATAGTGGATGCCGGTCTGGCCCAGCCCGCCGGGCAGCCAGTACGTCCCCTTGGCGGTGTCGCCCATCGGCGCGACGCCGGCCAGCCGCGGTACGAAGGTCCTCGTGCGTGCGTGCCCGAGCTTGCGGCAGTTCTTCGCCCGCACCACGACGGTGTGCGCGGTACGCGGGGTAAGGCCCGAGAAGCTCGTGGAGCGGGC
Source organism: uncultured Actinomycetota bacterium (assembly GCA_963765905.1). Taxonomy (GTDB): domain Bacteria; phylum Actinomycetota; class Actinomycetes; order Propionibacteriales; family Nocardioidaceae; genus SSC3. The sequence continues at coordinate 1,116,662 of CAVXXY010000006.1, forward strand.
GCCCGGGCCGAGTGACTTGCGCTTGACCGTCATCGACCCCCGCTTGACCGCCACCTTGTAGCGCTTGATCCTGCAGCCGCCCTTGGTCTCGGGCTTCTGCCAGCTGACCCTCGCGCCACCCGCGGTGGGTGAAGCGGTCACACTCCGTGGCGCCGACGGCTTGCTCACCGCCTCCGCCGGACTCGGCACCGACGCCAACCCTGCTGCAAGCACACCGGCAAGAACCACTCTGTGGACATGCATGATTCCCCACCCCTTAACCCCCCGCTTCCGACGGTAGAACGGCGTGCCGGGGCCGTGAATAGCCCAACAGGGTTGGCCCGGCGGGGTCAGCTGGTGGAGCGCATCGAGAGTGTCGGCGTGAGCACGACGCCCGGCTGAGCCGTCATCGGGTAGGCGAGCCGCTGGTCGAGCAGCTTCACGATCTCCACCGCGACCTGCTCGAGGGGCTGCCTGATCGAGGTGAGGTCACTGACCTGCGCCGGCAGCGAGTCGTCGAACCCGACGACCGCGATCTCGCCCTGCGGCAGCACACCACCGGCGCGGAGGTCACGGTCGCGCAGGGCCTGCAGCACGCCGGCAGCCAGGGTGTCGCTCGCACACACGAACGCGGTCGGCTGCTCGGAGTCGAGCAGGGCGTGCGCGGCCCGGCGCCCGAAGTCGAGGGTGTCGTCACCCCGGGCCGAGAGGCGCGAGGTCGAGAGGCCGCGCTCGTGCATGCGGCCGACCCACCCGCTGCGGCGGTCCTCGCCGATGTAGGAGTTCTTCTGCCAGCCGACCCACGCGACCCGTTCGTGGCCACGGTCGACGACGTGGTCGACCGCGAGCGCGACACCGGCCCGGCCGTCGACGTCAACCCAGGGGTGTTGCGCCTCGGGCTCCTCCCACGGGCGGCCGAACGCCACGAACGGCACCTGCTTCGCGTGCAGCCACGCCACCTGCGGGTTGCCACGGTAGGTGTCGGTCAGCACGAACGCGTCGACGGCCGCGGACCGCAACAGCTCCTCGTAGCCGTCGAGCGGGTCGGTCACATCGTCCGCCGTGAACAGCAGCACGTGCAGGCCCGACCCGCTGCAGGACTCGGCCAGAGAGTGGAGGAAGCGGTCCATCAGACCGCTCGCGGTGCCCTCGGTGACGGGCTCGAGTCTTAGCCCGATCAGGTGCGAGGCACGGGTGCGGAGGTTGCGCGCGGCTCGGTTCGGCGAGTAGCCCAGCTTGGTGATGGCGTCCTGCACTCGCGCCAGGGTGTCCGCGCGCAGCAGGTGCGGGCTGTTGAGCGCGTTGGAGACGGTCTGCCTGGACACTCCTGCCGCGGCCGCGACGGTGTCGAGCGTCGGCGCAGGGCGGGTGCGGGCTGGCATGTCACTCCGTGTCACTGCAGGGGGTGGATCGTTCCAACCCCTCGGAGTCTAACGGCAGGTCACTACCCGAAGCAGTACCGTCAGCTCCGATCGGCAGCCGGCGCCGGCCACTGCCGCAGCTGTCCCCACGCGAACCCCGACTCCGAGATGAAGTCCTGCAGCTCGGAGTCGGCTGTCAGCACGGTCCCCCCCGAGCCACAGGGCTTGTTGTTTGTCAGCGTGAAAGTCCCGAAGATGTGCACCTGAGCTGACCCGCCCTGACCGACGTTGTGCCGAAAGTCGAAGTAGTCGTTGTAGGTGATCCGATCTCCAGCTCGCGACTGAATCGCCGGCGAGAGTTGGTACCCCCATGGTGCCGTCGAACCGCCGCAGGCTCTCTGGAGGCTGAACGTCCCGTTGGAATCCGACCAAACACAAGCCCGGTTTCAGTCAAGGTAGGCGCCTGATGGGCCGGCGGCCGTTGGCGCCGCGCCCGTTTCGCCCGCGACGATCGATAGTTGCGCAGCCCCCACTCTCTTCTGGAAGAGGGACCCCGACAAACCGCCAGGACCAGTCGCACCCAGCCGATCCGAGACCGCGTCGGCTTCGCTGACCGAGATCGGCTGATCGAAGGAGAGTTCCAGGCTCGACGAGGCTGCAGGAAAGTCCCTGCTCGAAATGCGGATCGTCGATACCTGCGTCTGCCTGCTGGATCCAGCCTCATTTGCATCGGCTGTCACGGACGAAACGGCGATGAGCGCGGAGACGAAGGCAATGAAGCCAGCGATGACGCCAGTCTTGCGTTGATACGTTGCGATGGCTTCGCCCCTTCCCTTCGGGAAGCTACTCTCCGACGCGCGACGCCGCCAGCCATTCGTCAACGCTTACGCCCGATGAAGGCAAGCATCTTGGTCTGCCAGTCCGCGTCGTCGGGTACGTCGACCCGCGGACCGTACTGGCCGCTGTCGCGCATGAGCTGCTCGATCGGCAGCATCCCCTCGTAGAGCACACGGCAGCGTTCCTGGTCGAGGCGCTCGTCCTGTCCCGTTGCGCGGGCCAGATCCCAGGTGTGCATGAAGATGTCGGAGGTGTAGAACCGCGAGATCGCCTCCGGGAGGGGTGTCTCAGGGATGTGCCGATGCGCGAACGTGCGCCCGTCACCACCCTCGTCGAGCACCTGCTGCACGTGCGCCGCGTGCTGCTCCCAGGCGGCGACCGGGTCTTCGTCGACCGACGTCACCGGCGGGAGCACGATCCCTGAGCCGCTCTCCAGGAAGGGCGGGAACCACTCCACGAGATGACGTACGACGTCGCGCGCCCGCCAGTCGGCGACGGGTGAGTGGTTGTCCCACGCACCCGCCGGCACGCCCCGGACGCGGTCCGTGAACGTGCCGGCGATGCTGCGGTGCTCGTCGGCGGGCGTCGTCACAGGTCCGCCAGGATCGCGTCGAGCTTCTCGAAGCCGTCGTTGACGCCGACCTCCATGCCGCTGGACATGATCGCCTGCTGGGCCTCCATGGAGTCCACGACGCTGAGCATGGTGACCAGGGTGCGGCCGCCGGGCACCTCCTCGAACGTGGCGGTCTCGAGCGAGACGCCGTCCGGCATGCCCTCCCAGGTGAACGTCTGCACGAGTCGCTCCGGGGGGCGGACCTCGTGGAAGGAGCCGTAGAACCCTGCGATCTCCTCGCCGTCACGGACCGCCGAATAGCGGTAGGCGCCACCGGTGTGGCAGTCCCACTGGTCGATTCGCATGGTGGTCGAGTGCGGGCCCATCCAGCGGGCGACGTAGTCCTGCTCGGTCCAGACCCGGAACACCTTGTCCGGCGTCGCGGCGAACTCGCGGGTGATCGTGATCGTCGGCACGTCGGGGTCGGCCGTGATCCGGGCTTCGTTGGTCGTCATGGTCATGATGCCTCTCCTGTCGGCTGGTCGTGCTGCTGGTCGTGCCGCTGGTCGAGCCCCTGGTCGTCCATCTCGGCCAGGAGGCTGTCGATGCGGCGGAAGCGCTCCTCGGCCTCGCGCCGGTACCTCTCGATCCACTTGCTCATCAGGTCGAACACCTCCGCGTCGATGTGGACGGGACGCCGCTGCGCATCGCGGCTGCGGTGGACGAGGCCTGCGTCCTCGAGCACCTTCAGGTGTTTGGAGACGGCCTGCAGGGACACGTCGTACGGCGCCGCCAACTCGCCCACGGTCGCGTCGGAGGACGCGAGCCGGGCGACCATGTCACGCCTGGTGGGGTCGGCCAGTGCCGCGAACACCTTCGAGAGCCGATCCGCTTGTTCAACCATGTGGTTGATTAAACGTCGGTCGCGAAGTGTTGTCAACCCCTTGGTTGAATACACGCGCCTGCCTGATTGTGTCGGAGGCGTCGCCTAGCGTCTCGGACATGAGCAAAGCACCGCGCCCCTCCTACCTCTGCACCGAGTGCGGCTGGACCACGGCCAAGTGGGTCGGCCGCTGCGGCGAGTGCCAGGCCTGGGGCAGCGTGGCCGAGGCCTCGGCGCCGAAGGGGCACACGCCGGCCGGGCCGGTGACCTCGCCCGCAGTCCCGATCGGTCAGGTGCCGCTCGACGAGGCGGGTGCGGCCTCGTGCGGCGTACCGGAGCTCGACCGCGTGCTCGGCGGCGGTCTGGTTCCCGGAGCCGTGGTGCTGCTCGCCGGCGAGCCCGGCGTCGGCAAGTCGACGCTGCTGCTCGAGGTGGCTGCCCAGACCGCGCGCGCGGGGTCCCGAGCGCTCTACGTCTCCGGCGAGGAGTCCGCCTCCCAGGTGCGGCTGCGTGCCGACCGCACGCGGGGAGTGCACCATGAGCTCTTCCTCGCCGCAGAGACCGACCTCGGTGCTGTGCTTTCCCACATCGACGAGGTCAAGCCGACCCTCCTGGTGATCGACTCGGTGCAGTCCATCAGCGCGGAGGGCGTCGAGGGTGTGCCCGGCGGGGTCACCCAGGTCAAGGAGGTCGCGGCCGCCATCGTGCGCATGGCCAAGACCCGCGACATCTCGACGGTGATCGTCGGCCACGTCACCAAGGACGGCTCGATCGCGGGTCCGCGCGTGCTGGAGCACCTGGTCGACGTCGTGCTGCAGTTCGAGGGCGAGCGGTCGTCCCGGCTGCGCATGGTCCGCGCGGTGAAGAACCGCTTCGGCCCGGTCGACGAGGTGGGCTGCTTCGACCTCTCCAGCGACGGCATCGTCCCGGTCACCGACCCGTCCACGCTCTTCGTCGCCCGTCACCACGAGCCCGTGCCCGGCACCTGCATCACGGTCTCGCTGGAGGGCAAGCGACCGATGCTGGCCGAGGTGCAGGCTCTGGCGTCCAAGACGGCGTCGGAGCGGGCGCGGCGCACGACGGCCGGGGTCGACAACGCGCGCGCCAACATGATCATCGCGGTGCTGCAGCAGCGGGCGCGCATCCGGCTCTACGAACGCGACGTCTTCGTCTCCACCGTCGGTGGCGCCAAGGTGACCGAGCCGGCGGGCGACCTGGCCATGGCTCTGGCCATCGCATCGGCGAGCCGCGAGGTCGCCCTGCGCAGCGACCTGGTGGCGATCGGCGAGATCGGGCTGGCCGGCGAGCTGCGCCGGGTCGCCGACGTGCCGCGTCGGCTGCAGGAGGCCGCCCGGCTCGGGTTCAAGGTCGCCATCGTGCCTGCCGGGCAGGACGGCTCCGGCGCTGCTCGGATCACCGAGGTCGACGGCATGAAGATCTACGAAGCGCCGACGCTGCCCCATGCGCTCTATCTCGTCGAGACCGGCGCGGCGACTCTCAAGCACAGCAGCCACCGCAGTCCGCTCAGCCTTCGACCGGTCGACTGATGCGTGACCGTTCCGTTACCAGAGGGGAGGCGTCGCCTGTCCACCGCCCCCTAGACTGACCGCGCAAGGGCAGGTCCACGGGGTAGGGAGACGAAGGTGGCAGGCACCGACCGTTCCGACGAGGTGCTACGTCTGCGCACGACCCTGGCCAGCATCGCCCCCGGCACCACGTTGCGCGACGGCCTGGAGCGCATCCTGCGCGGGCGCACCGGCGCGCTGCTCGTGCTCGGCTCGGACAAGACCGTCGACTCGGTATCCACCGGCGGCTTCACCCTCGACGTCCCGTTCACCGCGACCGGCCTGCGTGAGCTGGCCAAGATGGACGGCGCGATCATTCTCGACCGCGACGCTGCGCGCATCCTGCACGCAGCGGTGCACCTGATGCCGGACCCGTCGATCCACTCCGACGAGACCGGCACCCGGCACCGCACGGCCGACCGGGTCGCGCGCCAGACCGGTTACCCGGTCATCTCGGTGTCGCAGTCGATGCAGATCATCGCCGTCTACGTCGGCGAGACCCGCTACGTGCTCGAGGACTCCGGCTCGATCCTGTCGCGCGCCAACCAGGCCCTCGCGACCCTCGAGCGCTACAAGATGCGCCTCGACGAGGTGTCGTCCACGCTCTCCGCGCTGGAGATCGAGGACCTGGTCACCGTGCGCGACGTGGCCGTGGTGGCCCAGCGGCTCGAGATGGTCACCCGGATCGCCCGCGAGATCGAGGACTACGTGCTCGAGCTCGGCACCGACGGCCGGCTGCTCTCCCTGCAGCTCGACGAGCTGGTCACCGGCGTCGACATGGAGCGCGAGCTCGTCGTGCGCGACTACCTGCCCGGCGGCCGGAGCCGTCGTACGCCGGAGAACGTGCTGACCGACCTGGAGAACCTCTCCCCCGCCGACCTCGTGGACGTCGCCGCCGTCGCCCGAGCGATGGGGCTGGGCACCAGCGAGCACCTCGACGGCGCCAGCACCCCACGTGGCTACCGCCTCCTCGCCAAGGTCCCGCGGCTGCCCGGCGCGGTCGTCGAGCGGCTGGTCGAGCACTTCGGCAGCCTGCAGAAGCTGCTCTCGGCCAGCATCGACGACCTGCAGACCGTCGACGGCGTCGGCGAGCTGCGCGCCCGCAGCGTGCGCGAGGGCTTGTCCCGCCTGGCCGAGTCCAGCATCCTCGAGCGCTACGTCTAGCCCCACTCCGCTGGTCGAGCAGGCGGCGAGGGCCACCGCTGGTCGAGCAGGTGGCGAGGGCGAAGCCCGAGACACCGTCCGTCGCGACCAACAACCGCACCCTGCGTGGTCACCTGAGCAGGCACCTCACGACCTTGGTCTCGACAGACGCTCGCTCCGCTTCGCTGCTCGACCACCGATGGTCCTGCTTGGTCACCTGAGCGGGCACGCTCGCTCCGCTTCGCTGCTCGACCACCGATCGACCATCGGTGGTCAGAACGCTGCGACCCCGGCCGTCACCGCGAGCGCCACTCCGAAGAAGTAGGTGCCGAACGCGCCGCTCATCCGCGGCCAGGACTCCTTTGCGAGCGTGTCGCTGGTCAGCATCGAGACCGCGTGCAGGACACGCGAGGCCGTGGCGGCGACGATCAGGGCCAGCGCCCACGGCCCGGGCGTCAGCCAGCCGACGATGAGGAAGAGCACGATCAGCGACGGGACGTACTCGCTGGCGTTGCCGTGAGCCCGCTGCGCGATCAGCAGCGGGTCGGCCGGGTCGGTAGGCATCTGGCTGCTGCCTCGCTTGGCAGCAAGGCCACGGTTGTAGGAGACGTTGAAGCCCAGGACGAAGATCGCTCCGGTGAGGATGGCGGAGCACACGATGGCGGTGGTCATGAGGGTTCCTTCCATGAGGGGTGGGCCAGGACGTGCCTGACGAGGTCGGCACAGTGAGTGGTGCCGAGGAGGGCGTCGGACTTGCGCAGGGCGCCGGGTGAGGTCACGTTGACCTCGATCAGTTGGTCGCCGATCACGTCGAGGCCGACGCACCGCTGGCCGTAGCGCTTCAGCGTCGGACGGAGGCGGTCCACGATCTCCAGGTCGCGGTCGGTGAGCTCGGCCGGCGCGTCGGGGCCGGCGATCCGGAAGTCGCCGGCGACCGGGTGCCGCAGGGCCGCACCGACGGCGACGCCGTCCAGCAGGAAGAGCCGCTTGTTGCCGGCCGCCACGCCCTGCAGGTACGGCTGCGCGAGCACTGCGTGCACTCCTCGCCCGGTGGCGGTGTCGAGGATCGAGGCGAGGTTCGGGTCGCCCTCTCGGACCAGGAAGACCCCGCGCCCCGAGAACCCGTCGACCGGCTTGACCACGATCGCGCCGTGCTCGGCGAGGAACGCGCGCAGCGTCGCGGGCTGCGCGGTGACGACAGTCGGGGGAACCAGGTCGGGGAACGCCAGCCCCATCAGGTGCTCGCTGCAGACGCGCAGTCCGACCGGGTCGTTGACCAGCGCCGTGGTGGCGGGCACCAGGTCGAGCACGTACGTCGCAGCGAGATAGTCAAGGTCGACGGGCGGCTCCAGGCGCATGAAGACGGCGTCGAGGTCGGCCAGGTGCAGTGGGTCGACCGGGCCGGCGTCGTACCACGGGTCGGGGACCGTCCACCGGCAACCGTCGACCGGCACGGATGGGGCGAGCTTGACCTGCCGTGCGAAGACCCAGGCGCCGCCGTCACGGAGCTCGAGGTCGGCGGCGGTCGCCACCCACACCTCCGACCCGAGGTCCTGGGCGGCGTGCATCAGACCGATGCTGGTGTCCAACGAGGCGTCGAGCCCGTCGAGCGGGTCGACAACGAACAGCGACTTCATGCTGCCACCTCGATCGGGACACCGGCGATCGCGAGCAGGTCGGTCGGGTCCGCGGAGCCCCACTGGTTCGCGTAGTCGGCTAGCGACGGCAGGAGCAGCTCGAGGGCCTCGCGGCGGACCCGCTCGTCGTACATCAGGTTCCAGATCGCCTCCAGCAGCTCGCGCGTCGGACGCTGGGAGTCGAGGTAGCGGAGCTCGAGGTAGCCACCCCGCGGCCGCACCGGCGGAAAGATCGTGCCGAGGTGGTACGTGTCGTCCAGCGCCTCCGGGATCGGCAGCCGGGAAGCGCGCTCGGCGAACGCGAGGTAGGCGCCGACCGGGTCGACCGGGTCCAGATGCCGTCCGTCGTACGCCGTGCGGGCCGGGTCCATCGCCTGCCAGATCCGTGTGCGCTCGAGCGCGCCGTGGTACGCCGCGACCAGTGCCGGCCCCGCCAGGTTGGCCACCAGCCACTGCTCGCGACCGGCGAGACCGGGCAGGAGGTCGACACAGACCTGGAGAGAGCCGGTCAGCCGCATCATCCGACGGCCGGCGTCGCCGCGCTCGTCGAAGAGCGCCTGCATGCTGCGGTAGCGCGGGGTCTCCAGCACCAGCGGCACCTCGTCGAGCTCGTGCCACGGGTCGACGCCCGCGAGGGCGATCGTCCCGAGTGGGTGCAGGCAGCTCTCGACCAGCTCGAGGAGGTCCGAGACCGACCGCTGCGGCGGGAGGCTCAGCTCGAGCTGGCCACCGGGCTCGTACGACGCCCAGCGCGGCAGTGCCGGCACCGGCTCGCTCAGATGCACCTCGAGCTCGAGCCCGATCCGCTGCGGCCCCGCTGAGGGCTGGAACGCCTCGTCCACTGCGTCTCTCATGACGGCTCCTGAGAATTTTTGAATTCGCCGCAGTCCAACTGCGGTCAATAGGACTAGAGTGGACCCTGTGAGCGAGCGCGTCAAGAGGACTTATCGGTCGGAGCTGCGGGAGGCGGCTGCCGCCGAGACGCGGGAGCGGGTGCTGGTCGCGGCCTCGGAGCTTTTCGTCGCCCGCGGCTACGCCAGCACGACGTTGAAGGAGGTGGCCGAGCTGGCCGGGGTCGGGGAGCGCACGCTCTACGACAAGTTCGGGGGCAAGCTCGAGCTGTTCAAGCAGTGCGTCCGCTACCGCACTCGTGGTGACGACGAGCCCACGCCCCACCCCGAGCGGCCGCAGGTCCTCGCCCTCTTCGAGTCGACCGACCCGCACGAGATCATCGCGCTGCACATGGACTACGGAGCCAACCTGCTCGAGCGCGCAGGCGACCTGATCATGTCCGGCATCCACGCTGTCGGCTCTGACCGGGAGCTGGCGCTGAACCTGGGACGCTCGACCCAGAGCGTGCACGGCATCCACCTCCGAGCGACCCGCCACCTGCACGAGCTCGGGCACCTGAGGCAGGGCCTCGACCCGGTGATCGCCGCCGACATCCTCTTCGCGATCGGCAGCCCGTCGACGTTCGAGCTGCTGCGTAGGCAGCGCCGCTGGAGCCTGACGCGCTACAAAAAATGGATGATCGAGACGGCGGAGCAGCAGATACTGGCGCGGTGAGCCCCCTCGGAGAGACCCTCAGCCCGTCCCGGTTGGGCACCAGCTTCCGGTGGCTCTTCGGCTCCTCCTGGGCCAGCAACCTCGGCGACGGCATCGCGATCGCGGCCGGCCCTCTCCTGGTCGCCTCCCAGTCGCGGGACCCGTTCCTGGTCGCGATGGGCGCCCTGCTCCAGCAGCTGCCCTGGCTACTGTTCGGGCTGCTCGCCGGCGTCGTCGCCGACCGGGTCGACCGCCGGATCGTCGTCGTGGTCGCCGACGCGTGTCGGGCGGCTGTGCTGGTGACCCTGACCCTGACGATCGTCACCGACACGGTGCACATCGCGATCGTGCTCGCGGCCGTCTTCCTGCTGGGCACGGCAGAGGTCTTCGCCGACACGTCGTACGGGACGCTGATGCCGATGGTCGTGCAGAAGGTCGACTACGGCATCGCCAACGCCCGGCTGCAGAGCGGCGTGATCGTGGCGAACCAGATGCTGGGCCCGCCGATCGGAGCGGCCTTGTTCGCCGCGAGCATGGCGTTCCCGTTCGTGGCGCAGGCGCTGATGCTGGTGCTGTCGGCGAGTCTGCTGCTCCGCATGCGGATCCCGGCGATGGAGCGGCCCACCGAGAAGAGCCACGTCCGCACCGACATCGCCGAGGGCATCCGGTGGCTGTGGCACCACGCCGCCGTGCGCACGCTGACCCTGACGATCGTCACCTTCAACGTCACCTTCGGTGCGGCTTGGTCGGTGCTGGTGCTGTACGCGATCGACCGGCTCGACATGGGCGCGGTCGGCTACGGGCTGCTCACCACGGCGATGGCCATCGGCGGGCTGGTCGGCACGGCGTCGTACGGCTGGCTCGAACGGCACGTGAGCCTGGGCGCGATCATGAAGGTCGGCCTGATCGTCGAGACGCTGACCCACCTCGCCCTGGCCATCACGACGATCCCGGCCGTCGCGCTGGCGATCATGTTCGTCTTCGGGGCGCACGCCTTCATCTGGGGTACGACGTCGAGCAGCGTGCGCCAGCGCGCCGTACCCACCGAGCTCCAGGGCCGGGTCGGCAGCGTCTACCTGATCGGAGTCTTCGGCGGCATCGTCATCGGCGGCGCGATCGGAGGACTCGTGGCACGCGAGTGGGGCATCGCCGCGCCGTTCTGGTTCGCCTTCGTGGGGTCAGGGCTGATCCTGGCCGCGATCTGGCCGCAGCTGAAGCACATCGCCCACGAGGATGAGGCTATTCGAGCGCAGCGAGAAGGTTGAGGTGCGAGCTTGCGTGCCTCAAACCTAGCGTCCTGTGTTCTTCTTCTTGACCTTCGGCTTGGGCGTGATCGTGCGCTGCTCCGGCGGGTAGAGCTGGAACTGCACGTCGGTGGGCTCGGCGCCCAGGACAGCGGACTCCGCGTGGTAGTAGCCGGGGAGTGCCCACGGCGCGGTCTTGCTGCACTCGTCGTTCGAGCGGTGCCCGTGCCAGCTCACGACGGCCTTGCCGGGCACGGTCTTGCGGGCCACGACCGTGACGGTCGGGACCGCCTTGGGGCACTGCTGGCTCGACCAGATCCGGTCCTCACCGGAGGTCAGCTTGACCACCACCGTCTCCGGCGACACCGCGAAGGTGCAGGCCTCCGACAGCTTGGTGGTGAACAGCAGCGTGACCGGGATGGTGCCGCCGGCGCGAGCGGTGGAGGTGCTCGCCGAGACGAACACGTCGCTGTCGGCGCAGGGGCCGCTCGGGGTGGGGAGCACGACCTTCGGAGCGGCCGGCTTCTCGTCCTTCTTGCTCTTCTTGCCGTTCTTGTTGGACGCCTTCTTGCCCGAGAGTCCGCTCGAGGTGCCGGTCGACGTGCTGGTCGGCTGCGACGAGCGGGGCTGGGTGCCGCCGGCAACAGTGCTGGCCTTCGGGGCGTCGGAACCGTCGCCGCCGTCGCTGCCTCCGCCGATGACCTTGGCCACGCCCACGAACAGCAGCATGGCGAGGCCGGCCACCAGCAGGCGGCGGGTCCAGTACACGCGCGGGGGCAGCGGCCCACGAGGTCGCGTCACGCTGGTCATGCTCGAACCGTAACGACCGCGAGGCGCTCCCCCGGGTATGCCACACCGCCGGGACCCGGATTAGGGTGCAGGTCACGATGACCCTGCTGCACGACCGAGTCCTGGCCTGGTACGACGAGCACGCCCGTGACCTGCCCTGGCGCCGCCCCGACGCGACGCCCTGGGGCGTGCTGGTCTCCGAGCTGATGCTGCAGCAGACGCCGGTCAGCCGCGTCCTGCCCGTGTACGACGCGTGGCTGCAGCTCTGGCCGACGCCCGCCGACCTGGCAGCGGCGACGACCGGCGACGCGGTCCGGATGTGGGGACGGCTCGGCTATCCGCGACGCGCCCTGCGCCTGCACGCGGCCGCCACCGCGATCGTCGAGGCCCACGGCGGCGAGGTCCCCTCAGACCTCGCCACGCTGCGCACCCTGCCGGGCGTCGGGGAGTACACCGCCGCGGCCGTCGCCTCCTTCGCGTTCGGCCGGAGGCACGCGGTGCTCGACACCAACGTGCGCCGGGTCTTCGCCAGGCTGGTCGGCGGTGCCGAGCTACCGGCCCAGACCCTGACCCGCGCCGAGCGTGACCGGGCCGAGGGCCTGCTCCCCGGGGAGGAGACGGCAGCAACCTGGTCGGTCGCGGTGATGGAGCTCGGCGCGCTGGTCTGCACGGCCGGCTCACCGCGATGCGACCGCTGCCCTGTCGCCGACCAGTGCGCGTGGCATGCCTCCGGCCATCCGGCGTACGACGGGCCGCCGCGCAATGTCCAGACCTATGCCGGCACCGATCGCCAGTGCCGCGGCCGGTTGCTGGCCGTGGTACGCGACGCCCACGAGCCCGTGCACCGGACCCGACTGGACGCTACGTGGACCGACTCCGCCCAGCGCGACCGCTGCCTCGCCTGGCTGGTCGAGGACGGTCTGGTTGCACAGGTCGGCCCGGAGACCTACGCCCTGCCCTGACGCTGGTCGAGCACCGCTTGCGTGGTCACTCGTCGGCGGCGCCGACCTCCACCGGTGGCAGGTCGGGGAGCTCGGACTTGGGCGAGCCCTTGAAGGTGAACTTCGCCTCGACGCCCTCGCCCTCGATGTCGACGAGCACGATCTGGCCGGGTCCGACCTCGCCGTACAGCATCTTCTCGGCCAGGCTGTCCTCGATCTCGCGCTGCACCGTGCGGCGCAGCGGTCGCGCACCGAGCACCGGGTCGAACCCGCGCGTGGCGAGCAGGTCCTTGGCCGCCTGGGTCAGCTCGATCGACATGTCGCGGTCGCGCATGCGCAGCTCGACGCCGGCGATCATGTTGTCGACCATCGAGACGATCTGCTCCTTGGTCAGCGGCGGGAAGACCACGATCTCGTCGACGCGGTTGAGGAACTCCGGGCGGAAGTGCTGCTTGAGCTCCTCCGACACCTTCTGCTTCATGCGCTCGTAGGACCCTGCGACGTCGCTGCCCTGCTGGAACCCGAGGTTGACGCCCTTGGAGATGTCGCGGGTGCCGAGGTTGGTCGTCATGATGATGACGGTGTTCTTGAAGTCCACGACCCGGCCCTGGGAGTCGGTCAGGCGACCTTCCTCCAGGATCTGCAACAGCGAGTTGAAGATGTCGGGGTGGGCCTTCTCGATCTCGTCGAAGAGCACGACGGAGAACGGCTTGCGGCGGACCTTCTCGGTCAGCTGGCCACCCTCCTCGTAGCCGACGTAGCCAGGAGGCGAGCCGAACAGCCGCGACACGGTGTGCTTCTCGGAGAACTCCGACATGTCGAGCTGGATCAGCGCGTCCTCGTCGCCGAAGAGGAACTCGGCCAGGGTCTTGGACAGCCACGTCTTGCCGACGCCCGAGGGGCCGGCGAAGATAAACGACCCACCGGGGCGCTTGGGGTCCTTCAGCCCGGCTCGCGTGCGTCGGATCGCCCGGGAGAGAGCGCGCACGGCCTCTTCCTGGCCGATGACGCGCTTGTGGAGCTCGTCCTCCATCTTGAGCAGCCTGGTGGACTCCTCCTCCGACAGCTTCACGATCGGGATGCCGGTCGCGACGGCCAGCACCTCGGCGATCAGCTCCTCGTCGACCTCGGCCACGACGTCCATGTCGCCGGCCTTCCACTGCTTCTCGCGCTCGGTCTTGGCGAGGATGAGCTTCTTCTCCTCGTCGCGCAGCGAGGCAGCCAGCTCGAAGTCCTGGCTGTCGATGGCGTTCTCCTTGCGCCGGCGTACGTCGGCGATCTTGTCGTCGAACTCGCGCAGGTCCGGCGGCGCGGTCATGCGCCGGATGCGCAGCCGGGAGCCGGCCTCGTCGATCAGGTCGATCGCCTTGTCCGGCAGGAAACGGTCGGAGACGTAGCGGGCGGCGAGCGTCGCGGCCGAGACCAGCGCCTCGTCTGTGATCGTCACGCGGTGGTGTGCCTCGTAGCGGTCGCGCAGACCCTTGAGGATCTCGATGGTGTGCGCGATCGAGGGCTCCTGGACCTGGATCGGCTGGAAGCGGCGCTCGAGCGCAGCGTCCTTCTCGAGGTGCTTGCGGTACTCGTCGAGCGTGGTGGCACCGATGGTCTGCAGCTCGCCGCGGGCCAGCATCGGCTTGAGGATGGAGGCAGCGTCGATGGCACCCTCGGCGGCACCCGCACCCACGAGCGTGTGCAGCTCATCGATGAACAAGATGATGTCGCCGCGGGTCTTGATCTCCTTGAGGACCTTCTTCAGGCGCTCCTCGAAGTCACCGCGGTAGCGGGAGCCCGCCACCAGGGCACCGAGGTCGAGGGAGTAGATCTGCTTGTCCTTGAGCGTCTCGGGGACGTCTCCGCGGACGATCGCCTGGGCCAGGCCCTCGACGCACGCGGTCTTGCCGACGCCCGGCTCACCGATCAGCACGGGGTTGTTCTTGGTGCGGCGGGACAGCACCTGCATGACCCGCTCGATCTCCTTCTCGCGCCCGATCACCGGGTCGAGCTTGCCCTCGCGAGCGGCCTGCGTGTAGTTGCGGCCGAACTGGTCGAGGACCAAGGAGGACGACGGCGAGCCCTCGGGCGCGGTGCCGGCCGTGGCCGTCTCCTTGCCCTGGAAGCCGGAGAGCAGCTGGATGACCTGCTGGCGCACCCGGTTGAGGTCGGCGCCGAGCTTGACCAGCACCTGGGCGGCGACGCCCTCACCCTCGCGGATCAGGCCGAGGAGGATGTGCTCGGTGCCGATGTAGTTGTGGCCCAGCTGCAGCGCCTCGCGCAGGGACAGCTCGAGCACCTTCTTGGCGCGCGGCGTGAAGGGGATGTGTCCCGAGGGCGCCTGCTGACCCTGGCCGATGATCTCCTCGACCTGGGCGCGAACCGCCTCCAGCGAGATGCCGAGGCTCTCCAGAGCCTTGGCGGCAACGCCCTCACCCTCGTGGATCAGGCCAAGGAGGATGTGCTCGGTGCCGATGTAGTTGTGGCTGAGCATGCGGGCTTCTTCTTGAGCCAGCACGACCACCCGTCGGGCTCGGTCTGTGAACCGCTCGAACATTGTCTTCACTCCTTGCCTAGCCGTGCCGCCAGGGCTGGCCCCCGCCGCAACACGACCTGCTACGCACTCTAGTCCCGAGCTCCATACGGTGGGCAGGCGATCCCAAACCCCTCGACCCGGACACCTGGTCCAACTGTGCGGGTACCCCTGGTGTTCCGGTTCAGCCTTTCGCCGACAGCGAACGGAGGTCTCACGGGAGCAGGGCTGCCTTGAGGGTGTCGGCCAGCCAGACCCGGTAGTCCTCCGTGCTCCAGCCCCGGTCCAGCACCAGCTGATCGTGGTTGGCCTGGGAGCAGAGCGTCCAGATGACGTCCGCGGCGCGCTCGGCGCTCAGCCCCGGCTTCAGCGCGCGCCTCTCGACCAGCAGCGCCATGAACCTGCCCAGTCCGGTACGACGCAGCTCGCCCTCCGCCCGGCGCAGCCGCTCCAGCTCGGGCTCGGAGGCCGCGGCGGCTTCGAGCACGCGCAGCAGCGGTCCGACCCTTGCCCAGATCCCCGGCTGGGTCGCGGCATAGAGCTCCAGCTGTCGGGCCGGGTCGGTCTCGTCGATCACCGCGCGGATCGCCGGCCGCTCCTCGACCTCGACGGCAGCCCTGGCCACTCCTCCCGCCACCGCGGCCCGCACGGCCGCCTCGAGCAGCCCCGCCTTCCCCGGTGCGGCGCGGTAGACGGTCTGCAGCGCGACGCCGGCCTCGGCGGCGATCGCGGGGATCGTCGCTCCCGCGTAGCCCTTGTCCAGGAAGACCCGGGCGGCCGCCTCGACCACCCTCGCCTGGGTTGCCTCGGCAGCGGCGCGACGGCCGCTGGCGTCGTACCTGCGCTTGGGGCTTGCACTCTCAGACATTAAGTAGAATGATACTCTCATCAATATGTGACGGCGTGCAGGACACGCCCCGGAAGAGGGAGGAGCCATGACCGGCTCACAGAACAAGGAAGCAGCCCGCAAGGTCCTCGAGGAGGTCTTCCCGGCTAACGACGAGGCCGCGCTCCACGACCTGGTCAGCGATCGCTTCGTCAACCACGAGGCACCTCCCGGGACGCCCCCCGGCCTCTCTGGCATCACGATGTTCATGCACCTGCTGCATGAGGCCTTCAGCGACCAGCGCTGGGAGATCCATGATGTGGTCGAGGAGGATGACCTGGTCGTGCTGCGCTGCACGCACAGCGGCGTGCATACGGGCGACTTCTTCGGCCTGCCCGCCACGGGGCGGCCGTTCGCCTACAACCAGATGCACATGATCCGGCTCGAGGACGGCAAGTCGGTCGAGCACTGGGCTGTGCGTGACGACGCCGGCCTGATGCGTCAGCTCACGGCGTGAGGCCCAGCCCGGCCTCACGTGCCTTCACGATCGCCTCGCCGCGGTCGGCCAGGTGCAGCTTGGCCAGGATCGCCGAGACGTGGTTGGCCACGGTCTTGCCGGCCAGGCCGAGCCGATCGCCGATCGCGGCGTTGGAGAGCCCGCTCGCAAGCAGGTCGAGCACCTCGTGCTCGCGAGCCGACAGCTCGGGGAACGGCGTGGAGTCGGCGCGGGGTCCCGCGGCGACCAGGCCCAGGATCCGGCCCGCCACGCCCGGGCCGAAGATGGCCTCGCCCGCTGCGACGGCTCTGATCGCGCGCGCGATCTCCGCCTGCTCGGCCCCCTTGACCAGGTAGCCGCGGGCCCCCGCCCGCAAGGCGGCCAGCAGCGAGTCGTCGTCCTCGTGCATCGTCAGCACCAGCACCGCCACCGAGGGCGCCACCTTGGCCAGCTCGCGGGTCGCGGCGACGCCGTCGAGCCCGGGCATCTGCAGGTCCATCACCGCGACGTCCGGACGGCTCGTCACGATCTCCCGCACCGCCGCGGCACCGTCGGCGGCGACCGCCACCACCTCGAAGTCGTCGAGCGAGGAGAGCAGCGCGGCCAGCCCCTCGCGTACGACGGGGTGGTCGTCGGCGATCACGACTCTGATGACACTGGTCATGCGACGCCCAGCGGCAGTGTGGCGCGGACCCGGCCGCCGAGCTCGGTAGGCCCGGCCTCGAAGGAGCCGCCCAGCTGACGGGCACGCTCTCGCATGGCCTGCAGCCCGACCCCGGGGCGCCAGGTCTCCCGGCCGTCACCGTCGTCGACCACCTCGACGTCGAGCCCGTCGGCGACCCGGAGCCGCACGGTCGCGGAGCCGGCCGACGAGTGCCGCACCACGTTGTTGAGCGCCTCGGTCGCGATCCGGAAGGCGGCCACCTCGACCGCCGGTGGAAGGTCGGGAATCGCCTCCGGTACGTCGAGGGCTACGCGAAGCGGCGAGACCCCGGTGAGCTGTTCGACCCGCTCGTACAGAGCCGCGACGAGACCGAGCTCGTCGAGCGACGCGGGCCGCAGGTCGTCGACCACGCGCCGGACCTCGGCGATGGCCTGCCGGGTGTCGCGGCCCAGTGCGTGCACGATCTCGGCGGCGCGGGCCGGGTCGCTGTGCAGCAGGTTGGCGGCCGCGTCGGCCTTCATCGCGACGCCGGTCAGGTGCGGGCCGAGCCCGTCGTGGAGGTCGCGGCGCACCCTGCTGCGCTCGTCCTCGCGCGCTGCGACCAGCCGAGCTCCCGCCGCCTGGAGCTGGGCGGTCAGCGCGGTCGCATGGAGTGCAACGGCGAGCGGCGTGGACAGCAGCCGCAGCACGTCCCGGTCGGTCGCGGACAACGTCCGTTCGCCATTGCGCGGCGCCACGACGAGCGACCCCACCTGCCGCCCGGCGTACTCCAGCGACAGCTCCTCGCCGCTGACGCCGGCACCCGCCTCGGCCACGACCTGGTCGGCCAGCCGCAGCGCGACGTACGGCACCTTCAGGGCCGACAGCACGGCACCGGGGACGGCGTGCAGCCCGGCCTCGGAGCCGGCGGAGAGTCGGGATCCCACGGCCGAGACGACTCGTGCCGGGTCGCGGCGGTCCCCGTACAAAGCCCGGTTCACGTGGCGCTGCACGAACCTCAGCACCGGAGAGACGGCGAGGGCGACGATCAGCGTCGCCGCGGCCGACCGTCCGAGCCGCTGTGAGACCACGCCGTCCAGGACGGCGACCAGCGCGACGTACGCCCCCACCACGAGCGCCGAGAGCAGCACCCACGTCAGCACGCGCGAGACGACCAGGCGGATGTCGAGAAGCCGGTGGCGTACGACGGCGACGGCGACGGCCAGCGGCAGGAGCGGGATCGAGAAGAGCACGACGACCGGCGTGCCGGCCACGAAGCTCCACGGCACGATCACGATCAGCATCAGCACCGCGGCGAGCAGGAGCCAGAGGAGCTGCAGGCGCTGCTCGTCGTCAGCGCGCCGGTAGCGGAGTCCCAGTGCGACCACGCCGAGCAGGATCGCTCCGAGCGTGCGCACCTCGGCGAGCACCCAGAGGGGCTCGAGGCCGTCGTACGACGAGATGGTCAGGTAGGACCGCGGGTAGCCCTCGAGCAGCGGCGTTCCGTCGAACCCCGACGCCACGAACAGGGGTGCGGTCACGACGATGGCCACCACGGCCCAGCGCCACGCTCGCGACATCAGCCGACCGTCGGGGAAGAGGATCAGGAAGACGGGCAGGAGCAGCCCGATCGCCCACGGCCAGGCGCCCATGAACACTGTTGCCAGGACGCGTACGACGGGCTCAGGCGCTCCCTCGTCCGCGAGCACCTGGCCCACCGGCGCGACGGCGGCGCTCAGTGCGTGGAGGAAGCCCGCGCCCGCCATCAGCCAGCCCACCGGGTTGGCCGGCCGGTGCCAGGCGACGAGGGCACCGCACAACCCGAACGAGAGCCCGATCACCGAGTTGCTCACAACGAAGGCGTCGAGGGCGTCCTGGAACGACCAGCCCGCGGCTGCCGAGGCGACGACAGCCACGACGACCTCGGCGAGCACGAGCGCTGCGGCTGCTGCAGCGGTCACGCGAGCGCGGGTCCCGGTCATGCAGCCAGTGTGCTCTCGCGCGGTTCCCGGTGTCTCGGGAGCGCTTCCCGGAAGGCCGGGCAGCTTCCCGGCCGAAGATGACGCTGCACCCGGGTCGCGGGAGCTCCGGCATACGACGGTGGAGGTCCGAACGGATCAGGAGGATCCCATGACCACCACCACGACACCCAGGGCGGCGACCACGCCCGACCTGCGCCGCACGGCCCGCATCTTCGCGGCGATCCTGCTGCCGGTCGGTCCGGCCTGCATCGCCCTGCTTCGGTTTGTTCTCCCCTACAACCTCACTGACTCGGCCGAGGAGAGCATCGCGGGGATCGCCGCCGAGCCCGGGAGGCAGTCAGCGGTGGTCTGGCTCGGCTTCGTGGCGCTGCTGACGCTGGTCCCTGCGGTGATCTGGGTCGGGCGCGTGACCAAGCGGGAGGCTCCTCGGCTGACAGCGGCCGCGATGGTGCTGCTCGTCCCGGCGTACACCGCGCTCGGCTTGCTCGTCGCCTCGGACGCCGTCGCGTGGCAGGGGATCGACGAGGGTCACGACCGCGCGATGCTGGCCGACCTCTTCGCGCCCAGCCACCCGGTGATGGCCGTCGAGGCCGGGATCTTCGTCGCCGGCCACGTTCTCGGCACGATCCTGCTCGGCCTCGCGATGCTGCGGACGGCCGGGGTGCCGAGGTGGGCGGCCATCGCCACCATGGTGGCCCAGCCGCTGCATTTCACGGCTGCGGTGATCCTGACGAGCTCGACGCTGGACCTGTTCGCCTGGGGCCTCAACGCTGCGGGCTTCGCAGCCGTCTCGCTGGTGATCCTCGGCCTGCGCGACGACGACTGGGATCTTCCACCCCGGACCGTGGGCTGAGGAGGAGCCATGCGATCCGAGTCCCACGCTGAGGTCCGACTCGCGCCGCCGCCCCCGCTCTGGGTGCTGCGAACGGTGAACCACGTGACGCGCCCGCTGCTCGCCTCGCGACTCGGCAAGCGCATGCCCGGGGTCATGCTGCTGGAGTTCAAGGGACGGCGAAGCGGCCGGACCATCAAGGTGCCGTGCAACCTGCATCTCGTGGACGGCGTGGTCACCGCCTTCACCGAGGCACCCTGGCGCTACAACTTCGAGGGCCGCACCCCGGTGACCCTGACGTTCCGCGGCCAGGCGCACCGCACACATGGAGTGCTGGTCCGGGTGAGCCCCGACGAGATGGGAGCCGCCGTCCGAAAGTCACTGGACACCGGCGGTTCGGCACAGCGGATGGGGATCAAGAGCGCGAAGGGTCATGACCCGACCGCTGCCGAGCTCGCGGCACTGGGGCAAGCACTGGGCACGACGGTCATTCGCTTCGAACTCGAGGGACCGGCCGTCGACCGGGCGAAGTGAGTTTTGAAGAAGACAAAGCCGCGGGGGCTGCGGAGTTTTCCGAAGCCCCCGCGGTTCGAGCTTTTCAGTGTGCGGACTCGTAGGCCTCGCGGACCTCTTGGGCGACGCGGCCACGATCTGGCACGTCCCAGCCGTTGTTGCGCGCCCACTCGCGGATCTCTGCAGGAGTTGCAGCGGCGGCGGCGCTGTTGCGCGGCGCTCCTCTGCGGCGGCGACCGCCCGTGCGACGGCCGTGGCCGACGTACAGCGCAACGGCCTCGCGTAGCTTGGCGGCGTTGGCGGCGTTGAGGTCGATCTCGTAGTCGGTGCCGTCGATCCCGAAGGTGACCGTCTCTTCAGCGTCGGAACCGTCGATATCGTCGACGAGCACGACATTAACGCGTTGCGCCATGGAATTCTCCTTCTGAGGGGATTCGCAATTTCCGAGAACGTACCCTATTTCATTCATTCCGGCTGAGAAAGGATTTCCACAATTCTGGGGATTTCGATAATAGCCGTGAATTCGCCCCGCATCGGGCGCGCCAGGTCGCCGCGCTAACCTGGCCATATGGCTCTCCGCGCTTTGCTCGCCGCCGCCCTGCTGGTGCTCACCGCGGGCTGCGGCGACGAGAGCGCACCGCGCGCCGAGCCCGAGCCCGAGGAGACCACGATGACTCCACTGGACGCCCGCGTCAGCGCAGCGATCGACGACCTGGCCGCGCGTGAGGACGTCGACCCCCGCGACGTCAAGGTCGCAGAGGCGCAGGAGGTCACCTGGTCCGACGGCAGCCTCGGCTGCCCGAAGCCGGGGATGTCCTACATCCAGGCCCTCACCGACGGCTTCCTGCTCGTCCTCGAGGTCGACGGCCGACGCTTCGAGTACCACGGCGGCCGCGACGGACAGCTGCGCCTGTGCGAGAGCCCGAGTCCGCCGGCGTCGACCGGCTACTGAGGGCTACTCCGGCCGCAGCAGCGGGAACAGGATCGTCTCGCGGATGCCCGCGCCGGTCAGCAGCATCACCAGACGGTCCACGCCCATGCCCATGCCACCGGCGGGCGGCATGCCGAACTCCATCGCGCGCAGGAACGACTCGTCGAGGTCCATCGCCTCCGGGTCGCCCGCTGCGGCCAGCAGCGACTGCTCGGTGAGACGGGCGCGCTGGATGACGGGGTCGTTGAGCTCGGTGTAGGCCGGAGCGAGCTCGACGCCGTTGATGATCAGGTCGAACGCCTCCACCAGTCCGGCCTTCTCCCGGTGGGGCTTGGCGAGGGGCCGCACCGACTCGGGGTAGTCCTCTACGAACGTCGGCTGGACCAGGGTGTGCTCGACGAGCTGTTCGTAGAGCTCGAGTACGACCTCGCCCGCGTTCCACTTCGGCTGGAGCTCGACGTCGTGCGCCTCGGCGTACTTCTTCAGGGTCTCGACCGGCGTCTCTGCGGTGACCTCCTGGCCGAGCTTGGCCGACACCAGGTCGAGGATGCTCGCGCTGGTCCACTCGGCCTCGAGGTCGATCTCGTCGCCGTTGCGCGCAGTGACGGCGGTGCGGCCGACCGCACGGGCCGCGTCGACCACCAGGGTGCGGACCAGGTCCTTCATGGTGTTGATGTCGCCGT
Organism: uncultured Actinomycetota bacterium; assembly: GCA_963765905.1. Taxonomy (GTDB): domain Bacteria; phylum Actinomycetota; class Actinomycetes; order Propionibacteriales; family Nocardioidaceae; genus SSC3. Next base: position 1,138,569 of record CAVXXY010000006.1, read on the forward strand.
ACGCCTCGTAGGCCTCCAGCATCGAGAACTCCGCCGCGTGGGTGGAGTCCAGGCCCTCGTTGCGGAAGGTGCGGCCGATCTCGTAGACCCGATCCACACCGCCGATCATTGCCTTCTTCAGGTCGAGCTCGAGCGCGATGCGCAGCAGCATCTCCTGGTCGAACGCGTTGAGATGCGTCTTGAACGGGCGGGCAGCAGCGCCACCGTTGGTGAGCTGGAGGATCGGCGTCTCGACCTCGACGTACCCGCGGACGTCCAGGGTGCTGCGCAGGCTCTTGAGCACGGCGGCCTTGGTGCGCACCATCTCCCGCGCCTCCGGCCGCACGACCATGTCGACGTAGCGCAACCGCACCCGTGCCTCGTCGTTGAGCGGCTTGTGCTCGTTGGGCAGCGGACGCAGCGTCTTGGCGACCATCACCCACGTGGTGGCCTGGACCGAGAGCTCGCCACGCCGACTGGTGATCACCTCGCCGGCGAACCCCAGGAAGTCGCCGATGTCCACCATCGCCTTGAACTCCGCGAGCGACTCCTCCCCCACGTCCGCCAGGCTCACCATGACCTGCAGCTCGGCTCCGTCGCCCTCACGCAGCCGGACGAAGCAGAGCTTTCCGGTGTTGCGCAGAAAGATCACCCGACCGACGATGCTGACGACCTCGCCGGTCCGGGTGTCAGGCTCGAGCTCCTGTGCATCGTAGGTCGCTCGGATCTCGCTCAGGGTGTGGGTGCGCTCCACCTCGATCGGGTACGGCGCGTGGCCCGACTCCGCCAGCCGCTCGCGCTTCTCACGCCGGACCCGCATCTGCTCGGGGAGGTCGTCCTCCACGGTCTCCGGGGTCGGCTGGTGCTGGTCGGTCATTGGCAGAGCCTATTCGGGACCTACTTCACGTAGGCGATGGGCACCACCGCTGGAGCGGACGGCAGCGCCTCGGAGCGGTACTGTGCCCGGAACCCGTCGATGTAGGTCATGCATCGTGGGGTGAGTCCGTCGGCGGTCTGCATGCGGCCCTTGGTGACCAGGACGCCGAGGTCGGCGCCCTTGAACCGGAAGTCGCCCTCGGCGTAGACGCGGAGGAAGAACGCCTCGTCCTCGTGGGTCACGTCGTGCCAGTCGTTCCTGGTGCCGGCGTACTCCAGGGACCCGTCCTCGTTGACATGCCAGGCGCCTGTGCGGGGTGCGGCCAGGATCCGCTCGACCGAGTCGACCGGCTCCTTCATGATCAGCTGCGCCCACACGTCGACCGCGGCGAGCTCGCGCCACCGCTCGTTGATCTCATCCACGTTGACCTCGTAGTCGACGTCCATGAACTCCAGCAGGTGGAAGAGGAACAACGGGACGTCGGCGTACGCCCCGGCCGTTACGTTGGTCATCGAGGAGGCACCGGAGATCCGCGGGTTCAGCTCACCGAGATAGACGTCGTCGGTGTCCAGGTCGACCAGCACGTCGATCTCCAGGAACCCCTTGTAACCCTCCTTGGCCAGCCGGTCACCGAGCCTGCGGACGTGGTCGATCGCGATCGCCCGCTGCTCCGGGGTCAGCGCCTCGGGAAACAGGTCGTTGCCACACCAGCCACCCTTGTACGGCGTCAGCTCGGGATAGCCGGTCAGGTCGGTCATGAACGGACCCACGATCGTGCCGTGCCGGGTGATGCACGCCTCCACCGCAGCAGCCTTGTTGTTGATCCGCTTCATCACCTTCAGCTGCTCGCCGACGATGTCGGCGCAGTACTTGTCCCAGTCGGCCTCGGAGGTGATGAAGAACGTGGTCTTGCCCGAGTCACCGTACGGCGTCTGCACCACCAGGTCGGTGCCCAGCCCGTTGTCCGTCGACATCTTCGACAGCTCCACCCAGGTGTCCGCGGTGCCGATCACGTTGGGCACCGACGGCGCCCCTGCCTCGTTGCCCAGCCGGGTCGTCACGATCTTGGAGTCCAACCGGCGACGCAGCTCATCGGTCGGGAGGATCAGGTCATAGCCCAGCTCCCGGCAGATCTCCTCGGTCTCCTCGTCGAAGAACACCATCACGATCTTCGGGGTGCCACCCCGCTTGCGCAGCCGCTCCTGCACCTCGGTGTCTCGCAGCAGGTAGTTGTTGATCTGCTCGCTGGACTCGAACTCGACATACGGCTGGTTCTTCGGCGCGAACACCCGCGGATGCCCACCATCCCAGGAGTCGTAGTACACGACGTACTCGAAGTTACGCACCCACCGGTCGATCCCGAGGAGGTTGAACGCCGTCGGACCGAAGAAGTAGATCGGCTGCTGGTTAGTGCGGAAGAACGTGCGGATCTCTGAGATGCCGTTGAGCTGCTGGACCATGTCGGCCCTCCAAGGGACGTGATCCGGATCGGATGCCTCAGGCTAGGCCCGAACGGCCCGCACGTCGATGGGTCAGATCACCCCGGGGCGGCTTTGGCCGCCGCGCCTCAGCCCTGCGACGACGCCCGGAAGCCGGTGCCTCTCACCCGTGGACGGAAGGTGCACGAGATGCCCTCCGATCGCGTCGAAGGCGCGCAGGGTGTCCTGGAGGTAGGTCGGGTTCTGCGCGTCCGGCCAGCTGGAGAGCTTCACACACACCGTGCCCGTACGCCGGCTCACGTGCAGCATCTGCCCGTGGATGCCGAGGCAGAGGAGGACGTCGCCGTGCTCACCGGGACGGAACCAGAACTGGTTGCGGTACCAGCCGCCCGGGAAGGACTGCTCGGCGGGCGAATCGAGGAACGCGGTGCGGTGGTCGGAGTCGACCGCCCAGGCCGCTCTGAGCCACTGGGGTGGGAGAACCGTCGTGGCCTCTCCCGCACCGGACGGCACGACACCACCGTCGAGCAGCAGCTGACCGAACCGGAGCAGGTCGCGCGCGGTCACGGCCAGGCCCCCGTCATGGACGGCTGTCCCGAGCCGGTCGCAGAGGATCTCGGCGTCGTACTCGGCACCCATCGGTGTCCAGACCAGTGTCGAGATCAGCTCGGCCATCCGGGTCCCGGACGCTCGTTCGCACGCCCACCCCAGAGCATCGGTCTCCCCGGACCGGTAGAGGAACCGGGTGCCATGGGGCGCCTCCGCCCGAAGCGTGGTCAGGAACGGGTAGAGGCCACGCGGGCTGGCACTGGACCTCCGGGTGTCACCGGCAAGCCAGCGGTCCAGCCGGCGTACCTCGGCGTTCGGGTTGGTGTACTCCTCCCGGAACCTGACGCCGCTGCGCATGTCGAGCAGGTCACGGATGGTCGCGCCGGCAAAGCCGCTGTCGGAGAGTTCTGGAACGTAGGCGTCCACGTCGCGGTCGGTCTCGAGCACGCCGTCGCCGATCAGGATCCCGGCGACGCAGCCGACGACCGACTTGGTGACCGAGAGAACGGCGTGAGCCTGCGAAGGTCCGCCTGTCGGGTGGTACGCCTCGGCGACCAGGTCCCCTTGCTGGAGCACGCCGAACGCGTCGGTGAAGGTCTCGGCCAGGACGTCGGCGACGGTTGCCTGGGTCCCGTCCACCCGGATGACGGCGACACCGAGCAGGTCGTGCTTGGTGGTCTCGTCCGGCAGGATCCGGGCCGGTCCGGAGCCGCGCGAGATGCGCTGGGTCGGAAGAACCTCACGAAGGTTCCAGAACGCCCACCGGTTGAACGGCGCCTCCTGCCAATTCGCAGCGGAGGTAGCGGCTTCCCGGTTCTGAGCGTCACCCGGCAGCAGCATGGGCAGAATCGTAGTCGGCGAACGTACTGACCGACGGGTCAGGTAGCGTTTGGCCATGCAATCCGCCCCACCCCCGGTTGTCGAGCAGAACACCCCTACCGACAGCCGCATGGCGGGGTTCCCGCCCGCTGCCGAGAGCCTGGTCACGCTCGCCAACTGGCAGGAGTCGGCCAACGTTCGCTGGGCCTTCCGGCACATGCGGGAAATCATGCCGACCCAGGTGATCCCAGCTGGTCCAGCCGCTCGCGTCCTGTCCACGGCACCCGATCCGGCAGCCCTGCTGGCCCCGGTCCGGCGCTCCGACGGCACCGCGGGCACGGCTGAGGACGTGTTCGAGGACACCTGGACCGATGCGCTGATCGTGCTGCACGACGGCGTCGTCATCGAGGAACGCTACGCACCCGGCATGGGTGAGCTCACCCCTCACCTCCTCATGTCGATGTCCAAGTCCGTGGTCGGCTGCGTCGCCGGCATCCTCGTCGAGCGTGGCCTGCTCGACCCTGAGGCTCCGGTCGCGACGTACGTCCCCGAGATCGAGGGCTCGGGTTACGCCGGGACGACGGTGCGGCACCTGCTCGACATGCGCACGGGAGTCGCCTTCCGGGAGACCTACGAGCTGCCCGACGCCGAGGTCAGGGTGATGGAGCGCTCGATGGGCTGGCGGCCGCCGCTGGAGGGCGACCCGCACGGGATGTACGCCTACCTCGTGACGCTCGGCGGGGACCAGCCGCACGGCGGGAGCTTCACCTACCGTTCCGCCGACACCGACCTGCTGGGATGGGTCTGCGAACGAGCTGCCGGCACTCGGATGGCCGACCTCGTGTCGACGCTGCTTTGGGTCCCGATGGGCGCCGAGCACGACGCCGAGATCACGTGCGACCCGGTCGGCTCGGCCGTCCACGATGGCGGCATGTGCGCTACCGCCCGCGACATGGCCAGGTTCGGCCAGCTGCTCCTCGACGACGGTTCCGTCGAGGGTGCGGAGATCATCCCCGCATCGTGGCTGCACGACACTCGCCATCCAGGGATCGACGTCCGTGAGGCGTTCGCACGCACCGACAACGAGGCGGTCCTTCCCGGCGGGTGGTACCGCAACCAGTTCTGGATGGTGCCGACCCAGCACGGCCTGGCCCAGGTCTGCCTTGGCATCCACGGCCAGATGGTCTACGTCAACCAGACCACCGGGACCGTCGGCGTCAAGCTGTCCTCCTGGCCGACCGCGCAGCACACTGCCTCGCTGGTCGACACGCTTCGGGCCTTCACCGCGGTCGCAGCGAGACTCCAGGAGTCGGCCGGCGTCAGCAACCCGTTGACAGGCGGCCGGGTGGTGCAAGACTCGCGTCATGACGCGGTACGGCCAGCAGTTCGGCCCTGACTTCACCTTCCTCGGCGTGCCGATGTGCGATCTGGACGATCCCGCGACGTACGCCGATGCGCAGGTCGTGATCCTGGGCGCCCCCTTCGACGGCGGCACCTCTTCGCGATCGGGTGCCCGGTTCGGCCCGATGGCGATCCGGATGCGCGACTACCTGCCCCACGACGGCGAACGACCCAGCCTGGCGCTGCGCACCGACGGCCTCAAGGACCTGGCCGTGGTCGACGCCGGCGACGTGGAGATGTACTCCGGCGACATCGAGGTCGCACTGCCGGCCCTGGAGGCCGCGGTGGAGAAGGTCACCCGCGCCGGCGCCATCCCGGTCATCCTCGGCGGCGACCACTCGGTGACCTTCCCCGACGCCAAGGGCGTGGCCAACGCCCTGGGCCACGGCCGCATCTCGATGCTGCACTTCGACGCCCACGCCGACACCGGCAACATCGAGTTCGGGTCACTGTGGGGCCACGGCCAGCCGATGCGACGCCTGATCGAGTCCGGCGCCCTGCGCGGTGACCGGTTCCTGCAGATCGGGCTGCGCGGCTACTGGCCACCACCCGAGACCCTGGACTGGATGGCCGGCAAGCAGATGCGGTCCTATGAGATGACCGAGATCGTGCATCGCGGCCTCAACCAGTGCCTGAGCGAAGCCTTCGTGATCGCGATGGACGACTGCGACGGCGTCTTCCTCTCCGTCGACGTCGACGTCTGCGACCCCGGCCACGCACCCGGCACCGGCACCCCCGAACCCGGCGGCCTGACCGCCCGCGAACTCCTCGACGCCGTCCGCCGGATCTGCCTGGAGCTACCCGTGGTCGGCGTCGACGTCGTCGAGGTCAGCCCACCCTACGACCACGCCGACATCACCGCAGCACTCGGCAACCGGGTCGTCCTCGAAGCACTCTCAGCCATCGCACGCAGAAGACAAGACCAACGCGACGGCACCACCTGGGACCCGAGCCGACCCCTGCTCGCCGACCGGTCAACTGTCCCGGACACCGGTCCCAACTGACACTTCCCACGGCAACGGTGTAGTGCCAGACTCCGAGAGGAGACGGGGCGGCACGGACTCCCTGGGCCGCCCGAGGTGGGAGGGACCATGCCGACTCTGCAGCAGCTTTTCCGGCGCAAGCCCGTTCCCGAGATGTCGGCCGAGACCGGCACCGACTCGGGCGACAGCGAGCTCACCCGCACGATCGGGCTCTTCCAGCTCTCCGCCTTCGGCATCGGCGCGACCATCGGCACGGGCATCTTCTTCGTGCTCTCCGAGGTCGTCCCCGTCGCCGGGCCCGCGGTGATCTGGTCCTTCGTCCTGGCGGGGACAGTCGCCGGTCTGACCGCGGTCTGCTACGCCGAGCTTGCCAGCGCCGTGCCCGTCTCGGGTTCGTCGTACTCCTATGCCTACGCCACGATGGGCGAGGTCGTCGCCATCGGTGTTGCCGCGTGCCTGCTCCTGGAGTACGGCGTGTCCGCCGGCGCGGTGGCCGTGGGCTGGTCGCAGTACCTCAACGAGTTCTCCGACAACGTCTTCGGCACCACCATCCCCGAGAACCTCTCGCAGGCACCGCAGCAGGGCGGCGTCTTCAACCTGCCCGCGGTGATCCTCGTCGTGCTCGTCGCGCTGCTGCTGATCCGCGGGGCGAGCGAGTCCGCGAAGGTCAACGCCGCCATGGTCATGGTCAAGATCGCCGTGCTGGTCATGTTCATCGCGATCGGGGTGACCGGTTGGGACTCGGCGAACCTGACTCCCTTCGCGGCCGACGGACTCAGCGGCGTCACCACGGCGGCCGGCCTGATCTTCTTCTCCTACATCGGCCTCGACGCTGTGTCGACGGCCGGTGAAGAGGTGAAGGACCCACGCCGCAACCTGCCACTGGCGATCCTGGTCGCCCTGGCCACGGTGACCACGCTCTACGTGCTAGTCGCGTTGATCGCTGTCGCCGCACAGCCCGCCGCAGGCTTCAGCGACCAGGAAGCCGGCCTCTCGGCGATCCTCGAGCAGGTCACCGGGTCGGAGTGGCCAGGCACGGTCATCGCTGCCGGCGCGATCATCTCGATCTTCAGCGTCACGCTGATCGTGATCTACGGGCAGACCCGCATCCTCTTCGCGATGGCGCGCGACGGCATGATCCCTCCGATGTTCCACGAGGTGAACCCACGGACCCTGACGCCGGTGAAGAACACGATCTTCGTAGCGGCCGTCATCGCACTCCTAGCCGGGCTCATCCCCATCGACTTCCTCGCCGAGATGACCAGCATCGGCACGCTGGTGGCGTTCCTGATCGTGTCGATCGGCGTGATGGTGCTGCGGCAGACCCATCCGGAGCTGCCCCGCGGCTTCAAGGTGCCTTTGTACCCGCTGACCCCGATCCTCTCGATCGCCGGCTGCATCTGGATCATCCAGGACCTCCGGGCCAAGACGATCTGGATCTTCCTGATCTGGGTGGGCGCCGCACTGGTCTGGTACGCCGTCTACGGGTTCAGGCACTCGCATCTGGGTCGCCATGAGCACGTCGGACTGACTCACGACTAGGACGTCACAGCCATGACGATGATCGTGGGCTACGCCCCCGACGAGCGCGGTCAGGCCGCGCTGCACCTTGCGGGCCTGCTCGCCCGTTCGGCCGGCGACGACGTGGTGGTGTGCTCGGTCGTCCCGGCGCCCTGGACGCCCGGCATGGCTCGCGTGGACGCGGAGTACCAGGACTACCTCAACACCACGGCGGACCTGGCGCTGCAGGCGGCCAAGACCCAGCTCCCTCCGGACGTCGCGGCGACGTTCGTCCGGCATCATGCCCGGTCCGCGCCCGCGGGGCTCCTCGAGCTGGCCGAGGAGCACGAGTCGAACCTGGTCGTCCTGGGTTCGTCATCGCACGGGACGTTCGGGCACGTGGCACTCGGCAGCGTGACCGACCGGCTGCTGCACAGCTCGCCGGTCTCGATCGCGCTGGCTCCCCGGGGCTATCGGTGCATGCCGGACGCCCGCGTCACCCGGGCCACGGCGGCGTACGGCGGCTCGAGTGCCGCAGAGGACCTCGTGCTCGCGGCCGGAGGGGTGGCTGCCCAGGTCGGCGCATCGCTCCGGATCGCGTCGTTCGCGGTGTGGTCGCGCCCGCCGTACTCGATGCGGCTCGGCACGGACGCGGAGGACTCCGTGGTGCAGGAGTGGCTGCAGAGTCTGCAGGAGGCCGCCCAGGAGGCCCTTGAGCAGGTGGCCGAGCTCCGCGAGGCTCCGCGGGCCGTCGAGACCGTGGTCGGGCAGGGTGCGAGCTGGTCCGAGGCGCTCGAGGACATCCCGTGGGAGGAGGGCGACGTGCTGGTCGTCGGCTCCAGCGGGCTCGGCTCGCTGGCGCAGGTGTTCCTGGGGTCGCGGGCCACCAAGATCGTGCGGCACTCACCTGTGCCTGTCGTGGTAGTGCCACGAGCGCGGGCAGAGGAGTTGGCAGAGAGGGCGGAGACCGATGCATGAGGTTGACCAGACGACCGAGCAGATGGTGCGCAGCGTGCTCGCGTACGCCGAGAACCGGCTGCGGATGAACCCGGTGCCACTCGACAGGGGGCTGCTGCCGGCCGCGGAGCTCTACGAGCGGCTCGACGGGCTGATCCGCGAGACGCCGCGGCACCCCGACGAGGTTCTAGGGGTCTACGCCTCGGTCATCGCGCCGAGCGTGATCTCCGCCGACAGCCCCCGTTTCCTCGGCTTCATCCCCGCCGCGCCGACCAAGGCCAGCCTCCTCTTCGACATGCTCGTCTCGTGCGCGTCGATCCAGGGCATCTCCTGGCTGGAAGCGTCGGGTGCCATCGCGGCCGAGAACACCGTGCTCCGCCTGATCGCCGACGAAGCGGGGCTCCCGGAGAGCGCGGGTGGCTGTTTCGTCTCCGGCGGCTCGGCAGGCAACCTCTCCGCGCTGGCCGTCGCACGCGAGACGGCCAAGCGCAAGCTCGGCCCGGACGCAGGTCACCGGCGCTTACGGGTGGTGGTCGGCACCGACGCCCACTCGTCCATCGTCAACACCCTGATGCTGCTCGAGATGGACGCCCTCGTGGTCGAGACGCCTGACCACCGACTGACCGCCGAGACGGTCAGGGCCGCAATCGACGCCGACACGGACCTTTCCGACGTAGCAGCGTTGGTGTGCACCTCGGGCACCACCAACGCGGGCATCGTCGACGACCTCGCCGGCGTGGGCGCCCTCGCCAAGGACCGCGGGTGGTGGTTCCACGTGGACGGCGCGTACGGCGGCTCGGGCCTCTTCGCCCGCTCACTCCGCCCGAAGTACGACGGGATCGAGCAGGCCGACTCGTTCATCCTGGACCCGCACAAGTGGTTGTTCACGCCGTTCGACTGTTGCGCCATCATCTACCGAGACCCCGGGCTCGCCCGCGCCACGCATACCCAGGACGCGTCGTACCTCGACGTCATCCATGTCTCCGACGGAGAGTGGAACCCGACCGACTACGCCTACCACCTCACACGTCGGGCTCGCGGCCTGCCTCTCTGGTTCTCCCTTGCCGTCAACGGCGTCGAGGCCTACCGCGAGGCGATCGAGGTGGCGGCTGCGCTGGCCCGGGAGACGGCTGTGCTGATCAAGGCGTCGCCGCACCTGGAGCTCATCCGGGAGCCCGACCTCGGAGTCGTTCTGTTCCGCCGCGTCGGCTGGAAGCCGGAGGACTACGACACCTGGGCCCAGACGCTGCACGACGAAGGGGTCGCGTTCATCCCGCCCAGCAAGTGGGAGGGCGAGACCATCGGACGCTTCGCGTTCCTGCACCCGGACACCACCATGGACCTGGTGCGCGAAGTCCTTGCGCGGACCGAGTGATGGACGACCTTCTCTCTCTGTTCCCGGCGGGCAGTGCACTGGCCGACGACGGAACCTTGATGGTCGGAGGCTGCCGTGCCGACGACCTGGCCTCCGAGTTCGGCACCCCGCTCCTCGTCGTAGCCGAGCAGACCCTGCGTGCGCGGGTTCGCGAGTACACCGACGAGCTCTCCGCCCGCTGGCCGAGCTCGCGCGTTGTGTTCGCCTCCAAGGCGTTCCCCTGTACGGCGGTCCAGCGGGTCATGGTCGAGGAAGGGATCGGCCTGGATGTGGCGGGGGGAGGCGAGATCCTCACCGCGCTCAAGGCCGGGATCGACCCCGCCCTCATCGTGCTACACGGCAACGCGAAGCTCGACGACGAGATCGCCCTGGCCGTCGAGCACGGGATCGGCCTGGTGGCTGTCGACAACGCCGACGACGTCGACCGGCTCGAGGCCACGGTGCCGGAAGGGCGCAGGCAGGACGTGCTGGTGCGGGTGATTCCCGGCGTCACCGCCGACGTGCACAGCCACGTCCTGACGGGCCACGAGGGGTCCAAGTTCGGCCTCGCCCCGGCTGACGCAGCGCGGCTGATCAAACGCATCGAGGACAGCCCCCGCCTGCGGATGCAGGGGCTGCACGTGCACGTCGGCTCGCAGATCCTCGATGTCGAGCCCTTCGCCGAGTCGGTGGCCCCGGTCGCCAAGCTCGGCGAGTTCCCGATCTACGACCTCGGTGGCGGGCTCGGCGCGAGGTACACCTGGGCTGACCAGCCACCGACGGTGGCGGCGTATCTCGACTCGCTGATCGGAGCAGCCAAGGCGCACCTCCCGGCCGAAGCCCAGATCATCATCGAGCCGGGACGCAGCATGGTCGCCGAGTCGGCGGCGACCATCTACCGCGTCGTCACGGTCAAGCGTGGCGCCTACACCTTCGTCGCCGTGGACGGCGGCATGGGCGACAACCTCGAGGTGGCCCTCTTCGAGCAGCGGTTCGAGGCGGGGATCGTCGGACGGTTCGAGGGGCCGGACCGCGAGGACGTCATCGTCGTCGGCCGGCACTGCGAGAGTGGCGACGTGCTGGTCGACGGCGTGCCGCTCCGTGCGCCGGCCGTCGGCGACCTGCTCGCCGTACCGGCCACGGGTGCCTACTGCTACACGATGGCCAACAACTACAACGGCAACCGCCGCATCCCCGTGGTGTTCGCGCGCGACGGAAGCGCCCGCCTCGTCGTGCGACGCGAGACGTGGGACGACCTGATGGCCCGCGACGTCTGACGCTGGTCGAGCCGGGACGTGAGCCTTGGGCGAACGACCGTGTCGAGACCACTCGTGACGGAGGCAGACCCGGGTGACACATGCCCTGCCCGGGCTGTCTCGACACGCTTGCGGCTCGACCAGCGAGCTAGGGTTCGTCGACCACCAGTGCCGGGGTGTCCCGCTTCAGCGTCTCACCCTTGAAGTACGCAGGGTCGCGCGTGAACTGCCAGGCCATGAACGCGAGTCCCACGACGATCAGGCCCAGGCCGAGGATCAGCACCAGGCCCACCCCTCCGATCTCGGCGCCGCTGCCGTAGTCCGGCGAGGCGCTGTCGCGGAGGGTGACCACGAAGACCGCAAGCAGGCCCAGCCCACCCAGGAGCGGGAAGATCAGCTTGAACACGATGCTGTAGAGATCGTCGAAGAGCTCCTTGCGGAAGTACCACACGCATGCGAAGGCGGTCAGCCCGTAGTAGAAGCAGATCATGATCCCGAGGCTGTAGATCGTGTCGGTCAGCACGCGCTCGCTGAAGATCGTCAGGACCGTGTAGAAGACACCCGCTCCGACACCCGCAGTGACTGTGGCGAACGAGGGGGTCTTGTAGACCGGGTGGACCGTCGCGAACCTCTCGGGGAAGGCTCGGTAGGTTCCCATCGCCAGCATGGTGCGCGAGGTCGGCAGGAACGTCGTGATCAGGCTTGCCGCGCTCGATGCGAGGACGGCCAGGAAGAGCACCAGGTCCAGCGGCTGGCCGAGGACAGGCCGCGAGAGGGCACCGAAGACATTGTCGGAGATCTCCTCGTTGGCGAGCCCGAGTCCTGTGGTGCCGACTCCGGCGTACATCTGGGTGGCCACGGCGACCAGGAGGTAGGTCAGCAGGATGGACACGACGCACAGCAGAGCCGCACGGCCGGGGGTCTTCTCGGCGTCCTTGGTCTCCTCGTTGACGGTCAAGCTCGTATCCCAGCCCCAGAAGGCGAAGATCGACCCGGACAGACCGGCGATGAACGCGGACAAGGTGAGCCCCGCGGGACTGAACCAGTCGAGGTCGAAGGACAGGCCGGTGGCCGAGTCGCCCGACTTGATCAAGGCTGTGATCGCGAACACCAGCAGCACGACGAGCTGGAAGGTGACGAGCACGATCTGCACGCGCTCGGTCGTCGTGATCCCCCGGTAGGCGACCGCCGTGGCGATGGCCAGGAAGACCAGACAGGTGATGACGTTGACCGTGCGGTTCTCCCACAGCGTGCTGATGTCACCGGTGTCCAGCAGATCCCCCAGGAACTGGTAGAAGAACTGCACTGCCACCCCCGCCAGGTTGGACAGCACGATGACGGTGGCGAGGATGGCCGCCCAGCCACCGAGCCAGCCGACGAACGGGCCGAACGCCTTGGTCGTCCAGGTGAACGAGGTGCCGCAGTCGGGCGCGACCTTGTTGAACTCGCGGTAGGCGTAGGCGGCCAGGAACATCGGCAGGAACCCCGCGATGATGACCACCGGCATCTTCGGCCCGGCCTCGGCGACCAGGATGCCGATGGTGGCGGTGAGCGCGTACGCGGGCGCTACGGAGGAGATGCCGAGAATGGTGCCGCCGAGCAGTCCGACGGCGTCCCCCTTCAGACCCTTGTCCATCAGGTCGGCCTCGGCGTGATGCCGAGGGTCGTGATGCGCTGCGTGAAAGCCTCCCGATTCAGCGCCCCCGCTCATCCTTCGAACCCGTGGTAGATCATCACGTGCTTGATCCGGGTGTAGTCCTCGAGACCGTACATGGAGAGATCCTTGCCGTAACCGGAGTGCTTGAAGCCGCCGTGCGGCATCTCTGCGATAAGCGGGATGTGGGTGTTGACCCACACACAGCCGAAGTCGAGCCGCGCTGCCATGCGCGACGCGGCACCGATGTCCTTGGTCCAGACCGATGACGCCAGCGCGTACTCACTGTCGTTGGACAGTCGCAGGCCCTCCTCCTCGTCGGTGAACTTCTGCACCGTCATGACCGGGCCGAAGATCTCGGTTCGGATCAGCTCGTCGTCCTGCCTGAGGTCGGCGACGATCGTCGGTTCGTAGAAGTAGCCGCGATCACCGATCCGGTGACCGCCCGTCGTGACGCGGGCATGGTCGGGCGTGCGCTCGACGAGGCCGGCTACATGCCCGAGCTGGTTGGCGTTGTTGATGGGACCGTAGAGGATGTCCTCGTCGCTGGTGTCGTACCCCGTCTTGGTCTTCTGGGTCGCCTCGGTCAGCGCCGCCAGGAAGTCGTCGTAGATGCCCTGCTGGACGATCAGGCGAGTTGCCGCGGTGCAGTCCTGGCCGCCGTTGAAGAGCCCGGCGACGGAGATGCCCTCGACAGCCGCCTCGAGGTCGGCGTCGTCGAAGACCACGACAGGGGCTTTCCCGCCGAGCTCGAGATGGGCGCGCTTGAGGTCCTGGGCTGCAGAGGTTGCCACCGCCATCCCGGCACGGGTCGATCCGGTGATCGACACCATCTGCGGAATCGGGTGTGCGGTGAGCGCCGCCCCAGTGTCCCGGTCTCCGCAGACCAGGTTGCAGACGCCTGGCGGGAAGATGTCCTGCATCTGCTCGACCATCCAGTACGACGAGGCCGGCGTGGTGTCGGAGGGCTTGAGCACCACGGTGTTGCCGGCCGCCAGGGCGGGGGCGAACTTCCAGACCGACATCATCATCGGGTAGTTCCAGGGCGCGACCTGGGCGATCGGGCCGACAGGCTCGCGCCGGACCGAGGAGGTGTGCCCGCGCATGTACTCGCCGGAGGACTTGCCTTCCATGACCCGGGCCGCGCCGGCGAAGAACCGGATCTGGTCGACCATCGGCGGGATCTCCTCCGACATGGTGAGCGAGACCGGCTTGCCGGTGTTCTCGCTCTCCACCGCGACGAGCTCCTCCGCGTTGTCCTCGATGAGGTCCGCGAGCTTGAGCAGGGCACGCTGACGCTCGCCGGGCGTCGACCAGCGCCACTTGCCGAAAGCCGAGCCCGCGGCCTGGAAGGCCTGGTCGACGTCGTTGGCGTCGGAGTTGGGGGCAGAGGCATAGACCTCCCCGGTGGACGGGTTGACGATGTCCATCATCGCGCCCGAGGACGAGGCCTGGACCTTACCGTTGATGATGTTGTGGAAGACCTTCTTCTCCGACATGAACATCCCTCCGCTGTTGCGCTCCGGCCCCCGATGAGATCAGGCTAGGCCGAGCTGGGGGGTCCGTCGACGTTTGGCTGGGCCTCGGTTCTGGAGGGAGTAGGAATGTCGCAGCATCCACTCGAGCCGCTCACTGCGGAAGAGTTCCGGCAGACGGCCGCGATCCTTCGTCGCGACCGGGAAGTCAGTGACTCGTGGCGGTTCATCGCGATGGAGCTGAAGGAGCCTGCGAAGGCGGTGGTCAAGGCGTGGCGTCGCGGTGATCGGGTGCCGCGTGTCTCGTTCGTGGTGTTGTTGAACCGGGTCGACAACTCGGCGTGGGAGGCCGAGGTGGACCTCGATGGTGACCGGGTGGTGGCTTGGAACCAGGTGCCGGATGTGACGCCGAACTTCACGGTCGATGAGTACCACGAGGTGGATGCCGCGATGCGGGCGCACCCCGAGGTGGTGGCGGCGTTGGCGGCGCGGGGTATTACCGATATGTCGTTGGTGTTGGTCGAGGTGTGGACCTACGGCAAGGCGTTGATGCCCGAGCAGTGGCGGGACCGTCGGTTGGGGTGGTGTGACCTTTGGTACAAGCCGACCCCGCAGGCCAACCCGTATGGGCATCCGGTCTCGGGGCTCAAGATCGTGCTGGATGTCAACACCTTGGAGCTGTTGGAGATCGAGAACGACCACGACCACGGCAATCCCGAGGTCGATGCTGAGTATGTTCCTGGCCCGTGGACCGGTCAGCTGCGGACCGATCTCAAGCCGTTGCACATTACCCAGCCCGAGGGGACCTCGTTCACCGTGGAGGGCACCGAGCTGCGCTGGCAGAACTGGTCGATGCGGTTGGGGTTCAACTACCGGGAGGGGCCGGTGATCTACCAGGTCGCCTACGACGACCATGGCGAGGTCCGCGACATCGCCTACCGGATGTCGTTTACCGAGATGGTGGTGCCCTACCGTGACGCGTCCTTCGACCACTACCGGCGCACCGCGTTCGACATCGGTGAGTGGGGTCTGGGGTTCATGACGACCTCGCTGGAGCTGGGTTGTGACTGCCTGGGCGAGATCGTCTACCTCGACGCGGTGCTACACGACACCAAGGGCGAGCCGTATCCGATCAAGAACGCGATCTGCCTGCACGAGGAGGACAACGCGGTCTTGTGGAAGCACGTGGACCACCACAACGGCGCCGAGGTCCGCCGGATGCGCCGGATGGTGGTCTCCTGCCACGTCACGGTCGCCAACTATGAGTACCTGGTCTACTGGCGCTTCTACCAAGACGGCAACATCGAGTGCGAGGTCCGCGCCACCGGACTGATGGTCACCACCCCGTTCGGCGAAGGTGCCGAACCACCGGCGACCGGGACGGTAGTCGATACCCGCACCTACGCCCCCTTCCACCAGCACTTCATCGTGGCCCGCCTCGACCTCGACATCGACGGGCAGGACAACACCGTGATGGAGGTCGACTCCCAAGCCCTGCCGATCTCCCCCGAGAACCCCTACGGCCTGGCCGTGGTGACCCGGGCCACCCCGGTCCGCTCCGAGGCCGAGGCCGCCCGCGACTACAGCTGGGAAACCCAACGCTCCTGGAAGGTGATCAACCCCAACCGCACCAACAAGGTCGGCACCAACCCCGGCTACAAGCTCGTCCCGACCGCGTCGCTGCCCTCCCTGATGGACCCCACCGCACCCCAGTACCTCCGCGCCCCCGTCATCGGACACACCCTCTGGGTCACCCAACACCACCACAACGAACGCTGGCCCTGCGGGGACCACCCCACCCAGTCCACCACCGACCTGGGCATGACCCGCTGGATCGCCGACGACGAACCCCTGGAGAACACCGACATCGTGCTCTGGTACGTCTTCGGCATCCACCACATCACCCGGATCGAGGACTGGCCCATCATGCCCGCCGACACCATCGCGTTCTGGCTCAAACCCTTCGGCTTCTTCGACCAGAACCCCGCCATCGACGTCGCCCCCTCACAAACCACCCAGGGCGACCACTGCCACACCGGAACCCACGACCACGACTAGTTGAACCGGCCGAGCGGGCTAACTGTTCCTGCCGAACACGATCTCCAGCCCGAGGAGCGTGAGCCACGGCTGGTGGTCGGTGATCACCGAGGACTCGTCGACCACGACCGGCGCCAGCCCTCCGGTCGCGATGACGTTGACGTCGGCGGGATCGTGCTTGAGCTCGGCGATCATCCTGGTGACGATGCCGTCCACCTGTGATGCGAAGCCGAAGATCACGCCGGACTGCAGCGCCTCGACGGTGTTCTTGGCGATGACCGAGCGCGGCCGGAGCAGCTCGACCTTCCGCAGCTGGGCGCCGCGGCGGCCGAGAGCCTCCAGGGAGATCTCGATGCCCGGAGCGATCGCGCCCCCGACGTACTCCCCCTTCGGCGAGACGACGTCGAAGGTAGTGGCGGTGCCGAAGTCGACCACGATGCATGGGCCGTCGTAGAGGTGCGCAGCCGCCAGCGCGTTGATGATGCGGTCGGTGCCCACCTCGCGCGGGTTGTCCATCAGCACCGGCACGCCGGTCCGCACGCCCGGCTCGACGACGACGTGGTTGACGTCGCCGAAGTACGCGCGCAGCATCTCCCGCCACTCGTGCAGAACGGCGGGGACGGTGGCGCAGACAGCGATCCCGATGACCGGCTCCTGGACCACCGATGCGCGGAGCAGACCGCGGACCAGCAGACCCCACTCGTCCGCGGTGCGGCTCTCCAGGGTGGAGACCCGCCAGTGGTCGACGACCTTGCCGTCCTCGACCAGGCCGAGGACGGTATGACTGTTGCCGATGTCGGCGCAGAGGATCATGACGCGATCACTGCTCTTCGATCTCCGGGCGGAGGTCCATCGCGATGTCGAGAACCGGCGCGGAGTGGGTGAGCGCGCCGACGGCGAGGAAGTCGACGCCCGTCGCCGCGACCTCCTTCGCCACGTCGAGCGAGAGACCGCCAGAGGCCTCCAGCGCCGCGCGACCGGCGTTGATCTGCACCGCCTCGGCCATGATGGCGGGCGGCATGTTGTCGAGCAGCACCTGTTGGGCGCCGGCGTCGAGCACTGCGCGGAGCTGGTCGAGCGTGGTGACCTCGACCTGCACGGGCAGGTCCGGGTAGGCGCGCCGGACGGCGTCGTACGCCTCGACCACCCCGCCTGTGGCCAGGACGTGGTTGTCCTTGATCAGCGCCTGGTCCGACAGCGACGTGCGGTGGTTGACGCCGCCACCGCAGCGCACGGCGTACTTCTCCAGCAGCCGGTAGCCCGGCAGCGTCTTGCGGGTGTCGCGGACCTTCGCTCCGGAGCCGTCGAGAGCCGCAACCCAGGCGGCGGTCGTGGTGGCTACACCGGAGAGGTGGGAGAGGAAGTTCAGAGCGGTGCGCTCCGCGGTGAGCAGGAGGCCGGTGGAGCCCTCGACCGTCATGAGCACGTCGCCGCGCTCCACCCGGGCGCCGTCCGCGACCAGCCGGGTGACCACGACATCGGGGCTCACTACGTAGCGGAATACCAGCTCTGCGACCGCAAGTCCTGCGACCACGCCGTCGGCGCGTGCCTCGAAGTCGGCCACAGCCACCTCTGTGACCGGAATGGTCGCGGTGCTCGTAACGTCCTCGCCGGAAGGCAGGTCCTCGTCGATGGCACGCACGACAGCGTCGTACACCGCCATCGCGTCAAGCCCAGAAGCGGTCAGCTCGTCGAGCAGCTCCGACGGCATCCAGGTGTACGGCGTGCGGGCGATCGCGCTCATTCGGTGATCACGATCCGGCTCCTGGTCGGTAGGTGATGGCGTCGGTGGTGACGTCGATGTGCCCCAGCCAGTGCTCGTCGTCGGTGGCCGGGAAGTCCTCGCGCCAGTGCGACCCACGCGTCTCCTCACGCATGCGCGCGGCCTGCACGAGGGCGGTGCCGAGGGTGAGCAGGTTGGTGGCCTGCCACGCCTCGGTGTTCGGGGTGTCGGACGACTTGTCCGCCAGCGCAGCCAGCTCGATCTCACCGAGGGACAGACCGGACTCGCTGCGCAGCACACCGGCGCGCTCGGTCATGGTGGTCTGGATGGACGGCAGCACCGACTCGTGCACCAGACCGGGCAAGCGGGTGTCCGTGGCGGGTTCGCGACGCTCGGGCAGTCCTTCGGCAAGCAGCACCGCGATGCGCCGGGAGAAGACCAGTCCCTCCAGCAGGGAGTTGGAGGCGAGCCGGTTGGCGCCGTGCACACCGGAGCAGGCGACCTCGCCGGTGGCATACAGACCCGGGATCGACGTACGCCCGTGGAGGTCGGTGGCAACCCCGCCGCTCGCGTAGTGGCACGCCGGAGCCACCGGGATCAGCTGTGTCACAGGGTCGATGCCTTGGGCAAGACAGCTGGCAAGGATCGTGGGGAAGCGCCTCTCCCACATCGCCTGGCCGAAGTGCCGCGCGTCGAGCCACACGTGCGGACGCTCCGTCTCGCGCATGCGGCGCATGATCGCCTTCGCGACGACGTCGCGGGGAGCCAGGTCGGCGAGCTCGTGCTGCCCCTCCATGAAGCGCACGCCCTCGTCGTCGACCAGGAAGGCGCCCTCACCCCGCACCGCCTCGCTGATGAGCGGCTGCTGACCGCGCGACTCGTCGCCCAGCCACATCACGGTCGGGTGGAACTGCACGAACTCCAGGTCGCGCAGCACCGCACCGGCCCGCAGCGCGATCGCCATGCCGTCGCCGGTCGAGACGAGCGGGTTGGTCGTCGCCGCGAAGATCTGGCCGAGGCCGCCGCTGGCCAGGACCACCGCCCGGCAATGCACGGCACCGACGCCGTCGTGCTGCCCCTCGCCCATCACGTGCAGCGTCACGCCCGCGATGCCACCTCCCTCGCCCGGAATCAGGTCGATCACCAGGGCGTGCTCGGTCAGCGTGATGTCGGGCGCCGCCTTGACCGCGGCGACGAGCGCCCGCTGGATCTCCGCGCCGGTCGCGTCCCCACCGGCGTGCACGATGCGGTCGCGGTGGTGGCCACCCTCACGGGTCAGCGACAGCTCACCGGCGGGTGTCTGGTCGAACTCGGTGCCCAGCGCGATCAGCTCGTGCACCGCCTCGGGTCCCTCGGTCACCAGCACCTCGACGGCGTCGCGGTCGCAGACGCCCGCACCCGCGACCAAGGTGTCCTGCAGGTGCTCCTCGGGGGTGTCACCCTCGCCGAGCGCGGCCGCGATGCCACCCTGCGCCCACTGCGTGGAACCCGCGGCCAGCACGTCCTTGGTGACGACCATGACGGTGCCGACACCGGCCTCGCGCAGCCGCAGCGCAGCCGTCAGCCCGGCGATGCCGGAACCGATCACGATCACGTCGGCGTACGTCGTCCAGCCGGGTGCGGGCGCCAGCAGGCGCTCAGGGACCATCCGGGCAGGCTAGCGGGTCTGGGTGCTACCGGTGTACACGGCGTCGCCGCGCTTGAGGCCACTGCCCATCGGCGCCTCGGCCGGGTCGAAGCCGGTCGCCATCACCTTGTTGTCCGCGTCCACGAAGACCACTGACGGCTTGTAGTCCTTGGCCTCTGCGGTCTCCATCTGGCCGTAGGCGATGAGGATCACGATGTCGCCGGGCTGCACGAGCCGGGCCGCGGCGCCGTTGATGCCGATGATGCCGCTGCCACGGGGGCCGGCGATCGTGTAGGTCTCCAGACGCGCGCCGTTGGTGACGTCGACGATGTGCACCAGCTCGCCCTCGAGGAGGTCGGCGGCGTCGAGGAGGTCCTGGTCGACTGTGACCGAGCCGACGTAGTGCAGGTCGGCCTGCGTGACGGTGGCGCGGTGGATCTTGCTCTTCATCATCGTGCGCAGCATCAGATGCTCCCAGTGGTGTTGTGGTCCCCGCCTGCAGAGAGGTCGAGGCCGGTGTTGTCGATCAGCCGGGTGGTCCCGACCTTGGCTGCAACGAGCAGCCTGGCCTCGCCGTACGCCGGCGCGGGGCCGAGGTCCGGTGAGGTCAGCTCGAGGTAGTCGAGCTCGACGCCGTCGGCGGTCTCGAGCTCGGCCAGCGCTGCCCGTCGTACGGCGTCGGCGCCCTGGGGGGCTGCCTCGACGCCGGCTCGGAGGGCGCGGCTCAGGGTCAGCGCGAGCAGCCGCTGCTCGTCGCTGAGGTAGCGGTTGCGGCTGGACAGCGCCAGGCCGTCGTGCTCGCGGACGGTCTCGGCGCCGACGACCTCGGTCGGCAGGCAGAGGTCGGTGGCCATGCGGCGGATCAGCACCAGCTGCTGGTAGTCCTTCTGGCCGAACACGGCGACGTCGGGCTGCACCAGCCCGAAGAGCTTCGCCACCACGGTCAGGACACCGCGGAAGTGGGTCGGCCGGGTGACGCCCTCCAGGACGGTGGCGAGCGGGCCCGGGTCGACGGTCACCACGAGCTCACCCGGGTAGACCTCCTCGACGCTCGGTGCGAACACCACGTCGACACCGTGCTCGCCGCAGAGAGCCAGATCGGCGTCGAAGGTGCGCGGGTAGCGGTCGAGGTCCTCGCCCGGCGCGAACTGGGTCGGGTTGACGAAGATGCTCACGACGACGGCGTCGACGTCGCGCGCCCGGGCCACGTCCATCAGCGACGCGTGTCCCTCGTGCAGCGCCCCCATGGTCGGGACGAAGCCGACGCGACCGCCTCGCTCGCGGACGGCCTTCAAGGCGTCTGCGAGCTCGGCGCGAGTGTTCGCGACGAGCGGCGTCGTCACCGGACGGGCCCCGGTGCGGGCTGCAGCGCGTCGTTGAGGATGCCGATCAGCTTCGCGGCTCGGATGGGCAGCAGCCGGCCGTCGACGACAGCACGGTTGGCAGTGGCGCGCGCCATCGCGACGTACGACGGGAGCGTGTGGGGTGCGTTGGCGGCGATGTCGCGGACATGTGCCCGGACGGTCTCGACGTCACCGCGGACGATCGGCCCGGTCAGGGCCGCGTCGCCGAAGCTCAGCGCGTTGTCGAGTGCGGCTGTCAGCAACGGCCGCAGGGTGGAGGCCGGGTCCTCGGCGCCGGTCGCGCGGAGCAGCTCCATCGCCTCGGCGACCAGGGTGACCAGGTGGTTGGCGCCGTGCGCGAGGCCGGCATGGTAGAGCGTGCGCTTGTCCTCCGGGATCCACACGATGTGGCCGCGAAGGTCGGAGACCAGCGTCTCGGCCAGCGCGACGGTGACCGGCTCGTGGGCGGTCACGCCGAACGCGCAGCCGGGCAGCCGCGGCAGGTCCAGGGCGGTGCCGGTGAAGGTCATGGCCGGGTGCAGCGCGAGCACGTGGGCGCCCACGGCGCGGGCGGGCTCGAGCACCCCGAGACCGTGACGTCCCGAGGTGTGCGCGACGTACTGGCCCTCGCGGATCGCCCCGGAGGCGGCGAGCTGGGTCACGACGTTGCCGAGCATGTCGTCGGGCACCGTGAGCAGGAGCAGGTCGCACGCGCGAGCAACGGCGGTCGGCTTCCCCGGCTCGATGCCCGGAAGGAGGCTCTGGATGCGGGTGCGGGAGGCGTCTGACTCACCGGCTGCGGCGACGATGTCATGGCCCGCGGCGCGGAGCGCGGCCGCTAGAACGGCGCCGACCCGGCCGGCGCCGACAACCCCTACTGAGGTCATCGTTGTGGTCTCCGTCTTTCGTTCCAGTCCCCGAGGGGTACCGGACTACTTGCTGGACGTATCCAGGCTACGGCCGCACGGCACCCGAGGAAATCCCTCGCCCCGGTGGGCTACGTCACAGCCCGTCGTAGGTTTGAGATCAGCCAAACCCTCAGGAGGTCCAAAGTGGACGAATCGGACAAGCAAGTCCTCACTCAGACTCATGTGTCCACCAAGGAGGGCTTGGACGACTGGCGGGTCCTGCTCGGCACACTGCAGACCCGTTTCGCCACCGGCGACTTCGTGACCGGGCTACGAATGGTCAACCGGATCGGGGCCGCCGCCGAGGACGCGAACCACCACCCCGACCTCGATCTCCGCTATCCGCACCTCAACGTCCGGTTGGTGAGCCATGACGTCGGTGGCCTGACCCAGCGCGACGTACGCCTGGCCCGGAGGATCAGCGAGATCGCGGCCGAGGAGGGTGTGGCCGCCTCCCCCGCCGAGGTGCAGTCACTGGAGCTCGCACTGGACACTCCCGACGGCCAGGGGCTGATGCCGTTCTGGGGAGCTGTCCTGGGGCTGGAGGCGTCCGAGCGCTACCCGGAGGTCAACGACCGGTCCGGCTCGCTGCCGGCGCTGTGGTTCCAGGAGACCGACAGCACCGCCCCCGACCGACAGCGCTTCCACCTCGACATCACCGTCCCCCACGACGTTGCCGAGGCGCGCATCGCCGCGGCCCTCGAAGCCGGCGGCACGCTCGTCAGTGACAAGCGCGCGCCGGCGTTCTGGGTGCTCGCCGATGCCGAGGGCAACAAGGTCTGCGTGTGCACCTGGCAGTCGCGCGACTGACCAGCCCCATCGCGTTGAGCTCAGCGTGACGGGCGGAGCATCCGCGGCGGGGTGAAGCGGGTGAACCGCGGGGTGTCCGGTCCGTCGCTGAAGGTGCTGAAGTCGAACACCTGCTGCACCTCGGCCGGGAAGCCGGCGGCCGCGGCGTTCATCGTCTTCGGGTCCAGGGACGGCCAGTGGCCGCTGCGAAGGCGGTGGTCGACAGCCTCGACCGCCAGGATCTCCTCGGCGCCGGTGATCGTGCAGTGGCCGCCTCGATGGACGTAGAGCTGCTTGAGGTCACGGGCTCCCCCGTGCTTGCGGACCTGCTCGGCGTACCAGCGCTCCTGGTCGGTCACGGCCCCGCCGTCCCCGGTGCTGTGCAGGGAGACGGTCGGGACGCCGGCCGTGCCGCGGGCCACGCCTTCGCGCAGCAGGTAGTCGACGGCCTGCTGGTCGGCGTGGATGCGCGGTGCGTCGGCGAGGGCGGCCAGGTCGGACTTCAGGCTGATGCCGGCATCCCGGTAGGCACGCACGACCTGGGCGGTCTTCGCGGACCTGGCGAGCTGGCGGGAGTAGTCGAGTCCGGCGTTGGACGACGGGTTGCCTCCGGCCTTGACCTCGAGGTCGACGCGACCCAGCGTGCCGAGGAACGAGTAGGCGTTCTTGACCCACTCCTTCTGCTGGTCGACGAACTCGTCGAAGTTGGTCGGCTCGGGGAAGCGTGCTGAGTACCAGCCGGTGATGTTGCTCATCGCTCCGGCGAGGGCGATCCGTGCACGCCCCTCGGGCGTCGTCGCCGCACGGTCGACCGCGGCCTGGAGGGCCAGCATGCTCGCGAGCGCCTCATCCGCGTTCGCGAAGCCGGTCAGCTTGATCTCCTCGCCCGGCGCGAGCAGCGTGCGTACGACGAAGGTGATGTCGAGCGCGGCGTTCCACGTGCCGCCCGGGTCGTAGCCGCCGCAGAAGGTGACGATCCCGTCGACGAGGCCGGGGTTGTCCTCCGCGAGCTTGACGGCGATGGCGGCGCCCAGCGACTGGCCCTCCGAGATGGTCCGGACGGGCTCGCCGACGTTGTCCTGGAACCAGTCGATCAGCGCTGCCTGGTCGTGTGCGCCCTGCTCGACCTGGTAGCCGAAGACGCCCTTGTAGTTGGAGGCCGCGAGCGCGTAGCCGCGGTCGAGCAGCAGCTCCTCGGTGGGAGCGCCGTACGGAAGTGGCCGGTTGGTCAGCGCGACGTCGTCCGCGGGGAAGCCCTCGGGCGCGTAGCCGTGGCTGTAGACCAGGAGCGTGCCGTTCCAGTCCTCCGGCACCTCCACGCGGTAGTCGGCGCCGTCGATGGAGCCGGTGTAGGTCTGTCTGCCCGTCTCCGCGGCCGTCGTGGGGGCCACGGTCAGGGTGCTGCCGATCAGGACGGCGGCGCCAGCCGCCACCAGTCGCCCGAGCTTCATGGTGGTTCCTTCCGGTTCTGGGTTCAGTGACCAATCAGACCGGAGCAACGGCGGGAACTCATCGCTCCCCGTTGCCGCGTAGCCTGTGCGCCATGTCCCAGACCTCCCTCGGCATGCCGCCGATGCCGCCTCGCACGTCGTCGCCGACGTGGAAGCAGGCGTGGGACAGCGCGCTGTACGGCGAGCAGGGGTTCTTCCGCCGGGAGTCGCCCGCCGACCACTTCCGTACGTCGGTGCACGCCTCCCCTCTGCTCGCGGAGGCGCTGCTGCGGCTGGTGCGGGAGTCCGGGCTGGACACCGTCGTGGACGTCGGGTCGGGGCGAGGCGAGCTGCTGCGTCACCTGCACGCCCTCGACCCGGAGCTGACGCTGCTGGGGGTCGAGGTGGCTGCACGACCGGCGGACCTGCCTGACTCGATCGGCTGGTCGCCGATGCTGCCCACCGAGGTCGACGGGCTGGTGTTCGCCAACGAGTGGCTCGACAACATCCCTTGCCACGTCGTCGAGCTGGACGGAGACGGCACTGCCCGCGTCGTGCACGTGGAGGCGGACGGCACGGAGTCGCTGGGGGCGGGACTCGACGAGACCGGCGTACCGCCGAGCCTGCAGGCGTGGTGTGAGCAGTGGTGGCCGCTGAGTGACCCGGGCGAGCGAGCGGAGGTGGGCACCACGCGCGACCGGGCGTGGGCCGACGTGGTGAGCCGGGTGACTCGTGGCCTGGCCGTCGCGGTCGACTACGGACACACGCGGGACGACCGGCCGCCCTTCGGGAGCCTTCGCTCCTACCAGCACGGCAGTGAGGTGGACGTGCTCCCGGACGGGTCGCGGGACGTCACTGCGCACGTCGCAGTCGACGCGGTGGCTGCCGCCGTCGACGGTCGGATCACGACGCAGCGCGACGCGTTGCGCAACCTGGGCGTCGAAGGCAGCCGTCCCGACCTCGCACAGGCGACGAGCGACCCGGCCGGCTACGTCCGGGCACTGGGCCGGGCCGGCGAGGCTGCCGAGCTCACCGGACCCGGCCTCGGCGACTTCTACTGGGTCGTCTCGGCGGTGGGCGTCCCGGCGCCGGCCCTCGCCTGACGTCCGAGCACCACAGCGCGCTCGAGCAGGTACCGCGCCTCGGTCTCGTCACGAAAGTGCAGGCGCACCCGCACCGGGCCCGGCGGGCTGTCGACGTACAGCTGGGCGAGACGAAGCCGGCGCAGCCACGGCCCCTGGCTCAGGCGCACGGACTGCACCCGCCGATGCGGCACGGCGTGGGTCTTGCGGGTCCACCAGCCCGTGCGGCTGACCAGCATGCGCTCGTCGAGGCCACCGGCCACGAAGAAGCGTCCGATGGGCTCGACCCACTTGGCGCGGTCGGGCGGTGCGGTGAGGGGTACGTCGGTCAGGTCCAGACCGCGCAGCACGTGACGAGCCAGCGCGAGCACCTCCTCGCGCGGGCCGACGGGCAGCACCGTCGAGGAGAGCAGCTGGTCGTTGCCGTCGCCGACCTTGGTGCCCGCCACCGAGACGTCGAGCTTGGCCCAGCCCATCGGCCGCCACAGCAACGGCTCGGACACGACCACGCCCTGCACGCGGGGCAGTGCGACCGTCTGGGACGTGAGCTCGAAGAGCCCTCGTCGTACCTGGAGGCCACCTGGCGTGTCGCTGACGGTGAAGTTGTAGAACCCCGCCAGCTTGCGAACGACGACGACCGCGAACCCGCCGACCACCGGAAGCAGGCCACCGGCGGCGCCGATCGACCCGGCCACCGCGCCCACGGAGACCAGCGCGACCCCGGCCAGGACGAAGCCGATGAACTCGCCGGACAGCAGCAGCGAGACGACCAGCATCCCCAGGTCGAGCCTCGCGATGGGAACCACCACCGCCGGTGCAGCGACAACGTCGGGAGGGTTGTCCTCACGCTCGTTGTCGCGGCGGGCGAGCAGCTGCTCCTTGAGCCCGTGGGCCTCGGCGATCGGCATGAAGGCCAGCGAGCCTTCGGCCTTGCCGCCGCCGGCGACATCCATCTTCAGCTCCGCGAGGCCGAGCAGCCGGGCAACGAAGGGCTGCACGATGTCGACCGCCTGGAGCCGGTCGATGCGGATCCGACGTGACTGACGGGAGATCACGCCGGTGTCGACGCGCAGCTCGTCGCCCTCGATCCAGTACTTGGTGCGCCACCACGACAAGGTGCCGTAGCCCGCGCCGGCGACGATGACGCCGAGCATCACGATCCCGACGGTGCCGAGCTCGCCGTCGAGCACGTTCTGCCACATCGCGCCCACCACGGCGAGCAGGAAGATGCCGCCGCGCACCAGAGGCGTCAGCGGCGACAGCCGCTTGAACTCGGTCTCGCTCACAGTCCGGCTGCCTGCGCCTCTCCGAGCGAGGTGAGCCGGTCGCGCAGCCGGGCGGCCTCCTCCGCGGGCAGCCCTGGGATGGCCGCGGACGTGCCGGGCGAGGCGGTGTGCAGGTGCACCTTGGCGATGCCCCAGGCCTGGTCGAGCGGACCGGCGTTCACGTCGACGTACTGCATGCGGCCGTAGGGCACGGAGACGAGCTGGCGGAACATCACGCCGTGGACGATGTAGAGGTCCTCCTCGCGCTCGGCGTAGGCCCAGGACCGGGCGTTGCGCCCGACCACGACCCAGCCCCACCCCAGCAGGCAGACGGCCAGGACGGCGACCACGCCGAGCAGCCAGCCCGCGACGCCGAGGACAGCCAGCGGCACGAGCACGACGGCCGTGAGCACGGTCCAGGTGATGCCGAGGATCACCCGGCGCTGGACCGCGAGCTTGGGCGAGACGTGCTGCCAGGCGGTCCCCGGGGGTGCGAAGAGGTCGTCCACGGTGTCGATGCTGCCACGAACCCCGTGAAGAAATGTGCCGGGACGTGTCAACCGCAGGGCCTCCCGCGGCCCCTGTATCGGTGAGAACCTCGAGAAGGAAGAGGAGCAGGTCGTGCGGGAAGCGCAGCAGGTCGAGTTCGAGTGGGTCTTCCGCTCGGCGTACCCGTCCGTGCTGCGTACGACGTACCTGGTGCTGCACGACCTCGGCCGCGCCGAGGAGGTCACCCAGGACGCGTTCCTCAGGCTGTGCGAGCGCTGGCGCGGGGTCGTCAGGATCGACCACCCCGAGGCCTGGGTACGACGCGTCGCCGTGCGCGCAGCGATCAAGCAGGCCCAGCGGGGCCGGCTGCGACGGTCCGACCCACCGAGCGACCAGCTCCCAGCCTGGGACCAGCTCCCCGACCTCGACCTTGCCAAGGCGGTGGCGGGCCTCCCACCACGGCAGCGGGCCGCCGTCGCGCTGTTCTACCTCGACGACCTCCCGGTCGGCGAGGTGGCTGAGCTGCTCGGCGTCTCGGAGTCGACCGTCAAGCAGCACCTGCACCGGGCCCGCGCCACCCTGGCCGAGCAGCTGTCCGAACGCGAAGAGGTGCCTGGCGATGTCGATTGACCGACGCCTCCGTGAAGGGCTTGATGCCAACACCATGCACCTGCTCCCGCAGGTCGACCACGAGCTCGGCGTGGTGCTGCGCCGGGCGCACCGCCGGCACCGCGCCCGGATGGTGGCCGGCGGTCTCGCGGCCGCAGCCGTCCTGGCCGGCACCGGGTGGCTGCTCGGCGTCGACAGCGCCGACCGCAGCGACGGACCGCCGCCGCCCTCGGACAAACGGGTGCGCGTGGCGGAGCCCGAGCCGATGGCGGGGATCGACGGACCGCTGGAACCCGGCACCTACGCCATGCCGATGTGGGGAGACGCCGACACCCTGCCCCGAGCCCTGGTCGACGTACCTGCCGGCTACTTCTCACCCGGCGGCTTGGTCATAGACCCCGGGTACGACGGCGTCGAGCCCGACCAGCGCGGCGAGCTCACCTACTACCCCGTCCACGACGTCTACCGCGACCCCTGCCAGCGCACCACGACCCACGACCCCGGGCCGACCACCCAGGACTTCGTCACCGCGATCACCCGCCAGCCCGGCCAGAGCACCAGCTCCGTCGAGCCGGTCACGGTCGGCGGTCACCGCGGCCACCACGTGACGATCACCCTCCCCGAGGGCACGAACCTCACCCGCTGCAGCAACGGCAGCCATGCCCTCTGGCGCCACGACGCCGACGTAGACGGCGTCGTCGACCTCGACAGCGCCGACCTGACCACCCACCTCTGGGCCCTCGACGTCGAGGGACAACGCGTCGTGATGCTCCTCAACCTCTACCCCGGCCAGCCCGCAGGACAGAACGCCGAGATGCTGCGGATCGCCCGGGGGACCCGCTTCATCGAACCGCTCGAGCCGTAGCTCCGAAGGCACCACCTCACCCAATCGAAGACCCCATCGAAGACCCCATCGAAGACCCCATCGAAGACCCCATCGAAGAGCAAGGAGACTGTGATGCGTCATGCCCCCAACACCCTGGCCGTCAGTGCCCTGACGGTCGCCACGATGATCCTGGCTGCCTGCGACGGCAGCACGTCCGCGACGGAGGACACCACGCCGTCGTCGACACCCGCGTCGACCTCGGACACACCCACATCCGCGCCGGGCGAGCCCACGCCGATGGCGGGGATCGACGGACCGCTGGAACCCGGCACCTACGCCATGCCGATGTGGGGAGACGCCGACACCCTGCCCCGAGCCCTGGTCGACGTACCTGCCGGCTACTTCTCACCCGGCGGCTTGGTCATAGACCCCGGGTACGACGGCGTCGAGCCCGACCAGCGCGGCGAGCTCACCTTCTACCCCGTCCACGACGTCTACCGCGACCCCTGCCAGCGCACCACGACCCACGACCCCGGGCCGACCACCCAGGACTTCGTCACCGCGATCACCCGCCAGCCCGGCCAGAGCACCAGCTCCGTCGAGCCGGTCACGGTCGGCGGTCACCGCGGCCACCACGTGACGATCACCCTCCCCGAGGGCACGAACCTCACCCGCTGCAGCAACGGCAGCCATGCCCTCTGGCGCCACGACGCCGACGTAGACGGCGTCGTCGACCTCGACAGCGCCGACCTGACCACCCACCTCTGGGCCCTCGACGTCGACGGACAACGCGTCGTGATGCTCCTCAACCTCTACCCCGGCCAGCCCGCAGGACAGAACGCCGAGATGCTGCGGATCGCCCGGGGGACCCGCTTCATCGAACCGCTCGAGCCGTAGGCGATACGCTGGCCGCGATGCGAGAGACCAGCCAGCCCCAGCCGTTCCCGGACGGCTCGCACGTCGCCCACATCGGGCTCCCGAAGACGGGCACGTCGTCGCTGCAGGCTTCGTTCGACGCGGGCCGTGACCGGCTGGCCGAGCAGGGCGTCTACAACGCGACCAAGGGCCGACACCAGCTGACCGCGTCGAAGGCTGGTGTCGGCACGCTCGAGCCCTGGCGCGACCAGCACAAGCCACACGCCAACTGGGACGCCCTGACCGAGCGCTTCCGCACCTCGGACGCTCGCATCACCCTGCTGTCCAGCGAGGAGCTCTCCGCCGCGAAGGCCGAGCGCATCCCCCAGGTCGTCGAGCAGCTCGGCGGCGACCTCCAGGTCGTGGTCACCCTGCGCGCGCTGGCACCGCTGCTGTCGTCGGCTTGGCAGCAGGAGCTGCACCGGCGGCAGACCCTCTCGCTCGACGAGTGGCTGCAGCAGCGACTGGTCGGCGACGACGAGCAGGTGATGCGCAAGCAGAGCCTGCCCCGCATCCTGCGCGAGTGGGGTTCGGTGGTCGGCGAGGACGCGATCACGTTCGTGATCGCCGACCCGACGGTCCGCACCTCGACGATGACCGTCTTCGAGGGCCTCCTCGGGCTGCAGCCCGGCACCCTGCGCGAGGAGGAGTGGGACAACGCGTCGTTCCCCTACCCCGAGGCCGAGCTGCTGCGGCACTTCAACCTCGCCTACACCGAGCGTGGCGGCGACCACCCCACGTGGATGCGCACCGTCAACTGGAAGGCGCGCTTCAGGTTCGGCGCGATGCAGGGGCTCGAGCGGCACCCGATCCAGCTGCCGCGCTGGGCGGCCGAGCGGGCCAACCAGCTGAGCACCACCTGGGTGGAGGCGATCAAGGACACCGACGTGCAGGTCGTGGGCGACCTCGAGCAGCTCTTCGTCGACCCGTCGTCGTACGACGAGGTGCCCGTCGTACCTGACAAGGTCGACGTCGCGTCGGCCGGCCGCGTGGCCGACATCTTGTTCGAGGTCGCGCTGGAGCACGAGCACCAGCAACCCGACCAGCCCGCTCCGGACCTGGGTTCCTTCTCGTCGAGGCAGCTCCTGGGCGAGCTCCGCCGACGCGTGACCCGCAGGGGGCGGCGATGACCGAGCGCATCACGGTCGGCGTGGGTGCCGGAGCTGCCGGGTTCGGGCACGACCGCGGTGGTGGGCCGGGCATGGCCACCCAGGACATGGTGCTCAACATCGGGCCGCAGCACCCGGCCACCCACGGCGTACTCCGGCTCAAGCTCACCCTCGACGGCGAGCGCATCGTCGAATGCGAGCCGGTCGTGGGCTACATGCACCGCGGGGTCGAGAAGCTGTTCGAGGTCCGTGACTACCGGCAGATCATCGTGCTCGCCAACCGGCACGACTGGCTCTCGGCGTTCTCCAGCGAGCTCGGCGTCGTACTCGCGGTCGAGCGCATGCTCGGCATGGAGGTCCCGGTCCGCGCCACGTGGACCCGCACGCTGCTGGCCGAGCTCAACCGCACGCTCAACCACCTGATGTTCATGGGCTCCTACCCGATCGAGCTCGGCGCGATCACGCCGATCTTCTACGCGTTCCGGGAGCGCGAGACGCTGCAGCAGGTGATGGAGGAGCTGTCCGGCGGGCGCATGCACTACATGTTCAACCGGGTCGGTGGCCTCAAGGAGGACCTTCCCGCCGGGTGGCTCGACCGCGCGGAGGCGGCCGTCGGCGCGGTGCGCTCGCGGATGCCGCAGATCGAGGACCTCATCTTCGGCAACGAGATCTTCAAGGCGCGCACCCAGAACGTCGGCAGGCTCTCTCCCGCCCTGGTCGACGCATACGGCGTGAGCGGCCCGATCGCCCGCGCCTCCGGCGTCGACTTCGACCTGCGGCGCGACGAGCCCTACCTTGCCTACTCCGAGCTCACCGACGTGCTGAAGGTGTGCACCGGCACGGCGGGCGACGCCTACGCACGCTTCGGGGTGCTGCTCGACCAGATCGACAACTCGCTCGACCTCGCCGACGCCTGCATCGACCGGCTGCGCACGCTGCCCCAGGGGCCGATCAACCAGCGGCTACCCAAGATCCTCAAGGCGCCGGAGGGGTCGACCTACGCCTGGACCGAGAACCCGCTCGGCATCAACGGCTACTACCTCGTCTCGCGCGGGGAGAAGACCCCGTGGCGCATGAAGCTGCGCAGCGCCAGCTTCAACAACATCGCGGTGCTGCCCGAGATGCTCACCGGCTGCGTGGTCGCGGACATGGTCGCTATCCTCGGCTCGATGTTCTTCGTGGTCGGCGACATCGACAAGTGACCGCGGCATAACGACCGGAGTCAGCCCAGTGCCCGTATTCCTCAAGGAGGACCACAAGGTCCTCTACGTCCACGTGCCGAAGACCGGTGGCACCACGATCGAGCAGGCGTTCAAGGACGCCGGCTGGACCGTGCTGATGCGGGAGACGAGCAACAGCCACCCGCGACTGCACAAGCTGCGCACGACGTCGCCCCAGCACTACCAGGCCACGCTGCTCGCCGAGACCCTGCACCTGGACAAGTTCACCTTCACGTTCATGACGACTCGCGAGCCGCTCTCGCGCTTCCGGTCGGAGTACGTCATGCGCAACCACGAGAGCCTGACGCTCACCGAGGAGGCGGTGGACGACTGGGCCGCGCGCACGTTCCAGCGCTACGCCGCCAACCCCTACGTCTACGACAACCACATCCGGCCGCAGTCGGAGTTCGTCGTCGAGAGCGCGCTGGTCTACCAGCTCGAGGCCGGCATGGACACCCTCCTCGCCGAGCTCAACACCCGCATCCCCGGCGCCGGCCTCCCCGCCAGGGTCGAGCGCAAGCTGACCAGCGAGAAGCGTGCCGGAGCCCGCAGCGAGGACGTGCCGCTCTCCGCCTCCTTGGAGTCGCGTCTGCGCGAGTTCTACGCCAGACGACTTCCAGCAGTTCGGTTACTGAGCGGGCTTGATCCGTCGCCGAAGACGGCCGGCCAACGCACGCAGCAGCTTCCCCCGGCTGAGCTCGTCGGAGTACGACGTGCTGGCGAGCTCGGCGGTCAGCGACTCGATCTCCCGGTCGAGACGCCCCGCCTCGCGGACCAGCCGGCGCTCCTTCATGTCCTGCCGGATGACTCGCTCGAGGTCGCCG
Organism: uncultured Actinomycetota bacterium; assembly: GCA_963765905.1. Lineage (GTDB taxonomy): Bacteria > Actinomycetota > Actinomycetes > Propionibacteriales > Nocardioidaceae > SSC3. Next base: position 1,171,008 of record CAVXXY010000006.1, read on the forward strand.
ACGATGCGTGACCTCTCCGGGTCGAACGGCGGCAGCTCTGCGACGTACTTCACCAGGCCGGCCAGGAACCTCGCCTCGACCTCGGCCGGGACCGGCGCCGTCGGGTCATTGTCGCCGACCCCGACCGCGACCGTGGGGTCCGCCAGGCTCGACAGGTCGCCGACGACGCGAACGCCGGACCCGGCGATGGCCGACACGAAGCCCTCGGCGATCTCGGCCGACCGGTCCACTGCCCATTGCGGCGTGAGAAGGCGTGGCTCGTCGGCCGGAGGCACCCGCTCCTGGAGATGCCGCACGGCTCCGAAGCGGACCAGCATGTTGTAGTCGGCCGTCCCCCAGCCCTGCGCGAGGAAGTCGCGGTTGAAGTCGCACAGCAGGCGGACCTCTGGATAGGTCAGCGACCGGTTGGTGCCGAGGTCGCGCGGGACGAGGGTGCCGTCCTCCAGCCGCAGCAGCTCCTCGAAGGACCGCAGCAGCATGCGCTTGTCCGACTCGTCGAGCACGACCACGGTCAGGCGGTCAGGGCCGACCACCTTGGCCCAGCGCTCGACGAGCAGGTCGTGTCGGTGCCGCTGCCAGAACGACGGCGTGATCGCGCGGCCGTCGGGGTCGTCGAGGACCGCATGCAGCCACCCGTCGTAGTCGAGGCTGTCGTCGTACTTCACCGAGGGTCGGTTCTGCATGTACTGCTGCCACTGCGACGCCAGGATCCGGCTCAGCGGACGCAGCGTCACCACGACGTGGGTGCGCTCCAGGCCGAGGTCGTCGATCGTCGCGGCGACCCGCTCGGCGTTGGCGTCGGCGAAGAACTCGCTGCTCATCACCGTGTGCCGAGCGGTGGAAGCGCGGATGTCGCCGACCAGAGTACGCCAGCGCTCCATGCCGAGGTCGAGCGACGCGGTCTCGATCGAGCGGCCACTGGCCGTGGCGACGGCTGCCTTCATCGGCGTGAGGTGCTTGCCGATGTACTGCACGCCCTGCTCGGCCAGCCGCTCACGGTTGTGGTGGAAGCCCGACTGGAGGGTGCTCGTGCCGGTCTTGTGCGGGCCGATGTGCAGGAGGCAGGTGCCGTCGGGAAGGGGCTCGGTCATCGGCGCACCAACCGGCGGAGCAGCTCACCTGTCGAGAGGGATGCAACGTTGCGCGGGTCGGTGCGGAGCTCTTCTGCCCGCGTCCGCAGCGCCTGCGCGCGAGCCTGCCGGGCCAGGGCCTCCTGACGGAGCCGGACCTCCTCGGGCGAGCGCTCCTGGGTCGCGAACTCCCCCGCCGCCCGGATCACGCCGACGCCGGTGAGGTCGGCCTGGAGCAGGTGCTCCACGAGCTCGGTGTCGGCGAGCTCCAGGGCGCGCACCTCTGCCTCGAAGCGCTCTCGGAGGGGAGGGTTCACGGTCAACGATCCTAGAGCCCTGTGGGAGACTGCTCCGGTGTCAGGTGCAGAATCACGCAGGAACGTGGCCGTCCTCCTCGCCGGAGGTGTCGGCACCCGGGTCGGGCTCGACGTACCCAAGCAGCTGATCAAGATCGCCGGGCACCCGATCATGGAGCACACGCTCTCGGTGCTCGACCGGCACCCCGACGTCGACGAGATCGTCGTGATGATGGCGCCCGGCCACCTCGACTCCGTGCACGCGATGGTCAAGAGCGGCGGCTACAGCAAGGTCAGCAGCATCCTCGAGGGCGCCGACACCCGCAACGGTACGACGCTGCGTGCGCTGGCCGCGCTCGGTGAGGCCGACTGCAAGGTGCTGTTCCACGACGCCGTACGCCCGCTGCTGAGCCCGCGGATCGTGACCGAGTGCTTCCAGGCCCTCGACACCTACGACGCCGTCGACGTGGCGATCCCGTCGGCCGACACGATCATCGAGGTCGGCGAGGACAACACGATCAAGGAGATCCCGCCGCGCGCCCGGCTGCGCCGCGGACAGACCCCGCAGGCCTTCACGGCCTCGGTGATCCGGGCGGCCTACGCCAAGGCCGGCGAGGACCCGAACTTCGAGGCGACCGACGACTGCACCGTCGTGCTGCGCTACCTCCCCGACGTACCGATCTGGGTCGTCCAGGGCGACGAGCGCAACATGAAGGTCACCGAGCCGATCGACATCTACCTGGCCGACAAGCTCTTCCAGCTCACGCTCAACGACCTGCCGGAGAGCCGCAGCGACGAGGACTACCGCGCCGCCCTCGAGGGCCGCACGGTAGTGGTCTTCGGTGGCTCCTACGGCATCGGCGCCGACGTCGCGCGCCTGGCCGAGGGCTACGGCGCGAACGTCGTCACGTTCAGCCGGTCCACCACCGGCACCAACGTCGCCCGCCGCGAGGACATCGTCGACGCGGCCCGGATCGCGGTCGAGAAGCACGGGTCGGTCGACTTCGTGGTCAACACCGCCGGGGTGCTCCCCCGCGGCCTCCTCGTCGATGCCACCGACGAGACCATCTGGGGAGCGACCGAGATCAACTACATCGCCCCCGTGCTGATCGCGCAGGTCTTCCACCCGCACCTGGTGCGGTCGCGTGGTTCGCTCCTGCTCTTCACCTCCAGCTCCTACACCCGCGGCCGCAGTGGCTACAGCCTCTACTCCTCGGCGAAGGCGGCCACCGTCAACCTCACCCAGGCCCTGGCCGACGAATGGGCGGCCGACGGCGTACGCGTGAACTGCATCAACCCCGAGCGCACCGGCACCCCGATGCGCACCAAGGCCTTCGGCGAGGAGCCGGCCGACTCACTGCTGCAGTCCGAGGTCGTCGCGCGCGCCAGCATCGACACCCTGCTCGGCCCCGGCACCGGACACGTCATCGACCTCCGCCGCTCCGACCCGCTGTCGCTGGCGATGGAGGGTGACGACGGGTTCGAGCCGAGCTAACCCGCCGCCCCCGCTGGTCGAGCAGGGCTAAACCCCCGCTGGTCGAGCAGGGCTAACCCCCGCTGGTCGAGCAGGTGGCGAGGGCGAAGCCCGAGACACCGCCCGTCGAGACCAATAACCGCACCCTGCGTGGTCACCTGAGCGGGGCACCTCACGACGTTGGTCTCGACGGACGCTCGCTCCGCTTCGCTGCTCGACCAGCGTTAGGCGAAGAAGGCCTTGACCACCCGCTCGGCCGCGTGGCCGTCCATGAGGTAGTTGTACTTCTTGTTGAACCTCGCGTAGTCCGCGGCGTGCTCGCGCTGCACACGGGGCAGGTCGCGCAGGGCGGCGACGACCTGGTCGGCGGTGTCGAGCAGCGGGCCGGGCGCGGTGTCCCTGAAGTCGAACAGGAAGCCGCGCACGCCGCCGGCGTACGTGTCCAGGTCGGGGACCAGGAAGACCATCGGCCGCTCGGTCAGCGCGAAGTCGAAGCGCAGTGACGAGTAGTCCAGCACCGCGGCGTCGGCCGCGAGGATCAGGTGGTTGATCTCCGGGTAGTGGGTGACGTCGAGCAGGCGTGCGGAGCTCTGGCTGCGCTCGCCGCTGCGGGCGTGGAACCGGTGGCCGCGCATCAGCAGGACGTACTCCGGTCCCAGCGCGCGGCTCGCCGCCTCGAGGTCGAGGTGCCGGACCAGCTGCGCCGAGCGGTAGTTGGTGGCCAGGTCGTCGCGCCACGTGGGGGCGTAGAGCACCGCGGTCTGGTCGGGCCGGATCCCGAGCCGCTCCCGAGCCTCCGACCGCAGCCGCGGGGCGTCGGCGGAGACCAGCATGTCGTCGCGCGGGTAGCCTTGGCTGTGGATCTCGCCCTCGTAGCGGTACTGCGTGCGGTAGTGCTCGTCCATCTCCGGAGTGGGCGTGAGGATCAGGTCCCAGTCATCGCGGGTGCGGGACAGCTCGGCCGCGATGCGCCGCGGCGTGAACCTCTTGGTCTCCCACAGCCCGACGCCCATCGCCTTGGACGGGTAGCCGTGGAAGGACTGCAGCACGCGCTGCCCCGGCTGGCGGTAGTACCAGCGGTCGAAGTCGATGTTCATCACCAGGTACTTGGCGCTGGTGATGATCTCGAACCACCGCCGGGTGTGCATGACGACCGGCGTCGAACCCTCCGGAACCCATGACGAGGCGTCCGCGATCCCCCAGTAGCAGACCAGGTCGGGGCGGGTGCGGCGCAGCTCGTGGAAGATCGCGAGCTGGCTGTCGGTCGCGGAGTTCCCGGTGTAGGACTGCAGGTAGACGGCCGTCTCGTCGAGCGGCGGCGGCTCGACGAGGTAGCGACGCAGCCGGTTCTGGAACACCGGTCCGCGCTCGTCGTCGGCCAGCGGCGGCATCAGGTAGACCCCGGCCTCGCGAACCAGGCGTACGACGCGGAAGCGGTACTCAGGCGTGAGGGTGAAGTCGAAGAGCCGGTCGAGGAGGTCGTCGCCCAGCAGCACCCGCCCTCGGATGTCGTGCTGCGGACCGCACATCAGCTCGAAGTAGTAGCGCCCGACCGGCACCCCGGTCTCGTGCAGCCCCCACTCGTCCCAGCGGGTCGGGAACCGCAGGCGTACGACGGGCCCGTCGCTGGTCACGTCCCGGGCGTCGATCGTGGTGCGATCCCCCCGCAGGGCGAGCCGGACGTGCTTCGGAGCCAGGCCGAGCCAGTGGCCCTCGGCCTCGATCCAGCCGTCGACCAGCTCGATGCGGTCGAGCACCAGCGACTGCCTGGCCTCGAGCACCTCGCTGTCGCCCTCGGGCGTGCGGCTGAGCACGATCTCGGCGTCGCCGATGCCGACCCACTGCGTCGCGTCGCCCGGCCAGCCGACCGTGTGCTCGCTGCCGTCCCGGGCGACCGCGGTCAGGCTCCAGCGCAGCTGTTCGCCGGCACCCCACGGCTTGGGCAGCTCGAGGGTGAACTCGCCGGCCGGCGAGACCGTGACCTTGGCGCTGGCACCGTCGGCCATCGCAGCACGCACGGAGGAGGCAGCGCCCGGCTCGAGCACCCCGGTCAGAGTGCGTCGCTGGACGCGCGCGTCCGACAACGTGAGACCGCGATCGGGTCGCACGACCACCCGGATGTCCGGCTCGTCCTCGCACACGACGCCCACTCGCACCTGCTCGATCACGCGCGGCGCGAGGTGGCCCGACGGCAGCATCCCGGCCGTCGAGCGCAGGTCGCGAGAGGTCACGCCACCTTCGCGCGTGACTCCGTCGACCGTGCTCGAGACGTGCAGCCTCCACTCGCCGCCACGGGAAGCGAGGTCGGCGGCGTCCACGAACGCGAGGACGGTCGCGGACGTGTAGTCCTGGTAGCGATGCGAGACGAGCGTGTTGACGTCGGAGTCGTCGAGACGCTCGACCCGCAGCGGGATCCGCTCCCCGCCGGACTCGAGCCAGACCTGCGTGTCGGGTGCGGATCCCGGGTCGACGTAGTCGATGTAGGCCAGCAGGCGCAGCTCGATCGTGGTGGGCCCGCTCCAGCGCACACCGCGCGCGACGACGCGCAGCGGCGTCTCGTCCTCGCGCATCTGGTAGACGTCGCGCGGGATGCCGACCGTCTCGTCGCCGTAGAAGGGCAGCTTCGCGAACACCTTGCCGTCCACGATCTCGGTCGGCGCGTTGTCGTGCTCGAACCAACCTGCTGCGACGTACTCCTCGAGGTCCGCACGCCGGTCGTGACTGAGCAGCCAGAGCTTGAGGCGGGAGGCGGCGCGCAGCATCGACCAGGCGTGGTCCCCGATCGAGTCGAGCACCTGGGTGGCGTAGTCGCGCAATGTCCGCCACTGCTCGTCGGTGGCTCGCTCGACGTCGCCGAGGAAGGGCTGGATGGCCGCGTCCAGTACTCCCCACAGCCAGCTGTCGTGCACCGCAGGAAGCCGCAGGGCCTCGACCGCGCTCGACATCTCGCGCTGCTGGACCAGCCAGTCGTCGAGCTCGGAGAAGACGTCGGCGACGGTGCCGACCGCTGCGCCGTCGCGGCGGTCGGTGGGCACGTAGCCGGGCCGGACCAGGAGGTCGAAGGTGCTGGCCTTCTGGTACGCCGCCAGCGCCACCTCGCTGTCTCGGCCGCCGCCGGTGAACGCCAGACCCGACTGCCGCCAGAACGACGTACGGAAGACCCGGTTGCCCACGGCCAGGTCGGTCACCGCGACCGGCGAGTTCTGCAGCGTGGTGGCGTGCTGCTCGGTCAGGTGCGCCGCGCCGGTCGGTGGTGCCAGCGACGGGCCCACGACCGGAGGGGGCGCGAGCCGGCCCACCGCGAAGCTCGAGCCGCTGACCTCCAGCACGCGGAGCGCGTCGTCGACGGTCTCCGGGAGGAGGTCGTCGCCACCGGCCACGAACATGAGGTACTCGCCCTGTGCCTTGTCGGCGCCGTAGTCGCGGGCGGCCACCAGGTCGGGCAGCTCCCGCCTGGTGATGCGCACCCGCCAGTCGTCCGACGCGTGCTCGCGCGCTGTCGCCTCGACGCGAGCGTGTCGGCCGAACGGGACCACCAGGATGTCGAGGTTGCGGTGCCGCTGGGCGCGGATCGAGTCCAGCGCGGGTCCGATGCGCGTGGTGTCCTCGTCGCTCGCCGGGACGACCACGGTCACCAGCGGCAGCGCCCGGAGGCTGGAGCGGAAGGGCCTGCTGGCCCGGCCCGCCTGCCCGCGGAACCCCGCCGGCAGCTTGCGGCCGCTCTCCCGAAGCAGTCGCCCGACCTGGTGTCGAGCGCGCATGCGGTTCCTCTCGGCCGGGTGGTGGACCCAAGGATGATAACGAAGGACGTCAGCATGAGCGCCTGCCGCTGGGCCACCACTTGATCGCCATGACATCGTGCCGCCGCCAGGCGCCCCCGGCGGAGATGGCAATCGGTCATAACTGTCTCCTTCCTGTCCGATATGTGTTTGTGTGCTTTTCAGAAGTGAACTTGCGGTCGCTCGACGGCTGCCTTGCCCTGAGGGGGCTCCGTGGAATTTCGGGATCGCGGTGTGAGGGTGGTGGCCGTCGTCGCGGCCTGCGCGCTGGTCGGCGGCGTTTCTCCGGGGGCCGCATCCTACGCCGCCAGTTCGGATGGACCTGGCAAGGGGAGTGCGCTGGAAGTGTCGCATTCGACTTCCAAGGCGGAATTCGCCAGGCGTGCCAAGCACGCGCGAGCGGCGGCACGAGCACCGAAGGTCCCAAGCCAGCGTGGAGTTGAGACGCAGCGCTGGACCCCGCAGAGCCACGCGGTGACGGACGCGTCTGGTGAGACCACGCTGCGGGTCTACTCCGCGCCGGAGTTCCGTAACACGGTCGAGGGTTGGAAGCGGTTGTCGGGTCGGATGACGCGACACGCCGGCCGTTGGCCGCTGCGCGCGGACGACGCGGCCGTGCCGGTGTGGTTCGGCACAGACTCCTCGCGGCTGTTGTCGATGCAGCTAGGGCGCGGACGGATCGGCTGGTCCCTCGAAGACGCGACCGTGGATCGGCCTCGGGTGGGCAAGCGCACCGGCGGCACAACCATGATCAGGTACGGCTCGGTGAGCAAGGGTGTCAACCTGCGGTATGTCGTCTCGCGGAACCAGGTCAAGGAGCACTTGATCCTGAAGCGGCGGTCGGCCAAGAGCCGGTTTACCTTCCGCATTCGTGATCCCCGCCACCTGCTCGGCGCGGCGAAGCGAGGGCCTCGGGGAGAGTACAAGTTTTCAGGCGCGCTAGGCGGCGACCTTCGGTTGACCCTGCCGGCACCGATGGCCTGGTCCGTCGGGTTGCCGCGCGGCACTGCGATCCCTGGTGATGGGTCGGCCCACCAGCGAGTCGCCCGGACGAGGAGCGGTTACAGAGTGCGGATCTGGCTCGACGCGGATTGGGCGCGCGGTCAGAGGTACCCGATCGTCCTGGACCCGACGCAAACGTACAGCTGGAGCGGCGGGACCCTGGCGTCGGCATATGGCCCGTGGCTTGCCAATGCGTGTGATGGCGCCCCTTGCCCGTTGTCGTCGGAGCCGGACGGCGCGGTCTTCGTCGGGCGCAACGACTACGTCGCGAATGGGTTCCTCACGGACTTTTGGGGCGTGTTGCATGCGGATCTGAGCAATGTCTCGCCGCTGACCGACATTACCTCGGCATCGTTGAGCATCAGGACCGAGGACGACTTCGAGGGGATGGGTGGGTGCGCCTACCTGGCCGCGCACGGGGTCGGCGCGCCTATCGCGCAGGGGATGCCATTACCCCAGCCCGTGGTGCAGGAGGTGCAGTCCCGCGTGGGCCGCGGGGAGCGGTTCGAACTGGTTGATCCCGAGGATACCTATGACCCCGACATCGACCTGGCCGCAGATGTCACCGAGCCGCTGCGGCGGATGCTGGAGTCCGGGGCCGGGGCGTTCACCAACTTTGTGATCACCAAGGACAACGTCGCCTTCTGTCCGCAGCGAGCATCTGCGAGGCCGAAATCGCTGAGGAGCGGACCGACGTTGGGGGCGGGCTTGTGGCTGACGGACCAGGTTCTGGAGATCGTGTATCAGGGACCTGCGCTGCCGCCGCCGCTGCCGGTGGAGCAGTCGTGGGGCTGTGACTGCAGATGGTTCCACGGCTCGGACCTGTCACGCCTGGTCGCGGACCCGGTGAACACCGCGAATGGTCACGCGATGGAGACCTTCACCGACCTGACCACACCCGGGCCGGGCATCCCGGTTTCTTGGCGCCGGACCTACAACGGCCTGGACGACACGGACGGTCCCCTCGGCGTGGGTTGGACGACGGAGTACCAGGCCTCTGTGCTCGAAGACCCCGTGAGTGGGGATGTGGTGTTCCGCGACCCCACCGGCGGTCGGTCTCGTTTCGAGCTACAACCCGGCGGAGACTACGTCGGCGACCCCGGTGTGACCGGAGCGCTGGTCGCGGTCGGTGGCGGGGGTTGGACGCTGACCAGTCTGCAGGGTGAGGTGCTGACCTTCGACGCCGAAGGGTTCCTGCTATCGGACAGGGATCGCGCCGGTCGAGGCGTCACACTCGCTTACTCGGGTTCCGGCGCGAACCGAGAGATTGAAACGATCACCGACGAGGTGGGCCGCGTCACCGCGGTCACCTACGGAACGACCGGCGCTGAGAATGGAAGGATCGTCGCGGTCGAGGCGGACGACGGCCGAGACCTCGAGTACGGCTACACCACCATCTCCGGCACGCCCCGCCTCACCTCGGTCACCGGTGTTGACGGCGAGGTCACCGCGATCGACTACGACTCAATCACGGGACGGTTGGACGGAATCACCTCGGCTCGGGGAAGTGACAACGCGCGCAACGTCTACGACCCGGTGACCGGAAGGATCGTCGAGCAGACCGATGCCGAGGACAACGTCTCGGAGTTCGACTGGGTTCCCGACTCGGGTGCCGTACCGGACGGTACCGGGGTGCAGATCACCACGGACGCGGCCGGGAACCAAGCCCGGGATGTCTACTACGGACACGTGCTGATCCGGCAGGTCGATGCAAATGGAAGTGTGACCCGCTACACCCATGACGCCGATGCGAATCTGATCGCGATCCAGGACCCGCGTGGCTATGTGACCACGATGACCTACGACGCGTCCGGCAACATGCTCAGCCGAACCGCGCCCGCGCCGCTGAGCTATGAGGAGGAGTGGACCTACGACGGCAACAACAATGTCACCAGCTACACCGATCGTCGTGGCAAGACCACGACGTACACCTACACCGGCCACGGACAGGTCGAGACGATCACCGATCCGGAGAGCAACACCACCATTTACACCTACACGGCCCTCGGGATGGTAGACACCATCACCACCGCGGAGGGCCGGGCGACCAACCACGACTATGACGCCGACGGCAACCTGATCCAGACCACCAGCCCCGGTAGCCGAGTCACCAGCTACGACGTCGACAGCGCCGGCCGAGTCGTCGCCGTCACTGATCCGCGCGGCAACCAGCCGGGCGCTTCGGCGGAGGACTACACCACGCACTACACCTACGACGATGCGGGCCGTCGCCTGACGGTAATCAACCCCGCAGACACCGTGACCGTCAACACTTACGACGACGATGGCAACCTTACCGACGTCATCACCACCGACAACGTGTCCAACGTGCTCGTCGACACCCACTTCACCTACGATGCGTTGAACCGGATGCTGACCACCACCGAGTTCACCCGCACCACAGCCAGCAACACCTACGACTCGGTGGGCAGCCTGATCAGCAGCACCGACGCCGAAGGCAACACCACCACCTACACACACGACTCCGCCGGGCGAGTGATCTCGACGACCAAGCCTCGGGGAAACGAACCGGGAGCGGACCCCGGCGAGCACACCTGGATCTACACGTATGACGAGAATGGCAACCAGACCAGCGTCCAAAACCCAGTCTCCTACGCCGGCACCAGCTTCGACGCCTTGAACCGACCGGTCGCGGTCGCGACCTGGTCAGGCAGCACGGCCACGAGCTATGACGGCGCCGGGAACGTGCTCGCGGTCACCGACCCACGCGGCATGGTCACCACTTCCACCTACGACGACACCGGGAGAGTAGTCAGTCACGCACTGCCCGGTGAGGATCCTACCCTCTATGCCTATGACGGTGACGGTCTGAGAACCTCGGCGACCTCTCCGTCCGGGATCAGCGTCACCACCTGGACTTACACCGGCGACGGCCAGCTCAAGACCCAGGTCGATCCACTGGGCAACGCACCCGGCGGGACGCCAGCGAACTACACCACCACCTTCGGCTACGACGCCGCTGGCAACCAGAGCAGCGTGACCAACCAGCTCGGACGCACGACCAGCTACGAGTACGACGCCTTGGACAACCGCATCGAGCAAACTGACGCTCTGAACCGGGTCACGACCTGGGAGTACGACGCTCTCAACCGGCTCACCGCTGTCGCCCAACCCGCCACCGGCACGCCGATTCCGGTCCGCTTCAGCTACGACGTCCACGGCGACGTCGTGCAACGGACCAACCCCGCGGGCAAGACATGGGCTTACGACTACAACCAGGTGCACCAGCTCACCAGCGTGACCGATCCGCTCGCCCGCGAACGCACCTTCAACTATGACGCGGACGGGAACCTTGCGTCTTGGGTCACCGCCCGCGGCAACGAACCCGGCGCCACCGCAGCGGACTGGACTGTGGCCCAATCCTTCGACACGGCCGGTCGAGTGCGCTCCCGCACAACTCCCGACGCCTCGTTCGACGCCTACTTCGAATACGACGGGGAGGGACGGCTCGTCTGGGCAACTTCCGACATGATCGACGGCACGCTACTGACCTACGACGAAGCCGGCAACCTGACCTCGGTCGACCAACCCGGCTCCGACGACTACGCCTACACGTACACGGACGCCAACCGGATTGCGACCCGCGGATACCCAAGCGGCGGGACGATCAGCTACACCTACACCGACGACGGCCAGGTCGACACGCTGACAGCGAACTCTCAGACCACAACCTTCGAATACAACGCCAACGGAGCCCTGACCACCACCACGTACCCGACCACAGTCGGGATGATGGAAGAACGAAACTACGATCGCTCCGGACAGATCGAGATGATCCGAACCAAGGTGCCGGGCGCCCCCACCGCGATCAACCGCTACGACTACACCCGCGACCAGGTGGGCAAACCCACTCGAATCAAACGCAGTCGCGGCACCACCGTGTACAACGAAGCCTTCGCCTACAACCAAAAGGACTGGCTCACCAAGTACTGCCCCGGCTCTACCACCTGCACTGGATCAGCCACTACCTACATCGCCTACACCCACAACCCCGCGGGAAGCCGCGTCCAAGAAGACCGCGTCAACGTGCCCAGCCCCGGCACCACCACGTGGAGCTACGACGACGCCGACCAACAGACCAAGAAGACCCTTGGCGGAGTCGTCACCAACTACACCTACTCCGCCGACGGACAGCTCACCAGCAACGGGCGAGAGTGGAACGTCTTGGGACAACTCGTCGAGAGCGACGTCAACGCCCACACCACGTACACCTACGACGTGCTCGGCAACCGCCGCACCGCAACCACCGGCACCGACACCACCGGCCTCTCGTGGGACATCAACAACCCGCTGCCCATGCTCGCCGTCACCACCGACCCCTTGGGCAACCCCTCAGCGCACCGCCACACGCCAACCGGGGAAGCCCTCGCTACCGATCACCCGCACCAGACCTACACCCGCAGTTACTACACGCACGACGCCCAAGGCTCAGTTGTTACCACCATCAACGGCAGCGGCACCCCCACCCGTGAAACCGGATACGAGCCCTACGGCAGCATCATCACAACTACCAGCCTAATCGCCGGCGCCCTACCCGACCCCTTGGGGTACACCAGCGCCTACACCGAGCCAGCACTCGGCGAACTCCACCTCCGCGCCCGCGACTACAACCCCACCATCGGCCGCTTCCAAGCACCCGACCCTGCGGACACCCCAAGCAGCCAGGTTGCCCTCCCCACCTACCACTACGCAAACAACGTGCCGACAGTTCTGGTCGACCGATCGGGTGAGAGCTCCTGCAACCCAGTGGAAGCGGTCGAGAACGTGTTCAGCTCGCTGTTTGGCGGTAGCGGCATCATGAATCTGCCACCGTGCGACCGCCCCGGGGCGAAGGATCAAGCGTTCAATGCGGTCGCGGACGACGTCACGGAACAGATGACCGACGGCGCAATCGAGAGCGCAACCGGCGGGTTGGCAAACGGTCCATACGACACAGAACAGGGTCCCGCCTACTGGATTGGCTACGGCTACGGCTTTGGACTTGTCGCATGCCTACTCGCTCCGGGAGGTGTCGTCGACAAGCTCGGAAGAGGCGGATCCGGGCTTGCCGCAAAGTCGGGTACTGAGCTGCGCAAGGTCGGCAGCGTCTTGGGGAGTGTCGATGACGTCATGGCCAACCCATCGCTGCTCAAGGGACGTCACCCGGCACTCGTCGAAGACATCCTCAGGGGCACGCCAGGCTGGCAGGTGGAGAGACTCGGTCGTGGATCGCAGGCCGGGAACGGTTGGGTCTTCCGCCAGTACACGCAGGCTGGAAACCCGACCGGCCAGCAGCTCAGGTGGCACCCTGGCGGAGGCCACCATGGCCCAGATCCATACTGGCGCGTCATCGGCCCCAACGGGGACCTCGGAGGGATCATCCGATGACGACGCCCCAAGCCTTCCTCGCGTCCCTTTGGCGGCTCGCGGCCCCAGCAACCGACCAGATTGAGTACCTCACATCCCTCGGGGTCGCGGATCTCGCTGACGAACTTGCCCTCGAGTTCGATGATCTCTACCGACCGATCGCGAGGGATCTCGATCAGGTCTCGCCCGAGTTGGCGGCGGCGTGCCGCGACCTCGATCGCATGCTGTCCAGCGACCAACTGGGCTGGACCTTCGCCGACTTAGAGTCCGCCGAGTGGGGGCTCATCCGCGCGACCGCAGCCGCGGCAGCCGCCGGGCTCCGCGACTCAGCAGGCGGGTCATTATGAGGCGTCTGCTGGTCACAGTCATCGGTCTGCTGACGGTCTGGTTCGGATTCGTCGAGATGTCCTCAGCGATGGCCAACTCGACGCTTCCGCCCACGGCGTATGGGTACGACAGCCGCGTCACGATCGCGCCGGTAGGTGGCATGGCCACCGAGCGCGGCCCGCCTGCGGCGTACGACCACGACACCACCTACGGCGCCATCGACCATCGGTCGCACGGCGCTTGGGTGCGCGAGGACGGAACTACCCCCGCTATTGCCTTCACCTACGACCACTCCGCTCCGCTTGCGCAGGCCGCGAGCGTTTCCAGCGCTACGCACATGGGGGCTGTGGTCGCCAGCGATGACCTGCGCGCGCCTTCGGGCGCGAGCGTTGCCGCAAACACAGGAACCAAGCTTGGCTGGAGCACAGGCGATGACATCTACTCGCTGACGAAGGCGGGTAACAATCCTGCTTGGTCCACGGTGAGGGGACGGTTCTGGAAGAACGAGGCCTCCAGCCCCAAGTACGGCTCGTGGACAGACGATCAACTCGCCCGAATGCGGACGGGCCGCGCTCCGCAGCGATACAACCCCGACAAGGGTGGAATGGAGTCCATGGACCTCAGCCACGAACCGATTCCATTCCGTGACGGTGGGACATCCGTCATTCCTCGGTGGCCGCAGGATCACGCCGCGGTCGATCCCTTCAGACATCCGGGGTACTGACGATGACCAACCTCTCTGCCATCTTCACCGCGCAGCAAGCAAGCCAGATCGACTGGAACGGGCCCCTCTTTAGTCTGTACGAACTTCCGACCGCGGTATGCCGAGTATCGCTTGAGTTCCGGTCGGTCGGCTCCGCCTTCCGGCAGGGCGTACGCCTGAAGGTCCGTGGCGGACAACTTGAGATCGACGGAGTCGAAGCGACTGACTTCGCACTGTGGTACGACACTGCGCCGAGTCAGGTTGAAGTTAACGTTCGCTGGAAGGGGAAGGGTCCGCGTTCGCTCCGGATCTGGAACTCCTGGGAGCACAACGGCGTGGCGCATGCCTGGCTCGGCAACGCGGGAATGCGCGTCGAGGAGGTCGAGCCGGGTCGCTTCCTCCTGCGCTGCAGTGATGGTGAGGGTGAGCCGGAATTCGGCGATCTCGTTGTTGGCGTGACTGTCGAATGAGACGGGTGGCGTCGTGGCTCGCGGCGTTGGCCGTCGCCCTATTGGGCTGGCTGCAACCGGCGACGGCCCAAGCCTTTGCTGCTCCGCAGCCGGTTCCTGTTTATACCTACGACAGCCCGATCTGGGACGCGCCGCAGGACGACACCGTGTCCGAGCGGGGCCCGCCGACCAACTACGGCTACACCCATCAACACGCGGCCGACGACCTCGTGTCGCACGGCGCTTTCGAGCGCTCAGACGTCGCCGATCATGGAGCTACGACCACCTACAGCAGCAATGCCGAAGTGGCACAAGCAACGGTCGCCAGCACTACGACCAGCCGGTCTGCTCAGGTACGGAGTGGGGAGCTCTCGTCGCATTCGGTTGCGATGGTTGCCGCAAACACGGGTTCGCGCCTTGCCGAGGTGTCGAGCTCGGCATTCCGGGCTGCCGACAACGTCGGTGACTTCACGGTCTCGGCGAAGCACCTTCCGGGCGCAGGAGGGCGCTGGAACAAGTGGGGCGAGGGTGTCGACATCAACGGAACGATCGCGAACGCTCTTCGGTCTGACGCCGCAACGTTCCTGCCGAATGCCGGTGGGGTAGCCGATAGCTTCATCGTCCGAACGAACGTAGGGAGCGTCATCGGCACGAAGGGCCAGACCTACGTCAAGGCGGTCATCTCGAACGACGGCCGCATCATCACGGCCTATCCGGTGAAGTAGCGATGGCTGCGCTCGCAATCACCTTCACCGACGCGACCTTCGCACGGGCGAATCCGCATGATCGATTTGACCTGACCCTCGGCGTCGAGGCCACGTTGGGTCTCAGCGTCGCTGGCCGGCTCATCTACGACGAACCGATGTTCCCGATTGTGGAACTGCGTCAGGCGCTGGCGGCTTGGATTCCAGTCGCCGACTCGGACTTCGAGTTCATCTCGATGGAGTCCGACGAACCCGGCCTGATCTGGCTCAGGCGGCAACCTTCGGGCCTCTGGCGAGCCGGCTCGATCCACCAGGACGACATCGCGAGCCACGAACTCAACACAGCCGAGGTCGTCGCGGGGTGCGCTGACTTCGTCGCGCGTGTTGACGGCTGGGTTCGCAGTGAGCTGGGAGTCGAGGTGAGCGGTGTCCTGGGTGACTGACGTCCTGCAACGGACCGCGGGGGTCCTCATCGCGCTCATCCTTGGCGCTGCCGGATGCTTGGCGCTCGCGAGCAACGCGGTTGCAGGGACATCGCCTGGACACGTCCACGCTCACGGCTACGACGCCCCTGTCTCCGTCGAACCGTCGACCCATACCGCGCCCGAGCGAGGGCCACCCGCCGCGAGCTACACCGACACCACGCCCACTTCGGTCGATAGTTTGTCGAGCCGCGTCTCGGCGCGCTCTGACGGCGCGGTGATCTGCGCCTACACCGCATACGCTCTGCCCGCCGAGGTCGCACAAGGTCGCCCACCCGCGGGTACGGCCGCGATGTCAGTTGAGCTGATTGGCGGGGCTGGGTTGTCGGCCCATCGCTGGCATGTTGCCGCAAAGTCGGTGGACGAGGCCGGCGCTCTGGTCAGGTACGACCCCATGGCGGCATCGCGCAATCTGCTCGGCCAGGTTGGAGAGGGCTATGCGCGCACGCCTTCTGGCTACACCGTGAGCGCCCACGCGGCCGAGCGAATCGTTTATGGCGCACCCGGCCGGTCACCGACGACCCTGAGTCGGGTCGACGACATCCTGAACAACCCGACGAGCACGATGATGCGACCGAACGGCACCGTTCGCGTCTACCAAGGGAAGGACTGGGTTGCCGTCCGCGACACCGGCCCGATGCACATCGTGACGGTGATGGTCCGATGACTTTTGTCGCGCTCGAGGTCCAATCCGCAGCTCGCCGCGTCCTCGCCGGCGATGACTCTGCCTTGGCATCTTCGGCTCTGGAGGAGGCGCTGCACACGTACCACCCCTACGACGAGGATTTCGAGGATCTGCTGGAGGCGCTGGCTCTTTATGCGCCCTCGATGGGCAGTCCGTACATCGACCACCAGCAGCTGTGCGACGCGATCCGTATATCGCCAATCGGCAGCGGCGACGATGGTGGCGAACTGTGAGGGGCTACATCCGAAGGGTGGTCTCGTTCGTCGTAGTTCTGCTCGCCGCGATCCTCGGGGCCGCTGCGCCGTCACATGCCTTCACTCCGCGTGACCTCCCGATCGTCAGCCAGGTTTACAACGACGACCACGTCGCTCCGCTCGTGTCCAGCGCGACCAGCGAGCGTGGGCCGCCCGCGAAACACGACCACCACACCGCCTACGACGCCGTCGACCATCGGTCGCACGGCGCTTCGGCGCGCCTAGACGGGACTACCCCCGCTGTCGCCTTCACCTACGACCACCACGCGCCGCTTGCGCACGCTGCGAGTGTGACCAGCGCTGCGCACATGGGGGCTGGGGTCGTCAGCGGTGACCCGCGCGCGTCTACGGGCGCGAGCGTTGCCGCAAACGGCGTATCCAAGTTCAGGAGTCTTTCGCACTCGTCCGCTGGAATCGCTCCGTTCCGGACGCAGCGGGCGCTGACGGCGGGGCAGGGTGGGACCATCCAGCCGCGGCAGCTTCAGCGATTCCGGCTGGCCAATTCCACTCGGATGGCCACGCCGCGGCTGTCTACGTCGAACCGTCGACGACTACCCCGCCCGAGCGAGCGTCGCCCGCACCGACGTACGACGACACCACTCTCACACCGGTCGACCGTGTCGAGCGGCGCGTTGGCGCGACGTGACGATGCGGCTGAGATCTACGCCTACCCCATGAAGCAATGGTGGGACGACATCCACAGCGCGTACATGGAGATCCTGACTAGCTGATATAGGTCGGGGTTAGTCCTTCACGGACACCTCCGGAGGTGCTTGGAAGGGACCGACAGGTTCCATTCATCTGAAGGTCTGGCGTTGCTGCGCCGTGGCCTTCTGACACCCCCGGAGGTGAGTCCCGTGGTTGTTCAGGCTGCTCGCGCTACATCCTCGACGGTCGTCGTCGCGGTCGATGTTGGCAAGACCGAGTTCGCGTTCTCTGTCACCGATGTGACCCGGACCTTGCTGCTCAAGCCCCGGACCGGCTGCCCGATGACCGGTCCATCTCTGGCGCAGGCTGTCGCCGACATCGGCCAGGTCCTCCCCGCTGGTGCGGTGGTGAAGGTCGGTATCGAAGCCGCTGGGCACTACCACCGGCCGTTGCTGATGGCCGGAGCGTGGCCGGCTGGCTGGGAGGTCTTGGAGCTCAACCCTGGCCATGTCACCGAGCAGCGCCGGGTGCTGGGCAAACGCACCATCAAGACCGACGTGGTCGACCTGCAGGCGATGACCGAGTTGCTGTTGGCCGGACGCGGTCAGCCGGTCCGGGACCGCTCATTGGTGCTGGGTGAGCTCACCGCATGGTCAGCGCATCGGACAGGACGGGTGGCGTTGCGGACGGCCACGAAGAACCAGCTGCTCGGCCAGCTGGACAGGACCTTCCCCGGCCTGACCCTGGCGCTGCCGAACGTGCTGGGCACCAAGGTCGGTCGGCTCGTCGCGGCCGAGTTCGCCGACCCCGCTCGGCTCGCCGCGTTAGGCAGCGGCAGGTTCGTCCGGTTCGGAGCGACCCGCGGTCTGCAGATCCGCAAGCCCGTGGCCGACAAGCTCGTCCAGGCTGCACGCAACGCGCTGCCGACCACCGACGCCGCGGTCGCCCGCGCTGTTCTGGCTGCTGACCTGGCGCTACTGGTCGACCTGGACGCGCAGGTCGACCAGGCCACTGAGCAGCTGGCTCGGCTGCTGCCGTTGACCCCATTCGCGCCGCTGCTGACCGTTCCGGGCTGGGGTGCGGTTCGGGCCGGGAACTACGGCGGCGCACTGGGTGACCCGGCCCGGTTCGACAACCACCGGCAGGTCTACCGCTCCGCTGGGCTGAACCCGATCCAGTACGAGTCAGCTGGCAAGCGCCGCGACAGTGTCATCAGTCGCGAGGGCAGCGTTGAGCTGCGCCGCGCCTTGATCGACCTTGGTGTTGGGTTGTGGTTGAGCGATCCCGCCGCCAAGGTCTACGGCGCTCAGCTGCGTGCTCGTGGAAAGAAGGGCTTGGTCATCGGCTGCGCGATGGCGCACCGCGCCAACAAGATCGCCTTCGCCCTGGTGCGCGACCAAGCCGGCTACGACGCCAGCAGATGGCCCCAGGAGGACTGACCCACAGGGACTTCACAACTCCGGTCGTTAGTGCCAGGCTCAAAGGCACGAAGGACCCGGACCAGACGCCGCGTTAGCTATGGCAGACGCCGCAACGCGTTATGCCGCTACTAGCTTGGCGCCCGGGTCCTTCGCCATTTGCGGCAGCCCGAACGAAGCCAGACGACCCGCCCACCGCAAGGTCGCATAAGTCAGCGTGGGCGCCCGGCACCCGACAGCCAGACCTGACGACCAACACGATCCTCGACCAGCTCCAGGCACCGGAGCCGATCACCCATGCTCAGCCACAGACTTGACGCGACCTACAGCCAGCTAGCTACCACCCACTGGACGTGGGCTCGGCGATCGATGCGCCCGACGATGAGTACTTCGATGAAGGGACGCGAACCATCCGCAGCGTGCTCGACTTGTCAGAGCGTTGGGCCTGAGTCAGGCGATAGCAAGCCGCTGGCGAGGCGCTGACGATGCGATGCTCGCTGAGCTTGTAGAGGCGTGGCGACAGCCTCCGAGGGGTCCACGTTCCGGCGCAACGTCACCACCATCGCAGCTCACAGCCCGCCCAGCACCTGCTCGAGGTAGCGGCCCTCACGCCCGTGGTCGAAGGTGAACCCCGAGTGGAAGGCGTCCGGCCGGTCGGCCTTGCTGACGACCGTGTGCAGCGTGTGGCCCTGGACCGCGCCGATGAGGTACTCGTTGGCGGCCCAGTACGTCTCCGGGCACAGCCGTACGACGTGCTTGGTCCCCGGTGCGAAGCACAGGGTGAACAGCTGGCTCCCCGCGAAGCCGGCCACGACCCTCGCCCGCCGTAGCAGCGCGACCTGGTCCGGGAGCGGAAGGGTCTCCGGCCGCAGCACCTCGAAGCCGTGGGCAGCGAAGACCGCCTCCACCTCCTCGCGGTTGTGGCAGTCGCGCAGCGCACCCGGCGCCCGGGTCAGGAAGACCCGATCCTGGGTGGTGTCCAGGGTCGCTTGCGCGGCCAGCGCGTCGCCCATGCGCGTCCACGTCTCCTGGACGAGCGGGTGGACGTAGTCGGGGTGCGAGAAGGCGGGCCGAGCGGTGATCAGCCGCTCGACCCGGACGGGGCTGCGGGTGAACACCAGGTCGTCGTCACCGATGCCGGCTGCCGCGAAGAGGCTCCGCTCCCAGCCGGCCAGCTCCCGGCCCTTGTTCAGTGCGGTCAGCGCCTTCACGCCCGGGTCGACCGCCCGCGCGCGCTCCCAGCCCCACAGCCGCGCGACGACCTCGGTCACGACGTGGCCGAAGTGACCCCTGGCCTCGCTGTCGACGTGGAAGTACGTCCCCGGCAGCACGGGCGCGTCGTCGACCGGCTCGTGCGGCACGGCGAAGAGCGGCGCGAGGTCGTCGGTGTAGCTGGAGCGGAGCCGCTTGCGGAGGTTGCGGCGGAACGAGTCGGGCAGGACCAGCGGCGGGTCTTCCTTCACGACCAGCTGGCCGGGCAGGACGAGCACGTCGCGGTACTCGCGCAGGCACAGCGGCGGGGCGTCGTACTCGGTGGGCGTGTGGCTTCGCGGCTGCTCGACGTTGCTGTGCGCCTCGCAGCGCGAGGCGAAGCGCAGGCCCGGCACCTCCTCGAGGACTCGCAGCCCCAGCTCCGGTCGGCGATGCGTGAGTTCGGCGAGCTCGTCGTCGCTGAGCTTGGCGTACGCCGGGAGCGCGCGCCGGGTCAGCACCGCATCGGGCCCCGTCACCTCCACGGACGACAGCGCCGACCGAGCGGCGGCAAGGTCGCCGTCGGGCACGCCCACCAGGCTCGCGGGCTCCTCCATCGGGTCGACGGCGGCGAGGAACCGCCGCATGCGCTTGTGTGCTGCCGACCCCTCGACGACAAGCACACCGCCGTCGCGCAGCTGGTAGAGGCTGTCGAGCACGCGCGCGACCATTCCGGGACCCGGCCCCAGGCGATCGACGATCCGGTCCCACGGTCCACCGGCGGTGAGGGCGACGTGCTGCTCGCCCCGTGACAGCGCCGGGTCCAGCACCGTCACCCGCTCGCGACCAGGCATCGCGCTACGCCTCGAGCGCCGCGAGCGTCTCGGTGACCAGACGCCCCTCACGCTCGAAGTCGAAGGTGAAGTTGGACTGGAACCACGTGTTGTTCCAACCCTCGCCCTCCTGGCGGGGACGGTCCGGCCGGCACCACGCGATGGTGACGTCGTGACCGCCGACAGCAGCGATGAGGTGCTCGTTCTGCGCGGTGTAGCCCTCCGAGGACAGCATGAGCACGTGCTTCGGGTCCGTGCTGAAGACCAGGTTGAACAGCGCGCTGCCCGCGAACCCGGCCACGACCTCGACCTCGCGGAACATCCTGGCCTGGTCGGCCAGGGAGTGGTCCTCGGTGTAGACGACGGTGAAGCCGTGCGACTCGAAGTACTTCTCCACCTCCGCGGTGTTGTTGCAGGCGCGCTTGCCGTGGCGGCGTGAGCAGAAGATGCGACGCGGCACCGGCTCGCTCCCGGCGCCGGCGGCCAGAGCGTCGCTGGTCCGACGCCACACGTCTGCGATCGCCGGGTGCACGTAGGCGGGCTGGGAGAACATCGGCGTCGCGGCCACGAGGCGCTCCAGCCGCACCGGACCGTCGACCACGACCAGGTCGTCCGGGTCGACGCCGGCCGCGCCGTACAGCGCCCGCTCGAAGCCGAAGAGCCCCTCGCGGGTGCCGTTGAGCATCAGCACCTTCAGGTCGGGGTCCGCGGCCTTCGCCTCCGGCCAGGCCCAGAGCCGCGACAGCTGCTCGGTCATCGCGTGCCCGAAGTGACCGCGGTACTCCGAGTCGAGGAAGAAGTACGAGCCGGGCAGCTTGCTCGGCTCCGCGGAGCGCCCCTTCAGCCGCGCGTAGCGGTAGCCCACCGGGAGCAGGTAGCGGTTGTTCACCCAGGTGCTCTGGTTGTGCCGGAAGGTGTCGGGCAGCAGCACCCGCCCCTTGGTGACGACCTGGCCCGGGTAGCAGAGCACCTTGGAGTACTCGCGGAGCGAGAGCTCGGGCACGTCGTACGACGCGGCGATGGTGATGCGCTCCTCCGACTGACGCGTGACCGACCGGGACTCGAACCGCTGTGCGGGCAGCGTCTGCACGACCTCACCACCGCCGGCGAGCGCGAGGTAGTCGTTGCCCTCGCCCTCACGCACCTTCAGCCAGCTGCGTTTGCCGCAGACGAGCTGCGCGTGCGGTCCGAAGACCTCGATGCTGCCGAGTACGTCGAGCAGCCGCCGGTCGGAGAGGAGGAGCTCTGCCGAAGCGTCGAGGCCGCCCCTGGTCAGGTCGGCGAGCACTCCGGCGACGTCCCCCGCGTCGCGGACGAGCAGCACGCCGTGGAGCTTGAGGACGGGGAGCAGACGCACGAGCAGACCGCGGTTGACTCCGGGTGCCCGGTCGACCACGAGCACGTCGGGCCCACCGAGAGCGGCCAGCCGCAGCGCCAGGTCGTCGTCGGACAGCCGGGGGTCGAAGGTGGTCGCGTCCGGGAGCAGCTCACCGAGCCTCCCGCCGAGCAGCGCGATGGTGCGGCGGCCGTCGGCGACCGCCGACAGCCGCTCGAGGAAGAGCCGGTCCGCCTTGTCCAGGTCCCAGCCCGCGTCGAGCGCCGCGGTGACCAGGTCGAGCGGCTGGCTGTCCGGTTGGCTGGCCGGCTGGGTCTCCGGTGCCTCCGGCTCGGCCTGCCTGCGGAGCCTCACGCGGTGGCCTTCCCCAGCGTCGTGAAGACCCGGGCGAGGTCGCGCCCTTCCCGGTCGTGGTCGAAGACGAACGCCGACTGGAACCAGTCCTCGCGCTCGGGCCGGCACAGGAACGAGTCGATCTCGTGCCCGAGAACCGCGGCGATCATGAACTCGTTGCGTGCCGTGTAGCGCTCGGACCCCACCATCACGACGCGTGTCGGCTCGGGCGCGAAGCAGAGCGTGAACATCGCGCTGCCGGAGAAGCCCGCCACGACCTCGGCGTTGCGGAACATCGCCACCTGGTCGCCGAGTGGGAACTGCTCGGGGAAGACCACCGTGAACCCCTGGTCGGTGAAGAGCTGCTCGACCTCCTCCTGGTTGCGACAGGCGCGCTTGCCGAGCGCACGCGAGCAGAAGATGCGCGCGGGCAGGTCAGTCGACGTTGCCTCGGCTGCGAGGCGGTCACCGACCTCGAGCCAGGTCTCGGCGATGCGTGGGTGGATGTACTCGGGGTGGGACAGCAGCGGTCCGCCGGAGATCAGCCGCTCGACGCGCACGGGCTCGCGGACCACCACGAGGTCGTCGCGCTCGACACCGGCGGCCCCCAGGAGGATGCGCTCCCAGGACGCGATCTCACGGCCACGGGTCACGCTGACGATCACCTTGAGGTCGGGGGCCAGCGCCCGCGCCTGCGCCAGCGTCCAGAGCCGGGAGACCTGCTCGGTCAGGACATGGCCGAAGTGACCACGCAGCTCGTTGTCGAGGTGCAGGTAGGTCCCCGGGAGCCGTTCGAGGCCGGTTTCGTCGAAGCCCGGCCGGGCGAACAGCGGCGCGACCTCCTCGGCGGCACGGCTCACCAGCCGGCGGCGCTGGTTGTGCCGGAACGAGTCGGGCAGGACCAGCCCGTCCTTGCAGACCAGCTGGCCGGGAGCCACCACCACGTCGGAGTAGTCCCGCAGTACGACGTCCGGCGCGTCGTACCGGGTCGGGATGGGGTGCTCGTCCCGCGACTCCGGCCACTCGCGCAGCACGCCGCGCGGGGTGAACGACTCCGCGGGGATCCTGCTCAGCTCGTGTACGTCGTCGCGCGGGCGGAGTGCGAGCAGCTCGTCGAACCTCGGTTCGTCGAGCTTGGCGTGGACGTCACTGCCCCGGGACGTGAGCACGACGTACTGGCCGACTCGGTCGTGCGAAGCCAGCGCAGCCCGGAAGTGCGCGAGGTCGTCGACCGGAGCCCCCTGGGTGCGGTCGCTCCGGTCCCAACGTCCGACCTGGCCGGTGACCAGCTTTTCGGCGTCGACGTCGTCGGCGTCGAGCACGAAGACCCCGCCTGGTCGCAGCAGGTGGAAGGCACCCAGCATGCGCCGCACGCGGCCGCGGCGCACGTGGCTCACGTCGAGGACCGCGTCCCAGGGCCGGAGCGCGGTCAAGGCGGCCTCCCGCTCGCGGTCCTGCAGGGTGGCGTCGAGAAGCTCGACGGCGGCGTCGGGGTACCAGCCGCGCAGCAGGTCAGCGGTGTCGGTGATGCCGGGCCGGTCCAGGACGGCGATGCGCCGGACGTCCTCGGGAAGGTGGCTCCTGAGCGGGGGCTGTGCCGGCCTCAGCTTGATTCGTGCCACCGGCACACTCTAGGACACCGCGGGGGTCGAGCTGGGGCACGGTGGTCGAGACGGCGGCTCGGGCTTCGCCCTCGCCATCTGCTCGACCAGCGAGGATCAGGCGTGCTTCTTCTCGGACTCGGTGGGGGTGGTCTTGGCGGTGACCTTGTCCTCCCACGCGAGCAGGTCGACCACAGTGTCGAGGTCCTCGTCGCCGGACATGCCCGGCAGCTGGAACTGCGCGGCGTCCCAGACGGCGAGCTGGTCCTCCTCCTCGGCGCGGCGGATCTCCAGCTCCTCCTCGAGCGCGGAGACCTTCGACTCCAGGTCGGTCGCTCGGCGGGTCTCACGGCGTATGCGGGTCTCGGCCTCGGCGGCGCGCTTCTCGGCGAGCACGAGAGTGCCGCTCAGCTCGCGGACCTCACGGTCGGTGCGGACCAGCTTGTCCGACACGGCCGTGGTGAAGGTGGCGTGCTCCTCCACACGGGCGGAGAACATCGTGCGGTAGGCGTTGGCCTGGGCGGCCCGGTCGGCGGCAGCCTCACGCCGGCTCTGGGCCAGCTCGTTGTAGACGATGCGGGCACTGGCCCAGCCGCACACCAGCGAGAGGCCGGCAGCGGCGGACATCAGGGCGTAGGACTGCGTCGGGATCGCCAGGACGACGGCGACGGTGGCAACACTGAGCAGGGCAACCGCAACCGTGACCCGCACGCTGCGCTGCCTGCGGCGGGCAGGGCGAAGAACCGTCTTGGGGGAAGAAGTTGCCATGGGGTCAGGGTAGGTCGTCGCCAGGGCCCTGCCGGACCCGACACGCGCGCTCCAGGGCAAGTGATCCGATCACGATCAGCACCCCCGCGAGGCCGGCGAGCAGGGAGCGACCGAGCCGTTCACCGGCCAGGCTGGAATCCTCCCCGACCCAGCTCAGCGCGTAGCCGAAGTAGCCACCCGCCAGCACCGCGCCCGCGATCGCGCAGGCCTTGGCGAGCACGAGCCGGTTGACTGCCTCGTTGGCGCGCAGCCGGCGTTGGTGAGTGTGGATCGTGCGGTACGTCGAGAAGGCGACATAGCCGAGGATCGCGGCGAGGAAGTAGAGCACCAGCACCGAGATCCAGCCGACTCTCGGGGCTACGCCGTCGAGCTCGATGCTGACCGGCCGGACCAGGCGGCCGCCCACCAGCGCGAGCAGGAAGCAGACGGCGAGCAGGCCGGGGCCCGTCGTACGCAGGGTGCCGCCGGGCTCGCGGTCCTCGTCGGGCGGCAGCTCGGGAGGGAGCTGGGAGTCGCGGGTCAGCGCAGCTCCAGCACGATGTCGTCGCGCCGGGTGATGCCTTCGATGCCGACCTGGTCGAGGAGGTCCTTGACCGCACCCTTGCCCGGGATCTCGGCCTCGGGGTCGACGTCGGCCCACGGGGCCAACACGAAGGCGCGCTGGTGGGCCCGCGGGTGCGGGAGCACCAGGCGGTCGTCGTCGCACTTGCGGTCACCGACCATGATCAGGTCGATGTCGAGCGTGCGCGGCTCGTTGACGACCCCGGTGTGCTCGCGGCCGAAAGCGTCCTCGATCGCCTGGGCACGGTCGAGCAGTGTGTGCACGGGCAGGGTGGTGTCGATCAGGACCACGGCGTTGAGGAAGTGCTTGGAGCCCTCGGGGGCGTCGACGGGCTCGGTCTCGTAGACCGGCGACACGTCGGTCACCCAGACGTCGGGGGTGTCGGCCAAGGTGGCCAGCGCGCCCTGGAGAGCCTGCTTGCGTTCGCCGAGGTTGGAGCCGAGGGAGAGCACGGTGCGCCGGATCGGGTGCATCTCACCCGTGAGGGCGTCGATGTCGATGTTCGGGTTGGGGGTCTCAGTCACTTCGGCTCCGCCTGATCGTGAGCGCGACGTCCGAGAACGTCGCCTCTATGGGTGCGTCGGGCTTGTGCAGGGTGACTTCCGCCCACTGCACGCGCCCGTCCGCGAGGCACAGGTCCGCGATGCGGGCCGCCAGCTTCTCGATGAGGTCCACCGGGTCGGTCTCGATCGCTTCCTTCACCGTGGCCACGAGCGTTCCGTAGTCGACGGTGTCCTGCAAGTCGTCACTTCGTGCAGCGGCTCGAGTGTCGAGCCCCAGCACGAGATCTACCCGGAAGAGCTGACCTTCACGCCTCTCGAAGTCGAAGACACCGTGGTAGCCGGTGGCCTCGATCCCCGAGACGGCCAGTCTGTCCGTGTTGTCCCGCGTCACGTGTGTCACATCACTGTTCTGCATCGGTCTCTCCCGACAGTACCGGGGAGGCGTGATGGACCCACATCCGCCAGTGCTCGTCCCCGGTGCTGTCCGGTACGCGGAGGAAGATGTTCGTCGCGACGGCACTCCCGCCGCCGAAGACCTCGGGGTTGTCGTCGCCGGTCAGGACGTTCTCGGTGCAGGTCACGGTCGCGATCTCGCCGTACACGCTGACCTGGACGTCAGTGAGGAAGAACTGGATGTAGGGCGTGTTGGCCATGATCAGCGCCCACGAACGCGCGATCGCCGAGCTGCCCCGCAGCGGCGCTGCGCCGGGGTGGACGCAGACGGTGTCGTCGCGCTCGAGCCAGAGCGCGCGCATGGCGTCGAGGTCGGCCCCCTCGAAGGCTGCGTAGAAGGCCGCGTTGGCCTCCTCCACGCTCTGCATGACATCGGTCACGACGGGTGACCCCCCGCCCACCGAGCTGCTACGCGTACGGCGTCGGCGGTCGCCCGCACCTCGTGGGCCCGCACGCACCACGCACCCGCGGCAGCAGCGAGCGCGGTCGTCGCAGTCGTGGCGTCGTCGCGCTCCCCCGGCTCGCGCCCGTCGAGGAGCTCGCCCAGGAACCGCTTGCGGCTGGTGGCGACGAGGACCGGGTGGCCGAGCTCGTGGAACCGCTGCAGCTCGCGCAGCACGTCCCAGTTCTGCTCCCCGGTCTTGGAGAACCCGATGCCCGGGTCGACGGCGATGCTGTGGGTGATGCCGGCCTTGGTCGCCTCCTGGAGCTGCTCGGCGATCTCCTCGAGCACGTCGTCGACGACGCTGCGGTAGGAGGTGTGCTCGTGCATCTGGTTGCTGTGGGCCCGCCAGTGCATGAGCACGTAGGGCACGTCGAGCCGGGCGACCGTGGCGAGCATGTCCGGGTCGGCGCGGCCACCACTCACGTCGTTGACCAGCACGGCGCCGGCCCGCACCGCCTCGGTCGCGACCTTCGCACGCATGGTGTCGACGCTGACCAGGGCGCCCTGCGCCGCCAGCGCCTGGATCACGGGTACGACGCGGTCGTGCTCCTCCTGCTCGGTCGGCCGCTGTGCCCCCGGCCGCGTCGACTCCCCGCCGACATCGACGAGGTCGGCGCCCTGCGCCACGAGCTCGAGCCCGTGGGCGACCGCCTTGTCGGTGTCGAAGTAGAGGCCGCCGTCGCTGAAGGAGTCCGGCGTCACGTTGACCACGCCCATCACCAGGGCCCGCCCCGGATGGGGCAGCCCCTCGACATACCTCGGCGGCGCGGCGTACACCCTGCGACCCTATCCGGCGAGCGCAGCGGTCTCGACGGGCGCTCCTCGCCTAGCGCTTCGCCTCTGCCCGACCTGGGTTGGTGGCCTCGGCGACGAGCATCGCCACCGCGACCAGGACGAAGATGAGCCCGGGCATGCCGTAGCGGAACGCGGTCGGGGTGCCATTGGTGACGTTGTAGAGCTCGTAGGCCAGCAGCGCGCCCAGGAGCAGATGGGACTCGGTGCGGCGCCAGAACACCACCATCGACAGCAACGCCAGGGCGAGCAGCACCAGCAGCGGGCGGTCGCTGACCGCCATGTAGTTCGCGTCGACCTTGAGGATGTCCCACGCGAGCTCGGGCGACTTCAGGATGGCCTCGGTGAGGGTGTCCGCGCCGGTCTTGCTCATGAACTGGTCGGACTGGGAGAAGGTCGGGAAGAGCTTCGTCTGCAGGACCTGGGTGGCGACCGCGGTGACCCCGACCGCCAGGGCCGGCACGCCCCAGCCGTTGGGCTTGCGCCGCAGGACCAGCGCGACGAACCAGGCCATGATGAACGCGCCGGCTGGGATCAGCGTCGCCTGGCGGGTGAACGCCATCAGCAGGGTAAGCCCGACCATCGCGGCGATGCCGGCCTTGCCGGGGCTGCGCTGGTACCACCATGCGGCGGCGAGGATCAGCGCACCCCAGAGCGCGGTCAGCGACTCGGTGAGCATGGCGGCGCCGTAGAACATCATCCGCTGGCTGCTGCACAGCAGCAGGATGCTGGCCAGCGCTGGGAGAGCACCCCAGCGGCGCGCGATCATCAGCACCGCGACGCCGACGAGCAGGGCCATCGCCAGTCCGGGCACGACCGCCAGCCCGTCGATGCCGAACACCTTGACGAACGGCGTCGAGAGCGCTGGGTAGACGACGCGCGGCTGCACCAGTCCCCAGCCGAACAGCAGGTCGGCGTCCGGGCTCGCCCAGCCCTGCTTGGCGCTCTCCGCCATCACCTGCTCTGCCGCGTCCTCCTGGCTGACGCCGCCGTAGTTGAGCGCCATGCCCGCGTAGTAGCGCGTGTCAGGTGCGAACAGGATCTCGGTGCGAACAGTGGAGACATAGCTGATCAGGAAGACCACGCCGGCCAGGAGCAGCACCAGCCAGTGGGTGCGTACGGCGAGCCAGAGCCGTGCAGCGGGCGAGGTGCCCTCTCGGTTGGCGATCCGACTCACAGCAGCGCCCGCACGTAGGGGATCCGCCGAAGCAGGAGCACGACCGCCCACGTGACGGCCAGCACGACGACGAGCCGCAGCAGCATGTCGAGGGTGGTCGGGCTCCACTTCTGCGGGCCGCCGATCTCGGCCTTCTGCACGTAGTAGAGGACGGTCAGGTGCAGGGCGAACACGCCGAGGGTGGCGTCGCCGAGCAGCCTGCCGGCCTTGACCGCAGCCGGCCGGGTGGCTGCCCGGAGCGGTCCGCCCGGGGAGAGCATCCCCTGGAAGGCCAGGTAGACCAGGCAGGCGAAGACGATGCCGGTGAAGCTGTAGTAGCCCACCGGCGAGAGGGTCTGCAGCCACGTCGGCGCCTCAGGGTTGCGCCACTGCCAGGCGTTGAGGACCGCGAGCCCCGCCGCCCCGGCGGCGGCGAGCCAGAGCATGGCACCACGCAGCACGAGCCCGCGGAGCGCGTAGCCGAGGAAGAACAGCCCGACGTAGGGGAACCACCACGTGAACGCCGAGTCCGCGAAGCCGAGGGGGGCCTCACGCAGCCGCACCGTGGCGAGGGTCAGCACCGGGATCGCACACCAGCCCAGGCCGGCGACCAGGGCGCCCTTGCGCCCCGTGTCGCGCACGAACGGCACCAGGAGCGGCGCGAGGAGGGAGAGCCCGAGCACGATCCAGAAGAAGTACAGCGCGGTGTAGAGGTGCCCGCTCAGCGAGCGTCCGACGGCCGTGCGGAAGGTCAGGTCCGAGTCGAGCACGATCGCGATGAAGAAGATGTACCAGAGGTGCCAGAACACCACCGTCGGCACGAGCCTCGACGCGCGCTTGCGGAGGAACTGCTTCGGCCCGCGGTAACGGCTCGGGTCCAGCATCATGGCGCCGCTGACCATCACGAAGACCGGCACGGCGTACATCGAGCCGAAGTCCAGCAGCAGCGCGACCTGGCCGCGCATCGTGTCGCGGGCGTTGGGACGCGCCGCGTTGTGGCCCACGGTGTGGATGGCGACCACGCCGCAGATCGCGACGACCCGCAGCCACGACATCCACGCCGTGTCGGCGCCGGTGGCCGTCGTACGCACGGTGGTGCTCAATCCGGACTCTCCTGCATGTCGACGATCAGCGCGCTGACCAGGAGATGGATGCCCGCCAGGAGCGGCGCGATCGAGATCATCACGGTGGCGGGCGTGGCGGTGACGTCGTTGAAGGCGAGGATCGTGATCACCAGCGCCGCAGCGAGGCCGAGCCCGGTGGCGAAGATGCCGCCGAAGAACAGCAGCGCGAAGGGACCGAAGCTCGGGAAGACGTACTTGCGCCAGATGCGCATCCAGAAGCCCTTGAACAAGGTGTTCAGCAGCATCGGCACCACGCGGCGCAGCCGCATCCCGGAGACCTCCTCGCCGTACACGGCGGGGATCGGGACGTCGCGTGCGCGCACGCGCAGGATGTTGAGGTGGATCAGCAGGCTGTTCTCGAAGGAGTAGTTGGCGCGGATCGCGTCGAGGTCCAGCCTGCCCAGGGCGTCGCGGTGCAGCGCGGTGTAGCCGTTCTGCGGGTCGAAGAGGTGGTAGTAGCCCGAGGAGAACTTCGTCATCACGGACAGGACGACGTTGCCGAAGACGCGGTGTGCTG
The DNA here is from genome assembly GCA_963765905.1 of uncultured Actinomycetota bacterium. GTDB lineage: Bacteria > Actinomycetota > Actinomycetes > Propionibacteriales > Nocardioidaceae > SSC3. The sequence goes on from CAVXXY010000006.1 coordinate 1,201,280, forward strand.
GCATGCCCTCGCTCGAGGACCGGGCGTAGAAGCGGTTGGCCTTGGAGAACTGCACGCCGTCGTCGGCGATCGGGTCGAGCAGCGCGGGCAGGTAGTCGGGGTCCATCTGGGCGTCGCCCGCCATCACCACGCTGACGTCGAGGTCCTCCGCGAGCACGCGACGGTGACCGGCGATGATCGCGCCGCCGACGCCGGTGTTCTGGGCCTGCCGGACCACCTCGACCCGGGGGTCCTCGGCAGCCACCTCGGCCGCCCGAGCGCTGGTCTGGTCGGTGCTGCAGTCGTCGATCACGAAGATCCGGTCGACCAACGGGGGCATCGTCCGCAGCGTCTTGGCGATCAGCTTCTCTTCGTTGTACGCCGGGACGACGACCGCGACGCGGAGGTCTTTGTACATGTCGGTCCTCGCCGTTCACGGATTCGCTGGTGCGGGCGTTACGGTACCTGACCCCCGCGCCGTCCCGGGGGACCCGGCCCGTACGGTGGCCCCATGAGTGCCACGATCAAGGACACCGCGCAGGTCGCCGACTCGGCCATCCTGGGCGACGGCACCACGGTCTGGGAGCTCGCCCAGATCCGGGAGGACGCCCGGCTCGGCGCCGGCTGCATCGTCGGCCGGGGCGCCTACGTCGGCACCGGGGTCGTGATGGGTGACCACTGCAAGCTGCAGAACTACGCCCTGGTCTACGAGCCCGCCAGCCTGGGCAACGGCGTGTTCATCGGTCCGGCGGCAGTGCTCACCAACGATCAGTACCCTCGCTCGGTCGACCCCGAGGGCAAGCTCAAGCGCGGAGCCGACTGGGTCCCGGTCGGCGTCGAGATCGGCGAGGGCGCCTCGATCGGTGCCCGCGCGGTCTGCGTGGCCCCGGTCAAGGTCGGGCCCTGGGCCCTGGTGGCCGCCGGCGCGGTGGTGACGCGCGATGTCCCGGCGTTCGCGCTCGTCGCGGGGGTTCCCGCGAAGCGGCTCGGCTGGGTCGGCCGGGCCGGCGTACGCCTGGAGGAGTCCGGCGACGGCACCTGGACCTGCCCGCAGACCGGCGCGGTCTACGACGAGAAGGACGGCACCCTCACCGAGCGGTAGCTGGTCGAGCCGCGAGGCGAGCGCCAGCGAGCAAGCGTGTCGAGACCACCCGGTCGGGGCCCGCAGTGGTCACCACGGTGGGTCCGCTGCGGAGTGGTCTCGACACGGTCGACCGCCCCGGGGGGCGATCTTCCCGGCTCGACCAGCGCTCAGCCGCCGATCACGACGCGGCGTACGCCCTCCCAGGCTGCCGGGTCGGTCGCCCGGCGGCCGTCGACCAGGACGGTCACGCCCGGGAGATCCTTCGGGGTCAGCGTGCGGTAGTCGGCGTGGTCGGCCTGCACGACGGCGGCCGTGACCTCCTCGCCGCGGTGGGGCGGGAGCCCCTCCTCCTCCAGCTCGTCGGGGGTGAAGAGCGGGTCGCTGACGTAGGGGACGGCTCCCCGGGCGCGCAGGCCCTCCACGAGCGGGAAGACACCGGAGAAGGCCGTCTCCTTCACGCCGCCGCGGTAGGCCGCGCCCAGCACGAGCACCGGGACACCCTCCAGCGGCCCGTAGGCCGCCGCGAGCAGGTCGAGGGAGTACTCCGGCATGCCGGCGTTGGCCTCCCGGGCCGCGCGTACGACGGTTGCGGCCGGGTCGTTCCAGAGGTAGAGCCGCGGGTAGATCGGGATGCAGTGGCCACCGACCGCGATGCCCGGCCGGTGGATGTGGCTGTAGGGCTGCGAGTTCGAGGCGTCGATGACCTTCAGGATGTCCACGTCGATCGAGTCGGCGTAGCGCGCGAACTGGTTGGCCAGCCCGATGTTGACGTCGCGGTAGGTCGTCTCCGCGAGCTTGGCGAACTCCGAGGCCTCCGACGAGCCCAGGTCCCAGACTCCGTTGGGTCGGTCGAGGTCAGGGCGCTCGTCGAAGTCGAGCACCGCCTCGTAGAACGCGGTGGCCGCCTCGGCCGACGCCGGGGTCACACCGCCGACGAGCTTGGGGTACTTGCGCAGGTCGGCGAAGACCCGGCCGGTCAGCACCCGCTCGGGGCTGAAGACCAGGTGGAAGTCCACCCCGGCGCGCAGACCGGAGAGCTCCTCGAGCTTGGGGCCGAAGCGGTCGCGCGTGGTGCCCACGGGGAGCGTGGTCTCGTAGCTGACCAGGGTGCCCGGCCTGAGCCCCTTGCCGATCGCCTCGGTGGCGGCGTCCATCCACTCCCAGTGCGGGACACCCTCGAGGTCGACGAAGAGGGGTACGACGACCACCACCGCGTCTGCCTCCGCGACCGCGGCCGTGGTGTCGGTGGTCGCCGAGAGCAGCCCCTTGCCGACCGCCTCGGCGAGCTTGGTGCCCAGGTCGGCCTCTCCGGGGAACGGCTCGACACCGCGGTTCACCAGGTCGACGAGCTCGGCGTTGACGTCGGCGCCCACGACTTTGTGGCCCTTGCTGGCGAACTGCACGGCCAGCGGCAGCCCGATCTTGCCGAGTGCGACTACGCAGATGTCCACGGGAACAACCTCTTCCAACGATCAGTGGTGCCAGGGTGGGGCTTGCCCGGTCCAGCGACAGCACGGCCGGTGACGACCAGACGCGAGTTGGTCTTGCCGGGGCGCGCGATGAGCTTGACGTGCCGGCCGTCGAGGTCAACGGCGGTCTCCACGCGGAACGTTGTGCGCAGGGGGACGGCCGTCTCCGGGTCGGGAAGCCCGAGGTCGAGCCACACCGACCAGCGCTTCCCCGGATGCGTTGCCAGGTCGGCACCCCGAACGACGACGACGAGGTCGGTGCCGGCGTCGGTCGCGACCAGGTCCTCGATCGCACCGTCCAGGGCGACGTCGTGCGAGCCGGAGGGGGTGGGGTGGAGCGCCACGCGCAGGGCGCCGGTGTCGCCGGGGGCGAGGCGGGTGCGCACCTGGACGACCAGGTCGGACTCACGCCAGGCGAGGTCGGTCACCTCGGCCCGCACATAGCTGCGGACGCGGCTCAGGTCGTGGGTGACCTCGAACCACTCGTCGGGTAGCCGCCCGAAGCCGGGGTAGGCGAGGTAGACGCGGTGGTCGCGCAGCACGACGCTGACCGGGTCACCCTCCTCGGCGGCCTCGTTGAGCTGACGGATGGCATCCAGGTCACTGGCCTGGGCATGCCGCAGCCGGAGGCGCGAGAGCACGGGCAGCATCCGGCTCAGACCGTCGGTCAGGTAGAGGTCAGCCGCGGACTTGGCGCGGGCGACAAGAGCGGTGTGCTCGTCCTCGGCGTACTCGTCGATGTCGCGCAGCCGTGAGGCGAACTCCCACTTGAGGTGACGCACGAGCACGGCGTCGACGAGGTCGGGGTCGCTGATCAGCCTCGCGACGTAGCGCATGGTGGAGTCGATCGCGTCGAGCCTCGCGCCCCAGTCGTCCTGGAACATGATGTTGCCGCCCTCGGAGCGGAGCACGGCGTAGTAGTACTCGTAGTCGCCGAGCACCGAGATCCGCTTCGAGCGGTACATCGCCTCGATCGTGAACGTCTGGTCGCTCGCGACGAAGATGTCCTCCTGGTAGCGGATCCCGTGGTCCTCCAGGACCGAGCGCCGGAAGAGCTTGGTGTTCGCGGTGAGGAACGGGCGCTGGTCGGGGAACTCGATCTCGCGCTGGTTCTCGGCGAAGAGGCTCTGGCCGATCTCGCGCCCGTTGGTGCCGACGAGCCGGACGCAGACGACGTCGGACTCCCACTCGTCGGCCTTGGCCACCATGCGCTCGCAGGCCTCGAGGCCGAGGTGGTCGTCGGCCCCGAGGAAGAAGACGTAGCGCCCGGTGGCGTGCTCCAGCCCGACGTTGCACGGCCGGGCAGGTCCGCCGGAGTTCTCCTGGTGGACCAGCACGAAGAGGTCCGGGTGCTCGGTGGCGTAGTCGTCCAGTACGGCGCTGCTGCCGTCGGTCGACCCGTCGTCGACGGCGACCACCTGCAGGCGTCCCTGGCCGATGGTCTGGCCTACCAGGGAGTCGAGGCAGTCGCGCAGGTACGGCAGGGTGTTGTACACCGGCACGATGACCGAGACGTCGGGGGTCATGGCCGGTTGCTCAGAGCTTGACCGTGGAGCCGTCGGCCGCCGACTGCAGCACCGCGGCGGAGACCTCGACCGTGCGCAGGCCCTGGCGCAGCGTCACGATCTCGGCGAGGGCGCCGGCCTCCCCGGTGACCGCGTCACGGAACCGCTCGTGCTCGACCAGCAGGGGCTCGCGCTTGGAGATCGCGAACCGGGTCATGTCACCCTCGGACACGCCTCGGAAGGCGCGCATGGTCTCCCACTCGGTCGGCAGCGAGCCGTTGGCGTAGAAGGTGAGGTCGGCGGTGAGGGTGTCGGCCACGAAGCAGCCCTTCTCACCGGTGACGACCGTCGAGCGCTCCTTGAGCGGGCTGAGCCAGTTCACGAGGTGGTTGACGATGGTGCCGCCCTCGAGCTCGCCGACCACCGCGACCATGTCCTCGTGCTCGCGGCCACTGCGCCGCGAGGTGCGCGCGGAGACCGAGACGTAGTCGCGGCCGGTGACCCAGGCGGTCAGGTCGATGTCGTGGGTGGCCAGGTCCTTGACCACGCCGACGTCGGCGATCCGAGCGGGGAACGGGCCCTGCCGCCGGGTGACGACCTGGTAGACCTCGCCGAGCTCGCCCTCGGCCAGCCGCGCCCGCAGGCTCTGCAGCGAGGGGTTGTAGCGCTCGATGTGTCCGACTCCCCCGACCAGGCCGCGCGACTCGAAGGCCTCGACGAGCCGGCGCGCACCTTCGACGCTGGGGGCCAGCGGCTTCTCGATCAGCGCGCTGATGCCCGCCTCGGCGAGCTGCATGCCGATGTCCTCGTGCGTGGCCGTCGGGGCCGCGACGACGACGTAGTCGGGGCGCAGCGCGATGAGCTCCTCGACGGTCGCCACGATCGGCGCTCCGTGGGCGACCCGGGTGTCGGTGATGACGGCGTCGGCGGCGCCGACGAAGTCGACGCCCTCGAGCAGCGACAGGATGCGGGCGTGGTTGCGCCCCATCGCGCCGAGCCCGACCAGACCGGCTCTCAGGGTCACTGTGCCGCCGCCTCGTTGACGCCTGCGACGACGCGGTCGAGCTCCTCGGGCGTGAGGGTCGGCATCACCGGCAGGGAGAGCGCCTCCAGAGCGGCTCGCTCGGTCTCGGGCAGGTCCCAGCGCGTGTCCGGTGTGCCGGCCTCGGTGAGGAACGGCTTCAGGCGGTGGATGGGCGTCGGGTAGTACGTCGCGCTGCCGATGCCCTTGTCGGTGAGGCGTGCCTGGAGCCCGTCGCGGTCCTTGGAGCGGATCGTGTACTGGTGGTAGACGTGGCGGTAGCCGTCGGCGACCGGCGGCACGACAACGCCGGAGAGCTCGGCGTCGAAGCGCTTGGCGTTGGCCCGCCGCTGCTCGGTCCACTGGTCGAGCCGTCGCAGCTGGTTGCGACCGACCGCCGCGGCGACGTCGGTCATGCGCGTGTTGGTGCCGACCACCTCGTTGGCGTAACGCTGCTCCATGCCCTGGTTGCGCAGCAGCCGGAGCTGCCGCGCCAGCTCAGCGTCGCCCGTGGTCACCATGCCGCCCTCGAGCGAGTGCATGTTCTTGGTCGGGTAGAAGGAGAAGCACCCCGCGTTGCCCCAGGCGCCGACGGGCTTGCCGTCGATCGCGGCGGCGTGCGCCTGGGCGGCGTCCTCGACGACCGCGAGGCCGTGCTTGGCCGCGATCTCACCGAGCGCCTTCAGGTCCGCGGGCTGGCCGTAGAGGTGCACGGGCATGATCGCCGCCGTATTCGGGCCGACCAGCGCCTCGACGGCGGCCGGGTCGATGTTGAAGGAGTCGCGCTCGATGTCGGCGAACACCGGGATGGCTCCGACGAGGCGGATCGCGTTGGCGGTGGCCGCGAACGAGAACGACGGGCAGATCACCTCGTCGCCGGGGCCGACACCCAGAGCCATCATCGTCAGGTGGAGCGCCGACGTGCCGGAGTTGACCGCCACGCAGTGCCGACCCTCGACCAGCTCGGAGAACTCGTCCTCGAAGGCCTTGACCTCGGGTCCCTGGACCACCATGCCGCTGCGCATCACAGCGACGACGGCCTCGATGTCCGACTCGTCGATGACGGGGCGTGCGGCGGGGATGGGCCTGGCCTCGGCGCCGGTCATAGGGTGGTCCTCTCCAGGTCCGGGGGTGGTCGGGGATGGTCAGGGGGTACTGACGTCGCCGCCTATCATGACCTGTCGGCGGTCGGAACCCCTAAATCGGCCGGGTCACCCGCTGGTCTCGTCCAGCCAGGTCTGGAGCACCTGCGCCGACCGGCGCCCGTCGTGGACCTCTCGCACGAAGCTGCGGCCCTCCTGCGCGAGCGCCCGGGCGCGGTCGCGGTCCTGGACCAGGCCCAGGATCACCTGCTCGAGCGTCTCCGGGTTGGCCTCGGCGATGGGCAGGTCCCGACCGGTCTGCTCGCGAACGTGGTCCCGGACGTTGTCCGCGACCCGGCTGACCACGACCCTGCCCGCTGCCATCGCCTCGCAGGCAGCGGCGCTGTAGTCGGCGATCCCGAACTGCTCGACCATCATGTCGGCCGTCCCGTAGAGCGTCGGCATCTCGGCGTGCGGGACGCCCTCCACGCGGCGGTACTCGATCAGCCCGCGGTCGTGCATCGAGGTGAGGATCGGGTCGATCATGTGCGAGCCCTTCTGGGCACTGCTGGGGATGTGCGCCACGATCGGGACCTCGCGCCGCATCGGCTCGTGATCTGGCTCCCACAGGCCGACGTCGACGACCAGCGGGAGCCAGACCGCGGCCGGGACGAACTCCAGCAGCCCAGGGGTCGAGACGAAGACCGTGCCGTCGAAGCTGTTGTACAGCTCGACGTTGATGCGCGCCCGCTCCTCCAGATGCCGCAGGAGCTTCGGGTCCAGGGCTTCGTAGGAGTGCCAGCGCTCGCGCTCCGCGTGCACCGACGGGATGCGGGCGTCCGAACCGTGCGACAGCAGCGCGACCTTCTTGCCGGCGCTCAGCAGCTCGCGGACGTGCTGCTCCCCGTCGCCCGCGATGCTGCCCAGGATCGGCAGGTTGACCTCGGCGATCACATGCGTGAAGTGCTGGTCGACGAAGTCGCGCCAGGCCAGCCGCCACTCGAGGTCGCCGGCGAAGACGGTGCTGTCGACCGTGTAGTGGTTGGTGAAGCCTCGCTTGAGCACGCCGACGCGGGTGTTCATAGCGGTCGCGTCCGGGACATGGGCACGGACGGCCTCCGCCCACGCATAAGCCTGGCCGGCGTAGTTCGCCGGGGCGATGAGCACCGAGCGGCTGGCCGGCTCCGGCGGGTCGGGAAGATCGCGCGAGGCACGCTTCCCCGTGTCGCCGACGAAGTCAGCGGGCGCCGCAGGGCGCGGGACCGGCCGCTCGCTCGCCTCGAGGACCCGGCGGACCTTGGAGGCACCGTCGACGACCACGGGCCGGTCGGCGCGCTTGGCCAGCTGGTAGGCCGCGCGCGCAGCCTCACGCTCCACGGCGACCACCACGTCGACCTCCTGGGCGCGTCGGGCCAGCTCCGCGGACGTCGCGCAGGCCACTGCCAGGAACGTGCCGTCATCGATGCGCAGCGACTCGGGTCGGGGGACGACCGACCCGGCCCGTCGTACGGCGCGCAGGCCGCGGGCCACGAGCCGGCGGGGACCGTGCCAGGTCGCGACGCCCTCGCCGCTGACCGGCACGACCGGGCGCCACGGGATCACGGAGGGGTCCACGGTGTCGACGCGGCGTACGGCGAGCTTGCGGCGAGGAGTGTGGACGGTGACCAGCTCGATGTCGAGGTCGTCACCGAGGTCGAGACGGGAGACCAGCCGGAAGAGCCGCTGCTGGGTGAAGTCCTTGCGCGTCGTGAGCGCCATCACCCTCATCGGGCCGCGCTCCTCTCGCGTGAGGTCACGAAGCGGAGCAGCTCCTCGATGGGCTCGCGGAGCTGGAGGCTGCGCTCGTAGCGCTGCCCGAACTCGACACACTGCCGCCGGACGTCGGCATCGGCCTGCCGCGCGCCCTGCGCCGCCGCCACCAGGGCCGCCGCGACCGAGTCGACCGAGAGGTCCCGGGCGGGAAACCACAGCGGGTAGTCGCGCAGGATGTCGGAGGCTCCGTTGCCGGGCTCGTGGACGGACACGATCGGCAGGCCCGTGGCGAGGTACTCGTAGACCTTGCCGCTGGTGACGTAGCGACCGCCCGACAGGATCAGCATCAGGACGTCCGTGGCAGCGTAGACGTCTGCCACGTCGGCCTTCTTGACCGGTCCCCCGTAGTGCAGCCCGTACGCCGCAGCGCCGGCGAGCAGCTGGGCCTTGGCCGGCTCCTCGACGGGGAGCGGTCCATGGATCGTGGCGGTCGCCCGGGCGATCTCGTCCGAGAGCCGACGGGCCTTGACCCATCCCTCGACCGTCTCGGCGATCGGCACGCGGGCACCGATCGTGCCCAGGTACATGAACGACAACGGGCGGTCAGGGTCCGGCGCCGACTCCTGGGGAGCGGGCGCGAAAGCCGGGTCGTAGCCGTTCTCCACCACCCGCATCCGGTCCGCGGCCTTCGGGTACATCGCCCGATGCCACTGTCTGATCGGCTCGTTGACGAACCAGATCTCGTGGGCGTTCTCGACGTAGCGGGTCTCGAGCTCGGCCACGCGCGGGTCGTGGGTCCCGGCCTCGGCTCCCGTGTAGCAGTTCAGCCGCCAGGCGTCGCGGTGGTCGATGACGTAGGGCACGCCGTGCCTGGTGTGCAGGTGGTCACCCGCCGCGAGTACGACGTGGGGGTTGGCCGAGCCGATCACGAGGTCCAGGGCGCGCCGCTCGTGGATGCGCTCGGCCGCGGCGAGCATCGGCTTCAGCCAGGGACCGAAGCTGGGCTCGGGGAAGTCGTCCTGCTCGTGGGCCAGGTGGTCCAGCCGCCACTGGTTCGGGTCGGCGAGCCGCTCCTTGGGCCAGTGCCGGATGTCGAAGTCCTGGGCCGGGCGCTCGAAGGGGATGCGGACCACCTCGATCGCGGGGTTCACCCGCTCCACGAGCGTGTCGTCGACTCCGGTGAAGCCGAGGAACGCCTCCCGCTCGGCGGTGAGCACGGTGACGTCGAAGCCCACGTCGTGGAGCATGTTGGCGGTGGCGAGGGTCCGGTAGGTGCCGCCACCTGCCATCGGGGGGAAGCCCCACGCCACATAGAGCACGTGGGGTCGCCTGCCGGCGCCACTGCTCATGCGGCAGCCTCCCTGGTGGTCGACGGGGGTGACAGCCGCCGAGGATAGCAACCGACGGGGGCGGAGCCCCGCTCAGGCCAGCTGGGCGACCAGCGTGGCGACCACCGCGTCGGCGGCCTTGCCGTCGCCGTAGGGTGCTCCGATGTCGACCTGGGGCGCCGGACGGGTCGCCGTCGACACCCAGTCGTCACGCTCGAGGCGGTGCGGGTCGGGCGCGAGGACGTTCCAGCCGCCCTCGAGCGTCTCGACCCACTCCGTCTCGGGGCGGATCGTCGTGCACGGGCGGCCGAGGAGGAACGCCTCCTTCTGCAGGCCGCCCGAGTCGGTCACGACCCCGGCCGAGCCCATCACGGCCGAGATCAGACCGGCGTAGGGCAGCGGGCGGCCGACGAACAGCGACCCCCGCGCGAGGTCGAACCCGTGTGCGGAGGCGCGGTTCACCAGTCGAGGGTGTGCCAGCAGCGCCACCGGCACAGGCAGCGCGGCGAGGGCGTCGAGGATCGCGCCGAGGCGCTGCGGCTCGTCGGTGTTGTCGGGACGGTGCAGGGTCGCGACGAGGTACGGCGCCGCCGGGTCGATGCCCTCCGGCAGGCTCGCGGGTGGCACCTGGCCGGCGTCGACCGCGTCGCGGACCTGGAGGCAGACGTCGACCATCACGTCGCCGACCAGGCGGGCTCTCTCGCCCAGGCCCTCGTCGGCCAGGTGCTGCATCGCGACCTCGGTCGGTGCGAGGAGGAGGTCGGCGGCATGGTCGGTCAGGACCCGGTTGTGCTCCTCGGGCATGCGGCGGTTGAAGGAGCGCAGCCCGGCCTCGAGATGCGCGACGGGCACGTGCAGCTTCACGGCCGCGAGAGCGGCGGCGATGGTGGAGTTCGTGTCGCCGTACACCAGCACCCAGTCGGGGCGCTCCTTGTCGAAGATCGGGTCGAGCGCGGCCAGCATCGTGCCGGTCTGCGCGCCGTGGCTGCCCGAGCCGACGCCGAGGTGGATGTCGGGGTCGGGGATGCCGAGCCCGCTGAAGAAGACGTCCGACATCTCCGCGTCGTAGTGCTGGCCGGTGTGCACCACCTGGTGCTCGTGCTCGGTGCGAGCCATCGCAGCCGCGATCGGGGCCAGCTTGACGAGCTGGGGGCGCGCGCCGACGACACTGATGACCTTCACCTCTGGGGACCCCGCATGGCCGAATCTTGTCATGTCGGCAGTCGCCTATCATGACGAGCGCTCGCCCCCACCTCGCCAGTGACCGGAGGCCACACGTGGAAGGACGGTCCCCGTCCGAACGCCGGCCGCGACTCGTCGTGCTCTCCGAGGCTTCGCCCGAACAGTCTCCTCGCGTCCGCCGAGTGGCCGTCGCGGCTGCGCGCGCCGGCTGGGACACGACCGTCCTGGTCCCTGGACAGGACCCGGGCGCCGCTGAGACCTCGTTCGGACCGGTGCGGGTCATCCCGGTCCCGGTCGGCGACGAGCTGCGGCGGGAGGAGCAGGTCCGGCGCGGCGTGGCCCACGCTCGCGAGCGCGAGGTCGCCGCGGGGACACGGACCGACCGGTGGCTCCACGGGCGGCTCGCGAGTCGCGGCGGCGGGGTGGACCCGGCCGACCCACCGGACTGGCGCCGGGCGGACCCCGTGCTGCTCGACCTCGACGTGGCGCTCGGGCCGGTCGTCGAGGAGCTGGAGCCGGACGTCATCCACGCCCTGGGGGTGACCATGCTGCCCACGGCCGTCCTCTCCACCGAGCGGATCCGCTCACGAGGCGCGACGGTGCACCTCGTGTACGACGTGCGCGGACCGGCTCGGCGCGACGAGCCCACCGACGAGCGAACAGCAAGCGCACGCGACACCATGGAAGCGGCCCTGGCAGGCTCCGCGGATGCCGTCGTGACAGCTTCAGGGCCCGAGGCCACGGTGCTCACGCGCCGGCTCTCGTTGCGGGAGCCGCCCCTCGTCGTACGCGACCTGCCAGTTCGCAACGCCCCCGCCCGCGGGCGACTGGTGTCCCTGAGGGACTCGATGACCCTCGCCGCGGAGGCGTCGGTCGTCGTGCTGGTCGGCGACGTTCAGCGCGGACCGGCCCTGGCCACGCTGGTCAAGGCGCTCCCCGAGCTACCCGAGGTTCACCTGGTCGTCGTTGCCCAGCCGGACCTGCCCAAAGTGTCCCGCGCGCTTCGGCGGGCTCAGGGGCTCGGCCTGGCGGGCAGGGTGACCGTCGTTCCGCCGCCGCCCGACGACGTGCTGGCCGACGCCCTCCGCGGCGCCGACGCGGTCGTGGTCGCCGCCTCCGGCGGCGCGCGCGAGGACAACCCCGCCCCGGCGCTGGTGTCCGCGCTCCTCGCGGGAGCACCTCTAGTCACACCGACTAGCGTCCGCGCGAAGAAGTCCCCGGCGCTCCCGACCGGCGCACAGTTCGAGGCCTCGGACCCGGCAGCGGCAGCGGCCGTCGTAGGCGCCGCGCTGTCCGGCGGACCAGAGTCGGCCACGGCGCTCGGCGAGCTCACCTGGGAGAGCGAGAGCCGCGCGCTGCTCGACCTCTACGCACGCCTGGCCGAGCCGCGGACGCTGGCCGCGCGCCAGGTGGACTGGGACAGCGGCAGCGCGACACCCTGGCGGGCCCTCAGCCGGACGCGCGTCAGGCTGGGGCTCGGGCCGGCCAACTACGCCGGTCAGCTGGCGGCGCTCGCGCAGGCACTCACGCACGAGATGCCGGACGTCTCGGCCGAGGTCGTCATGCACGTGGGTGACCGTGCGTTCGGCTACCAGGCCGACGTCCACGTGCCGGTGCGACAGCTCGGCGACCTCGAGGTGCAGCTGCGGGAGGTTCGGAGGGTCCTGCCCCGCTATACGCACCTGGTCGCCGATGCGTTCCGCCCGCTCCTCGGCTGGCTGAACGGCGACGACATCGCCGCCGACCTTCCCGCCCTGCAGCGCGCGGGCATCAAGGTCGCCCTGCTCGCCCATGGCAGCGAGATCCGCCATCCGCTTCGACACCTCGAGCACAACCCGGACTCGCTGTTCCACGACGTACCGGATCCGGAGCTGCTGCAGAAGCTCGTGACGCTGGCGGAGCGCAACCAGGAGATCGCGCAGTCGTCGGGTCTTCCGCTCTTCGTCACCACCCCGGACCTGCTGCAGGACCTGCCGGGGGCGACTTGGATGCCGCTGGTGGTGGACTGCGATGCCTGGGCCACCAGCCGCCCCGTGATGACGCGGGCCAGGCCGGTCGTGCTGCACGCCCCGTCACAGCGCTGGACCAAGGGCACGGACCGCTTCCTTCCCGATCTCGAGCGGCTGCAGGAGCAGGGCGTGATCGAGCTGGACCTCGTCGAGAACCTCTCCTGGCAGGACATGCGCGAGCGGGTCCACAACGCCGACCTCGTGGTGGACCAGGTGGGCGTGGGCTGCTACGGCGCCTTCGCGGTCGAGGCGATGGCGGCCGGCCGCCCGGTCGTCGTACGCCTCAGTGAGACCGCGGGGCAGGCCCTCGGACCCGACGTACCTCTGGTGCAAGCGGACGGGGCAACGGTGGCCGCAGTCGTGGAGTCGCTGCTCGATGACCGGGAACGGGCAGTGCAGCTGGGCGCCCGGTCGGTGGCCTATGCCCGTGAGGTCCATGACGGCCGCCGGGCCGCTCAGGCCTTCGCGTCGTTCCTCAGCGAGTCCTGACCGCTCGGGCCCCTGACCACTAGTCCTGGCTCGGGTCGGGGCGGCGGAAGAGCAGCACCTTGGAGGTCGGCGCCTCAGGCGTGCGCATCAGGAGCCCGTCGAGCACGAACATCGCCGGTCCGAGGACGCGCGCCAGCCACGGTCGCCGTCGTGATCTGCCGACCAGGGACCACCAGGAGTTGTAGAGCCGGAGCTTTCGCGGTGAGCTCGCCTCGAGAGGGTTCGCAGCCAGCACGGTCGTGGCGCCGACACTGACCAGCTCCAGGCCCAGCCGCCGCAGCGGCCGACGGTAGGACCGCAGGACGCGGGCTCGCGACGACCGGGAGGGTGAGTACGGCGCCTGCTTCTTCTGGATCGTCAGCACCGGCTCCACCAGGAGCAGATGGCCCCCCGGTCGAACCGCTCCCGCGACATTGGCCAGGGCCTGTGCGAAGGCATCGTCCGCCGTCACGTGCAGCAGCACACTGGTCGCAGTGACGAGGTCGTACCCGTCAGCGGAAGCAGCCGCGAGGACACCGTCGGGACTCGAGACGTCCGCGGCCCAGAACGTCCCTTCGGGATGCTCCTGCCGCACCCGCTCGACGGCCGACGGAACCAGGTCGCAGCCGTCGACCTTCCAGCCGAGGTCCTGCCAGAAGTCGACCCAGTAGCCGGTGCCGACGCCCACCTCGAGCATGCGTCCGGTGCCGGTCGCGACCAGTCCCTGGCTCCGGACGAAGCGTCGGAGGTTACGGCGGATCGACCTGTAGATCCAGGTGTTCACGTCGCCGGGGAGCGCGGACTGGCCCACAGAACTGAGGTCCTGGCGACCGTGGAGGTTGCGCCAGTAGTCCTTGTACGAGTAGTCCACGACGCGCTCCTGGTCAGCGGTTCCCGGGTTTGGCCCGGGCAAAACTAGCACGGTGCCCGACGGTCGAGTGCCTACAGCCGGCCAGCCAGGTACGGCGCGAGAAGCGTCGAGAACTCGGCTGAGAGATGGCTGTAGTCGCGGTACACGATGACGCCTCCGACCACCGGGTAGCACCACTTCTGGTCGCACATCAGGTCGCTCAGGTCCACCGCGCTGACGCCCCGAGGCGCTCCCTTGCGCGCAGCGCCGAACTCGACGTCGGCCACCAGCGCACGCGACCGCGGCATCGTGCAGGCCATCACGTCCAGGTCGTTGGCGGCCAGGCAGTCCGGGGTGTTCACGCGGTCCTTGACCGCGGGCACGTCGCGCAGCACGACGACCCGCTTGCCGGCCTTGGTCAGCTTCTCCCAGATCTGGTGGAAGCCGTCAACAGCCGGATGGTCCAGGCGGCTGCCGGGCCTCGAGGTCCAGCCGTAGGCCGAGGAGAAGGCCGAGACGAACACCGTGTCGATGTCGTTGTCGGCAAGGAGCCGGTCCAGCACCTTGTCGTTGCCGTTGTCGCAGATCACCTGGTTCTTGTCGTTGCGCTCACTGGGCAGCGTGCGCCGGGCAAGGGTGAACGGGCACGACGAGCGAGCGTGGGTGACCACCTTCCAGCTCGCCAGCTTGCCGATCCTGTCCATCGCGCTGAACCAGTGGATCGCGTGCGAGTCGCCCACGATCGCCACCGTGCGTGTCGGGTCGACGGTCTCACCGAGCGTGCAGGTGGCGAGCGCGGGCTTGTCGAGCTCGCTGTGACAGCCCGGGAAGGTGAGGACACTGTTCTGGCGCGCGATCACCTCGGGCGGCGACACGAGCTCGCCCTCGCCGTACGGCGGCGAGCAGTCGTTCTTCGGGTCCAGGGCCGCCGGACCCACGCAGCCGGTCGGCTCCATCGAAGCGAGCGCCCGGGCCACCTGCGCCCGCGAATCGGCCACCTTGTTGTCGAGCTCGTGACGCAGCAGCTGGGCGCCCCCGAGCACCAGGCCCATGCCCAGCACCGCCGCGACGAGGGTGCGCCAAGGGGCACGGGCGAGGATCGGCGCCTTGCGGAGCGGCCTCTCGACGAAGGTCGTGGAAGCCCAGGCGAGCAGGATCGTCGCCGCGAAGATCCCTGCCTTGTCCTGGGTGCGGAGGTCGACACCGGTGAGGTAGGGAACGACCACGACCAGGGGCCAGTGCCACAGGTAGACCGAGTACGAGATGTCGCCGACGAAGGTGGCCGGGCGCTGTGAGAGCAGGTGCGCCACCGACCCCTTGCCGGTCGATGCACCGGCGGCGATCACGGCGACGGTGCCGAGCACCGGCAGCAGGGCCGCGGACCCGGGGAAGGGCGTCCGGTCGGAGTAGGCGAACGCCGCCCAGACGATGGCCAGAGCGCCGGCCCAAGCCAGCACCGTTCGGACCGCGCGGTGCATCCGGGGAGCTGTCGCGGCCCCTGCCAGGAGCGCCAGGAGGGCCCCGAGCGCGAACTCCCACACCCGCGTCGGGGTGACGAAGTAGGCCCGGCCGGGGCTCTCCGAGGTGAGCGTCACCGAGTACCACAGCGACGCAGCGACCACGAGCCCGAGGGCGACCGCGAGCGTGGTGCGCATGGCGAGCACGGTCCAGCGACGGCTTGCGAGCGCGACCAGCAGGACGAGGACCGGCCAGAACGCGTAGAACTGCTCCTCGACCGAGAGCGACCAGAAGTGCTGGGCCAGGGTCGGGACGTTGCCGGCCGCCGAGTAGTCGACCGCGTCCCCGGCCAGCGCCCAGTTCTCGACGTACAGCGTGGAGGCTCTGATCTGTCGCACCGTCTGGTCCCAGAGGGTCGACGGGACCACCGTGGCGGTGAGGGCCACGCTGGCCGCCAGCACGACCAAGGCAGCGGGAAGCAGGCGGCGCGCCCGGCGTGCCCAGAAGCGCCGGATCGACACGCGTCCGGTCGCGGCCGCCTCGCGGTACAGGTGGGAGGTGATCAGGAACCCCGAGATCACGAAGAAGACGTCGACGCCGACGAAGCCCCCGCTGAGCCGGTTCGGATACAGGTGGTAGCCGACGACCAGCAGTACGGCCAGCGCACGGAGCCCCTGGATCTCGGGTCGGAAACCGGCCGTGGCGGGAGCCGAGGTCTGGCTCCGCCGCCGGCCGACGGCCTCGCTGTCAGGCGAGGTCACGATGGTCATGCGCTTGGTTCCTGTTCCCTTACCCCGGGGTCACAGCGTCGCACGGAGCTTGTCGGCCCCGCGGCTGCCCTCGCGGTTCGGTGCCTTCTCGATGATCACCAGGTTGTGGTAGCAGTGCACCGCCACCACGTTCCGGTCGGCGTATGTGGGCTGGTAGTCCCGGTCGAGGAACTCCTCGTAGTTCAGGCCGTCGACCAGGTCCTTGACCAGCGCCATCGTGGTCGACGGGTCCTGCCGGTCGAGAGACCCGCCCCACGTCGGCCAGTACGACGTCTGGGTGTCCTCGATCGCGTAGATGGCGCCATCGGGCAGCAGGGGGAAGAGGATGCGGAACGTCTCGCGGATGTGCTGGGGGCGGTGGCTGCCGTCGTCGATGACGACCTGGAGCGGGCCGTGCTCGTCGACGATCTTCCGCAACAGGGCCTCGTCGGTCTGGCTGCCCTGGTAGCTGACGATGCGCTGGCGGTCGACGAAGCTCTTGTCCTCGATGTCGAGGCCGACGATCTGGGCGCGCGGGAAGAAGTGCTTCCACATCCGAAGCGAGGCGCCACCCTTGCCCTCGCGCGCGTAGCCGCCGATGCCGATCTCCAGCAGCGTGAACCTCTGCCGCTTGAGGTGCTTGAGGTGCCGCTCGTAGTGCGGCGTGTAGTAGTGGCTGCCCCACTTGTCGGTGCGGAACTCCTGGGCGAGCTCGGTCAGGCTCATCCGCCGCAGCCGGTCCCGGCGGGTGAGCTCGGTGCGCTCAGGCGCCTCCGCGGCTCCGACGCGCCCTGCGGCCTTCCGCAGCCGCTGCCAGGTCGACTCGCTCACCAGGGGCTTGATCGTCTTGACCGCGGCCTGCCTCAGTGCGGGCATGGAAAAGCTCCTTGTAGTCGAGTTGACCGGCATCCTACGGGCAGCTCGGGCGGGAGGTGCTAACGCGTCCCGTGCATGATCAGGCTCATCGCCTCGCTGCGAGTGGCCGCGTTGTGCATCGTGCCGCGGATGGCAGACGTGATCGTCTTCGCGCCCGGCTTGCGTACGCCGCGCATGGTCATGCACAGGTGCTCGGCCTCGATGACCACGATGGCGCCGCGCGCCTGGAGGATCTCCATCAGCGAGTCGGCGACCTGGGTGGTGAGCCGCTCCTGCACCTGGGGCCGGCGGGCGTAGACGTCGACGAGCCGGGCGAGCTTGGAGAGGCCGGTGATGCGGCCGTCCTCGTTGGGGATGTAGCCGACATGGGCGACGCCGGTGAACGGGACGAGGTGGTGCTCGCACATCGACCACAGCTCGATGTCGCGGACCAGGATCATCTCCTCGTGGCCGAGGTCGAAGGTCGTGGTGAGGACCTGGTCGGCCTCCATGCGCATGCCCTTGAGCAGCTCTGCATAGGCGCGGGCCACCCGCGCCGGGGTCTCCTTCAGACCTTCGCGGTCAGGGTTCTCCCCCACCGCGAACAACAGCTCACGGACCGCCGCCTCGGCACGAGCGTGGTCGTAGGGCGGGAGGTCGGCGTAGGGCTCCTTCGAGATGCGCTCAACGACCATCGGCGTCGTTGCCCATCGGGGTGCCACCGTGGACGTCACCGCCCGCACCGGGCGGCGTGAGGATGACAGCCCCCTCGGACTCCTCGGGGCGGGTGCCGTTGACGGCCGACTTGGGCACCTCGACCGGCGGGATTGTGGATGGTTCGCGGGTAGGCGAGCCGGTCCAGGCCGGTCGGCGTGGGCGGCGGCGCAGCGGCTCGAAGACCTCCGCGACCTGCTGCTTGTCGAGGGTCTCCTTCTCCAGCAGGGCCACCACCAGCGCGTCGAGCACGTCGCGGTTCTCCTCCAGGATGTCGAAGGCCTCCTGGTGGGCGGCGGCGAGGAACTTCTTGGTCTCCTCGTCGACCTTCGCGGCAACGTCCTCGGAGTAGTTGCGGGTGTGGCCGTAGTCGCGGCCCAGGAACGGCTCCGCGTTGGAGTCGCCGAGCTTGATCGCACCGAGGGTCTCGGTCATGCCGTACTGGGTGACCATGGCGCGAGCCAGGCTGGTGGCCTTCTCGATGTCGTTGCCGGCGCCGGTGGTCGGGTCGTGGAAGACCATCTCCTCGGCCGCGCGGCCACCCATCATGTAGGCGAGCTTGTCCAGCATCTCCGAGCGGGTCTGGGAGTACTTGTCCTCGTCGGGCAGCACCATCGTGTAGCCCAGCGCCCGGCCGCGCGGCAGGATCGTCACCTTGTGCACGGGGTCGCTGCCCGGCAACGCTGCGGCCACCAGCGCGTGGCCGCCCTCGTGGTAGGCCGTGATGAGCTTCTCCTGCTCGCTCATCAGACGTGTGCGCTTCTGCGGACCGGCGATCACGCGGTCGATGGCCTCGTCGAGGTCCTCGTCGCCGATCATCTTGCGGTTGTTGCGAGCGGTCAGCAGCGCGGCCTCGTTGAGCACGTTGGCCAGGTCTGCGCCGGTGAACCCCGGGGTACGACGGGCGACGCTCAACAGGTCGATGCCCGGCGCCATCGGCTTGCCGCGGCTGTGCACCAGCAGGATCTTGTGCCGGCCGTCGAGGTCGGGTGCCTCGACCGCGATCTGCCGGTCGAAGCGACCAGGACGCAGCAGCGCCGGGTCGAGGATGTCGGGACGGTTGGTCGCCGCGATCAGGATGACCCCGCCGCGGACGTCGAAGCCGTCCATCTCCACCAGGAGCTGGTTGAGGGTCTGCTCCCGCTCGTCGTGACCGCCGCCCATGCCGGCGCCGCGGTGGCGACCCACGGCGTCGATCTCGTCGATGAAGACGATCGCCGGAGCGTTCTCCTTGGCCTGCTCGAACAGGTCGCGAACGCGGGACGCACCCACACCGACGAACATCTCGACGAAGTCGGAGCCGGAGATCGAGTAGAAGGGGACGCCGGCCTCACCCGCGACCGCGCGGGCGAGCAGCGTCTTGCCGGTGCCGGGCGGGCCGTAGAGCAGCACACCCTTGGGGATCTTGGCGCCCACGGCCTGGAACTTGGCCGGCTCCTGGAGGAACTCCTTGATCTCGCCGAGCTCCTCGATGGCCTCCTGGCAGCCGGCGACGTCGGCGAAGGTGGTCTTGGGCATGTCCTTGCTGATCAGCTTGGCCTTGGACTTGGCGAACTGCATGACGCGGCCGCCACCGCCCTGGACCTGGTTCATCAGGAACAGGAACAGCAGGATGATCAGCACGAACGGCAGGAACGTCGCCAGGATCGAGCCCAGCACGCTCGGCCGCGGAACCTTGACGTTGAAGTCCTTCGGGGCACCCTCGGCCTGAGCCTTCTCGGCCACGGTGTAGAGCTCGGACTGGGTGCCGTCGAGCCACGACGCGACGACCTTGTCGCCGTTCTTGAGTGTGGCCCGGACCTCCTGGTCGCCGTCGACGAACAGCAGGGTCTTCACCTCGCCGGTCTCGATGTGCTCGACCATCGTGGAGGTGTCGATCTCGTCGTAGCCGCCGTTGGGGGCGAGGTACTGCAACGCGACCAGCACGCCGACCACGGCAACGACGATCCACAACCAGGGACCGCGGAAGATGCGCTTCACGTCCATGTTTCGGGGCGTTCGCCCCGGCCTCCTGCCCAGCTCAACGTCTTTAGACCCACGACCGTACACGGCGCGGGCTCGTCACCATTCTCCCTGGTCAACGGACAGATGACTGCCGGAGTGCCGGAATTGGGGCGTGTTCGCTGTGGGCGGACGGGCCGTCAGCTGTAGACGTGGGGAGCGAGCGTGCCGATCGAGCGCAGGTTGCGGTAGCGCTCGTCGTAGTCCAGGCCGTAGCCGACCACGAACTCGTTGGCGATGTCGTAGCCGACGTACTTCACGTCGACGCTCATCTGCAGGGCGTCGGGCTTGCGCAGCAGGGCGCAGATCTCGACGCTGGCCGGCCCGCGGGACTGCAGGTTGGCCACCAGCCAGGAGAGGGTCAGCCCGGTGTCGATGATGTCCTCGACGATCAGCACGTGCTTGCCCGAGATGTCGGTGTCGAGGTCCTTCATGATCCGGACGACACCGGACGACTTGGTGCCCGAGCCGTAGGACGAGACCGCCATCCAGTCCATCGCGATGTGCCGCTCGAACGCGCGGGCCAGGTCGGCCATCACCATGACCGCGCCCTTGAGGACGCCCACTATCAGCAGGTCCTTGCCCTCGTAGTCCCGCTCCACCTCGCGAGCCAGCTCGGCCAGCCGCTGCTGGATCTGGTCCTCGGAGTAGAGGACCTCGACCAGATCTCCCTCGACGGTCTTGTCGTCCACGTCAGCTCCCGGCTCACCTAGGTGGTCTCGACGGACGCTCCTCGGCTAGCGCCTCGTCGCTGCTCGACCAGCGGTATGGCGTCAGCCTGCCACAGCCGTGGTTCGGAAACCCAAGGTGTCCCCGTCCAGGTACGCCGTGAGGTGTCCGGGGAGCTGGATCTCGCCCCGCACGGCGCCGGAGACGAGGTCGGCCAGGGCGGTGACGTGGACATGGAAGAGCTCGTCACCCGGCGCACCCGCGCCGAGGGCGGCGAGCCGGAGCACGCGGGACCGGACAGCGGCAGGGAGCGATCGCAGGTGGTCCAGGCCCAGGTCTCCGGCAGCCTTCGAGGCCAGGTCGTCCAGCGCCTCGAGGTCCTCCCGGAGCAGGTCGGCGGTGCGGGCCAGGGCCGCGGCGACCCCGGGGCCGAGCTCCTGCTCCAGCATCGGGAGCACGGTGTGCCGGACGCGGGCGCGCAGGAAGCGGGGGTCGGCGTTGTGCGGGTCGGTCCACCACTCGATGCCCTGGGCCCGGCAGGCGGCCTCGGTCTGGGCCCGGGTCACGTCCAGGAGCGGGCGGGAGTAGCCCTCGAAACCGCGGCGCATGCCCGCGATCGAGCGACCGCCCGACCCGCGGGCGAGCCCCATCAGGACGGTCTCGGCCTGGTCGTCGAGCGTGTGCCCGAGGAGCACGACGGAGGAGCCGAACCGCTGCGCGACCTCGCCGAGCACGGCGTACCTCGCCTCGCGGGCCGCTGCCTCCAGACCCTGCCCGTCCGGCTGCACGGTCACGCGGGCGGAGACCGTCTCGTGGGCACCGAGCGCAGCCATCTGCTCCACCACCGCCGCGGCGTGCTCGGCCGAACCCGTCTGCAGACAGTGGTCGACGGTGGCACCGACGACGTGCCAGCCCGCCTTGCGCGACTCGAAGACGGTGGCGGCCAGCAGTGCGAGCGAGTCGGCACCGCCGGAGCAGGCCACCACCACGACCCCGGGCGGCAGACCCAGCCGGCGTACGGCGAGACGGACCGCCGCGACCGCGTGGTCAGGACCCATGGACCCGGCGCACCCAGGCTGCGGGGTCGCCGATCTCGTCCTTGGACGGCAGGTTGGCCGGCTCGACCCACACCTTGTTGAAGCCTTCCATGCCGACCTCGTCGACGACTCCGCGGACGAAGGCCGCGCCGTTGCGGTACTGCGCCATCTTGGCGTCGAGACCGAGGAGCTTGCGCAGGACGCGGTCGAGCGGACCGGTCCCCTTGCGGCGCCGGTTGAACTTCGCGCGGATGGCGTCGACGGTCGGGATCACCTCGGGCCCCACGCCGTCCATCACCACGTCGGCGTGACCCTCGAGCAACGACATCACGGCCGTGATGCGGTCGATCACCTCGCGCTGTGCCGGGCTGGAGAACAGCTCCAGCAGCGAGGCGTCCTCCTTGCCGCGAACCACGTCGCCGAGCTTCTTGACGCCGTCGCCGACGAACGCGGCGAGCTTGGCCGGGTCGGTCTCGACGGTGCTGACGATGTTGGCGATCTCGCTGTGGATGTGGTCGCGCATCCAGGGCACGGCGGTGAACTGAACGCGGTGGGTCTCCTCGTGCAGGCAGACCCAGAGCCTGAAGTCGCGAGGGTCGACGCCCAGCTCACGCTCGGCGTGCACGATGTTGGGCGCCACCAGCAGCAGCCGGCCCACCTCGCTCGAGCCCGCCGGTGCGTAGAACGGGTCGAACTGCCCGAGCACCTTGCCGGCCAGGAAGCCGAGCAGAGTGCCGACCTCCAGCCCGGTCACCTTGGAGCCGATGGCCGCCGACAGCCCGGTCGGAGCCCCCTTGCGCTCCTGGAGCTTGTCGACGAGCGGCGTGATGACCTGGGCGAAGCCGTCGGCGTTGGCCCGGATCCAGCCGGGCCGGTCGATGACCACGATGTCGGCCGTGCCGCCCGCTGCGACCAGCCCCGTGAAGTCGCGCACCAGCGCTGTCGAGGAGTGCGCCCCCTCGCGGAGCTCGGCCACGGCAGCGTCGGCCTCGGCGCGCGTCACGACAGGACCCTGCCCGGCCAGCCTGGAGCCGGTGGCCACGGCGAAGTCCCAGTCGATCATCGAGGAGCTCTGCGTCATGGGGTCGAGCGTAGTCCGCAGGTGCACGCGGCCAGCGCCCCGGCGATCTTGTCCAGCTGCGCCCGCGCGAAGAGGGTGTTGACGTTGCTGACCTTGTCGGCGATGGCCACGAACGTCAGCGGTACGCCGTCGCGGGTCACCACCGTGCCAGCCAGACCGGTGACTCCGGTGAGGGTGCCGGTCTTGGCCCGCACCTCGCCCAGCGCGTCCCGCGGCGCAGTCTCGAAGCGGACGGCCAGGCTGCCGGAGAACCCCGCGACCGGAAGACCGCTGACCACGGTGCGCAGCCGGGGGTCGCCCGACGCCACCCGGAGCACGTCGAGCAGGGTGCCGGCGCTCAGCCGGTCGTCGCGGGACAGCCCGCTGCCGTCGTGGATCACCGCACCTGCGAGGCCGATGCCGAGCTTGGTGAGCACGGCTCGCACCGCTGCCGCCCCGGCGACGAAGGAGCCCTCCCCGCTCTGGGCTATCCCGACGTGTCGCATCAGCACCTCGGCGCCCTCGTTGTCACTGACCTCCAGCACGTGCTGGACGATCTGCGAGAGCGGAGCGCTCTGCACGGCGGCGACCTGGGTCATGCCGGCGCGCGGAGCCTGCGCCCTCGGAGCGCCTGCGACGGTGATCCCCGACTGGCCCAGCGCCGTCGCGAACACCTGTGCCGCGGCAAGCGCGGGATCCAGGCTGCGGCCGGACAGCCCCGGGCGCTCCCGGCCCTCGTCGACCCAGAGGCTTGAGATGGGGCTGACCACGTTGTCGGGGATGTAGTCGCTCTCCCAGGTCGGCTCGACGGCCGGGCCCGTGAAGAGAGAGGTGTCGTAGCCGAGCCGCACCCGCGTCACTCCAGCCGCGGCGAGCGCACGCGCGGTCTGCCGGGCAAGGGTCGTGAGGTCGGCGTGCTGGGGATAGGCGTTCTTCCTGCCCTTGCTCCTGTCGAGCAGCGGGTCTCCGCCGCCCACCAGGACGATTCGCCGGCCCGCCCGGACCACGGTCGTGCTGAACCGGTGGTCGGGACCCAGCACGTCGAGCGCCGCCAGGCCGGTCAGCAGCTTCAGGGTGCTGGCGGGGGTCACGAGAGAGACCCCCGAGGTGTAGAGCGTGCCCGTCGCCGCGGGCTGCGACACCGCGACGGTGACCCGGCGGCCGAGCTTGCGGGCCAGCGGCAGCGAGCCGAGCGCTGCGGTCACAGCGGCCGGGTCGGCAGGAGCGGACGCGGTCTCCGCTGCCACGGCCGAGGCCGGCGCCGCCACCGGAAGCTCCAGCCCGGGCGGCGGCTCCACCGCGGCCGGCTCGGTCGCGGGGTCGGGCGCGGCGACGCCGAGCCGCTGCCCGAGGTCCAGCTGGTACGACGCACCGGCCGCGACGAGCACCACGACGACCAACCCGGCCGTCGTACGCCGGAGCAGGCGACCGCCTCCGCGAGGCGCGTGGAATTGCTCACTCTTAGCCACCTTCACCCCCTCCCGACTGCGCACAATCACTGATTGTGCGCGAGACTAACCGACGGTAAGCACGACCCCGGCGAGTGGAGGCAGCAGTGGAGTTCGACGTCCTGGTGGAGATCCCCAAGGGCTCTCGCAACAAGTACGAAGTCGACCACGAGTCCGGCCGCATCCGCCTGGACCGCATGCTCTTCACGTCCACGGCCTACCCCGAGGACTACGGCTACATCGAGAACACTCTCGGGCTCGACGGTGACCCGCTCGACGCGCTGGTGATCCTGCAGGCGCCGACGTTCCCGGGCTGCCTGATCGCCTGCCGCGCGATCGGCATGTTCCGCATGACCGACGAGGCCGGCGGCGACGACAAGGTGCTGTGCGTCCCGACGCACGACCCGCGCCTGGAGCACATCCGCGACATCGCCCACGTCCCGAAGTTCGACCGCCTGGAGATCCAGCACTTCTTCGAGGTCTACAAGGACCTCGAGCCCGGCAAGTCCGTCGAGGGCGCCGAGTGGGTCGGCCGCGCCGAGGCCGAGGCCGAGGTCACGGCGTCGTTCGAGCGGTTCCAGAAGGCCGGAGGGCACTGACCCTCCGACCTCCGCATCCGGACCAGCTCCTACCCCAGCAGCTCCTCGGCCCGCAGCATCTCCGGCGGGACTCCGAACGCGTCGACCAGGTCGACGGCCACCGGACGCAGTGCCCGGCAGAGATCGTTGACCATGCGCGTGATCGCCTTGGACCGGTCGGTGGAGAGCCGGCCGTGCTCCATCCACCAGGCCCGGTCGCGCTCGATCTCCGAGAGGGCGTAGAGGTCGCAGAGCATGTTCAGGGCGGTCTTGTTGGGCCCGTCGGGCGCTTGCTCGACCTTGGTCAGGAACGCCTCGAGCACCAGCCGCTCTGCGTGCGCGCGAGCCAGGCCGATCACGTGGTCCTGGCACCTGCTGAACACCTCGGCCGGGTCACCCCCGCGGTCGATGCCGCCCTTGATCCGGCGAGCTGCGCCCGCGGTCATGTGGTCCTCGCGCCACCGGAACATCGAGAGGTGGTACTCCGGGTCGAGCAGGTGTGCGTCCGGGTCGTCGTCGTCGCCCTTGCTGCCGGGCACCGCGTCGCGCAGCCGCTCGATCAGCTTCATCATGTTGGTCTTCTCGACCACGACGTCGACGGCCTGCTGCGCGACGAACCGCACCATGCCGATCTGGTCGAGCGAGCCGAACTCGTCCTGGAGGTCGGTCAGCCGGCCCTTGGCGACCAGCTGCAGCAGGATGGTGTTGTCGCCCTCGAAAGTGGTGAACACGTCGGTGTCGGCCTTCAGCGCCGCGAACCGGTTGCGCGAGACGTAGCCGGCACCGCCGCAGGCCTCGCGGCACTCCTGGATCGCCCAGGTGGCGTGCCAGGTGCCCAGCGCCTTGGTGGCGGCGGCTCGGGACTCCAGGCCCCGGCGCTTGCGCTCCGAGGCGGCATCGGGGTCGGTGAAGACCTCGTGGAAGTCAGCGGCCAGCCGCTCCTGCGCGAAGTGCAGCGCGTAGGTGCGGGCAACCAGCGGCAGCAGCCGGCGTTGGTGCTGGCCGTAGTCGAGCAGGAGCATCTCCTCGCCGCCGGGCGGTCCGAACTGCCGGCGCTTGGCGGCGTACCTGGTCGCGATGGTCAGCGCGACCTTGCTCGCGTTGATGCCCGCTCCGCCGACGCAGACCCGGCCCTGGACGAGGGTGCCGAGCATCGTGAAGAAGCGGCGGTCGGGGTTCTCGATCTCCGAGGAGTAGACGCCGTCCTCGCTGACGTCGGCGTAGCGGTTCAGGAGGTTCTCCCGAGGGACGCGTACGTCATCGAACCAGATGCGACCGTTGTCCACGCCGTTGAGACCGAGCTTCCTGCCGGTGTCCTCGATGCGGATGCCGGGCAGGGTCCGGCCCTTCTTGTCGCGCAGCGGCACGAGGAGCGCATGTACGCCGTGGCTCTCGCCGCCCACGACCAGCTGCGCGAAGACCGCAGCCGCGTGCGCATGGCAGGCCGCGTTGCCGATGTACTCCTTGCGCGACTCCTCGTCGGGCGTGTTGACCACGAACTCACGGGTCTCCGGGTCGTACGTCGCGGTGGTGCCCAGCGCCTGGACGTTGGAACCGTGACCGGTCTCGGTCATCGCGAACGAGCCGAGCAGCTTTCCCTGCACCAGGTCGGCGAGGTACTCGTCGTGGTGCGGCTTGGTCCCGAGCTGGAACACCGCGCCGCCGAAGAGCCCGAACTGCACCCCGACCTTGACCAGGACCGACAGGTCGCCGAACGCGAGCGTCTCGAAGCCGGCGACGTTGGCGCCGTAGTCCTCGCCGCCGCCGTACTCCTTGGGGAAGCCGAAGCCGGAGTTGCCCGTGCGCGCCAGCTCGAGCACGACGTCCTTGACCCGCTCGCGGAACTGCGCGGACGTCATGCTGTCGGCGTCCTCGAGGATCTGCCGGTGCTCGACGAGCGCCACGCGCGTCTCGTTGCGCAGGTCGGCGTACTTCCCGTCCAGCAGGGTGGTCAGCGCCGAGACGTCCAGGGCATCGGGGATGGTCGCAGGCATAAGCGCATCCTGCCCGCTCGGTCCGTGACGCGCGACCCTGACGGCTCGCTGTTCAGCCGTGACCATCAAGCACCGAGGCCGCACGGAGTGGGTGGTCGCCCTCGAGCAGGCCGGGCGCCGGACGCGCCGGGTCGCGTGTGCTTCCTGGTCTCCGCCTTCGTGGTCACCGTCGGTGGGCAGGCGCTGGCCGGCGGTGAGGAGTCGTTCGCCGAGATCGGCGTCCCGCCGTCCAAGGTGGAGCGCCTGACCTCGTTCGACGAGGGCTGGGCGATGTACCTCGGAGACCGGCCAGGCACCCTGGTTGCGGTCTGCCGCGACTGACCTCAGCCCGCGGAGCACAACCGCCTGGGTCAGCCCACCCGGCTGAAGTAGTTCGGCGGCACCCAGTAGTACATCGAGTCGATCGCGACCGGACGGCCGGTGCGGGGTGCGTGGATGATCTTGCCGCCGCCGAGGTAGAGCGCGACGTGGTGGATCGACCCCGGCGACGAGCCCCAGAACACCAGGTCGCCAGGCCGCAGGTCGCCGACCGAGATCGGCGTACCGGCGGTGTACTGGGCGGCGCTGTAGTGCGGCAGCGAGACGCCACCGGCGGCCCAGGCCTCCATGGTCAGGCCGGAGCAGTCCCACGCGTTCGGTCCGGAGGCCCCCCAGCGATAGGGCTCGCCGAGCTGGGCCTTGGCGAACGCGATGGCCTTGCCTGCGTCGCCACTGGGCACCGGCGGGTCGGGAGTAGGCGTGGGAGCCGGGTCGTCACCGCCGGCGGGCGGACCGTCGGGCCCATCGCCCTTGTCCTCGTCCTTGTCTTCGCCCTTGTCTTCGCCCTTGTCTTCCTTGTCCGCCTTCTCCTGGGCGGCCTTGGCGGCTGCCTCCGCTGCGGCCTTCGCCGCCGCCTCCGCTGCGGCCTTCTTGGCGGCGGCCTCGGCAGCCTTCTGCGCCGCGATCGCGGCGAGGGCGTCCTGGCGCTGCTGGGCGAGGGCGACGGAGATGCCCTGGGCCTTGGCGAGCTGACCCACGAGCTCGCGCTTGGTGGACTCCACCTGGGCACTGACCTGCTGGGCGGCCGTGGCCGCGGCGGCGGCCTGGTCCCGCGTGGCCTCGGCGTCGCGGGCGGCCCGAGCCTGCTCGGCCCGGGCGTCCTCGGCCTGGGCCTCGAACACCTCGGCCAGCGTCGAGGCTGCCTGGAACCTCTGGTACGCCGCGTCCATCGACGTCGACGCGCCCTCGAAGGCCAACCGCTTGTCCATCACGGCCTCAGGACCGTCGTCGCTGACGAACGCCCGCAGCCCCTCGAGGCTGCCGCCCGCCATGTACGTCGCGGTCACCAGCCCCGCGATCTCGTCACGCTGCCCGGTCACGTTGGCGCGGGCCTGCTTCGCGTCGGCGCGCGCCGTGGTCAGCTTCGCGGTCGCCTCCTGGAGCCGCCAGCGCGCACCGTTGTAGGCCTCCGACGCCTGCTCGGCCGCGATGGCCGCACGCTCGAGCCGCTGGTTGGCCAGCGCGAGCTCGGCCTTGATCCGGGCGACGCTCTCGGCCTTGGTGAGAACCTCACGCTCGGCCTGGTCGACCTGCTCCTGGGACGGGTACGCCGGTGTCGGCTGCCCCTCAGGCTGGGCGAGGGCGGCCGGAGCGGTGCCCGCCATCGACAGGGTCACCGCCACCGCCAGGGCCTGCAACGAGCGTCGCCGACCAGCCCACACCGCACCGGTCGTCGTTCGCACCTGCATCCCTTCCGTCGGCCCCAGTCCCATCCCCGGTGACTGGAGCTTGTTGTCCGAGGGCGGCTGTCAGTCCTCCCAGCCCGGCTCCAAGTCCGAGACGAACCCACAGCCGACCCTCGGTCACGGCCCCGAGAGCCGCATCCGGAACGCTAGTGCGCAATAACCCCAATGTGAACACCTTTCACAAAAAAAACTTCTGTCACAGGGCAAATTCAACCGGGTAATTACAGCCATGTAATTCGTTCGGCAGGAATTCTTCCCGTTTGAGAGAAGCGCTGAGAAGGCCGCGCGCGGCCCTGGGGACGCCGCCGAAGCCCAGCGACCGGGCATCGAAGAAGAAGATGGGGAGGAGGGCACGGCACTACCAGCGACCGCGGAGCCGCCGACCGACGCGGAACCGGCCGTGGCGCAAAGAGCGGGAGCCCCACCAGCGACCGCGGAGCCGCCGACCGACGCGGAACCGGCCGTGGCGCAAAGAGCGGGAGCCCCACGGGACCTCGCCCCAAAGGGGCATCGAAAAGGAAGATGGGAAGGAGGGCACGGCACTACCAGCGACCGCGGAGCCGCCGACCGACGCGGAACCGGCCGTGGCGCAAAGAGCGGGAGCCTCACCGGGACCTCGCCCCAAAGGGGCGAGGTCCCGCCGTATTGGGAGGCTACGACGGGACCTCAGTGATCTTGCCCCATTGGGAGGCTGGAACAAGATCTGCGACGAAGGGTTCGGAATGGTCTGCGATGCCGAGCCAGCTCATCAGCCCTGATGGAGGATCGGGATACGTGATCCCCCGCATCTGCTCTACCACCCCGTCGACCGCGTTGGTCGACCCCGCGTCAGGAGATCCCCCCGGATCTCCCTGCTAGAAGCATAGGTCAGGGTGACCCAAAGTGCAGCACAAGTTTCGTCACGGGCTGGTGAAATCTTCTCGCCTTATTTCGCTCTAAAACGGACAGAACCATCCGAACCGTCTCACTTGTGAAATGAGCGACGTTCAGGTTCAGCTTGGTCGTCCAGATCGACCGGAACATTGGCCGTCGTACTCGTCGGATGCGAGGTGGTCCCGTGCCGGGTGAACTCCTGCCCGGTGGCCAGGCCACCGAGGTACACCGAGACAACCGCGATCAGGCTGCCCACCACGCTGTCGGCGATGTAGTGCCAGCCGAAGTAGATCGTGGAGACGAAGGTGAGCACGTAGAAGACCCAGAGGAACCAGCGGATCCAGGTCGTCCGCACGGTGTACTGGGCGACCAGAGCCATGCAGAGGATGATCGCGCAGTGCAGCGAGGCGAACCCGGCGACCGACTGCACGCCCTCCGCGAACGGGTTGAAGACCTGGCTGTAGCGACCGTTCCAGAGTCCGTCGAGCAGGTCGGTGACGCCGGTGTGGTCGAGGTCCTTGTAGAGCCAGGGGTACTGGAACCCAGGACCAAGCGATGGGATCGCGAAGTAGCTCGCTGTGCCGAGGGTCCAGCAGAGGCAGTTCGCGGTGACGTACCAGTAGCCGTAGGTGACGTTGCGCGACCACACCAGCCAGACCACGATCGACAGCGGGGCCAGCGGCAGGAACAGCAGGTAGACGTAGGCGAGCACATGCGCAGCGAGCGTCTCCCCCAGCACGTTGTGGAGCACGATCGCCGGCTCGTGGCCGAACATCAGCCACTGGTCGAGGTCGTGCAGCATCCGGTCCTGGGTGTTCTTGTGGTAGATCAGCAGGCCGTTCTTGAGGTTGCGGTAGCTGACGTAGGTCACATAGAACGCGGTGAGGCCGATCGCGACGACCGCGATGCGCTCGGGCGTCCAGTGCTCCCGGACCAGGATCCTGGCCTCGGTCGGGAAGGTCCGAAACCGCCCCCTGCGAGAGCGCCAGAGCGAACGCGGGATCACGTCGAGGGCGAACGCGCCGAGCACCATGGCGGGCAGCCGCACCCACGCCGGGCCCAGGAATCCGTCCGGATCGCGCAGCGGCTCATCCAGCGCCTGCGCGGCGATGACGGCGACGATGCCCATGCCGATCGCGACGCCGACAAGGAGTCCGTACGCCCGTCTGCTCACGGGGACCGATTCTAGGTGGTAGCGGCCGGGCGACCCGGTTCGAGAGTGCGCGCAGTGGGCGAGATCACGCCGGTCCCCCACCGAGCCGAGCCGTCCGGGCGAGGTCGACGGTCAGCTCGACGCGCTTCCCCACCGGTACGACGAGCGGGGCGTCGGCCACCGCGTCGAGCCTCCCGAGCCCGTCAACCTCGACCACCAAGCGGGTCTGCTCAGGAGTGAGCCGGGCTTCGACCACCACTCCGCTGAGCAGCCCGCCCTCCTGGACGCGGAGAGCCGATCTCCGCAGGGCCAGGGAGCCGCCTGCCGGTGCGCCGGCCGCGGCGAGCAGCCGCGTGGCCCGCTCGCCCTCCAGGACCGTCGCGTAGCCCAGGAAGCTGGCCGCCTCGGCGTCCACCGGGTGCGTCCACACCTGGTCGAGCGTGCCGCGCTGGACGATCCGTCCGGCGCGCATCAGCGCCATCTCGTCGGCGACCGCGAAGGCCTCGTCGTGGTCGTGGGTGACGAGCAGAGCCGTGGTGCCGGCGCGCTGGAGGATCTCCCGAAGCTCGGCCGCGAGGCGCTCGCGCAGGGAACGGTCGAGTGCGGACAGCGGCTCGTCGAGCAGCAGGAGCCGTGGTCGCACCGCGAGCGCCCGAGCCAGCGCCACCCGCTGCCGCTCGCCGCCCGACAGCGTGGCGGGCTGACGGTCCGCGTAGCCCTGGAGTCCGACGAGCTCCAGCAGCTCGTCGACCCGTGCGCGCACCTCCACCCGCGGACGGCGGCGGAGGCGCAGCGGGTAGCCGACGTTGCCGCCGACACTCTGGTGCTCGAAGAGCTGGCCGTCCTGGAACATCAGCGCGAAGCCGCGCCGGTGGGTCGGCAGGTGGGTGACGTCCTGGCCGTCGTACCGCACCGTGCCGGAGGCGGGGCTCTCCAGGCCCGCGACTGCGCGCAGGAGCGTGGACTTGCCGCACCCGGACGGCCCGAGGACGGCCAGCACGCGTCCACTGTCGAGCTCCAGGCTGACGTCGCCGACCGCGACGGTGGCCCCGAAGCGGACGGTCAGGTGGTCGACGTTCAGCACGTCAGAACGCTCCCATCGATCCGACGCGGAGCCGCTCCACGACACCCATCACGACCACGGTGGCACCGGCCAGGACGACGGAGGCGGCCAGGGCCATGCCGAAGCTCTCGGCTCCGGGGCGCCCGACGAGCTCGTAGATGACCACCGGCAGCGTCGGACGGTCGGGGCGCGCCAGGAAGCTGGTGGCCCCGAACTCGCCGAG
This sequence comes from uncultured Actinomycetota bacterium, assembly GCA_963765905.1. GTDB lineage: Bacteria > Actinomycetota > Actinomycetes > Propionibacteriales > Nocardioidaceae > SSC3. The sequence goes on from CAVXXY010000006.1 coordinate 1,232,608, forward strand.
CGAGACCGCGAAGGCGAAGCCGGTGCCGGCCAGCAGCGGCCGCCACACCAGCGGCAGGTCGACGGTCGCGAGCACGCGCAGCGGGCCCGCGCCGAGCGACGCCGCGGCCTGGCGCTGCCGGTCGTCGATCGAGCGCAGGACCGGCGCGACCGTGCGTACGACGAGGGGCAGCGCGACCAGAGCCTGTGCGATCGGGACGAGCATCGCCGAGCCTCGGAGGTCCAGCGGCGGCCGGTCCAAGGTGATCAGGAAGCCGAAGCCCACGGTCACCGCCGAGACGCCGAGCGGAAGCATGAAGAGCCCGTCGACGAAGGTCAGCGCGCGACGCTCGCCGGCACCTCGCGGCACCCTCGAGACAACGACCGAGACGAGCAGGCCCAGGCCCACAGCGATCAGCGTCGCGTCGACCGCCACGCGCAGCGAGTTGGTCAGTGCCTCGGTCACCGGCACCAGGAGGGCGCTGCCCTCACGCACCTCGTTGAGGTTGCGATAGTTGGCCAGCGACCACGTCTCCCCCACGCGTAGCGACCGCAGGACGACGGTGGCGATCGGCAGGACGAGGAAGCCCACGACGAGCGCGGTCACGCCGGCCCAGGGCAGGTCCCGACGCCGGGGTCGCCGTGGCGCCGCGGCACGCCGGATGCCGCCTGTGCTCCTGGTCCGCGACGTCACCAGCAGGAGCGCGGTCACGACCAGCAGCTGGAGCAGGGACAGGGCTGCGGCGGCCTGCAGGTCGAGGTACTGGGTGGTGAGCTGGTAGATCTCGGTCTCGACCGTCGCGTAGCGCAGGCCACCGAGCGTGAGCACGACTCCGAACGACGTCGCGCAGAAGAGGAACACGACGCTCGCGGCTGACCGGATCGCCGGTGCGAGGGCCGGCAGCGTGACCGTCCGGAAGACCTGGCGCGGCAGGGCGCCGAGGGCGGCGGCGGCCTCCTCGGGTCTGCGGTCGAGCCCCTCCCAGCTGCTCCCGACAGTGCGAACCACGACCGAGATGTTGAAGAACACGAGCGCAGCGATGATCGCGGTCGCCGTACCGTCCAAGCCGAGACCGCCGAGTGGGCCGGACTCGGAGAGCAGCGTCCGGAAGGCGACCCCGACCACGACGGTGGGCAGCACGAACGGCACCGCGACGAGCGCGCGCAGCACCTGCCGGCCCGGGAACTCGAGCCGGTGCAGGACGTAGCTGACCGGAACACCCACCAGCACCGTCACCGCAGTGGCCAGGGTCGCCGACCAGAGCGTGAACCAGACGACGCGGTGCACGCGCGACCGGCCGAGCACCTCGAGCACACCGCCGACGTCGAGCGAACCGTCCTGGACGAACCCGCGGGCGACGATGCCGCTGACCGGCAGGACGAAGAACGCGGCGAGGAACACGAGGGGGACCGCCGCCAACGCGACGATCCCCGTTCGGTGTGCCGCCCTGACGTTCATCGGGTGGTGATGTCGCTCCACTCGGTCAGCCAGGCCTCACGGTTCTCGCTGATCTCGTCCGGCGCGACCGCGATCGGGTGCTCGCTGGCCGGCGCCCACTTCGCCCACAGCTCGGGGAGCGCGGCGTCGGCGAGGACCGGGTAGACGTACATGTTGTCGGGTAGCGACTCCTGGAAGTCCTTGCTGACCAGGAAGTCCACGAAAGCCTTCGCGCCTTCAGGGTTCTCGGCTCCCTCGAGCACACCGGCGTACTCGACCTGCCGGAAGCAGGTGTCGAGCAGCGCACTGGTCGTCGGCTTGTCCGCACCGTCGGCGATGGTGAACGGCGGCGAGGAGGAGTACGACAGCACGATCGGGCGGTCGCCGTTGCCCTCGCCGGCGGTGAAGTCGACGCCGTAGGAGTCGCTCCATCCGCTGGTCAGCTTGGTGCCGTTGGCCATCAGGTCGGTCCAGTAGGCCTGCCAGCCGCCCTCGCCGTACTGGCCGATCGTGGCCAGCAGGAACGCGAAGCCCGGCGAGCTGCTCGCCGCACCCGAGGTGACGAAGAGGTCCCGGTAGGCGGGCTTCACCAGGTCGTCCAGGGAGGTCGGCTTGGCGAGCTTCTTGCGCGCGAACCAGGTGTCGTCGACGTTCACGCACACGTCGCCCCAGTCGACCGGGGTGAGGTGCTCGCCGTCGAGCTCGTAGTCACCCTCGGGCAGGTCGGCGGAGCGGTAGGGCTGCAGCACGCCCTCGTCCACCGCGCGGCTGCCGAAGGTGTTGTCGATGCCGTAGACCGCGTCGGCGATCGGGCTCTCCTTGGTCAGGACGAGCTTGTTGGTCAGCTGGCCAGCGTCACCGCTGGCGACGATCTCGACGTCGTAGCCGGACTCCTTCTCGAAGGCCGTGACGAGCTCGTCCGGCGCCGCCCACGACTCGTGGGTCGCGACGACCACCTTCTTGGCGGTCCCGGCCTCGTCGTCATCACCGCCCGTCGTCGAGCAGCCTGCCAGGGCAAGTGCCCCGACGAGTGCGCACACGATGCGCTGCATGCAGATCTCCCGATGTGTCTGGGAGGGGATGAGACTCGACTTCCTCCGCCGGTGCTAACCGGAATCAGGTTCGAGGGTCTGCGGCTGTCCCGCACTCTCAGCGCCCTTCGTGGCGCTCCCCTGTCGTTCGGGTCAAGAGTACGCCGGGGAGGCGGGGCGGTTCACCACGGTATGCAGCGAAACCCGAGCCTCCCCGTCGGTGCCCACCATGGGAAGCCCGGGTTCGGCTGCATACCGTGGGGAACCCGAACCGGCGGATCCGCATCGGTGATGCCGTGGGCAGCTCATCTCCACAAGTTCTCCATCTCCGCTCCATGCGAGACGACCGCTGCTTCCGGAGGCTAGGTGGTCTCGACACCGTGGGGGTGTTCTCGGACTACTACGAGGTTCTCGTCATGAAAAAGCTGCTCTCTCTCCTGCTCGGACTGCTCACCGCCCTGTCGGTGCTGCCTGCGGGCATCGCCCAGGCGGATCCCGGACTCGGAGTACGGGTCGACCTGGGCGAGGTCCTGGACCTGCTCACCTATCGGATCCACACCGTGTACGTGTCACCGACCAACAAGATCACCGAGCGGACCGTGCCAGCAGTGGTGGGGATCCCGAGCCTGGTCAAGGCCGACCCGGGTCTGCTGCCGGATCTCACCGTCACGATCCTGCCGGTGCCACCCAACCTCGTCACGGTCTCGTTCGACCGTCTCCCCACGGCACCGTCCGCGATGCCGGTGCTGGTCGAGGTGCTGGTCGACGTACCGGGTGGCGTCGGTGCCGGATTCGGCGTCGACACCCGCAACGGCGGCAACCTGCCGCGCTCGTACTCAGCGAGCCTCGGCTTCGGGATCGGAGTCGACGGAACCACGCTGAACCTGACGGGTCGCACGTCTCAGCCCCAGGGCACCCCGACTCTGGACGTGGTCGGTCAGGTCTTCAGCAAGGGGCCTGGCGGATCCCGGGTGAACCCGACCGATGTACGGCTGGGGCTGACACCGGTCCCGGCATCCTTGAGCGCCGGCATCAGCACCAACGGTGACCGGCTGCGGCCTTCGCTCGACCTCGAGCTGGAGTCGTCCCAACCGACCGAGGCTGACGTGGACGTGAGCACGACCACAGGCGCGGTCTCCCAGGTCGTGAAGGGGACGGTTGCCCGCGTCCCCGAGACGGCACTCCTCTCGATCCGCGGGGACAAGGGGGACGAGTCCACCAAGACCGATGACCGCGTGGACGCGACGTACCAGGCCAGCGACTCGATCGAGCGGCTCCACGCCGACGTGCTGCAGAAGATCGACGGTGTGGTCGACACGCACCTCGCTGCCGAGCTGACGGGCGTGCCGAGCGCCGTCAACATCGGCATCGTCGGCAAGCAGGTCACTGCCTCGGCGAACGAGGCTCTGACCGGAGCGGTCGTCGGGCTCAACAGGTCGGAGGAGGACCCCCTCCCCGAGGCAGCCGAGCTGCCAGAAGAGCCGATCTTCGCGTCCGCCGTACTCGACTCGGTCGGTCACCCCGACGACCCTTTGCGCGAGGCCGTGCTGCGCGTGCCCGGGGTCAAGTCGGTGGAGCTCGACACCGGCGACCCGATCGTGGTCGACGTCGAGTCCGACGGTGGCAAGCTCCGTGCCCATGTGACCGACACCAGGGAGAACGGGGCGTTCGAGGCGACCGGTGTCGTCGACGCCATGCCCGCGGCTGCCCGGGTCACGTTCTCCAAGTCTGCGGGACGGGTGACGTACGACGCCGACGCTCCGCTGACGAAGGTGGAGGTGACGATCGACGACCCGGCAGGGTTCCTGAAGCCGGAGGAGGGTCACGTGGCTCCGACCCACCTGGAGGCGACCATCGAGGAGGTGCCGGGCGCCATCGACGTCGGGTTCTCACCCCCCGTCACGGACCCGGACGCACCGGTACAGGACACCGACGGTGACGGCGACCTGACGGACGAGGGCCAGAACCTCCTGGCGCGGTTCGACGCCGGGGGCGAGGAGATCGGGACGATCGTGGCGCTGCTCACCAGCGAGGTCGGGGCTCAGCCCTTCCAGGCTCTGCCGGGGGCCGTCACCGACCCCGACACCGGCCAGACGGTGAAGTTCGACGACGGGGTGGTCGTGGAGGACACGGCGGAGCGCTTCATCGCGAAGGCGCGGATCAGGGGCCTGAAGTCGGTCGAGCTGGTGACCGGTGGCCCGCGAGCGGAGCGGCGAGGTGTCGCCGAGGCCGTGCGCACGGCGGAGGCCGACATCGACGTCGACTCGGACGCGCCGTTCGTGGTGGCCCTGGTGCGAGACACGCCGACGGGGGACCAGGTCTCGGCACGGTCGGTGTTCACGAACCTTGCTCCGGCCATGAACCTGAAGCTGCACGAGATCGTCGGAACCGTGCCGTGCACCGAGTTCTTCGGGCTGCCCGGGTGCATCCCCGGTCGGGATACGAGCGGCGACGGGTTCATCGACGAGATCCCCTGCGTGAGCCAGCTGCTCGGCTCGATCTGCGTCCCCGAGGACGAAGCCGAGCCGGGACAGTTCGTGGACCCGGACGGTGACGGGTTCGCGTTCTTCAACTGCAGGCTGTTCACCCTGGCCTTCTCCGGGGTCCTCTGCCGGGCCGTCGACCCCGACGGCGACGGCCTTGCCAACGACAAGCACCTGGGACTGGAGGCGAGCTACACAGCGGGCAGCAAGATCGACAAGATGATCGTGCGGGTCGATCCCGGCAGGAACGCGCAGCGGATCGACGCGACGGTGGCCGACGTTCCGACTCGGGTCGACGTCTGCCTCTCGGAGACCGAGGCCTGCACCCGGTTCGACGACGGCACTCGGAACGGCTTCGTGTTCGACTTCGACGCGAACGCCCGGGTCACGTTCGGTGCCGACCTCTGCCTGCTCCCCGTGCCGGAGACCTGTACGGGCTCGGCCGGGCGGCTGCTGGTGCGGGACCTATCCTTGCAGGACCTGACCGTCGAGCTGGACTCCAAGAGCAAGGAAGAGCCGCTCACCATCGTGCTGGACACCGACCCGGTGTTCGGCGTGGACAAGGCGGTCAAGGGCAGGTTCGACCTCCTGATGGGACCCTTCGACCTGCGGGCGGACCTCGGGGACCTGGACGGCGACGGCGTGAGCGGGATCGAGGCCGACGTCGAGACACCGCTCGTGCGAGGCTCAGCCTTCGCCGGGCCGCTGCCGGACGGCCTGGTCGCCGACCGGCTCAAGCTGGTCGCCAAGGGTGCGAAGGTGACCAACGTGGGCGGCAAGCTCGCCTGTCCCGAGGGCTTCAGCGCAGGGATAGACGTCGACCTGCTGGAGCCGATCACCAACCTGCTGCTAGCCGTCATCGAGGTCATCGCCAACCTCAACGACGTGCTCACCGACGAGGTGTGCGCGACGGAGTGAGCGGAGGGTGAGCGGAGGGTGAGCGGAGAGTGAGCGGAGAGTGAGCGGCGGCAGGTCAGTCGCGCCGGGGCAGATAGTGCAGCACACCATCGGCTTCGTCGCGGCTGACCTGCTCGCGAATCGCAAGCAGGTCCAGGTGCACCAGCGTCTCCATCACAGCCATGCCCTGGTTGAAGACGTCGAGCTCGGTGAAGCTGCGGTCGTGACGGGTCCAGGGCAGGACCTTCGCCACCTCGTACGCCGTGTCCGCGCCGGCCTCGACCGCGTCCAGGCACAGCTGGAGCCGGTGGTCGTGGTGGGCGATCAGCTGGTCGACCCGCGCGTGGGACCGCATGTCGGTGGCTCCGTGGGCGGGGAGGAGCTGCAGGTCGGGCATGGCCCGGACCTTGGCCAGCGACGTCAGGTAGTCCAGCAGCGGCTCGGCCTCCTCGTTGATCTCGAACCCGACCGACGGCGTGATGGTGGGCAGCACGTGGTCGCCGGCGAAGAGCAGGTCGGCCGCCGAGTCGGCGTACACGAAGTGGCCGGCGGTGTGACCGGGGGTCGAGACCGCGTCGATCTGACGGCTGCCCACCTCGAGGGTGCAGTCCTGCTCCAGCCAGGTGTCGGGGTAGGCCCAGATGCTGGCGTCGACCGAGCTGCTGCTGACCCAGTCTGCCCAGGCCTGGGCGATGTCGTGCGCGCCGCAGGAGCGCACGCGCTCCACGAAGGGGTCCTCGTCGAGCTCCTCGGACTGGATCAGGTCCAGGGTCGCCTGGTCTCGCCTGCCTAGCGTGACCTTGGCGTTGCCGAACTCGGTGCGCAGGGCGACTGCCTGCGTGTAGTGGTCGCGGTGCGCGTGCGTCACCAGGAACGAGGTGACGTCGCGGGGGTGGTGGCCGATGCTGGCCAGCGACTCCTCGAAGAGCTTGCGCGAGGCGTCGATCGCCCAGCCGCCGTCGACGCACGTCAGGCCCTGCTCGGTCTCGAGGACGTAGACGTTGACGGCCTTGAGACCGTCCATGGGCAACGGCAGCGGAATGCGGTGCACCCCGTCGGCCACCTGGTAGGCGCCGGGGTCGGACCAGTGGGTGGTCATGCGGTCTCCTCGATCATCTGGAGTACGGCGCCGTAGAGGCGCTCGCACCGAGCGATCACCTCGTCGACGGTGGTGTTCGGATGCGCGTGCCACCAGCGGACCAGCGAGGTGAGCACGCCGAGCCACAGCTCGGTGAGCAAGGAGATGTCGTCGTTGCTGCGCAGTCCGGCGCGGCGGCCGACGCTACGCACCTGAGCGACCATCGGAGCGACCAGCGCCTTGCGGTGCTCGCGCAGGGTGGCCGCGGCGGCGGTCCCGTGAGGCACATCGATGGCATAGACGAGCGTCCAGTCGTAGGGCCGCTCCTCGAGCGCGGTGAGCGTCGTACGCACGGCCGCGAGCAGCGACCCCGCCCGGTGTCCGGCCGCGTAGCTGCGCAGGCTCGCGCTGGCGTGGGCGACGCACGCCGCGAAGAGCTCCTCCTTGGGCCCGAAGTAGCTGTAGACCAGCGGCTTGGTGATGCCGGCGTCGGCCGCTACGTCGGCGAGCGTGGTTGCGGCGTAGCCGTGCTCGGCGAAGTGCCTCGTGGCCGCGGCGAGGATCAGCTCCTCGCGGTCGGCCCGAGGGACGCCTTTGGTTCCCGCCCGCGTCGTGGTCATATGCCCCGAGGGTAACTTACCCGTTCGACATATAGCGAGTCAGGCGGGGGGGTTTCACCGGTCAACCGGCGAAACCGGGACAGTCAGAGTGTCACGACGCTCGCTGAGTACCGGTTTCGCTCCGACTGTCACCGAGTCACGAGGCCGCGGCCCGTGACGAGGGGGAGCTGGTCGGCGGTGACCAGGCCAGGCTCGGCGTTGCAGACGGCCTCGACGGAGTTCACCAGGCGCATGGCGGTGACCATCATCCCGCTGTCGTTGTGGTCGCCGTGCTCGCCGTGGTGCAGGAAGTCGAGCTTCATGTAGGGCTCGCCCTTGATCTCGACGCGGTAGATCCCGTCGCCCTCCAGGGGCTTGGGCCACTCCGGCATCATCTCGGCGTGGTTGCGGGTGACGTGCTCGAGCACGACCCGCGGCACACCCGCGACCGTGCCCGCGACCGAGAACCGTACGCCGGCCCGGGTGCCTTTCGGGATCTCCCCGGAGACGGTGGTGATGTCCTCGTCGTACGTGCCGAACTCCACGGACTCCACCAGCTGCTCGTCGAGCTCCAGGTCGAGGCCGGCGGCGATGATCCGCACCACCGAGCCCCACGCCAGCGTGAGGATGCCGGGCTGGAACAGCATCGGTACGTCGTCCAGCGCCTTGCCGAAACCGAAGATCTCGCTGTTGACCACCGGCTGGTAGTACGTCGAGTAGTCGGCGATCTCGTAGACGCGCACCTCGTCGATGCGGTGCGAGAGCGACGTCAGCGCCAGCGGAAGCACGTCGTTGGCGAAGCCCGGGTCGATGCCGTTGACGTGCAGGCTCGCGTTGCCGCGCCGCCCGGCGTCCTGGACCTGCTGCACCTGCTCCGCGCTCAGGACGCCTTCGGGGAACTGCAGGAACACCGGCCCGCTGGACACCACGTTGATGCCCGCCTCGAGGAACGACAGCAGGTCCTCGAACGCCTCGAACGGCCGGTCGTCGGCCATCGCGGTGTGCACGATGCAGTCCGGCCGTAGCGCCAGCAGGGCGTCCTGGTCGGTCGTGGCGGTGATGCCGAGCTCGCGACCGAGGTTGGCCAGCTCGCCGACGTCCTTGCCGTCCTTCGCGGCGCTGGAGACCCAGACGCCCACCAGCTCGAGCTCCGGCCGGGCGAGGATGCCTGCGATGGCGAGCCTGCCGACGGTGCCGGTCGACCACTCGACGACTCTGATGGGCTTGGACGTCACGGTTCCTCCAGCTCGTTGGTCAGGGGTAGGTCGGGCAGGTTGAAGTCGAAGTTCGGCACGGTGAGGCCGCCGTCGGCCTCGATCACCTTGCCGGTCAGGTAGGAGCCCGCCCGCGACGAGAGATAGAGCACCGTCGCGGCGATGTCCTCGACCTCCCCGAGCCGCTTGAGCGGGGTGACGTCCTCCATGCCCCGCTTCAGCGCGTCGTCGCCGGCCACCCAGTCGAGGGCGCTGGTCAGCACCGACCCGACGGCGATCGCGTTGACGCGGATGTGCGGCGCGAGGTCTCGGGCGGCCAGCCGCGTGTAGTGCTGCATCGCCCCCTTGGCCGTGCCGTAGGCGAGGTAGCCACGGCCGGTCAGGTGGCCCATCACCGAGGAGATGTTGGTGACCGCTCCGCCGTCGTGCTCGAGCATCAGTGGTACGGCGGCGCGGGTCAGCGCGTGCGCTGTGCTGACGTTGAAGTGGAACGCCTCCTCCAGGAAGCGGGTGTTCGTGCGCACGAACTCCTTGGGCATCGCGCCGCCGACGTTGTTCACCACGATGTCGAGGCGGCCCAGCTCGTCGTACGCCTGCTGGGCCAGCGCGGCGACCGCGGCGAGGTCGTTGAGGTCGGCGGGCACGACGATGCAGCGCCGGCCCACCTCCTCGACCTGGCCGGCGACCTTGTCGAGCTGCTCCTTCGTGCGCGCCGAGATGAGGACGTCCGCCCCCGCCTCGGCCAGGGCGACCGCCGTACCGGCGCCGATGCCGCGGCCCGCACCCGTCACGACGGCCACGCGACCATCGAGCCGGAACCTGTCCAGGACTGTCATGCCACCTCCACGCATCGCGTGCCGCTGTAGATCGTCGGCATGCACTTGTTGCAGTGCGAGCACGCGCTGCTCGCACTCTCGTCCCGCATCCGGTCGACCAGGTCGGGCTCCTTGAGCAGCGCCCGCGCCATCGCGACGTACTCGAAGCCCTCGGCCATCGCGAGGTCGAGGGTCTCCCTGCGGCTGATCCCTCCCAGGAGGACCAGCGGCAGGGAGAGCGCCTCGCGGAACCGCCGCGCGAGCGGGAGGAGGAAGGCCTCCTCGTACGGGTAGGACTTGAGGAACCCCTTGCCCGCGAAGCGCATCCCCGTGCGCACGGGCTGAGGCATCACGGCCGCGAACTCGCGGACCGGAGCCGGGCCCCGGAAGAGGTACATCGGGTTCATCAGCGAGCTTCCGGCGCTCAGCTCGATCGCATCGAGAGCACCGTCGTGCCCGAGGAGAGTGCAGAACTCGAGCGAGTCGTCCACGGACAGCCCGCCCCGTACGCCGTCGGTCATGCTCACCTTCGCGGTGAGGGCGACGTCCGGCACGGCCTCCCGGCACCGGCGTACGACGTCGCGCGCGAAGCTCGCCCGATTGGCCAGACTGCCGCCCCAGCGGTCCTTGCGGCGGTTGAGGTTCGGGCTCAGGAAGGAGCTGAGCAGGTAACCGTGGCCGAGGTGGATCTCGAGCGCGTCGAAGCCGCCCTCGCACGCGGTGCGGACCCCTGCCACGTAGTCGTCGGTGATGCGTGCGATGTCCTTCGCGGTGGCCGTGCGGACCAGCTGCATCGAGAGCGGGCTGGGCATCCGCCACGAGCTGACCGCCTGGACGCCGTTGGACCGGCCGTTGGCCACCGGACCCGCGTGCCCGATCTGCCCGATCGCCGCGGCGCCCTCCGCGTGGATGGCGTCGGTGAGGCGCCGCAGGTCGGCAGCACCGTCCTTCAGGCAGATCTGGTCGCTGTGCGTGCGGCCCTCAGGGCTGACCGCGAGGTAGGCGACGGTCGTCGCACCGACTCCGCCGCGGGCCACCGCGCGGTGGAACTCGACCAGCCGGTCGCTGACCTCGCCGCCCGGCGCCGCACCCTCGAACGTGGCCGCCTTGATCACGGCGTTGCGCAGCGCGACCGGGCCGAGCTTCGTCGGCGCGAACACGTCCCGGTGCGGCATCCCGGAAATGTAACACGTTCTAGTTTCGCGGGAGTAGCCCCTGATGCTCGACCACCACGGTCCTGGCAGACTCGCGGGCGTGAAGCCCGTCCCAGTCCTGCTCGCTGCCGCGCTGCTCGTCGCCGGGTGCACGGCCGAGGACGGTCCCCCGGCACCACACGGCGCTCACGAGTCGACACCCCACCAGCACACCTCGCTTCCTGCCGGTGACGGGACCCTCGCGTCGTACGTCGGCTACTCGCTCGAGCGGCTCCGGCTGCCGACGACGGCGGGGACGCCGGGCCGCTACTCGTTCCGGATCGGCACCTACACCGGCGTCACAGAGACGAACTTCTTCGCGGACCAGACCAAGCGCATGCACGTGTACGTCGTGCGTGACGACCTCGCGGTCTACCGGCACGTGCACCCGACGATGTCCGACGACGGCACCTGGTCGGGCAACCTGACCCTGCCCAGCCGCGGGCGCTACCGCCTCGTGGCCGAGTTCGTCGCGGTCGACGAGGGCGGCAACGGAGACCAGGTCATCCTCGGCGACTGGGCGACTGTGGGCGGACCCACCAAGGTGGAGGTCGTGCCCGCCGTCGCGGCCAGGGCGAGCGACCAGGGCCTGACGGTGCACGTCGACGGCGACCTGCGTAGCGGCCCGACCGACCCCGACACGACGTCGCTGACCATCGGTGTGACCAAGGACGGCGAGCCGGCGGAGCTCGGCACGTACCTGGGGACCTACGCTCACGTCACGGGGTTCGCCGTCAGCTCGGGCGCGGTCGTGCACAGCCATCCGCTCGGTGCACCTGAGGTCGTCGACGGCGAGAGCCGGCTGTCGTTCCACACGGAGTTCGAGACGTCCGGTGACTACCGCCTCTTCGTGCAGGTTCGCGTCTCGGGCGTCGTGCGCACGGTGCCGATCACCGTCCGCGTGCTCTGACCGGCACGTCCACGGCGACGACCGGGCTGTCGAACTCGGACAGCCGCACGCTGAGGCTCAGCCGCCAGTCGCCCGGCCGCGGTAGCACCACGGTGCTCGTGTAGGTGCCCGAACCGACGCCGGTCAGCGGCTGCTCCCCGAGCCGCAGGTCACCGAGCGCGGCGGTCAGCACGGGCTCTGCGAACGGTTCCAAGGGCTCGCCCGCCTGGTCCTGCACCTGGACGAGAACCTCGTTCGGGCCCACGATGCCGGGATCGACCACGGCGTACACGCGCACCCCGCGCGACAGAGCCGTGTGAGTGAGCGCGTCGCGGCCGGGCAGGGCGACGCCGCTGTCGTCGTTCGGCGACTGCTGCACGAGGAAGCCCGTCAGCGCCAGGACCACCACAAGACCGGCGGCCTCGAGCCGAACGGCGCGCGACAGTGGGCCTGCGCCCGCACCGGCGACCCGAGGCAGGAGCCGGTAGCGGTTCCACCACGCGACCGCGAGTGCGAGGAGCACGAGCCCCGCCTTGACCAGGAGCAGACGCCCGTACGTCGTAGCGGCCAGCGGGCCGAAGCCGCCCAGGATCCGCCAGCCCAGGGCGATGCCGGTGACTGCGACCAGACCGACCAGCGCGGCCGCAACCGTGGAGAACCGGGCCAGGGTCCGGGCGCCCACCTCGGCCGGCAGCAGCCGCAGGACGAGGGAGAGCCCGGCCAGACCGCCGAACCAGGTGGCGGCAGTGCCGACGTGCAGCAGGTCCGCGCCGAAGACCAGCCAGGTCGGATCCACGCTGCGCGTGTGCCCGACGAGCGCCAGCGAGCTGAGGGCGAGCACAGCGCCAGCCATCCCCAGCAGCCGATGCCGTCGTGCGGCCGCGACGCGCGCCGTCACGAGACCGCCGGCAACGACCAGCACGGCCAACCACTCGGGGCGGTCGAGGTCGCCGAACCAGGTGTCGCCCTCGGTGATCCCGGACAGCCCTCGCCCCTGCTGGTACAGCGCCGAGAGCGGCACGTGCAGAAGCGCTCCGACAGTCGCCGCGCATACGAGAGCGGTGACGACCGGGAGCAGCCGCCGGCGCACCTCCGGAGTGCGCGCCGACGCCGGAAGCAGCAGGAGCAGGAACGCGACAAGGCCCGCGGCACCGAGAGTGCCGAGGTAGGTCAGTCCCTGGACGACGGCCGCGTCCGTGCCTGCCCCGGCACCTGCCTCCGCGTCCGGCGGTACGACGCGCTCGCTCGGCTCGCCGACGGAGAACGTCAGCGCACCCGCGATGGGATGGCCGTCGGTGGAGATGACCCGCCAGGTGACGACGTAGGTGCCGTCCGCGAGCGTGTCGGGCAGGTCGACCTCGAGGGTGGCGCCCGTCGTACGCGCCGAGGACTCGACCTCCTCGCCGTCAGCGTCGAACGTGCGCACCGACGGCCCGGGAAGGCGGACCGGTTCGTCGAAGGTGAACGTCGCCGAGCCCGGCGACGCCTCGAGCACGGACCCTTCCGCTGGGTCGGTGCTGACCAGGCTGGCATGTGCGCTGGCTGGGCCGCCCAGAAGGACGACCCCGGCCATCGCGAGCAGCCCTGCAAGGACGAGCCGGAGGGCCCGCCCCTGCAGGGTCGACACGGTCATGCCTGCTTGCGTCCCCGGGCCAGAGCGGTGGCACCGGCCGCGAGACCCAGCGCGCCCACGCCGACGCCGGCCCAGGCGACGCCGCTGCTGTCGTCGGGCGAGACGGCCTCGGTCTTCTCCTCCGCCCCCTCAGCCCCCTCGGGCTCCTCGGCCGGAGCGCCGTGGCCGTCGCCCTCGGCCGCAGCCGTCACCGTGAACGACGGGGCCGGGTGCTCGGGCTCCTCGGCGCCGGCCTCGGTGGTCTCGACCCACGCCGTCTCGCCCTTCTCGCAGGTCTGCACGGTGGCGAAGGCCAGGGTCTCGCCGACTGCGTCGGGCACCTGGAACGACAGCTCGAACCCGTCACGCTGTCCGTCGGGCAGCGGCGTCTTGGCGGTGTAGACGATCTGACCCACCCGCTCGGTGACCTCGTTGCCGTGCGCGTCGGTCACCGGCTCGTCGAGCTTCGTCATCACCTTCTGCACGTCCCAGAACGGGTTGCGCGTCGGTGTGACGCTCAGGATCTGCTCAGGGACCTGGATCGCGAGCTTCGTCGTCGCGGAGCCGTCGCAGCCGTGCGGGACCGAGACGGTCGCGACTGTGTAGGAGCCGGCGCTGCCCTCGGCCGGCGAGATGGTGACGTGCGCGAACGCCGGGGCGGCGACGAACACGCCGGCACCGGCCAGCCCGAGCGGCACGAGGATGCGGCGAGCGGTGGTGCGGGTGGTTCGGGTGTTTCGGGTGTTTCGGGTAGTGGTGAGCATGGTGGTACGCATGATGGGTCTCCTGACCGAAGTGTTGAACGGGTACGTCGAGACGACGCCCCGTCCTTCAGATCAGGGCGCCGGTGCCAAGGGGGTGGGCCGCGCAGCGGAGTGCAGCGCAGCGAACGCTGGCTGGTGCGGATCGTCTCGGTCGCGAGCAGCGGCGCCTGCACCCCACCCGGCGGCACCGTAGCGGCGGCGAGCGCCGCCGGACCGAGGGTGAGGGCCGTGAGCATGACGGAGATGAGGTGCCAGAGGGCGCGCTCGCCGGAGGCGAGCCAGAGTCCGAGCACGATGGCAGCGACGAGGTGCCCGGCTGCCATCCAGACCCCCGGCCCGGTGAGCTCGTTCGTCAGGTGAATGGCCCAGGTCGGCACCATCAGGTCGGCTTGCGACGGATGTGGCATCTGGTCGAAGTAGGAGCCGGACCGCCCGCCGGAGGGCTGGACGACGACCGCCGACGAGTTGCCCAGGACCGGGTCTCCGCGATGTCCGGCCAGCGCGCTGAGGGCGATGTGGATGAACGTTTGGCCGGCGACGACGAGCCCGACCACGCGAGTGGTGGAGGCCGGGCGTCCGACCAGCCCCGCGCACCCTGCCGTCAGCGCAGCCGCGAGGACCAGGCTGCCCATCGGCCCGGGCATCAGGCCACCGGCGCTCACGTGGGCGACAGCGCCGGAGAGGAACGCCACGGCCGCGAGGAGGACAGCGCGCACCCAGCGCAGCGCCACGCCGTACTCCTCGACCGTCACGCGCACATCCTCCCCGATCAGCAGGCGGCCTGGCCACGGCGGGTCAGCCCTGGCACATCGCCTGGCCGTAGGGTCCCGCTGCCGTGCGCCGGTCGGTGACCTTCCCGTCGACGCGGACCGTGCAGGTGACCGGGTGGCCACGCAGGCCGGACTGGACGAACACACGCGCGAAGTCGGGCGCGCCGTAGCCGGTGGTGGTGAGCGACCAGGAGGTGCCGACGTCGTGCACGATGCCGTAGCTCTCGTTCGCACTGGTCGGGACGACGTAGCCGACCGTGCCCGCCGCCACCCGCGAGCTGACCGTGAGCCGGACACGGTGCGACGCTGCTCCAGCGCTGAAGCCGTCGCCTCCGAAGCCGTCGAGCATGAGGCGGCGCAGCTGCTTGGTGCTCGGGCTCCGGCCCTGCGACGACGCAGGCTCGGCCCTGGGATCGCCGCCCCTCTCCACGACCTCGTCGTTCATCGACGGTGTCGGCGCGCTGCGGTACGGCGTGCCGGTCTCGCCCTCCGGAGTCTGGGAGCGGACCAGCAACGCGACGATGACAACCAGGCCGCCCACGAGCAGGGCGGGCCAGATCACCTGTCGCGTCCTTGACTCCACATCGAGCCAACGAGTCGGGCTGCGCCGGGTCACGCCTGCGGAAACGCGCGCTTGCCTGAACAGACGTTGCGGGGGGTGGCGGGGTGGCGCGTAGCGTCGTTTCAGGAGCGGGGACCTCAGGAGGTCGCAATGGGCGAGACGACCTGGACAGGGCCGGCGGCACCGCGTGTCGTCGAGGCCGAGTGGGCTGCAGCCGAACGGGCCGGGGGCGCGGACCGAGACGATGAGCGCTCGGCCCGGGATCTGCACGCATTCTGGGGCCCGGACATCCCGCCGGACAGAGCTCCTCGCATCCTCGGGCTGTTCGCCCACCCCGACGACGAGGTGTTCTGTCTCGGCGGGACCATCGCGCGCTGCGCGGGCGCCGGCGCCGTCACGATGGTCGCCTCCCTGACCCACGGAGAGGCCGGCCAGATCCGAGACGCGACGACGGCGACACGACGTACCCTCGGCGAGGTCCGGGCGCGCGAGCTCGAGCGGTCCACGACGGCGCTGGGCGTTGACCACGTCACCTGTCTCGACCTCGGCGACGGCCAGCTGGCGTCGCTGCCGCTGGCAGAGGTAGCCGCCGTCGCGCGGGGGATCATCGAGGGCTTCGAGCCGGACGTCGTGGTCACCTTCGGTCCCGACGGCGCGTTCGGCGATCCCGACCACGTCACCTCCTGCCTGGCCGTCGTCGAGGCGCTGCGTGACATGTCGAACCCGCCGCGTCTCCTGCACGCGAAGTTCCCGGTCCGCGGGCAGCTGATGGTCGACCTCATCGTCGAGTGGCTCCGGTCGGAGCCACGACGCAAGACCGGCACCGCGGCCTTCGGCAACGCCCTCAAGCGCTTCGCGCTCGGTACGTCGATGCTGGGTCTCACCTCGGACCACGTCCGCGTCGAGTGGTACCCCGAGGGGTCGTTCATCGTCGAGCAGGGCGAGCCCGCCAAGGAGCTCTACTGCGTCCTCTCCGGGACCGCCGAGATCGTCAGCGAGAGCCGGGACGGGACAATGTGGCTCAAGGACACCACCACGGTCGGCACGTTCTTCGGGGAGGCAGGCCTGGCCACCGGTCGGCCGCGCAACGCCCACGTGATCGCGCAGGAGCCCGTGACCTGCCTGGTCTTCTCCCGCGAGGAGCCGAGCCTCTCGGCCGGTCCGGGCGCCGGTGCCGACGTCGAGGACCAGCCGGACGAGACGGCGATGGCGGCCCTCCTGGAGGACTGCGTGCTGGTCAACGTCTCGGACACTCTCGAGCGCAAGGTCGACGCCCTGGTGGAGCACCGCTCGCAGTACGCGCTGGAGCGGGACCTCCTGCCGATGTCGATGTTCGAGCACCTCCTCGGGACCGAGCGGTTCGTGGTCACCCACCGTTGAGCCCCGTCTGCTCGATCACCCCGCCGGTCCTCTGCGAAGCCGATGCACAGATTGCGGCTCGACGCCGTACACTGGACCCAGTCCCGGTGAACGCCGGGTGACTGACGTGACCTGATTCCTGCCCAGCTGCGCGCGATCGACGCCGGTCTCGATGAGACCCAGAGGCACCACAGTTCCTGTGGGGACGCAGGCCGCCGCTGGCACTCCGCCGCACCACGGCGGGCGCCGACGCCGGTTCCTTACGTCGGTCGTGGTAGCAGGGCATGAGGAAGAGGTTCTTGGTTGGCCACACAGCGTGAGCAGCGATCGGGCGGCAACCGGCGTGCTCGGCGTCCCTCCGGTCGCAATCAGGACAACGACGGCCTGATCCCGGTCCTCGCCAAGGCGGTCCGCGAGGTCGAGACCGCGGTCGAGCGCGGACAGGTGACCGCGGGACAGCACTCCCGTTTCCAGGCGGTGGCGCTGCTCGCCCGCGAGGAGCGTGCGCGGGTCCGCGCCGACACCACCGTGACCGAGGCGGAGCGCGAGAACCTGCTCAAGCGGCTCGACGGCATCGCCACGATCCTGGCCCACACCGCCGCACGTCAGCCCTCGCTCTTCTCGCTCCTGCAGGACGATGCAGAGGTCAGCGAGGCCACCCGACGGCTTCAGCGCGACATGCAGCGCGCCGCCGGTCTCGAGCCGACCACGCCTCAGCCCCAGGCCGCTCCCTCGGCGTCGGCTCCCGCCCGTCCCGAGCGCAAGGCCCTCCCACAGTCCGTGGTGTCCGCCCAGCTCGCCAACCCGTTCCTCGCCCCCGACTTCAGCCAGGCGCCGGCGCCCCAGGTGCAGGGCCGCCTGGTCGGCTGGGAGCTGATCGGACCGCTGCTCAACGCGTTCGAGCACCCCACTCCGGGTGCTTCGGCCTGCATGGACCTGCCCGAGCCGCGTGCGTCGCTGGCGGCGAAGACCCTGGAGCTGATGCCGCACCAGGCGCGGGTCCTGTCGGCGGTCAAGGACGGCCACCGCACCTTCCTCCTGGCCGACGAGCCGGGCCTCGGCAAGACGGCGCAGGCGCTCCTCGCAGCACAGGTCGCGAACGCCTACCCGCTGCTCGCCGTCGTACCCAACGTGGTCAAGACCAACTGGGCACGCGAGGCGCACAAGTGGACGCCTGGCAAGACCGTGACCGTGATCCACGGCGACGGGGAGACGGTCGACGGCTTCGCCGACATCGTGGTGGTCAACTACGAGGTGCTCGACCGGCACGTCGACTGGATCGGCGAGCACGGCTTCCGCGGCATGGTGGTCGACGAGGCGCACTACATCAAGAACAAGAAGTCGCAGCGGTCCCAACACGTCATCGAGGTCTCCGAGCGCATCCGCAAACGCGTCGCGCGACCACTGCTGATGGCCCTGACCGGCACGCCCCTGATCAACGACATCGAGGACTTCCGCGCGATCTGGCAGTTCCTCGGCTGGATCGAGGAGCGCAAGCCCGGTCGCGACCTGATGGCCGCGCTCGAGCAGACCGACCTGACCCCTGCCGACCACGCGTTCTACCCGGCCGCGCGGGAGGCCGTCATCGACCTCGGCATCGTCCGCCGACGCAAGGTCGACGTGGCGTCCGACATCCCGGCCCGCCGGATCGCCGACCTGCCGGTGGAGCTCGAGGGTGCTGCCGGTCGGTCGATCGCGCAGGCCGAGCGTGAGCTCGCCAAGCGCCTGGTCGCCCGCTACGACGCCGCGATCGAGCACCGTCGCAACAGCGGAGCGGTCGAGGCGGACGGCATCGACCACGTCCTGGTACGACGCGTCGCCGAGCGCGAGGTGGCCGAGGGCGCGGGCGACAAGGGCGAGGGCAACGTCTTCAACATGGTGCGCCGGATCGGCCAGGCCAAGGCCGAGCTCGCCGCCGACTACGCCGCCCAGCTCGCCCGCAGCGCGGGCAAGGTCGTCTTCTTCGCCAAGCACCTCGACGTGATGGATGCAGCGGAGCAGCTCTTCGCCAGGCGCGAGATCGGCTACACCTCGATCCGCGGCGACCAGACCTCGAAGGCCAGGCAGCTGGCGATCGACTCCTTCGTCAACGACCCCGGCGTCCACGTCATCGTCTGCTCCCTGACCGCGGCGGGCGTGGGCATCAACCTCCAGGTCTCCTCCAACGTCGTGCTCGCCGAGCTCTCCTGGACCAACGCCGAGCAGACCCAGGCGATCGACCGCGTGCACCGGATCGGTCAGACCGAGCCGGTCACCGCGTGGCGCATCATCGCTGCCCAGACGCTCGACGCGAGGATCGCGGAGCTGATCGACAGCAAGGCCGGCCTCGCGGCTCGTGCCCTCGACGGAGCGGACGAGGAAGAGACCTCGTCGGCCGACATCCAGGTCGAGGCGCTCGTCTCGCTGCTGGCCAGCGCGCTGGCGGACCGCTAGCGCTCAGCGCTGCCGGCTCCGGTAGGCCGCTACCGCGTTGCGGTTGGCACAGGTCGTGGAGCAGTAGCGCTTGCGACGGTTGCGGGAGAGGTCGAGCACCAGGTCGTCGCAGGTGTCGTCCGCGCAGATGCCGAACCGCGAGGTCTCGTCGGCCCGGATGACGTCGATCATGGCCATCGCGCTCTCCACCAGGATGCGGGTGGCCAGCGGGGCGTCGAGCGGCACGGCATGGATGTGCCAGTCGTAGGGCTCGTGCCTGACGAGCTGCGGCACGGCGTTCGCCGAGGCGAGCATGTCGTTGATGATCCCCACGGCCTCGTCGCGCGGAGCCGTGAGCAGCGCTCGCAGCGGCGCTCGAAGCGCACGGACAGCCTCCAGCTCCGCGCGCGTGCGCTCGTGGCGACCGGTGTAGGCGTGCTGGACGAAGAACTCGTCGAGCGCGCCGACGGTGGTCAGCGTCTCCGGCTCCGACGAGTTCACCAGCGTCACGGCTGCTTGCAGGGCCAGCTCGGCGTCATCGGTGAAAATCACGTTGACATATTACATTGATCGCACGTAGTGTCACTTTTCATGAGCATGATGGTCGATGACATCGCGACGGGCGGCGCGCGCAGCCGGGTCGGCTCCGGCCTCGCGTTCGCAGTCGTCTCGGCCTTCAGCTTCGGGCTCTCCGGCGCGCTGGCCAGTCGGCTGCTCGACCAGGGGTGGACCCCCGGCGCGGTCGTCCTCGCCCGGATCGGGATCGCGGCGGCCGTGCTGCTGCCCCTGGGCGTGCGGGCGCTCGCCGGCCAGTGGCACCTGCTGCGCCGCAACGCCCGCATGGTCGTCACGTACGGCGTGGTGGCGGTCGCCGGCGCCCAGTTCTGCTACTTCTCCGCTGTTGCCCACATGGAAGTCGGCCCTGCGCTGCTCATCGAGTACACCGCCCCCGCCGCCGTCGTGGTCTGGATGTGGCTGCGACACGGCCAGCGCCCGGGCCGCGTCACCCTGCTCGGCGCCGTGCTGGCGGCGACAGGCCTCGTGCTCGTGCTCGACCTGGTCTCCGGCGCGGAGCTGAGCGTCGCCGGCACCGCGTGGGCACTGGCCGCCATGGTCGGAGCGGCGACCTACTTCGTGATGTCAGCCGACGAGACCAACGGCGTACCCCCGCTCGCCCTGGGCGCTGCCGGGCTGCTGGTCGGTGCGCTGGCACTGGCAGCGCTCGCCCTGGCGGGCCTGCTCCCGATGGCAGCCACGACCGAGAGCGTCGACTACGCCGGCGCCACCGTCGCCTGGTGGGTTCCCCTGCTCGCCCTCGGGTTCGTCACCGCTGCGCTCGCCTACGCCACCGGCATCGCGGCCGCCCGACGTCTCGCGTCGAGGCTGGCCTCCTTCGTTGCACTGCTCGAGGTGCTCGCCGGGGTGCTGTTCGCCTGGGCGCTGCTCAGCGAGCTGCCGGGTGCGCTGCAGCTCGTCGGCGGCGCGCTGGTGCTGGCCGGGGTCGTCGTGGTCAAGCTGGGCGAGCCGAGGCAGGCGCTGCTTCCGGTCGAGCCGGCCTAGCCCGCGCGTCGCGGGTCGCGCGTCGCGGGTCGCGGGTCGCCGAGTCTGCAACGGCATCGCAGCGTTGGCAGGCGTGTTCTGTGGGGTGGACAGCTGAGCTTGCCCGCGGAGCGCTCGAGTTTGCTTCCTGGCTCGAGCGCTCCGGATCTCCTGCGAAGCCGAACCGGACGCCTCCCCCGTGGCGACGATCTCGCCGTTGCCGGCGCCCGCGCTCGGTTGCGCCGACTCCGTCAGGCCAGCACGAGCAGCACCGTGCGGGCGACTCCCAACACGGGGCCGAACGGCAGCGCGAAGCCGATCCAGAAGACCAGCTCCAGCGGAAGCAGCGCGTAGCTCAGCCCGGTCGCGTGCGAGACGTCGGCGATCAGGAGCACGCCGACCACGACCTCCAACGCGCAGAGGACGACGAACCCGACGATGAGAGCCACGCTGGTCTGGATCCCCCAGCGCTCGAACGGCCCGCCGCCGTACGTCGGGAAGCCCATGAACGTCCAGACCTCGCCGGTCCTGGCGAAGTGCCTGGCGCCGAAGACTCCCGGCAGACCGAACCCCAGGCCGAGGATGACGGAGAGGATGCCGGCAGCGACCCGCATGCTTGCAGGGTAAGGGCTGGTTTCCTAGAGATCCCAGATCAGGCAGAACGGGTGACCGTCCGGGTCGGCGAAGACCCGCCAGTCCTCCCCCTCGCCCGGCAGCCGGCGGGCGCCCAGCTCGAGCACAGCGGCTTCAGCCGCCTCGACCTCTGGCACGTCGATGTCGAGGTGCAGCTGCTGCGGGTGAGCCGGGTCGGGCCACTGCGGCGCTCGGTAGTCGGGCACCGCCTGGAACAGCACCTCGGTCATCGGACCGGGCTCGTCGGCGCCGATCCACGCCATCTTGTCCTGCTGGTGCTTGACCTTGAGCCCGAGCACGGCGGCATAGAACTCCGACAGCGGCTCACCGTCGGGGCAGTCGATGTTCAGCGCGAACGTCTTGAAGGGCTCGGCCTGCTCGTTGGCGCACAGGCAGAACGGATGGCCGGCCGGGTCGGCGATGACGTTCCAGGTCTCGCCGCCACCGACCCGTCGCGCACCCAGCGCCTCCGCCGCGGCGGTCGCGCTCGCGACGTCGGGCACCTGGAAGTCCAGATGCATCTGTTGCGGGTGTGTCTGCCCGGGCCACTGGGCCGCCACGAGATTCGGCGCCAGCTGGAATCCCAGCCGCCAACCGTCGCCGGTGAAGACCGTCGACCACTCGTCGTCGACGTAGCGCTGCTCGCCACCGGTCAGGCCGACGTAGAACTCGGCCAGGGCCCGATGATCCGGCGCGTCGAACACGATGGTCTTCAGGGTGCCGATCGAGGATGTCATGACACCTGATCGTGCCAGCACGCGCCGACACTTCTCGGGCAAGGGTCCGGCACCGGCTTCGCGGCCTACGATTCGGCGGTGGGATCCTCGCTGACCGTTCGCCCGGCTCGGGCGCACGACGCCGGGCAGATGGCACGCGTGAACGTGCAGTGCTGGCAGGAGACGTACCGGGGCCTCATGTCCGATGCGGTGCTCGACGACCCGGGTCTCGTGACTGCGCGGGAGCGGTTCTGGACTGCCGCGTTGACCGACGGGCGCTATCGCGACAACCGAGTGGCTATCGCCGAGCGGAGTGGTGCGCTGGTCGGGATGGCCATGTCGGGCCCGCCCTTGGACGCCGGTGCGTCGTGGGCGCGGCAGCTCTACGTCCTCTACGTGCGCGCGGCCGACCACGGCACGGGTGCTGGGCCGGCGCTGCTGGAGGCGGTCGTCGATCCGGAGGAGTCGGTGTCTCTGTGGGTGGCCGACCCGAACCCTCGTGCCCAGGCCTTCTACCGCAAGCACGGCTTCGTCGCAGACGGCACGTCCCAGGTCGAGGAGGGGATCCGGGAGATCCGCATGGTCCGCGGTCAGCACTCGAGCCTCGACTAGGCCAGCGAGTGCTCGTTACGCTCGCAGCCACTCAGTCCAGACAGAACTCGTTGCCCTCGACGTCCTGCATCACCAGGCACGACTCGTTGTGCTCATCGGCAAGCAGTAGCTGGAAGCGTGTCGCGCCGAGCGGGATCAGGCGTGCGCACTCCGCCTCGAGGGCGGCCAGGCGCTCCTCACCCAGAAGCCCGGTGCCCACCCGCACGTCAAGGTGCACCCGGTTCTTGACGACCTTGCCTTCGGGAACGCGCTGGAAGAACAGTCGCGGTCCCACACCTGTGGGATCGACGCATGCGAACGCCGAACCCTGCTGCTCAGTCGGCAGCGAGCGATCGAACTCGTCCCACGATGCAAACCCCTCCGGCGGCGGCGGTACGACGTACCCCAGCACCTCGCACCAGAAGCGGGCGACGCGCTCAGGCTCTGCGCAGTCGAAGGTGACTTGGACCTGCCTGACGGATGCCATCGGACCACCCTAAACGCGCAACCGTCGCGGTGCGGGCCGGGGTCTTTGCGAGGCGCCGTGCGGGTCGGTGGGACGTCATACCCGTTGGCGCCTCGTCGAGACGAGCCACCAGGTCCCCGCAGTGACAACAGATGCCTCGACGGCGTCGTGTGGATTGAACTGGCTCAGGTGCAGTACATGGCGAGCTGGGTAGTACCACGCCCAGAGCTCGTCGGTTTCGCCCTCGAATCCAGCGCTCAGTGCGTGCTCCCACCCCGGGCCGGATCTCCGCATCCCCAGCCGACTTCGTCGCTCTGCGCCGGTGCTGTGCCGCGTCAGAGTTTTCGACTTAGCGGTGGCTCGTCCCCTTGCCTCCACCACAGAACTCGTATCCGTATGCGGCCAGTACTGGTGTGAGGTGCCGGTCCACGAGTCTCACAAACGCCTCGGCCGTGATGAGGTCGGAGATTCCCACGCAACCGATCCTGCCTGATGCGGCGACAGACGGCAGGTCCCCACGACCAACGTGGGGTTCCCACGACATGCAGAGCGTGGGAACGTCTGGTTCACCACGGGACCGTGGTGAACCAGATCGCCCACGGGACGTCATGCTCGCCGGCTGCGCGAGCGGCCAAGGCGTATGACGTCCGGGGCGAGCCGCGGCAGCGTTTCCGCGGGCCAGGGCCACTCTCACGTGGAGCCGCCTGTCGGAATCGAACCGACGACCTAATCATTACGAGTGATTCGCTCTACCGACTGAGCTAAGGCGGCGTGCAGCCCGGCTGGTTGGTGGCTGGCCGGGCACGCGAGGGATGAGTATACGGATCACCCGGGCGCGACCGGAAATCGCCTCAGCAGGCGGTGTTGTCCTTCGGAACCTCGCCCGAGACGAGGTAGCGCTCGATGGTGTCGTCGATGCAGTCGTTGCCGGAGTTGTACGCCGTGTGGCCGTCGCCGTCGCGCGTGAGGAGCCGGGCGTTGGCCAGCTGGGAAGCGAGCCCCTCGGCCCACTCGAGGGGGGTCGCGGGGTCCCGGGTGGTGCCGACCACCAGGATCGGGGCGGAGCCCTTGGCGGTGAGGTCGGCGCCCTGGCGGCCCGAGCTGAACGACCAGTCACCGCAGACGCCGAGGTCGGCGGTGAAGAAGCGGGCGAACGTGGGGGCCTCCCGCTCGAACCGGGGCAGAGCCTTGGTGATCCGCCGCTCGGGCACGGGCTTGCTCGAGTCGAGGCAGTTGACCACGGGCAGCATCTGGAAGGCGTTGTCGGTGTAGCCATCGGGGCCGCGGCTGGTGTAGGCCTCGGCCAGCGCCAGGAGCGGGGCACCCTGCCCCCGCAGCCCAGCCTCCAGCGCGGCGTCGAGGATGCGCCAGTAGTCGCGGTTGTAGAGCGGGGTGATCAGGCCGTAGAGGCCAAGCCCCTCGGTCAGCGGCCGTGTCGCGCTGCCGGCGATCGGGCGCTGGTCGAGATCGGAGAGGAACTGCTGAACCCTCTCGACGCCGGCTTCGACCGAGTCGCCGAGGAAGCAGTCGCCCTCGTCGACGCAAGCGGCGATGTAGGCACGCAGCGCGGTCTCGAAGCCCTTGGCCTGGACGAGGTTGGCCTCCAGGGTCGGGACCGACGGGTCCACAGCGCCGTCCAGGACGAGGCGGCCGACGTTGGCAGGGAAGAGGTCGGCGTACGACGCGCCTAGGAAGGTGCCGTAGGACGCCCCGAAGTAGGTGAGCCGGGGCTCCCCCAGCGCAGCGCGCAGGATGTCGAGGTCGCGTGCCGCCTCCTGCGTGCCCACATGCGTGGCCAGCTCGGCGTCGCGCTGCATGCAGCCGGCGAAGAACGCCTTCCACAGGGCGTGGTCCTGGCGTACCTCGTCGGCGGTGTCGGGACTCGGGTCGGTCTCCAGCAGGTCGTCGAGCTGGTCGTCGCCCACGCACGTCAGAGGCGTGCTCTCCCCGACCCCGCGCGGGTCGACGCCGACGATGTCGAAGGAGCCGCGGATCGCGTGACCCCAGTACGACGAGCCGCCGGTGGCGTAGTCGAGGCTCGAGCCGCCCGGCCCGCCAGGGTTGACCACGAGGGCCCCCACCCGTCGGTTCTTGCGCTCGGCCGGCACCTTGAGCACGGACAGCTCGATCGTGCGGCCACCGGGCCGGGAGTAGTCCAGCGGGACGGTCAACTCGGTGCAGAGCAGCTCGCGGCGGCACTCGCGCCAGGCGAGCTTCTGGGCGTAGAACGTATCGAGGCCCTTCGGGACCGGCGGTGCCGCTCCCTCGACCGGGACGGGGTCCGGGCCATCGTCGGAGCCGACCAGCCCGCAACCGGAGGCCCCGAAGCCGGTGACCACGAGGGCCAACGCGAGCAGCCAGCGCGTCATACCTTCAGGCCCACCATCATCGACTCGAGCGCCAGCAGCGGCGGAGTGTTGAAGTCCATCATCTGCTTGCGCGCCTCGAAGATCGCGGCGATGCGACGCAGGTTGGACTCCGGCGTCGTCCGACGGGCGAGCTCGCGAACGTCGCCGCCCAGCTCCTCGTTGACCAGCGGCCCCTCGGCGTTGGTCTGCACGGCGATCACGTCGCGGTAGACCGACAGCAGGTCCATCAGGCAGCGGTCGATGACGTCGATGTTGCGGCGCTTCTCGCGCTGCTTCTGGGTGTCGGCGAGCTCACGCAGGGCGGCCTTGTAGGTGCGCGAGGACTTGGCCTTGGTGTCCGAGCCGAGCATCGTCTGGAGCTGCTCGAGCTCGCGGGTGTTGCTGTCGTCGGTGATCGACGCCGTCTCGTCCTTGGCGATGTCGACCAGGTTGGCCGCCGCGTTGAGGCAGGCGCTGAGGTTGGTCAGCCCGTTGGGAAGTCGGACGACCTCGTTGCGGCGGTTGCGGGTCTTCTCGTCGAGAGCCAGGGCGCGCGCCCGGCCGATGTGGCCCTGGCTGGCACGGGCGGCGTAGGCGGCGAGGCTCTCGGGCACGCCGACCCTCTGGGTGAGGAAGCCGGTGACCTCGCCGGCCGTCGGAGTCGTGAGCACGACGCTGCGGCAGCGGGAGGCGATGGTCGGCAGCACGTCCTGCACCGTCGGGCAGCAGAGGAGCCAGACCGTGCGGCGGCTGGGCTCCTCGATCGCCTTGAGCAGGGCGTTGGCGGTTCGGGTGTTGTCGCCGATCGTGAGCCGGTCGGCGTCCTCGATGATGATCACCTGGTGCCGGCCCAGCGACGGGCTCAGCGCCGCCCGCATGACCAGCTGCCGCATGTCGTCGACCTTGTGCACCGAGGTCTCGGTGTTGGCGACCGTGACGTCGGGGTGTGAGCCCGCCAGCGTGGTGCGGCAGGCCTGGCACTCGCCGCACCCGCCCCGCTCGCACTGCAGCGCGGCGGCGAAAGCGACCGCTGCGTTGGAGCGACCGGACCCCGGCGGGCCGGTGAAGAGCCAGGCGTGGGTCATGCCCTGCCCGTTGGCCGCGCGCTGCAGAGTCTCGATCGCCTGGGCCTGACCGACCAGGCTGTCGAAGACGGTCATGACCTCTTGGCCTGCACGAGATAGGGCTGGACGGCCGCCCGGACCTGGCCGGCGAGGTCGTCGACCGGGGCGCGAGCATCCAGGACCAGGTAGTGCTCGCCCTCGGCCAGCATCAGGAACGTCTCACGGACCTTCTGGTGGAACTCCAGCCCCTCGGCCTCGATGCGGTCGCGGCCCTGGAACCGCGCCATGCCCTCGGCCGGGTCGACGTCCAGCAGCACGGTCAGGTGCGGACGGAGGTCACGAGTGGCCCAGCGAGCCACCGCCTCGAGCCCCGACCCCGACTGCACGGCGTCGAGCCCGCGGCCGGCGCCCTGGTAGGCCAAGGTCGAGTCGACGTAGCGGTCGGTGATCACGACGGCGCCACGGTCGAGCGCGGGGAGCACGACCGAGTCGACGTGCTCGGCCTTGTCGGCGGCGTACAGGAGCGCCTCGGTGCGGTGCGACATCGTGCCGGTCGCCGGGTCGAGCACGATCTCGCGGACCTTGCGGCCGATCTTGGTGTCGCCGGGCTCGTGGGTCTGCACCACGTCGTAGGCCTGCTCGGCGAGCCACTCTCCCAGCATCAGCGCCTGGGTGGACTTGCCCGCGCCCTCGCCGCCCTCGAAGGCGACGAAGCAGCCGGTCGGCGCGTAGTAGGTCACGTGGTTCCTCGGGGTCGGTGGTGCATCTGACGATAGGAGACCGCGCCGACAACGCTCATCAGCACTGCGGCAAGCGCGATCGTCACCGCAGCGCCATGGTAGGTGGGGCCGAGGTCGACCGTGCCGATGGACCCCGCCACCAGCGGCGCCACCGCGAGCACCAGGGCCAGTGAGAGCTTGGTGAGCGAGCCGACGAAGGCGAAGGTGCGACCGCGTACGGCGTCGGGGACCTCGAGCCCGAGCAGCGTGTTGCCGGTGACCCAAGCCGTGCCGGCGCAGAACCCGAGCGCGACGGCCACGACCGTGACCACCTCCAGGTAGGGCACCAGCGCGAGCGGGAACAGGAGCAGGCCGGTCGCGGTGAGGGCGCTGGCAAACACCTGGGTGCGCTCGCCGCGTGCGACGGCCGGCCCCTTCCACATGCCGAGGCCGAGGCCGGCGAAGACCGCGCCGAACAGCAGGCCATAACCGGAGTCGCCACCGCCGAGGTCGGCGACCAGCGTGCGGGCCAGCCCGACGACGGCACCCCCTGCCATGAAGGCTCCGGTGATGCCGATGACCAGCCCGCGTACGACGGGCGTGCGGCCGACGTACGCCCAGCCCTCCTTGATCACGTGCCAGACGCCCTCGTCCCCGTGGGCCGCCGGTCCGCGCGGGATGTCGCGAAGGGCAAGGATGACCAGGCCGCTGACCACGAAGGAGAGGCCGTTGCCGTACAGCGCCACGTCGACCGCACCGCCCGCCCAGTCCATGAGGTCGGGCCAGACTCGGCCGGCGAACGTCAGCGCGGCGAAGACGGCCGCCGCCGGGAGCGCCGAGCCGTAGGTCGTGACCAGGCTGATCTGGTTGGCCTGCTCGAGCTGCTCGGGCCGCACCAGGTTGGGGACCGTCGCATCCTTGGCAGGCCCCCACACGACGCTGACCAGCTCGGCGAGCACGGTGACCACGAAGACCCACCACAGCGTGCCGACGACCGGGATGCTCACGAAGAGCGCGCCGCGGACGAAGTCGCCCCACACCAACGTCGTACGCCGGTCGAGCCGGTCGGCGACATAACCGGCCAACGGGCCCACGACGAGGGGCGGCAGCACGCGCAGGAAGAGCACGGTGGCGATCGCGTAGTTCTTGCCTGCGTAGGAGTCGGCGAACGAGTTCGCCATTGCCGTCAGGGCGAGGAGCCCGAGCCAGTCGCCGAAGCTGGAGAGGCCCAGGCCCACCCAGAGCTTGCGGAAGTCCCGGTTGTGCAGGACGTTGGCGGGGGCGGTCACGGGAGGAGCCTATGCGGGACGTGGTTCACCACGGTCCCGTGGGGAACATGCCCTTCCCACGACCTGCCCATCGTGGGAACGGGTGGTTCACCACGGGACCATGGGGAACCAACCAGCGCGCGTCAGCCCTTCTTCGCCGCCGTCTTCTTAGCGGCCTTCTTCGCCGTCTTCTTGGCCGGCGCCTTCTTGGCGGTCTTCTTCGCCGCCTTCTTGGCCGGCCCCTTCGCCCGGCGCTCGGCGAGGAGCTCCGCGGCCCGCTCGACCGTCAGGGTCGCCGCGTCGTCGCCGGAGCGGAGGGTCGCGTTGTACTCACCATCGGTGACGTAGGAACCGAACCGGCCCTCCTTCAGCATGATCTTGGCGCCGGAGACCGGGTCGTCGCCGATCTCCTTGCCCGGGTCGGCGGCCCGGCGGCCACGCTGCTTGGGCTCGGCGTAGATCGCGAGAGCCTCCTCCAGCGTCATCGTGAGGAGCTTCTCCTCCGAGTCGATGGAGCGGGAGTCGTTGCCCTTCTTCAGGTACGGGCCGTAGCGGCCGTTCTGGGCAGTGATCTCCTCGTCGTTCGAGGGGTCGACCCCGACCACGCGAGGCAGCGTGAGCAGCTCCAGCGCCTGCTCGAGGGTGACGGTGTCGATGGTCATCGACTTGAAGAGTGATCCCGTGCGCGGCTTCTTCGACTTCGGAGCGTCCTCGGGCAGGATCTCGGTGACGTAGGGACCGAAGCGGCCGTTCTTCGCCACGATCTTGAGGCCGGAGTCCGGGTCGGTGCCGAGCTCGGTCTCCGCACCGGCGGGAGTGGCGAGCAGCTCGCGGGCCTTCTCCTCGGTGAGCTCGTCGGGGGGTAGGTCGTCGGGGACGTTGGCCCGGTCACCGGCAGGCGTCTCGATGTAGGGGCCGTATCGACCCACGCGCAGGTTGATGCCGTCGGCGATCGTGAAGGTCGCCAGCTCGCGGGCGTCGATCTCGCCGAGCTCGGTCACCAGCTTGTGCAGCCCCGGGGTGCCGTCGCCGAAGTAGAAGGAGCCGAGCTCGGTGACGCGGTCCTTCCGGCCGGCCGCGATCTCGTCGAGGATGTCCTCCATGCCGGCGGTGAACTCGTAGGACACCAGCTGGGAGAAGTGGTCCTCCAGCAGCCGGATCACCGAGAACGCCAGCCACGCAGGCACCAGCGCGGTGCCCTTCTTGTAGACGTAGCCGCGGTTGAGGATCGTGCCGATGATCGAGGCGTACGTCGACGGCCGGCCGATCTCTCGCTCCTCCAGCTCTCTGATCAGGGTGGCCTCGGTGTAGCGGGACGGCGCCTTGGTCTCGTGCCCGGCCGCCTTGAGAGCAGCCGCCGAGACCGAGTCGCCCTCGGCCACGTTGGGCAGCCGGGTCTGGGCGTCGTCCTTCTCGGCGTCGGGCTCGTCGCTGCCCTCGACGTACGCCTTGAGGAAGCCGTGGAAGGTGATGACCCGGCCGGAGGCGGCGAAGACGACGTCCTCGCCGGTGGACGCGGCGCCGCCGAGACGGATCGAGACGCTCTGGCCGACGGCGTCCTTCATCTGCGACGCCACGGTGCGCATCCAGATCAGTTCGTAGACCCTGAACTCGTCGCCGGTCAGCCCGGTCTGCGCCGGCGTGCGGAAGGACTCGCCCGCGGGACGGATCGCCTCGTGCGCCTCCTGGGCGTTCTTCACCTTGGACTGGTAGGTCCGCGGTGCGTCGGGGAGGAACTCCGCGCCGTACAGGTCCCGGACCTGCGCCCGCGCCGCGGTGATCGCCGACTCCGAGAGCGTGATCGAGTCGGTGCGCATGTAGGTGATGAAGCCGTTCTCGTACAGCCGCTGGGCCACGCCCATCGTCCGGGAAGCGCCGAAGCCGAGCTTGCGGCTGGCCTCCTGCTGGAGCGTGGTGGTGCGGAACGGGGCGTACGGCGAGCGGCGGTAGGGCTTGGACTCGACGCTTCGGATCTCGAACGAGGTGTCGTGCAGTGCCTGCACCAGCGTCTCGGCCTTGCTGCGGTCGAGGTGGGCGATCTTCGCGTCCCCGGCGGCCGAGCCGGCCGAGGCCTTGAGCTCACCGAGGCTGTTGAAGTCCGAGCCGCGAGCGACCCGGGCGCCGTCGACCGAGTAGAGCTTGGCGGGGAACATGCGCTCCGCGTGCTTCTCGCCGGCGTCGAAGGTGCCCTCGATGTCCCAGTACGACGCCATCCGGAACGCCATCCGCTCGCGCTCCCGGTCGACGACGAGCCGGGTCGCGACCGACTGCACGCGGCCGGCGGACAGGCCCGACATGACCTTCTTCCAGAGGACCGGGCTGACCTCGTAGCCGTAGAGGCGGTCCAGGATGCGCCGCGCCTCCTGCGCCTCGACCAGGTCGAGGTCGAGGGTGCGCGGGTTGGCGACCGCCTCCTGGATGGCCGACTTGGTGATCTCGTGGAAGACCATGCGGTGCACGGGCACCTTGGGCTTGAGCTCCTCCTGGAGGTGCCAGGCGATGGCCTCACCCTCGCGGTCCTCATCGGTGGCGAGGAAGAGCTCGTCGGCCTCCTTGAGCAGGCCCTTGAGCTTGGTCATGTGCGACTTCTTGTCGCGGGAGACGACGTAGTAAGGAGTGAAGTCGTTGTTCACGTCGACCCCGAGGCGGGCCCAGGGCTCGCCCTTGATCTTGGCGGGGATGTCGGCCGCGCTCTGCGGCAGGTCACGGATGTGACCGATGGACGACTCGACGACGTAGCCGGGCCCGAGATAGCCGGCAATCGTCTTCGCCTTGGCAGGCGACTCGACGATCACGAGCTTGTGGGTTGCCACGTGGTTTGTGCTCCTCGGACTCTGGTGGACGGACGAAGGGTCGATGCAGCACAAGACGGTAGCCCGTGTTGTCAAGCGGGCTTTCAGGGTGTCCGGGTTTCGGGGGTTCCGGTGAAGAACGCCCGCGTGCCCTCGTCGGCCGGGTAGAAGGCCTCGATGGCAAGCTCCGAGACTGTCACCTCGCGGGGGGTGCCGAAGACGGTGGTGGTGCTGAACAGGGACAGCTCCTGGTCGCCCACCCGCATCCGCAGAGGTACGACGAGCCCACCGCTCGGCTCCGCCTCCTCCCCGCCTCCGGGGTAGGACGCGATCTCGTCCAGCAGCTCGCGTAGCCGCACGTCCGCGCTCGCGGCGTAGTCGGCGTGCAGCCGCTCGACCAGGTGCCGGCGCCACTGCGCCAGGTTGAGGATGTGCGGAGCGAGCCCCTCCGGGTGCAGGGTCAGCCGGATCACGTTGACCGGCGGCTCCATGAGTCTCGGGTCCGCGAGCGCCGCCATCGCGAACACCGCCTCGTTACCCGCGACCAGCTCCCACGCCAGGTCGACCGCGAGCGCCGGGTAGGGCAGGTGGCCCTGGAGGATCGCCTCGATGGCGTCGTTGACGACGGACAGCTCGGTCACAGCGCGCTCCTCATGGGCCGGCGCATAGCCACCGGCGAGCAGCAGCTGGTTCTGCGCTCGCAGGGGTACGTCGAGGTGGTCGGACAGCCTAAGAATCATCTGCGGTGTCGGCCTGGAGCGGCCGGTCTCGATGAAGCTGAGGTGGCGAGCGCTCACACCCGCCTCGTTGGCCAGCTCGAGCTGGGACAGCCGTCGGCGCTCACGCCAGTCCTTGAGGAGCACTCCTACGTCGGTCACGCCGTTGACGGTAGCCCGCCCGGGTCGTGCGGACACCTACCTCCGAGGTAATGCCGCCGCCTCGCTGGTCGAGCAGCGAAGCGAAGCGAGTGTCTGTCGAGACCAACAACTCGAGGTGCCCGCTCACGCAAGCGGGCAGCTTGCGTTGACTGGTCTCGACGGACGGTGTCTCGGGCTTCGCCCTCTCCACCTGCTCGACCACACCGGGAGTCGGCTCGACCACCGCTGGCTCGGCTAGGTCCTAGCGACTGTTAGGAAGCCTTCCTCCACGAGGGCCGCCACGTCGACTTCGGCGTCACCCACGAGCTCCTGTACGGCGGCGAGAAGCTGCCGGGCGGTGAGGTCGCCGTCGCAGGCACCGACGAACGCCGCCTCGGCCGTGTCGACGCTGCGGGCCCGCCGCATGCCCCGCTGCTGGCGGAGCACGATGGTCTCGGGGTGCTCCTCCCCGGGCCGCCCGAACGTCTCCTGGCGAACGTCGGGGCGGCGGACCAGGTGCAGGTCGAGCAGGTCGATCTGCCGGACCCGGTCACCCCAGTCCTTGACCTCGGCGCCGAGCGGCTGCTCAACGTCGTAGGGCCATTCCTCGACGCGGGTGTGCGAGCCCCCGGTCCTGTGCAGGTTCACCCAGCCGAACCCGATGCCGGTGATCCCCTGCGCCTCGAGCCAGCCGAGCCAGGTGTCGTAGCGCTGCTGGTAGTCGGGGCTGCGGTCGTCGCCAGCGTCGCGCAGCCAGAGCTCGACGTAAGACGCGGGGTCGGCAACCTCGCGCTGCACCACCCAGGCGTCGCAGCCGAGGCCGTCGAGCCACCCGGAGATCCGCTCCTGCCACGGCTGCCCGTCGACGTGCACCCAGTTGGCGAGGACCTGGCACCAGCCGCCGTCGTGGAGGTACGCCGGGGCCTGCGTCACCACACGGCGGACGACCTCGTCACCGGGCAGACCGCTGTCGCGGTAGACGAGGAGCTCCCCCGTGCCCGGCGAGACGACGAAAGGCGGGTTGGTGACGACGAGGTCGAAGACCTCACCGTGGACGGGGTCGTAGAGGGAGCCCCTGCGCACGTCGTACGCGACGCCGTTGAGGGTCGCGTTGAGCCGAGCCATCGCCAGCGCGCGCTCGTTGACGTCGGTGGCGACGACGTGTTGCGCGTGCCCGGCGAGGTGCAGCGACTGCACCCCGCAGCCGGTGCCGAGGTCGAGCGCACTGCCCACGGGCTCCCGGATCGTCAGCTGGGCCAGGCTGGTGCTCGCCGAGGAGACGCCGAGCACGTGGTCGCGCGTGACCTTGTTGCCCGCACCGTCGAGCCCTGGCGTCAGGTCGCTGACGACCCACCAGTCGTGGGTGTCGTCGGCATAGGGGCGGATGTCGACGCGAGCGCGGACCGTGCTGACCGACTGCTCGAGCAGACCGGCGGCGCACAACGGGTCGACTAGCCCGGGTAGCGCGGCCTCCGCCTCTGCGGTGCTGACGGCCGCCTGGAGGGGCCACAGCCGGGTCAGGGTCTCGAGCGGTTCGGCGCCCGCCGTACGCCGAAGGCCCGGGGTCGTCTCGTTGCGCTGCAGGGCCGCATGCGCGTCGGGCCCGAGCGCCTCCGCGACCCCGTCATAGGTGAAGCCGGCCTTGCTGAGGGCATCGCGGAGACGGTCGACGGTCTCGGGGCTGAGGGGAAGCACGCCCCCATGCTGCACCACAGAAGAGAGGCCCGTCCTCGCGGACGGGCCTCTCTGGTTGGTGCTGTGGTCTAGGCGGTGACCGGCTGTGCGACCGGCTCCTCGTCGCCGCCGATCGCCACCGGACGACGCTTGGAGATGTAGACCGCCACCACGATGATCAGCGCGGCCCCGACGGCGATGCTGATGCGCAGGGCGTCGTTGGCGTCGTCGCCGTAGGTCATCTTGACGACGGCTCCGGCAATCAGGAGCGAGACCAGGTTCATCACCTTGAGCAGCGGGTTGATCGCGGGGCCGGCGGTGTCCTTGAACGGGTCACCCACGGTGTCGCCGATGACCGTAGCCGCGTGCGCCTCGGACCCCTTGCCGCCGTGGACGCCGTCCTCGACGAGCTTCTTGGCGTTGTCCCAGGCACCACCGGAGTTGGCCAGGAAGACCGCCATGAGCGTGCCGGTGCCGATCGCGCCAGCCAGGTAGGCACCCAGCGGACCAGGACCGAGGCCGAAGCCGACTGCGACCGGCGCGAGGATGGCGAGCAGACCCGGCGTCGCGAGCTCACGCAGCGAGTCGCGGGTGCAGATGTCCACGACCTTGCCGTACTCCGGACGGCCGGTGCCCTCCATGATCCCGGGGATCTCCCTGAACTGGCGGCGCACCTCGAACACGACCGCGCCGGCCGCCCGTCCGACTGCGTTGATCGCCAGGCCGGAGAAGAGGAACACCACCGCCGCACCCAGCAGCAGCCCGACCAGGTTGGCCGGGTCCGCGACGTTCAGGATGCCGAGCATCTGCATGAAGTCACCCGCGGAGAGGTCAGCCACGTCGATGCCCTCGAGCTCGTCTGTGGCCTTGATGATCGCGTCGGTGAACGCCCCGAACAGCGCGGTCGCCGCAAGCACCGCGGTCGCGATCGCGATGCCCTTGGTGATCGCCTTGGTGGTGTTGCCGACGGCGTCGAGCTCGGTCAGGATGGCCGCGCCCTTCTCGTCGACGTCACCCGACATCTCGGCGATGCCCTGGGCGTTGTCGGAGACCGGGCCGAAGGTATCCATCGCGACGATGACACCCACGGTGGTGAGCAGACCACAGCCGGCCAGAGCCACGGCGAACAGCGAGACCGTCACGGAGGCACCACCGAGCAGGAAGGCGCCGAACACGGCGGAGCCGATCACCACAGCGGTGTAGACGGCCGACTCGAGGCCGACCGAGATGCCGGAGAGGATCACGGTGGCCGCGCCGGTCAGCGACGTCTTGCCGACATCCTGGACCGGACGGTGCTCGGTGCCGGTGAAGTAGCCGGTCAGCGCGAGGATCACGGCGGCCAGCACGATGCCGATGAGCACAGCGACCAGCGCTATGACCTGCGGGTTGCTGTCGAGCACCGCACCCGCGGCGCCGTCGCCCTGCTGCTGCAGCAGGAGCAGCAGGCGCTCGACGCCGGAGCTGCTCGCCTCGGCGTTGGTGAGCCCCTCGAAGCTGGACGGCAGGAAGAGGAACGCCGCACCAGCGGACAGCGCGGCCGAGATCGCGGCCGAGATGTAGAACGCCCGGTTGATCGTGGTCAGGCCGGACTCGGTGGGCCGCGGACGGCAGAGGTAGATGCCGATGATGGCCGTGACGGCACCGATCGCGGGGATGATCAGCGGGAAGAGCAGGCCCTCCTCGCCGAAGGCGACCTTGCCCAGGATGAGCGCTGCCACCAGCGTCACGGCGTAGGACTCGAACAGGTCGGCCGCCATGCCGGCGCAGTCACCCACGTTGTCGCCGACGTTGTCGGCGATGGTCGCCGCGTTGCGCGGGTCGTCCTCGGGGATGTTGTTCTCGACCTTGCCCACCAGGTCCGCACCGACGTCGGCGGCCTTGGTGAAGATGCCGCCACCGACACGCATGAACATCGCGAGCAGGGCGGCTCCGAAGCCGAAGCCCTCGAGCACCGACGGCGCGTCATCGCGGTAGATGAGGACGACGATGGCCGCACCGAGCAGACCGAGGCCGACCGTGGCCATGCCGACCGTGCCACCGGTGCGGAACGCGATCCTCATCGCCGGATCCCGGCCCTCGGACTGGGCGGCGGAGGCGACGCGCACGTTGGCCTTGACCGCCAATGACATGCCCAGGTAGCCGATCGCCGCCGAGAACACTGCGCCCACCAGGAAGAAGATGGAGCGTCCGATCCGGACCTCAGTGGTGTCCGCGGGAAGGGCGAACAGCAGCGCGAACGCCAGGAGGGCGAAGCCACCCAGCGTCGTGAACTGCCGCTTGAGGTACGCCTGCGCACCTTCCTGCACCGCCTGGGCGATGTTCTTCATGTTCTCCGTGCCCTCGCCGGCTGCGAGAACCTGCTGACGGAACACCACGCCCATGGCAAGCGCGACGATCGCGATGCCTCCGACGATGAGAATTCCTACAGTCTGGTTGTCGCCGGTGAGGGAAACGGTCGCAGCTCCGCCGTCCGCGGCCGAGACCGCTGCAGCAAAGATGTGGCCGGACAATGCGTCCTCCTCATGGGCCCCAGGGCCCTTATCCATTGGCCTTCGAAAACACCCGGCGAAGGCTTCGCGGGTGCGGACAGGCGTGACCTGACTCACGAATGGATGGTCACTCTACAAAGTGGAAACCTGCGTACTGCAAGGGGGTTGTGATCCAGAACACTAACGTGTCCGGCGGCCAGCCTCAGATCGGCCAGGACATCGACAGCGAGGTGGACTCGTGCCGGCTCGTGACGACCAAGTCGTCGGCAAGCCCCCTGAGCAGTGCCCAGGGGTCGATCGGGTTGCCTTCGTACGGCGTGGTGCCGCTGCACGACAGCGCCACATGCAGCCGGTCGGCGATGTCCATCTGGAGCCGGATCTTGTCGTCGGGGCCCTCGCCCGTCCCGGCGAGCCCCGACACCATCACCGCGCACGCCTCACCGACCGCGAGTCGGACCTCCTCGACCAGGTCCTC
Source organism: uncultured Actinomycetota bacterium (assembly GCA_963765905.1). GTDB lineage: Bacteria > Actinomycetota > Actinomycetes > Propionibacteriales > Nocardioidaceae > SSC3. Next base: position 1,269,333 of record CAVXXY010000006.1, read on the forward strand.
GTTTCCCGAGGCCCGGCGCGCGACCGCGGCGGCCACCAGCCGGACGGTGCGCACCAGGGACGGGTCGCGAGCGATCGCGATGCTGATCCCCGCGTGTGTGCGGGGGACGCCGACGGGCATTGCTACTGCACTGCCGCGAGGGCGTCGGCCTGGCTCTCGTAGATGCTGAAGACCTTGGCCAGCTGGGTGATCCTGAAGATCTTGAGAAGTCGCTCCTGGGTGCAGATCAGCTGCATCGAGCCGTCGTGGGCTCGCAGCTTCTTCAGGCCGCCGACCAGGACGCCGAGGCCGGTCGAGTCGAGGAAGTCGACCTTCTCCAGGTCGATCACGATGCTGTAGTTGCCGTCTGCGACGAGCTCTGAGATCTGGTCCCTCAGCTTGGGCGCGGTGTAGACGTCGATCTCTCCGCCGACCTCGATGATCGTGTGGCCGTTCTCGTGGCGGGTGTCCAGGGACAGGTCCACGTCGTCCTCCTCATCGACCAAGCAGTTCCCCACAAAGCGTCCATCCTGGCGCCCGGTGCGCGGCCGCCTGCACAGCATTCAACCACGGTTTGTCACACTGCCGGGGTGCCCCACCCGCCCCAGCCCAGCCCCCGGACACCGGCCCGGCTCCCCGTGGCCGAGCTCGTGGACAGGCTGATCGCGCCGCCGGGACGCGAGGGGCGGCTGACCCATCTCGAGGTGCTGCCGGCCCGGCCGGGCACCACCGCCGAGTGGCCCGACTTCGTCGACCCGCGGCTGGTCACGGCCTGGCAGTCGCAGGGCATCGAGCTGCCCTGGACCCATCAGGTGGAGGCGGCGGTCGCGGCGTACGGCGGCGAGCACGTCGTGCTCTCGACGGGCACGTCCTCGGGCAAGTCGCTGGGATACCTGATGCCCGCGCTCACCACGATCCTGGCCGCCCGGCGTCCCAACAACCTCCGTGGCGCGACAGTGCTCTACGTGTCTCCGACCAAGGCATTGGCCCAGGACCAGCTCGAGTCGCTCCGCGTCCTCGGCGTGCCCGGGCTCGCCGCCACGACCCACGACGGGGACAGCCCGCGAGAGCAGCGTGACTGGGCCCGCGACCACGGGGAGTACCTGCTGACCAACCCCGACATGCTGCACCACTCGATGCTGCCCGGGCACCACCGGTGGGCGAAGTACTTCGGCCAGCTGCGCTACGTCGTGATCGACGAGGCGCATCACTACCGCGGAGTCTTCGGCGCGCACGTCGCACAGATCCTGCGACGGCTAAGGCGGGTCTGCGCGATGTACGGCGCCGCACCCACGTTCGTGCTCGCCTCCGCGACGGTGAGTGAGCCTGCCGTCTCCTCGAGCAGGCTGATCGGCCTGCCGGTGCGTGAGGTCACCGAGGACGCATCAGCTCGCGGGTCGGTGGCGCTGGCGCTCTGGGAGCCGCCGTTCACGTCGTACGCCGGCGAGAACGGTGCACCGGTGCGCCGGGCCGCCTCGGCCGAGGTCGCGGACCTGCTGACGGACCTGGTCGTCGACAACGTGCGCACCCTGGCGTTCGTGCGCTCCCGCCGCGGCGCCGAGGCCGTCGCCCTGACCGCGAAACGGCTGCTGGGCGAGGTTGCGCCCGAGCTCGCCGACCGTGTGGCGGCGTACCGCGGGGGCTACCTGCCCGAGGACAGACGCGAGCTCGAGGCTGCGCTGCGCAGCGGCGACCTCATCGGGCTGGCGGCCACCAACGCGCTCGAGCTCGGCATCGACATCGCCGGGCTGGATGCCGTGCTGCTGGCCGGGTTCCCCGGCACCCGCGCGGCACTCTGGCAGCAGGTGGGCCGGGCCGGACGGTCCGGCGCCGACGCGCTGGGGGTGCTCGTGGCTCGCGACGACCCCCTGGACACCTATCTGGTCACCCACCCCGAGGCCCTGCTCGGCCGCCCGGTCGAGGCCAACGTGTTCGACCCCGACAACCCGTACGTGCTCGGCCCGCACCTCTGTGCGGCTGCTGACGAGGCGCCGCTGACCGAGCCCGACCTGGCGCTCTTCGGGCCGGCCGCCCTCGACGGCGTGCAGGCGCTCGAGGCCGCCGGGCTGCTGCGGAGGCGGCCGGGCGGGTGGTACTGGACAGACCGACGACGGGCGAGCGACCTCGCCGACATCCGCTCGAGCGGCGGCCCCCCGGTGCGGCTGGTCGAAGCCGTGACCGGGCGGCTGCTGGGCACGGTCGACGGCGCCGCCTCGCACTCGACCGCGCACGAGGGGGCGGTCTACCTGCACCAGGGCGAGACGTTCCTCGTCCTCTCCCTCGACCTCGACGAAGGCGTCGCGGTGGTAGAGGCGGCCGAGCCCGACTACACGACGTCGGCGCGGGAGGTGACCGACATCGAGATCAGGGGGGAGCTCACGGCCGAGGCATGGGGCGCCGCCCGGCTCAGCTACGGAACCGTGCGGGTGACCCACCAGGTGGTGTCCTACCTGCGACGGCGGGTGCCCTCCGGCGAGGTCGTCGGGGAGGAGCCGCTCGACCTTCCCGAGCGACTGCTGGAGACCAAAGCCGTGTGGTGGACGCTGCCGGCGGCGGTCATCCAGGACGCCGGCATCGCCACAGTGGACCTGCCCGGCGCCGCGCATGCGGCCGAGCACGCGGCCATCGGGCTGCTGCCGCTGTTCGCGACGTGCGACCGCTGGGACATCGGCGGCGTCTCCACGGCGCTGCACCCGGACACCGGACAGCTGACCGTCTTCGTCTACGACGGGCACCCCGGTGGCGCAGGCTTCTCCGAACGCGGCTTCCACGCCGCCGCGGAATGGCTGACTGCCACCCGTGAGGCGATCGCTTCGTGCCGCTGCGAGGACGGCTGCCCGTCGTGCGTGCAGTCGCCCAAGTGCGGCAACGGCAACAACCCACTCGACAAGGCGCAAGCGGTGGCGTTGCTGGACGTGCTGCTCGGGCAGCGCGCCTGACCTCACCGCGGGCCCGCCCTCGCTCGCGCGCGGACCACCAGCTCGCGTCCGAACATGCGGGGGGCGACCCGGGCGACCAGCACCGTGACGGCGTCGCCCACCACCTCGCAGTCGACCAGGTCTGCGCCGTTGCGGTCGGCCGAGGACGCGGCCGCCAGGCACGCGTGCCGACCGTGCTGGACGGCCGTGGCTGCCGCCAGGGCCGCCAGGTCTGCCGCTGACTGTGCGCGGCGCTGGGTGAGCAGCGCGCCCCCGACCACTGCCACCAGCAGCGCCACGACCACGGTCAGCACCAGGCCCGACGCGACGAACGGGGTGACTGCACCGCGATCGTCCCGGCTCACAGGTCCTCCCGCACGGAGACCGCCTCCGCCTCGACAGTCGGACTCGGGAGGAACGCGAGCAGCCCGCCCGGGCCTCGCACCCGGGCTCGTACTCGAGCTATGACGTCGGTCCCGGACTGGGCGATGGCGATGGATGCTCCTTCGGGAGCCACCTTGCCGCCCGCCTCGACAGCGGCCTGCGTGCTGTCGGCACGGGCCGCCACCCGCGCAGCCTCGCGCGCAGCATCGACGACCCGCACGTGGGTCGCGGCTAGGGAGAGCAGCCACACGATCGCGACCACGACCGCGAAGGCGAGCGGAAGCACGGCAGCGGCTTCGGCGGCTGCGGCACCCCGCTGGCCCGCTCGGCGGCTCGCATCGCGGGGGGCGCGCAGACGGCTGCGCGCCCCCTTGATCTCGGTGGCTGTCATCACAGCCCGATGAAGCCCTTCACGAGGTCGAAGATCATCTTCAGCAGCGTCTGGCCGAAGTCCCCGGTGAGCAGCTTGATGAGGACGCCGGCGATGCCGCAGCCGGCCGCGGTGACGGCGGCGTACTCGGCCGTGGCTGCACCGACCTGGTTGCGGATCCGGGCGTTGGGCGACTTGGTCATGCTTCCTCCAGTGGTCAAGCACCCAGCCCCTCGTGGGCCGAGCGCGGTGCGTTTCACCGATAAATCTGGTCCGGTCCGCCACCCGGTGCGACCGGCAGAACCGGATCTGGGGACAACCCCGGATGGGGAGAGATCTCCGCACAATCGGGCTGGTCAGGGCGTCAGGAACGTCAGCGAGAACGACCCCGCCACCATGGGGACGATCCCGATCAGGACGAAGGCGGGCAGGAGGCACACCCCGAGCGGCAGCGAGGCCCTCACCTCCACCGTGCGGGCCTTTGCCTCCAAGGCAGCACGACGCTCCGCCCTCAGCTCGGTGCCGAGCCGCTCGAGCGCCAGTGAGACCGAGGCCCCGGTCTCGGCCGACCGCAGCAGGGCGCGACCTAGACTGCCCAGCTGCGGGTGGGCCGCCATCGCTGCCCAGACCGAGACGGGGTCGGCACCCAGCGCCAGCCGCGCAGCAAGGGTGGCGAGCTCCTCGCGGATCGGCCCGTCGAGCACCTGGGCGAGCTGGGCCACCGCACCGCCGGGTGACCCACCGGCCGCGAGGCAGGTGGACATCAGGTCGACCACGTGGGGCAGGGCGGCCTCGATGCGGGCCCTTCGCCGGCGAACGGCAGCAGGCTCGAGCCGGCGTACGACGCGCACGGTCACCACACCGACGCCCAGAGCCAGCGGGGGACCTAGCGGAGGGTGCACGACGAGCAGCACCGCCAATGCGGCGGACGCCCCAGCGAGCAGTGGCGTCGGCGGCATCCGAGGCCCCACAGCTGCTCGTGTCGCGACGGGCAGCGCCGTGCGTGGACGCAGCAGGAGCGCAGCTGCCAACCCCGCGGAGAGCACCGCCAGCACACCCATCACAGCTCCCCGGCCTGGATGCGGGAGATGATGCGGTCGATCCACCACATCCCGATGAGGGCTAGGCCCAGGCCCGCGGCCAGGCAGCAAAGTCCGGGAGTCGACAGCAGCAGGAACCGCCAGGGGTCGGCACCCGAGCCGTCGGACAGCACCAGGATCACCACGGGCAAGGTCGCGATCATCCGCGCGGTCGCCTGCGCGGAGGCGAGCTCGGAGGCCACCACGCGGTGGGTGGCGAGCTCGGCGCGCGCGGTCTCCACAACCCGGTCGACTGCGTGTGCCAGGCCTCCCCCGAGGCTCTGCGAGACCTGCCAGGCTGCACCGAGCTCGGCCAGGGCAGCGGCACCGGGAAGCCGTCCGGCACGGCGAAGGGCAGCGGGCACGTCGGCCGAGTAGCGACCCGCGGTGGCGACCGGGCCGAGGACCGACCATACGTCGGCACTGCGCGTGAGAGCGGTGACAGGTGGGCTCCCGGCACGAAGCTCGCTGGCGAGCGCCTCACAGGCCTCGACCACTGACGCGCGCGTGGCATCTGCCGCGCGGCGGGCCCGCGATCGCGCGATGAGCCCCCAGCCACCCCACCCGGCCACCGCGAGCACGACCGCCAGGACCAGGGCGTGCCCCTGCAGGACCAGGAGCGCCGGTGCGGCTGCGAGAGGAGCGAGCCGATGCAGTCGTCGCGGCCGTCGTCGAGTGCGCTTCATGGGGCTGCCTGCCGGAAGACACAGTGCGGCAGCGAACGCAGCCGCCGCCATGGCAACCGCGGTCACGCTTGCTCCAGCAGGTCGGCCAGCCCGGCGGCAGCAGGTCCCTCGGTGGCGCGTCCCCGGTCGAAGAGCACCGCCGGCTCCGTGCGCACCAGTCCGTCGACGCCGCGGCGAAGGAGCGCGACCTCCGCGACCCGTCGGGTGCCGTCGCGTCCGCGATGCAGATGGACGACCAGGTCGACCGCCGAGGCGAGCTGGCTGTGAGCGGCTGCCCGATGGAGCCCGGCCGCCATCGCGAGCGCCTCGATGCGCGCGGGTACGTCGGCCGCGGAGTTCGCGTGCAGAGTGCCGCAGCCGCCCTCGTGACCGGTGTTCATCGCAGCCAGGAGGTCGGTCACCTCGGCGCCGCGCACCTCCCCGACGACGAGCCGGTCGGGCCGCATCCGCAGCCCCTGCCGCACCAGGGTCTGCAGGGAGACCACGCCGACGCCCTCGACGTTGGCGTGCCGGGCCTCGAGCCCGACGACGTGTGGGTGCTCGGGTCGCAGCTCGCTGGCGTCCTCGACCAGGACGAGGCGTTCGTCAGGAGGCACGAGCGAGAGGAGGGCGTTGAGCAGCGTTGTCTTGCCGGTGCCGGTGCCTCCGCTGACGAGGAAGGCCAGCCTGGCGGCCACCACGCGGGCCAGCAGGTGCGCCCCGTCCGAGTCGACAGCGTCCGCAGCGACGAGCTCCTCGAGGGTGAACACGCGGCGGCGAGGAACGCGCATCGAGATCGTGGTGCCGGGTCGGCTGATGGGCGCAAGGACGGCGTGGAAGCGGGTGCCGTCGGGCAGCCGCGCATCGACATAGGGTGTCGCGTCGTCGAGGCGTCGGCCAGCCGCCGTGGCCAGCCGCTGGGCGAGCCGCCGAACGGCGGCGTCGTCGGCGAAGCAGACCGGTGCGGGTTCGAGGCCGCTGCCTCGGTCGACGAAGACCTGGTCGGGCCCGTTGACCAGGACATCGGTGACGCCCTCGGCACGTAGCAGCGACTCGAGCGGTCCGGCGCCGACCACGTCTCGCTGCAGCAGGTCGTGCACGGCAAGCACCGTGCTGTCACCCACGGGCCGGCCCTCCTCCCTGAGCGCCTCGGCGACCAGCCGCGGAGTGAGCGCCGCCCCTTCGCGGGCCAGGCGGTCGCGGACCCGCTCGACGACCTCGGAGGCAACCGCACTCACGTCAGCCGCTCCAGGACCTCCGTCGCGGCACGGGCCAGCGGACCGCGCCGGGAGTGCAGGGGCCCGACCCCGAGGTCGACGTACTCACCGACGCTGCGCTGAGTGGGCACCTCCGCGAGCAGAGGCAGGGAGAGTGTGGCCGCAAGGCGCTCGGCCCGCACCGTGCCACGGCCGGTGCGGGCTGCGAGGTGGATCGTCGGCGCGAGCACGGACACCGCGTCGAGCGATCGAGCCGCCGCCGCGGCTCCCGGCAGGGAGCAGGACGCCACCAGCACGACGTGGTCGCAACGTGTCACCAGGTGCTCAGCGGCCCCGCCGAGGTGTCGCGGGAGGTCCAGCACCACCACGTCATGGCCGCGCTGCGCCGCCGCGAGCACTTCGCGGGCGATGACCGGATCCAGCGAGACGACCTGGGTGCCGAAACCCAGGACCGAGAGGCCATCGCGTCGCGGCAGGGAGTCACGCAGCGCACGGGACCCGAGTCGCCCGTGGGTGCCGGCCAGGTCGGCCCACCGGACTCCGGCGTCGCCACCGTCGAGACCCAGGACGCGTTCGGCGCCCGGCCCGAGCGGGTCGAGGTCGACCAGCGCCGCCGGCCGCCGTGAGCCTGCGAGCTGGGCAACGGCGCAGGCAAGGGTCGTCGCGCCCACTCCGCCTGACCCGCCGATGAAGCCGATGGTCACCGCGGCGCGCGCACCTCCGTCACCGACGTCGGCCATCGTCTCCACCAGCCAGGTCTCCGCCTCGGGCAGCGAGACGACGTCGGTGGCGCCCAGCGCGACCGCGGTGCGGTAGTCCGCCTCGCCCTGGGACAGCAGATGGACGTCGGGTCTCCGCGGCGGCGCCTGGTCGGCGACCGCCCGGGCAAGGTCCTCGCCGACGAGAACCAGCGGCGCGGCCTGCCACTGGCGCAGGGCCGACACGGGGTCGTGCGCGACGTCGAGGGTGACGCCTGCCGCGGCCGCGAGCCGGAGTAGGTCGTCGAGGAGGTCGGTGTCACAGGTGACCAGAAGGGGTGCGTGCATGGTCCGAGACTCCCGGCACCAGCCGACGGAGCCGGGAGTGCGGAGTCGCCCCTGGGGACAACCGGGGCTGGGGAGGGCTCACCGTGTCAAACGGCCTGACTGCGCGAGGAGAAGGGTGCGGCCCCTGGCCGGGGGGAGACCAGGGGCCGCCGGGCCCAAGGCTCGGGGGGGATGAGCCGGGACCCTCTCTACCAGCGGCGGGGGGAGCCGCTGGAACCTACTCTCGTGCATATTGAGCCCGAGAAGCCAGTCTGCGCCTCGAATTTCCCGATCACGACGATAGTAGTCGTTTCTTTACCTTCAGGCGCAGGACCACTGTACGGACGAGATCGGCGCCGATGCGTGCACATGCCGCCGACTCGCCGGAAGCAGGGGTTCCCTCTTCGTCCTCACCGGCAACCCAGCACACTGGACCCTGTGACCGTCGAGCCCAGGCCCTCGCCGCGTGCCCGGCAGCGCCGCAAGGCGGGCCGGCCGGCAGCCTTCTTCGATCTCGACAAGACGATCATCGCCAAGTCGGCCTCGTTCGCGTTCAGCCGCGAGTTCTTCGCCGGCGGTCTGATCAACCGCCGTTCGGTCCTGCGCAGCGCCTATGTGCAGTTCGTCTACCTCGTCGGCGGCGCGGACCACGACCAGATGGAGAAGATGCGGGAGTTCCTCTCCCAGCTCTGCACCGGCTGGCCCGTGCAGTCCGTTCGCGACATCGTGGCCGACACCCTGCACAACATCGTCGACCCCCTGGTGTACGACGAGGCGGTCCGGCTCATCGAGGAGCACCACCTCGCCGGACGCGACGTCATCATCGTGTCGGCCTCTGGCGCCGAGATCGTCGAGCCCATCGGGCAGATGCTCGGCGCCGACGCCGTCATCGCGACCCAGCTCGAGGTCGTCGACGGCAAGTACACCGGCAAGATCGACCACTACGTGTACGCCGAGAACAAGGCCACCGCGATGAAGGAGCTGGCCGCAGACAAGGGCTACGACCTCTCCGCCAGCTACGCCTACAGCGACTCCGTGACCGACCTCCACATGCTGGAGGCGGTCGGACACCCCTTCGTGGTCAACCCCGACAAGGAGCTGCGCAAGAAGGCGACCACCAACGGATGGCCGGTGCTGGTCTTCACCAAGCCCGTCGCGCTGCGCGCACGCACCCCCGGTCGACCCGCGATGGCGGCGATCGGCGCCGTGAGTGCGGTGGCCGTCGGGACCGTTCTGTACGTCGCCGCGAAGCGCCGCTTCACGGGTTCGTCAACCCCTGCCTAGAGCGGGGTTGAGACCTCGCGCGACCCGGCGTACAAAGGACATAGAACAACAGAAGACCCGCACGTGAGCCGGGCACCCACGCTCCGACCTACCCTTCCTACAGGGCGTTGACCTCGGGTTTACCCGGGACAACACACACTTGGTGGCAGCTTGGTAACCCGAGCACACGTGTCAGCGGCGGCAGCGACCTTCGGTCGATGCCGCCGCACTTCGTGCGTCGGCTCTGCTTCCTTGCTCTGGCTCTTCTCGTCGGTTTCGCGTGGGTTACCTGTTCCGCGGTGCGGGTGGTGCCGCTACCGCCACTCCCCAAGTTCGTTTGGCCTTCGGCATGGCCGATCGTTCCCTGCAGGTTGAGTGGCCGGGCCCGATCGCGTCTTGGCTTCCTCGTTTGCTTCCTGGCCAGGTGGTTTCGCTTCCCTCGCGGCAGGATTGCTTCCTCGCTGGGTCTTTCCTAGACGTGCTTGAGGGGGCTGGCGTTGGCGCCGGTCGCGTAGGCCTCGGCGGCGTAGAGCAGCCACGCATGTACGCCGGCCCGACCACCGTCACGGTAGGCGCGCAGGTTCGACTCGTACTCGCGGCGCAGGGCAAGGTGCCCAGCCTCCGGTACGACGAGCGAGGTCGGGTCCACGCCGCGGGCGACCATGACCAGGCGCTCCAACGCCCGGGCGACGATGCCGTTGTGGGACACGAACGGCGCGAGCGTGAGGACCTCGGCATGTGCGACCGCGGCGACCACCAGAGCAGGGGCCTTGGTGTCCTCGAGGAGCAGGCGGGAGAGGTCGGCGAGGCGGGCTGAGCCGGAGGCTGGGCGGCCCAGGTCGTCGTCCGGCACCACGCCCTTGCCGGCCAGGGTGTGCAGCCGGGCGAGCACCTGCAACGGCGAGGTCGCCAGCGTCGGGGCCAGGCCGAGGAGCTCGGTGGACACCCGGATCGCGGCGGCGGCCGCCTCGTCGTACTCGCCCGCCTCGACGCGCTCGAGCACGGAGGTCGAGCCCTCCAGCACTGCCGAGGCATGGGCGCCTGCCAGCAGGGATTGCCCGGTCAGCTCGGGGGCGGTGCGCCGCAACCCGCGGTCGCGCAGCATCGCGTCGATGCCGTCACGCGTCGACGCCATGGCGGAGGCGACGCCGTCGAGGGAAGCCAAGCGGGCAAAGGGATCCACGCGCGAAGGTTATGCGGCTGGACCCTTCGACCGCACGTCGGCGACGTGTGACATTGCTTCCCTCAGCTCGCCGAGCCACTCGTCCTCGTGCTCGCCGACCAGGCGGACGCACCAGGCCAGCGCCTCAGACCGGGACCGGGCGACCCCGGCTTCGACCAGGGTGTCGAGCACCTGGCGCTGCGGCTGGCGCAGCCGCGTCATCACCGGCGCGGACACGTGCGTCCAGAGCTCCGCGTGGTCCCCGACGCGCACACCCCAGGAGACCTTGCGGTCGTAGCGGTGCTCGGCCTCGCGGGCGATCTTCATGCGCTGGGCACGGGTCTCCTCCCGGAAGGCCTTCGCGCGACCGGCGCGTGCCTCTGCGGTCTCGGCGTCGCTGCCGCCGGTCACGTCGGGGACCACGAGCACCACCGTGATCTCCTCGCGGTCGACGGTCACCGACCAGTCGTCACCGCGCCACTCCTCGGGCAGCCGACCGGTGAACCAGCCGCGCACCCGCTCCAGAGCCTCGTTTGTAATCATGTAATTGACATTACGCCAACATGCGGCGGACACAAGAGGGTCCGCTGGATAGATTGACTGCAATGAACGCCGACCAGTCCCGCGCGCTCTCCTTCGCGGGTGTCGCGGACGCCTACGACCGGGCCCGGCCCGGCTATCCGCGCGAGGCGGCCGAGTGGCTCACCGGCACCTCCCCGGTCAGCGTGCTCGAGCTCGGCGCCGGCACCGGCAAGCTCACCGACCAGCTGCTCGCCCTCGGTCACGACGTGCTGGCCACCGACCCGCTCGACGAGATGCTCGCCTACCTGCGGCTTCGCCACCCCGACTGCCGCACCGCCCTGGCCAGCGCCGAGGCGCTCCCGATAGCGCCGCGCACCGTCGACGTGGTCGTCGCCGCCCAGTCGTTCCACTGGTTCGATGTCGACAAGGCTCTTCCCGAGATAGCGCGAGTGCTGAAGCCGGAAGGCACGCTCGCCCTGGTGTGGAACGACCGTGACGAGCGCATCCCCTGGGTCAAGCGGCTCGGCCGGCTCATCGACACGCCCGCGAGCGCTACGGGGCACCAGTCGGAGGCGCTGGTCAACTCACGGCTCTTCGGCTTCGTCGAGGACCAGAGCTTCCGGCACTGGCAGCCGCTGCGCAAGCAGGAGCTGCGCGACCTGGTGCTGTCCCGCTCCAACATCGCGGTGATGCAGACCGCCGAGCAGGAGCGCGTGCTGCGCGAGGTCGACGCCCTGTACGACGACTACGGTCGGGGGCCGGACGGGCTGTTGATGCCCTACGTCACGCATTGCTTCAAGGCCGTCGTACGTCCGGTGGTGCTCGAGGAGTCCGGGCCGATCCATCTGCCGACGCCGGCAGAGCCGAAGCCGGACGAGGACGACGGGACCCCGCTGTTCAGCCTCAGCTGAGCGCCGAAGCTGACGTGGGCGGGCCGGTGCGGTCGTTGGTCTCGACGGACGGTGTCTCGGGCTTCGCCCTCACCACCGGCTCGACCACCAAGGGTTGGGTCAGGCCTTGTCGAGGGCGGCTGCCACCCGACGGTGCGCCTCCCAGATCTCCTCCGGCAGGTCCTTGAACTGCTCGAGGTGGGCCTGGCGGAAGCCGATCTCCTGGCGCCAGCGCTCGGTGTCGATGCTGAGCAGGGTGTCGAGGTCGCCGGCCTCGACGTCGCAGCCGTCGATCGCGAGCTCCTCCTTGGTGGGGATCGTGCCCACCGGGGTCTGGACGCCGGAGACCTCGCCGTTCTTGAGCGCCATCAGCCACAGCAGCGCGCGCAGGTTCTCGCGGTAGCCGGGCCAGAGGAAGTGGCCGTCCTCCCCGCGCTGGAACCAGTTCACGTGCGCGAAGATCGGGGTCTCGGAGGCTGCCCCGATCACCTTGAGCCAGTGCGCGGCATAGGCGCCCTCGGGGTAGGACATGAACGGGCGCATCGACATCGGGTCGTAGCGCAGCTGGCCGTCGAGGCCGTCCGCGGCGAAGGTGGCCTCCGCGCCCAGGGTCAGGCCGTCGTACACGCCCTCGGCGATGTCGGTGATCGCGCGGATCAGCGGCTCGCGGTCACGGGTGCGGCCGCCGAAGATGATGCCGTCGATCGGGACGCCCTGGGGGTCCTCGAAGTCCTTGGCCACGTTGGGCACGTTGGCCAGTGTCGTGGTGAAGCGGCTGTTGGGGTGCGCCCAGGGCTCGTCTGCCTGCTCGGGGGTGCGGTCCGCGATGCGCGCTCCCTTCCAGTCCAGCCAGCCGTCGAGGTCGGCGGGCGGGTTCTTGGTCTTCCCCTCCCACCAGACGTCGTGGGTCTTCTCGTTGTAGGCGACGTTGGTGAAGATCGCGCCGCTGCCCGGCAGGATCGAGTCCAGCGCGGTCGGGTTGGTCTTCTCGTTGGTGTCCTTGGCGACGCCGAAGACACCGTTCTCCGGGTTCATGCCGTAGAGCCGGCCGTCGTCGCCGACCCACAGCCAGGCGATGTCGTCGCCGTAGAACTCCACGTAGTAGCGGTCGCCGAGCGCGTCGGGCGCGAGCGTCATCGCCAGGTTGGTCTTGCCGGAGGCCGAGGGGAACCCGCCGCAGATGTTGTACTTCTTGCCGGTCTGCTTGTCGGTGATGCCCAGCAGCATGAACTGCTCCACCAGGAAGCCGTTCTTCCAGCCGTCGTAGGCGCCCTGGCGCAGGCCGTGGGCGATCTTGCCGAGCAGCGCGTTGCCGCCGTACGACGAGCCGAAGTGCAGGATCGTGCGCTCGTCGGCGACCGTCACGAAGTACCGCTTGTCGTCGGGGGTGCCCTGGCCGAGGTTCGGCAGGTCGCCGGTGACGTGCACGGCGCGCACGAACGAGTCACCCAGGTCGTTGACGAACTCGACGCCGACCCGCGCCATTCGGTTCATCTGGAGTACGACGTTGCGGTTGTCGGTCAGCTCGACACCCGCCGCGAAGCGCTCCAGCGGCGAGCCCTGCGGCGACATCAGGTAGGGGATGACGTACATCGTCTTGCCGGCCGAGGCGCCACGCATGAGGCCCTCGAGCAGCGGCTTCATCTCCGAGGACGGACGCCAGTTGTTGTAGATGCCCGCGTCGTCGGGGTCGCTGGTCGCGACGATGGTGCGCTCCTCCGAGCGTGCGGTGTCCTTGTGGTAGCTGCGCGAGTAGTAGAGCCCGTCTCCGACAGGCAGCAGCTCACCGGCGTCCAGGGACTCCTGGACGAGGCGTGTGTCGTCGGCAGCGCTCACCACCTCGACGCGGTCGGCGCCCGTGATCCCGGCCCAGTAGCGGACGTACTCGCGGACGTTCGGGTTCGTGAGCCCAGCCTCGTCCAGCACCTTGTCGACGTCGGTCATCGTTCGCGTGTCCTCCAGTCGGTCATGCACGTTGCCCTGAAAGGTACCCCTCAGCGGCCTTTTGTGGAGAGCCCGGCCCGGTCTCTGAGCGCGCGTTGGGCCCACAGAGGGAGATGTGCTTCTACGCTGGGCGACATGGCGGGATGGCGGTGGCTGCGACCCGGTCAGCTCGGCACCGAGGCGGACCGGACGACGTTTCGCACGCTCCACACCGCCTCCCTCGCCGCCCCCGCGCTGCGCTCCGGACTGACGCGGGCCAGCGCCGAACGGTCGGTCCGCTACCTGCGCGTGCTGCTGGGAGCCCCCTCGACCGTCCTGACCGACAACGAGTCGGTGCTGGCCTGGGACGGCCACTACGAGCACCACGCCGACCAGGCGGCCAAGCTCGCGGTGGAGGCCACGGGCAAGGGCGCGACCGCCGTCCACGACAAGCGCGACCTGCCCTGCGACCACCCCAGCTGCGACGTGCGTACGGCGGTCGTCTGCCCGCTCACCGTCGAGGACACCATCCTCGGCACCCTGCAGGTCTACGTCCCGCACGCCAGCGCCGCGCTGGTCCGCGCGACGGAGGAGGTCGCGGCCTGGGTGTCCAGCCAGCTCGAGCTCGCCGAGCTCGACGCCTCACGCACCCGGCTGATGGAGGCCGAGGTCAGAGCCCTCCGGGCCCAGATCAGCCCGCACTTCGTCTACAACTCCCTCAGCGCGATCGCGTCCTTCGTGCGCACCGACCCGGAGCGGGCCCGCGAGCTGCTGCTGGAGTTCGCCGACTTCACGCGCTACTCCTTCCGCAGGCACGGCGAGTTCACGACCCTCGCCGAGGAGCTGCGCTCGATCGAGCGCTACCTCGCCCTGGAGATGGCCCGGTTCGGGGACCGCCTCGACGTACGCCTGCGCATCGCGCCCGAGGTGCTGGCGGTCACCGTCCCCTTCCTCTGCCTGCAGCCGCTGGTGGAGAACGCCGTACGCCACGGCCTCGAGGGCAAGGCCGGCCGGGGGCGGATCGAGATCATCGCCGAGGACCACGACCAGGAGGCGGTCATCACCGTGGAGGACGACGGCGTCGGAGAGGACCCGGCCAAGGTGCGCCAGGCGCTTCTCGGTGAGACCGACTCCCACGGGCTGGGCAATGTGGACGTCCGCATGCGGTCGACGTACGGCGACGCCTATGGCCTGGTCGTCGAAACGGCTCCTGGCGCGGGCACCAAGGTCACGGTGCGGTTCCCGAAGTTCGCGCCGGGGGTCACACCGTCATGAGGGTGCTTGTCGTCGACGACGAGCGACCGGCTCTGGACGAGCTGGCCTATCTGCTCGGCCTGGACGCTCGGATCTCGTCGGTTCTCACGGCCGACTCCGCAGCCGAGGCGTTGCGTGTGCTGCAGGAGGAGCAGGTCGACGCGGTGTTCTCCGACATCCGCATGCCCGGCCTCTCGGGCCTCGAGCTGGCCAAGGTGCTCAGCCGCTTCAGCGAGCCTCCGCCGGTCGTGTTCGTCACCGCCCACGACGAGCACGCCGTCGACGCGTTCGAGCTGCACGTCGTCGACTACGTCCTCAAGCCGGTGCGAGAGGACCGCCTCGCCGAGGCCGTGCGCCGGCTGGTCGCCGAGCCGGTCAAGGAGGCGCCGGAGGAGCAGATCGCGGTCGAGCTCGGCGGCGTCACCCGCTTCGTCCGCCGCAGCGACGTCCGGTACGTCGAGGCGCAGGGCGACTACGCCCGGCTGCACACGCCCTCGGGCAACCACCTCCTCCGCGTCCCGCTCACGACGCTCGAGGAGCAGTGGCGCGACTACGGTTTCGTACGGATCCACCGCTCCCACCTGGTCTCGCTGTCCTACGTGTCCGAGGTGCGCATGGACGGCGGCCGCTGCTCCGTGGTGGTCGACGGGGAGGAGCTACCGGTCAGCCGCCGGCACACCAAGGCGTTGCGCGACGTACTCGTCCGCCGGGCTCGACCATGACCTCACCCCACGAAACCGCTCGCTCCGCTCACGCTTTCGCGGGGGCCCCGAGATGACGCCCGAGCGCGTCCGCGTCACCCACCCGCGTACGGCGGGCGCCCGCTCGCGCCCCCGCACCGCGCGCTCCGAGATCGACGCGCAGACCGAGCTCGGCGCGATCTACATGGCGTCGCTGCTGCGCACCCAGGGCCGCCTCGCGGCCGCCGTGCTCCTCGTCGTCGCGGTCACGCTCGGCGGGCTGCCTCTGCTCTTCCACCTGGCGCCGGGCCTGAAGGACCTCTCGGTCGCCGGCATGCCGCTGCCCTGGGTGCTGCTGGCGCTGCTGGTCTACCCGTTCCTCTTCGTCCTCGGCTGGGTCTACCTGCGGCGCGCCGAGCGCAACGAGCGCGCCTTCACCGACGTGGTCCAACGATGAGAACCACACCCCCGGGGACGCTCCCTCCGCCAGCGCTCCGGTCACTGCTCGACCACCGGTGGGTCAGATGACCTCGCCGAGCGGGCTCACCGCTGTCGCCCTCGTCTCGATCGCCACGCTGGCGATCGGCGCCTACGGGTGGCGCTTCTCGCGCACGACCAGCGACTTCTTCGTGGCCAGCCGCAGCGTCCGGCCGGCGCTGAACGCCAGCGCGATCGGGGGCGAGTACCTGTCCGCCGCGTCGTTCCTCGGCGTCGCCGGCCTCGTGCTCGCCTTCGGCACCGACATGCTGTGGTACCCGGTCGGCTGGACCGCCGGCTACCTCGTCCTGCTCGTGCTGGTCGCTGCGCCGCTGCGCAGGTCCGGCGCCTACACGCTCCCCGACTTCGCCGAGGCACGGCTCGAGTCGCGGTCGGTGCGCCTGGTCTCGTCGCTGCTCGTGGTCACGATCGGCGTGCTCTACCTGATGCCGCAGTTCCAGGGCGCGGGCATCTCGCTGCGCACCGTCGCCGGCACCGACACCTGGGTCGGCGGCCTGCTGGTTGGCGCCGTCGTGCTGGTCAACGTCTTCTTCGGCGGCATGCGCAGCATCACCTTCGTGCAGGCGTTCCAGTACTGGCTCAAGCTGACCGCGCTGCTCGTGCCGGTGATGTTCCTCCTGGCGGTCTGGAACGGAGACGGCCGCGTCTCCCCCGCGAGTGCGTCGCCCGCGGACTGGGCCAACGACCTGACGGCGGCCGGCGACCACGGCCTCTACACGACGTACTCGATCATCATCGCGACCTTCCTGGGCACGATGGGCCTGCCCCATGTCGTGGTGCGGTTCTACACCAACCCGGACGGTCGCGCCGCACGTCGCACGACGCTCGTGGTGCTCGGGCTGCTCGGCCTCTTCTACGTGCTCCCGCCCGTGTACGGCGCGCTGGGCCGGCTCTACGCTCCCGACCTGGTGGCCAGCGGGGCGACCGACACCATCGTGCTCGAGCTGCCGGCGCGCATGGTCGACGGCGCCGGCGGCACGGCCCTCTCAGCGCTGACGACGGCCGGTGCGTTCGCGGCGTTCCTCTCCACCAGCAGTGGCTTGACCATCGCGGTGGCGGGCGTGATCAGCCAGGACGTGATCGGCCGGCGGCTGCCCGGCGTCCGGTCCTTCCAGGCCGGCGCAGTCGTCGCGGTGACCGTCCCGCTGGTGCTGGCGATCGCGGCAGAGGGCGTCGGCGTGGCCCGCGCTGTCGGGCTGGCCTTCGCGGTGGCGGCCAGCACGTTCTGCCCGCTCATCGTGCTGGGCATCTGGTGGCGGCGGCTGACCGACGTCGGCGCGATCACCGGCCTGCTCGTCGGCGGGGCACTGTCGGGTGGCGCCGTGATCGACACGCTGCTGGAGAACCCGCACTCCGGCTGGACCGCGACGCTGCTTGCCCAGCCGGCCGCGTGGACGGTCCCGATCGCGTTCGCGACGATGATCGGGGTCAGCCTGCTCACCCAGCGACGGGTCCCGCCGAACGTCGGCCGCACGATGGTCCGGCTGCACACCCCCGAAGCCGTCGAGCTCGACCGGGGCTGATCTGCCGCTGGTCGCGGATTTCCTACCGCTTGGCGACAGGCGGTCGCCTCCGGGCTCGTCGTACGACCTGACCTCTCCCCGCTGGGTACCCGCTCGGTGCACGGTGACGGGCATCACACCAACCCGTCACAACCAACACCAGAAGGGTGAGAGCGATGGCTGAGACCACGCATCGGCGGTCGGGACACCGGGTCTACGACGACCTGCACGCGACCCCGGAGTTCCGCGAGCTGCGCAAGAGATACCGCGCGTTCGCGTTCCCGTTCACGGCCGCGTTCCTGGCCTGGTACCTGACCTACATCTTGATGAGCAACTGGGCGCACGACTTCATGAGCCAGAAGATCGCCGGCAACATCAACGTCGCCCTCGTCTTCGGGCTCCTCCAGTTCGCGACCACGTTCGGGATCGCCTACCTCTACTCGCGGCACGCTGCGAAGTCACTCGACCCACTCGCTGCCGAGCTCGAGCAGCGCTACAACCGGGAGGTCGGCCGATGAGCGACCAAGCACTCACCTCGACCCTCTTCCTCGCAGTCGTCGCGCTCACGGTCGGCATCACCATCTGGGCCAGCCGGCAGACCAAGGGCGCAGCCGACTACTACGCCGGCGGGCGCTCGTTCTCCGGCTTCCAGAACGGCCTCGCGATCTCCGGCGACTACATGTCGGCCGCGTCGTTCCTCGGCATCTCCGGAGCGATCGCGCTCTACGGGTACGACGGGTTCCTGTACTCGATCGGCTTCCTGGTCGCTTGGCTGGTTGCTCTCCTGCTCGTGGCCGAGCTGCTCCGCAACTCCGGCCGCTACACGATGGCTGACCAGCTCGCCTACCGGATGCGTCAGCGCCCGGTCCGCACAGCCGCCGCAACCAGCACCGTGGTCGTCTCGATCTTCTACCTGCTGGCCCAGATGGTCGGCGCGGGCGCGCTCGTCGCCCTGCTGCTCGGCGTCGACAGCGGCGCACTGAAGAACCTCGTCATCGTGGGCGTCGGCCTGCTGATGATCTTCTACGTCACCGTCGGCGGCATGAAGGGCACGACCTGGGTCCAGATCGTCAAGGCGGTCCTGCTGATGGGCGGCACCGTGCTGATCAGCGTGCTCGTCCTCGCGAAGTTCGGCTTCAACCTCTCCGAGCTGCTCGGCGCTGCCGCCGACAAGAGCGGGAAGGGCCAGGCCTTCCTCGAGCCGGGTCTGAAGTACGGCGCGACCACGACCAGCCAGATCGACTTCGTCAGCCTCGGCATCGCACTGGTGCTCGGCACGGCCGGCCTGCCGCACATCCTGATCCGCTTCTACACCGTCCCGACCTCGCGTGACGCACGCAAGTCGGTGCAGTGGGCGATCGGCCTGATCGGTTCGTTCTACCTGATGACGCTGGTCCTGGGCTTCGGTGCCGCTGCCCTGCTCAACACCGGTGCCGACAGCAAGGTCGTCGCATCCGGAGGCAACCTGGCCTCACCACTGCTCGCCGAAGCGGTCGGTGGCGGCGACGGCTCGACCGGTGGCGCGATCCTGCTGGCGCTGATCTCCGCCGTCGCGTTCGCCACGATCCTCGCGGTGGTCGCCGGCCTGACCCTGACCAGCGCGTCCAGCGTGGCGCACGACCTCTACGCCAATGTGTTCAAGAAGGGCACAGCGTCGGAGAAGGACGAGGTCCGCGTCGCCAAGCTCGCCGCGTTCGTCATCGGTGGCGTCGCGATCGGCCTGGCCATCCCGGCGCAGAAGCTCAACATCGCGTTCCTGGTGGCTCTGGCCTTCGCGGTCGCGGCCAGCGCGAACCTGCCGTCGCTGGTCTACAACCTGTTCTGGCGCCGCTTCAACACCCGTGGTGCCACCTGGTCGATCTACGGCGGGCTGGTCTCCTGCGTCGGCCTGGTCGTCTTCTCGCCGGTCGTCTCCGGCAAGGGCGAGAACCCGGCCACCGGTGCGTCGCTGTCGCTGCTGCCGGTCGGCGTCGACTTCTCCTGGTTCCCGCTGGAGAACCCGGGCATCATCTCGATCCCGCTCGGCTTCTTCTTCGGCTGGCTCGGCACCGTCACCTCCAAGGACGACGAGTCCGAGGCGGCGTACAACGAGCTCGAGGTCCGGTCGCTGACCGGAGCGGGCGCGGAAGGAGTGGTCGCCCACTAGTCACCCGAACCTGCGGCCACACACCTCCCGGGTGTGTGGCCGCAGCCCGTCCCCCGTGAATAGGCTGCAACGAGGAGTACCACCCCGATGAACGCTGGAGCTGTGATGACCCCCTCAGAGTCACAAGAGACCCTGGCCAACCTGTCCCACGAAGAGCGCCGGTTCGAGGCCCCCGCCGAGCTCGCCGCCAACGCCAACGTCAAGGCCGGCGCCTACGACGAGGCCGCGCAGGACCGGCTCGCGTTCTGGGCCAAGCAGGCCGAGCGGATCACCTGGGCCGAGCCCTTCACCGAGGTGCTCGACTGGACCAACGCCCCGTTCGCGAAGTGGTACGTCGGCGGCAAGCTCAACGCCGCCTACAACTGCGTCGACCGGCACGTCGAGGCCGGCCGAGGCGACAAGGTAGCGCTGCACTGGGTGGGCGAGCCCGGCGACAAGCGCGACGTCACCTACGCCGAGCTCAAGGACGAGGTGTCGCGCGCGGCGAACGCCCTGACCTCACTGGGTGTGAACGCCGGTGACCGGGTCGCGATCTACCTGCCGATGATCCCCGAGGCCGTGGTGGCGATGCTCGCCTGCGCCCGCATCGGCGCTCCGCACACGGTCGTCTTCGGCGGCTTCTCGGCCGATGCTCTGGCCTCGCGCATCGATGACTGCGACGCGAAGGTCGTGATCACCTCCGACGGCGGCTACCGCCGTGGTGCTCCTTCGGCGCTCAAGCCCGCCGTCGACGAGGCCCGCACCAGGACCGACAAGGTCGAGCACGTGCTCGTCGTACGCCGCACCGGCCAGGACGTGGCCTGGGACGACGACGTCGACGTGTGGTGGCACGACGTGGTCGACTCAGCGTCCGCCGAGCACACCCCCGAGGCGTTCGACTCCGAGCACCCGCTCTACGTCATGTACACCTCCGGCACGACCGGCAAGCCCAAGGGCATCCTGCACACCACCGGCGGCTACCTGGTCGGCACGTCCTACACCCACCATGCGATCTTCGACCTCAAGCCGGAGACCGACGTCTACTGGTGCACCGCCGACATCGGCTGGGTCACCGGGCACTCCTACATCGTCTACGGCCCGCTGGCCAACGGCGTGACCCAGGTGATGTACGAGGGCACCCCCGACGCCCCGCACAAGGGCCGCTGGTGGGAGATCGCCCAGGACTACGGCGTCACGCTCTTCTACACCGCCCCCACCGCGATCCGGACCTTCATGAAGTGGGGCTCCGACATTCCCGCGAAGTTCGACCTCTCCAAGATCCGGCTGCTCGGGTCGGTCGGTGAGCCGATCAACCCCGAGGCCTATATCTGGTACCGCGAGACCATCGGCCACTCCGACGTACCCGTGGTCGACACCTGGTGGCAGACCGAGACAGGCATGATCATGATCAGCCCACTGCCCGGAGTCACCGCCGGCAAGCCGGGCTCCGCGATGACGGCGATCCCGGGTGTCTCGGCCGACGTGGTCGACGAGTCCGGCGCGTCGGTGCCCAACGGCTCCGGTGGCTACCTCGTGCTCACCGAGCCCTGGCCCGCGATGCTGCGCACCCTCTGGGGCGACGACGACCGCTTCGTCGACACCTACTGGTCGCGCTTCAAGGACCTTGGCTACTACTTCGCCGGTGACGGTGCGAAGAAGGACGACGACGGCGACCTCTGGCTGCTCGGCCGCGTCGACGACGTGATGAACGTGTCCGGCCACCGGCTCTCCACCACCGAGATCGAGTCGGCCCTGGTCTCCCACCCCAAGGTGGCCGAGGCCGCCGTGGTCGGCGCCTCCGACGAGACCACGGGCCAGGCCGTCTGCGCGTTCGTGATCCTGCGCGAGTCCGCCGGCGACGGCGGCAGCGACATCGTCCAGGAGCTGCGCAACCACGTCGCCAAGGAGATCGGCGCGATCGCCAAGCCCCGCCAGATCATGATCGTCCCCGAGCTCCCCAAGACCCGCTCGGGCAAGATCATGCGCCGCCTGCTGCGCGACGTCGCCGAGAACCGCGAGGTCGGGGACGTCACCACCCTCGCCGACTCGTCGGTGATGAACATGATCAAGGACGGGCTCGCCTCGGGCAGCTCCGAGGACTGACCTGCGCGGCGGCCGGGGGTTCACCGGTTTACCGGCGAAACCAGTACTGTGCGAGCGTCACGACACTCCGTGTGTACCGGTTTCGCTCAGACAGTGGGGCGAGCGCTGGCCTCATCCAGGTGCTCGAGCAGCTTTGCGAGCAGCTTTCGCAGCTGCTCGCCCTCCCGCGGGGTCATGTCCATGGACGACACCAGGTCGTAGGGCACGCTCGCGACGCTGTCGCGCAGCGCCCACCCCTCCTCGGTCGGCTCCACCAGCACCCGGCGCTCGTCGTCGGCCGACCTTCGGCGTACGACGTGGCCGGCGGCCTCGAGCCGCTTGAGCAGAGGCGTCAGCGTGCCGGAGTCGAGGCGGAGCCGCTCGCCGAGCTCCCCGACCGTCAGTGGCGACGAGCCCCATAGGGCCAGCATCGTGAGGTACTGCGGGTAGGTGAGCCCCGCCTCGGCCAGCAGGTCGGCGTAGCGGCGGGTGACGGCGCGGGCGGCGGCGTACAGCGGGAAGCACAACTGGACGTCGAGGTCGAGCTGGGGGTAGGTGCGGGCCATGTGACCCAGTCTACATTGCGCAATTAGATTGCGCACAATATAGTTGTGCACATGAAGCCTCTCTACACCGCAACCGCAGTCGCCACCGGCGACGGCCGCAACGGTCACATCCAGTCCTCCGACGGTCACCTCGACGCCGTCGTCCGCATCCCCAAGGAGCTCGGCGGGGACGGCGGCGCCACCAACCCTGAGCAGCTCTTCGCGGCCGGCTACGCCGCCTGCTTCCACTCCGCGCTCAAGCTGGTCGCCGGCCAGGCGAAGGCCGACACCACCGACTCCGAGGTCGTCGCGGACGTCTCGCTGATCGCCGGCGCCAACGGTGGCTTCGGGCTCGCGGTGCAGCTGGAGGTCATGCTGCCGGCACTCGACGAGGAAGCCGCCCGCGCTCTCGTGGAGCGCGCTCACCAGGTCTGCCCCTACTCCAACGCCACCCGCGGCAACGTCGAGGTCACGCTGACGGTCGCCTGACCTGCTGCTACGGATAGCTGTGCAGCACGATCACCCGCCCGCTCGCTGAGGCGGGCGGGAAGGCGTCCGGCGCGAAGCCGTAGTACGTCACCTGGTCGGGCGTGACGACGTCGACCACCTCGCCCTGGGTCGCAATCCGGCCGTCGCGCACGTCCTTCATCGTCCCGACGAAGTCGGGCACCGAAAGCGACTCGGCCAGCAGCAGCACCTCACCTCCGGCGTCCAGCTTCACCAGGACGCCGGCCCCCGAGTAGTTGTTGCCACCGCGCCCGGTGCCCCGCACCGCCCAGTACGTCGGCTTGCCCGACACGGTGCCGACGACCCGCACGAACGTCCCGGGCTCGGCCCCAGGGGCAGCGACGGGCAGGCCGTCGATCGTGCGGTGCAGGGTCCAGTACTGGGCTCCGAGCAGTACGACGCCGATGCCGTAGATCAGCACCATCAGCATCAGGACGGGCTTCCACGCGACCTCCCACGCGAGCCGCCAGGTGCTGTAGCCCGCCTCCGAGGCGGCCTGCTCGACCTGCGCCCGGCCGGCCCGTACGACGTACCAGGAGACGAGTCGCAGGAGGGCTAGGACGGCGATGAGCGCCAGCCCGGCGTATCCAGCCACACGCCAGTAGAAGACGTCGTCCCCGTGGTTCTGCGTCGCCCACACCATGACCAGGGGGATCGGCAGCGTGAGCAGAAGCAGCAGGGCGTACGACGGGTGGCTGGTCAGGTACCGGTAGGACACTGCCCAGCGCCGGTTGACGGTCACCACGTCGACCGCTTCGATCGAGGCGTGCGTGACGGGAGCCCACTCCCCCTCGACCAGTCGCGGCCTGAAGATCGCGCGCAGCGTGAAGAACCCGGCCACAAGGCCCACCGCGAGAGCGCCCCAGAAGACGCCGTCCAGCCGCTCGCCCGTGCCCTCGACGCCGCAGCAGCCCCGCACATCGACCAGCTTGCCCACGAAGAACGCGAGCGGCAGCACGCAGAACAGCTCGGTCACCCAGATCTGCACGAGCTGCGGGATGCGCGACCCGATTCGGTCGAAGGCAAGCACTCCTCGCCAGATGAACCTCAGCACCTGCATGCCCGCACAGTAGGGTGGACCGAGGTGAGCCGGGAAGTCTGGTCGGCAGTCAGTACGCCGACCCCTGGAGACTCGTGACCCAGCAGCCTCGCCGCACGATCCTGCCAGCGCTCACGCGTGGCGAGGACACCTTCGTCGGCACCTTGCTCCGCACCGAGACCGTGGGAGGAGCACTCGTGCTCGCCGCCGCAGTCGTGGCGGTGCTCTGGGCGAACTCGCCATGGTCGGACGCCTACGCCGACCTTCGGCACCTCGAGCTCGGTCCTCTCAACCTGGAGCACTGGGCGGCCGACGGGGCGCTCACCGTGTTCTTCTACGTCGCGGGGTTGGAGCTCAAACGCGAGTTCCTGGTCGGCTCCCTGCGGAACCCGGCGGACGCGCTGGTCCCGATCGTGGCCGCGGCAGCAGGGGTCGCGGCTCCGGCAGCCATCTACGTGCTGGTCAACCTCGACGGCGGCAGCCTGCGGGGCTGGGCCATCCCCGCCGCCACCGACATCGCGTTCGCGCTCGCCGTCCTGGCCGTGGTGGGGAGCGCGCTGCCGACCCAGCTGCGGGCGTTCCTGCTCACCCTGGCCGTCGTGGACGACCTGATCGTCATCGCGATCATCGCGCTGTTCTTCACCGAGACCATCGACCTGCTGTGGTTGCTGGGCGCGCTGGCCGGACTGGCGGTCTTCGCCGGGATGCAACGCTTCCGGGGGGAGCACTGGCTCTGGTACGTCCCCCTGTCGATCGCGGTCTGGTGGTGCATGCACGAGAGCGGCGTCCACGCGACCATCGCCGGCGTCGCCCTGGGTCTGCTGACCCGCGTCATCCCCGACCCGGGTGAGGAGGCCTCGCCGGCAGAGCGTCTCGAGCACACGCTCGAACCGTGGTCGGCCGGGTTCGCCGTACCCTTCTTCGCCCTGATGGCTGCCGGCGTCGAGATCCGCGGCGGATCGCTCCTGGACGACCCGGTCGTGATCGGCGTCGTGCTCGGGCTGATGCTGGGCAAGCCCGCCGGCGTGCTCCTCGGAGCCTGGGCCGTCACGCGCTTCACCCGCGCCGAGCTCAACCCGGAGCTGGCGTGGCGCGACATCGTCGGTCTGGCGATCCTGGCCGGGGTCGGCTTCACCGTGGCTCTGCTGGTCGCCGACCTGTCCTACGACGGCGGCGAGGCCGACGCTGCCAAGACCGCAGTCCTGGCCGGGTCGGTGGGTGCGGCCGTCGTCGCCGGTGTGATCCTGAGGCGCCGGAGCCGGTCCGCTAGTGTCGGCGCATGACGAGCAACGTGCCCGAGTCCAAGGCCAGCACGACCGTCGCGGAGCACGAGCCCTCCGTCGGTCAGCTCTTCACCGCGGCGCTCGACGACGTCTCGACGCTGGTCAAGCACGAGATCGACCTGGCCAAGGCCGAGCTCACCTTCAGCATCAAGAACGGCGGCCTGGCCGCGGCGCTCTTCGCCGTCGCCGGGTTCCTGCTCCTGCTGTCGGTGATCATGCTGTCGGTCGCGATCGCCTATCTCATCCACCTCACCGGTCTCGACCTCGCGTGGTGCTTCCTGATCGTCTGGTTCGCCTACACGCTGCTCGCGGCGCTCCTCGCCTTCATCGGCGTCAAGCGGGTCAAGTACGTCCGTCCGCCCAAGCGTGCGATCGAGCAGGCCAAGGAGACCAAGACCGCGCTGATGAACCGCGGCTAGCAGCCTCCGAGAGCGTCAGGCGCAGGGTCCGGTGTTGACCGACTTGTTGCGCACGCGGCCCTCCGCGGCCGACTCGCGCAGCTGGTCTGAGGTCAGGGCGTAGCCGGTCTCCCGGTCGGTCACCGACGCGGCGAAGATCATGCCGAGCACCTCGCCCGAGGTGGACACCAGCGGACCTCCTGAGTTGCCGGGACGGATCAGGGCGCGCAGGGAGTAGACGTCGCGGATGACGGTGCCGCCGCCGTAGATGTCGGGGCTGCGCAGCCGCTGCTGGGTCCGGATGCGGGCACCCTGCACGTTGTAGGGGCCGTCCTCCGGGTAGCCGAGGACCGCGGCGGACTGCGCCTTCTCACCCTCGAAGTCGAAGCGGAGGTAGGGCCGGTCGAGCCCCTCGACCGCCAGCACGGCGATGTCCTGGCGCGGGTCGTACTCGACGACGGTGGCATCGACCTCGTCGCCGTCCACGATCACCTGCGGCTTGTCGACGCCGGCGACGACGTGGGCGTTGGTCAGCAGGCGCCCGGGTTGGTAGAGGAAGCCGGTGCCCTCGACGCCGCGGCCGCAGTCGTTCTCGCCGCGGATCTTGAGCACGCTGCGTCCCGCCTCGCGGACGTTGGCGTTGCGGGCGATGCGCCCCGGCGGCGGGTCGACTCTGACGATGCGTTCGGGTGCGAACGGCTCCAGGTAGCGCGGGAAGAAGCTGGCGCCGACGACGTCGTTGAAGGAGTGCAGCGCCTCCACGGCGCGGTCGGGCATGACGCCGTTGACCCGCTTCAGGATCAGCGAGGAGTTCACCTCCTTGCTCACCCAGGGGAGGCTCGCCCCGGAGAGCGCCACTCCCAGGGCCCAGGCCACCACGAGCACGGCGACGACGCTGAGCGCACCGCCTCCGATCGCGTCGAGGGCCCGCACGGGCTGCCAGGGGATCTGGTCGCGGAGGCGCCCGCCGGCGTACTGCAGGACGGCCTGGCCGAACGAGGCGCACAGCAGCACGATGAAGAGCGCTCCCAAGGAGACCCAGACCGACGGGTTGGCGTCACCGAGCAGGCGCGGCGCCAGCCACACGCCGAAGAGGCCGCCGACGAGAAGCCCCATTGTGGCGAACGCGCCGGAGATGAAGCCCTGCCAGTAGCCGGAGACGGCGTAGGCGACCACGAGGAGGACCAGCGCCCAGTCCAGGAAGTTCACGGGCCCTCGCTGCTGCTCTTGTGGTCACGGTCGAGGTCGAAGTAGTCCTCGGACACCAGGCCCGCAGCGACCGGGTCGAAGTCTGTGCCCTCGGGTATGTCGACTCCCAGGAACTCCGCGACGCGCGGCCAGTCGATGTGCCTGTCGGGAAGCCCACGGATGATGTCGCGGTCCCACTCGCGGGTCCAGCCGACGTAGTCGAACAGGGAGTTGATGATGCCGGCGGTGAAGCCCCAGAGGAGTACGTCGCGATCGGGGCCGATCGACCAGCCCGGTCCCGCCCAGCCGAGCGGGTGCTTGACCGTGAAACGGTTGGCCGGCTCGAGCAGATGCTCGATCGGCTCGCGGAAGACGGCATGCACCTCGATCGGGTCGGCCACGCCGACCGGGCTGGGCTCGCGCCAGTAGCCCAGCACGGTGGCCACGGCGAAGTTGCGGGGCGGCAGCCAGATGCGCGGCAGGACTGCGAAGACATCCACCCCTGCCGGGTCCAGGCCGGTCTCCTCCTCGGCCTCGCGCAGCGCTCCCTGCTCGGCGGTCTCCCCCGGGTCGAGCGACCCTCCTGGGAAGGAAACCTGGCCGGGCTGCGAGCGCATCTGGTGTCCGCGCTCGGTCAGCAGCAGGTCGGGTCCTTCCGGGCCGTCGCCGAACAGGACCAGCACCGCACCCTCCCGTGGGTTGGCGTCGTCGGGTGGCACGAACGCGCTCAGGTCCTCGCCCCGCATCGACCCGACCCGCTCCCGGAGCGGCTCGAGCCACTCGGGAAGGGCTACGGAGGACACAGACGCAGTGTAGGGACCGGTCATGTGCGCGCGCTCAGGCGCGCCCCTCGGTCCGCACCAGCTTGGCGGCCTTGACCGGGTCGACCGGGCCCTCACCGAAGGCCGGGCACCAGCGAGCCACCGTGCACGCGCCGCACGCCGGGTTGCGGGCGTGGCACACCCGCCGGCCGTGCCAGATCAGGTGGTGGGAGAGCATCGTCCAGTCCTTCTTGGGGAAGAGCGCTCCCACCTCGTGCTCGGCCTTCACCGGGTCGGTCTCCTCGGTCCACCCGAACCGGCGGGCCAGCCGCCCGAAGTGGGTGTCGACCGTGATGCCGGGAATGCCGAACGCGTTGCCGAGGACGACGTTGGCGGTCTTGCGGCCGACCCCCGGCAGCGTGACCAGGTCGGCGAGCCTGGCCGGAACCTCACCACCGAAACCGTCGACCAGGGCCTGGCTCAGCTTGATGATGCTGGCGGTCTTGGCACGGAAGAACCCCGTCGGCTGGATGATCTGCTCGACCCTGTCGGGGTCGGCCTGGGCCAGGGCGTGGGCATCCGGGTAGGCCGCGAACAGCGCAGGGCGGACCAGGTTGACCCGCTTGTCGGTCGTCTGGGCGGAGAGCACGGTCACCACGAGCAGCTCGAAGGCGTTGTCGAAGTCGAGCTCGCACTTGGCATCGGGGTAGGTCTCGCCCAGCGTCCGGTCGATCTTGCGGGCGCGCCGGACCAGGCCGGTCCTCGTCTCGTCGGACGTCGTCGTCATGGAGTGAATCTAGTCGCGGCCGCCGACAGCGCTCCGGGCGTACCCTGGTCCTGGGGGTTGGTTCTGCCGGGGCGGGTGGTTCTCATGTCGACATTGGCCAGAGCGTTCAGTGCCGCGACAGCGGTCCTGCTGCTGCCGTTGGGTGGCTCCGCCACGGCCGGCGCCGTCCCGGCCCAGCGGGCGCAAGCCGTCAAACCAGTGGTCTTCAACCTGCCGTCCGCGATCGTCATCAAGACGAGCGCACACCCCGGACCGAACGACCCCGACCGGTGCGTCGGGGCGGTGTTCATCGAGTTCCCCCACATCGGGCGGGCCAAGGAGTACAGCGTCCGCGTCGACGACCTCGTCTCAACATACGACGCAACGCACTCGGGACCGCCCTTCCCGTCCGACAGCCACAGCGACTACCCCGCTCTGTTCACAGCACCTCAGGGCTTCCACCGGTTCTTCCTCAACTCCTACAGCACCGGCGCGGGGTGTCCGGCTGCCATCCTGGCGCTCGAAGGCCGCTGGCGGATCACCAGGTCCAAGGTCGCCATGCGCGCGAAGTTCAGCAAGCAGTGGGACGAGCCCTACACCAAGTGCGCGTACAAGAAGAAGGCTCCACTGAACAGGCCGGTCAGGCTCGGCAAGCCGGGCGCTCGGCTGCTCATCGCCAAACGGGGAGGGCAGGTGCGCGTCCGTAGGGTCGGCGAGAGTCACTTCCGCAACGTTCACAACAGCACGCTCGAGGTCGGCGCGTTCATCGTGGAGACGTCCACGGGCGACCGCCAGCGCGACCTCGGGGCGGTCAACGTAGGTGCGCTGGACGCCGGGGGCGAGAAGATCCTGATCGGGCCCGGCATGCGGGTGCGCATCGAGGCCGGCAAGCCGGTCGAGGTGCTGCGCCGGACACCGGGGCTGACGCTGGACGACATACCCAAGAAGAGCAGGGGCGCTGATCTCCTGATCAGGACCAGCAGCTGCGTCATCGCGGCCCGGGGGTGAGATCGGTCGCCCGAGCGCTCACGGATGACCCCGTTTGGGCAAAACCGGCTCCCTACGCCAGACTGTGACCTGAAGCACGGCTCGGAACCGGGTGAGTTGACGAGGAGGATTCGCCGGTGGACAACGACGTACTGCGTCAAGCACCTCTGTTCAGCGCGCTAGACGACGAGGCCGCGACCGCGCTGCGGGCGTCGATGTCCTCGGTGAAGCTCCGTCGCGGCGAGGTGCTCTTCCACGAGGGTGACAGCGGCGACAAGCTGTACCTCTGCACCGACGGCAAGGTGAAGCTCGGCCGCACGTCCAGCGACGGTCGCGAGAACCTCCTGGCGATCCTCGGCCCGGGCCAGATGTTCGGCGAGCTCTCTCTGTTCGATCCGGGCCCGCGCTCGGCGACGGTCACCGCAGTCACCGACACGACGTTCCTCTCGCTCTCCCACGAGGACCTCCTCCGCTGGCTCGAGGGGCGTCCGGGCGTCGCTCGGGGTCTGCTCTCCCAGCTCGCCGGCCGGCTGCGCAAGGCCAACGACGTCGTCGCCGACCTGGTCTTCTCCGACGTCCCCGGTCGCGTGGCCAAGGCGCTGCTCGACCTGGCCAACCGCTTCGGCCGCACCGCCGACGACGGCGTGCACGTCCACCACGACCTCACCCAGGAGGAGCTCGCCCAGCTGGTCGGCGCCTCCCGCGAGACCGTCAACAAGGCCCTGGCCGACTTCGCGTCACGTGGCTGGCTGCGGCTGGAGCCCCGGTCTGTCGTGATCATGGACGTCGAGCGCCTCAGCCGCAGGGCGCGCTAGCTCGCACCTGTCGGTCCCGGATGGCGCAGGCTCAGCCCTGGAGATACTCCAGCTGCGCTCGCACGCTGAGCTCGGCCGCACCCCAGAGCACGGGGTCGACATCGGTGTAGACGTGCTCCACGACCGCCCGCGCCGAGGCGTCAGGACCCAGCGTCAGCAGCGCCTCCCGCACCTGGTCGAGCCGCTGCCGGCGGTGGGCGAGGTAGTAGTCCAGCGCCGCCAGCGCGTCGTCGATGACCGGGCCGTGGCCGGGCCAGACCCGTTCGATCTCGTGCTTCTCAGCGAGCGCATGCAGGCGCTGGAGCGAGTCGAGGTAGGCGCCCAGCTTGCCGTCGGGATGTGCCACCACCGTCGTACCTCGGCCCAGGACGGTGTCGCCGGTCAGCACCGCACGCTCGTGCGGCAGGACGAACGAGAGGGAGTCAGAGGTGTGGCCCGGCGTGGCTACGACCCGCACCTCGAGGTCGTCCACCGCGACGACGTCGCCGTCGTGCAGGCCCTCGGACCCGAGCCGGTGCTCAGGATCGAGTGCGCGTACGCCGCACCCGACGCTCTCGGCGAAGGAGCGAGCTGCCTCGGAGTGGTCGATGTGCCCGTGCGTCAGGAGTACGACGGTCACGTCGCCCGCCACCTCGCGAACCGCCGCCAGGTGGGACTCGTCGAGCGGCCCGGGGTCGACCACGACCGAGCGACGACCCGCAGCGAGCACCCACGTGTTGGTGCCGTCCAGCGTCATGATCCCGGGGTTCGGTGCGAGCACGCAGGTCGCGCTCTCCCCGAACGCCCCGCCGGCCCAGGTCATCGGGCCGCGAATCTCTCGCCGAGCTCCACCAGCCGCGGCGGGAGCTCGAGGTAGGCGCCTCCGTCGTCCTCGAACACCATGTCCGGCTGGATCGGGGTCAGGTCACGGCCGGTCGCCGACCCCAGCACCTCGGAAGACGTCGCGAACTCGGACACCTCCATGCACGTGACGTAGGTCGGCGGCAGCATCGCGAGCTCACCCCGGTCCACGGCTGTGGCTGCGTCGGCGGCCCGCATCCAGACGACGTGGTCGGACTCCGTCGAGACGTCGCGGGTCACCTGGCCCGACGGCAGCACCGCGACGAAGAAGCGGGTGTCGAACCGCTTGGGCTCGAAGACAGGCGTGACCCAGCGGCCCCAGAAACGCACCAGGTCGGTGCGCAGCACCAGCCCGCGCCGGTCGAGGAAGTCGGTGAAGGAGAGCTCGCGCTTCTCCAGCGCCTCCCGGTCGGCCTCCCAGTCGTCGCCGGTCGTGTCACCGACGACGGACTCTGCGGTCGGACCAGCGAGGAGGACACCGGACTCCTCGAAGGTCTCCCGCACCGCCGCGCAGACCAGCGCCCGCGCGGTCTCCGGCTCGCACTCCAGCACCGTGCCCCACTCCGCGTCGGAGGGACCCTCCCAGGCGATCTCCTTGTCGAAGTCGCGCGGGTCCACCCCGCCGCCTGGGAAGACGCAGAAGCCGCCGGCGAACTCCATGCCGAGATGTCGGCGCAGGAGGTAGACCTCCGGCCCATCGGAGCCGTCCCGCAGCAGCACCACCGTCGAGGCGTCGCGGGTGTCGACGGGGGTCTTGCTCCCGTCGGCATAGCCCTGGGCTGCCTCGACGATCGACGCTGGCAGCCGGCGCCGTGGGTCCATCAGGCGAACTCGACGACGAGCTCGACCTCGACCGGAGCATCCAGCGGAAGAACGGGTACGCCGACCGCCGAGCGAGCGTGCCGGCCGGCATCGCCGAAGACGTCGCCGAGCAGCTCGGACGCACCGTTGGCGACCCCCGGCTGGCCGGTGAAGTCGGGCGTGGATGCGACGAACACGACGACCTTGACGATGCGGGTGATCCGCTCCAGGGACACCTCGGCGTTGATGGCGGCGAGTCCGTTGAGCGCGCACTGGCGGGCGCAGGCCATGGCCTCCTCCGGCGTCACCTCGCCGCCGACCTTGCCGCTGGTCATCAGCTGCCCGTCGCGCATCGGCAGCTGGCCGGAGGTGAATACGTAGGAGCCCGTCGTCACCGCCGGGATGTAGGACGCGACCGGCCTGGCCACGTCGGGGATCGAGAGCCCGAGCTCCTCGAGGCGGGCAGCGATGGCGCTCACGACTTGGGCCGCTTCAGGTAGGCCACCAGGTTCTCCGGGTTCATCCCCGGCACCACCTGCACCAGCTCCCAGCCATCCTCACCCCAGTTGTCGAGGATCTGCTTGGTCGCATGCACGAGGACAGGGACAGTCACGTACTCCCACTTGGTCATGGCACGTGACTCTAGTCTTGCGACCGTGAGACCGGACATCGTGGTGAGGTATGCCGACCATCCTGACGGGATCATCGACCTGCACCTGCCCCCAGCCGGCACCGGCCCGCTGCTCATCCTGCTGCACGGCGGCTTCTGGCGGGCCGAGTGGGACCGCACCCACACCCGGCCGCTTGCCGACGCCTTCCGGCGCGAGGGGTACGTCGTGGCGACGCCGGAGTACCGGCGTACGGGCGCCGGCGGTGGCTGGCCGGCGACGTTCGACGACGTCGGCCGCGCGGTCGGCGAGCTCCCCGTGCTGCTGGACGACCTGGGCATCGAGGTCACGACCACCACCGTCGTCGGGCACTCCGCCGGTGGCCACCTGGCGCTGTGGCTGGCCAACGAGGGACTTCCCCTGGACCGGGTGGTCGCGCTCGCGCCGGTGGGTGACCTCGTCGACGCCTTCGAGCGCGACCTCGACGACGGCGCCGTACGCGCTCTGCTGGGAGAGCCGTTCGCGGCCGCCGACCCAGCGCAGCGGCTCCTGCGCAGACCGGACTGCCCGGTCGTCGTACTGCATGGGAAGGACGACGTGCAGGTGCCAGTGGAGAACAGCATCGGCTGGGCCGCGTCCAATCTCTACGTCGACCTGCACGTCCTGCACGGGGTCGACCACTTCGACCTGATCGACCCGGAGTCGACGGTCTGGTCCGAGGTGCTGCGCGCGGTCACCTGAGCAGGCGGCTGCCGGCTCTAGCCGAGTGGCGGCTCGGTCTTCTTACGTACCTCGTCCTCGGAGACACCGGGCGCTAGCTCGACCAGCTTGAGCCCCTCGGGGGTGATGTCGATGACTGCGAGGTCGGTGATGATGCGCTGCACGACGCCCTTGCCGGTGTAGGGCAGTGAGCACTCGTTGACGATCTTGAACTCACCGTCCTTGGAGACGTGCTCCATCAGCACGATCACCCGCTTCGCGCCGTGGACCAGGTCCATCGCGCCGCCCATGCCCTTGACCATCTTGCCGGGGATCATCCAGTTGGCGATGTCGCCCTTCACGCTGACCTGCATCGCACCGAGGATCGCGGCGTCGATCTTGCCGCCGCGGATCATCCCGAAGGACGTGGCCGAGTCGAAGAAGCTCGCGCCCTTGCGCAGCGTCACGGTCTCCTTGCCGGCGTTGATCAGGTCCGCGTCAACCGCGTCCTCGGTCGGGTAGGCACCGACTCCGAGGATGCCGTTCTCCGACTGCAGCACCAGCTCCACGTCGTCGGCGACGTAGTTGGGCACCAGCGTGGGCAACCCGATGCCCAGGTTCACGTAGCTGCCGTCGGTCAGCTCGCTGGCCGCCCGAGCCGCCATCTCCTCACGCGTCCAGCTCATCGCACGGTCCTCTTCTCGATCCGCTTGTCGGCAGCCTGCTCCGGCGTCAGGGGTACGACGCGCTGCACGAAGACTCCTGGGGTGTGGATGGAGTCGGGGTCGAGCTCACCGGGCTCGACCAGCTCCTCCACCTCGGCGATCGTGACCCGGCCGCTCATGGCGGCCAGCGGGTTGAAGTTGCGGGCGGACTTGTTGTAGACGAGGTTGCCGTGCCGGTCGCCCCTCCAGGCGCGGACCAGCCCGAAGTCGCAGGTGATGCCGCGCTCCAGGACGAACCCCTTGGGCCCGTCAGCGGTCTCGAACTCGCGGACCTCCTTGGCGGGGGACGCCAGCGTGACGGTGCCCTGGTCGTCGTACTTCCAGGGGAGGCCGCCCTCCGCGACCTGGGTGCCGACACCGGTCGCGGTGAAGAACGCGGCGATCCCCGAGCCACCTGCGCGCATGCGCTCGGCCAGCGTGCCCTGCGGGGTCAGCTCCACCTCGAGCTCACCGGAGAGGTACTGCCGCGCGAACTCCTTGTTCTCCCCGACGTAGGACGAGATCATCCGGCGGATCCGCTTCTCCCGCAGGAGGAGGCCGAGGCCCCACTCGTCGACGCCGCAGTTGTTCGACACCGCCTCGAGGTCGGTCACCCCGGCGGCCAGCAGTGCCTGGATCAGCACCGTCGGGACTCCGCACAGTCCGAACCCACCGACAGCCAGCGACGCCCCGGTCCCGATGTCCGCGACCGCCTCGGCCGCGGATGCAACGACCTTGTCCATCCGAGCTCCCTCACACACATGGCCCGGGGCGAGCCCCGAGGTAGAAGTTAACGATCATTAACCTAACCCGAACGGGGGCAGATGTGAAGTCGTCCGTCACACCGCAC
Source organism: uncultured Actinomycetota bacterium (assembly GCA_963765905.1). GTDB lineage: Bacteria > Actinomycetota > Actinomycetes > Propionibacteriales > Nocardioidaceae > SSC3. Next base: position 1,303,662 of record CAVXXY010000006.1, read on the forward strand.
ACCTGCGGACGCGTGTCCTGGACCGCAGTAGGCTCCGCAGGGTGAGCCAGGCCAACAACTCTGCCCAGAACTGGGACAAGGTGCGACTGCACATCGTCTCGGGCAAGGGCGGCACCGGAAAGACCACCGTCGCCGCAGCCCTTGCGCTCGCGCTGGCGTCGCGCGGCAAGCACGTCCTGCTCTGCGAGGTCGAGAACCGCCAGGGGATCGCGCAGCTGTTCGACGTACCTCCTCTCCCCTACGCCGAGACCCGCATCGCCCAAGGCCCCGACAACGGCGGCGACATCTATGCGCTGCACATCGACGCCGAGTCGGCGATGCTGGAGTACCTCGCGCTGTTCTACCGCCTCGGCGGTCGCGCCGGAAAGGCGCTCGACCGCTTCGGAGTCATCGACTTCGCCACCACGATCGCTCCCGGTCTCCGCGACGTGATCCTCACCGGCAAGGTCTACGAGGCCGTGGAGCGCAACAGCCGCAACAAGGGCGCTCAGGTGTACGACGCCGTCGTGCTCGACGCCCCGCCGACCGGCCGCATCTCCCAGTTCCTCAACGTCAACGGCGAGTTCGGCGAGCTCGCCAAGGTCGGTCCGGTCAAAGGGCAGGCCGACAAGGTCATGCAGCTGATGCGCTCCAGGCGCACGGCCGTACACCTGGTCACGGTGCTCGAGGACATGCCTGTCCAGGAGACGATCGACGGCATCAAGGAGCTGAGCGAGGCCGGGCTCACCGTCGGCAGCGTGATCGTCAACCTGGTCCGGCCCAAGACCCTCGACGACGACGCCCGAGCCCAGGCTCTGGCCGGCGACCTGCCGCGCGAGGAGGTCGAGGCGTCGCTGTCGAAGGCCGGGGTCGACGTGACGCCCGAGCTGATCGACGGGCTGTTCGCCGAGGCCAAGGACCACGCCGAGCGACGTGGCTTGGAGGACGAGCAGCGCGAGCGCATCGCTGGGCTGTCCAACCCGGTCTGCGAGCTCACCCGTCTCCCCGACGGCATCGACCTCGGCGGCCTCTACGAGCTGGCCCAAGACCTTCGAGAGCAGGGGTTCTAGAGCATGGCGACCAAGTCCTCCCCGCGAGTCGGTCCCCTTGCGTCCCGCCCGGGCAACGCCCCGGCCCTCGACATCGACGCGCTGATCGACAACCCCGGCACGCAGGTCATCGTGTGCTGCGGGTCCGGTGGTGTCGGCAAGACCACGACGTCTGCCGCTCTCGCGCTGCGCGCGGCCGAGCGCGGACGCAAGGTGGTCGTGCTGACCATCGACCCCGCCCGTCGGCTCGCGCAGTCGATGGGCATCGAGAAGCTCGACAACGTTCCGCGGCCGGTCCCCGGCGTCCGCGACGGCGCCGGCTCGCTCGACGCGATGATGCTCGACATGAAGCGCACCTTCGACGAGGTGGTGGAGAGCCAGGCCAGCCCCGAGAAGGCCGCGCAGATCCTGAACAACCCGTTCTACGTCGCGCTGTCGTCGTCGTTCGCGGGCACGCAGGAGTACATGGCCATGGAGAAGCTCGGCCAGCTCCGCGGCGATGCCGCCGGGACCGGCAAGTGGGACCTGATCGTCGTCGACACCCCGCCGGCTCGTTCGGCGCTGGACTTCCTGGACGCACCCGAGCGGCTGTCGGGCTTCCTCGACGGTCGCTTCATCAAGATCCTGCTCGCCCCTGCGAAGGGCCCGGCCAAGCTGGTGACCGCCGGCTTCAGCGCCGTCACCAACACGATGGCCAAGGTCGTCGGAGCGCAGGTGCTCAAGGACCTGCAGATGTTCGTCACCGCGTTCGACACGCTCTTCGGCGGCTTCCGCCAGCGTGCCCAGCAGACCTTCGAGATGCTGCAGACCAAGGAGACCGCGTTCCTGGTGGTCGCCGCCCCCGAGCCCGACGCCCTACGTGAGGCGGCCTACTTCGTCGAGCGCCTCGACGCCGAGCGGATGCCCCTCGCCGGCCTCGTCGTCAACCGTGCCGGCCAGGCGTCCAGCGGCCTCTCCGCCGAGCAGGCCATCGCAGCCGCCCAGCGCATGGAGCCCGACGGCGTCGCCGCCGACCTGCTGCGCCTCCACGCCGACCGCCTCAAGGTCGTCGCCCGCGAGTCCCGCCTGCGCCAGCGCTTCGCAGCGGCCCACCCCCACGTCCCCACGGTCGTCGTACCCGCCCTCTCGACCGACGTCCACGACCTCGAAGGCCTCCGCCGAATCGGCGACCTCCTAGCCGGCTAACTCAGCTCAAGCAAGCCGAACGCCAAGCGAAAGAAGCCGAAGCAAAAGCCGACCCGATGAACCCGACAATGAAAAGGTGATCGGGCCCTGGGAACTGAAACCGCGGAGACCGAAGGGCCAAGGCCGAAGGCCCAAAAGAGAATTGGGGATCCCGGGAGGGCACTACCCGCACCGCCGAGCCGGTGACCCAAGAAAGAACGCACGAGAAGAATCAGAAGCCCCAAGGCTTGGATGCGTACCCCCACCAACAGGACGAAGAGGAAAACAGCATCGAAGGCGCAGGCAGAGCGGTGAAGGTCAGCGAGCGAAGCGAGCAAGACCAAACCGCGAGGCCTGCGGGCGCCCCTAGCGCTAGACCTCGCGGTTCGGCGATTCAGTGCTCAGGCGCTGACGATGCCGGTCAGCGCGACCGTGTGCTCCTCCCGAGCGGTCTCGAGCAGTCCCTTCCAGGACGTGACGTTCGGACGCTTGCGAAGAAGCGCACGGCGCTCACGCTCGGTCATGCCGCCCCAGACGCCCCACTCGATCTGGTTGTCGAGGGCCTCAGCGAGGCACTCGGTCCGGACCGGGCAGCCGGCGCACAGCTGCTTGGCGCGGTTCTGGGCGGCTCCACGGACGAAAAGCTCGTCCGGTCGAGCCTGGTTGCAGGAGGCCTTGGTGGCCCAATCGTCATTCCAGTTCATTTCGGCGTATCCCTCCGAGAATGGAGTCCGGCTCTCTCTCCCAAAAGGCCGGTTGGTGGGGTTTGTTTCCCCACAAGAAAGGTAAAGGCCTGCACGTTGTTGAAACAGACACAACGGGTTCAAATGCGAATGACCCGTGATGACTAGGCCCACCAGCCGAAAGGCCCTATCGGGGGTCATCCGAGTCGTCAACTGAGGCTTGTTGAGGCGTTTGAGGTGACCCGGGACACACAAAGCGGCGAGGGACTAGTCATAAGTGACTAGAAGAGAAGTGACCTTTGGCAACTCGCCGAAGGGACCACATCCGTGTCATTCGCAGCGTCATCCGCTATGGGGCACGGTGGTCAGGCGGGTAGGCCGGACCACGTAACCTTGACCCATGCCGGCGCGCCACCCCGACGACCTGACGTCCTCCCGAGTCATCAACCACCTCGTGGTGATGCTCGGCGTCTCCGCCGCGATGGGGCTGCTGGTCGCCGGTCTGGCGATCCCCTTCGCCGGCGTCGCCGGTGTCGCGACCCGCAACGTCGCCGAGAGCATGGACAAGCTCCCCACCGACCTGACCGCGGCTCCGCTCGCGCAGCGCACCCGCGTGCTGGCCACCGACGGCAGCGTGATCGCGACCTGGTACGACCAGAACCGCGTCAACGTCCGCCTCAACCAGGTCTCAGAGGTGATGCGGGAGGCGATCCTGGCCATCGAGGACGCCCGGTTCTTCGAGCACGGCGCCCTCGACGTGAAGGGCACCTTGCGCGCCTGGATCACCAACCAGGCCAGCTCCGGGGTCGTGCAGGGCGGCTCGTCGATCACCCAGCAGATGGTGAAGATGACCCTGCAGCTGCAGGGCTCCAAGGAGCAGCGCGAGGCCGCGACCGCTGACACCTACCAGCGCAAGTTCAACGAGCTGCGCTACGCGATCGCGTTCGAGCAGAAGTACTCCAAGCAGTGGATCCTCGAGCGCTACCTGAACATCGCCTACTTCGGTGACGGCGCCTGGGGCATCGAGTCCGCAGCCCGCCACTACTTCTCCCGTCCCGCCGCCAAGCTGAACCTGCGCCAGGCCGCGCTGCTCGCCGGCATCGTCAAGAACCCGACGCGCTACGACCCGACCAACAACGAGACCGAGTCCCTGAGCCGGCGCAACGTCGTGCTCAACCGCATGGCCGCGCTCAACATCATCACCCTGGAGAAGGCGGAGAAGCTCAAGGCCAAGCCCCTCGGTCTCGCCATCACTCGCTCCAACAACGGCTGCGTCAACGCGATGGACGGCCAGGCGTCCTGGTTCTGCGACTACCTCCGTGAGTACCTCCTCGCCGACCCCAAGCTGGGCAAGACCAAGCGCCAGCGAGAGCGACTGCTCAACAGCGGCGGCCTGACCATCCACACCACGATGGACCCGCGGTTCCAGATCGCCGCGAAGAACTCGGTCGAAGCGCACACCGACCCGACCGACCTGGCCATCGGCGGTCTGGCCATGGTGGTCCCCGGCACGGGTGAGGTCCGAGCGCTGGCGCAGTCGCGCCCGATGGGGCGCAACAAGAAGATCGGCCAGACCTACCTCAACTACGTCGTGCCACGGAAGTACGGCGACTCGGGCGGCTTCCAGGCCGGTTCGACGTTCAAGGTCTTCGTCCTCGCCTCGGCGATCGAACAGGGCATCCCCCTCTCGACGCGGATCCCGTCTCCGCAGACCAAGATCATCCCGGGCAGCACCCTCAAGGATTGCGCCGGAGAGGGCATCGGCTTCGAGGACTGGAAGGTCAGCAACTCGACCGGACACGGCACGTTCGACCTCTACAAGGGCACTCAGCAGTCGGTGAACACCTTCTTCGCTCAGCTCGAGCAGCGCACCGGGCTCTGCGAGCCGATCACGCTCGCCAAGGAGATGGGCGTCGAGGTCCCCCTCCGCGACCGGGTCGGCCCCTTCACCCTCGGTGTCACCTACACCAATCCGCTGACGATGGCGGGGGTCTACGCGACCTTCGCCGCGCGGGGTGTGCACTGCGAGCCGCGGCCCGTGACGCAGATCCTCGACAGCAACGGCCGGGTCCTCACCGACTACCCCGACAAGTGCGACCAGGTCGTCAAGAGCGACGTCGCCGACGCGGTCAGTGACATCCTGCGCGGCGTGCTCGCCAGCGGAGGCTTCGGCGCAGCCCTCTACCCAGGTCAGCCATCGGCCGGCAAGACCGGCACGATCCAGAACAACCGAGCCGTGTGGTTCGACGGCTACACCCCCGACCTCGCCGCTGCGGCGATGATCGCGGGCGCCAACCAGAACGGCCACGAGCTATCGCTCAACGGGCAGGTCGTCGGCGGCGTCGGCATCAGCAGCGCCTCGGGATCACGTCACGCCGGCCCGATCTGGGGCGATGCGATGAAGGCGATCGCCCAGTACCTCCCTGACACGGCGTTCAGCGAGCCCAACGCCACCACGATCGCCGGCCGCGTCGTCACGGTCCCGTCCGTCTACGGCATGCGTCCGGCGCAGGCTGCCCGCATCCTGCGCAAGGCCGGGTTCCTGCCGACGATCGGCCCGATGGTCAACTCCGGCTACTCCCGCGGCTCGGTCGCCTACCTGAGCGTCCGCTCCGGGGCGCAGATCGGCACCGGCAGCCCGATCACGATCTACGTGTCCGACGGCACGCCCGCCAAGAAGAAGAAGGGCAAGAAGAACCGCGGTCGCGGTCGGGACTGACTCAGCCCAGCTGCTTGCGCACCTCGGCAGACACCACACCACCGTCGGCCCTGCCCTTGATCTGCGGCTGGAGTGTGCCCATGACGCGGCCCATCGCCTTCATGCCCTCGCCACCCACCCCGAGCTGCTCGATCGCCGTGCTGACCAGCCCTGCTATCTCCTCCGCCGACAGCTGGGCCGGGAGGTAGTCGGCAAGCAGGGCCGCCTCGGCGCGCTCCTTCTCGGCGCTCTCCGTGCGACCTGCGTCGTCGAACGCGGTGGCTGCCTCGCGCCGCTTCTTGGACTCTGCGGCAAGCACCGTGACGACGTCGTCGTCGGTGAGCTCCCTGGCCTGCTTGCCGGCCACCTCTGCGTTGGTGATCGCGGTCAGCACCATGCGCAGCGTCGACGACCGCAGCTCGTCACGGGCCTTGATGGCCGTGGTGAGGTCGGTGCGCAGCTTGTCCTTGAGCTCACTCATGACACCAGTCTGGCAGGCTGGGTCCATGTCGTTTCCCACCCGCCTCGCGGCTGCCACCGTCGCCGCAGGCGTAGCGGGACTGGGCTACGCGTACTCCGAGGCGCAGATGTTCGTGCTGCGGCGAGCGTCCGTCGACGTGCTCCCTCCCGGCTCACGGCCGCTCACCGTCCTCCAGGTCACCGACCTCCACCTCACTCCGAGCCAGCGACGCAAGCACGACTGGGTTCGAGGCCTGGCCGCGCTCGAGCCCGACCTGGTCATCTGCACCGGCGACAACCTCGCCCACCTGCATGCGGTGCCCAGCGTGCTCTCGGCGTACGGCGGGCTACTGGACCGGCCGGGTGTCTTCGTCTTCGGCTCCAACGACTACTACGCGCCGACGCCGCGCAACCCTTTCGCCTACCTCGCTCGTGACCAGGGCAAGCGCCACACCAGCTCCACCGCGCTGCCGTGGCGCGACCTGCGGGACGCGTTCGTCGACCGCGGCTGGCACGACCTCTCCAACCGCCTCGACGAGCTCACCGTCGGCGGCCACCGCATCGCGTTCGCCGGCGTCGACGACCCGCACCTCGCCTACGACGACCTAGCCGCCGTTGCCGGCCCCGCCGACCCCACCGCCGCCCTCCGCATCGGGGTCACCCACGCGCCGTACCTCCGCGTCCTCGACCAGTACGCCGCAGACGGCTACGACCTCACCGTCGCCGGTCACACCCACGGCGGCCAGCTGTGCCTGCCGGTCAAGGGTGCGCTGGTCACCAACTGCGACCTGGAACCCGCCCGCGCCAAGGGGCTGCACCGCCATCCGGCCGACTCCCGGCCCGGCGATCCGGCTTCGTCGTGGCTCCACGTCAGCGCCGGTCTGGGCACCTCGCCGTACGCCCCGGTGCGCTTCTGCTGCCGCCCCGAAGCGACCCTGCTCACCCTGCATCCCATTGCTGGTTGAGGCGCGAGCGAAGCGAGCCTCGCAACCCAGATACCCGATTTCAGCCGTGCCGGGCGAACCGGTAGACTCGCCGTCGCTGTCGACGGGCTGTGGCGCAGCTTGGTAGCGCGCTTCGTTCGGGACGAAGAGGCCGCAGGTTCAAATCCTGTCAGCCCGACAGTGTGATGTCTCGGGACACTGTTGACAGTGTCTCGGGACATCGTTGCATTTCAGGGGTTCTTTCTGCGAGTGCCTTTGGGTGGTCCGGGCGGTAGTCCGCGGGGCTGGAAGTCGCGGGTCGGGTCCAGGGTGAGTTCGCGGATGAGGTCTCCGTTGCTGCGGCGGAGGACTTTGATGTGGAGGTCGTCGACCAGGACGGTGACCCGGGTTCCGGCCAGACGGGCGCCGAGGCCGATGTGGTGCAGGCGGCTGTTGTAGCGCAGCGTGATGGTGCCGCCTTTGTCGATCTTGTCGGCGCGGACGCGGTAGTGCTTGGCGATGACGGGGCCGCTTGCGACGGCTTTGGGGCGCGCGGAGTAGGCCTGGTCGGGCGTGCGGCGCTGCAGCGATCGGTGCGGTCGGACGGTGTTGTAGTAGCGACGGAACCTGTCGAGCTGCCGCTGTAGTTCGGCCAGGGTGGTCGCGGGTGGTTGGGCGGCGAGCCACTTCTTCTGGGTCTGGTGGAAGCGCTCGACTTTCCCGCAGGTCTGGGGGTGGTAGGCGCGGGAGTGGCTGAACCGGATCCCGAGGGAGCCGAGTTCGATCTCGAGTGCGACGCGTCCGCCGCGGCGCGGTGTTGCGGTGAAGATGGCGCCGTTGTCGCTGAGCACGCAGGCGGGTTTTCCGTGTCTGCGGAAGGCTTTGCGGAAGCTGTGGACCACGTCAGCCGGCGGTGGTCGAGGCGTAGGTGTCGGACCCGATGTTGAGCCGGGAGTGGTCGTCGATGATGTTGAGGATCTCCACGGCGGTGACCTGGCCGGCCTGGTCGCGTAGTTGCCAGTGCGTGGTGTCGGTCTGCCAGCGTTCGTTGGGCTGGTCGGCCTCGAACGTCTTCCACGACGATCGCGGTCGTTTGTGGGGTTGTGGGGTGATGAACCCGCGGCGTCCCAGGACCCGCCAGATCGTCGAGACTGCCGGCACGTGCGGCAGGTCTGGCCCGGACCTCGGGGTGCGACGGGCCAGGTGAGCGGCAATGGTCTCGGCGCCGGCGTCCAGCCCCTTGCCTTGGAGCTTCTTGCGCAACGCGATGATCTGGTCCTCGAGATCAGCGGGCACCGCGTGCGGGCTGGAGTGCGGGCGCCGAGACCGCGGCTGGAAGGCCGCTTCGCCTTCGAGCTCGTAGCGCCGGATCATTTGTTGGACCCAGAAGCGGGAGATGCCGTACTCCCGGGCGATCACGGACTTGTTCATCCCGCCGGTGACGTGCGCTTCGATGATCAGTCTGGCCAGGGACATGTCGCCCACCTCCGCCGTACGAGATGTCAACTATGTCGCGAGACAGGTGCCAACTATGTCCTGCAATCGGTCACCTGTCAGCCCGACAGTGTGATGTCCCAGGACATCCCGGACGGCCGAACCCAAATCCCGTGGGTTCGGCCGTCCGTCATTTTCAGCGTTGTGTGTTCTTGGGTGGGATGGGCTGGTAGCGCTTGGTCGGATCCAGGGTGAGCTCGCGGAGGAGTTCGCCGGTGGCGGCGTTGATGATGCGGATGTCGCGGTCTTGGCTGAGGATCAGGATGCGGGTTCGGGCGTGGGTTCGGCCGATGCCGATGGAGTACAGCTGGCCGTGGTAGCGCCAGGTGACTTTGCCGGACTTGTCGACGATGTCGTTGCGGACGCGTTCGTGGGTGTCGTTGTCGCGGTCGTGACCGTCTGCGGTGGGGGTGGCCTTGGGCAGGCTGTGGTAGATGGTGGCCGGGGTCGCTCGGTGGGGCAGTGATCGGTGCGGCCGGTGGTCGTTGTACTCGGTGACGAAGGCGTCGAGGAGGGCTTGGAGGTCGTCGATGGTGGTCGGCTGCTCGGGCTGGGCGCGGAGCCACTTCTTCATGGTCTGTTGGAAGCGTTCGACCTTGCCTTGGGTCGTGGGGTGATTGGGTCGTCCGTTCTTCTGGACGATGCCCAGGCGGCGGAGCTCGGTCTCGAACCCGTTGCGGGTGCCGGCACCCTTCTTGCCTTGGGAGAGTCTGGTGGTGAAGACCATCGCGTTGTCGGTCAGGGTGGAGGTCGGGATCCCGTGCTCTGCAACGGTTTCACGGAAGGTTCTGAGCACGATCGGGCCGGTGACCCTGACGTGTGCGGTGACCGAGAGGGCGAATCGGGAGCAGTCGTCGAGCCAGGTCAGGATCTCGGTGTCGGCGCCTGGTCGACCGTCAGCCTTGGTAAGTCGGTAGTAGACATCCCACGCCAGTCAGGGGTCAAGCGGCGGCCGCCTGGGAGCTTGAGGACGCCGTGGGCCACGCGGCTGACTCGTCCCAGGGCAGCTGGTTCTGGATGCACCACCAGAGTCGGCCCAAGAGCTTGTTCGCCAGGTTTCGCAAAGCGGCGTTGTGGGTGTCGCCGATGGCTCGCCGGTGGTCGTAGTGGGCTCGGGCACCGAGGCTCTTGGTCAGGGTGGAGAAGGCCCACCAATGGCATGCGTCGCCAAGTCGTTTGTTGCGGACCTTTCGGGCTTTTACGTAGCTGGATCGCCCGGATGCTCGCGTGACGGGCGCGGTGCCGGCGAACGATCGCAGGCTTGCCGGGGTCTTGAACCGATCCGGGTCGTCGCCGACTTCGGCGAGGATCCTTGCGGCGAGCACAGTCCCGAGCCCTGGTGCCGAGGTGAGCACTGGTGCCAGCGCGTGTTGGGAGAACTGCTCGGCGAGCGCGTCGTTGAGGCTGGACACAGCGGCGTGCATCTGGGTGAGGATGTCGATCAGGGTCTTCGCGGCCAGGCCCATCGCCGCCTCGACCGAGGGTGGCTGTCGTAGGGCCGGCGCCTTGAGCTCGGTGAGGATGCGCGCGACCAGGTCTGGATCATTGCGTCGGCCGCAGCGGTGCAACAGAGCGACGACGCGACGGCTGGTCATGCGCTGGGCCGCCGTGGGCGTGGGCACAGCAGCCAAGATGGTGAGGGCGGCTTTGTGGTTCAGATTCGGAAACGCCTTGAGGGCTTGGGGATAGAACTCCAGCAGGGTCGACCGCAGCCGACTGGTGGTCTGGTGAAGCGCCCAGATCGCTTCTTGGTGTTGGCGAGCCAACGCCTTGATCGTCAACGCATGATCGCTGGTTGCAGGCAACGGGCGGTGCTGGTGGCCTTCGGTGCGCAAGATGTCGGCCAGCACGGAGGCGTCGCCCTGGTCGGACTTCTTCCCAGCCTGATAGTGGCGTTCGCGGTAGCGGGCGACAGCTCGTGGGTTGATCGGGTAGACGGTGAAGTCCGCTGCCCGCAGGACGAGCACCAAGAGGTTCTTGTCTGTCTCCAGGGCGACCGGTGTGTCTGCCGCGGAACCGCCGTGATCGGCGATCAGCGCAAGCAAGTCGGCGTAACCATCGACGCCAGCGTCGATCCTGCGGCCTTCCAGGACCATGCCGAGGTCGTCCATCACGACGACGTCGGGTGGTCCTCGGCCCAGTCAACTCCACATGTGATTCCCACTCGTCCTCCAGTCGTTGGCGATCCTGATGAGGCTGCGAGAGAGCGCGGCGACCTAATGGAAGCGCTCGAAGCGCGACATCTCACAAGCCGTTCACTCAGCTCGGCGACCGGGCAGGGCCACCGTCTACATACGAGACCTCGTGGATCCTGTGAAGCTGATGCAGTGAGCACCTGTCGGCAGCCCTGCATCCACCCTGGACCGGGTCAGTGAAATCTCAGTGGACCCTGGCCGGTCGCCACGGACCCAAGTGGCGTCCGCTGTCCCATTAGGTGAAGTCGGCGACCCACAACTGGTTCTGTGCGGTCGCGGTGAAGTCCCGGTCGACCATGTCGGCCGGCCGCTGGTCGGTCTCCGAGGCGATGGTGGTGCGGTACTTCTTCATCCGCAGCGCACCGGCCCAGCCCTGCTGCTCATAGAGCCGCTCGATCGTGCACCGGGCCACGTCATGACCCTTGCCGCGCAGGTGCAGCCACATCTTGCGGGCACCGAACCGCTTGACCAGCTTCTGCTTCTCCCGCTCAGCCTCGATCAGCGCGACGATCTCGGCATCCCTCAGCGCCCGCTTCGACGGCCTGCGGTTGAGGTTGTCGTAGTAGGTGGACGGGGCGATCTTGCAACCGTGCTCAGACAGCACGGTGCAGATCGGCTCGACCCCGAACTCCTGGCGGTGCTCGGAGATGAAGGCAACTAGAACCGGTGTGGGCGGTCGGTGAAAGTCGGCCCGGGGCGCGGTGTCTGCCTCGCGGCGGATCCGTTTCCCCGAGCCGCTTCCCGAACCCGGCGGGCACCTCTCAATGCACCGGGCTCTCCACAAGCCCCGTTCAGGCGGCGGATGGTTCCTCGTCCGTGGACGCCCAGGGCGATGGGATCACCGAGCCGCGGTAGCGGTAGCGGGTCGTGCCCACCTTCTCGGGATCGAACATCGGCCCTCGCTGGGTGGTCGGCCACCATCCTCCGCCGCAGTACTGCCGGCGGAGTTCAGCGATGGTGGAGCGACGGTGCTTGCGGCGCAGCCATCGCCAGACCGTCTGCCACGCGTAGTGGCTGAGGTAGGAGAAGGTCACCGACGAGACACCCGGCTTGAAGTAGCCGCACCAGCCCCGCAGCATCGAATTCAACCGACGTAGCAGGTCGTCCAACGATTGGTTCACGTTGACCTGTCGGCACAGCGTCTTGATCTTCCGCTTGGCCGACTGCAGGGCCTTCCTCGCGGGGTAGACATAGACGTAGCGCCGCGACGTTCCTCGTTTCCGGTGGCGCTGGATGCGCCAACCCAGAAAGTCCAGACCGTCGTCGATATGGGTGACCAGGGTCTTCTCCTCCGACAGGCGCAGGCCCATCGTGGCCAAGACCTCGGCGATTTGGTCCCGGAGCGCTTCGGCGTCGTCTCTGGTGCCCTTGACCATCAGACACCAGTCGTCGGCATACCGCACGAGGCGGAAGTTCGGCCGGCCGTGACGCAGCCGTCGCGCCCGCTCTGCTGGTCCCGACGAAGGGCCGCCGGGTGACTGGGCGATGAACTCGTCCAGCACCGACAACGCCACGTTGGCCAGCAACGGGGACAAGATCCCGCCCTGCGGTGTCCCAGCGGTGGTCTCCTCCAACAGGCGGTCCTCGGTGAGGACGCCTGCCTTGAGGAACGCCTTGACCAAGTCCAGGACGCGTTTGTCGCCGACACGCGATCGGACCCGGCCCATCAGGGCCGTATGGTCGATCTCGTCGAAGCACGCCTTGATGTCTCCTTCGACGATCCACTCGTAACAGCGTGGTCTCGTCGCGAGGTAGCGCACCTCCGCGACCGCGTCATGGGCTCGACGCTTCGGACGGAACCCGTAGGAACACGGGAGGAAGTCCGCCTCGAAGATCGGCTCCAACACCAGTTTCAGGCTCGCTTGGACCACCCGGTCGGTCACGGTCGGGATCCCCAGGCGACGCAGTTTCCCGCCCGTCTTGGGAATCATCCGCTCGCGCACCGGCAACGGCCGGAAACTCCGGTCCTTCAACGAGGACCGCAGCCCGTCGAGAAACTCCTCGACGCCATGCATCACCTGGATGGACGTAGCCGTGTGGCCGTCCACCCCCGCCGTGCGGGCACCCTTGTTGCCCCGCACCCGGTCCCAAGCCACCAATAGGAAGCCCGGATCGGCCACGAGATTGAACAGGTCGTCGAACCGGCGATGAGGATCATCACGGGCCCAACGGTGCAGCTTGGTCTGGATCTTCAGTACCCGTCGCTCCGCCTCAAAGAGAGCGTGCTCAAGTTCGTCGGTATTCACCGGCGACCACTCCTCCTGACATTCCATTCACGTCCACTGCTGACTTGCTGGCCCCCTTCGCCCTGTGACCGGCTCTCCCGGTCCCCGACGGCGGGTCGTCACTCCCGCGACTACTACGAGGCCTCCGCCCCACCCTGTGGTCCTCGGTCTGGCATCGGACCTACCCCACCGCCGGACTGGCTGTCCGAACCGGCGGGGAACCCCAAGATGGTTCCCACGTTCACCATGCGATCGATCGGTCAGTGAGGCGCCCGGCTCTACCCCGACAGCATCGCCACGACTACGCCGTAGACCTTCACCGTGGCCTCCCCACCGACAGAACTAGACGGCTTC
>CAVXXY010000007.1:0-45271 GCA_963765905.1 uncultured Actinomycetota bacterium
CGGGTTGTGGGTTCGAGTCCCACGGGGCCTACCGATTCGGCTGCCGGCTCGCGCGCCAGCTGGCAGCCCTCGGGTTTTCGGGCGTGATCAGGCCCCGACCCGGCAGGGGTTGCCAGTTCTTTGGGCCCTCGACCGACTACTTCGGGTCCCGCACCCAGCAGACCATGCTCAACTTCCGCGTCCGCGACCCCGATGCCACGGCCGCGTTCTTGAGGACCCCGGCGAGCTGCGGGTTGGAGCCCCGCAGCCTCACTACAGCGGCGGCGCCAGCTGAGTCATGCGGGCTGCGCCGAGAGCACCGCCTCCGGGCGTCGACGGACCGTTGTTGACCACGATCTTGAGGCTCTCGTAGATGTCCTCCATGTCGAGCAGGAACACGCGCTGGGCTCCGGTTGCGGTGGTCGTCCGACCCTTCAGCGGGAAGCCCCACCCCTTGGCCGGGTTCGTGCTCGCGAAGTCGTCCCTGACTCGCCCGTTCGCCGACCACTCGGTTGCGAACTGCACGGCATCGCGGCCGGCGCCGTCGACCACATAGGTGCCGTAGTTCTTGATCGAGCGGGCCAGGATCCTCGCCGGCTCCGACTCGAGGGTCGTGAGGTCGAAGCTGTTGGGCAAGGTGAGCAGAACGCCCATCTCCGCCGAGATCGGCGGCGGACCGCCCGGGCGCAGCGTGCCGTAGCCAGGCTTCTCACCTGCGGGAGGGTTCGCCGAGTTGTTCCAGTGCGAGTCAGCGTCGAGTGCCGGCCAACGGTAACCGTTGCCGTCCGGCCCCTTGGACAGCCAGTACGCCGTGTAGAGCTCCATCTTGGTGGCGTGCGGGATGTTCCCACCCGGCACCCACTCGCCCACGCGGATGGCCCCGCCGAGCGCGGTCATCGACGAGCCGCCGTGAGCGCCGCCACCGGCCGTCCCGTTCGCGTTCGGGCCGTGGCCACCGGTGACGATGGAGTCACCCTGGTGCTTCGAACGCGTGGTCTTGCTGGTGAAGAACGTCGAGGCCCCGGAGCCGCACTGGGTCAGGGGCTGGGTCTCGCGCAGGGTGTTGTCGGGCATCACGATGGCGGCCGGAGCGTTCGGCTTCGTGCCGTCGGGCGCACCTGCGAGGAGAAGCGGTAGCGGGAACTCGTCGTCTGTCCCGAGCGTGACCGTGTCAGGGGTGTTCGCGGCGTCGTCTGTGTCGTCGCAGCGGTCTTCGCCATCGGCCCAGCCGGCGTCGTCATAGTCGATCTCCCGCCACTGGGCGCTCGGCATGCCCGGCTGGAGGAACAGCAGGTCCTCGTCGACCGTGATCGTCGGGAAGGTGCTCTGCGGAGCAAGCATCCCGAGGGGTGTGAGCTGCGCAGAGGTCGCTCGTGGGAGGTTCCAGAACGAGTCGGTCGGGTAGGGCCACAGCAGCGGGTCACGAGCCGCCACCGTGAACGGGACCTTGGCCGGCGTGGTGTCGCCCGATGCGCCGTTGCGCGACTTGGCCCAGACCTCGAACGCATCAGCCGGCAGCGTGACGGAGAGCTGCCAGGAGGTGGTGCCGCTCGCCGTGCGCCAGTCCTTGGTGGCGCCCATGCTCCCGTCGTCCTGGAGCCAGAGCTCGGCGCCCTGCTTCTTGATCGCGAGATCCACCGAGGTGACGCCTTGCGGGCCTGAGGCGGTGCCCGCGAAGGTCACGGCCGGCCACTTCTTCGGCACGATCGTGGCGTTGGCCGCCGGAGCCGTCACGGTCGTTTCCAGAACCGTGGCCGCATCAGCGGGAAGGTGCAGCGCCAGGGCCGACCCCCCAGTCGCAAGCGTCAGTCCGACAAGCAATCGCAAACCCGAGACCCGCATGATGACCCCCTCATCCATGTGCGATGAACAAACCGTAGTCGCGACCGGCCGCACGCGACAGGCCGCGCCAGACCGGTGCACTCTCCCCCGTTCGAGTGGCGCCTGACCCGGTTCCCCGGACGCGCCGTCCGGCCACCGGGTCAGGCCCCGCCCACTCCACTGAGCGGTCCTGCCTACCCAGACGCGACCATGGGGGGACGATCGCGTCGTGAGCAGTCAGCTCTTCCGCCGTACGCCGGCGTGCCACCGAACCGCCTGACACCCGAGAAACCGGCGGTTCGACGACGACCGCGATGGCATCGTCACTCAACCCACTAGGGCAGCCCGGACCCCGGTGTGATTCACCAAGCGCGAAGTTTTTCCGCATCTGCCTCGTGGCGATCCGCCGAACGGCGACTCCGGACGGCTCACAGGTGCTATGTCGGCGGCCCTGACGGGTCGCTACGGTCCAAAGATGAGGCACAACGTGATGGCGTCATCGGCCCTGTTCAGCTGCATCGTCGTCGTCACGGCGGGCGCCACGTACGCCGGCGCGGCCGCCGATCCGGCCTCGCCCCGCCCGACCATCGCCGCGGGGCTGGCCAAGCTCGACACCGGCCTGCGGATCCTGGCCTCAGCCGAGGCCAACGGCGAGACGATCGACCAAGACACCGGCAAGTCGTCTGGTGGCTCGCTGTCGGTGCGCAGTGCCGCCCAGCTGTCCGCCTCAGACGAGGTGCTGGTCGACGTGTACGTCGACGGCTCCCTCGACCAGACCGCCGAGGCGCTGCGTGACCTGGGAATGCGTGTCCGCGCGGTCAGCCACCACGCACCGCAGCGCATGGTCGAGGGCTGGCTCCCGGTCTCGTCACTGACGGAGGCAGCCGCGCTCGACGAGACGCGGGCGCTGCTCACCGTGCCAGAGGTGGGCACCAACGAGGGCAGCGTGCTGTCGCAGGGGGACGCGGCGCACAACGGTCCTGCCGCCCGGGCGCTCGGTACGACGGGCGCGGGCGTCAAGGTCGGGGTCATCTCTGACTCGATCAACCGCGTCGGTACCGGTGTCGCCGGATCGCAGGCGACCGGGAATCTCCCTGGCCCCGCGAGCACGCCGCCCGGCTCTGTGACCGTCCTCTTGGACGGCCCACCCGGCAGGATCGACGAGGGCCGCGCGATGGCCGAGATCATCTTCGACACCGCTCCGGGCATGCGAGAGATGTACTTCACCACCGGCACCGAGGGCGCCGCCACCAGGGCGTCCGGCATCGACAACCTGGTCGCCAACGGCGTGAAGGTCATCGCGGACGACACGTTCCAGATCACCGAGCCCTTCTTCCAGGACGGCGTCGTCGCCCAGGCCGTCGACCGCGCACGCGCTGCCGGCGTCTCCTACCTTGTCTCCGCCGGCAACCGCGCACGGCAGAGCTGGGAGGGCACCTACCGCGCGATGACGGACCCGCGCGGCGTCAGCGCGTCGGCGAACGACTTCGACCCTGGCGCGGGTGCGGATGCGATCCAGACCATCGGCACCTTCACCAACCGCAACATGTTCATCGCCCTCCAGTGGGACGAGGCATGGAGCCATGCGACCACCGACCTCGCTGTCGACGTCTTCAGCGTCAACGGCGGCGTCCCCTCCTACGAGTTCACCGAAGACGCCGACAACATCGCGACCGGTCTTCCGTCTGAGTTCGTCGGCATCATGGTCAATGGCACAGCAACCATCGCGATCTCGGTCCGGCGGAAGACCGGCACGCGCAGCCCGTTCATCAAGTACGTCGTGGGTGGGACCCAGACCTTCACGATCGCCGAGTACGCGACGAACTCGGATGCGATCGACCCGGACGCGGCCTCCGCGAGGGGAGCCCTCACGGTGGCCGCCTCGAACTGGGCGACTCCCGCCACCCCGGAGAGCTTCAGCTCCCGCGGGGGCTCGGTGACCAAGTTCTTCGACACGGCCGGCAACCGCCTCAGCACGCCCGAGGTCCGGATCAAGCCCGATCTCGCGGCAGCAGATGCCGTCGCGACGAGCGTGCCAGGCTTCAACCCCTTCTTCGGGACGAGCGCGGCAGCGCCGAGCGCCGCGGGGATCGCAGCTCTGATCCGAGCCGCCAACCCGGCCATGCCCGTCTCAGTGCTCAACGCGATCCTGACCAACCCGGCCAACGCGACCGACTGCACGCTGACAGCGGGCCAGCCCGATGCGGACTGTGGCTCCGGCTTCATCCGGGCGGAGAAGGCTGTCACGCAGGCGAAGGACACCACGCCGCCCACCGTCAAACCGGTGACCTCACCGGCCTCGCCCAACGGTAAGCGCGGCTGGTTCATCGGCAACGTGGGCCTCACCTGGTCGATCACCGACACGGGGTCACCCGCTGCGGAGCGCACCAACTGCAGCAGGCAGACGATCTCGAGCAACGGCATCAGGACGATCAAGTGCACCGCCCGCAGCGCAGGGGGAGCCGCGTCCGCCACGGTGACGATCAAGCGCGACGCGTCGAAGCCCAGCAAGCCGAAGTTCAAGGGGATCAAGAAGACCTACACGAGCGGCGCCCGACCGAAGAAGAGCAAGGTGAAATGCACGTCCAGGGACGCCCAGTCCAAGATCTTCAAGTGCAGGATCAAGGGCTTCAGCACGGCACGTGGCACCCACAAGCTGACCGCGATCGCGACGAACGGCGCAGGCCTCACCAAGAAGGCAACCTTCAAGTACACGATCAAGTGACCTTGAGGGGCCGGTCGGCGGCTCAATAGGTCACCTCTCGATCCCCGTGGCGTCGTGCGGCTCCCCGACCGGTTTCGACTCCGGGGAGCCGCGCTCGCGCAGGAAGATGCTGAAGACAACCATCGTGCCGACCGCGAGGAACTCGGACCGCCAGTTCTGCAAGCTCCGGTTCCAGAAGTCGGGCGAGGACAGGTACTCTCCCCAGCCAAGCGGCCGCTGCAGGTCGACGAGCTGTTCGGCGTTGTAGGCCGCGCGACCGGCCTCCTCCGCCTTCTTGGACTCGGGCGAGCCGCGCTGCACCAGCCAGACCGTGAGCATGATGAAGAGAAGGAACTGGAGATACTCCGACTGCCAGTTCTCCGCCACGTCGACGGTGAGCCGCGACGACGTGACGTACTCCCGCAAGGTGAAGGTAGGAAGTCGCGAGTCGACAGCGTGTTCGTTGAGCTCCGCCTGACCGGTCAACATCTGACCGACGAGAGCCAGCAACAGAAGTACGCCGAACGCGAGGCTGGGCCCATGGTCACGCAGAGCCCTCATCGCTTCATCACCGCCGAGGACCCGCTCGAGCGCTCGGTAGAACTTGAGCGCCGCTGCCTCGGCCTCTTACTCCTCGGCAGTGCCGAGGCCGGAGCATCCGCTGAGGAGCAGAACGGCTGCGAGCTGCGCGGCCGGGCGAATGACCTTCACCGGGCCGCGGCGAGCATGCCTCGGCAGTCGACGAACACCGCGCCTACGCGAAGAGCCTCGTCCACTAGCGGCAGCAACGCGACGTCCAACTCGTCGCGGGCCCGGTTCTGGTCCGCGAGAAAGTCCACGAGCGGCTGCACGTCCACGTCCTCCCGGTACCCATCGAGTGCACTGCATACCCGCCAGCGCACGGGGTACCTCGTGGCGACCCGACGAGAGAGGGGGAGTCGATGCGGCTGCCGACAGCACGCGGCCCGCTGAGCCAACAGCTCTTCGCGGCCATGCGTGCCGATGCTGAGGTGCCGGCCTCGGACGTCGCCACAGACGACGAGGACGTGCAGCTGAGCCTCTGGGCGCTCTACGAGCTGCATTACCGCGGCTTCGACGACGTCGACGTCCGACGGGAGTGGGACCCGGCGCTGCTGTCACTTCGGGCCGAGCTCGAGGCACCGTTCGAGGACCGGCTGCGCACCGAGGTCCAGCCCGCGCTCGGCGAGCTGGGCGAAGACATCGTCGCCGCCCTGACCACGATCGTGACCGTGGACAGCGACTCCCCGTCGCTGCCGAGCCATCTGCATCGGGAGGCGACCGCAGAGCAGTACCACGAGTTCCTCGTGCAGCGCAGCGTCTACCACCTCAAGGAGAGCGACCCGCACGCGTGGGCGGTCCCTCGTCTCGACGGAGCGGCCAAGGTGGCCCTCGCGGAGCTGCAGTACGACGAGTTCGGCGCGGGCGTGCCCAGCCACCTGCACAGCACGCTCTTCGGCGACGCGCTCGAGGGAGCCGGGCTCGACCGCACCTATGGGGCGTACGTCGACCTCGTGCCGGCGTACACGCTCGCCGTCAACAACGCGATGTCCTTGTTCGGTCTCCACCGACGCCTGCGCGGAGCCTGCATGGGTCACCTGGCGGCCTTCGAGATGACCAGCTCGCTGCCGTGCCGCCGCTATGCCCAGGGAGCCGAACGACTCGACCTCGACGCTCGGGTGGTGCGCTACTTCGACGAGCACATCGAAGCCGACGCAGTGCATGAGCAGATCGCGGCGCGCGGCATATGCCAGCGCTTGGTGGAGCAGGACGCCACGCTTCGCGACGACGTGCTGCTCGGTGCTGCGGTGTGCGTCCATCTCGACGATGTGGCTGGCGCGCGGATGATGCAGGCTTGGGGCGAAGGACGGTCCTCGTTGCTCGACGTCGTTCACGAGGAGGTCGCGTGAACGAGTGCTCGGTCGAGCTCGTCCCTGGAGGACCGGCGATCGTCCGCGGTGCAGATGTCGTCCGTGACCAAGACGGCCAGGCTCATGCGGTGCACCGTCCTGTCGTTGCGGTGTGCACCTGCGGACTCAGCCAGCGCAAACCGTGGTGCGACGCGACGCACAAGGTCGCGTCAGCGGATAGCGTCGAGAGAGAAGGCCCATCCGGGTGACTCGACGCCCGCCCGGCAGGTGAGCAGAGCCGGCGCTGTCACCTCGTGTCGCAGGATGACCGTCCACTCCCTGCCGTCGACGTCGAACGTGACCTCGTCGCCGGCGTGAGCGACAAGGCCGAGCGGCTCGATCGCGGTCAGGCCGAGATGTCGACGCAGCAGGATCTCGGCTGCCTGCGCGGGGAACGACAGCCTGGACCGCCCACGCAGGTGCCCGAGGTCGAGCCGGCCGGCACGGTGCTCGGCCACGAAGTCGCGAACGTCCTGCGGCTCCAGCCGCCCGTAGTAGAGGCCCTGCGGAAGGACGAGCACGTTCGCGGCGAACCGGTCACCGCCGATGTGGGAGACCTGCCAGGTCTCCTCCGGAGCCACGTCGTGCATCGCCTGCCACAGCGGCCGGCCGCGCTCGGCGCAGCAGGCGTCGTGCTTGCCGTGGGTGCAGACCAGGTACAGCAGCCCGTCGTACGACGAGAGGCCCGGCCGCTCTCCCAGGCCGACCCGGGACAGGTCCAGGTCGAGGAGCTCATGCGGGTCGGAGAGGCGGGTCGTCTCCACCCACCCGTCCGACGCGGCGAACACGCGAGTGGAGCGGTGGTGCTGGCCACGGATCAGCAGGGGACGCAGCCCGGTTCCCCGCAGTTCGGCAAGACGATGCTTCACCTCCTCGGGCAGCCGGGAGTCGCGGACGGCGTCGACCCCCCAGGGGCCGGGGCACTCGACCATCAGGAAGGACCGAACCGTGGAGGCGGTCCCGACCAGGGAGTCCCCCCTCTCCTCGCCGGCCGCCGTGCAGCGGAAGGTCACCGCACGATCCGCAGCAGGCCCTCGCGCACGAGCCGGCGCGTGAGCACCTCGGCGCTGTGCGGGTCGAGCGGCAGCTCCTCAGGCCGGAACGACGCGCGCTCGCGGATCACCTGCATGGCCTCCAGCAGGTGGGCCGGCATTCGGACCTCCCGATCACCCAGCAGGACGCGCAGCCGGTTACCGTCGGGCACGAGGTCGCATGCGGAGGTCGCCCGCCGCTCGAGCAGCGAGCCGCCGTGGAGAGTGTCGAGCAGGGTCCGGTCGAGCAGGCCGCCGTCGAGCAGCGGGGTGCGTTCTACCAGGAACCGGGAGCTCTCCGAGTCGACGACGTCTGCCGCAACGACCGAGGCCAGCGACTCGACGAAAGTGGCGAGCCGTTCTGCCAGTGGCTCGGTCAGCCGGTCACGTTCGCCGAGATAGGCAGCGGGCAGGTGCTCGTCGTACGCCGGGTCCGCGAGCACCTCCGCGCTCACGTGCGAGAGCAGTGACCGCCAGGTCAGCTGGTTGACCCCGATGGTCACGTGCAGCGACGGGACGTCCTGGGTGCGTGCGGCATGGGGCGTGCCGGCCGGCAGATAGACCGACGTGCCGAACTCCAGCAGGAGCTCCTCGTCGTCGATCTCCCACAGCTTGTGGCCGTGGGTCTGGAAGACGAACACGTCGTGGGTGTCGGAGTGTTTGGCGAACCCCTGGGCCCCGGGCGGCGTGAGGTAGGCGTTGGCCTGGCACGGGTGGCCGAGGGCGAGCTCGAGCTCACGCACCAGCCGGGTGAGCGGCGAGTGGTAACGGTGCAGCCCTTGCAGCACGACGGTCGCGCCGCCGTCGTACAGGTCGAGCACCTTGGGCGCATCCACCAGACCGGTCAGCGCGGTGCCGGCGATGGTGGCAGCGCGCGTGAACGACGCCGGCGGCAGGACGGTCCCGTCACGGACGACCCGCAGCGCGGGTGTGCGCAAGGCCACGCTGGTGAGCAGCGAGTCCACCGCCTCCATCGAGAGCATCCGCGCGAGCTCGTCGTCGCCGTGGTGCACGTGGACGTGCGAAGCCCAGACCTTGTCGCAGAAGGCCTGGGCGTCGCCCGTCAACAGATCGAGGGCGCTCAACTTCTCAGCGGTCGGTGCCGTCGGCGTCGCCGCTGTCCCCGTCGGTGCCGTCGGTCGAGTCGCCGTCGGTCGAGTCGGTGCCGTCGGCGTCGCCGCTGTCACCGTCGGTGGCATCGGTGCTGTCGCCGTCGGTTCCGTCGGCGTCCTGGGCCGGCTGAGGTGCGGAGCCGCCGCCGACGACGGTCTCAAGGTCGGAGTCCTCCAGGGGAGGCTGGGCCGGGTCGTCAGGTGTGCTGGTCATGGAGTCCTCCTGCTCGGGGCAGCCGGGTCGCCGCCAGCAGTCCGGTACCCCGGGTCGGCCCGCGCCAAGCATCCGGCCCTCCTGGACAGACCCTCTCGGTCCCTGCTGGTATGGAAGTCCGACCCGAGCCCGAGGAGCGCCCGTGACCGACCTCCCCGCTCCACGCGGCGCGTAGGAGCCCTGGTGGGCTGGCCGGCCGACAGTCGGTGGCTCGATGCCCTGGCGCACGCGGTGGTCGGGATCGACGCTGCCGGCATGGTCGAGGGCTGCAACCGCGCCGGAGTGGCGATGCTCGCCGACCCCGAGCCCGTCGGCAAGCACTTCGCCACCGAGTTCCTCGAGCCTGGTGACTGCGGCGGGTTCGCGGAGGTGCTGGCGCAGGCCTTCGCCGGTGTGGCGTGGCGTGGCGAGCTGCAGGTACGACGGGCGGACGCGGCGGGCCCGAGCGAGATCGGCGTCGTACCCATCGACACCGACGGCGGCGTCGACAGCGTGCTCCTCGTGGCCGGGCCGGTGACCGGCGAGGCCGATCGCGCCGTGGCGCTGGCCGAGCGGCTGACGCGGCTCGCCTCGATGGTTTCCCGGGTCCTCTCGTCGGACTCGCTCGGGTCCGTCACCGACATCGTGATCGGGCCCATGGCCGACGCGGCCGGTGCGACGACGGCCTCGCTCTCCTTGCTCGTCGACGACGAGACCCTGTCCCTGATCGGGCTGCGAGGGGGCCGTCCGGGAGCGGCGTCGCGATGGGCCACCTTCCCGCTGGCCGCAGAGACACCTGCGAGCGTGGCTGCCCGGTCCGGCCAACCGCTGGTGCTCATCGGCCGCGCCGCGATCCACGCCCGCTTTCCCGATCTCGAGGCCGCCGCCGAGGGCGAGCGGTCCATGGTGTGCCTGCCGCTCGTGGTCGCCGGCAAGGTCATCGGCGTCACCAGCATGTCGTTCCCGGGGCGGCGCGACATCGACGCAGCCGAGCTTCAGTTCTTCAGGATCATGGCCGACACGGTCGCCCAGGCGGTCGATCGCCTCCGGGCGCAGGAAGAAGCAGACGACCACGCCCGCAAGCTGGAGTTCCTGGCCGAGACGAGTGCGGCGCTGGCGAGCAGCCTCGACTACCAGGCCACCCTCCGGCGCGTCGCCTGGCTAGCCGTCCCGCGCTTCGCCGACTGGGCTGCGGTGGCGCTGGCGCGCGACGGGACCTTGGAGACCCTCGCCGTCGCCCACACGGACCCGGCGAAGCTGTCGATCGTCGATGAGTACCAGCGGCGCTACCCGCCCGATAAGACGTCGACGACCGGCGGCTACGAGGTGCTGCGCTCGGGCAAGAGCCAGCTGATGCCGGAGATCACCGACGACGTGCTGATGGGGATCGCCCAGGACGATGAGCAGCTGCGCATGCTGCGAGCCCTCGAGTTCCGCAGTGGCATCGTCGTGCCGCTCAAGGCGCGCGGCCGCACCATCGGAACCATGACCTGGGTCAGGGGTGAGACGGGGAGGCGCTTCGGTCCGGCGGACCTCGGCTTCGGCGAGGAGATCGCCCGGCGGGCGGCGATCGCGATCGACAACTCCGAGCTGCACAGCGAGCTGCGCGAGGTCGCCGAGCGGCTCCAGCACGAGGTGCTCCCGCCCGCGCTGCCGGCACTGCCCCGCTGGGAGCTGGCAGCTCTGTACTCGTCGTCCGGCCGAGCGCAGGTGGGGGGCGACTTCTACGACGCGATCCCGCTCGACGAGAACCGGCTCGCGCTGTTCGTCGGCGACGTGATGGGGCGCGGCGTGCAAGCGGCGGCCGCCATGGCCAAGGTCAGCGCGTCGCTGCGGACGATGCTCGCGGTGAACCCCGACCCCGGCTCGATCCTCGACCGTCTCGACCTGCTGTTCGAGCAGTACCCAAGCGACCAGCTCGTGACCCTGGTGTATGCCGTCGCCGACCCTGGCCGCGGCGTCCTCACGCTCGTCAACGCCGGCCACCCGACGCCGCTGGTGCTGACTGCGGGCGGTGAGGGCAGGTTCCTCGACGAGGCAGAGGGCCAGATCCTGGGCGCCGGCCGCGCCCGTCGTACTCCGGTCGAGGTTCCGCTCGGGCTCGGAGACACCGTCCTGCTGTTCACCGACGGCCTCGTGGAACGGCGGACCGAGGACCTCGAGGTCGGACTACGCCGGCTCATGGAGAGCGCGATCGCTCACCACCAGTCGCCACTGACGATCCTGCTGGACCAGGTGGTCTCCGACGTGCCGGATCCCACCCGCGACGACGACCTCGCCATCCTGGCGGCTCGCCGGCTCGGCTGACGGCGGATCTCCCAGCGCAAGGTGGGGCTGCACACAGGTTCGTCACAGGTGCGGCCGCCACGGTGGATGCCATAGCACCAGACAGAGGAGCACAGACATGGACAGGACGACGTGGGTACGCACCGGGGTCGCCAGCGCGGTCGCCGGGCTCGGCATCGCCGTCGGCGGCGTGGCCCTGGCGACGGCGGACGACGCCGCCACGCAGGAGCGCACGGCCCAGGAGGGCGGCCGCTTCGGTCATCGGCTCGGACACGGCGCGATGGCCGCCGAGCTCGCTGACAAGCTCGGGCTCGACGAGGACAAGGTCGCCGATGTGTTGGAGAAGGTGCACGAAGCGTTGCGGCCCGAGCGCCCCGACCTCAGCGACGGCCAGGTCCCCGAGCCGCCCACCGACGAGGAGATCGAGGCGCGCCAGGCAGCCCTCGCGAAGGCGCTGGCCAAGGAGCTCGACGTCTCCGAGGCCAAGATCGCCAAGGCTCTCGACGAGCTCCGCGCCGATGTCGAGGAGCGCATGGACGACCTCAGGGCCGACCTGCGTGACGGTCTCGTCGACCGGCTCGCCGCGGCCGTCGAGGACGGCACCCTCACCGAGGCGGACAAGGCGTCCGTGCTGAAGGCGTACGACGCCGGACTGATCGGTGGCATGCGCGGCGGACCCGGCTTCGGCCCCGGCTTCGGCCACCGCTTCGGTGGCGGCGACGGTGGCGGTCCGACCACCTGAGCACCCGGCCGAGACTTCCCCGTCCGCCCCGCTCCTCGGTAGGCTCGGGGCGGACGGACGCCCAGGTCGAGCAGTGGCCGCTGACGCGATGCCGTCCATCGGAGCGTTCCCGTCATGCACTCTCGGGTCATCACACTCTCGTCGGGTCACTCACTTCTCGCCTTGGGCGGAGAGCTCGACCTCGGCATGCGTTCGCTCGTGCAGAACGACGTCACGGACGCACTCAACCGGTCGCCTCACCTCATCATCGACCTCGGGGCAGTCACGTTCCTGGACTCCACGATCCTGTCCGTGCTGGCCTGGGGGCATCGGCGCGCCATCGAGCGCGGCGGGGAGATCACCTTGGTCGACGTACCCCCGGCGGTCCACAAGCTGATGGTGCTCACCCGGCGGGACCGAGTGCTCACCATCCGGCGGACCGTCGCAGACGTCGTCAACGACTCACCCTCAGGACGGGCTGAGCGCTCAGGACGCTAGAGACGCTCCATCAGCGCCTGCGCGTCGTGCGGGGCGTGACCACGGGCGTCGTTGTCGAAGTAGACGTAGACGTCGCCCTCGGCCGCCCACCCGCGGCAGCGCTCCGCCCACCGGTCGAGGCTGCGTGGGCTGTAGCCGCTCGTGTAGAGCCTGCTGTGGCCATGCAGGCGCACGTAGACGAAGTCGGCGGTGCTCTCATCGATCTCTGGCCACGTTGGGCTGTCGGACACGACACATGCGACCCCGCGGTCGGACATCAGCGAGAAGAACTTGTCGTTGGCGAACGACCGGTTCCGAACCTCTAGCGCATGCCGCACAGGCCGACTCGACCCAGGGGCTACGTCGGCGCAGCCGGTGAGCCGTTCGTCATGTCTGCGCGCAAGGGCGGCCAGCGCATCCGTGGTGTCCGGGAGGAGGTCGAGGAAGTCCGCGATCGACGACGGGTCGAACACGTGACGCTCGGGCAGCTGCCACAGGAACGGGCCGAGCTTGTCTCCCAGACGCAGCACCCCCGAGGCGAAGAAGTTCGCCAACGGCGTCTCGACGTCGACCAGCCGCTTGAGGTGGGTGACGTATCTGCTGCCCTTGACCGCAAACTCGAACCCGTCCGGGGTCTGGTCCGACCAGCTCCGGTACGACGAGGGTCGCTGCAAGGAGTAGAAGGACCCGTTCAGCTCGACCGTCGGGAACCGCTCTGCGGCGTACGCGAGCTGCATCCGCCGAGGTAGACCCTCCGGGTAGAAGTCGCCGCGCCAGCCGTCGTACTGCCAGCCGGAGAGCCCGACCCTGACGGTGCCGGCGCCGCGCGCCTCAGCTGTGCGACGCCTTGCCACCTTTGCGGCCGGCCTTCACCTTCTGCGCGTGGGTGCCGCCCTGCGACGAGTCGCCGCTGCCAGAGTGGCTCTGCTCTCCACCGTGCTTGGACGGGTCCTTGGCGTTCGCGATCTTCGCGGCTCGCTGCTTCGACATGCCCTTGTCCTTGAGGGCCTCGTACGGCTTCTCGTCCTTCACGTGGGCGGACTTGCCAGGCATGGCTCCTCCTTCGTCGACGGTCGGGAAGGGTACGGCCCGCGGGGCCGGTAGGTGTCGACCCGGCGAGCCTGAGGCTCACGACGCTGCCATGGTCAGGCCGTGGTCCCTCTTGTGTCACTACCCGAGATGCCGCGGGATATGCTGCAAACAGGCGCTGAAGCAAGCTCGGCACCCTGTTTCTGCGCATCGAGGGAGGGACGTGGACGACTCTTCGCTGATTGCGGACCTGGCCGAGGCCGCCCGCAGCTTCAGCACTGCGCCAGACCAGGAGGTCCAGCTCGAGTCGATCGTGACGGCTGCGGCCTCGATGCTCCCTGACATCGACCACGTCGGCATCTCGCTGGCCATGCGCAACGGCCGGATCGAGACTCCCGCCTCGTCCGACGAGTTCGCAGCAAAGCTCGACGAGATCCAGTCCGACGTCGGAGAGGGGCCGTGCGTCTACGCCGCCGAGGCGGAGACCATCGTCCGGGTCGAGCCGGCCCGGCACGAGCAGCGCTGGCCGAAGTTCATCTCGCTGGCGGTCCCGCTCGGCCTGCGCTCGGCGCTCGGCGTCCGCCTGCTGTCCGACGACGAGACGATGGGCGCGCTCAACCTCTACTCGACGTCGAGCGACACGATCTCGCTGGAGACGACGCACCTGGCCGACCTGTTCGCGGCCCAGGCTGCGGTGGCGCTGGGCTGGATGAGGCGCGAGGACGAGCTCACCACCGCTATGGAGAGCCGACGCACGATCGGCATGGCGCTCGGCATCGTCATGCAGCGCTTCGACGTCGACGACAGCCGGGCCTTCCGTTACCTCACCCGCGTGTCCAACGACCACAACATCAAGCTGCGAGACGTGGCCACCCAGGTCATCCGCGACCACAACGAGCGGACCCGCAACGGCAACGGCAAAGGCGGCGGCTAGGCCCGGCTGGGCCGGCAGCGTGGCGGGAGCCGCCGGCCACCGCGAGCCTGCGAGCCAGCAGCCCGCGCCGCCGCGGAGACACGCTCGGCCATGGAGATCAGTACTGATGGAACCAGCGGTAGAGCTGCTGGGACGTGCCGGGACACGTCACGTTCTGGTCGCGCCCGGCCTCGACCCACTGGGCGATGACCCCGGCGCCGCCCTGGAACATCCGCTCGGGGCCGCAGCGTCGCAGTGCCTCCGCGCGTGAGGTCTGGCCGGCCGCGCGCCACTCCGGCAGGCCGAGCTGCAGGTCGCCCACCACTGTCTGCCACAGCAGCTGGGTCGAGTAGGCGCCGATCTGCCGGCCCGCGTCGGTGTAGCCCTTGGCCGCCCCCTCGATGACAGCGGCGTTGGCCCGCTTGTCGCTGCTCCACTCGAAGATCGGCACCGGTTCCACGTCGAGCCACACGACCGGGGTGTTCAGGCCCGCTGCGGCCATGGTGTCGAGGTTGAACCGGGCCTGGCTGTAGCCGACGTTGCGCAGTGCGCCGAGCTTCGTGCGCCCGTCGTACGGACCCTCCTGGCCGTAGCGCCGGAGCATCGCCGCGTCGGGGAAGCTGTTGACGGCATAGGCCGCGGCCATGAGGTGTCGCTCCTTCGCCCACCGCACCTGGGCGCCCAGGCACGGGTTGGGGGTGAAGGCAGGTCCGTTCGTCAGGCCGAAGATCACGAAGCGTGCGCGAGGGAGCGGCATAGCCAACCCCTTGCCCGGCTTCTCGGGAATGCCCATGCCCTTCGGGCACTGCGGCCAGCTCACGTCGCCCCCGACCACCGGTCCCGCCAGCCGCGGCGGCACCGACAGCTGGGGGACGGTGATGCTGGGTGGTGCGGGGACCGGCTTCGGCTTCGCCTTCGGTGGCCGCGTGGGGGTGGCGGACGGGGTTGCCTCCAGGGCCTCCGATGGCGGGGCGACGTCCTGGGAGCACGCCGACAGCAACAACGCCGCGAGCAAGGGCCCGAGCAGCCTCACGGCGCCTCCGTCCCTGCCGCATCCACCCGCATCACCCAGGCTGCGATCTCCGAGCGGCGGCTCGCCCCGATCTTCGCGCGGATGTGCTCGAGGTGCGAACCTGCGGTGCGCGCCGTGATGCGAAGCTGCTCGGCGATCTCCTTGTTGGTCAGGCCGCGGGCGACGAGCCTGGCCACGTCGAGCTCGCGCAGGGTGAGCGGCGACCACGGCTGTGCGTCGTCGTGGCGGTCGAGCCGGGCCGCGACCTCTGCCGCTGCGTCCAGCAGCGGTATGGCGGAGACCGGTGACGCGGTCTCCCGCACGGACGCGGCGTACGACGAGGCTTCGGTGCGCCGGTTGGCAGCCATCCCGCAGCGGGCGAGGTCGACTGCGCACCACTGGGCCTCCCACCATCTCCTGCGTCGGGTCCACTGCTCGTGTGCACTGCCGAGCAGCTCGCGCGCCTTGCCGGTGCGCCCGGCGGCCAGGTGCAGCAACCCGTCCGCGTGGTCGAGCGCCGGCATCGTTCCGGGGATCGGGCGCAGCCGGAGGTCGGTGCCGACCCGGTCGACCCAGTCCTGCGCTGCCGCGAGGTCCTGCTGCGCCAGCCGTGCCCGGGTGCCGGTCAGGAGGTAGGGGAAGAGGTTGACGACGTCCTGGACCGCGTGCGAGGCGTCGTACCCGAGCTCGGTCAGCGCGACTGACTCACCGTGCCGCTGCTGAAGAAGAGCCAGCTCGGCCAAGCCCCAGACCGCCGGCGAGTAGCGCTGCAGCTCGCCCATCTCCTCTCCCGCCTCACGCGCCTCCCGCAGCGTGCTCTCGGCCAGGGAGTGCTGGCCGCGGCCCAGCGCGAGGAAACCCGTGACGTGCAGGGCGGTGATCCTGGTGGTGATGCCGCCCTCGCCCTCGGCGAGGACCTGCCGGACGGTCTGCTCCGCCTCCGTCCACCGGCCGGTGCACCATGCGACGTGCGCGAGGTGGCTGGCCATGTAGTCGCGGTGGTTCCAGAGCTCGGTGCGTGCGGCGTACTCGATGCCCTCGCGCAGCCACACCTCGGCCCGGTCGTACTCAACCATGGTCGAGGCGGACGACCCGACCATCCGATAGCCGCGCGCGGCCTCGGCCTCGAGCCCCAGCTCCGATGCTCGCAGTGTTGTCGCCTCGAGTCGGGGCCAGCCCTCGTCGCCCCGGCCGGCGAGCACCAACGCGGCACCGAGAGTGGCGGCGGAGTCCAGGCGCCCGCTCTCGTCCTGCGCTGACGCCAGCGCGCGTTCGCCGGCGGCCACCGCCTCGTCAAGCCGGTCGTCCACCAGGTAGGCAGCCGCGACCGCGGCGTCGAGTTGCCCCCTCACCCGGGCCCGGTCCTCGGCGTCGGTTGCACGCTCGAGGTCGGCGAAACCCCTTTCCAGCATGGCGATCCGCGTGGCCAGGGGGTCGCCGAGGAGGTGCCGCACAGCCACCAGCCCGGGTAGCAGGGCCGCTGCCCCGAGCAGGTCGCCGGCGGCGACCCTCAGCTCGCGGGCGCGGACGTAGTCGTCGGCCGCCTGGGCGTTGTGGTCTGTCGCAGCGGCCTCGACCGCCCGCCTCGCCACGAGGTCGGCGTCGGCATCCGGCCGGCAGCGGACCGCACGGTGCAGCAGCTCGTAGGCCTCCTGATGCGCCGACAGCGCTGTGGCCCGCTCGGCAGCGGCCGACGCTGCGGCAGCGGCGTCGGCCAGCTCGCCCGCTGCCTCGTGGTGGGCCGAGCGGTAGGCGTCGCCGCCGAGCTCAGGACGATGCCGGGCCACCTCCGCCACCCGGGAGTGCAGCTCGCGTCTCTGCGCCAGGGACGCGCCGGCCTCGATCGCGTCGCGGATCAGTGCGTGCCGGAAGCCGAACCATCGGGGTGCCTCCTCCTGCACGAAGTGCCGGGTGGTCAGCTCGTCGACGGTCGCCGCCGCGTCGTCGGGAGCGAGCCCGGTGACGGCCACGAGCAGGTCGAGGTCGAAGCTCCGGCGTACGACGGCCGCGGCGACCGCCGCGCTCTGGGCAGCCGGGGACAGCTGCTGGAACCGCTGCTGCACCGCGTCTGCCAGGGTCTCGGGCACGAAGCTCTCCGAGAGCCGGCCCTGGGCCGCTGCACGCACCAGCTCCTCGACGTGCAGTGGCACTCCACCCGACCGCTGCCGCACCAGTCGCACCACGCGGGCGGGCGCCGACCGGCCCAGCAGTGCCTCGACGAGCTGCTCGGTCTGCTCACGGTCCAGGCGGGCGAGCGGGGCCTCCTCGGCCATCCGCTGCAACAGGAGCCGCGAGCGCCACGCCCGGGCCGGTGCGTCGTGGTGGAGCTCGTCGCTGCGGAGCGTTGCGACGACGCACAGCGGAAGGCTCGGGAGCCGCCGCGCCAGCTGCGCGACCACCTCCAGGCTCAGCTCGTCGCACCAGTGCAGGTCCTCCAGCGCGAGCAGGGCCGGCCCGTCCTTGCAGAGGGCAGCGAGCCGGTCGACCGCGTCCAGGACGAGGAGCCGCCGGCGCCGGTGGGGATCGCCGGCCACCGGCAGCCCAGACAGACCGGACAGACCGGACAGCTCGGAGACCTCAGCGAGGTCGGCGACCAGGTCAGCCCCGCGCTGGGCCACCTCGGGGCGGACCGATCGCGCCATCGCATGCCCGAGGTCGAGCAGCAGGCCGGCCGAGAGCTCGACGTCCTGCGGGAAGGCCGCCGCCGACCACAGGGCGAAGCCGCGGGTCTCGGCCAGGCTCTGCACCTCACGGAGCAGCCGGGTCTTGCCGATTCCGGCTTCGCCCGAGAGCAGCAGCAGGTGACCGTCGCCGGACGCGACCGACTGCAGACGGCGTTCGGCGAGCGCGAGCAGGTCGTCCCTGCCCAGCATTGCCTCCGCACCCAGCACCGCCACGTCGTGCTCCCGATCCTTGCGCTCCCGCCCCTACCTGCTTGTCGGGCATTCGACCGATGCCCGTTGCTCCTGGCGACCGGATCCTGGATCTACCGGCTTCGGAACTCAAGACGCAGGAGACCTCAATGGCAAGGTACATCGACATCCACCCGGGCGCCGTGGCCGTGACCGAGGAGGGCTTCCGGAGGTCCTTCCGCAGCCGGCGCAGCATCGAGGCCACCGAGGGCGTGCGCTTCGAGCGGTCGTTCTTCGACCCGGAGAGCGGCAAGCAGTTCTGCGTGTGCACCGCGCCGAGCAAGGAGGCGGTGCTCCGCGTGCACGAGCGTGCCGGAGTCGCCTCCCCGGAGGTCTACGAGATCGCCGTGGAGGCGCGGTGATGAGCCCGTGGGACCGCGCGCCGCTCCACCAACACCCGAGAGAAGCAAGGAAGAGAGAAATAGGATCATGACTGTGACCGATATCAGCGCTGACCGCGCACTCAAGGCCAAGCACCGCGTGCTCTGGGGGCTGGGCGACTACCACGCCGTCGCTTCGGAGGTGATCCCCGAGCTCGGCGAGCGCATCGTCGCGGCCCTGGAGATCACTCGCGGCGAGCGCGTCCTGGACGTCGCGGCCGGCAGCGGCAACGCCTCTGTCCCAGCCGCCCTTCGCGGCGCGACCGTGGTGGCCAGCGACCTCACCCCCGAGCTGTTCGACGCCGGGCGCCGTGCGGCCGAGTGGGCCGAGGTCGAGATCACGTGGGAGGAGGCCGACGCCGAGAACCTGCCTTACGAGTCGGGCTCCTTCGACGTCGTGATGTCCACCGTCGGCGTGATGTTCGCACCACACCACCAGGAGGCCGCCGACGAGCTGGTCCGCGTCGCCCGGCCCGGAGGCCGGATCGGGCTGGTCAGCTGGACACCCGCAGGGTTCATCGGCCAGATGTTCGCCACGATGAAGCCCTACGCCCCCGCGCCGCCGCCGGGTGCTCAGCCGCCGCCGCTGTGGGGCGACCCCGAGCACGTGCAGACCCTCCTGGGCGGGCGCGTCACCGACGTCGTCGCGCGCACCGAGAAGCTGCGCGTCGACCGGTTCGCCTCGGGCGAGGAGTTCCGCGACTTCTTCAAGCGCACCTACGGGCCCACGATCGCGACCTACCGCAACATCGCCGAGGACCCGGACAAGGTGGCTGCCTTGGACGCGGCACTCGTGGACCTCGCCGACCGGTTCGTCACCTCCGAGGAGGGGTTCGTGATGGAGTGGGAGTACCTCCTCCTGACCGCAAGGACCGCCTGACGATGTACCTCACCGAGCCGGGACCGTCGCCTGAGCGCGACGCCATGTACGACAGCGATCTCGACGGTCTCGGCTACGTGATGAACCTGACCCGGGTCTGGGCGCAGGTCCCCGACGCGAACCACGCGTTCGGGGCACTGCTCGCCCGGGCCGCAGAGGCCGGCGGACTCACCTTTCGCCAGCGAGGCGTGCTCGTCTCTGCCTGCGCCTCGACCCTGGGTGACTCCTACTGCTCGATGGCGTGGGGCATCAAGCTGGCCGGCGTCTCCTCCGCCACAGTCGCAGCGGGCGTGGTCACCGGCGACGACAGCGGCCTGACGGCTCAGGAGCAGACCCTGGCCGCCTGGGCGCGGGCTGTCGCCCGGGACCCGAACGGCACGAGCCACTCGGACGTCCAGGCGCTGCGCGACGCCGGCTTCGACGACCAGCAGATCTTCGCGATCACCCTCTTCGTCGCGCTGCGGATGGCTTTCTCGACCGTCAACGACGCACTCGGTGCCCTGCCCGACGCAGCACTCGACGACCGCGCGCCCGAAGAGCTCAAGAACGCCGTCACCTTCGGCCGCCCGGTCGAGGGACGCTAGCCCAGCTCCTCGTCAGCTTCTCGAGCCGGGTCAGAGGTCGCGGGCCAGGGCAAGGCCGGCCTGGCGTCCGCTGAAGATGCAGCCACCGAGGAACGTGCCCTCCAGAGCGTTGTAGCCATGCACCCCGCCACCGCCGAAGCCGGCGACCTCGCCCGCGGCGTACAGGCCGGGGAAGGGCGTGCCGTCGGGGCGCATCACCTGGGAGTCGAGGTTGGTCTCGAGGCCGCCGAGGGTCTTGCGGGTCAGGATGTTGAGGCGCACCGCGATGAGCGGGCCGTGCTCGACGTCGAGGATCTTGTGCGGCTTGGCGACGCGCATGATCTTGTCGGTCAGGTGCCGGCGGGCGTTGCCGATCGCCATCAGCTGCAGGTCCTTGCCGAACTTGTTGCTGACCTGGTTGTCCCGGGCGACGATCTGCCGCTCGAGGACGTCGGCGTCGAGCTGGGGTCCACGCGCGATCTTGTTCATCCCGACGACGAGGTCGGCGAGGTTGTCGGCCACGACGAAGTCCTCGCCGTGCTCGACGAACTTCTGCACCGGCCCGGGCGCTCCCTTGGCCAGCCGGCTCTTGAGCATGAACGGCACGCTCTTGCCGGTGATGTCGGGGTTCTGCTCGGAGCCCGACAGCGCGAACTCCTTCTCGATGATCGACTGGTTGAGCACGAACCACGTGTAGTCGTAGCCGGTGGTGCCGATGTGCCGGAGGGTGCCGAGCGAGTCGAACCCCGGGAAGTACGGCGCGGGCAGGCGCCGGCCGGTCGCGTCGAACCACAGCGACGACGGGCCTGGGATGATCCGGATGGCGTGGTCGGGCCAGATCGGGTCCCAGTTGTGGATGCCCTCGGTGTAGTGCCACATGCGGTCGCTGTTGACGATGCTCGCGCCCGCGCTCTCGGCTATGCCGAGCATGCGACCGTCGACGTGTGCCGGCACTCCGGGGATCAGGTGCTCAGGCACAGGACCGAGCCGGTCCACCGGCCAGCTCCTGCGGACCAGGTCGAGGTTGTGGCCGATGCCGCCGCTGGTGACCACGACGGCGTCGGCACGGAGCTCGAAGTCTCCGGCCTCCTCCCGTGACGACTTCACGCCGCGCTTCTCTTCGGACGGCACGAGCACGGTCCCGCGCACGCCGACCGCGGCGCCGTCCTCCACGACGAGCTCGTCGACCTGGTGGCGATGGAGGAACATCACCTGACCCGCCTTCTCCGCGGCCTCGACGGGCTCGAGGAAGACCCGCACCACCTCGGGGCCCGTGCCCCAGGTGAGGTGGAAGCGCGGGACGGAGTTGCCGTGTCCGCCCGCGCGGCCGTCACCACGCTCGGCCCAGCCCACGAACGGCAGCACCTTGAGCCCGAGGTCGGAGAGGTAGGCCCGCTTCTCGCCCGCCGCGAACGCGACGTAGGCCTCGGCCCACTGCCGTGGCCAGAAGTCCTCGCGCTCGCGGTCGAACTGGGCACTGCCCAGCCAGTCGGAGAGCGCGAGGTCGTAGGAGTCCTTGACCTTGAAGCGCCGCTGCTCGGGCGAGTCGACGAGGTAGAGGCCGCCGAGCGACCAGAAGGCCTGCCCGCCACGGTTCGCGGCGTTCTCCTGGTCGACGACCGTCACCGTCCTGCCGGCCTTGACCAGCTCGTGGGTGGCGACCAGGCCGGCCAGGCCGGCCCCGACCACGATCACGTCGGTGCTCTTCGAGCCGGTCTTCGGGTCGGTCATCGGGACTCCTTGGTGTAGGACAGGATCACGTGGAGGAACAGGTCGCTGCGGCGCTGCCAGACCTGCGGGTCGTCCGGCTCGAGGAGGCACTGCGCAAGGGTGCCGTCGTGCACGGCGACGAGCGCCTGGCCGAGGGCGTCGCGGTCCGCCACGCGCCGGCCGGCCTGCACCACGAGACGCTCGACCACCGGAAGGATCGCATCGACGATGGCAGCCTCGCGGGCGGCCACCGCGCGCCGCAGCCCCGGGTTGCGCAGGGCGTAGGCGGTGAACTCCAGGCTGACCCGATGCCACTCGACGTCGACGGGAACCTTCGCGAGGGCCGCGGCCAGGGTCTCCTCGAACCCACGGCCCGTCTCGTCCAGGGTGAGCGCCGCACGCATCCCGTCGACCATCGCGACCGAGCGCTGCTCCCACATCGCGAGGAAGAGCTCGTCGAGGGAGGTGAAGTTGGAGTAGAAGGCGCCGCGCGAGTAGCCCGCCTCCTCGCAGACCCGCTCGACGGAGACCCGGCCGAAGCCCTCCTCGGAGAACGCCCGCAACGCCGCGTCGAGGAGCCGCTGCCGGGTCTCCGCGCGGCGACGGGTGACCCGCTGCTGTTCGACCATGCGGATACATTAGTGCATCCGATGCAGTTCTGTATCCGACGGTCAGATGTCGGGGCCGCCCAGGAGAGGTGGCCCGTTGACCTGCACCACGAACAGGATCGGGTTGTGGTTGGACGCAAGCGGCCGGTAGCGGTTGTTCACGATCCGCGCGACGTTGGCCCACAGCAACACCCGCGTGCTCCGCGGGTCGACGTACAGGTGGTCGAGGTGGTCGCCCCACGTGTAGCTGACAAACGGCTTGGCACGGCCCTGGTTGCCGCTGTTGTAGTTGGGACGCACCAGGCTGGTCGCCAGGTCGAAGCTGTCGAGATACCCGTGCTGGCGCATCATGATCGCCGGCCAGTCGGTCCGGCGGTGGCGGTGCGAGTTCCAGTCGCCCAGGTAGAGCACGCGCAGGTCGTCCCGGTTCAGGGACTGGACGGCCGGGATCAGCGCCTTCATGTCCCTCCGCCGGCGCGCGTCTGCGGCGGCGGAAGAGCCGTGCGAGAGGTGGACGTTGACGGCGAAGATGCGGCCGCCATGGACCCGGTCGGAGAGCTCCGCCCAGACGGCGTAGCGGTCGCCCGAGCCCAGCCTGATGACGCCGGTGCGCAGGTTCGTGAACCTGGTGGAGCGGTAGAGCAGCCAACGCCCGTGGGAGGCGACGGCCGTGGTGAAGCCGGGCAAGCGACTCGCCATCGCGCTGGTGACTGCGGTCTCCTGCAGCCCGACCAGGTCCGGCTGTGCGGACAGGATCAGCGACGCCGCCCGCGGCTTGCGCCGGGCGAAGTGCCGGCAGGCCTTCGAGCAGAGGTTGTAGGACAGCACCCGGTACGTCGGCCCCTCGGCCGCTCCCTGGGCCGCCACCGTCGGCTTGCAGCTGCGCCGCGAAGGAGTGGTTGTGCCGCGCGAGTTCTTCGCGATGACACGGAAGCAGTAGACCTTCCCCGGCGCCAGCCCGGTCAGCGTGAACGTGGTGCCCTCGGTCTTCCCGACGAGCCGCTTGTCCGTGAGGTTCAGGTTGCTGGACCGCTCGACGAGGTACTTCCTGGCGCGCTTGGCCTGGCGCCACTTCAGGGTCAAGGTGGTCGGGGACGCCGCCACGACCTGGACCAGCCCCACGCGCGCCGGCTGCTTCCTCCTGGGCTTGGCGGCGTCGGCGACCCCCACCACCGCCAGACCGGCGAGGAGCACAGCGAGCGCGCCGAGGCAGCCGACAAGACGCGACGTGGGGGGCACCTGAACAGTGTGCGAGGCGCAGCGGTCGCCCGTCTCGCGATTCATGAAGTGTGCTGCACCACGTCCTGAGAGTGACCCAGGCCACAGCACATTGAACATCGGTCATGTAACACTCCTGATGTCACATTCTCAAGGAGGCGACCAGTGGCGCTGTCGAAGCTCGTGTACGACCGGAAGGGCACCGGCGAGACCGTGGTCCTGATCCACGGCATCGGTCACCGACGTCAGGCCTGGGGGCCGGTCTTCGACCGCCTCGCCGAGCACTACGACGTCATCGCCGTCGACCTCGCCGGCTTCGGTGAGTCCCCGGGCTACCCCCGGGGCACGGCGTACACGATGGAGAACGCGATGCTCGACCTGACCGCGAACTTCGCCGAGTGGGGCATCGACCAGCCGCACGTCGTCGGCAACTCGCTCGGCGGCGCGATCGCCCTCGAGCTCGCCGCGCGCGGCCACGCCTCGTCGGTCACCGCACTCTCCCCCGCCGGTTTCTTCGGCACCGTCGACCGGCTGCACCCGCTCGCCCTGCTGTCGGTGCTGCGCCTGGCCGCCAAGCTGCCCGACTCCGTGCTCGAGCGGGTCTCCCGCCTGCGGGCCGGCCGCCTGCTCATCGGCGGGCTGCTCTACGCGCACCCCGGGCGGAAGTCCGCCGAGGAGACGTTCGGCGACTCGGTCGCCCTGAAGAGGTGCACCGGGTTCTTCCAGACCATCAGGTCGGGTCTGCACTACAGGTTCGACAGCCCGGTCGAGGTGCCCGCCACCGTCGCCTGGGGCACCAAGGACCTGATCCTGCTCTACCGCCAGGCCGCGGTCGCAGCGCGTCGGCTTCCCGACGCGCGCCACGTCCCGCTGGTGGGTGCCGGCCACGTCCCGATGACCGACGAGCCCGACCTGATCGTCGAGCTGGTCGAGGAGACCATCGCCAAGGCCGGCCGGGCCACCGCAGCCGCCTGACCCCCCGCCATCGCTGGTCGAGCAAACCCAACCGACGCTGGTCGAGCAGCGAGTGGAGCGCTAGCGGAACGAGCGTCCGTCAGGCGTCGCGCTTCCTGAGCAGCGTCACGGCGAGCAGCATCATCGCTGCGACCTCGGCGGCGAAGATGCCGAAGCTCGGCCAGGTGTCGAGCAGGTTCGGGTTGAACGGCACGGGAGCGGCGATCGCCCCACCAGCGTTGCCCGGCATCAGCCGCTCGAGCCACAGCCCGAAGTCACCAGGAACCAGCATCACCATGTTGCCGACCACGAAGACCAGACCGATCACGATCGAGATCGTGGCCGCGGTGTGCCGCAGCAGGAAGCCGGTCGCCGCTGCGAGCAGGCCGAGTCCGGACATGTAGAGACCGCTGCCGAAGATCGCGCGCAGCACGTCTCCCTCGAGCGCCATGCCGATGCCCTCGCGGTCCAGGAAGAAGTTGCCACCGAGGTAGCCCAGCAGGGCGGTCACCGTACCGACCACGAACAGCAGCCCGGCCAGAACGGCCGCCTTGGCCGCGAACACCTGCCCACGTCGCGGCGCAGCGGCGAACGACGTACGGATCATGCCGGTGCCGTACTCCGTGGTCACCGCCAGCGCTCCGAGTACGACGGCCGTGATCTGGGCGATCATCATTCCCCACGTGATGAACGAGCCCGGGGACTCGTCGGCCTCTGCACTCGCCAGCCAGTCGGCGTTGCCCCAGCAGATCAGCGTGGTCAGGCCCGCGCCGAGGATCACCATCGCCGCGAGGTTCCACCACGTCGACCTGACGCTGGTGAGCTTGATGCGCTCGGCGCGGAGAAGTGCTCCGAAGCCGGTGCCGGTCGTGGTGGCAGTCGCGGGACGTTCCAGCGTTGCCGTGCTCATGCTGCTGCTCCTTGCGTGGTGCCGCCGGCGTGGTACTCCACCGCGTCGGCAGTCAGGGTCATGAAGGCGTCCTCCAACGAGGACCGCACGAGCGTGAGCTCGTGGAGGTAGTGGCCGTTGCGCCCGACCAGCTCACCGATCGAGGAGGCGTCGAGGCCCTGCACGCGCAGCTCGTCGTCGACCTTCTGCACCTCGAGGCCGGAGCGCTCGAGGAGCCCGGCGACGTCACCGATGGCGGGCGTCCTCACCCGGACGTACGACGCGGCGTGCTCGGCCATGAACTCGGTGACGGTGCAGTCGGCCAGG
Source organism: uncultured Actinomycetota bacterium (assembly GCA_963765905.1). GTDB lineage: Bacteria > Actinomycetota > Actinomycetes > Propionibacteriales > Nocardioidaceae > SSC3. The sequence goes on from CAVXXY010000007.1 coordinate 25,648, forward strand.
ATCCGACCCCGGCCGATCACGATCAGGTGGTCGGCCATCATCGACATCTCCGACATGAGGTGGCTGGAGATGAAGACCGTCCGGCCGTCGTCGGCGAGCCGGCGTGCCAGCGAGCGGACCCAGCGGATGCCCTCGGGGTCCAGACCGTTGACCGGCTCGTCGAGGATGACCGTTGACGGGTCGCCGAGCAACGCGGCGGCGATCCCGAGCCGCTGGCCCATGCCGAGCGAGAACTTGCCGACGCGGCGACCGGCCACGCTGTCGAGGCCGACCTCCTCCAGCACCTCTCCCACCCGCGTGGTCGGGAGGCCGTTGGAGGCTGCCATCCACCGCAGGTGGTCGCGCGCCGAGCGGCCGGGGTGGATCGCACCCGCCTCGAGCAGGGCACCGACCTCGCGGAGCGGAGCCGGCGATGCGGCGTACTTCTTGGCGTTGACCGTCACCGAGCCGCTGGTCGGCCGGTCCAGACCCAGGATCATCCGCATGGTGGTGGACTTGCCCGCCCCGTTGGGGCCGAGGAAGCCGGTGACCCGGCCGGGCTCGACGGTGAAGTCGATGCCGTCGACCGCTGTCTTGTCGTCGAATCGCTTGGTGAGTGCCTGCGCCCGGATCATCGGTCGCTCCTGGCTGGCTGAGACATGGCCTGCTGCGTGGTTGTCGAAGTCATGTCCACCAGCGTCGTCGTACGACGGCCAGGGCACATCGGGAGCGACCCCCGTCCGACCCCTGACCTGCCCCTGGTTCCCCCTCAGGGCCAGCCGGCATAGCCCATCAGGGCTATCTGACTTGATCGATCCAACTGTTATCGAATCGTTCGGTGGATATCGCCCGAAAGCCCGTCATGAACCTTGTGGTATGTCGTTACATAGTGGAGAAGGAAACGAACAGTGCCTGGGGAGAACACAATGATGTGTAACCACTCGCCGGCTTGCCCCGAGGCAAGCGACGCGAACTGCTGCAGCGCCCATATGGTCGCCGACCACATGGAGCAGGGCTGGTGCCGGCTGTGCAACGGCGTCATCCTCTTCGATGACGGCCTCTACCTCGCGCCCGACGGTCACGTCGAGCCGGTCCCCGCGCTCGCCGTCTGACCCTGCCGCTCTAGGACTCGTCCTCCGCGGCCGACTCGGCCGCCTTCGGCGACTCTCTCCGCTCCGACTTCAACGACTTGAGCTGGCGCCGGTCGCGCCGCCACTTCCAGGTCCAGGCGAACAGACCGATCGCCACTACCGCCGCAGCCACCGCACCCCACGAGCTGCCCGCGCGGAACCCATCGCCCTCGGTGTCGAGGATGCGGTCGCCCGCATGCGCCCCGTTGCCGCTGCCCAGCACGATACTCAGGGTCATCAGGTTGGGTGCCGCCGCTGCGATCGCCAGCACCAGGACCAGCACGCGCCCCTTCCAGGGCATGCGGCGCAACGCCTGCCGGGCGATCATCAGGGGCAGTAGCGTGAACACGAACCCGATGAAGAGGCCGTAGAAGGCGCCGGCCGTCAGGCTGCCGTCGACCCGGTCACCGACGCGGTGCGCCCACCAGCGCGGGACGACGGTCGTCCCCACGACGTAGGCGACTCCCAGCAGCGCCAGCAGGGCGACGAGCAGGACTCCCCGGAGCGCCCAGTTGGCCTCCTTGACCGGCTGCGCAAGCGGCTGCGCCAGCGGCTGGGGGTCTGCGGTTTCATCTGCCATGGATCCCACCTTGGCATATCCCACACTGCGCGCTTCTGAAACGTGTTCTAGGGTCGACCGCATGGACTTCGCCTTCTACTCCGAGACCACGCTCACCGCGGAGGAGCTCGCGCGAGCCGACCACGTGTACGGCGAGCTGACCCAGGCCCTGCGCGAGCTCAGCGACGCGCAGCTGCGCACCGAGATCGGGTACGCCGAGGCCGAGGAGATCACCGGCCAGCTGCGGAGCATCACCGAGCGGCTGCTGGAGAAGTCCCGACCCGGCCCGTTCGGCGTGGAGGTCACTCCCGCGGGCGGCGTGCGGAACCACGGGAACGCCGTGGTGGGGCTCCGCAACCCGTTCGCGCCCGCTCTCGGCGAGCACCGGATCGTGTGGAACGAGAAGGGCGCCAGTGCGTCCCTGCACCTCGGAGGGCTCTACGAGGGTCCCCCCGGTCACGTCCACGGCGGCGTCCTGGCACTGGTGCTCGACCAGCTCTTCGGCGAGGCTGCCGCGGCCGCCGCCAAGCCCGGCATGACCGGCCGGTTGACGCTCTCCTACCGTCGGCCGACACCCCTCGGCGACGTGTCCATGGAGGCCTGGCTCGATCGTGCCGACGACATCAAGACCTACATCAAGGGGCACCTGAAGGACGCCGACGGCCGGGTCACCGTGGAAGCGGAGGGACTGTTCATCCTTCCGCGCTGGGCGCGCGAGTCCGCCGACTCCTGGCCGCGTCGCCCACCCACGTTCGAGTAGCACGGCCCCAGCCAGCCCCTGGCGAGGCCCCCCGGCAAGCCGAAGGGACGCATCTCCCCGACCCCTACGCGGGAAGACGCGCCCCTCGCCAGGCTCAGCGCTGGGTCAGTACCGCCCTGCGCTGGAGCCATCCGGTCGCGTTGCCACGGTTGTCGGTCGCGCGGCTCCGGACCAGAAGGGTCCCCTTGGTGAGCCGGGCCAGCTTCACGGTCCAGACGCCGGTGCTGGCGGGACGCAGTGAGACGTCGGTCGCCTTGCGCCAGGCGCCGGCCTTCGAACCGGCTTTGACCCACCTGCGAGTGGAGGCCTTGTAGGCGTACCAGCCGGTGGTGCGCTTCTCCACCGCCCGCACGGAGACGCTGCGCACACCGACACCGGCATCGGTGGCCGTGCCCTTGACCGTCCGCCATCCTCGGACCGACCTCTTGGGTCGCGAGGTCTTGACCCGCAGGGTGGGGGCGACCGTGTCATTGCTGACCACGACGGTCGAGGTGGCGACAGGGTCGGACACGTTGCCGGCCTCGTCGGTCAGCTGCACGGTCGGGGAGTACGACCCGGCTGCGGCGTACACGTGGGTCGGTGACGACCCTTCCGTCCACACGGTCTGTGCGCCGTCGCCCCAGCTCACCACGCGGGCGATCTTGTCGTTGGGGCTGAGGTTGTCGTGGAGGGCCGCCAGCTCGAGTGAGACCTTGGTCCAGCCCGCCCAGGCCTTCGGCACGCCGAGCGCGAACGACCCCGTCGGTGCGGCGGTGTCCTTGACCACGATGACGACAGGGTGAACCCGCGTGTTGCCGGCGAGGTCCTTGAGCGTCACCGTCGCCTCGTAGCGCGCCTCGAGGTCGGGGTAGGAGTGGTTGATCGACGTCACGGTCGGCGTCCACGGCTCCGGCAGGGTGCCGTCACCCCAGTTGATGGTCTGCTCGATCGACGCGGTCGGCGTCATGTTGTCCGAGAGCCCGCTGGAGGTCACCGTGACGTCGTGCCCGACGTTGACCGGCGTGTGCGCGACGGAGTACGACGCGACGGGAGCGGTCAGGTCCGGCAGCACCAGGCTCGCCGTACGCGCCTGGCTCTTGCGGTTCCCGTTCACCGACGTGACCGAGACGCTGACGGTGTTGCCATCGCTGAGGCTGGCGGAGTGGCCGGTCCACGTCAGCGTCGAGACCGTCGCCGAGTCCAGCGTGACGCCGGCTTTGGTCAGCCGCACGGCGTACGACGTGGCGTTGCTGCCCGCGGACCAGGTGGCCTTCACGGCGTACGTCGACCCGGACTTGGTCGCGCTCAGCGCGAGGTTGGTGACGGCGCCGGGCTTGGCCGGCGGCTTGGCTTCGGCGGGGACGCCGACGAGAAGAAGACCCGAGACGAGAAGAAGGGAGAACCCCTTCGCGCGTACTGACATGACAAAGCTCCACAGCTGCTCGCCGGACCCCTCCTGACATCAGGTTCAACGAGGTGAGCCGCCGGGCGAAACGGGGCTAAACGGACAAATGCCAATGACCAGATCTGGCCACCCGAGCGCGTCCGTTCGGGCTAGTGGCGCGGGGCCCTAGGCCGACGCGGCCTCCTTGTGCACACCGCGCTCGTTGCTGTCGGTCAGGCGGGCCTCCTCGGCGGCCCTCGCCTCGAGCTCGGCCCGAATGCGGTTCCACTCCTCGGGGGACGACGCGAGGGTCGCGACCCCACCCTCGATGCGCTGCATGGCCCGTCGTGCGTAGATCTGCTGCTCGGTGGCGACCCGCTCCTGGCGGCCGCGGCCGACGAAGCTGACGAACCAGTGGGCGAGCGCGGTGACGCGGTTCTTGAAGCCGGTCAGGTAGACCAGGTGCAGCCCGAGCCACATCAGCCAGGCGATGAAGCCGCTGATCTTGATCTCGCCCACCTTCACGACCGCGCTGAAGCGCGAGATCGTCGCCATCGACCCCTTGTCGAAGTACTTGAACGGCTTGAGCGGGGGTTTGTCGCCGAGGCGCGCGTTGATCGACTTCGCGGCGTACTTGGCGCCCTGGATCGCGACCTGCGCGACTCCCGGCAGGTTGTCGAGCGCCATCATGTCGCCGATGACGAACACCTCGGGGTGGCCGGGCAGCGTGAGGTCGGGATTGACCGCCACGCGGCCGGCTCGGTCGAGCGGAGCGCCGGTCTGCTCCGAGAGGGTCTTGGTCAGCTCGTTGGCCTGGACCCCTGCGGCCCAGACCTTGCAGGCCGACTCGATGCGGTGCGTCGACGCGTCCTTGAACTGGTAGGTGATGCCGCGCTCGTCGAGCTCGGTCACCATCGCGCCCAGGATGACCTCGACGCCGTGCCGCTCCAGGGACTTCTTGGTGACCTCGCCGAGCTTCTGGCCGAACGGCGGCAGCACCTGCGGGGCGGCGTCGAGCAGGATCACGCGCGCGTCGCGGGTGTTGATCCGGCGGAAGTCGCGCTTGAGGGTGCGGTGCGCGAGCTCGGCGATCTGCCCTGCCATCTCGACGCCGGTCGGCCCTGCGCCGACGACGACGAACGTCAGGAAGCGGTCGATCTCCTCCTCGGTCTCGGCCAGCTCCGCGAGCTCGAACGCACCGAAGATGCGGCCGCGCAGCTCGAGCGCGTCGTCGATGCTCTTCATGCCCGGGGCGAACTCGGCGAAGTGGTTGTTGCCGAAGTAGGACTGGCCCGCACCGGCAGCCACGATGAGGGAGTCGTAGGGCGTGTAGCTCACCCGACCGCTGATGTGGGACGTCACGACGCGCTGCTCGAGGTCGATGCCGGTCACGGTGCCGAGGATCACCCGGGCGTTCTTCTGGTCAGCCAGGATCTCGCGGGTCGGTGGGGCGATCTCGCCCTGCGACAGGATGCCGGTGGCCACCTGGTACAGCAGCGGCTGGAAGAGGTGGTGGGTGGTCTTGGCGATGAGCGTGACGTCGACGTCGGATCGCTTGAAGCTCTTCGCCGCGAAGAGACCTCCGAAGCCCGAGCCGATCACGACCACCTTGTGCCGAGTGTCGGTCATTTCTCACCTTCCAGACGAGTCAGCTCCTAGACCTATTGTCCCGCGGATAGCAGGGACTTCACGCCACGAGGGGTCTCTTGGGCGATATTCGCGCATGGCGTCCGTCACAGTCCACAGGTGGCCCCTAGCGTGGGGGCCGTGAGACGCAGCATCCTCGCCGCAGTGGCGCTGGGCGGAGCCCTCGGCGCAGTGCTGCGCTACCTCCTGGGCGAGTGGTTCCCCGTCGCCGCGGGCGCGTTCCCCTGGACCACGTTCGGCATCAACGTCTCGGGCTCGCTGCTTCTGGCGCTGCTCCAGCCGCGCGTGCGCGGGGAGCTCGGCCGGGCGTTCGTCGGGCCGGGCCTGCTCGGCGGCTTCACGACCCTCTCGGCGTACTCCGAGGACGCGCGGCGGCTGGCCGACCTCGGCTCGACCGGTCTGGCTGCGGCATACGTCGCGGGCACGCTCGCGTGCTGCCTTGCCGGGGTCGCGATGGCCAGGAGGCTGTCGTGACGGTCGTCCTGGTCGCGCTGGGGGCGGCCGCCGGCGCAGCACTCCGGTACGTCGTCGCGGAGGCGCTCGACAGCCGGCTCCCCTGGGGCACGCTCGCGGTCAACGTGGTGGGGTCGCTCCTGCTCGGACTTCTCAGCGGCGGCCTGGCGACGGGCGCCTCGTCGTACGCGCTGGTGGGCATTGGCTTCTGCGGTGGGCTCACGACCTACTCCGCGTTCTCCGTCCAGACCTACGACCTCGGCCCGCGCGCCGGTTCGGCGTACGCCGGCCTGACGGTCGTGCTGTCGCTGGCGGCCTGCGCTCTGGGGTTCGCGCTGGCTCAGGCGTAGCCGAGGTCGTGCAGCCGCGCGTCGTCGATGCCGAAGTGGTGGGCGATCTCATGTACGACGGTGATGCCGACCTCCTCCACGACGTCGTCGTCGGTGTCGCAGATCTCCAGCGTCGGGTTGCGGAAGATCGTGATGCGGTCGGGCGCGACCATCGTGTAGCCGGGCCCGCGCTCGGTCAGGGCGATGCCGTCGTAGATGCCGAGCAGGGTCGGGTCGTCCGGCGGGGCGTCGTCCTCCACCAGCACCACGACGTTGTCGATGAGAGCCGTGAGCTCGGCCGGGATGGTGTCGAGCGCGTCGGAGACGAGCTCCTCGAAACGCTCGCGGCTCATCTCGATCACGGGCCCATTGTGCCGGTCCTGACAAAGACGGATGCTCCACACGACTCGTGTGGAGCATCCTCTGGCGACCCCGACGGGACTCGAACCCGCGGCCTCCGCCGTGACAGGGCGGCGCGCTAACCAACTGCGCTACGGGGCCTTGCTCTTCTGTTGTGCAGCGGGGGAACTCTAACAGTCTCCGCGGCTATGTCCGAATCGGCCCGAGGGCCTTCGAACTGAGCACCCCCAACGGGATTCGAACCCGTGCTACCGCCGTGAAAGGGCGGGGTCCTGGGCCGCTAGACGATGGGGGCTCGCCCGTGTCAGGGACCGCACAACTATAGGGGCGCGCCGGAGAGCCGACCAAATCGGTGGCAGCCCCCTCGCGTCCTGTCTGCTGCGTCACAAACACTGGAATAGTTGTTACGACAAGTGTTGTTATTACAAGCATGACGTTGATCCTTCCCCCCGAGTCCCAGGACCTCCTCTTCCGCGAGGCCCGCACCGCCAACGCGTTCACCGACGAGCCCGTGACCGACGAGCAGGTCGCCGAGATCTACGAGCTGGTCAAGTACGGCCCGACCGCCATGAACGGCCAGCCGCTGCGCATCCACCTGGTCCGCGACGACGAGGCCCGCACGCGCCTGCTCAAGCACATGAGCGAAGGCAACCGCGAGAAGACCGCGGCCGCTCCCCTGGTCGCGATCCTGGCCGCCGACACCGAGTTCCACGAGAACCTCGCCAAGACGTTCCCGCACTTCCCCGGCGCCAAGGCAGCGTTCGCCGACCCGGCGGGCCGTGAGAGTGCTGCGCGCTTCAACGCCGCTCTGCAGGCCGGCTACTTCCTGCTCGGCGTGCGCGCCGCGGGTCTGGCTGCGGGCCCGATGGGCGGGTACGACGCGGAGGGCGTCGACGAGGAGTTCTTCGACGGTACGTCGCTCCGCTCGATCCTGGTGGTCAACCTCGGTCACCCCGCCGACAACGCGTGGTTCGACCGGCTCCCCCGCCTCGAGCACGACGAGGTCGTCACCGCGGCGTGAGACATGCCAAGCGGCCGGGTGGAGGCTCCTCTACCCGGCCGCTTCGTGCTGACTGACAGGTCAGTCGTTGATCACCTCGACGCCCGTCGCGAACTTGAACACCGTGTAGGCGATCGCGTCGGAGTTGATGTCGATGGCCACCGGGTCGACGTTGTCGATCGTGTCGCAGGCCGAGTGGTAGCACGGGTCGAAGGCGATGCCCGCCGTACCGCCCCACTTGGCGGCCTGAGCGGCCGTCTTCGGGACCTCGGCGCCGGTGAACAGGCCGCCGGACGGGATGCCGTTGTTGATGAAGGCCTGGTAGTCCGAGCGACCGCTGAACGCAGTGGGCTCGGACGGAACCCCGCGCTCGACGTAGTACTGCTCGAACAGCGCCTCGATCTCGTCGGACCCGTCCGGGCCGACCAGTCCGAAGCCCGAGCCGTCACCGTCGTAGATGAACAGGCCGTAGTTGGGCGAGCCGACCATGTCGAAGTTGAGGTACATCTCGAGCTTCGCGAGCTCCGCGGGAGCGTTGGCCACCAGGTCGGTCACGTAGTGGGTCGACCCGACCAGGCCGCCCTCCTCGGCACCCCACCACGCGAAGCGCAGCTTGTTCGTGGTCTTCACCTTCTGCAGCTGCTCCGCGACCTCGAGCAGCGCGGCCGAGCCGGAGCCGTTGTCGTTGATGCCCGGGCCGGCGGCGACGGAGTCGAGGTGAGCACCGGCCATGACGACGTTGGACGGGTCGCCGTGCTGGGACTCGGCGATGACGTTGTAGGTCTCCGAGCCCACCCGGGTGACGTTCGCGAACAGCCGCATCTCGAGGCCGGCGACCTGCGCCAGCTCGACGCCCCGGGCGTAGGTCGCGCTCAGGGCCGGGATGCCTCCGGTGTAGCCGTTGCCCAGCGTGACGGCCGGGATGCCGTTGCGGTCCGCCGCGGCGGTGTTGCCCTGGTTGAAGAACAGCACGCCGATCGCGCCCGCCGCCGCTGCGTTCTCAGCCTTGATCTCGAACGTGCAGGTGCCGCGCTGGATCAGGGCGATGTCGCCGTCCGGGAAGCCGGCGAAGTCGGCAGCCTCGCAGCCGCTGGTCGAGGTGTTGCCGAGACCGAGCTGCAGGTCGACCGCGGTGACCTTCGCGGTCACGTCGCCGGGAACCGAGTGCGTCGTGGCCGCGAAGTCGGTGCCCTCGACGTACGACGTCGGCGTGGGTGCCGTCTGCTCCAGCTCGGAGCCTCCCAGATCGGTGAACACGAAGAAGTCGAAGGGCTGCACCGTCACGTCGTAGCCGGCGGCCTCCATGCGCTCCTTGACGTAGTCGACGGAAGCGTCGTACCCGGGCGAGCCCGAGACCCGGGTCCCGCCGTTGTCGTCGGCGATCGCCTGGAGCGCGTCGAGGTGCTCCATCACACCGTCGACGGTCACGCACTCGAGGAGCTTGCTGACCGAGTTGTTGTTGCGGTTGCACTTGGCGGTGCTGTCCGCGCTGGCCGGTGCCGTCACGGCCAACCCTGCGACTGCCAGGCCTGCAGCGGCGATGAACGATGTTGCTTTCCAGGACACACGCACGAGAACTCCTCCGAGACAAGGGGCATCCACATTGATGCCTTGCCGCAATCTAGGCGCAAGACCGACCTAGCGGAAGAGCGGAGTTTTGCTGGGCCAGACCCGATTCGGTCACCGCTGGACGTTCCGGTAGAGTCTCCCCGGCCCGGCCAGGTAGCTCAGTTGGTACGAGCGTCCGACTGAAAATCGGAAGGTCGGCGGTTCGACCCCGCCCCTGGCCACCACCGAGACCGCAGGTCACCTTCCGGGTGACCTGCGGTTTCGCTATGTCACGGCTTCCAGTCGTTCACTCGATCGTCTTGCCCACCGCCAGAAGGATCACGGAGTCCTCGACTGCCTCGAGGGCGTGTCGGGAGGCGGGCACGATCATCAGATCGGCGGGGGAGCCGTTCCACGTGGTCTCACCGGCAACGGTGGACCGGGCGAAGCGACAGGAACCGCGTAATTGGGCTGAACCATGACATTTGTCATGAGTCGGCATCCTATTTTCGGTTTCCGTTGCCAAGCTGGACCTAATGTTCGAAATAGTCCACTAATAGTCCATCTAGGTGGCGGATTCCGAAGACAAGTCGGCTACTGTATTGCAAGAGAGCCGGGGGGCTCCAAGGCGCTGTGAAAGCGCGAGGCAGAGATCGATCCTCCCATCGATCTGTGCCCTGCAGGGTCTGGCCTGGGGGAAAAGTGTCAGGCCCTGCATCCCCCTCCGGCATCATTCGCCCTCGAGGCCCACTCTGATCGCCTCGATCACCCGCGGCCGCAGCGTGGCCACGGTCACGACCTCGTCGACCGACCCGACCCGCACGGCTCGGTGGATGTCGTGGACACCGTCGAACTCCGAGGCGACCTCGCCGATCTTCTCCGGCCTCACCGCGGCCCGCAGCTCTGCGAGCTCGATCACCAGCCGGCTGCGCTCGGTCGCGGTCGAGTCGGCGATGCGGGCCTCCAGCGCACGGACCCGGGCGTCGGAGGACGTGCGCTTCTCCACCTCGCCGGCGAACACCACTGCAGCGGCAGGGGCACCACCGATGACCGAGGCGAACGAGCCCTCGAGCGCCAGGACCGTCATGCTCGGGTTCAGTGCCTTGGAGAACACCACGAACGCGCCGCCGTGGTAGCGCGAGATCACGCAGAACACGATCGGCCCCCGGAAGTTGACGATCGCTCGACCGATCTCGGCGCCGTACTCGAGCTGCAGGTTGCGCATCGAGTCGGGTGAGCCGTCGAAGCCGGACAGGTTGGCGAGTACGACGAGGGGGCGGTTGCCGCTCGCCGAGTTGATCGCGCGCGCAGCCTTCTTCGACGAGCGCGGGAACAACGTGCCGGCTGTGTAGGTGTCGGGCCCGTCGGTCGGCGGGAAGCCGCGTCGGGGAACCGGGCGCGACTCGATGCCCAGCAGGCACACGGGGTAGCCGCCCAGGTGGGCGTCCTGGACGACCGCGGTGTCGGCATCGGCCATGCCGGCCCAGCGCTCCAGGGTCGGGTGATCCTGGTCGGACAGCGCCAGCATGACCGTGCGGATGTCGAACGCCTTCTTGCGGTCGGGGTTGGAGCCGGCCGAGAAGATCTCGCCGACCGTGGCGAAGTCGCTGTCGGCCAGCGCATGGGGGAACGACGAGATGTCGCGGTCCGCCGGGTCGCTGGTCGGTGCCCGACGGGGTCGCGACTCTCCCGGCACGACGTAGGTGTGGTCGTAGTGCGCCATCAGGACGTCGAAGGCGCCGGCCAGGTCAGGAGCCCAGTACTGCGCCTGCCCGTTGGGACCCATCACGCGGTCGTAGCCGCCGATGCCGAAGTTGTCCTCCGCAGAGACGCCACCGGAGAAGTCGAGCGACTGCTTCCCCGTCAGCACCATGGCGCTGTCAGGGGTCATCACCAGGATGCCCTTGGTATGCATGAGCATCGTGGCCTCGGCGTTCCAGTACGGCTGCGCTCCGACGTTGATGCCGGCGACGACGACGTTGATCTCGCCGCCTGCCTGGGTGAACTCGATGATGCGCTTGAGCCCGGCAGCGACCCAGTCCATGTTCTCGGTCCCGGAGTCCATCGAGATCCGGGCGCCTGCCGAGAGCGCGAACCACTCCACCGGCACCCCCAGCTGCTCAGCCAGGTCGATGGCCGCGATGATGCGCGAGCACTCCGGCTCCGACACCGCCCCCAGTGCCTTCGTCGGGTCACCGCAGAGCACGACCCGCTTGACACCCTCCGGGTGCTGGGCCGTCGGTGTCGTGACGACGGCCACGATGATCCCGGACTTGTTCAGGCCGCGCGGGCGATCGACCGGCACGAGAGCGCCGGTGTCGTCCAGGTCGTGCTCCACGAGCGAGCCGCCAGGACCGGTGAGCACGCCCTCGAGCTCGTAGGGATAGACCAGGCCACGACGCCGAGCGCGTACGACGTTGCCGGTGTACTCGTCCAATGGCTTGAGCAGCTCGGTCGGTGGCTCCTCCAGGGAAGCCGTGACGCCGGCGCCGGGGCGCGCATGGAACCTGATGACGAGTGGTGTCGCGCTGCCGTCGGGACCGGCGACCCGGCCCTGGGCGAGGACCTCCGCGATGCCGGCACCGTCGGTCAGCGGCGTGATCTTGCTCTGGAGGGCGCCCAGCTGCTCCGGGTCGGCGTCGACCACCGGCCACACCTGGACCCACACGTGGTTGTTGTCGAGCTTGTTGCCCGCCGCCCCCATCGCCGTACGTGCCCGCCGGATCGCCTCCAGGCAGTTCTCGACGGCGCGCTCGGCGTGCGGAAGGCCGATGACCTTGCCCGCCTCGTCGCGTACGACGGCCAGCTGGCGGACCTGCGCCAGCGCGACCAGGCGGCGGTCGGAGGGGTTCTCCCGGGCAACGCAGTCGTAGAGAAGGACGTCCTCGGGCGCCTCGACGCGCGTGACGTGGAAGTCGCGCAGCCGCCACAGGTTCAGGCGGCGGCCGACCATCGGGTGGACCCCGCGGACCAGGTCGTCCTCGACCACGCCACCGTCGGGATCGGGCCGGTAGGTGAAGTAGCTGACCGGCCTCGCCCCGCCCGGGCACACAGCGACCGCGACTCGGCGTACGTCGTGCGCGAACGGCAGCGCCCCCACCAGCCGACCGAGCTCCGCGGTCGCCTTCTCCGCGGCCTCGGGGGCGTCGGGCCAGTGCAGGTAGAGGTCGACCACAGCACCCTCGCCGGGGTTGCGGGCGGCCACCTCCTCCCTGACGGCCGCGGACAGACCGCTGTCCTTGGTGAGCTCGGCAACGATGCCGACGGTCGAGACCAGCCGGGTCGGCCGGTCGTCGACGACGTAGTCGGCCACGACGAACGGACGGCCGCCCCGCTGCACCGACCTGAGCCCGTGGAGGTCGTACTCGCGGTAGTGGCGGCGCACGAGCACCTCGAGCATCGGCTCGTGCTCCGGTACGCCGGCCTCCAGCCGCTCGGAGAGGAACCTGACGATCTGCTCGGGGATCCGCGCCAGCGCCTCGATCCGCTCGGTCCGGTCGGGCGCATCGGGGTCTGCCGCCAGGGCGGCCACCTCGTTGCGTACGCCGGCCAGCACGCTCGAGCGCTCCTCGTCGACCAAGGGCTGGTCGAACCACCGGAAGCGGGTGCTCCGCGCAAGGTCGCCGACCACGGGGAACCGCAGCTGCGTCGCCCTGACGAGGCGCTCGAGGAGGTCTCGTGCAGGGCCGGCCAGGTCCTCAGCCGGCGGGGGCTCGGCGATCCAGCGCTGGAGCAGGGCCGTCGCCAGGTGCACGTCGGGAGCAGACCGCTGCTGGGCCAGGAAGATCCGGAACACCGCCTCCTCGAGCTGGGGTGTGCGGTCCCACCCGGTCACGCCGTAGTGCGCGAGCACCTTGGCGAGCCGGTCGCGGAACTGCACCGGCAGCCCACCGCGATCGGCGTCGAGGCTCTGCAGGAAGGCGTGGAAGTGCTCCTTGGAGCTGTGCACCTGGAGCTCGGTGTGCAGGTCCTCCCCCGCCGGCCGGTTGCGGCTCAGCTCGGCGAAGTCGGCGAACATGCTGAGCAGCGTGATCTCGTCGGAGACGACGTCGTGACCGGCGGCCACGAGCTCATCACGGTCGGAGAGGTAGTCGTCGATGAGGTCGCCCTCGTCACGGGGGTCGACGTCGTAGCCCATCAGGATCGCCGAGACGTCGGCGCGGCTGCGGGAGATGCGCGTCTCGGCGGAGGCCTCGTCGTCGGGCTGCGGCAGGTCCAGACCCGGACCCGCCTGCTCCGGGGCCGCCGTCTGCTCGCCGTCGTCGTCTGCGACCGGCTCGAGGCGCACGAGGGGGGCGCCGGTCTCGACCTGGCTGCCGGTCATCACGAGCAGCTCACGCACGCGGGCCGCGAAGGGGGCGCGCAGCACGGTCTCCATCTTCATGCTCTCGAGCACGAGGACCGCGTCACCCGCAGCGACCTGGTCACCGGCCGCGACCGGGGAGGCGACCACGAGGGCGGGCGCCGGGGAGCGCAGTACGCCGCCCTCGTCGCGACTGACGCGGTGAGCCACCCCGTCGACCTCGATCAGGTGGACGGGGCCGTGGGTCGCTGTCACCAGCCGGAAGACCTGGTCCCCGACCGCCAAGCGGGTGTGGAACTCGTCGAGCCGCTCGATGTCGGCGATCACCACGGCCTCGGCGTCGCGGGAGACGACACCGACCTGGAAGCGGTGCGGCCCGATCTGCAGGACCGTGACCTTGTACGAAGTACCGCGGAGCTTGAAGTCGACGGCACGACCGACCTTGTGCTGCACCTGCGGGCGACCGCCGTGGGCGCTCTCGAGCAGGCGGGTGAGCTCGACCTCGGCCTCGTCCTCGTAGGCCTCGATGCCCGCCGCGACCAGCGCGATGCCCGAGTGCTCGTGGTCGACGAGCCGGCCCTCGGCCCGGACCCGGTCGATCCAGCTGGTGTCGGCCCAGCCGGCCTTGCCGTCGATGACCTCGGACTGTTCGAGAAGATCGAGGATGAAGCTCTTGTTCGTCGCGCCGCCCTCGATCACGACAGTCGTCTCCGCCATCGCGCGCCGGAGCCGGGCCAGCGCCTCGTCGCGGGTGCGGCCGTAGGCGATGATCTTGGCGATCATCGAGTCGAAGTCGGCCGGGATGGTGTCGCCCTCGCCCACTCCGGTGTCCACTCGGATGCCCGGGCCGGACGGCAGCTCGAGCAGGGCGATGCGGCCCGGCGAGGGCGCGAAGTCGCGGTCGGGGTCCTCGGCGTTGAGCCGGGCCTCGACCGCGTGGCCCTTCTCGACAGGTCGCTCGCCCTCGAGCCGGCCTCCCGCGGCGACGTGCAGCTGGGCCTTGACCAGGTCGAGGTCGGTGGTCACCTCGGTGATCGGGTGCTCCACCTGGAGCCGTGTGTTGACCTCCAGGAAGGCGAACGTCCGCTCGCCCGGGTGGTAGAGGAACTCGACGGTCCCGGCGCCGACGTAGCCGACCGCGATGGCCAGCCGCTCCGCGGCGGCCTTGACCTCAGCGGTCTGCTCCGGGTCGAGCAACGGCGAGGCCGACTCCTCGATCACCTTCTGGTTGCGCCGTTGCACGGTGCAGTCGCGCACGCCGATGGCCCAAGCAGTGCCGTGGCTGTCGGCGATGAGCTGGACCTCGACGTGACGGGCACCGGTGACCAGCCGCTCGAGGAACACGATGCCGCTGCCGAACGCGCGCTCGGCCTCGTCGCGCGTGCGCTGGTAGGCGTCCTCGAGGTCGGCGGCCGAGGCCACCATGCGGATGCCGCGCCCGCCTCCACCCGCCGTGGCCTTGAGCATGAGGGGATAGCCGATCCGGTCGGCGGCAGCGAGGGCCTCCTCGACCGTCTCGACGCCGCCGCGGCTCCAGGGCGCGACCGGGACCCCGACCTCCTCGGCGATGAGCTTCGACCCGATCTTGTCGCCGAGCTTGCGCATCGCGGCCGCGCTCGGCCCGACGAAGGTCACCCCGAGCCGCGAGCACAGGTCCGCGAAGGCCGGGTCCTCCGCGACGAACCCCCAGCCGACCCAGACCGAGTCGGCGTTGCACTCGACCAGCGCCCGCTCGAGGACAGCGAGGTCGATGTAGGGCCGGGCCGAGGCCGGACCGAGCGAGTAGGCCTCGTCGGCCTCCCGCGCGAACATCGCGGTGCGTTCCTGGTCGGTGTAGAGCGCGATGGTGCGGATCTGCTCGCCGCCCTCCGCGTTGAGGTCGCGAACGGCGTGGATGAGTCGCATCGCAGCCTCACCGCGATTCACGATGGCAAGACGGGAGAACACGCTGGACCTCCAGATTGGGGAGCACTGCTCTGGGCAAGTCGTCGTGTCGAGACTGTCACGTAGGACAGTTACGGGCGAGTCACAAGTCCCCGGCCCAACCTGGGTAAGCGGCACCGACGCGCACGTCGTACGCCGGAACCTAGCGTCGTGGCATCAACCGAACCCTGAACCAGGAGGAACAAGATGCCCGTGACGCTCCGCGTACGTTACGGCTCGCCTCGACGGTTTGACGTCGGCTCCCCGGGGCACCTCAGATGCGGAGGGGAGAACTGAGGGAGTCATGGAGACCAGCACCTGGATCGTCATCGCCGTCGTAGCGATCATCGTCGTGGCCGCCATCGTCGTGCTCAGCATGCAGGCTCGTCGCAAGGCGGACGAGAAGCACCGCGAACGCGCCGAGGAGCTGCGGTCGCAGGCCGAGGCCCAGCAGGTAGGGGTCAAGCGGCAGACCGCCGCAGCCGACGAGGCGCAGGCAAAGGCTCAAGCCGCGCGTGCCGAGGCCGACCGGCTGGAGGCGGAGGCCAAGGACACCGCCTCGACCGCGGCTGACTACGAGCGTCGTCACGTCGACACGCTGCGTGAGGCCGACGAGATCGACCCGGATGTCAGTGTCGAAGAAGCCGACAGTCGCGCGCCGGGTCGCCGCAAGGCCTGACCGACCCAGGGGACGGTCTAGCGTGGGCCGGTGACCTTCGAGCAGATCTCGTGGCCCGTCCGCACAGCCCGCCTCTCCTTAAGGCCCGCCGGCGAGGACGACATCGAGCCGACCTGGCGCTTCCGGAAGCTTCCGGACGTCAGCCGCTGGATCACGCGAGCACCGACGACGGTCGAGGCCTACCGTGAGCAGTTCCTCGACGAGGAGCGCTTGGCCAAGACCCTGGTGGTCGAGCTCGACGGCACCGTGATCGGCGACCTGATGCTGGGCATCCAGGACGCCTGGGCACAGGCCGAGGTGGCTGAGCAGGCCAAAGGCGTCGAGGCCGAGCTGGGGTGGTCCCTCGACCCGGCGTACGGCGGGAAGGGCTACGCGACCGAGGCGGTCGAGGGCCTGATGCGGGTGTGTTTCGAGCATCTCGGTGTACGCCGTGTCCTCGCCAACTGCTTCGCCGACAACGAGGCGTCCTGGCGGCTGATGGAGCGAGTCGGCATGCGGCGCGAGGCGCACACCCGCAAGGAGTCGCTGCACCGTTCAGGCGAGTGGCTGGACGGGCTGACCTACGCCCTGCTCGCCGAGGAGTGGCGAGGTCGCTGAACGCCTATCATCGGCTGGGTGGGGACGACCTCGGGGCGCGAGCTCGTGGAAGCGGGCCGGGAGGCCATCCGGGCCGGCGACCTGGAGACTGCCGCGCGCTCCTTGAACGCCGCGTTGGCGATCGGCCCGAGCGCGGAGGCCCACGACGGCCTGGCCTATCTCGGCTACCTCGACGACGACTTCGAGGCGGCAGCACGTCACTGGGAGCTCGCCTACGACCAGTACCTCGCGGCGGGTGACCCGCGGGCCGCGGCACTGGCGGCGGTGTTCCTCGGCGGTACCTACTACGACGGCTTCCTCGACGAGGCTCGAAGCCGGTACTGGCTCGAACGTGCCGGCGAGCGGCTCGAACAGACTGGGCGCTGCGTCGAGCGCGGCTACCTCGCGCTCGCCCTGGTGGCCTGCCACATGCGTGACGCGAACGCCCTGGAGCAGAGTGCAGCGGTGGCTCTGGAGCTCGCGCAGGAGTTCGGCGACCCGACGCTCGAGGCACGGGCACGGGCGGACCGCGGGCTCGCCCTGATCAATCAGGGGCGCATCAGCCAGGGTTTCGCCGAGCTCGACCAGGCGGTGGCAGCGATCGCGGCTGGGAAGGTCACGCCCCTGCTGAGCGGCGCCATCTTCTGCGCCATGCTCTCGGCGTGCGAGCGCACCGGAGACGTCAAGCGCGCGGAGGAATGGATCGAGATGGCGCGTGCCCACCTCGACCGCACGTTCGGCGGCAAGCTGCCGGTCCTGCACTCCCACTGCCGCACTGCCTACGGCGCCGTGCTGAGCGACAGCGGGCGCTGGAGCGAGGCGGAGACCGAGATCCTGCACGCGCTCGGGCCCGACGCGTCCAGGGCGGTTTCGAAGCGGGCCGACGCGGCCGGGGCCCTCGCTCGGTTGCGGCTGATGCAGGGCCGGCTCCAGGAGGTGGCCGACCTGCTCGAGCCGTACGACGGGCACTTCGAGGTGTGTGAGCAGGCGGCTCGGCTCCACCTCATGCGCGGGGACGCCAAGACGGCCGTGACCGTGCTCCACCGCGGGCTGCACGACCTCGTGGGCGACCGGCTCCGAGCCGGCCGCCTGCTCGAGCTGCTGGTCGAGGCCAGCTTGCCCGAGGCAACGCCGATGGCGCCGAGCGGCTCTCGAACGGCTCGAGGCCTGCGCACTGGGCTCGGAGAGCCAGGTCCTGCGCGCCGCGGTGAGCCTCGCCGAGGGTCGGCTCGCGATGCACCGGGCGATGTGGGAGCAGGCCTGCTTCTGCTGGGAGAGGCCCGCACCACGCTCGGTGACGAGGAGAGGCCGGCGATGGGCGGCGCGATCCGTCTCGAGCTCGCGACCGCACTGGCCAACAGCGGCGACCGCGCCGGCGCCATCGACGAGGTCCGTGGCGCCGTGACCTTGAGCGGCTCGGGGCCACGGTGCAGGCGGACAGAGCGACCACGCTCCTGCGCAGCCTTCAGCCGACGAGCGGCGAGGCCATGACACAGTCCTCCGAGCCGGACGTCGAGCCGTTCGACCTCGTCGTCATCGGCTCCGGTCCCGCCGGCGAGAAGGCCGCGGCCAAGGCGGCGTACTTCGGCAAGCGGGTGGCCCTCGTCGAGCGCTCACGCAGCAGTCCGTCGGCGGTGTCGCCGTCACCAGCCTCGGCATGATCCCGACCAAGACGCTGCGTGAGTCCGCGCTCTACCTGACCGGCTTCCAGAAGCGCGAGATCTACGGTGCCTCCGTCGAGCTCGAGGGGCCGGCGATCCACTCCCAGCTCGGCACTGGTGCCCGAGGCGGTCAGCGCGACCATGAGCCGGGCGGTGCGCGACAACGTCGCTCGCCACCACATCGAGCTGGTGACCGGAACGGCGACGCTGCGCGCGGGCCGTGAGGTCGTGGTCGACACGCCGCGCGGCTTCCGCAGGGTGCTGTGCGGCGAGGCGATCCTCGTCTGGTCGCGACCGGCTTCCGCCCCTATCACCCTCCGCAGATCCCGTTCGACGACCCTGACGTCCTCGACTGCGAGCAGGTGCTGGAGATCGAGTCCACTCCCGCGAGCCTCGTGATCGTCGGCGCCGGCGCGATCGGGTGCGAGCACGCCTCGATCTTCACCGCGCTCGGCGCGACGGTGACCCTCGTGGACGCGGCGAACGCATCCTCGGCTACGTCGACGCGGAGCTCTCCCGCGATCTGCGCCGGATCTTCGAGTCGATGGGCATGGACGTCAGGCTCGGCGTGCAGATCGACCAGGTACGACGCGACGCGGCCGGCCTTGTCGTCGTGCTCGGCGACGGCACCGAGCTCCGGCCCGAGAAGCTGCTGTTCGCCTCCGGCCGCTCCGGCAACACCGAAGGGCTCGGGCTCGACGTGGCAGGGGTCCAGGTGGACGGCCGCGGCCGGATCGTCGTGGACGACCGCTTCCGGACCACTGCCCCCGGCATCTACGCCGCCGGCGACGTGATCGGTCCACCGGCGCTCGCTTCAGCCGCGATGGAACAGGGCCGGATCGCGGTCTGTGACGCGTTCGGCGTGCCCGGCATCGACGCGGTCGACCAGGTCATCCCGACCGGCGTCTACTCGATCCCCGAGGTGGCCGGCGTCGGGCTCACCGAGCAGGAGGCCGCCCGGCAGGGCATCGACTACGAGGTCGGGCGCGGACGCTTCGCGGCCAACTCACGCGGCAACATCTCCGGCGCCACCGACGGGATGGTCAAGCTGGTGTTCCGCCGTGACGACAGGACGCTCCTGGGTGCGCACATCCTGGGCGAGGTGGCCAGCGAGCTGATCCACATCGGTCAGGCAGCCCTGCACCACGGCGACAAGATCGACTACTTCCTCGACACGACCTTCAACGTCCCGACGTACGCCGAGGCCTACAAGTACGCCGCCTACGACGGGCTGCAGCGCCTCGAGGCGACGTCCGCCCGGTAGCGACCGACCGACCCTAAGAGGCCTGCATACTCCAGCTCTTCGACCCCAGGTGGGGGCGCGAGGACTACCTGTGGCGGACGTTGCTCAGTC